>JAXMAZ010000013.1:0-179328 GCA_046350115.1 Gemmataceae bacterium
GATGGCGTCGGTCAGCGGGTATGGCACCATCTTCGGGTCGAGCCGTGCCCACCCGGCCCCGACTACCGGCGCCGGCACCCGGGCCACCTGTATGCCGAGGATCGCCGCGACGACGGCCGCCGGGACGACCAGCCCCCGCCAGGTCAGTCCGGCCGTCGGGTCGGGCGGGTCTTGGACGAGCGAATCGCCGTACTTCTTGAGCAGCCGGTGCCAGACGGTGTGCGGCCATAGGTCGGCGGCGACCACCACCGCCACCACGCAGAACAGCGGCCCCTGTCGAATGGCCGAGAACGTCAGGGCGAGCCAGACCAGCGGCAAGAGCCAGGTGACACGCGGCCGTTGCGGCAGGGTGCCGAGGAACAGCAGTACGTACATCATCCCGGCCCCGAACACCACCTTGTCGGTGTCGTTGTCCAGGTTCAGCGGGCGGTGCTCGGTGACGGCCACCTTGAGGATGTCCGACCCGATCAGCCGGGTCCAGGTGGCCAACATCTCCAGCCCGAACGGGTTGACGAACGGCGTCAGTAAACAGGCCACGACGATGCTGATGAGCAGCCACCCCTGCCGCCAGCTACGGACCGGCGACTCCCACCCCAGCAGGAACAGCACACCCCACCCGGCGACGGCGATCCCGAGGCTAAGAATCCCGCACAGAACCCCGGCGTGCAGGTTGGTCCAGACCACGAACGTCGGGATGAGCGATGCCAGCCGCCATGGCCCGACCCGGCCCCGCTCGTAATCGACCAAACACGCCGTCGTCCAGGCGAGCAGCAGAATGGAGGCCATGTGCGGGCGGACGTAGAAGTGGAACGCCGCCGCGACGACGAACCCGCCGGCCAACACCCCGGCCAGCAGCGGGTTCATCCCGGCCTGTCGCATCCGCCCGAACACCCACGCCGAAAGCCCGGCGACGATCACGCTGAACCCGAGCAGCATGGCGTCGAACCCGCTCAACCGGTGGGCCAGGGCCATCAGCACCTCGGCCCCCCATTGCTGGGGAATCCAGGTCCGGCCGGAGAAGGTGTACGTAAACGGGTCGGTGTGGGGGAACCCGTCGGGGATGATCTCCCGACTCGGGTGTGCCACAGGGCACCGGGGTCGAAGAACCCCCGCTCCCGGAACACCACCTGACAGCCCCGAGGACGAGCAGGAATAGCACCGCTTCCGGGCTGAAATACGAACGGGCGGTTCACTTCTGGCAACCCCGTCAGCGGGCGGGTGGGGATTCGGCTGACGGAAAGAATAGAACACGAACCGCCGGTCAGCCCTTTTCGGCAACGGCCGGTCGGCACGGCGGGTGAGCACGAACACCTTTCGTTTGCCGTGCCCGCCGTGGCTCGCCCTCATGGGTGCCGGCCGGCGCAGGTCGGCGGTCAGTCCGTACCGGTCGGCCAGCGGCCTGCCCGGCCTCGTTCGGCATCAGCCCACTGGCCAGACCGACCCGCTCCGTCTCGTTGCGGTCGCCGGACGGTGGACGGGAACCCGTTCGCTTGACCAGCTCGAACACCAGCAGGGCGTCGGCCACCGTGCGGGTCATCTGCGTTTCCAGATAGACCCGCCCACCGGAGCCAGGAGGTCGGCCACCTTCCGCATACCGGCGAACAGGTCGTCGAAATGCTCCAGCACCCCGAACAGCAGGATCACGTCGTACTTCGGTCCGTCGGCCGGCAGGCTCAGGAAGTCGCCGACGGTGACGGCCGGACCGACCCCCCACACACGGCTCAGCCACCGCAAATTGGCCGGGAAGCCGGGGTTCGCCGGCGGACCCAGATCGACCGCGTGAACCGACCGTGCCCCACAGAGGGTCGCCGCCACGCTGAAGAACCCGTCCCCGGCTCCGACGTCCAGCACCCGCCGCCCCAAAAGAACGTCCCGGTCGTCGTCGAAACACGCCTCCCAGAGCTTCTGCTCCCGCAACGGGTCGGAGGTGTTCGCCACGAGCCGGCGGCCGTCCGGGGTCGGGGCGGAATGGAACCACGTCGAACCCGGCGGGCCGGCAACCAACTCGCCGATATCGGCCCGGAGGAACTGGTCGGCCAGCCGTCGGCGAGCCTCCGGCCGGCGAACGGCCTGCAACTTGGACAACCGGGCGCGGATGCGACGGGCGAGGGTGAACACGCGAAAGCCCTCCGTGGCGGGGACGGAGGGAGTGTACCCCAGCGGCCAATGGCAATGGAAGGGGGACAGCGAGCCGCGACCGCAGGTCGCGGGTGACGGCTGCGTCCCGCTCCCGTGACTTCAGAGCCGTCCGGGTCCGGCGGGGGTCGTCACCCGCGACCTGCGGTCGCGGCTCGGCGTCACTTCTTCTTGATCCGGGTGCCGGTCCGGATGTCCGGCGTTTCCCCGGGGCCGCGCTCCGGCGGGGCGTTGTCCCAGACCGGGCCGGCCACCCCCACCTTGACGCCCTCGACGTACAACTGGCTCATCACCTGTGGATCGAAGTCGAACCCGCTCTCGCCCGGCTCGAAGTCCTGCCGCAGCCCGACCCGGTGAAACCGCGCACCCCGGCCAACTGCGACATGTGGTAGATGTTCGACAGGTCGGCCCGGGTGTGCGCCCGCATCAGGGCGGCGCCGGACGCCGTCCACCACCCGCAGCAGCCGCGGGCGCACCCGCTCCGGCTCCGGGAAGTACTTGCCGGCCAGGATGACGAACAGGTCGGCGTCCTTGTTGCGCGCGTCCAGCACGCTCGGCGGGACGAACACCGGGGCCGTCACCCCGCCGTCCACGTGCAACTCGTCCCTTCTTCCCGTCCACCTCGACGGTGATCGGCACCGGCGGGAACAACCCCGGGACCGCGGCCGAGGCGATCATCACATCCACGATCAGCCGGCGGGCGTCCGGCCCGCCCTTGCTGGCGATCGCGCCCACGTCCCAGACGACCGCCTTCCGCGTCTCCAGCCGGGTGGTGCCGATGTATAACCGCCGGCCCTTGCGGTGTTCGGCCGCCAGCTCGGCCATCACCTCGTCGGTCACCCCGCTCTCGACCAGCCGGCGGAGGGGGGTGCTGGTGCCGATCGCGTCCCGGAACGGCACCGTCGCCCACATCCGCTGGGCGAACACGTCCCGGCGGGTGACTTCGGTGTAGAACTTCCGCAACTCGTTGTCGTACTTCGGCCCCAGGAACGCCATCGGGGCGATCAGCGCCCCGGTGCTGATCCCGGTCACCACGTCGAACTCCGGCCGGGTGTCGTTCCGGGTCCAGCCGTTGAGCACCCCGGCGGTGAACGACCCGTAGGAACCGCCGCCGGACAGGGCCAGGATGGTGTTCGGCTTACGAGCTGCGACCGACGGTTCGGGCGGGAAAAGGGTCGGCGAATCGGGCACGGTCGGCGGCGGCGGCTCGTCGGCGGCCGGCAGGACCGGCGGGTCGGCGGCGAGGGCGGCCCGGAACGGCGTGCAGCCCAGCCCGGTCAGGGCCAGGATGCCGGCCATCGCCACGGCCAACGACACGCGCACGGTCCGGTTCATGACCGCCCCCGTATACCCGCTCCCGCCGCCCGGTCAACCCGAACAGACGGCGTAATCCGTCCAATCTTACCGGGCCGGGTCAAACTGGGGATGTGGCAAACTGGGAGAGTTGCGCCGGCCGATTCATTTCTTTCGTTCCCAACCCCGTGGCCAACGGGGTCGGTAACCAAACGCCCGGCTCACAGCCGGCTGCAGCAACTCCCCTCGTTCCCACGCAGAGCGTGGGAACGAGGATGTGGCGGGATGACAAGCAGAACTGTCGGTCTACAGCCGGCTGCTGTACTTGCGGGTGAACTTGCCGAACACCGCCTTCTTCTCCGGCTGCGGGGCCGCCTCGGCGGGCTGCTGCTCCCCTGACCCGCCGACCGGCTGCGGCGGGGCGTCGTACCGCTTCCGCGGGGTGTACGACTCGAACCCCTCGATCCGGTCCTCGTCGATCAGCCGGTTGATGGTCATCTCGATGTCCGTCAGGTGCCCCCCCTGCTCCGGGGTGGCGAACGAGATGGCCACCCCGTCCCGGCCGATCCGCCCGGTCCGGCCGATCCGGTGGACGTAGTTCTCGATGTCCATCGGCAGGTCGTAGTTGATGACGTGGCTGATCCCGGTCACGTCGATCCCCCGGCTGGCCACGTCGGTGGCGATCAGCACGTGGACCTTCTCCGCCCGGAACCCGCCCATGATCCGCTCGCGGTGGCTCTGCGGCAGATCCCCGTGGATGACCGACACGCCCTTGAAGTGCCCCTTCAGCTTGTCGTACAGCCGGTCCGCCGACCGCTTCCGCTCGACGAAGATGAGGCACTGCCGGGGCTTCTCCCGGTGCAGCACCTTCACCAGCAGCTCGAACTTCCGGTCCTCGTCCACGGTGATGTACGTCTGCCGGATCTTGTCCACCGTCAGCACGCCCGGGGACAGGTTCAGGTGGACCGGGTGGTGCATGTACCGGTTGACCAGCCGCTTGATCGTGTCCGGCACGGTGGCCGACATGAGCAGCGTCTGCCGCTCGCTCGGGCAGTTCCGCAGGATCCGCTCGATGTCCGGCCGGAACCCGATGTCCAGCATCCGGTCGGCCTCGTCCAGCACCACGTACCGGACGTCCGACAGGTTCATGTTCCCGCGGCGCATGTGGTCGAGCATCCGCCCCGGGGTGCCGACCACCAGGTCGCAACCCCGGCTCAGCCCCTCGATCTGTTTGCCCATGCGGGCGCCGCCGTACACCGCCACCGTCCGGAAGTGCCGGCTCGGGGCCAACTTCTCGGCCTCGGTCGCCACCTGCAGGGCCAGTTCCCGGGTCGGGCACATGACCAGCCCGATCGGCCCCTTGAGCTTGTGCGGCCGCCAGCGGTTCAGGAACGGGATCAGGAAGGCGGCCGTCTTGCCGGTCCCGGTCTGGGCCTGGCCGATCACGTCCACACCCCGCATCGCCTTCGGAATGACGGACGCCTGGACCGGGGTGGCGTACTCGTACTTGGCGTGCCGGATCGCGTCCATCAGCGGGGCGATCAGCTTCATCGAGGCGTAAGCCACCTTCGGCCCGTCAGCCGGCCGCTCCTCGGGCGGCACGTCCGGCGGCGGGGCGGCCTCGGCCGGCTCGTCGGACGGCCAGGCCAGGTCGGCGTCAGAGTCAGACGGCAGGTCAACCGACGAGGAGGTGAGATCGGGTTCGGACGGGGTGGGGACCGGAGACTCCATCGCTACCTTGGCTTGGGACTACAGGCCGACCAGCGGCCGGGCACACTCAAACTCCCTTATAAAGTACCGGCCGGGGGCTGTCCAGGGAAGGCGGTTAATGTGGCGAGTCGGGATTCGTAGATCGGGCCAAGCCGGCTTTGCGGCGCCGACCCGCCACGAACGGCTACGGCCGCCAACTCCTCCCGGCGGGTTCCGGAGGGGAGGGCGAGGCTCCTGCCGAGCCGGGCTGCAACCCGGGTGACGCCCCGGCCCACATCCGATGGCCCCGGCCGGTGAAGTCCCACGGCTCGGCAGGAGCCTCGCCCTCCCCCGGCCCGGCTCGCCGTGGATAGCAACCGCCCCCTGCCCGGGCCGGGGGGGGGGGGGGGGCGCCGCCCCCCCCCCGGCGGGGGTTAGTCTTTCTTGTCGGAGGCGACGCGGAGGCTGACGCGGCCGTCCAGGGGGACGACGTCGAGCTGGACGTTGAACCCTTTCCCGTCGGTGTGCGGCCAGGCGCTGCCGATGCGGGTCCAGATGCCTTTCTGGTTCTCGCGGTCCCGGACCTGGTAGGCGACGTGGCTGGGCTGTTTGCTGGTGGGTGTGGTGGACATGACGTGAGTCTCCTTGTGTGTGGCTCCGGCCGCGACCCCGCGGCCTGATGGCACCGACCCGGAAAGCCGCTTCAGTCCGGGGCGAAGCGGACGGCTCCAGCCGAGAATTGGGGGAGACCCCTGGGGGGAACCGATTCTCTGCTGGAACCGCCCGGCGGCGGCTTTAAAGGTGACAAAAGAAGGCGAGGGGTCCGGACCGGACCCATCCCATGAGACGTGAGGCGTGCCCGCTGCACACGTTCGGCACCGGTCAGCCCGGCGACCTTGCCGTGGGTCTGTGGACAGCCTGACATCGGCTCGGAACCCGTACCCGGAGCGACCTGGCTCTGTCCTGGGGTGCAACGACTAGCCTGCCCGTCTCGGTCCTGCCGCACCTGCCGGCGGCGATTGCTGACAAAACCATCCCGTTGTGGGTGTGCCTTCCCCGCCTCATGGCCTCATCTCGTAGTGGCACTGCGTGCGTCTGGCTCGCGCCAGACCTCCCCCACCGGCGCTCCGCAACCCGGGGACAGCTCCGCGCCCGTGGGGGAGACCCGACCGCACCGCCCGGCGTGCGAACGGCACCCGTCCCGTTGGAAGAGATCGCTTTACGGGTCGCACCGCCCCTGTATGGTCCTTGGCCATGCTCCGAATCACCCAGCAGCAATCCGCGACCGCCGCCAAGCGGTATTACTCCACCGCCGACTACTACACCGAAGGGCAGGAACTCGTCGGCCGGTGGGGCGGGCGGGCCGCCGAACAGCTCGGCTTGGCAGGGGAGGTGGGTCAGGTCGCCTTCGAGCATCTGTGCGACAACCTGCACCCGGACACGGGCCGGCCGCTGACGGCCCGCACGCGGTCGGACCGCACCGTGGGGTACGACTTCACCTTCTCCGTGCCCAAGTCGGTGTCGCTGCTCTACGCCCGCACCCGGGACGCGGAGATCCTGGGGGCGTTCCGCGAGGCCGTGTCCGAGACGATGGCCGAGATCGAGGCGGAGATGAAGGCCCGCGTCCGTAAGGGCGGCCGGGACGAGGACCGGCAGACCGGCAACATGGTGTGGGCCGAGTTCACGCATACCACCGCCCGGCCCGTGGACGGCGTGCCCGACCCGCAGCTCCACGCGCACTGCTTCGCGTTCAACGCCACCTACGACGGGCGGGAGCGGCAGTGGAAGGCCGGCCAGTTCCGGGGGCTGAAGGCGGACGCCCCGTACTTCCAGGCGGCGTTCCGCGTGCGGCTGGCGGAGAAGCTCCAGGACCTGGGCTTCGGGGTCGAGCGGAAGCGGGACGACTTCGAGCTGGCCGGGGTGACCCCGGCAGTCATCAAGCGGTTCTCACGGCGTACCGGGGTCATCGAGCAGACCGCCGCCGAGCGGGGCATCACCGACCCGGACCGCAAGGCCGAGCTGGGGGCGGAGACCCGGGAGCGGAAGGCCGACACGCTCGCGTGGCCGGAGCTACAAGCGACGTGGGACGACCGACTCACCGCCGACGAGCGACACGCGTTGGACGGGGTGTACTGCCGGGCGAACCCTCCGCCGCGTCAGGCGGGAGGGGAGGGGGCGGCGGTCGATCACGCCGTCACCCACTCGTTCACCCGGGAGGCGGTCGTCCCCGAGCGGAAGCTGCTCACCGAGGCGCTCAGGCGGGGCGTCGGGAGCGTCACGCTGGACGGCGTGAGGGCGGAGCTGGCCCGCCGCCCGCTGGTCCGGGCCGTCCGGGACGGGAAGGTGGTGACGACCTCGCCGGACATGCTCGCCTGGGAGCGGCGGCTGATCGCCGCCGCCCGGGACGGCCGCGGGCGGCACCGGCCGCTCGGTAACCCGGCCCGCCCTTGCTCGCGGGACTGGTTCAACGCCGGCCAGAAGCGGGCGGTGGCTCATGTGCTCGGCTCCCGCGACTTCGTCACGCTCGTCCGCGGGGCGGCCGGCACCGGCAAGACCACCCTCGAACAGGAGATCGGCGAGGCCCTCGTACAGGCCGGGCGGCCGGTGGCCGCCGTCGCCCAAACGACCGATGCGGCGGACCTGCTGCGAAACGAGGCCCGGTTAGCGGACGCCGCGACCGTCGCCCGGTTCGTCCGCGACACGAACGCCCAGGACGCCGTCCGGGGCGGGGTCATCCTGCTCGACGAGGCCAGCCAGGTCGGCACCAAGGACATGCTCCACCTGTTCGACCTGGCGAAGCGGCTGGACGCCCGGCTGGTGCTGGTCGGCGACCGCCGGCAGCACCGGAGCGTGTCGGCCGGCGAGCCGCTTCGCCTGCTGGAGCAGCGGGCCGGGCTGCCGGTGGCCGAGGTGACGGAGATCCTCCGCCAGTCGGGCGACTACAAACGGGCCGCGCAAGCCTTGGCCGACGGGCGGACGGCCGACGGGTTCGCCGAGCTGGACCGGCTCGGCTGGGTGCGGGAGGTGCCGGACGCCGAGCGGTACCGGGTTCTGGCCGCCGCGTACCTGGCCGCCACCCGGGAGGTCAAGGCGAACGGGGAGCGGAAGACGGCCCTGGTGGTCAGCCCGACCCACGCCGAGGCCGCCCGGATCACCGGCAACGTCCGGGCCGCGCTCAAGGCGGAAGGAAAACTCCGCGGCGAGCGCGTGCTCCCGGTGTGGCTGCCGGCTCATCTGACTGACGCCGAGAAGGCGGACGCGACCAACTACGAGAGGGGGGACATGATCCGCTTCCACCAGAACGCCCCCGGGCACCCGAGCGGGTCGCGGGTGGTCCTCGGCGGGCCGGCGTCGGTGCCCGTCGGGCACGCCGACCGGTTCGAGGCGTACCGCCCGGCCGAGCTGCGGCTGGCCGCCGGCGACCGCGTCCGGGTGACGGTCAACGGCAAGACCAAGGACGGCCGGCACGCGCTCAAGAACGGCTCGCTGCACACCGTCCGCGGGTTCACCCCGCAGGGGGACGTGGTGCTCGACAACAAGTGGGTGGTGGCCCGCGACTTCGGCCACCTGGCCCACGGGTACGTGGTGACCTCCCACGCCAGCCAGGGGCGGACGGTGGACAAGGTGTTCATCGGCCAGGGGAGCGAGTCCTTCCCGGCCACCAACCGCCGCAGCTTCTACGTCCCGGTCACCCGGGGCCGTGAGCAAGCGGTGGTGTTCACCGACGACAAGGCGGCCTTGCTCAAGGCCGCCGAGCGGGCCGACGAGCCGCTGACGGCGGTCGATCTCGCCGGGCCTGCCCGCGCCGCCCCGCGGCGACCGCACAAGCCGTTCAAATCGCTTGCGTTTGTCCGCCGGCTTGCTACCTTCGGCCGGGACTATGACCAACACCAGACGAAGCGACCCGCCGCCCGCGACCGGGGACTGGGCCATGCGCGGACCGACTGACCCGTTCGGCCAGCCCCGGCGGCCGTCCCTGCCCGGGCTGACCGGTTCGGGGCCGCGGCCGGCGGGCGACGCCAAGGAGGACGGGGACGAGGCCGCCTGCCGGGCGTTCGGCTTCCTGCGGGGGCAGCGGGACCGGGCGCTCATGGTCGAGTTCCGGCTGGCGACGGGGGACACGGTCGCGCTCCCGTACAGCCTGCTCGGGCCGGTCCGGTACAACCCGTCGGCCGGGCTGCTCCTCCGGTTCGCGGGCGACCTGGTCACGCTGGTGCTGATCCGCGGCAGCAACCTGGCTGCGGCAGTGGGCGGCGGGTCGGTGAACCTGACCGACCGCGGGCTGCACCGCCACCGGGTGGTGTGGGTGCGGGAGATGGACGCGGGCGAGGTGGCCGCGGCCGACCGGTCCGAGCCGACGGTGGACGCGATCGAGATCGCGGAGTTCGAGTCCCAGGCCGACCTGCGGGCCTGGTTGACAAAGACGGCCCCCGCCTTCGCCCGGTGACGCGGCCGGGCTGTCACCCGGCCGGCGGCCCGGACGCGTTGTGGCCGCGCGCCGTCTCCGCAAAGGTATTGCGACCGAGAGCGTGTAATGGTATTATATAGTATTACTGTGTAAGGTCTGTATGCACCGCATCCGTAGTGTCGTCCGCGCCGTCGTCGCGTTTTACAAGGAGAGTTGGGAGGAAGCGAACCGCCGTGCCCGCTGCCCGCACGCGAACTTTGACTTCGACCGGGACGAGGAGTGCCCCGACTGCGGGTACAACCCACTGGCGGAGGCGTGGTAGCCCCGTTGTGGGGTCACGGGCCGGCGGGGGACGCCACCCGCCCCCCGCCCTCTGGCGGTGCCGGCGGCCCGGGCCGGACCAGCCGGGGCGGCAGGGCGAAGAACAGCATGGCCCCGACCCCGTAGGAGCCGACGATGTCCACCTCCGCGAACCCCCGGACCCCGAACATGACGGCGAACGCGAAGGCGGCGGCGTAGCCGGGGGCCGGCCCGTGGCGGAGGGCCAGCCCGGTCGCCCGCAGGAGGGTGCCGGCGAGGAGCAGGACCGCGGCCGCCGCGCCGACCAGGCCGAGGTCCACGAACGTCTGCACGAACAGGTTGTGGAAGTGGAACCCGGTCCGGGTGTAGATGCCGAACCGGTACCACAGGTGCTCGGCCGGCAGGTTCCCGGGCACCCAGAAGGCGGCGAATCCGTGGCCGCCGAGCGGCCGGTCCAGCCCGGCCGCGACCCCTGTCTCCCACAGCACCGTGCGGCCGGTCAGGGTGGTCGATTTGCCGAACGCCCGCAGGACCGCCTGCTCCCAGTCGAGCAGGTGGCCGGCCGCCCCGAGGGCGGCCGCCCAGGCGGCGGCCAGGGCGAGGGCCACGAGCCGCGCCCGCCGGGGCAGCCGGGCCACGCCGTACAGGACGGCGAGGGCCGCCACGGCGGCGGCCAGGGACAGCACCGACGTGGCCGACCGGCTGAGGTACAGGCAGCCGAGGCCGAGGCCGCACGCGGCCAGGCGGGCCGCCGCCCCGGCCGCCGGCCGCCGGCCCGGCGGGGCGAGCAGGGCGGCGAGGACGAGGATTTCGGCGAGCAGCCCGATCACGTTCTTCGACCCGAACAGCCCGACCAGGGCGTACTCGCCGGTGAACGGGTCGGTCCCGTACCGGCCGCTGGCGAGCGCCACCAGCAGGGCGGCCCCGCACCCGAGGGCGAGGCCGGTCAGGAACCCGCGGGGGCTGGTCCGGACGCCCATGACGAGGCCGCAGCCGACCAGGGAGGCGTACTCGGCCGCCGCGTATAGGGAGCGGGCGGGGTGGTCGGACCAGACGGCGGAGAGGAGGCACCAGGCGGCGAACAGGAGGGGCGGGGCGGTCCGCCGGTCGAGCTTGACCGCGGGCACCCCGGCCCGGACGGCGAGCGGCAGCCACAGGGCGTAGAAGGCGACGATCGCCGCCGGCCCGAGGACGGCCCCGTAGGCCATGATGACGGTGCTGGCGGCGACGGCGAGCGCCGCCGGCCGGTCGCCGATGTGCCACCCCCGGGGCGAATGCCGCCGGAGTCGCACCCCGGCCGGGGCCGGGGTCACGCGGCCCGGCCCGCGGGCGTGCGGGCTGGCCCGGCGGGGCGGCGTTCGGATCGGGTGTCGGCGGGTGCGGTCATGCGGCGGAGCGTACCCCGGTTGTCGGTCCCGGGCAAGCGTCATCGTCCGGGCCGTCGGCCGCACCCGCGGCGGGGCGTCCCGGCCCCGAGTCGCACCCCGGGTCCGGGGCCGGACACAACGTCTACCTTTCGCCGGAGTTGCTCAGTTCGCTGCCACCCTGCACTTTTTTGGTGACAAAAGGCTCCCGACAGAATACCGTCGGCCGGTGACAGACATTTCCGCTCCCGCCGTCGTCGGCTACGCCCGCGTATCCACCGCCGATCAGACCGAGTCCGGGCAGGCCGACGCCCTGCGGAGTGCCGGGGCCGCGACGGTCGTCGTCGAGCAGGCGTCCGGGGTCGCGGATCGACCGCGGCTGGACACCCTCCTCTCCTCGCTGCGGCCGGGCGACACGCTGGCGGTCACGGAAGTCAGCCGCCTCGGACGATCAACGGCGGAGGTGCTGCACCTGGCCGACGACCTCCGCGGCCGCGGCGTGCATCTGCGCGTGCTCAACCTGGGGATCGACACCGCCACGCCGGCCGGCGGGCTGGTGCTCACCATGATGGCCGGGCTGGCGAAGTTCGAGCGGGAACTGCTCCGCGAGCGGCAGGCGAGGGGGATCGCAGCCGCCCGGGCGCGGGGCAAGCACCTGGGCCGCCCGGCCCTGCTCACCGCCGACCACGCCCGCCGGGCGGCCGAACGGCTCCGGGCCGGTGAGACACTCGCGGCCGTCGCCGCCGAGTGGCGGGTGTCCGAGCGGACCCTGTCCCGCCTGATCCGGAGACACCCCGACGGCGGTCCGCCGCCGACCGCCCCCGGCGGCCGTGGCAAACCCAAACGGCGGGGCCAGCCCGTCGGGACCGGAGATGGGCCGTGGACAGCCTTCTGACCGCTACCTTTGAGGCTCACAACCCGGCGGCTGACCGGCACCGGTGGTACCGGGTGCGTGTCGGCCGCGACCTGTTCGGCGAGTGGACGCTGTGCCTGGCCTACGGCCGCACCGGGCAGGCGGGCCAACAACTCCTATTCTCCGCGTCGTCGGCCGAGCCGCTACAGACCAGACTGCGGGACCACCTCCGCCGCCGGCTGTCCGCCCCGCGGCGGATCGGCTGTGCGTACCGCCTGGTCGCCCTTGACGCCGTCGCGGACTTCGACGTGCCGGGCTGGTTGCCGCCGGCCCTGTTGGCCCGGCTCGTGCCGGGCGACCCGCGGCCCAGCGAACATCACCCCTGAACCGAATGTTCGATCCGCTCGGTGGTACGGGTCGTGAAATCGTGTGCCTGTGGATGCGACGATGCGCTTATGCAGCGGCGCGACTCAGAACAGTGACGGCGACCCGCCCCGGCCGCTGCGGGCGTATCGGTCGCTGAACCCGGCCGTCCCGGCGGGCCGGGGGCCGCCCGCCGCTCCCGGCCCGCCGCCGGCCTCGTCCACCGGGTCCGGCGGAGCGTCAGGCTGGCCCGAGCGCATCGGCAGCTCGCGGCGTGGGAGTGGCGGGTCTGCCACCGCCGCGTTGGCGGCGCGACGAGCGCTGATGCGGCTGGCGAGTTCGGCGGCCGACGGCCCGCCGGCGGGGTCCACCCCGGGCGGGGCGGCGAGGGCCGCCTTCAGTCGGTCGCGGAGGCCGGTCAGTTCGCCCAGGTAGCCCTCGTGGGCGAACAGGCGGCCCAGCCGGGCGGCGTAGTCCACCTGCTGGCCGCGGGCCACGGCCAGCTCCTGCCGCGCGCGGCCGCAGTCGTCGTCGTACTCGGCCGCCAGGCGGGCGAGGGCGTTGAGCACCGCCCGCGGCCCCTGCGACTCCTTGGCCAGGGTGGTCTTGCGGACGGTCCGGCCTTCCAGGTAGACGCTGCCAGCCCCGCCCGGGTGCCGCTCCAGCCCGAAGGACAGCCCGCGGAAGGTGCCGAGCGGGTACCGGCGGGACTGGTCCACGTCGTCCGGGACGCGGTCGAGCTGCCGGCCGAGCGGGGCGAGCGCGTCGTCGCGGTGATACTCGCGGGCGGCGACCACCACCATCCCGCCGTCGCCGGCCGCGGCGGTCATTCGGTCGGCGTCCAGGTCGGCCAGCCGCCGCTCGTGGCGGGCGATGAGGTCGGGCAGCTCGCGCACCTTCCGCCGGGCGGTGTACTGCTCGTCGGCGTGGTTCCGCCGGAGCACCCCCAGGCGTTGCAGTTCGGCGTCCGCCTCCGCGAGCGTCAGCACCGCCGGGTTGCCGCTGGCGATGGCCTTCACCTCGGCATAGCTCAGCTCCTGCCCGGCCACGTCGTCCGCCCGCCGCACCCCGACCCGCCCGGTCATCACCTGGCCGATGAACTTGGCCTTCGTCTCCAATGCCTGCCACATGTAAGCGTCAAATGACCCCTCTGTGACATAGCGGTAGACGGCGACCTCGGCGTTCGTGTTCCCCTGGCGGAGGATGCGGCCCTCCCGCTGCTCCACCTCGGCCGGCTTCCACGGGGCGTCCAGGTGGTGGAGGGCGACGAGCCGCTTCTGCACGTTCGTCCCGGCCCCCATCTTCTGCGTCGAGCCGATCAGCACCCGCACCGCCCCGCTGCGGACCCGCTCGAACAGCGATTGCTTCTTGGCGTCGGTGTCGGCGTCTCCCGCACAGGCGATCTGGTCGCGGGGGATACCGCGGGCGGCGAGCTTGGCCACCAGCTCGTCGTACACCGAGAACCCCCAGGCGGTCGGCTGCACGCCCAGGTCGCAGAACACCATCTGCGTGCCGCGGGTCGGTGCCGACCGCTTCCAAATGGCGTGGACGTTCTCGACAAGGGCGTTCAGCTTCGACCCCGGCTCGTCGCCGGCAGCGGGGGCGAGCAGCCGGGCGTCGAGGGCGAGCTTGCGGCCGTCGGTGGTGATGGCCAGGGCGTTGTCCTCCCGCGGGTCCACCTTCTGGTTCCGCAGCCGCTCGTACCGGGTGACCAGCTCCTGCTGGACGCGGGCCTGGGCGTCGGACATGGGACACGCCACGACGTGCGGCTTGCCGCCTTCGAGCGCGGGCCGAGGCAGGTCGAGCATGTCGGCCGTCTGCACGTCGGCGAACTGGCGGAACATCTGCTGGAGTTCGGGCAGGTTGACGAACTTGGCGAACCGGCTGCGGGGCCGCAGGGACGAGCCGTCCGGGGAAATCTCCATCGCCTCCACCACCTCGCCGAAGGTGGCCGCCCAGGCGTCGAAGTGGTCGATCCCGCGGGCCGCCAGCCCGTCCGGGTCGAGGTAGCGTTGCAGGGTGTACAGCTCGACCATCGTGTTCGAGACGGGCGTGCCGGTGGCGAAGGTGACGCCGCGGCCGGGGTGTTTGCCGTGCAGGTAGCGGCACTTCATGAGCAGGTCGAACGCCCGCTCGCTGCCGCCGGTCTGGACGCCCGCCACCCGGTCCATCTTGGTCGGGGTTTCGAGGTTCTTGAAGTAGTGCGCCTCGTCGATGAACACGTGATCGACGCCCAACTCGTCGAACACCAGCCCGTCGTCCTTCTTGTCCTCGGCGAGCAGTTCCTTGAGCCGGGCCTCGCGGGCGGCCTTCTGCTTCTCGATGGTCTTGATGATGTTCCGGCCCGACCGGGACGATCCCGCCGCCCGGTCGGCGAGCAGCCGGTCGTATTCGGCGATCTGCTCCCGCAGGAAGCCTTCCTGGTAGTCGCGGGACAGCCCGATCCGCTCGAAGCTGCCGTGCGTCACCACGATCCCGTCCCAGTCGCCGGAGGCGATCTTGGCGGTGAGCAGCTTGCGGCGGTCCTTGGCCAGGTCGTCCTTGCCGGCGACGAGCAGCCTGGCGTTCGGGTAGAGCTGGAGGAACTCCCGGCTGAACTGTTCGAGCATGTGGTTGGGCACCACGTACATCGGCTTACGGACGAGGCCGGCCTGCTTCAACTTCATGCCGGTCGCGCACATGGTGAACGTCTTGCCGGCCCCGACGGCGTGGGCGAGAAGCGTGTTGCCGCCGCTCATACCCCGCCACACCGCGTCCGCCTGGTGCGGGTTCAGGGCGACGGCCTTGGACATGCCGGGGAAGTGCAGGTGCGAGCCGTCGAACTGCCGCGGCCGCAGGTTGTTAAACGCATCGTTATACAGTCGCACCAACCGCTCGGTGCGGTCCGGGTCGGCGAACACCCACTGCCGGAACCGGTCTTTGATCCGCTGCTGCTTCTCCTTGGCGGCGAGGGTGGCGTCCGGGTTGACCACCCGCTTGTCCGGGTCGGCCGGGTCCGGGTCGTAGACGACGGGCGTTCTCAGGTTCAGGGCCAGGTCCAGGAGCCAGGTGCCGTTGGCCCGGGCGGTGCCGTAGTCGGCGGTGGCCGCCACCGACCGCTCGGCCGCGTACCCGGCGTCCACGCTCCACACCGCGTCCTTCGGGAGGTGGCTGACGCTCACCCCCGCCTCGGGCACCCCGAACAGGTCGGCCGTGAACGCCCGGATGTCGCCGGCGGGTATCCACGGGGCACCCAGGTTGGCGTCGATGTCCCCGGGTAGCACGTCCTCCGGCTGCACCTCCCGCAGCGCGGCCGCGCTCCGGGCGAACGCCGGGCCGGCCGCGGCGGCGGCCTTCAGCTTGGCCCGGACGTTACCGGACAGGTAGGCGTCGGCCGGCTCCCACCGGCCGGTGGCCGGGTCGCGGTAGACGAGGTCGCCCAATTCGGCGACGACGGCCGCCTCGGGCTTGCCGTACAGCCCGGCGAGGTATGCGAGGTCTACCGCCCCTTTGTGATCGAGTGAGACGAGGAGGCCGTCCGCGGCGGTCGCCACGCGGGTGACGGGCGGGGCCTGGCCGACCACGTCCTTGAGCAGGATCGGGGCCTTCTCCGCGACCCCGGAGACCTCGTCGTACTCCTCCAGGGCCATGACCAGCATGGCGTCCGGGTCGTCCCGGAACCGCACCAGGTTCGGCATCCGCCGGACCACCCCGCCGTTCGCGGCCGGCGTGAAGGTGGTCTTGTTGACCGGCCCGTGGGCGGCGACGAAGGCGTCGTAGGCGCGGTTGAGAGCCCGCCGGGCGGCCTCCCGGTGGGCCGCCGGCCAGCCCTCGTTCTGCGACCGCAGCACCTCGCGGGCGAGGTCACGCAGCCCCACCAGCCCGGCCACCCGTCGCCCGACGGTGGTGGCCGTGGTCAGAGTGACGCCGCCGTACACGACCGGCTCGGCCCGGCCGTCCCGCATCTCGTACAGGCGGCGGTCGTCGCCGACGACCAGGCTGCCCTCGGTGGCGTGCCGCTCGGGCGGCGGGGGGACGAACGGGCGAGACAAATCGGCGGCGGCACCCGCCACGGCCGGGCGGACAGGTAGCAACGGCATCCGCGCGACGGCGGCCCGGAGCTGGGCGGCCAGGTCGCCGGTACTCTTGACGCTGTACCCCTCGGCGTAGAGCGTGTCCCGGCGGCTGAGCGTGCCGAGCACCATCTCCGGGTGGGCGAGGAAGTAGCGGTTGACCGCCACCTCCGCCCCCTCGACGGCCAGCGGGGCGACGCCCAGCCAGCCCGGGTCGGCGTGCCGGGGCGGCTCCCCTACGTCCCGTTTGCGGAAGAAAACGATGTCGGTGACGACGGCCGTTCCCTCGCGCTTGAAGGCGTCCGACGGCAGGCGGACCGCGCCCAGGAAGTCGGCGTGTGCGGCGAGATACTCGCGGGCCGCCGCGTTCTGCTTGTCCAGGGTGTAGTGGCTGGTGACGCAGGCCAGCACCCCGCCGGGGGTGAGTGAGTCAACCGACTTGGCGAGGAAGTAGTCGTGCAGGGCGAACTTTTGCCCGCGGTGGTCGAGTTTCAGGTCGGCGAACGGCACGTTGCCGATCACCGCGTCGAACCCGCCGTCGGGCAGACGGGCGTCCTGGAACGGTTCCACGCGGATGTCGTGGCCGGGGAACCGGGCCTGGGCGATCCGGCCGGACAGGGCGTCCTGCTCGACGCCGACGAACCGCATCCCGGCCGGGCCGCGGGCCAGGAAGTTGCCGGACCCGCAGCCGGGTTCGAGCACCCGGGCGTCGGCGGGCACGCCGAGCCGGGCGAGGGCGGCGTGCAGGGCGTCGATCACCACCGGCGAGGTGTAGAAGGCGGTGAACGTGGTCCGCTTGGCGCTCGCGTACTCGTCCGGGGTGAGCAGCCGGTGCAACTCGTCGCCGAGGGCCTGCCAGGACTCGTCCTTGTACCGGCCGGTGGCAGGGTTCGGGAACAGGGACAGTGCGACCGGGCCGAACCCGGGGAACCGGGCGAGGGCCGCCCGCTCGTCCGCGGTGGCGGGCCGGCGGCCGACCTCGACCGCCTGGAGTGCCCGCACGGCGGCGAGGATGTCGCGGGCCTTTGCTTTTTCGCCGGCCGACAGTTCGATCCCGTCCGGTCCCGCGTCCGGCGGCGGGGCGGGAACGCTGGCGGCGGGTTGAACTGGAGTCGGTTCGGCCGGGACGACATCGAACAGGGACCGGTCGGGCCGGGAGGCCCGCACCCGCTCGGCGTGGGTCAGGGTTCGGCCGTCTCGCCCGCCGTGGCTTCCACCGCGATGAGGCGCTCCACCTCCGCCAACGCCAGTTCCAAGGCGGCCGACCGGCGGGACTGCGGGTCGTCCTGGGGACGCTCCGCTTCGAGCCGGTCCGCCCACGCCAGGTGGCGGTCCCGCAGCTCCAGGGCGTAAGAGTCCAGGGCCGCCATCAGCCGGCGGTTCGACTTGAGCCGCCGGTGGTAGGTCGGGTGCGACTGGATCAGGCTGAGGGTGATCGTCTTGTACTGCATCGGCGTCGAAGAGGGTGGGCTGCCGGCGGACCGGCTTCGGAGGCATGGCGGGGCGTGTACATCAGAATTGAGACGGCGCGAACAGTGCCACGCCAAAAGCGGGGTGGCAAGCGGATTCGTGGTTACTTCACGCAGATGACCAGACGCCGGTGTGCGAGGTGCTATTGAGGCGGGACCGCGAGCGTGTCTTAACGCCCGCGAGTGTGCTGGTCTCGGAGCAACTCAAGGATTTGTTTGGCGGCCTCGGAGTCTCGCCCAAGTACCGTGCCGAGAACGCCTGCGACATCGCTCATCGTGACAGTGTTGGGGACGTCGCCACGGCTGCCTCCGGCCGCAAGGCGGTCGCGGTACACGCCCGCCGTGACGCCTTCCCCGATCGCTTCCGCGAGGGCGGTGTGGCCGATCGCCTCCGCTCCCGCCCGGGTAATGACGTGGACCAGCGTGCGGTTCCCGCGGACCGGCGGCCTCGACTCGATCAGCCCGGCCTCCCGCAGGGACTCGACGGCCGCGTGAACGGCGGTGGCGTCCTTGGTGTAGTAGGGGTTGCGGAAGAGTAGGGGGAAACGGTCCGTCCCCGCCGCCGGCCCGAGCGCGGCCCGCTCGACCTTCATGCGTCCGACCGCGGCGACCAGTTCCGGCCCGGACAGCCCTTGCGTGGCCGATACGGGGTAATCACCCTCCGTCCGATGAACCGGACGGTTCGCCAGAAACACCAGCACCCCCTGTTGAAGCCGATCTAACTCGCCAACCTGCGACATAACCCCCCGAACCACCGATGACACCCGTCCAGCGTGCCACGAAATGGTTAACGAAGGGTTGCAGGCCCGCCATCACGTCTCCGGGTTCTCGGCCTGATAACGAGCAACGGCGCGGGTGAAGTCGATCGCCTCAGTGATCTGCCTGATGGTCAAATCTCGGTCGGGGCCTGGGGATTCGGCCTCGGCTTCGCCGAGGAACCGCTCCAGAGCCGCGAGATCCCAGTGTAGGTACGGGTTACTAAATGGCTCGGCGGGCGGGCGGGCCGGGGGCTTGCTCTCGGGGGTGTCTGCCGGTGCGGACGCCGCCGGATTCAGCTCCGCTTCAGGTGGTGCAGCGGGGGTAGCGGTCGTGAGCGTATTGCCCGTACCCACCCGCAACTCGGCCACGCACTCGACGAGGTCCACCAGCCCCCGGAGTTGCCCCTCCTCCTCCGCTAGCGGGTGTCCGGCGAAGTAGGCTTCCCCGCCCGGCATCCGAGCGATCTCTTCCAGTGCGTGCTCCTGAAAATTCGGAAACAGAACCGCCAGTGCTGCGGCCCCCTCCTCCGACGCCCCGACCCGGATCGACCCGAGGGACAACGAGTCGAACTTGAACACGTCGGCCGTCCCGATGACCCGGTTCAGGAGCGCGACGAGGGCGCGGACGTGCGGCGAGTTCTCCAGCAACCCAACCGGGCCGCGGATGACGATCTCGATGACCCGAACAGGGTCCGTGTCCGCGCCCAGGTCCGCAAGCACCCCGGCCTCGACGTTCAGGGCGGCGGCGATCTTGTTTAGCGTCGCCTTGAACACCTCGCCGCCGTCCATCGCTCGGTAAATCGTCTTGGGCGAGCGGCCAATCCGGGTCGCCACCGCCTCCGGGGTCACGACGCGCTCGTTCATCAGCTTCCTGAGCCGCTGGCCGTTCACCTTGATCGTGCGGGTCGGCATGGGCAAAAGTCCCAAACGTCCATCAAACGTAAATTGTAATGTTCGGCGGGACGGGTAGAGTTTGCTCATCGGGACGAAGCTGTTTTAGGACGGCTCTCGCCGACCCACAACTCGTCCCGCGGCCGGTCGTTGCGGGCCGAAGCTGACGTCGTTGGCCCGCAGCTCTCGCCGGCCATTCCCTGCCGCAATCACCCGACCCGGCCGCGGGCGCGTCCCGCCGGCGGCCGGTCCCACCCGGAGGTGTCATGGACACCCGTTCCGACCGGACCCCCTACGCGCCGACCGACGCCGTTACCCTGCTGGCCGACCGCCACGCCGAGCTGGTCGCCATGCTCGTCCGCCTGCGGTTCAGCCGCCACGACGCCGAGGACGCGGTCCAGAACGCGGCCGTGGTGTGTCTCCGCCACGCCCGAAGCGGACGCGACCGCCCGGTCGCCAACCTGGACGGGTGGCTGCGGGTGGTCGTCCTGCGGGCGGCGTACCGGGTCGCCCGCCGGCGGCTCCGCGGCGACCCGGCCGCCCTCGACCAGCTCGCCGCCCGCGAGGCCGACGAGGTCGAGCGCCGGGACGAGGCGTCGGCCGTGTGCCGGGCGATCCGCCGGCTGCCGCGGAAACTGCGGGACACGCTTTGCCTCTGCACGTTCGACGGCCTGACCTACGAGGAGGCCGCGCCGCGGCTGGGCGTCTCCGTCGGGCAGGTCGGCCGGCGGCTGAACCAGGCCCGCGCGGAACTCACCGCGACCCTGGCCGCCACGCTCCGCGGCGGCCGGGTGCCGGCGGGCGTCTGACGGCGCGTGCCCGGCCCGGCGGGGCGGCTCACTCCCTGTGGGCCGCCCCGCGGGCGGGCACGGTGTCCCGACCGCATACGCCCGACCCCGTTCCCGAGAGCCCCATGCCCGTCAGCGAGTACCTGCTCGAACACGCCGACCCCAAATCCCTGCGTCTCAACCCGGCCAACATCCGCACCGCCCGCGACGAGGCCGAGGACCGCCGGCTGGCCGAGAGCGTCGCCCGGCTGGGCGTCCTCCAGCCGCCGGGGGTGCTGCCGGACGGGCTGGTCGCGTGGGGCAACCGGCGGGTGGCGGCGGCGGTCGCCGCCGGCCTGCCCGCCGTCCCGGTCATCCGCCTCCAGCAGCCGCTCACCGAGGCCGAGTTTCTCCTCCGCCAGTTCGCCGAGAACGACCTGCGTGTCGGGCTGAGCGACCCGGAGGTGTACCTGTTCTGCACCGCCCTGAAGGCCAAGTGCCCGGGGCTGACGAACGCCGAGCTGGCCGCCCAGGTGCAGAAGGACGCCTCCATGCTCACCCGCGTGTTCGCCGTGGACCGGCTCGTCCCGGCCGCCCGGGAGGCGTTCCTGAGCGGGGCGTTCGGCTTCTCCATCGCCTACGAGATCAGCAAAGGCGAGACGGCCGACGAGCAGCACCGGCTCCTGGCCGAGCGGCTCGGCGGGTCCAGCCGGGCCGCCCTGACCCGCCCCCGGCCGAAAGGCAACCCGGGCGAAGACGGCGTGAAGGCGGACAGCCTGCGGGTGGCGCTCGGCGGCGGGGTGACGGTCACGGTCCGCGGCCCGGACCTCACCCTGGCCCGGGCGGCCGAGCTGCTCGACCGGGCGGGCAAGGAGGCCGAGAAGGCCCGCGCCCAGAACCTGAACGTCCGCACCGCCCAGCAGGTGTGGAAGCAGCGGGCGACGGCCAAGCCGGCCGCCCCCGCCGCCAAGTGACCGCGTCCGCGGAGGGGGAACCGTGGTGGACCGCGTGTGCCGGCGGATGCTGATCGTGGGGGTGGCGGGCCTAGCCGCCGCCCTCGTCATTGTTGCCGTCCGCTTCCCGCAGGTGGCGATGCTCGGCGGACTCATCGCGGTAGTCGTTCTCCGGCGGCGGGCGGCCCGGGGGCACAACGTGTACGGGACCGCCCAGTGGTGTACGGCGGACGACGCCCGAAGGGCAGGACTGTTATGAGCGGACTCCCGATCGGCCGGCTGATCGACGCCTCCCGCCCGTCGCGGTGGCAGGCCGTCCGCGACCTGTTCCGGCGGGCCGTCCCGGACGCCGACGCGGTGGCCCGGTTCGTCGGAGCGTTCACCGCCGTCAAGCCGCCGGCCCCGGCCGTCCGGCTGACGACGAGCGTCCACACCCTCACCGTGGCCCCGCCCGGGGCCGGCAAGTCCACCGGCCTCGTTGTGCCCTTCCTGCGGGAGTGCCCCGACAGCGGGGTGGTGCTCGACGTGAAGGGGGAACTGTACCGGCTCACCCACGCCAGCCGGCTGGCGATGGGGCACGCACTGCACGTACTCGACCCGTGGCAGGTCGTGACCCGTCAGCCCGCGACCCTCAACCCGTTCGACTGGGAAGATCCGTCCGACCCGGCGGCGCTCGACTTCGCCCGTGACCTGGCCGAGAGCGTGGTCGTCCGCACGGCGCGGGACGAGCCGCACTGGCCGGACATGGCTGAGTTGTTCATCGGCGGGGCGGCCGCGGCCGTCCTCACCTTCGCGGCTGAGGGCCGGTGTCATTTGGGGACGGTGTGCAACATCCTGGCCGACCGGGGTCAGCTCGACCAGACGGTACAGGCGCTCCAGGAGTCGCCGGCTTGGGACGGCATCCTGGCCCGCATCGGCCATCAGATGTCCCGGGCCGGCTCCGAAGAAATCGAGAGCGTCCTGAGCACCAGCAACCGGATGCTCCGGTTCATGTCCTCCCCGGCTGTGGCTAGCAGTTTGGCGGCCAGCACCTTCGACCCGGCCGACGTGTGGAAGCGCCGCTGCACGGTATACCTGATGATCCCCGCCCAGCACCTGCGGCCGAACGCGGGTCTGTTGCGGCTGTGGCTCTCGACCTTCCACCGGGCGGTCCTCCGCCGGGGGGTGCGGGAATGAGCCTGGTCCACATGGTCATCGACGAGGCGGCCGCCCTCGGCCCGCTCGAAGCGATCAACGACATGCTCGCACTGGGCCGTGGATACGGCCTGCGAGTCCACCTGTTCTACCAGAACGCCGCCCAGCTCATGCGATGCTACCCGGACGGGCAGCACCAGGTCGTGTTGGGCACGACCACCAACATCTACTTCGGGGCGCACGACTGGGTGACGTGCGAGGAGATCAGCAAGCGGTCCGGCTCCCGGACGGCCGTGGTGGACAGCGGCGGCACCGGGGTGGGCGGCAGCCGCCAGACGTCCGACGGGGCCGGGGCCGGCAGCACCGGGTGGTCGCACAATTCGAGCGAGAACTGGTCGTTCGTCGGCGAGCCGCTCATCCGGCCGGAGCAGGTGGCCGCCCTGCCGAACCGGGTGGCCATCACGTTCGCGCCCGGCGTCCCGGCCCCGCTGCTCACCTGGCTCACCCGGTACTACGAGGAACCGCCGCCGCCCAAGAACGGCGCGTGGCTCCCCATCGCCGCCGGCTCTCTCCTGCGGGCGGCAGCGTTCGCCGCCCTGGGGGTGGCGGCGGCGGTCCTGGCCGCGACGGCGAGGCTCGCCCCGCCGGCCCGCACGGGGCTGGACCCCGTCTGGCGACAAGCCGCCCCGAGGCAAACTCCGACGACCCCGTCACAGAAAGGAAGGTGAACGTGGCCCGCCACCCGATGTGGCAGTTCCTGAGACAGGTGGCCCGCGACATCGACGACCAGGTGTGGTTCAAGTCCGGGCCGCACGGGGCGAGCGAACTCGGGGCCGCCCTCTACGGCCAGCAGAGCAACGCCTACGTGATGTACGGCCAGGGCCGGCCGCCGGGGGACCAGTCGGCGCTCCCGCAGGCCGAACAGCAGGCCCAGATGGAACGGGCGCAAGCCGCCGCCGACAACGAACCGGCCCCCGAGCCGGAGAAGCAGCCCGACCGCGGCCGCAAAGGCCGGAGCCGATGACCGTGTCTCCGTGTTGCCGTGTCGTCGTGGACACGGAGACACGACCGACCCCCACGACCACTGGGCCGAGACCGGCCCGCACCCTTCACCCCGACGGAGTCCGACCGATGCTTCCGCTGATTCCCGTCCTCGCCGGCCTGGCCCTCCTCGGCGGCGGCGCGACCCTGATCTGGTACGACACGCTGACGGCCGAAGAGAAGAAGAAGGCCAACCGGCTGACCGGCGAGTACGCCCAGAGCCTGTTCGACAAGGCGGTCGAGGAGCTGTCGCAGCACGAGGCCCGGGTCGTCCACAGCCGCGTCCGGGCGCACTTCCCGGGCTAACCACCCTCCGGCCTAGCCGGTCCGCCCCGCTGGTCGCACGGACGGCGGGGCGACCCTCAACCGTGCACCGGAGATTGCCATGAGCCTGTTCGACTGGGTGCAGACGATCGCCGAGGCCATCGCGGAGACGATCGCGTCCCGGAAGTAGCCGGCAGTCGTCGTCTACGACGCGGGGCGGGGCGCTGGCCCCGCCCCGCGTCTTTTCTCCGGCGTACAGACCACCCTAGGACTGATTTGGAGGCACGCATGTTGACCGTGAAACAGGCCGCCGTCCGTGCGGGCGTGAGCGACTCGCTGGTGTACGCCTGGTGCCGAGACGGCGGGCTGCGGCACTCGCGGTTCGGCCGGCCGGGCCGCCGTGGGTGCATCCGCATCGCCACCGCTGACCTCGAACGCTATCTGGCCGACTGCACCAGAGACGGCACCCCGCTGAACGCTCCCCTCGTCCTGAAGCACGTTGCCGTCCGCTGACAAAACCCCTCCGGTTTCCATAACCGTCCCCGCCCGCAACGGCTATTCGCCCGGGACTGCGGCAAAGTCTACGTTCTCTTCAGAAGTTCACAAATATGCCACCCCGGCACATCGGCGGATTTTCGTTGCAAATGCTTCATCCGGAAGTAAATTGATATCGGGTGAAGCTGGAGTGTTGTTCCAGCAGCAAGGCGAAGAAATCTCTGCCGTTTCACCGGAGGAGTTCGCGATGCGGGTCACCACGGCGCGACGGTTAGCCTATTTCATCCAGTTCTGCCTCGGCAGCGTCTTCGGCCTTTACATCAACACCTACCTGCTCGACCTGGGCAAGGCGATGAGCCAGTCCCTGGGTGGCAACGCCGACCCGAAGTTGCTCGGGGTCGGTGCTCTGTTCTTCTGCTTCTTCCTGGAATACTGGCTAAACCTGGTGTCCGGGGCGCTCGGTCAGATCCGGGAGCGTTGGGTGTTCGTCACCAGCTTCACGCTCCGGGGCGCTTTCGCCCTTCTGGTGGCACTCACGACGACGCAGCTCACCGCGACCCCGTGGGGGGCCGTGCCCGGGGCGCTGTTGGCGATGGCCTGTTTCGCGGTGGCGTTCACGCTGTTCGCCGGGAACTGGATGGCCTGGCTCCAGCGTCAGGCCGACGGCTACGAACCCCGGCCTGACAACCGCCGGTTCGTCTGGAACGACACTTGTCGGTACGCCGGGGCGGTGGCCGGGGCGACCGCCGCGGTCCTCCTGCCGGCCGCCCCGGCTTGGCCGCACTACCTGGCGGGGGCCGCCATCTGCTTCCCGGTCGCTCTGCTGTGCCTAATGCTGCCCACGCGGGCGGCCGCGGACCAGACGGCAGGGCCATCTCCGGCCGCGGCCAGTCGGCCGGTCGGCTTGATCGAACAGCTCACCCAGACCGTCCGCCGCGGCCGGCAAGCGTTGTGTGGGCTGCCCGTCCTGAACCGGACGCTCACCGGGGCCGCCTGGGTATACGGCACTTACATCGCGCTGGAGGCGGTCGTACCTATTGTCTTCCTGTCGCGGTTCCCGCAGGATGCGTCCGACCGGACCACCAAGGAGCGGCTGCTCGTCCTCGCCGTCCTGGTCGGGTGCCAGTTCCTGCCGGCGATGCTCGGGGCCTTGTCCATCGCCGTCGTCGCCCGCCGTCGGGACGAGGGCTACACCACCACCCTCCCCCAGCTCCGAATCGAGACGGCCGTGTTCGGTGGCGTGTGCGTGCTGCCCGCCGCCGCCTCGCTGTTTAGCGACTCGGTGGCCGAGCTGTGGCTCGCGGGTGCGGCCGTGTTCGTCGCCCGCTTCTGGCAGGCACGACTGGCCCCGCAGTACATGAGCTTCAACAGCGGCATCGCGAATCGCCAGCCGGGGGTCGGGAACGTCCTGTTGGCGGTCGGCGAGCGGCGGAACACGGTGGCGGCGATGCTCGTTCTCGCGCTGGTGGCGAGCAGCTCCTTCGTCGTCCCGGCCGGCGTGCAGGCCGCCGCCCAGAAGGCCCATTACCTGTACTGGGCCGTGGCCGCCGCCGCGGCCGGCCTCGTCCTTTACGCCCTGGCCGTCCTGCGGGAGCCGGCCCTTGTCCCGGAACAACCTTTGCCGGAAGAGGTCAACGCATGAGCGCCGTCGTCAAGTCGCGTGAACGGGCTGGGAACCCCTCGCCCTTGGGGAACGAGGAGATGGCGGAGAAGCAACCGAGAGAGGGCCAGCCGGACGGGTCGAACGGCCAGGCCAGCAAGTCGAAACGGGGCAGGAAGCCGAAGAAGCCGAAGAAGCCGCTGTTCTTCCGGCTTGACGAAGAGGACAAGGACTGGCTGTCCGGACTCGACCAGCTGAGCGGGGCGTGGACAGAGCAGTTCGCCATCGAGCGGCTGGTCAAGTACGCTCGCAGCCTGCCCGAGTACGAACTGGAGGCCATCCTCGGCGGGCCGAACCTGGTAAAACGGGTCGGGTCGCTGCTGGCCCTACACAGTTGGGCAAGTCACGCCTTCTTGCTCAAGCACTGGCACTGGAGCGCACTCTGCTACGCACAACTGAGCAGCGACCCGGGCGCTTCGAAGGAGGAGCGGGCGTTCGCCTTGTACCGGCTCGGGTTCGTGTATCTCGACATCGCGATCGAACTGAGGGCCAACGCCCTACGGCTTGCCGGCCAAGACAGAGGGGGCGCGAACAGGGGCGACAAGAAGGGCCACGTTGAGAAGGTGTGGAAGCTGCACTACGAGAAAGCCGTCGATGCCCTGAAGAAGTCGGTTGCGTATAGCACGCAAGCCCGCGAGTTCGTCCGCCAACCGTTGCTGCCGTACAACATCGGCTGCGCCTACTCCCTGATGGCGTCTTACACCGTCGAGTCGAACATCCAGTACACCGACCTGTTCGGCAAGCTGCTGGCCGAGGAGGTCTCGGCCGCCGGCACGCTGAAGGTGTGGGAGAAGAGCATCGGGCCGGACTGGCGAACCGCGCTCCGGCCGAAGGGGGCTTCCAGGATCGCCCTGGAAGACGTGGTTGACGGGTACGGCGACAACGCGATGTCGTTCCTCCGGGAATCAGTCGACCGACTGGCCCCCCAAGATCCCGAAGCCTCAAGTAAGCGGGCCAAGTCACAGCGGGTGCCAGAGGCCGACCCGGATTTCGTGGTCCGCTTCGCCGAACAGCCGCCCGATTCCGACCTCTGCTTCGTCCGGTTCGACGAGAACTACCAGGAACAATACGAGCGGTGGAAGAAGAGCGTGGACCATACGAACGGCTGGGTACTTAGGGCTTACGAGCGACTCCAGTCTCTCATCGAGGCCCCGAAGGGAAGTTAGGGGTAGAACGCCAGTTCGTCGAAGGAGATGTGCGGGGCGGCACCTGTTAGTCAGCAGGTGCCGCCCCGCTGCGGTTCCCCGGTAGCCGGGCAAGCCGCCAGCCATCGCCAGTGTATCGACTCAGAACGGCAGCCGCGAGTCACCGCCGATTTCCCTTCAAATGCTTCTCGCCGAAAAAAAAGCTTCTCGTTGCAAATTTATTTGCAAATCTTCTGATCCGGTGGATAGAATCGAACAACGGGGTCGGCCTCGTCACCCGACCCTGCACCGGCCGGAGCCACCCCTTGGGCGAGCCGCCAGCCAGCCGCCGCTCAGGGACACGGGCCGGAATCAGACACGGGCGAGGGTCGGCACCACCTCGTCCCGCACGCCGTAGGATGCACGCCATGAGCGACCGGTTTGCGGCGTTGATGGTGGCCGGGCTGGTCCAGCCCGGCCACAACGTCACGGGCGGTACGAACGCCCACCACCCCTCCCGGGAAGACCTGTTGTTCGAGCAGCTTCAGCAAGTCCGGCTGATGTTCATCGCCCTCTGCGGTGGCGACCAGTTCTACGACACCCTCATCCGGGTCGTCGAGGACACCCTGGACAACCAGGCCGTCGCCGAGTTCCTCGGAATTAACCCGGGGAACGCCAGCAGACGGAAGAAGAAGGTGCGAGCCATCCTGGCCGGCATCGGCGTCGCCACGGTGCTGTTGCAGGAGCAGTTCGAGGCCCTCCGCGAGGCGCTGGCCGACCTGACCCCGGACGCCGAAGGGCCGCCGCAGGTGTCGCAACTCCCCCTCGCCCTGCCCGCTTAAGCGACGCGGAGCGGGTCAGAGCCGCCGGGCCGCCCAGAAGGGCGGCCCGGTTGCATTTAGCGGCGCAAGCCGGGCAGTTGGACGAGGGGCCATCGTCCCTCCGCAGGTTCGACGAGCCTGTGGCGAGTATCCGAGGGCACTCTGATGTACAAGCTGCTCATGACGTTCGCGGCGGCCGGGGTGGTCGGGTCGGCCGGGGCCGCCCCGGCCGACGACCGGAAGGCCGGCGGGCGGACGTGGTCGTGCGAGGACGAGTTCCCGGCGTGGACGGAGGTTGCCCGACCGCCGTGCCGGTGCCCGACACCGAAGCCGGTGCCGATGCCGGCCAAGGCAGTGAACACGGTCTGCCCGATGAGCTTCCTGCCGGTCAATCCGCGGATGACGACCCGCTGGCAGAACCTGACGGTTGGGTTCCACTCGGCCGCGTGCCGCGGGCTGTGGGAGCGGCTCGACGACGAGCAGAAGCTGCGGCGGTTGGCGAAGGCGATGGAGATGGAGCTGAGCCGGAAGTGACGTCGGTTGACGGCCTGGCACTCTTCCCGGGGGTGCCAGGCCGTCTTCGCGCGCATAGGTGGCGGTAGGACGAGGGGAGGGTGTCCCCTCGGGTTTACTAACTGCTAGGGGGTGGGTGATGACCCGGTACGTTTGGGCGGCGGCGGCGGCGGCGGTGCTCAGCCACGGGTTGCAAGCCGAGGACCACAAGCACCCGAAGGACCCGTGCCCGAAGGGCACGCACGAGGTCACCCGCGAGACGAGTTCGACGGTCGGCGGGAGCGCCGGCGGCAACGTCAACGGCGGGGTGTTCGGCGGCAACGGGTCGGTGAACGGCAGCCGGACGACCAAGGAGACGTCGAAGGTGTGCCGGGACAACACGGCCGGCGGGGTGAAGGAGGGGGCCGGCAAGGCCGGTCCGAGCGCAGGGTCGGCTGGCAAGGGCGGGAGCGGGGCGGCCGCCGGGAAGTCGGGCGGCGGGCCGGCCGGCAAGTCTGGCGGGAACAGTGGCGGGGCCGGCCGAGGCGGGTCCGGGGGCAGCGGCAAGGGCGGCGGTGGCTCGGGGGGCGGTGGGAAGGGGCGGCGGCAAGCGGTAAGCTGTGCGTCGGGCCGGGCACCATCGATGGTGCCCGGCCCTTTTCGTGCGCACTCGGCCGTGTAGGGCGAGGGGAGACGGGCCGTCCGCCACCCCCATCTACAACCGGGGGAAGCCATGCTGACCGTGGTAAAAGAACGGCTCACGCGTAAGGTCGCGGTCGCCCTGTTCGACCGGCCGCGGGTCGTGCGGGTGGTCGAGTTCGACGCCGACTATCCTGAACACCGGCTGGTGACGTATCGATTCCTGCGACCGCGAAACGCAGGCCGGCTGTTGCTGCCGTCGCTCGCGACGGGGCGGCGGTGATTCCAAACCCGGGGCGGCTACTCGGCACGATGCCGGGTAGCCGCCCCTGTGTGTTTCCGATCAGACCAGCGCAACCCTTCGGGTCAGATGAAGGGGGTCGGGTTCGAGGTGGCCACGAGTACCGAGTACCGGGTCGCCCCCGTCCTCCTCATCAACCGGGGAGTCGTGTCATGCGGTTCCGCAAGGCGGTGTTGGCCGGGGTGGTGGTGCTGGTCGCCGGCGTCGCCCAGGCCAGCTACATCTGCAAGAGCCCGTCGGCGTACAGCGGGAAGACCGTCGGTAGCGGTCAGTGCGTGCCGTTCGTCCAGGAAGCGGCCGGTGCCCCGCACACCTCGAAGTGGAAGCAGGGGGTCCAGGTCCGCGGGAACAAGAATCTGGCCCGCGGGACGGCCATCGCGTCCGGGTGGGCGAACGGGGCCTACCCGAACAAGGCGACGGGGAACCACGCGGCCATCTACGACGGGCAGGACGACAAGGGCATCTGGGTGTACGACCAGTGGGCCGGCAAGAAGCCGAAGCCGGTCAGCCGCCGGCACATCCCGTTCCGCGGCGGGAAGGGCAGCCCGAGTAACGACGGCGACGCCTTCTACGTCATCGAGTCGAAGTAACCCGAAGGCCGGCCACCCGAAGTGGCCGGCCTTTCTCGTTGATGGTCTGGTCTTGCGAGTCTGTTTGCTGCGGACAAGAGGCTTACAATACCCGCCGGGTAGTTCGTCTGCGGTTGACTAACGGCTAGTCACGCCTTGTGCCTGAGGACGAGTATCGGATTTGCTGCGCGTGTCCGCTGTGGCAAACATCACGCGCAGACCACCCCGGCCGCCGTGTGCGGTCGGGGCGTCGCTCGATCCTGACCACGTTAGACGCCGACCGCTTTCCGGGCGGCTTCCCGCATGTGAGCGACTTGCCCGGCAAGGTGGCCGTAGGTCTGGCTCACCATCTCCGTCGAGGTGTGCCCGAGCAGCTCGGCCACCTGGGCCACCCCGACCCCGTTGACGAGCGCCCGGGTGGCAAACGTGTGCCGCAGGTTGTAGCAGACGAACGGCTTCAGGTGCGGCAGCTTGGCCCGCAGCCGGCGGAACCGGCAGCGGATCGCCTGGCGGGTGAACGCCGCCCCCCGCGGCCCGCGGAACAGCGGCCCGTCCGGGTGCTTGGCGATCAGCGTCCGGCTTAACACGACCATCGCCGGCGTCAGGTAGACGACCCGCGGCTTGTGCGTCTTCTTGACCGTCTTGTGCTCGGCGAACGCCCACACCCCGGCGGCCAGGTTCACCTCGGCGGCCGTCACCCGCGCCACCTCGCTCGGCCGGCAGCCAGTCTCCAGCATGGCCCGCACGAAGTCGCGGAACGGCTGGTCGCGGATGGCCGCCATGATCTCGCCAATCTCGGCCGGCGACAGCACCCGCGTCCGCCGCTTTGCCCGGCCGGCCTTGAGCGTCCGCAGCGGGTGGGCGGCGATCAGCCCCTCCTGCTCGGCCCAGGCGAACGCCCGCTTGACGGCCACGACGGCGTGCCGCCTGGCCCCCTTCCATTTCGGGTGGGCGTCCAGCCAGCGGGTGACTTGGAACGGCTTCAGCTCGGCCGCCGGAGTGCGGCCGCACCGCTGGCAGAACGACCGCAGGAAGTGGCGGTAGTTTTTGAACGTGTCCGGGCTGTGGTGCTTCTGGCTGTGGTCGAGGAACAGGTCGCAGACGACCGCCGCCAGCACCTGGGCAGGCTTGGGCAGGGTCTTAGCCCCGGTCGCCATCAGCTTGTAGAAGGCGTCGAGGATGGGCGGCGGGGGGTTCCACCCGGCCTTGGTCTTCCGGGGCGGCGGGGCACCCTCGGGGTGGTCGCCGAGGCGGACCTGCTTGAAGTGGTGTTCGACGTACCAGGCGGACTTGCTGGCCCGGTACCAGGGCTTGGGCTGCTTCACGGCATTCCTCCGGTGAGGAGAGTGCCGGAACGCCTGCTTTTTCTCCCCCGGACGACCCGTGTCGCCCAGGAGATTTCAGTTACCCTGCCCGATACCCTGCCCGGAGATGGTTTCGGCGAGGTGTGCTGCTTGCCGAAACCCCACGATTCCTAGGCTAAACTACCAGTCGGGCTGACAGGATTCGAACCTGCGACCTCTTGGTCCCGAACCTGTCGCTCAAGCTCCCGGGAACAACTCACTCACTGCAAAGGTGAGCCAATTTGGGGTTTATGAATCGCACACTTCCCGCACAGTACAGCGATTCCACGCTGGCACAAGCCGATTTCACATGGATCGCGGGGAGTTCCCTGCCATTCCCTGCCATCGCCCTCGAACGGGTTCCCTTACCCTTTTGGGTCGTGCTACGGTCAACCCATGCTCAACTCGTACCTCGGCATCGCATCCCGAAACGGACTCGAACGACTCTGCCCGGAACACCCCGGGGTGGCCCGCTTCCTGGCGGTTCAGGCGGCAAGGCTGCGGCGACAGCGGGCGGTCCTCGTTTGGGCCGTCCTCCCGGACGAGGCGGCGGACGACATCATGGAGGAGTTGCGCTTCGGCGAGAAGAAGTCTGCTCTCCGCCTCCTCCAGCACGCGGCCCGTGACGGCGGCCGGTTGCTGACCGATTGACCCCCGGCCTTCCACCCACAAACCCCGTACAGAGATCGGCTTTCGGTGCCGGTGGCCGTTTGGTAGCCTCAGTCGACTTTGGGCGAGTGGGTTCGAAATGGCCAAGCGGAAACAGAAGGCGAGCGCGGTGGCGCCGGTCGCAGGAGCGGACTACGACGGGCTGGTGTCCGGCCTGTCCGGTCTCGTCGACCAGGCGCGGACGGCCGCCGCCCGCGTGGTCAACGGCGTCATGGCCGCCACCCACTACGAACTCGGCCGGCGCATCGTCGAGTTCGAACAGGGCGGCCGGCACCGGGCCGGGTACGGCGACGAACTCATCCGCCGCCTGGCGAGCGATCTGACGAGACGTCACGGCCGCGGGTTTTCACGCTCGAACCTGTTCCAAATCCGCTCCTTCTACCTCGGCTGGGAGATAGTCCAGACGCCGTCTGGACTTTTCCAGGTCCGGGCCCGACTCGACGACCCGTCAGAGGGAAAGACCGGGCAGACTATGGCGGCGATCTCCCCGCCGCTGCTGACGACCGAAACCTTCCCCCTGCCGTGGTCACACTACGTGCGGCTGATGACGGTCGCGAACCGCACCGCCCGCCGGTTCTACGAGGAGGAGGCGATCAGGGGCGGGTGGTCCGTCCGCCAACTCGACCGCCAGGTCTCGACCCGGTTCTACGAACGGCTGGCCGGGTCGAAGCGAAAAGGGGAACTCCTGACGAAGGCCCAGGCCGCCCAGCCGGGGGACGCCGTCGAGGCGGCCGAACTGGTCCGCGACCCGTACGTGCTCGAGTTCTTGAACCTGACCGACGAGTACGGGGAGAGCGAGCTCGAAGAGGCCATCATCCGCAACCTGGAGGCTTTCCTGGTCGAACTCGGGCACGGGTTCACGTTCGTCGCCCGCCAGCGGAAGATCCGGATCGACGCCCAGTGGTACAAGATCGACCTGCTCCTGTTCCACCGCCGGCTCCGCTGCCTGGTCGTCATCGACCTGAAGATCGGCGCGTTCACCCACGCCGACGCCGGCCAGATGAACCTGTACCTGAACTACGCCCGGGAACACCTGACCGAGCCGGGCGAACACGACCCTGTCGGCCTCATCCTGTGCAGCGAGAAGAGCGACACGGTGGTGAAGTACGCGATGGGCGGGATCAACGCGAAGGTGTTCGCGTCGGAATACCTCACCGTGCTGCCGAGCGAAGAGGAGCTGCGCGCGGCGATCGAGCGGGCGAAGCTCAGCCTGGTCTCGGCCAACCACCCGCCGAAGTGACACACGCGACTCGACGCCCGTTCCCGCGATGACCGCACAGCATCCCGGGAAGCGGAACGCTCGCGGCGTGTGAGGGAAAGCTGTCCGCCGCCGGAGACGGAGCCGGTATCCGCCGCAACCCCCTCGGACTCCCTCCGGCTCGGGCAGCACGGGGACGGGACGGGCGTGGGCGGGAGACTCCGCCGGCCCGGAAGGTGAGACCGCCTCGCCGGGCGAGAGGTCGGTGGTGCAAGGGCCAGCCGCCCGCCGTGACGGGTGAACGCAGCCGCTCGGCTGTCGTGGGATGTCGCTTCACCGATCACCGTCTCGACCGCCTCCCCCGGCCGGGCTCACGCCGCGAGCGTGAACAGGGCCGCCCCCTGCACGTCGAGCGCCGTCCGGTCGCCGCTGGTGGCTCCGTGTCCGGGCGGAGTAACGTGTGGTCAGCCTCTGCCCATCTCGAACACCCCGGTGATCCGATTCATCCGCTGGACGGTTCGTGCCGCTGCCCGGTCAGATGATGGAGCGCATGGTCCACGTCACCGAACATCGGAACCACCCGGTCGAATTTGGTAACGGTCCACATGGGCAGCAGTGCCTCGGCTGTCGGCCCGGTGGCGACGAGGCACACCCGCCCGAACTTGGGAGTGAATCGTCGCACGGCATCGAGTGGCACCGAACCGATCCAGTTCCCGAACCGGTAGTCGAACCCGGTCAGGTCGATGATCACCCCGGTCGCCGGCCCGGCGGACAGTGCTTCGCTGAGCAGTTGCCGCATCCGCCGACCGTCGTCGTTCCCGTCGGAGCCCATCCCGCCGCGGCCGGTGAACTTCACCCACAGCACCCCACCGGGGAGGTGTTCGGTCGTCGCCGCTACCGCGGTGTCGATCATCGCTGCGCCCTCGGTGCGTCTGACCGTCTGGCACATTCAGCCCGCCCACCCGGACCGGTCGGCGCCGGGCGAGCGGTCCGGGTATCATGCACTCGTCCAAGTTTGTCCGCCGCCGGCCCGACGGGAGTTGCGATGACCGAAGCCGAGTGGTGCCTCTCCACTGGGCCGGAACAGCTCGTCACCCAAGTCAGAGACACGGCGTCCGGACGCAAACCGTGTCTGCTCGCCGTTGGTGGCCCACGCCCACCTGGGCCGGTGCGTGTTCGGCAACCCGTTCCGCCCGGTCGCGTCCGACCCGCCGTGGCTCACCCCGACTGTGCTGGCCCTGGCCGAAGGGGTGTCGGCGGAGTGCGCGTTCGACCGGTTGCCGATCTTGGCCGACGCCTTGGAGGAGGCCGGGTGCGACACCCCGGCCGTCCTCAAGCACAGCCGGGGGCGGTTCCCGCACATTCCCGGCTGTTGGGTCGTCGACCTCCTGCTCGGAAGGACCTGACGGACCGACCGGTCAGCCGATCGCTACCCAGAAAAGAGGGATGCCGGCGTACCGCCAGTTGTGAGCTGTGCTCCCCGGGCTGCTGGCGGCCATGTACAACCCCGCCCCGTCCACCCACAGGTAGTTGACCGCGGTGGTCGCGGGGGTGAGGGGGGTCCAGTTCGTCCCGGCTCCCGAGTACAGCCACACCTGCTTGTTCGCCGTCCCCGTGTTCGTGGCCGCCATGTACAGCCGGTTGCCGACCGACGCGATCTGGTCGACCGCCGTGTTGACCCCGGTCAGCGGCGTCCAACTGGTCCCCCAGCCGTCGTACCGCCAGGCCTGCTTCACCCCCACCCCGGAGTTCGCCCCCAACAGGTAGAGGGCGTTCGCGGACGCCTCGAGCCCGAAGACGGAGGTGGTGTCACCGGTCGTCGACACCCAGGCGGTTCCCGACCCGGTATACCGCCAGACCCGGGTTGAGCCGCTCATGCTCCCCCACGCGTACAGGCGGTCGCCCACGGACACCAGTTGGTAGACGGTCGAGCCGGGCGGGGTCACGGCCGTCCACTGCGTCCCGCCCCAACTGGCATACTTCCAAACGCCACCGTCCTGGGCGATACGGTACAACTCGTTCCCGGCGACGGCGATCCGGTAGGTGGCCACGCCGGCCGGGGTCAGCGCGGTCCAGTTGGTGCCATTTCCGTCGTAGCGCCACACCTGAGCCGGCCCGCCGTTGCTGGCGAGCATGAACAGGTTGTAGGTGGTGGCGGCCAGGGATTCGACCCGCGTGTTCGAACCGGTCAGGGCCACCCAGTTCGTACCGTCGTACCGCCGCACCTGGCGGGCGTCGGTCAGCTCGTAGACGGTGTTGCCCAGTTTGGCGAAGGCGGCAACCCGGGTGTCGATCGCCTGTCTCCTACCGGTGCCGTCGATCAGGAACAGGTTGCCGTCCTGCAGCGAGACGGAGTTGCCGTTGAACACCGCCCCGTTCCAGAGGGGGTCGAGCACGACGTCCGGCTGGCCGTCCGGCACCACGAACGCGCGATCGACGACGGACCAGTAGGCCTGCACCAGCGCACCGCCCGCGAGCCGGTAGTAGTACCGCCCGTTCGGCTCGTCGTCGGCGAGTTGCCCGTCCACATTTTGCCCTGCGCCGGCCGGTCTCACCCCGATCCCGGCCCCGGTCCCATCGGAGATGCGTTCCACCAGTTCGTGAGAGAAGAGCGTGGTGAACTGGTCCGGGTTTGTCCCGTTGTTGATCCGGATCGCGTTGGTCAGGAACGTAAACGGAGAGCCGAAGGCCGAGTAGTTGCCGCCGCCGTTACTCGCGTACCCGTCCCCGTTGTCATAGACCACGACGTAAATGGGCGAGAGCTGATACCCGGCCGGTTTCACCACCCCCGCCGGCCTCATCCAGGGGACTGTCGGGTTGTCCAGGACCTCGGCGATCGTCTGGTCACGGTCGATATCGTTCGGGCTCGCCGGAACGGGACGGGCGGTCCGGTCGATCACGAACCCGCCGTAGGTCGCGCGGCCGTCGCTCCCGTACTGAGTCAGCGCACTCAAGTACGGGGGCTCGATGACCGACTTGGCCAGCCCGGCCATCCGGCCGGCCGAGGCGTCGGTCCAAGAAGTCCCGCGGAAAATGAGGTACACGGTGGGGTTCGAGAGGATGGACGGGTTGTTCGCGACCGGTGCGGTGATCGCTTGGTTCGCCGGCTGCCCGGCGGGGTTGTTGGCCCGCCAGAACACGTCCTCCGCCCCGAGCGCCGGGTTGAACATGGCCGTCGGCACGTCCCGCTGTTCGAGCCCTTCGACCCCCAGGCGGGTGGGCCGCCGCTCGACGGCCGGGGTAGTGAAAATTCGTTTAGAGATCGCCGCGATGGCGCTCGTGAGTGCCATGACTCTTGCCTCCGAACCCGGGGCGGCGGGGAATCCGCCCCCCTCACCCGTCGAAGCGGAACTCCCAGGCCGGACACGACACCGGCGGGGAGAAATTCGGCAACCCCTCCGACGCCCTCCGGTCCGACCGCCCGGCTGTCGCGACGGCCGGCCGGGAGCCGTTTCGGGTGGGACTGAAACGAACTGCCCTGTGCCGGGGAATGGCGTGCGTGCAGGAGGCGTCACCGGCCGCCCGCCGCGGGCACACGGCTCGCAAAAAATTCAGGGGAATTCCGGTGGACGCCGGCCGCCGGCGGGCAGGTACACTCTGCTGCACCGCCCGGGGGAGTGGCCGTGACCGACCCGTCCGAAGACCGCGACCCGCTCGACGCCCTGGCCGAGGAGTTCGCCGCCCGCCTGCGGGCGGGCGAACGCCCGTCCATCTCCGAGTACGCCGCCCGCCTGCCCGGCCGGGCGGACGCGGTCCGCAACCTGTTCCCGGCGCTGGTCGAGCTCGAGCAGCTCAAGCCGGACACGGCCGACCGCACCGGCGAGTACGCCCCGCCCGCCGGGCCGACCGACCCGGTGCGGGTGGGCGAGTTCCGCATCCTGCGGCGGGTGGGGGTGGGCGGGATGGGGGTGGTGTACGAGGCGGTGCAGGAGTCGCTCGGCCGGCACGTCGCCCTCAAGCTGCTGCCGCCGGACGCGGCGGCCGACCCGAAGCGGCTGGAGCGGTTCCGCCGGGAGGCCAAGGCGGCCGCCCGGCTGCACCACTCGAACATCGTGCCGGTGTTCGGCACCGGCGAGGCCGGCGGGCGGCACTACTACGCCATGCAGTTCATCGCCGGCCACCCGCTGGACGCCGTCATCGACGAGGTGAAGCGGCTGAGGGACGGGGCGGGCTCGGACTCCCCCTCCCCGCCCGAGGTGACTGCGGTCGCCGACGCCCTCCGCACCGGCACCTTCCACCCCGGCCTTATCCGCCCGGACGCCTCGTCCGCCGACGGGGCCGGTCCTGTAACACCTGCCGACCCACCGACCGGGCAATCTGTCGGCGGGGACAGTGCGCTGAATTCGTCCGCGTCCCTGTCCGACGGCGGGCGGGGGTACTGGGGGTCGGTCGCCCGCGTCGGCGCGCAGGTGGCCGACGCCCTGGCGTACGCCCACGCCCAGGGGGTGGTGCACCGGGACGTCAAGCCGGCCAACCTGCTGCTCGACCTGCGGGGCACCGCCTGGGTGGCCGACTTCGGGCTGGCCAAGTCGGCCGACGCCGACGACCTGACGCACGCCGGGGACGTGATCGGCACCCTGCGGTACATGGCCCCCGAGCGGTTCGACGGGGCGGGCGACCACCGGGCGGACGTGTACGCCCTCGGCCTCACCCTGTACGAGCTGCTCACCCTCCGCCCGGCGTACCAGGCGGCCAGCCGGGCCCGGCTGGTGGAGCTGGCCGTCGCCGCCGACCCGCCGCGGCCGCGGGCGGTCGACCCGGCCGTCCCGCGGGACCTGGAGACGGTCGTGCTCAAGGCCATCCGCCGCGACCCGGCCGAGCGGTACCAGACCGCCGCCGAGCTGGCCGACGACCTGCGGCGGTATCAGGAGGACCGGCCGATCCGCGCCCGCCGGGCCACCCTCCGCGAGCTGGCGTGGCGGTGGTGCCGCCGCAACCCGGCGGTGGCGGGGCTGCTCACACTGGTCGGCCTCCTGCTGGCGGGCGGGGTGGTCGGCGGGGCGGTGGCCACGGCCAATTACAAGGCCAAGGCGGACGAGGCCCTGAGGGCGGAGCGGGACGCCGACGCCGCCCGCCGGGAGACGGCGGTGCAGCTGTGGCGGTCGCAACTGAACGCGGCGCGGGCGAACACCCGCAGCGGGCTGCCGGGGCAGCGGTTCGAGAGCCTGGAACAACTGAAAACAGCGCTGGCCGCGGCCAGCGAATCCGGGCTCACCGAGGAGGACCGGAAGCATTTCCGCGATGTGGCCGCGGCCGCCCTCGCGCTTCCCGACCTGGAAGTGGTGAAGGAGTGGGACGGGTTTCCGCGTGACACCAACTTCATCGCCGTTGACGCCGCACTCGAGCGGTACGCACGGGCTTCGGCGGACGGGGCCGTCTGCATCCGCCGAGTTGCTGACGACGCCGTGCTGTACTCCCTGCCGCCGACGGGGCGGAAGGCGACAGTCGCCCTGAGCGACTCGGGTCGGGTGCTGGTGGTGTGCGACGATGGCCTGCCGGAAGCCGACCGCCGCGGGCGGGTGTACAGTCTGGGAGGCTCCGAGCCCGTCCGGATTCACGAGACGGCGATGCTGTACGGCCGCAACGCGTTCGTCACCCCGGATGACCGCCGGGTGGTGTTTGCCAACGCCGGCACGCTGAACGTGTGGGATCGGGAGACGAGAGTGACCGATTCGTGGGATCTCCCCGGCCGTCAGCTCGGCCTCGGCGCGATGTCCTTCGACGGCCGGCGAGTGGCCGTGCCGTGCGTGAAGGGGGGCGGCGGGCTCCTTCACGTCCACGACATCACGACCGGCCGCACCGTTACCGACCTGCCGTTCCCGAAATCCGTCGACGCGTGCCACTGGCACCCGAACGGGCGGGTGGTGGCCGTAGGGAGTGGAACGCAGGTTCACGTGTGGGACGTCGACGCGAAGCGGGCACTCACGGCGCTGAACGGTCATCGCAACTCCGGCATCAATCCGATCTTCGACCACACCGGGGACCGGCTGCTCAGCAACGACTGGTCCAACGTCCTGCGGGTGTGGGACTGGCGGGCGGGCAAACAGTTGCTGAACCACCCTTCGGGCTGGTTCAGCCACGCCCGGCTGGTGTCCGCCGACGGACGGGTGTTCACACACAACCAGGACGCGTCGAAGTTGTGGGTGATGCGACTGGCCTCCGGGTCGGAACGGCGGCTGTTCGGTCCGCCTCGTTCGGCCGTCGGTTCCATGCGGGTCGATCCGGTCGGCCGGGTCGGCGTGCTGACGGCGGCCGCCGACTCGGGGTACGGCAGCCTGGTGGCGACCGAGTTGGGCGGCGGGGGCGTCGAACTCGGCCGGCTGGCCGCCGGGCGGGGCGAGTTCGTCCGCCAGATCACCGGCGACGGGGCACTCCTCGCGAACGGGTACGACGGCCTGGTGCGTTGGCCACGGGCGGCGGATCCGGCGACCGGGGGTGTGCGGTACGGTCCGCCGCAACAACTGCTCACCGGCTTCTCAGGGGAAACACCGTCGGCCAGCGCCGACGGGCGGCTGGTGGTCTACCCGACCGGCAGTTCCGGGGCGGTGGCGCTGCGGACCGACCGGGTCGGCATGTCGCTCACCCTGGGCCCGCACGAGGAGGTCCGGTACACCGCCGTCAGCCCGGACGGCCGGTTCGCGGCGACCGGCAGCCACGGCACGATCACCGGGGTCGGTACGAAAGTGTGGGACGCCCGCACCGGGCGGGTGGTGGCCGAACTCGCCACCCCGGGCGGCCCGGTCAGCTTCAGCCCGGACGGCCGCTGGCTGGCGACCACCGGCGGCGGGTTGAGGGTGTGGCGGACCGACACCTGGACGGAAGGACCGGTCATGCCGGATGCGGGCAAAGCGGTCATCGCCCTGTTCTCACCAGACGGCCGGACGGTGGCGGTCGGCGGGCACGGGGTGGTGCGGCTGGTGAGGGTGGAGGACGGGGGCGAACTGGTGCGGCTGCCGTTCATCGAGCAGGCCAAGTTCGTCCCCCAGTGCTTCACCCCGGACGGCGGCACGCTGTACGCGACCAACGAGGACGGGAAGGAGGTGATCGCCTGGGACTTGCGTTTGCTCCGGGCGGAGTTGGCCGAACTCGGGCTGGACTGGGACGAGCCGCCCCTCCCCCCGTCGCCTCACGCCGTCCCGCCGAGACGGGTCGAATTCGTCGGCACCGACCTGCTCACCAGCCCGGTGAGACGTGTCGCCCAACAGTGGGGCGACGGGATCGCCGCGGTACTCACCCGCCCGCTCGACGCCGACGGGTATATTCGAGTGGGGTACGCGGCGGTGACCGGCGGGTCACCCTACGTCGCCCGCATCTTCCTCGACCTCGCCCTCACCCTCGACCCGGCCCGCGAGGACGCCCACCTTCACCGAGCGAGGGCGAACCTCCAACTCCGCCGCTACGACCGGGCGGCGGCCGACGCCACCGCCGTCCTCGACCGCTACCCGGCCCAACTGACCGCCCGCCACACGCGGGCGGCAGCGTACCGCCAACTCGGGCGGCCAGCGGACGCGATCGCCGACCTGTCGGCGGTGCTGCGGGTGGACCCGACCAGCCCGTCCACCCTGGTCGAGCGGGCGGCGGCGTATCGGGCGGCGGGGGATGAGGCGAGAGCGGCCGCCGACCTGGCGCGGGCGGACGCCGCCGTCGGGCGGGCCATCCCGATCACAATCAACAACCTGGCGTGGCACCTGGTCACCGGCCCGCCGCGGTCGTGGAACCCGAAGCGGGCCCTCGAACTGATGGCGAAGATCGTCGGTGGGCAGCCGAACAACGCCGTCTTCCTGAACACGCTCGGCGTGACCCAGTATCGCAACGGGTTGTACGAACAAGCGGTCGTATCGCTCGGGAAGAGCCTCGCCGCGGGCAAGGGCCAGGCGGACGGCATCGACCTGTACTTCCTCGCCATGTGTCACCACCGGCTCGGCGACCGGGACCAGGCACGGGACTGTTTCGACCGGGCGGTGAAGTGGCACGAGGAACATGCTGGAAGCCAAACCCCACTGGCCGCCGGCGAACTGACGACCTTCCGGGCCGAAGCGGCCACCCTGCTCGGTGACCGATAACCACCCCGATGGTGGTACCCATGAACCCCGAAGACCGCCTCCGCGGCGGCAACCCGGCCGCGAGGCGGGGGCTACAGGTCGGGCACGACAGGGTGAGAGAAAATCACGGGCGGGGGGAATTGGCACGTCTCCCGAGGCCCCTGGTCGGGCGAGTGGCGACCGGTAAGGCCCGCCCCGTCCAGACTTGCCGGCCGGCTGTCGCGACGGCCGGCCGGGAGCCGTTTCGGGTGCGGCTGAAACTGACCGCTCTGGGCAAGGAGGTGGCGGTGTCGCCCGCTGCGGGCGCACGGTTCGAAAAAAATGCGGGGATTTCCTGTGGACTCCGGCTACCGGCGGGCAGGTACTCTGCTGCACCGCCCGGGGGAGTGGCCGTGACCGACCCGTCCGAAGACCGCGACCCGCTCGACGCCCTGGCCGAGGAGTTCGCCGCCCGCCTGCGGGCGGGCGAACGCCCGTCCATCTCCGAGTACGCCGCCCGCCTGCCCGGCCGGGCGGACGCGGTCCGCAACCTGTTCCCGGCGCTGGTCGAGCTCGAGCAGCTCAAGCCGGACACGGCCGACCGCACCGGCGAGTACGCCCCGCCCGCCGGGCCGACCGACCCGGTGCGGGTGGGCGAGTTCCGCATCCTGCGGCGGGTGGGGTGGGCGGATGGGGGTGGTGTACGAGGCGGTGCAGGAGTCGCCTCGGCCGGCACGTCGCCCTCAAGCTGCTGCCGCCGGACGCGGCGGCCGACCCGAAGCGGCTGGAGCGGTTCCGCCGGGAGGCCAAGGCGGCCGCCCGGCTGCACCACTCGAACATCGTGCCGGTGTTCGGCACCGGCGAGGCCGGCGGGCGGCACTACTACGCCATGCAGTTCATCGCCGGCCACCCGCTGGACGCCGTCATCGACGAGGTGAAGCGGCTGAGGGACAAGTCGGCCGCGGCGACCCCGCGAGCGGCTACCGAGATGGCTCACGGCTCTGGTCACCGGCACGTTCGCCCACCACCCCCTCCCGTGGGGGAGGGGTTTCAGGTCACCCGCACCTGCCCCGCCGCCGACTCCGCCGACGCCACCCGCCCCGTCGCCTCCACGCCGCCGCCGTCCGACCCCGGGCCGGTGTCGTCCCCGTCCCTGCCCGACGGCGGGCGGGGGTACTGGGGGTCGGTCGCCCGCGTCGGCGCGCAGGTGGCCGACGCCCTGGCGTACGCCCACGCCCAGGGGGTGGTGCACCGGGACGTCAAGCCGGCCAACCTGCTGCTCGACCTGCGGGGCACCGCCTGGGTGGCCGACTTCGGCTGGCCAAGTCGGCCGACGCCGACGACCTGACGCACGCCGGGGACGTGATCGGCACCCTGCGGTACATGGCCCCCGAGCGGTTCGACGGGGCGGGCGACCACCGGGCGGACGTGTACGCCCTCGGCCTCACCCTGTACGAGCTGCTCACCTCCGCCCGGCGTACCAGGCGGCCAGCCGGGCCCGGCTGGTGGAGCTGGCCGTCGCCGCCGACCTGCCGCGGCCGCGGGCGGTCGACCCGGCCGTCCCGCGGGACCTGGAGACGGTCGTGCTCAAGCCATCCGCCGCGACCCGGCCGAGCGGTACCAGACCGCCGCCGAACTGGCCGACGACCTGTCACGGTTTCTGAACGACGAACCGGTGCGGGCTCGGCCCCTGAACCGCGTGGAGAGGGCGTACCGCTGGTGCCGGCGGAACTCGACGCTGGCCATGCTGCTGGTGGCCGCCGCCGGCCTCCTGCTCCTGTCGGGGGTGGCCGGCACCCTGACCATTTACCACTTCCGGCTCCAGGCGGCCCTGGCCGGGGAGGAGGGCGAGCGGCAGCGGGCCGAGGACGCGCTCGCGAAGGCGAACCGCTACCTGTACTTCAACCGCATTTACCTGGCCGGCCGCGCCTACGGCGACCTGCAAATGAACCGGGCGACCGAACTGATCCGCGACGCGGACCGCCTCGTCGAGAAGCCGGACTGGGAATGGCACTACCTGAAGCGGGTGACTGAGGCGTACACCCGTCAGTACGACGGGCACACCCGCAGCGTCCGTTCGCTGGCGGTACCAGGCCACGGCCAATTTTTCATCACCGGCGGCGATGACCGCCTTCTGAACCTCTGGCCGGCCGACTCGAACCTGGCACTGCACCGAATCGCGGTTCACAAGCATCCGATCTCGGGTCTGTCCATCAGTCCGGATGCGAAGCGGCTGGCGAGCGTGGACGGGGCCGCGGACGCGGCGGGGGAACTCATCGTCTGGTCTCTGTCTGATGACATGAAGGTGGCGCCGCGTGAACTTTACCGCGTCCCCGGCGTCTGGGAGCGGGCCGCCGTGGCGTTCCACCCGACCGCCCCGACGCTCGCGCTGTCGACCGGTGTGCATCCCGGAGAGCCCGGCCGGCTAGTGATCCTGGACCAGACGGGCCGAGAACTTCACCGCCTGGAAACCGCCCTCGGGGAGGGGTACGTCAGCTTGGCGTGGTCCCCGGACGGCCGCACTTTGGCCGCCGTCGCCGCAACCGGGGATGCCGAGAAGGTTCCCGGTCGCATCGACATCCTCGATGCGGAGATCCGCCAGGTCGGGCGACGCCTGGTGACAGGCGGGGGGAGTCCTACGAGCGCGGCGTTCAGCCCGAACGGCGAACTGCTCGCGGCGAGCGGTACCGACGGGACGATCCGGTCATGGGGCACCGAGAGCTACGCCGAGCGCCCCCCGCTCCGCGGGCACACCGGCCCGGTCGAAGTGCTGGCCTTTGCCCCGAACGGCACGATCGTCTCCGGCGGCAAGGACACCACCGTCCGGGTGTGGGACCCGGCCGCGGGTCGCCTACTGGTCGAGAGGCGAGGGCACTCGTCTCCGGTCACCTGCGTCGCGGCGAACCCGGTCACGGGTGAACTGGTCTCCGGAGCCAAGGACATGACCGTCCTGGCCTGGCGACCCACCGGCGACCAGGACGCGCAGGCGATCCCCTTGCACCGGGGCAAGGCGTCGATCGCGTTCAGCCGTGACGGCTCCTTCCTGGTGAGTGCCGGGGCGGACGGGGCCGTCTGGCGGACCGACCCCCGGGGGAAGACCGCCCCGAAGAAGCTCCACCGGTCGGCAGGGGACTTGGCCAAGGTGCTCGTGTTGCCGGACGGAGAGACCCTCGTGCTCGCCCGGGAGAGCCGGGCGACCGAGCCGGGCGGCGCGGTGACGTTCGTCGACGCGCGAGACGGCACGCCCCGCGGCGATCTGCCGGCCGAGCTCGTGTCGGCCCGCTCACTGTCGGTGAGCCCCGACGGCCGGTGGCTGGCGGTGGTCGGCGACACCGCGGCCGGCCGATCCGTCGTTCAGGTTTGGGACCTTGTGATCCGGAGTCGCGTTCAGGAGGTCGACGTTCCTCGGGCCGTTGAAGTCACTCTACTGGCCGATGGGACGCGTGCGTTCGTCGTGATCGACCCCCTGCCCGACGACGAAAAGCCACAGGGCTGGACGTTTATCGATGTTCCGAGCGGGCGGCGATTCACCCGGAACATCCGCCTGGGCTCGGGGCCGCGGTTCGCTCAGTTCACCGCCGACGGATCGACCGCCTTCCTCGGCGGCCGGGACCGGTCGGTCCAGTGCTACCAGGTCACCGCGGACCGGTTCAACCTGCACTACGTGGACTTCGGGTACCAGCACTCGGCGTCGGTGAACGGCATGTGTCTCAGCCCGGACGGCCGCCGCATCGCGACGGCCGGCGACGATCATACGGTTCGCCTCTGGGATAGCGAAACCGCGAGCGAACTGCTCGTGCTGCCCTGCCACCCCAGTCCGGTGACGGACGTGACGTTCAGCCCGACGGGAGGCTATCTCGCCGCATCGCAGGCCGACGGAACGATCTGGATCTGGGACGGGACCCCGAAGTCGATGCCGAGCCCGAGCCAACCCCGCCAAACCACCCCTCCCAACAAGGAGTCGCCGTGACCCTCCCCGCCCGCCGCCCGGCCTTCACCCTGATCGAACTGCTCGTCGTGATCGCCATCATCGCGGTGCTGATCGGACTGCTCCTGCCGGCGGTCCAGCAGGTCCGGGCGGCCGCCGCCCGCATCCAGTGCGCGAACAACCTGAAGCAGTTCGGGCTGGCCCTGCACAACTACGAAGGTGCCCTGGGCGTGCTCCCGCCGGGGGCGTGCGTGGGCGGGCCGGTGCCGAGTTCGACGGGCGGGTTCTACTCGCCGCCGTACAGCCCGCCGCCGAACCCCAACGCCGGCAAGCCGAAGTACGCCGAGCAGTTCTGGACGTGCACCGCCCGCGCCCTGCCGTACTTCGAGCAAGACAACCTGCAGAAGGTGGTGGATTTCACCGCGTGGCCGTGGTTCCAGGGCGAACCGAATAAGAAGGTGAACGCCGAGAAATTCAAGCTCATCGCCTGCCCGTCCGACCCCCGCGCGTTACAGGTCTGGACGGGCGGGGTGAACAACGCCGCCACCACCTCGTACCTGGGGGTGAGCGGCACCGACCAGTTCAAGTACGACGGCATCTTCCACGTCAACTCCCGCGTCCGCCTGACCGACGTGACCGACGGGACGAGCAGCACGGTGATGATCGGCGAGCGGCCGGCCACGCCCGACCTGTACTGGGGGTGGTGGCTGGCCGGGTCCGGCGACGCGCCGTTCTTTGCCGCCGGCGACAGCCTGCTCGGCGTCAACGAGGTCGACCCGAACGGCCAGCTCGATCCCCGGCTGGACCACGATTACTTCCGCCCGGGGGACCTGAACGACCCGAACCAGTACCACCGCTGGCACTACTGGAGCCTGCACTCCGGCGGGTGCAACTGGCTGTTCGCCGACGGGTCCGTCCGGTTCATCACCTACGCGGCCGGCAAGAACGTCCTGCCCGCCCTGGCCACGTACAGCCGCGGGGAAGTGGTGGGGGACTACTGAGCCGCCGATGCGACAGAGGGAGGTTGCCGGCATGAAAATTCGAGCACTCGTTGTCGTCGGCCTGCTGGCCGCGGCTGTGGGCTGTGGCTCCGGCGGGTCGAACGATCTGGACCCGCCGCCCGGGGCCCTCAAAAAAGACGGCCAAACCCGCCCCACTTCTCCGCAGGGGGCACGGCCGATGATCAAAGACCCCAGGAAGGCGGGCGAGTGAACGCGTCTCGCCACCCGCGGCGGGAACATGGAAATCACAAATCACCACCGCGAACGGGTAACGCGGACGGCGTCGACCTGTACTTCCCCGCCGTGTGTCACCGCCGGCTCGACGACCGGTACCAGGCCGGGGACTGCTACGGTCGGGCGGTGAAGTGGCACGAGGGGCACGCCGCCACCCAGTCGTCTCAGGCCGCGCCGAACTGGCGAAGTTCCGGGCCGAAGTGGCCGCCCTGCTCGGTGTAAAATGACCCCCCCGATGGCCGCACCCATGACCCCCGAAGACCGCCTCCGCGGCGGCGACCCGGCCGCCGCCGGGGAGCTGTTCGCCGCATGCCGCGAGCGGCTGAAGCGGATGGTCCGCCTGCGGCTCGACCGCCGGGTGCAGGGCCGGGTGGACGCCTCCGACGTGCTCCAGGAGGCGTACCTGGACGTGCAGCGGAAGGCGGCTGAGTTCGCCGCCCGCGGGATGCCCGCGTACCTGTGGCTGCGGCTGATCGTGACCGAGCGGTTGCTCGCCCTGCACCGCCACCACCTGGGGGCGCAGGTGCGGGACGCCGGCCAGGAGGTGTCCCTCGCCCGCGGCGGGCTGCCCCCGGCCACCACCTTCTCCCTCGCCAACCTGCTGCTCGGCCGGCTCACCAGTCCGACCGAGGCGGCGGTGCGGGCGGAGCGACAACTGCGGCTGCAGGAGGCGCTCAACGGCATGGACCCGCTCGACCGCGAAATCCTGGCCCTGCGGCACTTCGAGGAGTTGAGCAACGCCGAGGCGGCCGCCGTGCTCGGCCTGACCAAGACGGCCGCCAGCAACCGGTACGTGCGGGCGCTCGGCCGGCTGCGGGACATCCTGAGCGCGATCAACGACGACGTCCCGCGGCCGCCGGGCTGACCGCGGCCGGTCTCCCGGCGGCAATCGCAAAGGGCGGTCGCCAGCCTTCCGCAGTCGGCACGGGGCGCCGGTCCTGGCGCTGTCCCACGCTCGCCGGGCTGTATCCTGGCAAGCTGCACGAGGGTAACGAGATGCCCGATCGGTCCGTCCACACCGCCCAGTTGCACGACTGGCTGGCCGCGATGCGGGCGGGCGACCCGGCCGCGTGCGACGCCCTCCTGCGCGGGGTGGGCGGGCGGTTGGAATCGCTCGCGCGGGGAATGCTCGCCCGGGACCCGCGGGTGGGGCGGTGGGTGGAGGCCGAGGACCTGCTCCAGAACGCGCTCCTGCGGCTGCTGCGGTCGCTGGAGTCCGTCCGCCCGGGGTCGATGCGGGAGTTCTACGGGCTGGCGGCGGCCCAGATGCGGCGGGAGCTGATCGACCTGGCCCGCGGCCTGTACGGCCCACACGGGCCGGGAGCCAACCTCGCGCCGGACCCGCCCGCCGACGTGACCGCCGCCGGCGAATCGTCGAGCGTGATGGACGATCTGACCACCCTGCACGAGCAGATCGAGCGGCTGCCGGCGGAAGAGCGGGAGGTGGTCGGGCTGATCCACTACCACGGCTGGCCGCAGGCCCAGGTGGCGCAGTTGTTCGGGGTCACCGTGCGGACGGTCCAGCGGCGGTGGGAGTCAGCGACGGCGAAGCTGAAGGCACTGCTGGAGGGGTGACCCGTGGCCGAGTTGCTCGACCGACTGGCGGCGGAGTTCGCGGCGCGGGCACGGGCGGGCGAGCGGCCGTCGGCGGACGAGTACGCCGCCCGCCACCCGGAGTTGGCCGACCGCATCCGCAACCTGTTCCCGGCCCTCCTGCTCCTGCCGCCACCGCCGGACGACACGGCCGCGAGTGGCCCCACCCCGCCGGACACCGACCCGGACCGCACTGGGCCCTACGCGCCTGGGACATCCGCCCCGGCACACCCGCAACGCGTTCCGGAGGACCGGTATCACCCCGCGGAGGTACTGAACCCGCGTACGGCTGGCGTGGCGGGTTCCCCCGCGCTCGTCGCGGGCCGCTACGCCCTCGGCGGCGAGATCGCCCGCGGCGGGATGGGGGCGGTGTACCGGGCGACCGACCGGGCGTTCGACCGCGAGGTGGCGCTGAAACTGCTCGCGGAGAATCTGGTCGGAACCGCGGCCGCGGCGCGGTTCCTGACCGAAGCCCGGATCACCGGCCAGCTCCAGCACCCGAGCATCCCGCCCGCCCACGACCTGGGCACCCTGCCCGACGGCCGCCCGTTCCTGGCCATGAAGCTGATCCGCGGCAAGACCCTCGCCGACCGCCTCAAGGAGCGGGCGTCGACTGCCGCTGACTTGAACGAGTTCCTCGGGGTGTTCGAGCAGGTCTGCCTGGCTGTCGCCTACGCCCACAGCCGGGGGGTGATCCACCGCGACCTGAAGCCGGCGAACGTGATGGTCGGCGCGTTCGGCGAGGTGCAGGTGATGGACTGGGGGCTGGCGAAGACGCTCGACCGCGCGTTGCCGCCCGCCCACGCGGCGGGTTTAGATGCCACCATCGCCCACTTCGCCGGGGTCGGCCGGGACGACCGGCCGCGAGAAGGGCAGGCCCCCGGCGGGGTCGGGCCGGACGAGACGCGGATGGGCACCGTCATGGGCACGCCGAGCTACATGCCGCCGGAGCAGGCGAACGGCGACCTGGCGCGGGTGGACATGCGGGCGGACGTGTTCAGCCTGGGGGCCATCCTGTGTGTCATCCTCACCGGCCGCCCGCCGTACATCGGCGCGACCTCACAGGAGGTGTGGAAGAAGGCGGCCGCCGCCGACCTGGAGGACGCCCACCGGCGGCTGACCGCGTGTACCCACGCCCCGAAGGCCGTCGAACTGGCGCGGCGGTGCCTGCACGCCGACCCGGCCCACCGGCCGGCCCACGCCGGCGAGGTCGCCGTCGCCGTGGCGAACGCCCGCCCCGGGGCGGCAAAACCCCGCCGGCCCGTCCGGGATGACGACGACGACGTCGATGTCGAGTCGCTCCTGGCCCGCACGACCGCCCTCCGGCCGGCGGACGACGCACCGGGCGTGGGGGCCCGTCTCCGCGGCTGCCTCCTGTCCCTCGTGTTGATCGCCGTCCTGCTCGGGGCGGCCGCCTGGTTCATCTTCAGGTGGTGACGGGGCGTCGATGCCCGTGAGGTGATGTGTGCCCAAGCCCACGCGGATCCGGCCGGTGACCCTCCGGTACGACTACCCCGGCGTGTGGATCGCCGGGGCGTTCCTGATCGTGTTCGGGGCGGTCATGGGCGTCATCGGGTTTCAGGTCGCCGGACCCGCTCCCGCCCCACCGCCCGGCCGGCCGCCCACTCCGGACGTGCCGCTCGCGCCGGTGTTGCTCGGGGCCGGCGTGCTGGCCGCGCTCGGGTTGGGTTTGGTGTGGCTCGCGCGGCGGCTGAGTGAGCGATTCGCGGCCACGGCCGATGGCATCTCTTGGCGGGCCGGCGGCCGGGTCCGGGCCGAGTTCCGCTGGCGGGACGTCCGCCGCGTCCGCCTGCCGGACGTCCGCCGGTCCCTGGTCATCGAACCGGTGGAGGGTGCCCCGGTCGAGGTGCCGGCGTATTACCCCCGGTTCAAGGAACTTCTGGCGTTGCTCGCCCGCGTCGTGGACCTGGAAGGCCTGGCGCGGGCGGACGAACAGCGCGCGGATTCTCCGCCGGACCGCCGCCCGCCACCGGCCCACCCCGGCGGCTCGGAGGTCTTGTCCCCTCCCGACCCTCCCGCGGACCTTCCGCTCGTCTGGCGGCGGGCCGGGCCGAGTCGCCTGGCCGCCCTCGGTGCGATCGCGTGCGCGGTGCTGAGCTACCTGGCGTGGCTGGAGCCGGAACAGTTCGGGAAATTTGCGGCCGACGCGGACGGGTTGCTCGCGGTGCGAATCGCGGCACCGATCCTCACCGCCATCGGCCTGGGCGTCGCGCTCACCTCGCTGACGCGGTTCACCGTCACCGCGCGGGGGGTCGAACTCCGGACGCCGATCCGGACCCGGCGGTATCCGTGGGCGAACGTGGTCTCGGTCCGCGCGCGGCACGCGGGGAACGAGGCGGGGGCCCGCCCGCCGCGGCTCCAGATCTTTCTCCGGAACGAGTTGTCCGTCGAACTGTTCCTGGGATGGCGGGTGTTCGCGTTCCGGGACGCGATGCTCGCGGCGGCCCTCGCGGCCGGCGTCTTCCTCCCGCCGGACCGCCGGCCGTCCCCTCGACGACGGGCAGTTTCGCCGACGGCCGCCGCCATCCCGTTGCCGAAGGCGCTCACGGTTTCGGCCGCCGCGTCGAGTCGGCCGAGCGGGCGAGGGTCGATCCGGCTCCGGGTGCGGGACGAACACGGAGCCGAACACGACGTAGTGCTGAGTGACCAGGAATTCAGCGAGGCCAAGGAGAACGCGGTGATCCGCTCGCTCCCCAGCCGGCTCTTCTTCGACGACCAACTCGTCGCCATCGGGTCGGGCGACGAGCAGCGGCTCATCGAGCTGCTGGAAACGGCCCGCATCGCCCGCCAGTTGGACGCCGTGCCCGAGGCGTGGGGGGCGGGCCTGACGGTCGCCAGCTCACCGAAGTACGCGGAGGGCATACTCCGCCGCCTGCTCGCCTTCCTGGACTCGAACGACTACCGGTGACGCGGGACTCACCCCCACAGGTCCAGGCGGACGGCGTCCCACACGTCGTAGCGAACGGCGACGAAGCCGGTGGTCGGGTTCCACCGCAACTGTCCGTGCTGGAAGCGAACCGTCGTCGTGACACCGTCAGTTCCGAGCACCGGGGCACCCACCGGGTATCCCAGCCATCCACCCGGACCGCCGAGCCGTTCATACGCAGCCACATATCCCCCCGTCAGGACACCCCCGACCCCGCTCCCCTTCGGACCGGTGTAGATCGCTCCCTTTGCGAAATGGTCCACAGTCCCGCCGTCCGGTAGGTAGTCGGTGTCGGCGGTCGGGGCACCGAGCGACCGGGGGCGCAGGCCCTCGAACAGGATGTAGGTCGTCACCGCAGAGACGGCGACGTACCCGGTGTCGGTGCGGACGATGATCCCGTGTTCGAACCGCGTGAACGGTCCCACGACGTCCAGGAACCCCTGCTGAGGGAGTGGGAACCCGATGGCGCTACTTTCCCCTCCCAAACTCTTCCACTTCGCAAGGGTTCCACCGGTCAGGTAAACGGCTTCCCCGCCTTTCGGTGCGGCCACGACGACATCACCAACCCCAGGGACGTACAACTCCGCGATCGCTCCGGTGTTGCCGTAGTTGATGTGAGGTGGCACCCGGAGGACCGCGTAACGGGTCCCGAAGTAGTCCACGAAGCGATCGAGGAACGTTTGGGTGAGCGCGTTCACGGCGTCGAGCGAGTGCTGGAGTTGGAGCCGGTCGGGCTGAACCACCGGGCTTGGGGTGATGGTGCGAACCACTTCGGCGGTGACTACCGCTGCGGACGTTGCCACAGGTGCCGCCGAGACGGCCGCCGGGGATACGACCGCGTTCATGGTCAGCATCGCCGGCAGTTCGCGGGTGTCGAGCGACTCCAGTCCGAGGCGGGTGCGGGTCGGTGCCGGGCGGGTGGTCTTCGCGGCGGTGCGGCGGGTTCCGAACGGGTGGGTGAGGACGCGGGACATGGTAAGCTCCGGCTGGGGGTGAAGTCGTCTTCACCCTTCGAAGCGGGTGCCCGGCGGCGGACACGACACGGCGCGCGAATTTTTTCCGGCTCATCCGGAATGGCGTTACCATGAGGGCGGGAGCAGCAAGTGTCCGTCCCGGGGCGAGACGCGACCGATGGTGACCCAGCGGCGAAGCCTGAACCGAGAGGTGGAGGGCGTGGTCACGCTGGCGTTCGATTACCGGCAGGCGCGGCTGTTCGCCTGCGGCTGCTGCCGACGAGTGTGGGACCTGCTGCCGCCCGGCCCCGGCCGGCAACTCGTCGAGGTAGCCGAGTCCGTCGCCGACGGCGCACGCCCCGAAAGTGACTTGCACGCGGCGTTCCTCGCCGCGGGGGGATCCGAGTACCTCGAAGACGACGTGGAGCGATCGACCCGCGACCTGTACCTGCGGGCGTTCGACGGGCTCATGATGTGGTGGGACTCGTGGCTCGACCTCGTGGCCCCCCTGTTCGTCGCCGCCCCGACGTCTCACCAGTGCGCCCTCGTCGCCTGCGGCTGCCTGCACTGGGTCGCTGCCGCCCGCGGGGAGGCGGCGGTTCCCCCCGAGGACGCGACCCAGGTGCGGCTCGCTCACGACATTGCCGGCCCGCTCGTCTGCCCGGTGGACCGGTTGCGGCACCCCTGGCGGACGCGGCAGGTGTACGAGTTGTCCCGCCGCATGTACCACACCGGCAACTTTACGCTGATCCCCCAACTCGCCGCCGCCCTTCAGGACGCCGGGTGCGACGACGGCGAACTGCTCGACCGGTGTCGGGCGTTCCGCCCGGTCGCCATCGACCCCGCGTGGCGGACCGAGGCCGTTGTCGGGCTGGCTGCCGCCATGTACGCCTCTGGCGGTTTCACGCCGATGCCGATCCTGGCCGACGCGCTGGAAGAAGCCGGGTGTGACGACTCGCGCATCCTCGACCACTGCCGGGAACCGGGCGAGCACGTCCGCGGGTGCTGGGTGGTGGATCGCCTACTCGGACGGAAGTGAGCTTACCTCCCCGAGGGCCGGACGGCCGGGGCTGCGAGAGGAGGTCGGGTCGTGGGCGTACGAGTCCGACGCCCCGCGCGACCAACTGGCGTACTTCGCGGTCGACGTGGCGAGCGGCTTCCTCACGGAACTAGCCGCCGCGTGCCCACCCGGACCGGGGCGATGCCCTCCGCAGCGCGTGCGGGGTGTGAAAAGCTGGCAACGGTCCATGCGCCACGGGGGAATATAGAGATGGCCGGCATTCGCACCCTGAATGCCGTCGGCTACTGGCGGCCGTCCGAGGAGGTGTTCCTCCACCGTTCGAGAGCCAGTTACGGTGGGGGGCCACGCCCCACGCCGCCCGGGGACGGTCCGCGTCGTCGACTACCGCACCCTGCCGATCTCGTGCGACAGGATTGGGATCCCGTGGAAATCGCCGCGGTCGTGGCGTACCTGCGATCGGGAAAGGAGTGGGTCCGCTACAACGGGTGGTCGTACTGTCGCTTTGGGTGCGGGATCGTTCCGCCGGCACTCGGGGATCGGGATCTGACCGACGGGGTGTGGGTGTGGCCCGAGGGCCTCGCGCACTACGTGGAAGCACACACCGTCCGGCTGCCGGAGGAGTTCCTGCACCACATGCGAGAGCGGGACTGGCGAATGACTTCCGAGCCGATCGCCAGGTGGGGCGATCTCGCCCCGGCAGACCGTCCGGTGGTTGACACCGGGTTTTGGACTGAGTGGTCAGCCCGGTCAAGTGAGGAACAGCCAGGGTAGATTTCAGGCTACTCGACCAGCCCGGCCAACTCCTCCCGAAGCCGCTTCAGCACGCGGCTCTTGGCCAGCAGGACGCTGTTCAGGCTCAGCCCGAGTTCGGCCGCCACGTCCGCCGCCTTGCGGCCGTCGAACACCTGGAGGCGGAACGCCTCCCACGTGGCCGGGGCGAAATCCCCCTCCACCGCCCGCAGCGCGCGGGCGGCGAAGTACTCGTCGTGTTCGCGGTCCCAGCGGGCGGCCAGTTCGCTGCCGTCGTCGGTCAGATGGTCGGGGTCAAACTCCGAGCGGCGGGGGCGATCGCGGAAGTATTTCCGAGCCCGGTTGGCCAGGATGCCCCGGAGCCACGCCCGGAACGACCCCGGCCCGCGGCGGTCGAACTCCCCCACCCGCCGCACCACCACCACCAGCACTTCCTGCACCAGGTCGTCGCGGTCGGTCGCCGGCACCCCCAGGCGGCCCAGCCAGTCGTCCACCAGCGGCGCGTACACGTCCGTCAGCCGCCGCCAGTCCGGGTCGGACGGCGACGACACGAGGCGGCCGAGCCAGGTGAGCGACGTTTCCATGCCCCCCTCACTTCGCCTTCGGATCGACGAACTGGTCCGGCAGCCGCCACATCCGCATCGTCTTGTCCTCGCTCACCGACAGCGCGTGCCTGCCGTCCGGAGTGAACGCCACCGTCCAGACATCAAGGTCGTGCCCTTTGAGGGTGTGGACGGGCGCGCCGGTCTCGGCATCCCACAGGCGGACGGCGTGATCGGCGCAGCCGGTGAGAAGGTATTTGCCGCCGGGCGAGTATGCCACGCCGTGTACCCCGCGAGGGTGCTCCAGTTTCAGCAGACTGCGGCCCTGAGCGGCCTCCCACACCCGGGCGGTGCCGTCGTGACTGGCCGACGCCACCCGCTTCCCGTCCGGCGACCAGGCGACGGCGAACACGAGGGTCTTGTGCCCGCGAATCGAGTGGAGCCGCTTGCCTGATTTCACGTCCCACAAGGTGACGGCGTCGTACTCGCCGACCCCGGTGCTGTCACCGGTGGCGAGGGTGGTGCCGTCCGGCGAGACGGCTACCGCCCGCATGTTGTCGACGTGGTACTTCTCGAACCGGTTCAACTCCTCTTTGTTCGTCGCCAGGTCGAACAGCCGCGGCTCAGTGGCTCCGACCACTGCCTGTTTGCCGTCCGGGGTGCATGCGATCGACAGAACCCGAATTCCTGGGCGAATGGCCCCGAGCCAGGCGATCTCGGCACCCCGTTTGATGTCCCAGTGGCGAGCCGTACCGTCGCTCGAACAGCTCAGGAGCCGCTTCCCGTCGGGCGAGATGGCCACGTTGCAGATGTCGTTGACCTCGTATTGGTCATGGCCGCGGAACTGCTTGACTTCTTTGCCGCTGCCGAGGTCCCACATCCGGAGAACGCCGTCCTTGTGGTGCGGCCACGACCCGCCGGTGACGGCGAACGTGCCGTCCGGCGAGACGGCCAGGGCGACCAGCCCGTCCGTGTGCCCGCGGAACACGAACACCTCGCCCGGCTTGAGCGGCAGTCTTGCCTCAGTCGGTACCGAGACAATCGGCCTAACCGACGGCTCAGGTTTCATCACCCGCTCGATCTTTGCCACCACGGTGTCGCCTCGTTTCAGCGTCGCCTTGCTGACGTCCAGCTTCAACCCCGCCGGCTTGCCGTCCAGTTCGAACTCGTACTCGCCCGAGTTCAGCACCAGCTTCTGCTTGCTCTTCGGATCGACGATCGTCACCACCTTGCCGCCCTGCTTCACCACCACCTCCACGTCGTCGTCGGTCGCCTCGATCACCAGTTCGCCCTTGTCCGTCTGGATGCGGTAGGTCACCACCCCAGCGACCGCGAGGCCGATGAACGCGACCAGCAGGCCGGCGGCGACGAGCCAGCGCGGGCGTGTCCCACTCGCCCCGCGAATGGGTTCAGCGAGTACTCGCGGAACGCTTTCCGTGAACGGCTCTACCGCGTCCGCCACTTCGGCGGCCGTCCGGTAGCGGTCGGCGGGGTTCTTCGCCATCATCTTCGCCACCACGGCGGCCAGTTCCGGCGGTGCCCCCAGTGGCATGGGTTGGATGGTGGGGTCGCGGTGGGCGTCGAGTTTCTTCATCACCGCGTCGGCCGGGTACGGCACCCGCCCGCTCAGCAGGTGGTACAGGGTGCAGCCGAGGGCGTAAATGTCCGATCGCGCGTCGGCCGTACGAGGGTCGGCCGCCTGCTCCGGCGCGATGTAGTCCGGGGTGCCCACAATCAGGTCCGCCCCGGTCAGCGACTGGACGTCCGGGTCGGGGACCACGGCCAGGCCGAAGTCGAGCAGTTTGGTCTGGCTGTCCGGCGTGCGAACCAGGTTGCTCGGCTTCACGTCCCGATGAACCAGCCCGGCGGCGTGGGCGTGGGCCAGCCCGCGGGCCGCGTCACACACCGCCCGGCACGCCTCGGCCGCCAGCAACGGGCCGTGGCGGACGGTGTGGGAGAGCGGCTCCCCCGGCACGTACTCCATCACGAGCACGAGTTGCTCCCCAACCTGTTCGGCATCGAACACGGCAGCGACGTTCGGATGCGCCAGCCGGGCGGCCGCCCGCACCTCACGGCGGAACCGATCCGCCGCCCCCGGCTTGGCCGCACACTCCGGGCGGATCACCTTCAGTGCCACAGGTTTCCCCATCACCAAGTGCTCGGCCAGCCACACCGTGCCCATGCCGCCGGCCCCGAGCGGGCCGAGGACGCGGTACTTCGGATGGCCGGTCAGCTCCGCCGGCGGTGTCAGGGGAATGCGGGACGGCGGCCGCTCGACGAACGTCCGAGTGGCGGATTCGCCCACCGGGGTGGACAGGTCGGCCTGCGCGGTGCGGTCCAGGTGGGTGGAAGCGGCGGCGAGCAGGGTGACGAGCGCGTCGGCCGGGGTTTCGGCCGCAGCCCGTTCCTGACAGTCGGTACAGTCGGCGAGGTGCGATTCCACCGGGATCGACGTCTCGTTCGTCAGCTTGCCCAGCAGGAAATCCCGGAGCTCGCGTTCGGTGAGGTGAGTCGCTGGCATCGGCTGGGGTCCTCGCGGGCTACCGGTCCAATACCACCTGCGAGCCCGGCCTGTCACGATTCCGACAACTTTCCGTGGGGCGACCGGGCAGCGCGTTCAGACTACCAAAAGCGGGGCACTCAGGACCAGGCGCAGGATTTCGCCCGTTTTCGAGACAGGTGAAACCGTGTCGGGGTATTTGCCTCCGATCCCACACCGCGTGGGCCAGTTCTCCCGGAGGTCTGTCATGTCCCGCCCGTTCCCCGCCCTGCTGCTGCTGGCGGTCGCCGCCGGCCCGCTGCTCGCCCAGCAGCCGCCCGCCGCCCGGTTGACCATCCCGGCCGCCGCCCGCCTGTTGCCGTACGTCTCGGACGAGAACTTCGCCAAGGAGCTCAAGCTCACCCCGGAGCAGGTGAAAACGCTCACCGACCACCGCCAGAAGCAGTGGGACGAGCAGTACACCACGCCGACCGACAAGTATGCCGAAGGGACGGCCGGCCGCAACAAGGCGACGGCCGAACTGTTCCAGAAGATGCTCACCGCCGACCAGCACAAGCGGGCGACTCAACTCGCCATGCAGACCGTGCTGTCGAGCGGGTTTACAGGTCGCCGCTTGTCGGGCAGTCCGGACGGCGCGGACGGGAAAATTGACCCCACCCGCGTGTCGGTATTCGCACTGAGGGGGTTCCCCGAACTGACCAGGCCGCTGAACCTGACCGACGAGCAAAAGAAGCTGGTCGAGGCGCGGGTGGCCGGAACGATCAGCACGGTCCCGGTGGTGTTCCTCACGGCCGAACAGGCCAAGGTCGTATCGGAAATGATCGGCGAGCCGGCGAAGCTGAACTGGCTCGCCGCGACCGACGAGCGGATGAACCGCTCGTTCGCGCGTGGGTTGAGTACGACTGTCACCACGGCGGCATTGCTCCGCATGACCCAGGCGAGGGACGTGCGAGCCGAACTGAACCTGACCGAGGAACAGACGAAAGCGTTGGCCGACCTCGCCGCCAAATCCCAGGCCGGAGTGCAGGCCGACCGGACCTTGAGTCCGGAAGCGCGGATGAAGGCACAGGAAGAGCGACGGGCGGAAACGGACAAGGCGCTGGCCGCCGCCCTGAAGCCGGAGCAACTCACCCGCCTGAAGCAGATCGCCATGCAGACCTCCACCGGCCGCGGCAGAGGCTTCGGCGATGTGGAGACGCCGGATCCGCTGTCGATCAAACTCAACGACCGGGAAATCCGCAAGGCGCTCGCCGTCTCCGACGCCCAGGTCAAATCCTTCGCCGACGCGGACGTGGCGTTGGCCAACGCCGTCGAAAAGGCCGTGCTGTCGGATGTCCCCGTCGATGACGCCATCAAGGCAATTGAGGCCGCCCGCGCGGCCCGCGAGAAGGCCTATGCCGCGGCAGTCTCGGCCGAGCAGACGAAGAAACTCGACGACCTGCTCGGCAAGCCGTTCACCGGCAGCACCACGACGGATCGCCCCTTTGGCAGACCGGGCGGCCCCCAGGCACCGCCGACTGTCCTGAACATGCGGAACGCGACGTTCGGCAAGCGGACGGTCGTGGAACTCCGCCTACTGGCGAGCAACCAGGCGATCCAGACCGAATTGGGACTCAAGCCGGAGCAGGTCAAGGCGATCACCGCCAAGAACTCCGAGGCGGCCAGCAAGTATGGCCCCGGCATCCGCGCGAATCAGGACCTGGCCGCACTGGAGAAATCGACGAGCGAGCAGGCCGAGTTCGTGGAGAAGGCACTGGCGGACATCTTCACCACCGAACAGCAGAAGCGGTGGCGGGAACTGCTGGTGCAACGAATGGAATTCTTCGCGAGCCGGAGCAGCGCTGCCGTCAGCATTGGGGCCGTCGCCGCGCCGGGCGTGGCCGAAGCGGTGAAGCTGACCGCCGAGCAGAAGAAGAAGCTGCTGGATGAAGGCATCGAACAGAACAAGGTTCTGACCGCCGAACAGAAAGCGAAGATCATGGAACTGGCCGGCAAGAAATACGACGGCAACTTCACGGTCGGGCTGACAGGACGTGGATCTGCCGGATTCACCCGTCAGATCGCGCGGCCGACGACGGCGGTCGTCCTCCGGGAGGTGCCGCCGAGCGTCTTCAAGATCACCCCGGAACAGGCCGACAAGCTGGTGGCGGTGATGAACCGCTTCCAGTTGGAAACCCTGCCCGAACCGGAGGTGCCGGTGCAAGGGCAAGCCGGCGGGATGTACGCTCCACGCGTCGATCCGGCGAAGCTGGCCACCGCGAACGAGGCGCTGGCGAAGTCGGTGGCCACGATCCTGACCGCCGAGCAACTGGCGCGGATCGAGCAGGTGAAGTATCAGGCGGTCGCGCAGACCGCCGGCGTCACCCTGTTCTCGCAGGCTGACGTGGCGAAGGCCCTCGCGCTGACGAAGGAGCAGACCGACAAGAACGCGGCACTCGTCGCCGACGCCCAGCGGCTGTCCTCGGCCGCCGGGCTGCCGCTCTCGCTCCGGGTGTTTAACAGCGGAATCATGTCGTGGCGGGACAAGTTCAGCGAGAAGGTGACGGCGAAGGTGACGGCCCTTCTGACCGACGAGCAGAAGGCGACGTGGAAGAAGCTGACCGGTGAGCCGGTGCCGAACCTGCCGCTGACGCTGACCACCCCGACGTTCGGCGGGGGCGGGCTCGGTGGGTTCTGAAGAGCACGTAGGCCAGGATCGGAACGAACGATGTCGTACGTCGTCGTGCTGACATCACTCGGTTGTCCGGTGGTGGCGGCGCTTGCGAGCCTTGAGGGCGTCCTGGCGCTCACCGAACCACCGGCTCAGGTCGCTGTCCGGGTCTTTGAGAATGGCCCCGATGCGCTCCGCCGTCTCGGGGCTGGCCGTGCCTGCTTTGTAATTCTCGTACTCGGTGTAGGTCTGCTCCGAAAGCGGCATCTCTAACCTCCAGTGGGCGGACTTGCCCGCTGGAACTCCTCACCTCCTTCGTGCGAGCCGGCCTGCTCTTCGTGACGAAAAAGCCAGCCGCCCACCGCAGGGAGAGAGTCCAGACGCCGTCTGGACTTTCCCAGGTGCGGGCCCGACTCGACGACCCGTCAGAGGGGAAGACCGAGCAGACTATGGCGGCGATCTCCCCGCCGCTGCTGACGACCGAAACCTTCCCCCTGCCGTGCTCACGCTACGTGCGGCTGATGACCGCACAGCATCCCGGGAAGCGGAACGCTCGCGGCGTGTGAGGGAAAGCTGTCCGCCGCCGGAGACGGAGCCGGTATCCGCCGCAACCCCCTCGGACTCCCTCCGGCTCGGGCAGCACGGGGGGGGACGGGCGTGTGCAGGCGGGGGACTCGTCACGCCGTCGCCGCCGGTCGTCGTCGGTTCGACCGAGGTCGTGGAAGCCCCGACGACGACCGGCGGCGACGGCAGACGCAGGGAGAGGTCTGTCGGGGCGAGCGCGGGTATGAAACGAGTTCGACCGGCGGTGCAACGGAACCTCCACCGGCCGAACCTCGTGACGGCGATCGCCCGCCGGGTCATCCACCGCCGGCCTCGCCGAGCGACCGGACGGCCGCAGCCAGTTCGCCCTCGGTGAGCTCCCACCGATCCGCGGGCAGCCGGGCCACCAAGCGGAACTTGAGCCGCTGGTAGACGCCGAGCGCGGCCTCGTCGTCGCCGAGCACGTCCGCCGCGAGCGCGAGCGCGAGTTGCGCCGGCCCGCTCCCGCCGTACCCCCACTCGAACCCGGTGGGCGAGTGCGTGCGGAGGTCGAACCGCGGGTCCAGCCCGCGACCGCCGTCCGCACCGGTGACGGTGACGGCGCAGCCGCCCGCCGTCCGGGCCCCGGAATACGTCTTCATCGCTTCATCCTGTCGGTGTGTTGGGTGGAGCCGCTGCACTGGCGGCCCGGAAGGTGAGACCGCCACGCCGGGCGAGAGGTCGGTGGTGCAAGGGCCAGCCGCCCGCCGTGACGGGTGAACGCAGCCGCTCGGCCGTCGTCCGGGGTTGTTTCGCTTACCTCCGTCTCGACCGCCTCCCCCGGCCGGACTCATGCCGCGAGTGTGAACAGGGCCGCCGCCTGCACGTCGAGCGCCGTCCGGTCGCCCGCGTACTCCGCCTGCTGGGCGAGCCGGGTGAGCGCGTCCACCAGCGCGAACAGGGTGAACCGCCCGCCGGCCACCGACTCCACCGCCTGCCTGGCGAGCGTTCGGGTGAGGCCGTGCTTCACCAACTCCTTCATCGCCTCTTCGGCGTCCGCCCCGAGCGCCTGCCCCATCGCCCTCCGGACCACCCGCACGAACCCGTCCCGCCGCTCGTCCCGCTTGCGGGCGAGGGCTTCGACGTGCCGGCGGATCTCGCCGAGCGCGCCCGCGACGTTCGCCGTGTGCTTGCGGCTGAAGTCGATCACCTCCACCGCGTCCCACACGATGTGGTTGGCGCACACCGCCTGGAACCAGAACGTCTGCACCCCGACCGACCGCTTGCCCACCTCCGAGTTCCAGACGAAGAACCCGGGGGCGAACGCCTGGTCGCCGACCTCCGCCCAGCCGGCCGGGTCGATGAGGAAGCAGAACAGGTCCTGCTCCCCGCAGTACAGCCCGGTGCCGCCGGCCACCCCCGTCTGGGGCGGTTGGAAGTCGGTGGCGACCTCGGCGAGCATGCCGACCAGGTCGGCGTTGGGCAGGCGGGTGTACGCCGTCCCGTGGACGGATCGCACGCCGTCCCCGCGGGTGAGCAGTTGCAGCGGCTTGTTCCCGCCGGGGAGCGTCTCCCGGAACACCCGGGCGGCGGTGTCCGGGGCGAGCCGGTTGACCGTTTCCTTGCCCACTCGGGCAAGCCCACAGAGCTGTCCGAAACTCCAGTCGTTCAGTGCGAACGGGCCGTCGCCCCCGGCGGCGAGGCCGAGGCGGGCGTCCGCCGTCGCGGTCGGAGTCAGCGCGGCCGGCGGGTGCCAGCGGTCGAGCGACTCGTCCTTCTCCCGCCGGCAGTGGGCGAGGAGCGCGTCGACGGTCGGGAACCGCTCGTCCGGCGCGCGGCGAAACAGTTCCCGGCTCGCGCGGGTCAGGGTTTGCGTGATCACGGGTGTTCTCGTGAGGGAACAGGGATGGGTCAGTGAGAAACCTAATCGTGTTGCACCACCGGCCTCTCGGCCGGCCGGGTGATGGCGGCCGCGAGGTCGGGGTGAGCGTCTCGCGAACGGGTGCGGCGGAAAGAGCGACCGGGCTACTCCTCGGACTCCTCACGGCTATCACGGGCCGGCCTCGGACGGCAACCGATCCGTTACGCCGCACGACGCGTTTGCTCTCTCCCTGCGGGAGTGATAAAGCCCGCCGGAACGGCCGCTCTTTCTGATGTGACCATCTCGCGTCGATGCAACGAACGCCGACTCCCCGCACCCGAGCAGTTCGGGGAGGCCGGTGGTGCAGAAATTCGGTTTTTTTCCTCTCCTCATACGGAGACCCATCCCATGCCCGTCTGAGCGGCGGTGCGGCGACCGATGCCGCGCCGCGGACGACTGCCCCGACCGCCGGGCCGCCCGACGCACGGGAGCGCAACGGACCGCACGCGACGTACGTCGCGTGTCACCGGGGCTCCGCCCCGGGTTCACCCTGACACACCCGCGCACGACGCGCCGCCGGAAACCGGCAGTCACGTCCTGCGCCACAGTCCCCTACCGAGGTTACGTCATGGCTGCGAGGAACGGCCCGGAGCGAACGGGCCAACGGGGCGATGCGCCCCGCGAGGACAAGCCGGCCAACAAGCCGGTCCACGAGGTGCGGCTCGGCCGCATCCGGGTCGCCGTCTGGCTGAACGACACCGAGAACGGGCCGCGGTACAACGTGCAGATCACCCGGCTCTACAAGGACAAGAACGACAAGTGGCAGGACTCGGCCAGCTTCGGCCGGGACGACCTACCGCTCGTCGCGAAGGTGGCCGACCTGGCAATGGTGTGGATGTACGAGCACCCGGCCGCGGCCGAGAAGTAACCGAGGAGGTGCCACATGGTCCCTCCGCACCTGTTGCCCGTCCCGCTCGGGCAGACGGTCATCACCCCGGCGGCGGCAGCCGCCCTCGAACAACCGGACGTGGTGACGGCGCTCCGCCGCCACGCCTCCGGTGACTGGGGTGAGGTCGATGCCGACGACCGGCGGGCGAACGGCAACGCCCTCCGCGACGGTACGCGACTCCTGTCGGCGTACACGTCGGCTGGCGGCACCCGGTTCTGGGTGATCACCGAGGCCGACCGTTCGGTGACGACCGTGCTCCTGCCGGACGACTACTGACCACGGTTTTGCAACAAGGCCCGCCGCACCACCGGGCCTCTCTGATCCAATCGCCCTTCCGAAGGGTAGCCGTCCGGTGACTGGCGCCCCATCCGAGCTGGCATCGTTCCGGGCTACGGGATATTTTCTCCGTCCAGGCATCCTGCCGTGATGGCCTCTGATGCTGCTTGCACCGACTTTCGGCGAGGATGTCTCGGCACTTCAGCCCCGCCCCCCGCGATGGTAGAATCGCACTCCGGTGCCCAGCGCCGGAGTTGCCCTCATGCCCGCCTCGCACGACCCGACTCGGACGATCCCGCCCGGCGGCACCGTGGATGCCACCCGTGACCCCGACCCCGGGCCGACTGGGCACGCCGCCCCCGACCCGGATGCCACCACCGACGGGCCATACAACACGGCCGGCACATCACCGACGCCGCCCTCAACCGGGCGGTACGTCTTCGCGGAAGAGTTGGCCGCTGGCGGGATGGGTGTCGTCTATCGCGCCTCTGACACCGTCCTCGGCCGCGAGGTCGCGGTAAAGGTACTACGGGACAAGTTCAACCCCGACTCCGGGACCGCCCGGCGGTTCCTCGACGAGGCCCGGATCACCGGCCAACTCCAGCACCCCAACATCCCGGCCGTCCACGATATGGGAGTCCTGTCCGATGGCCGACCGTTCCTGGCGATGAAGCTGATCAAAGGGCAGACGCTCGATTGTTTGCTGGCTGCTCGCCCGGACCCGGCCCACAACCAGGGCCGGTTCGTGGCGGCGTTCGAGCAGGTGTGCCAGGCCGTCGCTTATGCCCACGCCCACGGGGTGGTCCACCGCGACCTGAAGCCGGCGAACGTGATGGTCGGGGCGTTCGGCGAGGTCCAGGTCATGGACTGGGGGCTCGCTAAGGTGCTCAAGTCGCGGGCCGAGGAATCGACCGCGTCGGAAGAGACGGCGCCGGGCACGGCGGTGGTGAGTCTGCGGGAAGCGGACGGCCTGGAAACCCGGGCCGGGAGCGTGCTGGGGACGCCGGCGTTCATGCCGCCGGAGCAGGCGGTCGGGGCGGTGGACACGGTTGACATGCGGAGCGACGTGTTCGGCCTGGGGGCCGTGCTGGCGGTTGTGCTGACCGGGCAGGCTCCGTTCGTGGCGGGGTCATCGGAGTCGACGCGGGTAATGGCGGCCCAGGGAGACGTGGTGGGGTGCTTCGCCCGGCTGGATGGGTGCGGGGCGGACCCGGGGGTGGTCGCGTTGGCGAAGCGGTGCCTGGCCCCCCGGCCGGAGGACCGGCCGGCCGACGCGGGGGAGGTGGCGCGGGCGGTGGCGGCGTTGCGGGCGGAGGCGGACGAGCGGGCGCGGCGTGCGGAGTTGGACCGGGTGAAGGCCGAGGGTGAGAGGGCTGCGGCCGAGGAACAGCGGAAACGGCGGCGGGTGCAAGCCGTACTCGCCGGATCCTTGGGGTTACTCCTGATCGTGGGGGGGCTCGGAATCGCGATCGCGAACCTCTGGCGGGCTGCGGAAGAGGCACGAGGCAAGGCGGTTGGGTTGCAAGGCGAGGCGGAGGCTGCACAGGGCCAGCTGGCTGAGGTCAACGCGGCGCTGCGGCGTGAGCAGGACCATCTGGCGGCTCTCGAGTACGGGCGAACGATGCACGTGGCATATCAGGAGTGGTGCGCGAACAACGTCGCCGCGACACTCATGCTCCTCGAAAGTACCCGGCCAGAACTGCGGGGCTGGGAATGGCAGTTCGTCCATCGCCTCTGCCACTCCGACCTGGTCACGCTCAACGGGCACACGAGTGCGGTGTGGTCTGCGGCGATCAGTCCAGATGGGACGCGGATCGTCACCGGTAGTGCTGACGACACGGCGAAGGTGTGGGACGCGAAGTCGGGTGCCGAACTCCTCACCCTCAAGGGGCACACGAAAGGTGTGCGGAGCGCCGAGTTCAGTCGGGACGGGACGCGAATCGTCACCGGCAGCGAAGACCACACGGCGAAGGTGTGGGACGCGAAGTCGGGTGCCGAACTCCTCACCCTCCGAGGGCACGCGGACGAGGTGTAGTGCGCGTCGTACTCGAGGAGCGGTGAGCGGATCGCCACGAGCGGGAAGGACGCGACGGCGAAGGTGTGGGACGCGAAGTCGGGTACCGAACTGCTCACCCTCAAGGGGCACGTGGGTGACGTGACGTCCGTGGCGTGGTCCGCAGACGGGACGCGGATCGTCACCTCCGGATTTGATCGGACGGCGAAGATCTGGGACGCGAAAACGGGCAACGAAGTGTTAACACTCAAAACAAAACCGGTAGTGACCGCTTCGCTCGACGAGGATGGGAAGCGAGTTGTGACTAGCAATTACGACCGTACGGCACGAGTTTGGGACGCTCAGACCGGGACCGAACTTCTGACGCTCAGCGGTCACACATCCTCCGTAACTGCGGCATCGTTCAGTCGAGACGGGAGGCGGGTCGTAACCGGCAGTAGTGACGGAACGGCGAGGGTATGGGACGCGGACACCGGGCGCGAACTCTTTGTCCTCAAGGGGCATCAGGGGGGAATATACTCGGCGTCGTTCAACGGGGACGGGTCGCGGGTCGTCACCGGCAGTTTGGATAAGACGGCCAAGCTCTGGGACGCGACGACCGACGTCGAGGCGCTCACGTTAACCGGGCACACGCCCTGGGTGTATGCCGCGTCGTTCGCCCCCGACGGGTCGCGAATCGTCACCCGGAGCCAGGGCGGGACGATGAAGGTTTGGGACGCTCGTACCGGCACCCCGCTGCTCACCTTCGAAGGGGACGGCGAGTCGTCGTTCTTGTCCGCGTCGTTCAGCCCGGACGGGGCGAGGATCGTCGGGAGCGCGAAGAACCATACGGCGAAGGTGTGGGATGCGAAGACGGGCGACGTCCTCCTCACCCTCAAGGGACATACGGGGGCAGTGGGGCCCGCGTCGTTCAGCGCGGACGGGACGCGGATCGTCACCGGCGGTGCAGATCGGACCGCCAGGGTGTGGGACGCGCAGACCGGCGTTCCGCTCTCGACTCTCAAGGGGCACACGGACATCGTGTTTTCCGGGTCGTTCAGTCGCGACGGGACGCGGATCGTCACCTGCGGCCAGGATCGGACCATCAAGTTGTGGGACGCCAGGACCGGCGCTGAACTCCTCACCCTCCGGGGGCATACGGGGTCGGTCCTGTTCGCGTCGTTTAGCGGGGATGGGACGCGAATCGTTACCGGCGGCGATGACCACACGGTGAAGGTGTGGGACTCTCGGCCGTTCGGTGTCACCCGTCCGTCTGACGCCGGGTTCGCCCAGCCGCTGAACCGGAAGTGATCAGCGCGGACCATCAGCCGGCCCGTGGCATCCGGCCGTGAGCTGTGGCCCACGCGTCCGGGAGGAGATTGTTGAGACTGGCCCCGGCCGCTCGTGCGGGCAACTCTGTCAGCACGTGCGCCAAGTAGGCCCACGGGTCGAGGCCGTTCCGCCGGGCGCTGGCGCAGACGCTCAACAGGACCGACGCGGTGGCCAGGCCGCTGTTGCCGCCGATCTGGAGCCAGTTGGCCCGGCCGACGGCGATGGGACGGATGGCACGTTCGGCCGCCCCGTTGTCGATGGCGAACCTCGCGTCATTCAAGTACCGAACAAGAGATGGCCACTGATTCCGGGTATATCCGACGGCCTGTCCGAACAAACTCTTCGGCGTCGCGGATCGGTTCTGAACTTCGAGCCAGTCGGCGAATTTCGCCAGGATCGGTCCAGCCCTGGTCTGTCGCCATCTCACTGCATCGTTGAGCGTGAACCTCTCGCCGTGTCGCACCCACTCGTCCTTGAGTTCCTTTTCGACGGCGTAGAGCGTGCGGATGAAGGCCAGAGCCTCGACCGCCCGCGGGTCACTCGGCTCGGCATCCACGAAGTACCGACGGGCATGCATCCAGCACCCGAGATGCCGAAGGTTGCCATGTCCGTGAAGGGTGAGGAGATCATCCCGGTAGATGCCGAGGTGGTTTCTTGAAGACCTGCTCTTGGTGCCAGTCGAGGTTCCCCGTCGCGGGGACGTAATTCGGACTCACGGCGTCCCGAAGCCTGTTGCCGTGGTGCCGAACGAGGAAATGGTCGAGCGCGACGACGCCACGCACCAGCTCGGAGACCAGTACCAGCCCGCCCGGTCGCACCGTGAATGCTCCGTAGTCGAAAAGCTTGTGGTGCGTCGAGCACAGCGCCAGCCCGTTCCTCTCAGTGTCCTCGCCGCCCGCCTGGTGCCACATGATGTGGGCGGCGTCCAGCGCGATCGGCGTCCTGCCCAGCATCAAGTCGAACCCGCAGACGGCGCACTGGTAGCCGTACGCGACGAGCACTCGCTCGCGGAACTTCGGATCGCGTCGCCTGGCCGTCGCCCCCTTCGTTTCGAGAGAAAGCCCGACCTCGTCGAGGACGTCCTCGTGGAGCGACTCGGGGAAGTGCTGTTCGAGGATTCGGGTCGCGATCTCGGTCACCAGGTTCGGATCGGCTCGGAGCGCGGCTTTCACGTCGTCAGCGAAACCGGCATGCACGTCGAGCGCCTTCATGTCGCTGACCAGCGGCTCGCCAGCCGCACCGTATCGAAGGCCCGGCGGAGGGTGGATCGTCCACACACCGTCGTTCTGCAGCCGGGTGAACGCGTACTCCGGATGAACGGTTTGCCGGGGTGGCCCGAATTCCCGGAGCAGCTTTTTAAACGTGTCTTCGGCCGCTGGATACGAGATGTCTCCCTGATCCCCCTGGCTCCACCGGCCGAGCGCGTAGAGCAGCGTCAGCGGCTTGTTGACCGCCCGCTCCTCGCCATTTTTCCACATGTTTAAAGTGTCAAACCGTGCCAAAACGGCTGTTTGATGCATTACGGCCACCTCGCGTTCGCAGTGCTGGTGGAACAATATTCGCAGTCCTTACCCCCACAAGGCTTTGCCTCTGCAGCAGCAGGTCGCGATTGTCCACGGTGTGATTATGAGCCGTCACTGTTTGCACCGACAGGCCGTTGGAGTACGGTGTCTTCGAAAGGCTTGACGGGCCGTCGCTTGAGCCAGATGCACTCGCCCGGTACCGGGGGCAGACCGGCCGACTTCCGTCGCCGATTCACCGACCGCAACAGGTTGAACTGCTGCCGCCGGACGAAGTAGTACGGCTCGAACGGCAGGTCGTAGAACGCCCTCGCGAGCGACACGACCGACCGCCGGGTGGCCTCCTCTTCAAACCAGGCTTTCAGAAGCCGGTACTGCGGCAGGTCGATCCGCACTTGCACGTGCCCGCCTCGGAAGCCGACCGCGTACCCGGCGTACGTCAGCGCCCGGCGGCGGAGATCCCGGACGTTCGCCCCCTCCCGCTCGAAGAAGGGGTGCCGGCCGTGTGTGGCGAGGAGGACGAAGAAGTCCTCGTGCCGGAGGTATTGAACACTCGCCTGCCCGAGTTGCTTCCGCCGCGCTCGGGCCCACTTCGACAGGTCGATCTGGTACCGCTCGACGAGCTTCTCGTCCACCGCCTGCCGGTCCTTGTGGGGCGGGATCCAGCCGGCGACGTAGAAGCAGTACCCGCGGGCGACGTAGGCGACGGCGAGTTGCTGGATGAACCCCTCCACCGATGTTGCGACGCATCGATACCGCATCAACCCCCGCTGATGAGAAAAAGGCTCGCTCCGAACGAGGGGGTGTTTTGTGGCACACCCCCAAGAAGCCTCGAACCCTTGAGCCGCGACGCTTCCCGCATCGCCCCGGAAGTCGCCTGCCTCGCACCCACCGCACGGCTTGCGCCGCGCTGTGTTCAGGCAGTTGCACGCTCCCAATTCGTAGAGGTAGCGGCGAATGAACCTCACCGCCGCCCGAGGCGAACCTCGGGCGCACGTCGCAAGATCCACCGCCGGAGGGAACGCTCACCCAAGAGCGCTCCCTCCGACCGCCGCTCCCCCACCCAAGGGGTCCCGCCGGCCGGACTCGTTCGAGCCCGCCGCGGGGACGCCCATCACCGGCTTGATCAGCCCGTCGGCCCTTTCGTCGAAGGTTTCGTTCGGCACCACCCGGAACGAACAAACCGCCCCGCCACTGCCTTGCAGCGGTTCGGCCCGGCCCCGCCGGCTCCTACTCAGGCCACTCTCCCACCCGACCGCGTTTGAACCACCCGCACGCCACGTGCGGGCACCGGGGCGCGACCCCGGCGGCGATCGGGCTTCCCAGGTTCGCTGTGACCTCCGTCCGACCCGTCACGTCGGTAGTGGGCTGCCCCACGGGCAAGTCACCGCACGTCCGCCCCTCCCGGGGCGGCGCAGTTTCCGCCGCGCTTGGCGCGACGATTTCAGGGGAGCGAACACAGAAGCCTCCCCTTACCCATCAGTGACTGGCTTGTTCCCGGTTCGGCACCGTCCCGGGTCGGACTCACTGGCAACGGCTTTCGCCGCTCTCGTGGTTGAGCTATTCGCCGCCGGGGTGTTTTCCCCCGGACGCCGGCTGCGGTGACAGCCGGTCCCGCGTGTTGCCACGTCGGGAGCTCCCCACGCCAGCGCGGTTGAGCGGGCCTGGCGGTGTTACCCGCCGTAGCCCCGGACCCCCGCGACGGGATTGGTGGCAGACCGCCACGCACCCGCTTTGTTTCACAGCGGCCTCGGGGTGTGTCACCCCGAGGTGTTCCCCTGTCGCCCGTGATTCACATCAAAAAGAGTCGCGATCGGATAGAAGGTCGAGATTACTCCGCCCGGTGCCCCGCTTCCGTACGAGGGAAGATCGGGGTGTCCGGGAGGGATTACTTCGACCAGCCTCCGTCGAACCGGACGAGCGCCTGTCGACGCATCCGGCTCTACGGGCGTGACGTGACGAGGTGCGACCCCGCCCCCTTAGCTCGGTGGTAGCCGAGTTTACCGGGCGCCACTGCCGATCCGATGGGCGTCACGAACAACGTCTGTGTCGTTCCTGACGACCGCCGTGGACGAGCCACAGCAGGTCGCCCATAGCACGGCCGCGTCAGGCCCGCACCGGTGAATCGGTAGGGTTCGGTCCGAGGGGAGATGACGCCGCCTGCCGTCCCGCTTCATCCCTTCCTCGCCCCGGCGAGACCGGCGGGCAGCAGGTTCCTGCGTTTGAGTGCCGCCTGAGGGGATTTCGGCTTCGCCTTCGCTTTGCCGGCTGCCTTCTTTTTTCCGACCGGCCCGTGGTGTTTGTCCGATCCGTTTGTCATCGACGTCCCTCCGGCCAAGAGCGGGAATTGCAGCATTTAACTTACCGTAAGCTAAATGCTGTAGATGTATTTTATGCACCGCCCGAAGATGCCGCCAGCACCAACTGACGGCAAATTTCGGGCGGGGGCACGGCTTGTCCAACGTGATGGTCCGCTTCGGGAGTCAACTCCGAGAGATCCGCGAGGGGCGGGGGATCTCCCAGGAGAAGCTCGCGGACCTGGCCAGCCTCCACCGCACCTACGTGAGCAGCGTCGAGCGGGGGAAGAACAACATCTCGCTGATCAACATCGAGCGGCTCGCCGTGGCGCTCGGGGTGCCGATGCGTGACCTGATGCCGGCCGACGCCCCGCCCTCGAAGCCGGACGTCCACAGCACTAAGCGGAAATCACGCGTCGCTCGGCCGGACGGCTGAGGAGTTCGCCGGTCCGCGTGTAGAACTTGGCCAGGGCGTCCCGCGAGGCTGCGAGGAACAGGGCGGCGAGGAGCAGGTCGAGTGCGCCGGGCCATCCCAGGGCGTAATCGCGGGTCGCGTACGACCAGACGAGGGCGACCACCGTGTTCGCGTAGAACTTGTAGTAGCGGTAGTGGACCAGGTCGAGGTACGCCAGGGCCTCCACGCTCCGCTCAAGTAGAGAGTAGTCCCGCTCGGGCCGCCGCAGGCCGGTCCACTGGTGCAGTCGGTCGATGACCAGCCACCGCACGGTGCTCACCGTCAGCCCGGCGGCGAGCGCCATGACGGTGCCCGACAGAAACGCTGTGAGCGGCGGGTTGGGGTCCCCGCCGGTGCCCCAGGCGGTCGCCGACGCGGACAGGAGCGGGAACCCGTTGAGGGCGGTGAACCCGGGCAGCACGTAGGCGATGACCAGACCGAAGTTGGTGAGCGAGTTGTCTTCTGTAGCCATGTTGTGGTCGCTACCACCTCAAGGCAGGCCGTTGCAACCATCGCCGGCTTGGCGTTTCCCGGAACCCTTCCGGTCGGGCGGAAGGACTCGTGAAACGAGCTAACCCGGACGGTTCGGACGTGGCTTTCGCGTTACGCCTGGTCCGGGGACAGGCGTGGCTCAGGCGTTACGCTTTCCCCGTCGGGACGTGGCTTTCGCGTTACGCTTCACGACTGAACTGCCAGTGGCAATTTCGCCTCAAGTGCTTGATTTTCAAGGTGGTTCTCGCCTTCTCGGGCCGAGAGGGTGCGAGCGTCAAAGAATACTGGATCAAAGATCTCTGTAAACAAAGGGCGATTTCCGCTTTTGGAAGGGGGAAGGGAGTCATCGGACGGGACGCGGGCTCGGCGTCGAATCCCCCGCCCCACTCGCTGGGGCCGCATCCGGCTGTTGGCCGAAGACTGCTTCCGTCACCCGGCGAAGGACGGCGGCCGAATGCTCGGGCACGGCCGCGCTGGCTGCCCCAGTGGTCGAAGCGCCGGGCAGGGACCGGACCCGCCGCCGCTCCCGACTCCTCAGTTCGTGCCACCACTCGGGCGGGGTGCGACCCGACGAGCGGGCCGCCCGGAGGTTGTCCACCAGGTACGCGACCGGGCTGCGCTTGAAGAACCTCGGCCCGAACCGCTCGCGGGCGGCGAGCGTGATGTCGAGCCACTCCCGCACCATCCGGTGGGGGTAATCGTTGAGCAGCTTGCCGGCCGCGGGCGGGTCGAACCCGAGTCCGACGAGGGCTTCCCAGAGAGGGGAGTCGGTGACCGTTCCGGCACCCGGCGCTGCCGCCTTCGAGAACCGCGGGCCGCGAGCCAGGACGATGGTCTGATCGCCCCGAGCGGCCGAGTCCCCGGTGGCCTTGTCGAACACGGCCGGCCCGTAGACGATGCCGGCGTCGGCCAGTGCCCCGATGACCCGCTGGAGCTTCTGACGGTGGTGCCGCGGGGCGAGGGTGGGGGAGAACCCCAGCACCTCGACGGCGAGGTGTCGCACGTCGAAGCGGGGAGTCGTCTCCCGCCGGTCGAAGATTTTGCTCAGGAGAAGGAACAGCCGCCGGGCGGCCGGGTCGAGGTCGCGGTAGGTGTCGAGGTCGAACCGGAACTGCCCGCCGAGCGGTTTCACCAGGTCGAAGAAGACCGGATCCCAGGCGACCCGCCACGCTCGGGAACTGGCCGGGTCGAGCGGCAGGCTGTAGCTGAGGAACCCGAAGCGGACCTTGCGGTGTTCGGCGCGGACCGGGTCGTAGAAGGCGTCGCTCGCGTAGCTCACCTGGGCGAGCCGGTCGAGCGCGTCCGCGAAGTGGCGGTAGTTCCGCCCGCCGCGGTTCGCGTGCTGGTCGATGAGGCCGAGCCGTCGCAGGCAGAAGTGCGGGGTGGCGTGGAACTCCGAGTCCGGCTCGTCGCCCGCCGCACGGGGCGATGCAAACGTCAGGGCGAGCAGCCCCCACAGGTAGAACTCGTCGGACGGGGCCAGCCCGCCGGGGCAGACGATCTTCACCGCCGCTTTCTTCTGGTGGCGGTTCTTGTCGGCGTAGTGGTACCCGGTTTCGAAGACGAGGTTCTCGCGGAGCGAGTGGCCGGCGTCGAGCGGGCACAGGGCGTGCTCGACCAGCGTGAGCTGCCCGAGCCCGTGCCCCGCGCCGGCCGACGGGCGGCGGCCGGGTGTCGCCGGCGCGGGTTGCTGTGGGTTTTGGTTCGTCGCCTGCGGCATGTCTTCGGCTGTCCGGCCCTGCGAATTCCTAGGTGGTTTAAGTCAGTTGAACCGAGTAGCACGTTCGCCGGGCCGGCGAAAGCCGGGAACTCCTTCAATCCCGCCCACCCCCCGTGAGTTTTCCTTGACACCTCTTCACGCCACGTGCGACCGTTCGGTCAGTCGATTCCGCGAGTTAGCCGAGAATTGCCACTGGCAATTCGGCAGTTTGGCCAGGCCCGGCGCAAGTCCGCCCCGAGCCGTTTGGCCCCGGCATCGCCGGAGGAACATGTCCACCACCACCGCCTGTTTCATCAACCAGAAGGGGGGCTGCGGGAAGAGCAGCTCGACCTACCACCTCGGCGGAGCGCTCGCCGTGAAAGGCCTAAACGTCCTGCTCGTCGATTGCGACCCGCAAGGCTCCCTCAGCCAGGCGTTCTTCGGGTCGGCCGCGGTGGAGACCCTGTCCGCTCGGGACACGCTCGCCGCCGTCTTCGACCCGGACTCGGTGCTCGACCGCCCGGACCGGCTGGCCGTGCCGACCGGGTTCGACCGGCTGAGCATCCTCCGGGCGAATCAGACCCTCGCCCCGTACAACCGCCCCGAGCCGGAACGCGAGGGGCTGAACCAGTTCCTGCTCCGGGACGCCCTGGCCGACATTTCCGGCTACGACCTCGTGCTCATCGACTGCCCGCCGAACCTGTACCTGGCGAGTTGGAACGCCATGCTCGCCGCGTCCCATGTCGTCGTGCCTGTCCCGCCCGAGGACTTCGGGGCGCAGGGGCTTCGGGTGGTTCATCAAGCGATTGAGCAGGCCTCGAGGCTGAACCCGCGGTTGCACCTGACGGGACACCTCGTCACCCGGTACGACGGCCGGCTCGCCGTCCACCGCGCCTACCTGCAAAAGCTCCGCTCCCTGTACCGGGAGACGGTGTTCGAAACCGCCGTGCCCGAGGCGTCCGCGTTCAAGGTGGCGCTCACGTGCCGCACCCCGGTGTCGCACCACGTGCCGAGGTCCAAGGCGGCGAAGGTGATGGCCACGGTCGCGGACGAACTGCTCACTCGAATCGCCAGCGTGTCCGGAGCGAATCCGGCCCAGGGACGTCTGGTACCGGATGTGGCGGCCGAGGCCGTCATGAAGCAGCAGAGTGTGGGGTGATGATGGCCAGCGTGAGTGACCTCCTCAAGAAGGCGAATAGCAACCTGGACGAGTCGATGGGCGTGCGGAGTGTGGACCTCCGGCCGACGCTGACGCCGGTGTCCGACCCGAAGGACGTCGGCCGCCGCCCGTTGCGGAACATCGGCCGGGTGGACGTGAACCAGGTCGTCCCGGACCCCGACCAGCCGCGGGTCGAGTTCACCGAGGAGGCCCTCGACCGCCTGGCGGCGAGCATCCGGGACAAAGGGCAACTCACCCCCATCCGGGTCCGCTGGTCGGCCGCACTCGGCAAGTGGGTCATCATCGCCGGCGAGCGCCGCTGGCGGGCCACCCGCCGGGCCGGCCTGGAGGCCATCGACTGCGTGTTCGTCGAGGGCGAGCTCTCCCGCGGCGAACTCCTGTCCCAGCAGCTCATCGAGAACCTGCTCCGGGAGGACCTCAAGCCCGTCGAGGAGGCGAAAGCGTTCCGGGAGTTGCTCACGCTCAACGACTGGACCGGGAAGCAACTCGCGGACGCCCTCCGGGTGCCGCCGTCGAAGGTCACCCGCTCCCTGGCACTCCTGGACCTGCCGGAGGACCTGCAGCACCGGGTGGAACTGGGGGAGCTACCGGCCCGCAGCGCCTACGAGATCGCCAAGCTCGGCGACGACGAGACCCGTCGCAAGCTCGCCGAGGCGGTTCAGGGCGCGGGGCTGACCGTCGAGGACACGCGAAAGGCGGTACGGACCCGCAAGGGCAAGGCCACCCCGAGAGACCGCGGGACGCGGGAGAAGTACGCCGCCCCCGGCGGCGTGGTCGTGACCGTGACCGCCGGGCGGGCGGTTTCGAGCTCGGAGATCGAGGCCGCTCTGGTTCACGCGCTCGGTGCGGTGCGGAAGGGCCTCGGTGGCGCGACCGGCTCTCCGACCGGTGCTGAGAATCCCGTAAACACCCCAGGCGGTTTTTTCTCTCGCGAGTGAGGGGGATCGGCCGAGCGGCCAACTCCCTGCCCACCTGGCCACGTTCAAGCCCCCTGCCCGATAACGCCTCTTATCGGGCGATTGCTACCAGGGTCCGTTTGCGCCCCGTCCACCCCGCTACCGGTCGACCGGCGTCCCCAAGCGGGCACAGGCCCAATTCTCTTGAATCAGCATGCAGGCTTGTTCGAGACGCTTTCGGCGCTTCGAGTTTGCACTGCGGGCGACTGCGTCATGAATCGCCTCGATGAGGATGGCGTAAAACAGTTTCGTCAGCGTGCCGCACTGGTCGGAGTGAATAATCTCGGACGAGAAGTCGTCCGGCAGCCGGACGGAAACCCGTTGCTGCGGGATTCGCTTCGAGTCGCAGGCTTGGTGAAACCCGAAGCTGAAGTTCGGATACCACAGGTCACACTTCTTCAGCGGCAAGACGAGAATTCCATCCTCCACAAGTTGTTTCGCTCGATCCGATTCGACTTCGTGATCGGATACGAGGTGCTCCACGACCCACGCCCGGTACCTCTTGAGTCGTGCCTGGAGCGCAGCATCTCGTTCGGGCAGCAGGTAGATCGAGATCGCCCCCCTCAGCACGGCCGTCACCCGCCTTGCGGCGAGCGGCTGGCGGTGCTCGACGACGGTTTCGTACGGCTCGCGGTTCAAGCTGGTGTAGGCGTAGAAATCCCCCCGGGTCAGGCTCTCGGCGTAAGTGAGGAGTGTTTCCGTGACGCGGAGTTGCTTGATGCGCTGGTCCTGAATCGAAATCTTGCGAAGCAGATCTCCGGCGGCCGGTGGCCCCGACCTCGGCTCCAAGCCCGAGGGCGAGCGTCGCTTCCGGGCGAACGAGACACCCAGGCGGCCGGCCACTTCTTCCGGGGTCTCCGTCTCCCACAAAACTCTGCACAGCGCGTCCCATGTGGCGACCGGGAACGCCCCCCGGTAAAGCTGCGAGCGCAGCGTGCCGCCGTGGATGCCCACCATGTCGGCAACGCGATCCAGCGAGTACCCGAGTTTGTCGGCCCGGTTGCGAACCGCCTCACGGAGCCCCTTCCGTTCCATGACGATTCCCTCTGTGGGGTGGTTGAGCTGCTTTTATGCAACAATAGCATATCGTGCCGAAAATGTTTCGTAACACGAATTATCGCATTTTCCAGTTGTACCGGTTCACGGCCCCGGAGGAAGATCGAAACGGGCAGAAGGTGAGCTGGCCGGAGGAACCTTCGAGTTCGGTGGTGAGTGCTGTAACACTCCCCACCGGAAAACGAAACGATCCCCCCGCCAGGTTCCCGAAGCCCCCAGGGTGATGTGAGCCAACACACCACCTCGCACGCAGCAGTTGGAAGTGACTGCGGGCGATGTCGAGGAGCCCGGTCGCCCGGAAGAGTGATCGACGGAAAACCGTGAAAACACTCCGACCAGCCCAGGGCGGGTGTGCCACGGATCCGGTCGGGAATCAACTCGCCGCGGGAGCGGGCGTCGACGGTCACGCCCCGACACCTCTGGTTGCCTGCGCGCATCCCCCGTGTTGTCACGCTGGCAACGTGACGCGCCTTGCACAGGCAGAGCAGTCATGTGCGATCGTTCCACCACCCTACCCGAGTGCCTTTCGCGTGACCCGGTCGTCAGGTTCTCCAACGACCCCCGTCCGGCGGGCCTGCGGTTTTGCCTCGGGCCGAAACGGGTGACCCTGCCCGACGCCGCGTTCGAACATTTCCTGGCGATCGTCGCCGGCTGCCCGGACCCGGACCGGTGTGACTCCGATTTCATCCGCCACGACTCCGCGTCCAACGAGGCGTGCATTCTTCGTGCGTCGGTCCACCGGCTCCGCAAGTATCTGAGGGTGCAGTTCCGTGAGGAACCGGACGGCCACAACGCGGGCAACGTCATCTGCACGGTGGTGCGCGGGAAGACGTACCGACTCCACCCCGAGCTGTGCGTGCAACTCGATTCGAGCGTCACACTCATCGACCCGATGACGGTGCGCCGGGAGATCCTCGACCGGCTTCTGGCCAAGTTCCCGCCCGAAAAGAACTGAGCACCGAACGGGGCCGTGCCCCCTTCTCACGACTCACCTGGAGATCCCATGTCCGACAGCACCTGCGCGCTGATCGATCTGGAGAACCTCGACAGCATGGCCGGCGAACTGCGGTGGGAGGAAGACCGCCCGCTCCGGCACGTGGGGAACGGTTACCCACCGTTTTTCGACCTCGAAGCGCTCGCCGAGTTGATCCGCGAGCGGTTCGCCCCCGTCGAGACGATCAAGGCGTTCGCCCACCTGAACCGCTTCACCGGCTACGAGCCGGTCATGAGGCGGGCGGGCGTTGTGTCGGTCGATGTCCCGTCCGTGCGCCAGTCCAAGAACGCGGCCGACATCGCGATGGCGTTCGAGGCGGCCCGGTGCGTCTACACCTGTCCCGGCGTCTCAAGACTAGTCATCGCCAGTCACGACTCGGACTTCCGCCCGGTGGCGTTCGCGCTCAAGGCGATCGGCAGGCGGACGGTCGGCCTCGGCTTCCAGGAAGGCAACTGGTGCGAGGAGTGGGTCGGGGCGTGCGACGAGTTCGTCTGGATCCCCCAGCCCGACGGCTGGGGTCACTACGACGAACCCCCGGTCGAGGAGTGCGAACTCGTTTGGCCAGGCGGCTACGGCTACGGGCGTAGGGGCAACAACTACTGATCACAGCGCCCGCGAACCCCGCGGGCCGTCACCACACCGGTACACGCTTATGTACGGAACCTACGTCGCACTCAACTTGCACTACCTTCACGCTCTCGCAGCAATCCACCGCTCCGGGGGCAGGGACCTGTCGGGCTGCGGGAAGTCCACCAGCCACCCGCTGTTCGACTTCCGGGCGGTCCTGTCCGACCTCGGCTGGCACTCCTATTCGTCCCGCCCCGCGAAGGTCTTCGCGGGCAGCAAGATCGCCGACCTGTACCTCTCGAATGACGAGAAGTCCACGGTGGATCTCGTAACTGTGGCGTCCTGAGTTGGCGACTCGGCCGAGATCGACGCGGCCATTGGGTTCGACGTCGCGGCCCACGCGCTTTCGGCCTACGACGTGGACGCGGTGATGCTCGGGGCAAGCCCCGGCGCGTTCCCGCACGTCAGGGCCGAACTCGCGCGGGCCGGGAAGCGGGTCGTTTTCCTCGACTTCGAGACCGTGCCCGGCCCGGCGGTCAAACTCGCCGGAACCGGCGACACGCACCTGGTGCCCGAGTACGTGTGGCGTCAGCCGCCGGACCTGCCAGACGCTCCCGCCGTCGACGCCGAGGGGATCGAAGACGGGGCGTTCATTCCGACCTGGGTGCCGAAGTAGTTCGGCGGTCTCACGACTGCGGTCACGTTGGGCGCTACGTCCAATACCGCCGCGGAGTCCGACACCAAACCTCCGGGAGATTTCTCCTTTCCCTGCAACAGGCCACCTCATGCCCGCAAGCACAACCCGAGCCGATGACCTCCGGCGGCTCCTCCCGCGCAGCCGCGTCTGGACGAGCCGGCAGCTCGCAGCACTCGTGTACGGCGACACGACCGCAACCGCCACGCGGGAGTGTGAGCGGGTGCTGAACCGACTCCTGGCCTCGAAGTGCGCCCGGCGCACCCGGGTGTTCGCCCGCCCCACCCCGGACCTGTCCGGTGGGCCGCTCCTGCGCTGGGAGCCGGGCGGCGGCCTACTCCCAGACGTGGGCAAGATCACATGGCGGGCGTTCGCCCGCTGGGTCGAGCCGCCCCGGATGCAGACGGTGTGGCACGCCGGACGGCGGCTCCTGAGTCACGTCGCCCAGGCGGGCGACGGTCGCCTCCGCCAGCCCGGCCAGGTGACGCACGACCTGTGCGTGACGCAAATCCTGACCGAACTCGTCATCACCCAGGCCCGGGGCGAGGACGCGGCCGGGTGGATCGGCGAGGAGCACCTCGGCAAGCTCATCCGCGGGAAAGTGCCCGACGCCGTCATCGCCCGGCCGGGCGGGCTCCCGCTCGCCATCGACTTCACCGGCAGCTACCCCGCCGACCGCGTCGAGCGGGTGATGCGGTTCTACTCCCGGCTCGGCCTCCCGTTCGAACTGTGGTGACCCGATGACCGAACGCGACTCGGCGATCCTGTCCCTGGTCGTCCGCTACGGCCTGGTCACGCCGGGCGTTCTGCACGAGCCGTTCTTCGGCGACTGCACCCCGAAGGCCGTCGAGCGGGTGATCACCCGGCTGCTCGGGGACGACCTGCTCCGCTCGCAACCGCTCTTCGGCCAGCAGTGCTGCTACACGCTGACGCCCAAGGCCGCGCGGCTGTTGGGGCTCGACGAGAAGCGGTACCAACTGCCGCTCGGCCCGGCGAGTGTCGTCAAGAACTACGGCATCCTCCACTTCTGCTACTCAGGCAAACCTCCGCGAAAGCGGATGACGGTGGACGAGTTTCGCACCCGCTTTTCCGGCCTCGACGCGCGGGGCATGAGCCACGACCGCTACTACCTCGACGACTTCTCGCGGCTGTCGCTGTTCGTCTGCGACCACGGGGCGGACTGGCGGCGGCTGACGCGGAAGGTGCGGAAGGAAGCCGACCGGCGGAAGGAACTCCCCGCCTGGAAACCGTTCTTCGCCGGGCGGCTGTTCAGCGTCACGCTACTCGCCTCGTCCGCCCACAAGACGGCCCGGCTGACGAGGGCGCTCGCCGCCGAGCCGTTCCCGGTCATCGTCGCGACCGTCCCCGACCTCGCCCGGTTCCTCGGCCACGACACCGGCGGCCGGGCGAATACCCCTGACCCCACCGAGCCACCTGTATGAACATCCTCCACCTGCGGGCCTCGCTCCCGCCTCGCGGGAACAGCGTGCTGGCCCACCGCCTTCGGACGGACATCACCCCGCTGTGGTGGCTGCCGGCGGTTGTGAAGTGGGGCCGCATCGTCCTGACCGTTTGGTTCTCGGTCCAGTTCACCCGCGGCCTCATCCCGTCGTTCGGTACTCCGATCGGGCTGGGCACGCTGGCGTGCGTGCTCGTCGGGATCGCCGTCTTCTTCGGGCTGGACTTCTGGCTGTCGCGGTACGACCCGCGGGTGCTCGCCTCGCTGTCCGCATGGGTCCGTCCCGTGGCACCGCTCACGGCCGAGTTCCGGGACTGGAACGACCTGACCACGCGGCTGGCGGGGTCTGACTACGCCGTTCGGACACCGGGCGAGCCGGCGCGGGAGCGAGATCACATTTTCCTGGGCGCGGTGAACGGCACCCGGTGGCCGCTCCTGTTCGACATCTCGAAACCCCGGCACGTCCTGCTCACCGGTGCCACGGCGTCTGGAAAGACGCACCGGGTGCTCCTCCCCGCAGCCGTCCAGATTCTCCGCCGGCGAACAGCCAGCGTCGTCGTCATCGATCTGAAGGGCGACAAGGCGATGTTCATGAAGCTCGCGACCGAGGCCCGCCGGTTCGGCGTGAACTTCCGCTGGGTGAACCTGGACACCGGGTCGAGCTACGTGTTCAACCCGCTCACCCAGCGCTTCTTCGAGCGGCTCGGCGAGGACGCGCAGGTGCAACTCATCGCCCAGTCGCTCGGCCTGGACGGCCAGGGCCGCCAGGAGGACGTGTTCTTCAGCGACCTCAACGAGCGGACCCTCCGGCGGTTCTTCCGCGCGGGCCGGCCGCGGTCGCTGCGACAACTGCTGGGGCAGATCGAGCAACCGGGGGCCGCCGGGAACGCCGAGGTGACGGCCCGCGAGTGGGAGCTCGCGATGCACCTCCGCTCGGCCCTCGACCGCCTCTCCCAGATTCTCGCCCTGAACGCCGAGGCGGTCGGCCCCGGCGTTACCGCCGAGATGCTCGACGGCGCGGTAGAACTGGACGACGTGCTCTCCCGCCCGCAGGTGGTGTACTTCTGGCTGCCCACGTCACTCCAACGCACGACCAGCCGGGCGGTGGCGCGGCTCGCAAACCAAGCCCTCGTCTCGGCAGCCCGCTCGTACGTCGGGAACCGTGTCCCGGTTCACGTGTTCCTCGACGAGGCGCAAGAGGCGGTCGGGACGGCGGCGATCGACGGGATGCTCCGCCAGGCGCGGGACTTCGGCCTGTCGTACTGGCTCACATGTCAGCAGCTTTCGGCGCTGCGGGCCGGGCAGCACGACTGTCTCGACGCCATCACCGGGAACGTCGCCCTCCAGATGCACTTCTCGGCCACCGACCGGACCGGGCACGAGCACCTGATTCGCCTGTCCGGGGAGAGCAGCCACTGGCTGTACGGCGAGGCCGACACCGCGGACGGGGTTCGCGGGCAGCGGCGGGAGGCGTTCCGGACGAGGCTCACCACGGAGGACGTGGCCCACCTCAACTCCGTCTCGGGTCTTGCGGCGACGTTATTGACGCCGCGGACCCCGCTCTCGCCGTTTCGCCACATCTTCTTCCTCCGGACCGGCTACGCGATGTCGGCCCGGGAGTACCAGCGGTATCGGCTCATGCCGTTCCCGCTCCCGACCCGGTTCACCGTGTATCATCCCGGAGCGGAACCCAGGCGCGTCGCTCCGCCAGCAGCCCCGCAACAGCCCGCGCGTCCGGTCGGTGTGCCCCGCGTTCCGGCCGAACCTGCCCGCCCCACACCGCCGCCGGCACGCCCGCCGGCCCCGTTAATTTCACCTCCTAACTCTTCTCCCGCCAGGGGGAATCGGGCAGACGCCCCGCCGAAGCCGCCCCCGAGTGTGAGCGACCAGGTGTTGCCGCCGAGCCATCCGACCGGCGAGCCGCAGACAGACGAAGCCCGGACGAAACGTCACGCGAAACGCGCCGGCGGTCGCGTACCGAAGTCTCAACAGCAGCCGCAGCCACGAGCCGAGGACACACCTCCCTCCCCGAATCCGGATTTGGCGAAGTACCTCGAACAGCTCCGCCTCGCGGACGCACTCCCGCCGGAACAGCCGCCGTCACGGCCGCGATGACGGTGCTGCGAATGGAGACTTCGGACGGAGCGGTTAGAGTTCACAGCAGATCGGGCCGACCGAGCCGCCCCCCGCGAGAGAACGAGGCATGACCACACCGAGCGACAAGGAGCTTCGCCGCCGCCGGGAGGGCGTGGTTCGGTACGGCTTTCGAGACTCCCAGTACGGGACGGAGTTCATCATCGACTACGTGTTCCTCACCACCCACTGGGGGATCCGAGTGGTGGGCCGGCCACGCACCAGCTACGCGATGTCGGCCGCGTCGGTGCATCTACTCGGCGGCAACTACGTCTGTGTCGCCATCGGCCACGAGCCGAAAACGTTCGCGCAGGCCCTCGCCCGCTCGTTCCAGTGGATGAGGGGCTTCTCGGCGTTCACCCAGACGGGCCGGTTCCTCGAAGTGTCCGGGCCGGTCAACGTCCCGGACCATCTGCTCTAGCGCGATGTCAGCGTCGGCAGTTCCCACCGCCGTGCCCACACGGGGCACGCGAGCGGTTCACCCCGTCACGTACTGCGGAGTGTTGAGATGAAACGAGCCGAGGTCGGTAACCCGACGTTCAACCGCTACCGGGCCGATCCGCCGCCCGGCCCTTCGCCCGCCGCAGGCGGTTCCGGCTGGTGGTCGCCGGATGTGGTGTACGCGATCTGGATCGTCGGCTGGATTCTGCTGTGCCTGTGGATGTGGTCCTGACCTTCACCCCTCACGTCGCGGCTCCCGCCGCGAAAGGAGCGACCGATGGGACTGGAGATGAGCGATGGCCCGAGTCATGGGTACGACAAGAATTTCGACAAGAAGAAGCCCGGCGGCAAGTCGGGGTCGGTGGTCGATGCGTTCTGGCAGGTTCTCGGTGTCGTACTCGCCCTCGGTCTTCTGTACGTGGTCGCGCGGTCGAGCGAGCACGCCCGCACGGTGCCGGTGGAGTCGCACACGATTTCACCGGACCGCACCCGGGTTGAGCACGCCGTCGGGTCGCGTTGACTTGCGGCGAGCTCACCGTCACCGCTGGCGTCACGCCCACGCGAACGGGCACGCCGACCACCCGCGATAAGTTCGTGTCAGTAACCCGCACACGCCGCCGCGGCCGGCCCCACGCGGCGGCGCTGACCCTGGGGCCAACACCACCTCAATGGAGCCCGCGATGAAAGCGACCGACGTCCTGCCCGGGATCGAACAAGTCGATCCGGGGACACTCCACTAACCGTCAGGCTCGCAGGCCGACGACGGAGCTCGTGCTGTAACTCGTGCGGGCGAGAGTTCCCTCTCGCCCGCACCTCTCACCCTGCGTTCGATTCAGTTTCGGCATCCGAGGTGTGACATGGCGGCACCGACCCCCACCGACCTGCTCCTGCCGTCCTCGGCGGTGTTGTTCGCCCAGGGCATCGTCTGGCTCTTCGAGCAGTCCTCGCGTTCGGAGGCCCACACCGCAGACGGCGGACCCGGTGATGGCGAGCCGGCGTTGTGCGGGTGTCGGCTGCGGAACGGCGAAGCGCTCCTGCCGCCCGTCAAGCCGAGTCGCCCGGCGGTCCTCATGACCCAGACGGTCTACTCGCGGCTCCTCAAACACTTGCTCCGAACGCCCCCGGAAGCCGGCGGTGCGCTCATCGGCCCGCGCGATTGCGAACTCGTTACACACTACGTCCCGAACGCCGGCGAGCGGACCGAGACCTCGTTCACCCTCGACCACGAGACGCTCAACCGCCAGCTCGCCCGCTTCCTGGAGGTGGGCCTGGATCTCAAAGGCATCGTCCACTCGCACCCGGCTGGCGTCCACAGCCCGAGCACCGGCGACCGGCATTACCTCGAACGGTTGCTCGGGAACCCCAAGAACCAACAGGCGACCACCTTTGCCTTCCCCATCGTCTGCGACGGCCGGCTCTGGCCGTACGTCGCGGTGCGAGCCGGGCGGGAGGACATCGAGATTCGTCAGGCCACCCTCACCCTCATTTAACCTGGGGCACTCCCATGAACCTCGACCGGCTCCGCGCCTGCCTCGACACCGACCACGTCCGGGCGTCCCACGTCGCCGTCGTCGGCGTCGGCGGGTCGTCGCACTTCATCACGAACCTCGCCCGCTGCGGGGTCCGCCGGTTCACGCTCGTGGACCCCGATTCGGTCGAGCCGGCAAACGTCGCGCGTCAGGGGTTTCGGCACGACCAGATCGGGCTGCGCAAGGTCTCCGGGGCCGCCGCGGCGATCCGGACCGTCTCGCCGGCCGCCACCGTTCACGAGCTGCCGGTCGACTTCACCACGCTCGACGACGAGGGCGTGACGCGGGCGTTCGCCGGGGTGAACCTGTTCGTCTTCGCGACCGACTCGTTCGCGGCCCAGGCTCGCGGGAACCAGGTCGCGCTGCTACTGGGAGTTCCGGCCATCTGGATCGGCCTGTTCGCCGGCGGCCTCGGCGGCGAGGTCGTCTTCTGGCACGACGGCATCGCGTCGTGTTTTCGCTGCCTGCTCAGCAACCGGTTCGCGATGCAGGAGCAGGCCCGGAAAGAGAACCGGCGGCTCGACCCGCCGAGCGACGGGGTGACGATCCTCGACACCGACTTCGTGGACGCGGTCGCCGGCCACGTCGCCCTCGGACTACTCACCCGCGGGGCGGACAACCGGTTCGGCCGGCTCATCGACACGCTCGGCCAGCGAAATTACCTGCTGGTCAAAATCGACCCCCGGCACCGTACCGCCGGGCGAGACGTGGTGCGAGAGCAACTCGGCGTTTCGGAGACGGCCGAAGCGTTCTTCGGCTGGACGACGGCGGCGATGAGCGACCCGACGGCCGGAAAAGAGGTCTGCCCGGACTGCGTGAAGTACCGCCAGCCGGCAGACGGCGACGAGACACGAGTCGAAGCGTCGAGCGTGATTACTCCGGCCGCGTTACTGCCGGCTTCACCGAGCAGCGTACCGAGCGACGCACCGACCGGCTCACGAACGGCGCCGCCCGCACCAGCGTCTGACGAGTAGGATCCGAGACGCGATGTGACCTTGAACCACGCACTCGACCGGCCGGATCGCAACGCCGTCGAGTGTTCCAATCCCCCCCCCCGTTTGCGCTGCACGAACGTGTTCACAAAAACCTATGCAGCCCCTGAGCTCCCCGCGGTCGTCGGGAGCACCCCGAAAGATAGACGACCCCGGAAGAACCGTAGGTCGGCGGCATTCCGTCCGGAAGCACGACTGAATCGACCCAGGAGTTCCCATGAGCGTGATCGACCTGATGGCGGTGGTCGGCATCGCGTCATGGCTGTGGCAGATGACCTCCAGAATCGTCGCCCAACTCGTCGAGTTGGGGCGCGCCGACGTGCTGCTTCGCCTCAGCACCATCGGCTCGGCGGGCTGGCTGATCTACCGCGTCATCGCGGCGTCTCTGCCCTCGTGACTCGCGGCCCGAAGAAGCAGGTTTTGAGGGGTGCCGTACACCCCTCGGTTTTCCCCGCCAGGCTCCAACCCCGGAGGCATCTCGACACTCCTACCCTCACACCCAACCCTCGGTTCCGCCCCCCGTGTCTCGAAACCCCAAACCCCGGTGCCAGCATTCTCCCAACCCCGAATTCCTTCCTTCTCGCTGACGGCTTCGACCGTGAGCGAGGGCGAACGAAAACCCCCGACCGCCGCCACCCCTCGGCCAGCATGGGCGGTCGGGCACGAAGGAGGAGCGCGTATGTTCAGCGTGTTCAAGAAGAAGCCGGACCCGGTGCGGGCGAGGCGCAAGCCGCACGACGTCGTCGAATTCGACGAGCTGGTGGCGCGGATGTGGCAGCGGAACGACCCGAACGGCAAACGGTGCGTCAGCTTCAGCCTGCACAAGTACGCGCAGGTGCGGGGCGAAGGGCTCACCGCGGTGAACAACTTCGACGTGACGGACGTGACATCGCTCGTCGGCCTCTGCCAGTCGCTGTGCGAGTGGTACCTGCTCGACAAGAGCACGCCGGAAGCGGCGAGGCAGGAACTCGACACGTTCAACACCGTCCTGTCCGAGTTCCGCACCTACGCCTTGGGCAAAGCCCAGCAACCGGTTGAGGCGTAACGACGAGACTGGTGACTCAGACTCCTGACCGAGACTGAGTCGTCCCTTAGCCGCGAGGCTGGTTGATCACGGTTCGGGGAGGCAGTGCCGCCTCCCCCTGTTCCCACCCCCCTTCCTGGAAAGGAGGCGTTCTCCTTCTCGGACTCCCGCCCTCCCGTTCGCTGACGGCTTCGGCCGTGAGCGAGGGGGAGATGAACGACCCGGATGCGGCCACCCCTCGGCCTGCATGCGCACCCGGGCCGAACCGAGAAACGTGATGAAACACATAACACCAAACGCAGAGAGTGGGAACGGCGTCCAGGCCACGGAGCGCACGATCGTGATCGAGATCGACCTGCGGACGGAGGAGATCGGGCGGCCCGCGCCCCGGTTCAACCTGTCCCGTTTCTTCCCCGACGGTCGGGGCGGACTCGAACGATCGCCGGAGTTCGAACCCGCAGACCTGCCCCGGTTGCTGTGCGTCTGGCAGACACTCTGCGGGCAGTTCGCCGAACACGACGGCGTCGACGCGTTCACGGCGAAGGGGTTGCACTGCCTGCACAACATCCTGGCCGAGTTCATGGAGTACGCGCTCGAGCGGATGGAAGCCGACGACCGGGAGTTCTTCTTGCGGCTCCAAGCCCACTCGACCCCGCAGTAACCCGTAGTCCCGGGGCCGGAAACCGTCAGGCTTTCCGGCCCCCCGTTTCCCGGCCGCCGGACGCGGAACCTGCTGTCCAAAGTTCGCGGGCTGGCGATGGCCGACCCCATTCCAACCCCCACCCCCGGACCCGCAAAGGAGGTGTTCGGGTCTCCGTTCACCCTCTCCCATTCGCTGGCGGCATGCCGCCGCGAGCGAGGGGGAGAGTAACACCCGGGTGCGGCCGACCCCTCGGCCGCAGTTTCACCCGGGCCGAACAGGAGAAACACCATGCAGACAACGACATTCGATCGCGAGGACGGGAAGGGGCGCGGGTCAGGCTCCCAAGAAGGCCGGATTATCATCGATTTCCAACGGGACTGTCGACTATCCGGCGTTGATGGGATCAGCTTCACCCTCGACCGGATCGGGCCGGATGGGCCAGAAAGGATGAGGCGGTTCACCGCTCACGATGTGCCCCGCCTGGCCTGCGTGCTCCGGGCGATTGCGGGCTACTACGCAATCGCCGGCGGACTCGACCCGGCCACGGTCGCGAGGATGCAAACCCTCTACGACCTGCTGAGCGAGTTCACGGGCCGACCGATCAGGCACGTCCCACCCGAGGTCAGGCGTCACGGCCCGCTCAGGCTCGCGCCCGCACCGACCAACCAGTAGCACGTAGTACCCGGTCCGGAAGCCGTCTGGCTTCCGGACCTCCGTTTCCGGTCGACGCCGGCTCACCCGTTTCGGCACCAGTCGGGTTGCGAACGGCCGACCCCCAGCGATCTCTCGCCTTCAGGAACCAGGCCATGAACGACCAACTCAAACACGACACGGCGGTCGCCGCCGCGCACGCGGTGGCGGAACTCTTCCCCGGCTGCCTCATCGCCGACGAGCGCGAACTCGCCCTGAGCGCCTGTGCTCAAGTGGTTCGGGCGGCACTCGACGCGTACGACCACTTTCGCGATGCGGGGTCGGACGCTCGGGCCGTGTGCGTGTGTGACGAGGCGTGCCACGTCGTAGACGAACCGCTGTGACACCGACCCCGCATCCGCACCCGGCGTGACCGTCTTCCGGGTGCCGACCCGCCGTGACGGCCACTCCCGCGGGGCTGGAAAACTAGCGATTCGACCGGCCCGAAGTGTAGCAAGGTGTGTAGGAGCAGACGGGGAATTCATCCTACGCCGTTTACTACGGGGCTGGGACCGGATCACACGGACAGGGCCACCCGGACCGATATGCGAAACGGAGAGCCAGGAGGTAAGTCGTGCTGATCACCGTCAAGCGGGCGGCCGAGATCCTGACCGTCTCCCCGTCCCTCGTCTACGCCCTGATCGCCACCGGCCGCCTGCCGGCCGTTCGCCTCGGGACCGGCCGTGGCACCATCCGGCTGGAAGAGGCCGACGTGCAGAGCTACCTCGAAGCGACCCGGGTGAAGCCAGCGGTCGAACACGAGTTTCAGCACTTGCGGGTCAGTTGAAAGTAGCCGTCCGGTGAAATGACGCTTTTGGGGCTGGTTGCATGCGGCTCACGACCGATGGCACCGAACCGCTCACCCTCGTTTTTCCGCTGCGAGTGCCGCCGGTAGCCGGTACACTCGGTCGGCATGTCCGACGTGACCCGCCTTTTGGATGCGGCGGCGGCCGGTGACCGTCAGGCCGCCTTCGCCCTGCTCCCGTTTGTGTACGACGAGTTGCGGAACCTCGCCGCCGCCCGGATGGCGGCCGAATCCCCCGGCCACACCCTGGACGCCACCGCCCTGGTCCACGAGGCGTACCTGCGGCTCGTGGGAGACCAGCGGTTCGACGGCCGCGGGCACTTCTTTGCCGCCGCCGCCGAAGCGATGCGGCGCATCCTCGTGGAAGCCGCCCGCCGCAAGGGGCGGGTGCGTCACGGCGGCGGCCGGCGGCGAGTCGAACTCGACGGCCTTCCGGCGGCGGCGCCGCCCGACGACCTGCTCGCCCTGGACGACGCCCTTGACCGACTCGCCGAGCGCGACCCGGTCAAGGCGGACGTGGTGAAACTCCGGTTCTTCGCCGGCCTCACCGTGCCCGAGGCGGCGGCGGCCCTGGGCGTCTCCGTCGCCACCGCCGAGCGGCACTGGGCGTTCGCCCGCACCTGGCTGTACGCCGAGCTCAACGACGCGGGCGAAAATCCGCCGGCGGGTTGAGGGGTTTCCGAAATGTCCGTCGCATTGGGGGAGTCGGACCCCATTTCGGGAGGCCACTATGACCGACATGAACGCCCTCGAATCACTCTACTTCGCCGCACTGGGGAAGCCCCCGGCCGAGCGCCAGGCGTTCCTCGCCGCCGCGTGCGGCCCCGATGCCGACGTGCGGGCACGCGTGGAGCGGTTGCTCGCGGCCCAGCCCCACGTCGGGGGCTTCCTCGACGCCGACCAGCGGACCGCCACGTTCGCCGACCCGGACGCTGTCCCGACGGCCGACTTCCCCGGCAAGGACGTGCACGCGGACGCCGTCATCGCCCGCAAGTACACGCTCGTCGAACCCATCGGCGAGGGCGGCATGGGCAGCGTGTGGCGGGCGAAGCAGACCGAACCCGTGAAGCGGTTCGTCGCGCTCAAGCTCATCAAGGCCGGCATGGACTCGCGGCACGTGCTCGCCCGGTTCGAGGCGGAGCGGCAGGCCCTGGCGCTGATGGACCACCCGAACATCGCCAAGGTGCTCGACGGCGGCCTGCACGACCAGCGGCCGTTCTTCGTCATGGAGTTGGTCAAGGGCGTGCCGATCACCGACTACTGCGACGCGCACCGGTTGACGCCGCAATCGCGGCTGGAACTGTTCGTGCAGGCGTGCCACGCGATCCAGCACGCCCACCAGAAGGGGATCATCCACCGGGACCTCAAGCCGTCGAACGTGCTCGTCGCCCTGTACGACGACCGCCCGGTGGTGAAGGTGATCGACTTCGGGGTGGCGAAGGCGACCGGCGGCACGCTGACCGAGGCGACCCTGGACACCGGGTTCGGGGCCGTGGTCGGCACGCCGTCGTACATGTCGCCGGAGCAGGCGACGTTCAACAACCTGGACATCGACACCCGCAGCGACGTGTACGCCCTCGGCGTCCTCCTGTACGAACTGCTCGTCGGCAGTCCGCCGTTCTCCCGGAAAGAACTGGAGAAGAAGGGGCTGCTGGAAGTCCTCCGCGTCGTGCGGGAAGAGGAGCCGCCCCGGCCGAGCGTCAAATTGTCTACCGCGGACGCCCTGCCGTCGCTGTCGGTCAACCGCGGCACCGACCCGAGGAAGCTGACGGGGCTGTTGCGGAACGAACTCGACTGGATCGTGATGAAAGCCCTGGAGAAGGACCGCACCCGCCGGTACGACACGGCCAACGGGTTCGCGGCCGACGTGCAACGGTACCTGGCCGGCGAGCCGGTCCAGGCCGTGCCGCCGAGCACCGGCTACCGGGTGCGGAAGTTCGTCCGCCGGCACAGGGGGCAAGTCGTCGCGTCGCTACTGGTGGCGGCGTCCCTCTGCGTCGGGCTGGGCGTCAGCGTCTGGCAGGCGAACCGCGCGGCCAAGGAGGCGGCCAAGGCCATCGCCGCCCTCGACGAACTCCGCAACACGGCCCCGGCGTTCGCCGAACAGGCCCGCGCGCTGGCCGCCCGGGAGCGGTTCGACGAGGCGGTCGAAAAGCTCGACTACGCCGCCACCCTGTGCCCGGACGAGCCGGCGTACCCGCTGGCCAAGGCCGACCTGCTGCGGTGCCAGTTCCGGTTCGCCGAGGCGGCCGACGCGTACCGGGGGGCACTCCGCCTGCGGCCCGGCGACCCGCGGATCGAGGCCAAAGTCGCCCTGTGCGAGGAGTTGCGGTCGGCCCCCCGATCCGATAACGGGCAGTTGAGCCGCGAGAACCTGAGTCGGCTGCTCGCGGCCATGCAGAAGGACGGTCGGCCCGCCGCCGAGCTAATGCCAGTGTCCCGGCTGCTCGGGGCGGAGCGGCAGATCGCGCTGGCGTACTGGCAGGACCGGTTCAAAGAGCTGCCGGTGACCGCCGACCGGCCGCTGGCCCGTCGACTAACGGTCCGGGACGACGGCCTGTTGGCCCTCGACCTCGGCGGCACGAAGATTGTGGACCTGACCCCGTTGGAGGGTGCCCCGCTGGCCGTACTCGATCTGACGGGCGCGAACGATCTGACGCGCATCGACGCCCTCCGCGGAATGCCGCTGAAGGACCTCAGCCTGTCCGGCACTCGGGTCACCGACCTCGCCCCCCTGGGGCAGTTGCGGACGCTCGAAAAGCTCGACCTGAAGTCCACCCCCGTGGCCGACCTGCGGCCGCTCGCCGGCGTCCCGCTGAAGCACGTCGAGCTGACCAACTGCCCCGTCCGCGACCTCGCCCCGCTCCGCGGGGCGCCGCTCGAACAGCTGCACATCATGGGCACCCGGGTGACCAGCTTGTCGCCGCTGGCCGGCATGCCGCTCAAGTTCCTCGACATGGGCGCGGCCCCCGTGTCCGACTTCTCGCCGCTGAATGGACTGCCCCTCGAAGTCTGCAACCTGCCCGGCTGCCGGCTCACCGACCTCGGCGTGTTCCGCGGGTCGCCGCTCCGCGAACTGATGCTCTGGAACTGCCCGTCGGCCCGCAACTACGCCGCCCTGTCCGAGATCCGAACGCTCGAACTGCTCGTCTTGCCGGCCAACTTCCGCCAGTTGCCCGGCCAAGAGCTGGCCGCGATCGAAGCGCTCCGGACGCACCCCCGGCTCAAGCAACTCGGGACGGACGCGAGCCTCGATCACACGACGACCGGGTCGGCGGAAGCGTTCTGGAAGGACTACGATCGGGTGCGAACGTACCTGGCCCGCCTGGCCCAGGCCGGAGCCAAGCCGCGGCGGGTCGAGTTGTTGCCGGACGGCACGTTGGACCTGGACTTTAGCCGATCCGAATTCGCCGACCTGACCGTCCTCCAGGGGATGCCGGTCGGCGAACTGTGGCTGGCCGACACACTCGTAAAAGACCTCACCCCACTCCAGGGCACGCCGCTCAAGAAGTTGCACCTGTTCAACACCCCGGTGACCGACCTGCGGCCGCTCGCGGGGTTGCGGCTCGAGTACCTGAACCTGATCCGGACCAAGGTCGCCGACCTCTCGCCGCTGCGGGGCCTGCCGCTGACCGGCCTGCGGCTGAACGACTGCGACGGGGTCCGGGACGTCAGCCCCCTGAAGGACTGCATCACCCTTCGGGAACTGACACTGCCGACGAACGCGACGGGGTGCGAGGTCCTCCAGGCCCTGCCGAACCTGAAGCGGGTCGGCTGGCACGAGGACCCCGCCAACAACTACCGGCCGGACCAGACGGCCGACGAGTTCTGGCAGGACTACGACCAGATCCGCTACACCAAGGCGATCGATCAGTCGGGGCTGCGGCCGAGGAAGATCTCCGGCGGGTGGGACTTCGAAAACCAGCCGATCGAGGACTTGTCGATCTTGCGTGGGCAACCGCTCCGCAGCCTTCACCTGGGCCGGACCCGCGTAGCGGACTTGCGGCCGCTCCAGGGCATGCCGCTACGAACCCTCTGGCTGTTCGGCACCCGCGTCACCGACCTCAGCCCCCTCGCCGGGATGCGGTTGGAGCACCTCAACCTGTCGTCGACCGAGGTGGCCGACCTCTCCGTCCTCCGCGGAATGCCGCTGGTCATCCTGCGGCTCACCGGGTGCAAGCGGCTAGAGGACGTCTCAGCCCTCAAGGAGATCACGACGCTGACGGATCTGACCTTGCCTCCTCAGGCCAAAAACGTCGAGCTACTCCGGAAACTTCCGAACTTGGTCCGCGTCGGGTACGAAGAGGACAAGAACAACGGGTACCGCCCGGACTTGACGGCGGCCGAATTCTGGGCCAACTTCGACCGCGCGAAGGAGATGGCCAAGTTCACCGCGGCGAACCCGCCGGAATTGCCGAAAGACGTACTCACGCCGGAGGCGGCGGTGAAACGCATGAATGAGACGGTGTCGGTCCGCTTGACCGTTCGGGGGTCGGGGAAGTCCCGCGACGACAAGTGGTACTTCTTGAACACCCACGACGACTACCGCCAGCCGGAGAACTTCACGATCGCCGTCCGCGACCCCACGCCGGAACGGCTGAAGCAACTCGGCCTGACCGAGCAGCCGGCGGACATGACGGGCAAGACGGTCGTCGCCCGGGGCAAGGTGGGGACGTTCTCCGGCCGCCCGCAGTTGGTGGTCGCCGAGGCCGACTGGGTGTGGACCGTCGCCGAGAAGTGAGGACGGCGACGCACGCCGCGGCCGAGGGCCGAGCACCGCCGACGAGAAGTAACAGCAACAAAGGGAGGGACCATGTCGGCCGAGTCGTCCGACCCGCCGCGAAGTAAGACCAACGGCTCCCTCCTGCTCGACGGTGTACAGGTGCGAATGTAGGCCAGAGCGGCGAGTGAGCAGGAGCGGGTGCAGGTGTGCGACCTGTGCGAGGAGGTGCAGGAGGCGACTGGGCAGAGCGTTCGGGTGGCGTTCGGCGACCAGGGGTACACCGGGGATCAACCGGCGGCGGACGCGGGCAACCACGGGGTCGAGCTGGTGGTGGTGAAGCCCGCCGAGGCGAAAACGGAGGGAGCGAAGAAGGGGTTCGTGCTGCTGCCCAAGCGGTGGGTGGTGGAGCGGACGTACGCCTGGCTGGGGCGGTTCCGTCGACTGGCCCGCGACTACGAGCGGTTGGCCGAGACGCTCGCCGGCTGGCACTGGGTGGCGGCCGTGATCCTCCTGCTCCAACGACTCGCCACCCTCGCCGACGGTTCATAACAGGCTCTAGCAGGGTGCTGAAAAACGCCGTCGTGGGTAGCGTTGGGCGCTACACTCTCCGAAGTCACGGAGAGTGCCCATGCGTGGTCGAGTGGACGAGCAGCCGCCCCTGTTCCACGTGTTCTCGGTCGAGGACCGCATCCGGCCCGACCACCCGCTGCGGGACGTCAAGCGGCGGGTGGATGCCATCCTGGCGACGATGGACACCCAGTTCACCGCCGCGTACCGCCGCATCGGGCGGCCGAGCGTGCCCCCGGAGCGGCTGCTCAAGGCCCTCCTGCTGATGGCCCTGTACTCGATCCGCAGCGAGCGGCAGTTGTGCGAGCGGATCGACACCGACCTGCTGTTCCGCTGGTTCCTCGACCTGCAGCCGAGCGACGAGGCGTTCGACCCCACCACCTTCTGCAAGAACCGCGACCGCCTGGAGGAGCACCGCCTCACCCAAGCGTTCTTCGACGCGGTGGTGGGCCGGGCGGTCGCTCGTGGCCTGTGCAGCGAGCACTTCTCGGTCGACGGCACCCTGATCGAGAGCTTCGCCGCCGCCAAGAGCTTCCGCCCGAAGGGCGAGCCGGACGACCGCGAGGACGGGAACGGGTTCCAGCCGCGGAACCCGGAGGTCGACTTCCGCGGGCAGAAGCGGTCGAACGACACGCACGCCAGCCGCACCGACCCGGAAGCCCGGCTGTACCGCAAGGGCGTCGGCCAGGAGGCGAAGCTGGCGCACATGGGCCACCTGCTGGCGGAGAACCGGCACGGGCTGATTGTGGGGGTGGCGGTGTCGGAGGCGAACGGGACGGCCGAGCGGCAGGCGGCGCTGGACCTGCTGACGCGGGCCAAACGTCGGCACCGACTGCAGCCGACGACGCTCGGGGCGGACAAGGGGTACGACGCGGGCCAGTTCTTCCGCAAGCTGGAGCGGCGGAAGGTCACCCCGCACGTGCCGATCGTGAAACCGCCGCGGGACCCGAGGACGGTGCCGCAGAAGGACCAGGTGCCGGACATCCGGGCCCGACGGCGGATGCAGGCCCGCCTGGGCACGGACGGGTACTCGCTGAGTCAGCGGTGCCGCAAGAAGATCGAGGAGGGCATCGGCTGGATCAAGACGGTGGCCGGCCTCGCTCGCAGTCGGTGGGTCGGGCGGTGGAAACTGCGGCAGATGGTCGAGGTGGCAGCCGCGGCTTACAACCTGGTGCGAATGCGGCGGCTGATCCCGACGGGGTGAGGGTCAGTAGGCGCCCCGAGCCACCCGGAAGAGAGCGGTCCCGAACCTGCCACCGCCGCAACAACGGGGGGAGCGGGGGCACAGGACTACTTTTTCAGCACCCTGCTAGCCGATTTCCGAGTCGATGGGTCATCACTCGTCGGAGTTCTGAGGCGAGAGTCGAATGGGTTCCACAATGCACATGCGCGAATAGCGCGGGAGCGGTCATCGCACCTTGATCCCGTATTGCTCCACCTGCTCCTTCGCACCTGCGGTCCGCTTGATCAAGTCCTCGGACAGGTCTCGTGGGGGGTGTCGCTTGAGCACCTGCGCCGCCCGCGTGAGAACCCTGCGTTCCAGGTCCCCGAACGGCTTCCGTCCGCCCGCCCAGGTGACGGCGGTGACGGACAGTTCCCACTCGGGGTGGTCGGGTGTGACTTGCGCTTGCACCCCCCGGGCGTCGTACCAGTCGCGGTCGGCCGACTCCTTCTCTTGAGCCGCGTCGTGGATGGCGGTCAGGACGAGGTGCGCCCGCACCTTGTCGCCCGGGTCCAAGTCATCGACCAGGCGGGTCACCCGGCCGATCATTCGCTGTCGGTACTGGCCGTCCCACCCGCGGGCGAACCGGTTCGCTTCCAGGCCGTGGGCGACCGCGTCGGTCACCTCTTCGAACTGCTCCTTGGCCGCCGCCTTCCGCCCCTCCGCCCGGGCGGCCGCCCATTCGGGGGTGCTGGCGTCTCGCGCCGCCACATACGCCCACATGGCGGCAGCGATGGCCAACCCCAGGGCGAACCCGATGACCCCGATGACGACCGCCCCGCGGGACTGCCGCTCGGCCCGGCGGGAGGCATGCTCCGCCTCGCTCGTCGCCCGGGGCAACTCGTCCCCCCGCTGCACCCGCTCGGCCCACTCGCGTGCCGAGTGGGCCGCCGCCGCCACCTCCCCGGCGTGGGCCGGGCGACCGGCCGGGTCCAGACTCAGACACTTCTTCGCCAGCACCGGCAGACGGCCGGCCCCGGTCACCCGCTCCAGCCGCGACAACGCCTCGCTCAGGTCGCCGGCCGCCGCCTTGTTCCACACCTCCAGGCTCGTCTTCCCGGTGTACGGCGGTCGGCCGGTCAGGAGGGTGAGCAGGATGCCGCCGAGGGCGAACACGTCCGCCCGCTCGTCCATCCGGTCGACCTCCCCGCGGGCCTGCTCGGGCGGCATGTACGACGGGGTGCCCATCACCCGACCGGCCACCGTCCGCTCGTCCGGGTCGCCTCCCAGTTCCTCGTCCGGAGGTGCCGGGAGTGCCCCCGGCGGGGCCGGCGACGGCGAGGGGGTGAACTCCTTCGCCAGCCCCCAGTCCATCACCTGCACCTCGCCGAACGCCCCGACCATCACGTTCTGCGGCTTCAGGTCGCGGTGGATCACCCGCCGGCTGTGGGCGAACGCCACGGCCAGACACACCTGCTCGAAGATGCGGGTCAGCCGTTCCAGATCCTCTGGCCCGTCCCGACCGGCTTCCGTCCGGATAGACCGGATGTGAACGGCGAAGGTGTGCCCCTTGATCAGCTTCATGGCCAGGAACGGGCGGCCGTCGGGTAACGTGCCCAGGTCGTGAACGGGCGGGATGCCGGGGTGCTGAAGTTGGCCGGTGATGCGGGCTTCTTCGACGAACCGCCGGGCCGCGTCCGTGTTCGCCTGACCCGGCCCGACCACCTTGATCGCCACCTCCCGGTCGAACGACGTGTCCGTCGCCCGGTACACCACCCCCATCCCACCGCGGGCCAACTCGTCCCCGAACCGGTAACGATCGCCCGGGGTGAACTCGGGCACCGCGGCCGGTTCGTCGGTCGGCCGGTTGTCGCCGGTCGAGACCGGCTCCGGTTCCAGGCGGGTGTTGGTCCGGTCGCGAGTGGCGTCCGCATCGTCTGTCGCCCGCGGTCGTGTCGTGTCCTCCTGCCCGACGTGCCAGTCGGCCCCGCATTCGAAACACTGGCGGGCGCGGGCGGTCCGCAGCGGCTTCCCGCACGCCGGGCACGGGGGTGTGGGTGGTGGCGGCGGGGGCACCGGGCCGATCCCGTCATCGCGGCCGGACGCGGCGTTCGCCAACGCGTTGCGGAACAGGCCGCGGGTGGACCGGCCGGACGCCCCGTGAACGTTCCCGTCGTCCGCCGTGTCGCCGATCTGGTCGAAGTGCGGGGCCGGGTCGATCCCGCGGCGGACGGCCCGGTGCCACAGGCGGGTGAGCCATGCGACCGTGTCCCGCCAGTCCCCGTACCCGCCGGTCAGCGAGCAGGCCGTTAGCGCGGCGCGGAGGGATTCGACCGCGGTGCCGTTCGCGTCGAGGTGCGCGAGGTAGCTGGTCAGGGCGTCCGGTCCGGTCGTGTTCCACAACGCCCGGTTCCGGCGGACAGCGTTCCGGAGGGCCGCCCGCTCCGCCGGGTCGGCCGCCAGGTAGCCGCTCAGCAGGGCCGAGCAGAAGGGGAACCCGTCTCCGACTTCGGGCCGGGGTGTCCACACGGCCACCCGGTCGGCGAGGCGGGCTTCGGTCATCGGGTGGCTCCCGTCTGGTGTCGAAAAAAGTCGTCGCCGCGTGTCGCCTTTCGATCCCGGCTCACGCTGAGAGGGGTGTGCGTCGGTCTCACCCCCATCCTACGAATCGGAGACGAGTCATGGTCCGCTTCTTCGCCGCCCTGTTGGGAACCCGGTCCACCCCCGCCGCCCGGCCGGCCGTTCGCCTGTCCGTCGGCACCCTGGAAGGGCGGGACTGCCCGGCCGGCGGGCTCGGGCGGGCCCTGCCCGCGTTCAACTCGCCGGTCGTCCAGGTGAGCATCAACCCGCAGCCGCTCCCCCCGGGCCGGGCCGGCGCGATCAACCCGCAACCCCTGCCGCCCGGTGGGGCGGTCGCCATCAACCCACAGCCGCTCCCCCCAGGCGTCGTGTGGGTCGGGTGACCGCGGTCACGGCTACCGCGACACTCGGGGATCGGGTAAACTTCCCGTTCCCCGCGGAGACGGCGATGGACGACGAACCGTCCCTGAACACCAACGATCTCACGTTCTGGGCACTGGAACTTCAAGCCGGCCGGCCGGCCGCCGCCGAACCGGTGTTCCGCAAGATCTTGACCGCGGTCGAGCGACGGGTGCGGGCGATGTTCGCCCGCTTCTCGCGGGTCGGCCGGTTCGTCGAAGTGGAGGACGTGGCACAGAACACGGCCCTCCGCCTGCTCCGGGCCATGCGGGACGTCCGCCCGGCGTCCACCCGCCAGTTCTACGCCCTGACCAACGAACTCATCCGCCGCGAACTGATCGACCTGACGCGGCACCACTTCGGGCCGCTCGGGGCCGGAACCCACCTGGCGTCGGCCCCCTCCGGGGACGGGGCGGACGAGCACCCGGCGGTGGCCCCGGCGGCCGACGGGTTGGACCACCTGACCGCCTTCCACGAGGCCGTCGCCCGCCTGCCGGCCGAGCAGCGGGAGGCGATTGGGTTGACATACTACCACGACTGGACGCAGGCCGAGATCGCCCGCCTGTTCGGGGTGAGCGTGCGGACGGTCCAGCGGTGGTTGGACGCCGCCGTGACGACACTGAGAACCGAAGTCGGTCCGCACTGAAACTCTGAAAGAGCCGACGATGAGCGAGTGGTACAAGGTCGGCGGTCGGTTCACCCTCCGCCACGGGGACACCGAGCGGGTGTACCGGGTGCGGGACGCGGTGGTCACGTTCGTGCGCCACCCGGACGGGACGGCTCTGGCTTTGACCGTCGATACCGACGCCGAGTCGCCCGGGTTCGGACCGGAGTCGGCCGAGTATCCGATTGGCCCGAGCCTGGCTGTCGTGCTGAACGGGGCGAACGAAAACCGAGGCGTCCCCGCACGGTGGGTGTACGGCCCGACGGACGGCCGGGACGAGGCGCCCGGCAACCAGTGGCCGAAGTTGTACCTGTACGACATGCACCTGATCAACCGGCTGACAGTCGAGGTGAGCGAGGCGCTCGACAAGCAACTGGTTCGGCTCGACGGTACGGCCGGCGGGTTCACGTTCCGGGTGACGGCCTGTGCCCGGTTCGGCGGGGTGAGTGAGTACACCGAATCCGGCCCACCCGGTTCCCGCTGGTGGGCCGGACACGTCGGCCCGGCAGCGACCCACTGGCCGGCGGGCGAGCCGCTCACTGAAGCGATCTGGCAAGGCACCGCCGAGTTCCGGCGGCTGGTGCGGGGGTGCTTCCCGCGACCGGCTCCGATGCCGCAGTTAATCGGTCCGCCGGAGTGGCGGATCGCTGCCTTCGCCCGGCGGCTCGGCCTGCTCCCGCCTCACCCGCCACCACTGCCGCGGCAGATACTCCTACTCCCGTTCGGTACGCACTTTGGTGAGCGACAGACGCAACTGCTCCTTGCCGCCTTGGTCGAGCACTACCTGGCAGACGGCCGGCCGAACGGGTCACCGGACGAGTTCCGGCAAGTGGCACGGGTGATCGAGCGGTTCGCCGACGGAGTGCCGACCGCCGCCGACCGTCAAGCGACCGCACCGGTGATCGGCCGTACCTGCCTGGTCGGATCCGAGATGTTTCTGAACGACTACTCGCCGTCCTCCGCCCGGAGCCTGTTCCAGTTCGCCCACATGGACCCTGACGTTGGGTCCCAGATGCTCATCCAGGGGTTGTTCCCGGAACGCTGTCAGGCCGGCTGCGACCTGCTCCGGGACATCCTGGGCGACCCGTTCCGGCCGGTCCTGTTCGCCCCGCGGTGGCGGACCGAAACGGTGGCCGCGCTGGCCGAAGGCATTTACCACGAGCGGGCGTTCGACCGGCTGCCCATCCTGGCCGACGCCCTGGAAGAAGCCGGATGCGAGGACGAACGGGTTCTGGCACACTGCCGCGAGCCGGGCCTACACGCCCGCGGCTGCTGGGTGGTGGACGGGATCCGATGGGGATCGGTCGAGGCACAGCCGACGAGGAACGCCCCACCACCGCAATAACGAAGGATCACGATCATCTGCTCGATTCGGAGGAGGTGATGGCGACGATTTCCTACTGGCGGTGCGACCGCTGCGGCATCGAGCGGTCGGTGCGGACGGGTGACCCGCGGACCTATGGCGACGGACGCGGATACGGCATCACCTGCCGGGACCAGCGGGTGTGGTGTCGGACGTGTGGTGACCTGCGGGCCGCCGAGTTGATCGATCGCCTTCAGGACCTGAAAGATCGTGTCCGCATCCTCCACGGCGGGAAGTCCAGTAATGGGAGCCCGTTGAGAGGTGGCAGGGGCGGAGGGCAACCGCTGCTCACGGCAGACCCTTGGCTGACCGCACAGATCGCGTGGCGGCGAAGGCGGCGGTCGCGGGAGAAGTGCTTCACCTGCGGGTCGCCCCGCTTCGTCGTCGCCCGAACGGTTGACGTGCGTGGCAGTCTTGGGATGGAACAAGCCATCCCACACCCCGGTTGTGGTGGGCTGTTCCGCTGCATCAGGGGAAAGGGCGAGAAGGTGCCGGACGAACCAGCGTGGGTGCCGGACGAGGGGCCGGGGCCGGTCTGCCGGCCGTGGTGGCGACTCTGGTGAACCAGAGGAACTCTGCATGACCGACGCGCGATCACCCTCATCCACGGGACGTGTTCTCGGGTGACGGCTGGGACCTTGTGGTGGACCGCTACCTGCGTCGAGTTGGTTCAACTCCAACCGGAGCGGACGGCGCTGCCCGTTCATCGACTGGCCGTAGTCGTGGAAGCCGGACACCGGCCCCACGACCACGGCCGGAGCGAAGACTGCCTGCGGCCGACGGCCGAGGTCGATGCCATGATCGCGGCGGCCCTGCCGCCTTGCGAACGACTGCCCTCGGCACCCCGGTCTGTCCCCCGAGAGGTCGAACATGACGCCTGCGACCCCCACCCCCAAACACCTGCTGGAAGCGGCCAAGGCCGAGACCGGCACCGCCGCCCGGTTGGCCCTCGCCGACTGGCTGGACGCTCACGGACGGGAGGTCGCCGACCGGGATCGCGGCCGACTGATCCGGCTCCAGGTCGAGATGGCCGAGTTGGCCGACCGCCTGGGTGATTACCGGCTGCTGACCGCCACCCCACGGTACAAGCAGCTCGAGGGCGAGGTGGCCGCCCTGCTCGCCACCCACCGCAACGCCTGGCTCGGTCCCTGGGCCGAGTGGGTGCCCGACCCCAGACATCTGGACCACTGCTTCGTCCGCGGGTTGCTGCGACCGTGGGTGAAGGGGCTGGGCTGGCTCGACCGCCTAGCCGCCGACGCGGACGCCTGGGACTGGGTGGACGGGCTGACCCTGCTCAGCCTGACGGCGGCCGACGTGGAGCGGCTGGCCGCCTCGCCGGTGCTGTCCGTACTGACGGTGCTCGACTTCGGCGTGGACGGCTGGGGGGACGAGACGGCCTTCCGCGACGCGGGTCTGGAGGCGTTGGTGACGTCGCCCCACCTCAACCGGCTGCACACCCTGATCCTCGGCGACACTGGCGTCGGGCCGGCCGGCATGCGGGCGCTGGCGGCGTCACCGCTGCTCGGTCGGCTGCACACCCTGGAATTGCAAGGGTTCGACTGCACTACCGGCAACTCGATCGAGGACTCCGGGGCGCGGGCGCTGGCCGAAGCCCCGGCGGCGGCCGGGCTGACCCGGCTGCTGCTGATGACGGCCGACTTCGCCGACGCCGGGGCGGCGGCGCTGGCCGCCAGCCCGCACCTGGCGGGGTTGACGCACCTGGAGTTGCGGGGCAACCGGATCGGCGCGGCCGGGGCGCGGGCGGTGGCCGCCAGCCCGCACCTGACACGGCTTACCTACCTGGGGCTGGACGTGTGGTCCGGACACCACCTGCCCGGGCGGGAGCCGCCGCCGTCGCAGCCGGCGGACGAGGCGGTGGCGGCCTTGACCGCCCGGTTCGGGGCGGTCTGGCGGGGCTGCCGGTCACCGTCGGGCGGATGACACCCACGACACCGACCGGCGTCCGGCCCCATCCTCGTGGAGCAATGCGATGTTCATTCCCCAGCACCACAGCGGCCACGCCATTTGTCTGCGGCCGGTTGGGGCGGTGGCCGACGCCGACCTGCTCGCCCGCCTCGGGCTGACCGGCTGGCTGCCGGCCGAGTTCGGCTTGTGTCGGGAGTACGCGGTCCCGGCGGTCACGGTGGCCGAGGTGGGGGACTGGACCGTCGTCGCCGACGGCCTGTCGTACTCCTTGTGGAACCGGGTCGAGACGCACGAGTGTGTGCCCGCCCTCGCCGCTGCCGTCGGCGAGGTGTTCGTCGCGTTCACGGCCGACTGCTGGGGCACGTTCGAATTCCGCTACTACCGGGACGGGCAACTGGTCCGCCAGTACACGGCCGACGCCGAGTCGGGCAAACCGGACCGAATCCTCAAGTCCGTCGGCGAACCGTTACCGGGCGAAGCCGCAACCCCGGAACTGTCGGACGGGTGGACCGGCCTGTACCGAGTCGCGGCCGCCCTCGGCATCGATCCGACGGCGGGCGTCCGCAACCGGCGGGTGCTCCACGCCCCGCCCCGCACGCCGGGGCAGCGGTGATGGTACGAGTAGCGACTCACGTCAGCGGGCGCGGATCGAGTCACAAAATTGACGGCTACATTCGGAGAGCTGGAGCCCGAGCAGGAGTGGACGCCATGTCGGTACTTGACCCTCTTGTCGAGTGGCCGCCCGACCGGGACTCGGTGTGGCGGCAGGTCGCGGAGTTCGTCGCCTCGTGGCACCGCGAACCGCTCGGGCCGGCGAGCGGCACGACGGCCGTTGAGCTGGATGCGGCCGAACGGCGTCTCGGAGGCCCACTGCCGGCCGCGCTTCGTGAGTGGCAACTGCTCGCCGGCCGACGGTTCGACCTGTGGGACGAACGCGAGGAGGACCGCTACGACCGGCCGGGGCCAGAGGTGTGGGCGCCGGCGTCGTACTATCGGACCGGCGACGGACCGGACGCCCCCGTCGTGTTCCACGTCGTGTACGGTGGGATGGTTTGGTATCACTATGTGATCCGGGCGGGCGACCTCACCGCCGCCGACCCGCCTGTGTTCACCCACCCGGAGTACCCGCCGGGTCGCGCGGAATTCGACTCGGTTTCCAAAATGGCAGCGACCCTGCTGCTGGTCCGGGCGAATCTGACCACCCCGTACCGTCTTTGTCTGTTGCGGAAACGTACCCCCGACGACCCGACCCTGTCCCGCATGACCGAGAGGGGGGCGGCGGCGGGCCTGTGGCGTCGGTGCGAGTGGGTGAAGCCGTTCTTCGATCCGATCTCGTCCGGCTGGACGCGGGAGGTGCATGTGGGAGCCGAAGTCCTGGTCCTCCGCGGCGGGCCGCCCCGCTTTCATGTCATGGACACGGAGAACGACAGTCTCGCTCTGGCCGCCCAATCGCCGGCCGCGATGCGTACCGCTGCGGCGGCCCTGGGCGTTCGCGATCGGCTACCCGACGAGTGGCCAGCCGAGAAGGGGGAAAAGTTCCTGTGCGAGTGAGCGGCCTTTCCTGAGCCGTGCCAGGGGTGAACGACGACCTGCCCATGATGGTCCAGCCGAAGCGGGCCGTGGGGTCGTCCGACTGAACCCTGTCGTGCCGGGTGGTAGTTGATCCAGACCTCATTGGCCTGTCGATACGATCATCGCGCTGCCGCTTCTCCAGTTCCCGTTCGGCAGGTGAGTGGGAATCAAGTAGTTGCACAGGACGGGATCCTGTCGGCCCATTTGGATTCGATCAGAGTGTCGTTGGATGTGAGGGAGTCCTCCAGGCTGAACTGAGTGAAAAAGCTGTGCCAGTCTGCTCCGGTCACCTCGACATACGCAGCCAACGCCATGTCACTTGTCCGCGTCGGTCCGGCACACCGGATTCGGTTTGAGGAAGCCGATGCCGCCAAGTTGGCATTCAATCTCATCGCTATCGCAGCCCGAAGCGAGGCGGGTGTCTGGTCGCCACAGATATCACCCAGTCCTTGCCGGCACATGGCCGCATTTCCGCTGACTGAATGGGTGGGCAGAGTGGCCGGCGGCCCGTGCGACCTGGCGACTAGCCGCCGACTTTAGTGCGTTCCCAGTATCGGAAATTAGCCATGCGTGTGACTTGCCACATTTAGGTATCAAGGCCGCCGACCGCCCGGCTCGCCATCTCCCGCAGGTGCTGCACCCGCTGGGACAGCTTCGAGTAGTGCTTCATGACCATGTCGGTGGACGAGTGCCCGAGCAGTTCGGCGACCTGAGCGATGCCCACCCCGTTCTCCAGGGCGTCGGTGGCGAACGAGTGCCGGTAGGTGTACGCCGTCACCCCGGACAGTTCGGGGAACTTCTGTCGGAGCCGCATGAACCGGATGCGGATCGCGTTCCGGGAGAACGCCCGGCCGGTGCGGGCACTGCGAAAGAGCGGCCCCGTCGGGTAGCGTTCCGCAAGTGCGCGCGTCAGTTCGGCCATCGCCGGGGTGAGATACACCACCCGCGGCTTGCCCGTCTTCTTCGCGGTCTTGTGGGCGTGGAGCGTCCACACCCCCGCTTCGAGATCGACATCGGCCGCGGTCAGCCGGGCGACCTCGGACGGGCGGCAGCCGGTTTCTTGGAGGGCGTGAACGAACCGACGGAACGACTCGTCGCGGATGGCCGCGAGCACGGTCGTCCGCTCGGCCTTCGAGAGGACGCGGGTGCGGGAAACCGCCCCCGGCTTCTTCAGATGCTTGACTGGGTGAAGTTTCGTGTACCCCTCCGCCTCGGCCCAGGCGAACGCCCGCTTCACTGCCGTCACCGCCCCCCGACGGGACGAGTCGGTCCAGGATTTCTGCGCGTCCATCCAGGTCGTCACGGTCGAGACCGTCACCTTCGAGACGACGAGCCGTCCCGCGTCCCGGAACGAGACGAACGACTGGAGGTAGTGCCGGTACCACTCGTAGCTTTCGGGGGTGTGGTGCCGCTTCGACCAGGACAGGAACAGGTCGAAGACGACCGCGACTTGGGGTTCGGCCACGTCGCCGGGATGGCCCTGTCCGGACTGGAGCCGGTGCCATTCCAGCATTGCAGCCTGTTTGTTCGCTTTCCCGCGGGCGAGTTTGACCTGCCTACCGCCGATCTCGACGTACCAGGCGTCGTGCGACGTGCGGTACCACGGCTGGGACGGACGCATCGGAGAACCTCCAGCGAAACGCTGTCCGGTTCACCTTCGCAAAGTGGAGCGGGTGTGACCGCTACCGTGTTCGTGAGTTTCCTGCCAGTTCCCTGCCAAGCGGCTGAAGGATGGCACCCCGGCTGGATGTGCGAAGTCCTTACTTCGCCGGGGTTTGTGAAAGTCGGGCTGACAGGATTCGAACCTGCGACCTCTTGGTCCCGAAGCAGCCGCGTCAGCGGCTCAGATAACGTAAGAGTGGCCGGTTCCGGCGATTACGGATTCCACACCTCACACAGTGTACACCGATTACAGTCGCGGACAGGGCTTTCCTCCACCCTTTCCACCGTTTCGCCTGCCCAACCCTGCCCTCCTGTAATTTGTGGACGCGAGCTCATGAAGGATGCCTCTCAGTCACGCATCGCCCGAACGACATTATCGAATTCGCCCCGAGGCCGCGCGGGACCGAAGGCGGGATGTTCGTACCGCGCACGCGGTGCGAAATCCCGCCTCAGGCATCTCCCGAGTACGCAGTACTCGGGAATGCCGTCCGGAAAATCGGCCGCCGAAATCTCCTGATCGGGCACCGATCGGGAATTTCGGCGACCGCTGCGGCCGATTTTCGTTCGGCGGCGGGAGGCCGCGGGCTGGCGGCCCGCGGCCGGTCATTCATCTCCGGCTCATCAGCAGGTCGAACGGGCTGACCCGTCCGGAGCGTTCGCACTTGTCTCCGTGGAGTTGGCCGACGATGTCCTCCGGCAGGGTGCCGAACGGTGCGAGCAACTCCGCGAGCGCTGCGACGGTGGGCACCGGTTCGACACCGGCCCCGGCCCACAAGAGCAGGTCGCCGGTTTCGAGTTCCCCGCCGTCCCACACCTGGGCGAAATATGTCTCGAGCGGCCGGTCCCACCCGACCACGATGCGGAAGCAGGGCCGATTCCCGGTAAACGTGTAGCGTGACATGTGGGTCCCTCCTATCCGATTCGCCGTTCACTCTCGACCGCCGGTGCCCCGACGGCGTCCATCAGCAAGGCGGCCCGCTCCGCGGAACAGTAGTCCTGGAGCAGCACGTTTCCCTCCGCGTCGGTGAGCACCACCAGGTGCTCGGGCGGCGGGCCGTCCGGCACCCGCTCCAACAGCACATCCGCGGTAGGGGTGAGTTTCTCCACCGCCCACCGGGTGGTCTCGAAATCGCCCTGGCGGTACGTGCGGAACCGGCAGTCGTGCCGGAACACGTGGTCGGGCCGCTCGTCCGGGTTGGTCACGTAATGGGCGATGACGAGTGCCCCGACCGCATGACGGGTCTGCAGCTTGAGGAAAATGGTGGACGAGTGCTCCAGCGGCCAGTGTCGGGCCCGCGGGGGCCACATCCATCGGCGTATCCAATGCATGGTTGTGTCTCCGAAATGGCGGCCGGCTCCCCGGCCGGCCGCCGGGTGGCTAGTACTCGCTCGGGAACAGCACGGTGGTGGTCAGCCGGTCCGCCTCGGTGATGACCCAGAACCGCTCGCCGTTGGTGTCGGCGTGGTACACGGACAGGATGCGGCCGCCGTGTTCGACGGCGTTCGCGTTCGCCTCCCAGTCGTGCTCGTCCACGTCCCCCCAGTCGCCGGCCGCGTGTCGGCCGAGCGCGCCCGCGACGTCCGCCGGGTCGAGGGTGTCGGCCACACCGGGCGTCGCCACGATGTGTCCGAGTGGGAACAGTCCGGGGACGAAGAGTACGATTTCTGTGACGTGCTCCGAGTCGTGCGTGTCGTTCATGGTTCCTCCGTTGTTGGGGGCCGGCGAATTGCCACCGCCCCGCGAGTTCATCCGCGACCCCCAACCCCACAGCCTTCCGGCCGGGGGAGCGGGTCTTTCGCAAATTGCAGGAGGCCCGCTCCCCCGGCCGGAAGGCGACAACACAGCCGGTGGGGCGGGCCGCGGCCCGGAGGGAGCGGGAGTGCGGCGAGCGGCATGACAGCCCCGCAAGGGGTCTGCCCGGAGGCGGTACCCCGCCGGAGGGCCTGGCGGGCCGCTTGCAAACGGGAGCGAGCGGAGGGACGCGGTTCGACCGCCGACCACGTGGGGGAGCCCGCCGAGTCGATTTTCCGCGGAGCGGAAATCCGGGAGGCGGGTGCGGGGCGGTTGGGGGGAGCCCGAAGTTCCGCGGAGCGGAATTCGGGCGGGGGCTCGGCCCCCGTTAAATCAACTCAGCGGCATGTACCGCGGAGCGGTAATGCCGGCATCACGCCGCGATCGGCAAGCAGGAAGTATGAGTACTGATGCACCCTCAACTTCACTTCAGCAGAGGCGAATGTTCCTCCCGCTGAGATAGCGTGCTTCGGAAGGAATAATCGAAATGGCAATAAAATGATCGGCCGATCCACACCCGTACGACGCAGGTTGTGTCATGCCGATCGACCGCAAGCTCTGGATGCGTGAGATCCACGAGGGCTACGTACCCAACTGGACGTGTCCACGCTGTGGCGCGGCCTCACTGAACATGGTCAAGGACAGCTTCCGGACGGTATTCGATTCGAGCACGAGCCGTTATTGGAACGAACCGGATTTCGATTCGGACTCAGCGACGGGGCGATTCGTGTGTCTTCTGGAGTGTTCGAAGCCCGCATGCCGGGAGTCCTGTGCGGTCTCCGGAAACCACGACATGACACGTGGGGGCGAGTACGGGGACGAACTGTACGCGACCGGCCGGCCGACCTCAATCAGTCCACCGCCGCCCATGATCCGAGTGCCGGATGAGTGCCCTAAGCCGATCGCGAACGAGGTGCGTGCGGCGTTTGGCTTGTTCTGGATGGATCACTCGTCTGCCCTCAACCGGATCCGCAACGCGATCGAACTGCTGCTCACCGAGATGGGCGTGAAGCGGCACGGCCAAAAGGCCGGTGGTGGCCGGACACGCCTGTCCCTGGACTCCCGCATCGCGTTGCTGCGGAGCAAGAAGCCGAAGCTGTCTGGGCTGTGCGATCAACTCCTAGCCGTGAAGCACCTGGGTAACGCGGGCAGCCATCCCGGTGACGTACAGGTCAAGGACGTGTTCGACGGGTTCGACATTCTGGAACAAATCCTGAACGACACCTACGCCAACCATGCCAGCGTGCTGGCTAAGATGGTGAAGCAGATCAACCAGCGAAAAGGCCCGCGCAAGAACGACCGTAAGTGAGCAAGTGTCAGTCGAGGTAGCCCTGGTCGTGCAGCCACGGCTCAAGCAGGTTCTCGACGATGTCCTGCTGGGTGAACAGCTCCTCCCCAGCGAGCTGCCGCTCGAGCGACGCCCGCTTGAGCGCGCCGGCGATCTCCGGCTTGAGCCGCACGGTGACCGGCACCGGGGCGACCGGCGTGATCGCGCTCGCCCGCTTCTTCTTGGTGCGGGCTGCCGGCATCAGTCGTGACTCGGCGGGCTGACGCGGTTCGGGGGCGGGCCGTTCGTTCTGCTGAACGACGCGGACCGCTTGCGGCCGCTCGGCGACCGGCTCGGCGGCCGGCGGCGTCTCCTGCTTGACGAAACTGCGGACCACCTCGGGATCGACGTCGGGCGAGGTGGCAAACGGGGTTGAGAGTGGGCGGCGTTCGGCCATGGTGATGTCCTCCTGTGATTAACTGTTGGCGGCGATGGTCCCCTTCCCCTTCCGCAGGGCGACGACTTTGTCGCCGGCCACTTCGGGCAGCAGGTGGCGGAACAGGGCGTCGATCTCTTCGGCGGCGTCGCGGGCTTGGTAACCCATATGCCAGACGAAGGTGGCCTGGCCCGGGGCGTCGGCGTACGCCTGCCGCAGGGTGATAGCCTGGGGGGCGAGGTCGAGGCCGAAGGCCTTGGCGGCCTGCTCCATGTCGCGGGTGAGCCGGTACTCGCGGCCGATCATGGACAGGACGGCGACCGCTTGCGGGGGGCCTTTGCGGATCTGCTGGGCGTGGCGGACGAAGGCGGTGTTCTTGTGCAGGGCCCGCGCCTCGAACATGGACGCCTTGCACGGCAGGATGGCCAGGTCGGCCCACATCAGCAGCGCCCGGCTGGTCTCCGTCTGAGAGCCAGGGCCGTCGCACACAACGAACTCGGCCTCGTTCGCCAAGCCGGGGAGTTCGTCGAACACCTCCTCGGCGGAGGCGAGACGGGAGACCGGCAGACCGGGGATGGCCTCCAGGATCCATTCGGTGGACGACTGCTGGGTGTCGGCGTCGGCCAGGATGACGGACTTGCCGTGCTCGTGCAGCCAGCCGACCAGGTTCCCGGCGAGGGTGGACTTGCCCACCCCGCCCTTCGAGTTCACGAGTGCGATGATCATGCGGCGATGCGTAGCTCGCCCACCGCGCACCTGGCAAGCGAAATGTGCGACCGTCGGCGCGGACGGAAGACAACCCGGCTAGCGTCCGTCGCGCGCCCCTGGGTGCGTGGCGTCACACTCCACACCGCGCGATCTCGTCCGAGCCGCCGCGGCGAGCACAGAACGTCCGCCCGACGGCGTCCCCGCGCGGACGAGCCGCGCGCTCACTGTCTGAACGCCAGCGCTCCCGCGATCGCCCTCGGCTGACGTGCTGTCATGCCAGCACGTCAGCTTGCTGGCCACACGCCTGAGCCCGCAGCGCGACGGAAAGCGTGACTGCATCACGCACGCCAGCATGCTCGGCGCCCAGCCATTTGCCCCGCCCCGCGACCCGCTTGACGGCCAGTCACCAGACCAACAAGCAAAACTAACAACAGGCTTGCCAGCTCGCTGTCATGCCAGCAAGCTGGCAAGCAAGCCGACACGCCTGACGCTCTGCCCGAATGACTCACGACTGCGCGGAACGTTCGAAGTGATCGCGGAGCACCACGCGGCGGTAGTGCTGAAAGGCCGGCCCGCCGACCGCGCGGAGGCGGTGATACCCGTCGGCTTTGGTGCTCGTCGCCGCGGCCACGGCGGCGGCCTCGAACGCGTCGCGCTGGGCGGCGTCGAGTTTTCGCCAGAACGCCGAAAACGCCCGCCAGCGCGTCGACTCGTGCGACCGGGCCTGAGCCTCGGCCGGGCTGAGATCGTCGCGCCGCGGGGCGGGGCGGCGGTTTAACGCGCTCGCCCGCGTCGCGGCAGCGGCCGCCGGCGCGGGTTCCGCATCGCCCGCGTACTTATCGGGATTGCGGACGGCGTCGACGAGGAACCCGGCCCCACGCGGGCGACCTTTGGCGGCGTGCGTGTCGAACTGTCTGACGGCGTTGGCAATGGTGTCGGAGTGGCGGGCGGCGAGATCCTCGGCGACGCCGCGACTCACCCCGCGGGTGACGAGCAACTCGACCTGTGCGGGGTCGGCCGCCTTCGCCTTGGCGGCGGGACGTGCCCGCTTGCGGCCGAATACCACCTGCCACTCGCCGCGGCGGACCTTGCGGAAGCGTTCCTCGGCCGGCAGCGGGTGGAGTTCCCACACTGCCTCCAACTCGCGAATGCCGCCGACGAGCGCCCGCTTGATTTGAGCGGTGTCGTAGTTGTCGGACAGCCGCACCTTGCGGACGGCCAGCTCCTTCAGGTCGAACACCACCTCGGGGGAGTTGTAGAACCGCTTGTCGAGCAGCCGGTAGAGCCGCTTGGCCACCGGGTCCTGGAGCCGGCAGTAGAGGTCCCAGTCGAGCTTCTTCAGGTAGCCCGAGCGGAAGCTGTCGAAGAACACCTCGTTCCACACCAGCCACGACGACCGAGGGGCGGCCGCCCGCTCGCTCGCCTCCCGCTCGTACACGCTCAGGTTGTCGAACACGCCGAAGTCGCGGGTGACCCAGCTCTTGCGGGCGTGGTCGTAGAAGGCGCGGTCCGAGTACACCGTGACGCCCTTCCACCGGCGGAGGGACTGCGACAGCCGCTGGTAGGACTTGCCCTCGTCCGGCCAGCGGAGCAGCTTGAGCAGCTCGTAGCGGCTGAACCGCACCTGGCGGTCGCCGAAGTCCTGACGGGCGGACAGCTGCACGCAGGCGAGGAGCACGTCCTCGTCCTTGGCCGTCGGCAGGCCGTAGCGGTCGCTGCCGGAGATGGCGAGCTCCCGCTTGAGGAACGCCTTGCGGTCGGGGTCCCACACCTGGTCGCGGAACACCACCGTCTTGCGGCCGTCCAGGAAGCGATCGGAGACGGCCGAGAGCGGGCACTCGACCAAGTTCATCTCGTCCCGGGCTTCGGGAAAGCTCGGGCGGTCCGCGGCGTGGGCCTTCCTCTCTCTCATCCCCACCGCCGCAGCACGGTTGCTGAGTTCTGAGAGTTCTTAGTACAAGTACAAGGAGGGATTTCGCCAGCGATTCCAGCCGGTTGGGTGCACAAAATCTGTGTCATTTCCCGGTGTTCGGCCATCGTTCCCTGTATCATTTCCCGGTAGTTCCTGTTTCGTTTCCCGGCACTTCCCTGTGTCGTATCCCGGTAGACCCTGTGTCGTTTCCCGGTGCCCGCCGTCGCATGACCGGCGAGCTTCAACCCGGTTAAACCACCGCGAGCTTGGCACCCTCGGCCGTCGGCACGCAATCCCCTAACTCCGGCCGCCGCATCCGGCCGGCCGGCTAGTCGGCTGGCATGACAGCAAGCCAGCATGCCGCCGTCCGTTCGGTGGGCCCAGTTATCAATTTGGGATCACGCGTCGGCTTACCATTCCGCCGGCGGCTGGCGACGTGGGAGGGGTGGGTTGTCAGCAGCGGAGACGCTGCGGCTGTCCACAACGCGGAGCGTTACGGACGGTCATCGAGTGGACCGGCCCCCCCGCGGGTGTCACCTCACCAGTGGCCGACGCGGGTGCGACCTCACCAGTCGCTTCAGGGTCCGGGTCCGTAGCGCCGGATACGCGGAGACGTGTTCGTCCGGTGCGACGGGGGCTCGCCGACTTAAATCCGTCAGACCTGCGCTGCCTCCGTACGGCAGGTGGTCACCAGGCGGGGAATCCCGGCGTTCTACCCGATGGGTTTGGTGAGACAGGGCGACAGGGACCGACCAGCTTCGGCTGGCCGTGTCGAACGAAGCGGGTGCGGCCGGCGCGAGCCGACCTAATCCCGCCGTGGGGGTCCGGGCCACAGCCACCAACGAGTGGCAACTCGGGTGAGAGTCCCGTCAGGTCCGTTCAACCACGCCGGCGTGGGGAGCTCCCGTCCTGGCGACAGGCGGGACCGGGTTCCGACCGAACCCGGGGTCCCCCGGCAAATCCGGGGGCCGCGAACAGCTCAACCACGAGAGGCGCGAGAGCGCTTGCCGGTCAGTTCCGTCGGAGACGCGAGGCCGAACCGCGAAAAGGCTTGGTGGGTGGGTAAGGGGACGCTTCTGTATTCGGTCCCCCGAAATCGGCCGCACCCGCGGCCGCAAACGGTGTGGGCGGGGGAACCCGCCCGCACACCACCTGGCCCTGGGGTCACACCCCTAGCGACGTGACCGGCGGAAGGACGATCGACACTAACCTGGGAAGGCGTGCGGCGGCCGGGGGTGGTCCCCCCGGTGCCCGGACTGGTCTCCGGGTGCTTCAAAGGCCGCAGGCTGGGAGCGGGGGGCGAGTAGGAGCCGGCGGGAGCCGGGCGGCGAGCGGGCAAGGCAGTCCGCGCGCCGTTGGTGCGCTCACGGGTGGTGCCGGGCGCGAGACCACGACGAAAGCCCTGACGGACAGTTTTCCTCTCGATGACGGTCGGGCACGAGGCCCGTCCCTTGGGTGGGACGTTACGGCGGTCGGCGAGGACTCCACCGGGGGGTGGGGTGCTCGCCGGCGGCGGGCGGACGGCGGACGCTCGGGGTGTATCCGAGGGCCGCCGGAGGTTCGCGGGCCGCAACCGCCAGTACTGGGCAACCGCAACCGCTGAATACAGCGGTGCGGCGGTCCGGTCCGGCGGGCAGCGGCGTCGGAGGGTTCCTGCCACGGGGCACGGCTTGGGTGGTGTGCCGTAAACACCACCACACGTGTAGCCCCGCCGTCGGGCGGATGGAGGCCGATGTATCGGTGTGAGGCGTCGTCACTCGCCGGGTTCGTCCAACAGCTCGCCGCGCGGTACGTGGCGAGCGGGTACTACTTCTACGTCGTCGGCCGGGTGCCGGCCGGCAAAGACCCGCGTCGCGTCGACGCCAAACTCCTCACCCGGTACGGCGTGGACCTGTCCAAGTTCGCCCGCGCCCGCCGCAAGCGGGCGGGGAGGGCGAACGTGCACTACCTGCGGTACCGGGACGTGTTCGTGCTGCTCGCCACCCACGGCGAGCACCGGTTCTTCGAGCTGGAGGCGGCCCAGATTCGGGACGTGCGGCGGGAGCCGCTCAAGGTGGAGGGGTACGCGGTCGGGTTCCGCGCTGGGCGGGTGTCGGTCCGCATCGAGCGGGGGGAGTACCGCTCGCTGCGGGCGTACTTCGCCGACCTGGCGGTGCGGCGGTCGGCGGCGTCGCTGGCCGACGAGCTGGGCTCACTCCCGTACGAGCCGTACGCCCCGGTGCGGCGGCAATTGCTCGGCCTGCTCTCCCTCGTGAATCGGACCCGGAAGGCGGCCGGCCTGGGCGAGGTGCCGCTCGCCTGTCTGCGACTCCGCCGCCGCACCGGACCGGTGTATCACCCGACCCCCGGAATCGGACCTGGGGTGTGACGCCGGCCGGGACGGCCGACGCCACACCCGGACGCCATCAGGCGGCGTTCGTGTCACTCAGCCAGTCCACCGCCTTCTGTGCCTGCGACGCGGCGGTGAACACGGCCCGCCTGTCCTGCTTGAGCACCCGCAGCCACGACGCCAGGTAGGCGGCGTGGTCGGGCCGCGGGTCGTTGGACAGGCCGAGGGCCGAGCAGAGGAACGCGGCGCCGAGTTCGGCGACGAGCTCCTCCATCGCGTACGCCTCCGAACCGAACCGGTGGGCCAGGTCGCGGTTCAGCCGGTGGGCCGCCCCGGTCCAGTGGGTCAGCTCGTGCCCGAGCACCGAGTAGTACCCGGCCGCTTCGCGGAAGGCGGCGAACGGCGGGATGTGGACGCAGTCGGCGGCGCGGTCGTAACAGGCGACCTGGCCGCCGGTGCGGACGTCCGCGGCGATGTCGGCGAAGAACGCCTCGGCCTTCGCCACCCGCTCGGCCTCGGGGAGAACGAGCGGCTCCGGCGGGCGGTAGCCGTCCACCTGGGCGGCGTTGAACACCGCGTACCCGCAGGCGTAGAAGCCGCCCTGCAACACCGCCTCCTCGTCCTCGCCTTTGCGCTTCCGCTCGGTCACCTTCCACAGCGCCACCGGGGTGCTCTTCTCGCCCTTCCGTACCTGGGCCCCGAGTTCGCACCACTGCCCGTAAGTCGCCCACGTGCCGGACTCGTACCCGCGGGCTTCCGCGGTCGCCCACAGGGCGAGCACGTTCACCCCCCGGTAGGCGGACTGGCTCATCGCGTTCCGCGGGCGGAAGCGCGGGGTGCCGGTGACGTGCCAAGGCAGGCGGAACCGGCCCGCCCCGGCCTCGATGGCTTCGACGATGTGACGGGTGACGCGGGCGTAGATGTCGGTCTGTTCTTTTTCCATGATGCTGGTCTCCTCTGTTGTTTGCGGGTGCAGCCGCTGCTGCACCCGGCTAGGCCGCGCCGATGAGCGTCCCGTCCGGGACGTGAGGGCGGGGGTGAGCCGGTCCGGGACGCAGCCGGGGAGGGGGATCACCCGGCCTGCACGGAACGCAGTGGAGGAAGGCGGGGGACACCTCGGCGGAGCCGCAGGGTATCCTGGACGGGCGAGGGGGTTCACCCCCTTACACCCCTCCCCGCGAGGGGAGACAGGACGGGGGATCGAAGTGAGGGCCGAACCCGCGTTAGGGATGTGGAGGGTGCGGAGCAGTCCGCCGAAGGGGACCGCCGGCGGACCGAGCGGGAGCGGAGCCCGGAGCAGCCCGGGCCGCAGGTAACGCCACACCGCCCGACCAATTCACGCAGAGGGGGGAGAGGGAGGATGTTGGCCGCACGACGTTGACGCGTACCAAGGAGGCTGCATATTCCAGCGGGCACACAAGAACAGGTCGATGTTGTTGCAGTGGAGGTTGAGATGAAAGCAGCGCGCGGTGACGTTGTCTCTGCCACCGAGATCGCCTCCTGGGCGTGGTGCCCCGAGTCGTGGCGGCTGGAGGCGCGCGGGGAGGTGCCGGGGAACCGGGACGAGCTGTGCCGCGGGCACGAGTTCCACACCCGCGCGGCCGGGTACGAGGTCGCCTTTCGCCGAGGGATGCGGCTCGGCCGGTGGCTGCTGGTCTTTGCCCTGCTGCTTGCGGTCCTATGGCTCGCGCTCATCGTGGGGGTGGACCAGTGAACGGCCTTCTGCTCGGTGCGGTGGCCGTCGGGGCGCTCGGGCTGCTGCTCCTTGTGATCTCGCTCCTGAGGCGGGCGCGACGCGGCCTCGGAGCGGGGGAGACAGTCGCCCTCGACAACGTGACGCTCTACTCCCCCCGGCTCCGGCTGGTCGGTCGGCCGGACCGCGTCGTGAAACGCGGCGGCCACTACCTCCCGGAGGAGTGGAAGTCGTCCCGCCGGGTGAACCGCGGACACGAGTTGCAACTCGGCACGTACTTCCTCCTCATCGAAGAGGAATACGGCGTGCGGCCGCCGTTCGGGGTGGTGGTGCTTGGCGACGGCTCGCGGGTGAGGGTGCGGAACACCGAGGCGCTACGGGCCGAGGTGCTGTCGATCGCGGCCCGCATCCGCGAGCAGCGAGCCAGGCTGTCACTCCCCGTCCGGGTGAACCAGCCCGCCAACAAGTGCCGGCGGTGCGGCCAACGGGGAAACTGCGAACAGGTACGGGGCTGACGTCCTATCAGTCAAGCCTCTCCAGTGCGAGACTCGGTGGTGCGGTGGAATCTCGGGCGAGCAAGTGCTCGCCGCCACAGGTCATTGCGTCATCCCGTCGGACGCGCCGGTCTGCTCGAAAATCCCGGTGTACACACGGTCGGCCGTCTTGGCTACGAACGGCAGGCCGTCCCGGCTGAAGCTCTCACTCCGCTTCCAGTTGTCGCCACCAGCCGCCACAGATGGCGGCGTGGCCTGATTTGTGCTGGTCATACGAGGCCGGCTGTTCGGGGGGTAGAGACATGGGCCAAGACGCGACCCGTCGGAACTTCTTGATCGGTGGGGCTTTGGCGACCGGCGGCGTTGCGTCCGCCCAGCCGGGTTCGAAAGGCGGTGACGACCCCGCCGAGTTCCCCCGCACCCACCCCGGCCGCGGGGGACCGGTCGGCAGTCAAACCGACCGCGGCCGGCTCGTGGCCGGCTACCGCAAACCGGGCCTGGAGCCGGTGCCGGTCCACATGCCGGACGTGCCCACATTGGACTGGAAGATGGTCGGCGGGGTGAAGGAGTTCCGCCTCACCATCGAGCCGGTCCGGCGCGAATTCCTCCCCGGCATGTCGTTCTGGACCTGGAGCTTCAACGGCTCGAACCCCGGCCCGCTCATCGAGGCGGTGGCCGGCGATCGGGTGCGGTTCGTGGTCAAGAACGCCCTCCCCGAACCGACCACCGTCCACTGGCACGGGTTGGAACTGCCCATCAAGTTCGACGGCGAGCCGGGGCTGTCGCAGGACCCCATCCCGCCCGGCGGCACCTTCGTGTACGAGTACGACCTGCACCAGGACGGGACGTTCTTCTACCACTCGCACGGCGCGATGCAGGAGATCATGGGGGCCAGCGGGCTGTTCGTCATCCACCCGAAGGCGGCCTACGACCCGGCGGTGGACCGCGACTTCGGCCTCGTCTTCCACGAGTGGGCCGTCCTCCCGCAGAGCGACATTCCTAACTCCCTCGCGCAGGACTTCAACTTCATGACGGTCAACGGCCGGTCGGGGCCGTACACCACGCCGCTCGTGTGCAAGCTGGGGGAGCGGGTCCGTGTCCGCCTGATGAACCTGTCGCCGATGAACCACCACCCGATCCACCTGCACGGGCACACGTTCTGGACCACCGGGACCGAGGCGGGCCGCATCCCCGAGGGCGCGTGGGTGCCGGGGAACACGGTGCTGGTGGGGGTCGGGCAGTCACGGGACGTGGAGTTCGTGGCGAACAACCCCGGCGACTGGCTGCTCCACTGCCACATCCTCCACCACATGATGAACCACATGGTCACGATGGTGCGGATGCCCGACCTGCGGGGGCAGATGACGCACGGGAGTCGGCCGCCGACCGACATCGGGCCGGCGGTCGGCCAACCCAACGGCGGGGCGGCCCTCGCACCCGACAGCGGGCCGGGGTTGGGTGCCGGGACCGGGGCCGGGACCACCTCTGACCGGCGCGTCCTCACCGGCCCGCCGGTGGGCGAGAAGGGGTCGGACCCCCGGTTCCAGGTGCCGGGGTTCCCGCAGGACATGATGGACATGAAGCTGATGCAGACGGCGATGATGGCGGACAAGCTGAACAAGCCGGAGACGGCCGGGATGCGGAAGAACTGGTTCCTCGGCCCGCACGGGATGATGACCGTCCTGCGGGTGCTGCCGGCCGAACTGTTCGACCGGGTGACGACGGGCGAGGGGGACATCCCGTCGGGGGCGAGCGCCCCCGACGCGGGGCCGGGGATGCTCCCGGCGATGAAGGGCAAGTGAGATCACGGCCCCGGGTTGTCGGGCAACTCGCCGGTCTGCCCCTGGGTGCCGCGGCCCATCCCGCCGACGAGCGGCCCCTGGAGCATCGGCATCCCCATCATGTTCATCGCCGCGTTGGCCTGGGTGTTCGGCATCTTGTTCACCCGCCCGCCCTCGCTCGGCGGGGCCAGCGGATCGCCCAGCCCGTCCGCCTCCAGCAGGCCGCACAACAGCACCTCGGCCTGCCGCACCTCCATCGCCGCCTGGAGGTGTTCGGTCGCCAGCCGGAAGTAGGTCCGCTGGGCGATCAGCACCTGGGGCCACGCCGCCCGCCGCTGCTTGAAGCTGTCCACGTACAGCTCGTAGGCCTCCTTCGCGTCCGGCAGGCTCTTCGTCCGGTAGAGCTCCTCGACCGCCTTCGCGGTCCGGTAGTTCGCCCACACCCGGGCCAGCCGCTGCTGGAGCATCAGCTCCACCCGCCCCACCTCGGCCTCGGCCCTGGCGAGCTGGGACGCCGCCGCCCGGACGTTCCCCTGGTTGCGGTCCCAGACCGGCAGCCGGACCCCGACCTGGACGTTGGCGAAGGTGTTCCGGGTGTTGGCGTCGTACTGCGCCCCGCCCCGGAGCATCAGGTCGGGGACGGGTTCCACCTTCTCGCGCGCCAGGGCGTACCGGTTCCGCTCGACGTTGGCCCGCGCGAACAGCACCTCCGGGCTGTCGGCGAGCAGGCCGGCCCGGACGGCGTCGAGGTCGAGCGGGCCGCACGCCCGGGTCACGTCTCCCGTCAGGGCGGTCGGCGGCAGGTCGGGGCGGCCGAGCAGCGCGGCCAGTTGCTGCCAGAACGCCTCGTAGCGGGCCTGCGTGTTCTGGAGGGTGACCCGCTGCTGGTCGGCCTCGATCCGGGCCTGGAGCAGGTCCGGCCGGTTGGCCGCCCCGGTGTTGATGAGCTCCTGGGTGGTCGTCACCGCGTCCTCGGCCACCTTCACCAGTTCCTTCTGGACGCGGAGCACCTCCTGGAACGCGAGCGCGCGGTAGTAGGCCATGCGGACGGAGTTGGCGACCCGCATCTGCTGGGCGAGGGCGGCGGCCTCGGCCTGCTTGACCTCCTCCCCGAACTTCGCGCCGTTGAGCCGCAGCTTGCCGGCCGTGACGACCTGCTGGAGCAGGAACGCCCCCTGCTGGCCGGCCTTGCCCTCGTTGCCGATCTCGTCCCCCTGGTAGCCGACGATGGGGTTCGGGTAGAGCCGGGCCTGCACCGCCCGTCCCTGTGCGGCCTCGACCTGGGCGGCGGCCTGCGCGAGCGTCGGGTTGTGGCCGAGGGCGATCCGCTCCAGGTCGGCGAGGGAGAGCGGCCCCCCGGCCGGCGGCAGGGCGGACGGCGCCGGGGTCGGCTGGGAGGCGGAGGCGGGCGTCACCGTGTCCCTGTCGGCACCGGCGGGTGGCGTCGCGACCGACGCCAGTCCGACCGAGGCCCGCGCGGGCGGGGCGGCTGGTTTCGGGACGCTCTCGCACCCGGCGAGGGCGATCGCGGCTGGCCCCAGAAGGAGGAAGCGTCTCATGCGAGCCTCGGCCGGCGCGTAGGGTGCGGTTGGACCGTCGGCAACGGTCGTGCAGAGTTCATCGACTTGGTGCGGTGCCGAGCGCAAGGAAATCGTCACAGTGGGGGTTAATCCCGACAGGGTGGGGGAGGCTGGAAAGGTGCGCGTTCGATCTGCGGCCGACCACGCCTGGTGGTGAGACCCGGTGGTGCGGAGGGGTCTCGGGGCGAGCCAGGGGCTCGCCGCCACACGTCACTGCGTCATCCCGTCGGACGCGCCGGTCTGCTCGTAGATCCAGGTGTGCACCCGGTCGGCGAGCTTGGCGACCAGCGGCAGGTCGTCCCGGCTGAAGCTCTCGCTCCGCTTCCAGTTGTCGCCCTCCTTGTAGAGGCGACTGAACACGACACTGTACCAGACGCCGGACTCCCCGTGGTTGGCCCAGACGGCGGCTTTCACCCGGCCGAGGCGGACCTCGTAAGCCGGCTTGTTCCCGTTCTCCTTCTCGGCGGCCGCCGGCGGGGCAGCCGTCTGGGCTCTCGCCGCGGCGGGCTTCGGCCCCCCCGTCCGGTCACGCGCCCACAAGCAACTGCCTGTAGGAGTGGGTGGGGAAGTAGGGCGGGGGGACGAGCGGGGTGTAGCCGTCGTCGTCGGCCCGCTTGTACAGCTCGAACTCGGAGCCGTGGCAGTCCACGAACTCGGGGATGCCGTTCGGCCCGAGGAACAGCTCCCGCCGGGCCGGGTCGTACAGGTACAGGCTCGCGTTCCGCACCCGCCCGCCTGGGAGGACGGTGAGCAGCTCGGCCACGATCCCGAACCCGAACGGGCCGGTCTGGCGGTCCTGCCCGCGGACGGGCTGGTACGGCTCGCGCAGTCGCACGATGTCTGCCACTGCCACGACGGGCAGCGGCGGGTCTTCGCCGGACATGACAACCTCCTTTGTTCAACCTGGTGATGCACCACCGGGTCCGGCTCGTCGACGCCGTCGGCGACCGGGACGTGGTGGCGGGGGAAGTGGGTGAGAGGCCGGTGACGCGAGAACCGCCTCTCGTGGTGTGTGGCTACGCGCAGTGCCCGCACCGCCCGTGAGTAGCGGGGGGTTCGAGCCGCATGGTGAGCGGCCGGGCGTCGGCGTCGATCTCGCCGGCGAGGGTCCGCCGGATGTAGTCCGCGGCCTTCGCCCGATCGCACCAGCCGAAGGTGATGCTCTCGACCTGGACGGCCGGGCCGTCGTCGGTCGGGGCGCGCACCACCGCGTACTCCTGGGCGCCGTCCTCACTCGTCGAGTCGTTCAGGAACAGGTAGTCGAGCAGCCGGAAGGCGGTGCACAGCGTCCAGGTGTGGGCGGTGAGCTTCTCCGCCAGCTCGTCGGCCGTCTCGACCGGGTACACGCAGAAGGTTCGTCGGCCGTGCATCATGACCGGCCTCCTCAACCCGAGGAGAGGCTGATGCCGGCGAGCCGACAGAACGTGGCGTTCTCCTCCTCGGAGAGCTGGCGGCAGAACCACCCGCCGCCGGACTGCCAGAACAGCCGCAGGTGGTCGGCCCCCTCGCCGAAGGCGAAGACGGACCGCGAGCCCAACCACCGCGGCGGGAGGACGTCGAGGAAGTAGTCGAACGTCTCCTCGTCCACCGCGCAGACGCGGCCGGGCTGGCCGGTCCGCTCGATCATCTCCTTCCACGGCTCGCCGGGCGGCCGCGGGACGACGCGTCCCGCCTTCATCTGGTTCACGAACTCGGCGAACGTCGTAGCCATCGTGGGGTGCTCCTGGGGCGGTCGGAGCGAACCGTGTGTGCGTCACCGGCCGCCCGCTGGGCGGCAGCGGGCGGGGGTGAGGGGTCGTCTACCCGATGGCAGGTGAGAGAGTCGGATCGCAAGTTAAGGGCGTCGAGGAGCCGGCACAACGCTTTGCAGCGCGGGTGTCGAAAAAGAGTCGGGACTGATCCGCCGCTGATAACAGCGGGACGGTGTCGGGTCCGACCGGACCCTCCCCAAAGGTCTTCCCCGTCGCTGTGTGGGTCTGCCGGGTCGAGGGTGCTCACGGGGACGGCACCGCTCGACGCGGCAGACCCATACGGCGGCGGGGCGCAGGCCGCTTTCAGCGGTCATCCTTCGAGCTGGCGGGGTGTCCGGTGAGAGGGTGCTCGGTTGGTCATCGCCGTCGGACGTGGGCGGTCGATCTCCCCCGCGCTCGTGGGGCGGGCGCTTCCCGCGTTCACTCGTGTTCGCCTCGCCGCCTGCGGGTGAGCGGCTCAGTGCTTGTGCCGGTGGTGGAGGTCCGGGTAGTGCGGGTGCGAGTGCCGCATCGGGGCGTGGCGGTGGGGGTGGCTGTGCGGTTCGCCCGGCGGGTCGTCCGGTCCGTGTTCGTGTTGGTGATGCTCGTCGTGCGCGTGCAGGTGTTCGTGGAACATCTCTTCGTGCTCGTGTTCGTGGTCGTGGCGTTCGGTCACGTGCAGCCAGACGCCGACGGCCATCAGCGCGGCTGCGGCGAGGAAGGCGGGCGTCGGCCGGTCGCCGAGGAGTGCCAGCGAGACCGCCGCGCCGACGAACGGGGCGATGGAGAAGTACGCCCCGGTCCGTGCCGTGCCGAGGGTGCGGAGGGCGAGCACGAACAGCGTCAGGCTGACACCGTACCCGCCGAGGCCGACGACGGCGGCGGCGACTGCGGTGGGAACCGTCGGAAGTTCCGCGCCGCGGGCGAGCGCCACGCCGAGGTTCACCACCCCGGCGACGAGGCCTTTCAGCATGGCGATCTGGGTGGGGTCGCCGCCGGAGACCTTGCGGGTGAGGTTGTTGTCGACGGCCCAGGCGAGGCAGGCCGCGGCGATGGCGAATGAACCCCACGGCGGCCCCGCCTCGGGTCGCCCTTCCCAGGACAGGAGGAGACCGCCGGCGGTGATGGCGGCCATGCCCAGGGCGATGCGGCGGTCGAAGTTTTCGCGGAACACGAACCAGGCGAGGAGGGCGGTGAGCACGCCCTCGAGGTTGAGCAACAGGGCGGAGGTGGCCGCCGGGGAGAGGGTGAGCCCGACCATGAGCAGGGCCGGGCCGAGCACGCCCCCGAAGAACACCGCGCCGGCGAGCCACGGCATGTCGGGACGGCGGAGCGGGGCCTCGGCCGCACGGGCCGGCCGGACCCGCCGCCAGGCGAACAGTCCGAGGCCGGAGCCGAGGTAGAGCAAGCCGGCCAGCAGCACTGGGTCGGTGCGGCCGACGAGCAGTTTGGCGAGCGGGGTGCTCAGCCCGAACAGGGTGGCCGCGGCGAGGGCGTAGGCGATGCCGCTAGTTGGTGTTCGGGTGGGGTCGGTCACGGGCAAACGCCTCGTGTGTCGAGGGCGGCTGACGTGAGTCGTCGGCCGCTCGTGTCGTCCCGGTTAGCGTACGGCGGCTACTGCGGCATCTCGTGCTCGCCGGTCCGCATGACGCCCTTCGGCATCCGTGTGGTGCCGGGCTTCTTCGCCGGCTCATCGGTCGCGGGCGGGGTCTGCATCTCGTGCGGGCCGCTGCTCATGCCGGACTTCTGCATCGTGTACGTGTCCCGCTTCTCGGCCGTGGTGCTGGTGCAGCCGACGGCACAGGACAGCAAGACGATTGCGGTGGCGGTGAGTGGGTACTTCATCGAGCGCATCCTCCATCTCGGGCGTTGAGCGACCTCCTGTCGGGTCGGCTCGGTCGGACTATGGCACAGCCCTCGGCCGGCACGCCATCGGGTCGTCATACGGCACGGCGGTCGCAACTTTACAACCCCGACCGCGGCGGGTAGGTGTCGGCCGCAGGGCCAAGAGAGTTGAGCCGGTGCGGGGCCGTCGGATCGATCCGCCGAGCAACTCCCGTCAGCCCCCGCAAAGGCGGCAGTTTCGCTACACAACCCGGCCGCCGTGTACCGATGAATCACGGGCGCGGTCCGCGCCGTAGGAGGGGGGAGATGCGACAGCTCAGACCAGCGTCACTTGCCGCCGCCGCGCTCCTCGCGGCCGGCTGCGCCACTCCGCCACACCCGCCCCCGGTCTCCGTCCTCCCGCCGGTCGCCCCCGACAAACCGCGGGCGTCGGTCGAGTCGCCGGTGAAACAGGCGGCGTTCGCCCAGGCACCGGCCCCGACCGCGCAGACCTCCACGGCACCGCCGACCGCGGTCGCCCCCGCCGCCGCTGCTCCGAAGGATTTCGGCCGCGAGCGCGCCGCCGACGCGGTGGTCGCCGAGGTGCTGGCCCAGAACCCTACGGTCGCGCAGATGGCGGCCGCGGTGCAGGTGGCGCAGGCCCGGTACCCGCAGGTGACCTCGCTCGACGACCCGGTGTTCAGCTCGTGGGTGGCCCCGGCGAGCCTCGGGTCGAACAAGGTGAACGACTCGGCCCGGTTCGAGGTGAGCCAGAAGTTCTCGCTGTTCGGCAAGCGGGCGCAGCGGGGCGAGGTGGCCCAGGCGCAGGCGACGGCCGCCGGGCACGACCTGGAGGACACCAAGCTGCAACTGGTGGAGAGCGCCAAGACGGCGTACGCCGACTACTTCCTGGCCGAGCGGGCGCTGGAGGTGAACGTCGACGGGCGGAAGCTGCTCGAGGAGTTCAAGGGGAACGCCGAGACGCGGTACAAGACCGGGCAGACGCCGCAGCAGGACGTGCTCCAGGCGGACGTCGAACTCGGGCGGCAGAGCGAGCAGCGGCTCGCGCTCGAGCGGTCGCGGGCGGTGGCCGTCGCCCGGCTGAACACGCTCATGAACCGCCCGCCGGACGCGCCACTGCCGCCCCCGGCGAAAGAGGCGGGGCCGAAGGCCGCCCTGCCGGAGGCGAAGGCGCTCCGCGAGTTGGCCGTCGCCCGCCGGCCTGACCTGCAGGCGCTCGCCGCGCGGGTGGCGGCCGACGCGGCGTCGGTCGGGGTGGCGGAGAAGGAGTACTACCCGGACGTCGAGGCGATGGCGGCCTACGACTCGTTCTGGCCGGCGGCCGACGACCAGCAGCGGCTGCGGCCGCAGGTGGGCGTGCGGATGAACCTGCCGCTCCGCCTGGAGCGGCGGCGGGGGGCGGTGTCGGAGGCGGTCGCCCAGCTCGCGCAGCGACGGGCGCAGCTCGCCCAGCAGCAGAACCAGGTGGCGTTCGACGTGCAGCAGGCGTACGAGCAGGTGCGGGAGAGCGAGCAGGCGGTGAAGCTGTACGCGGAGAAGATCCTGCCGGCCGCCCGGGAGAACGTGAAGTCCGCCCAGGCCGGGTACGTGACCGGGAAGATCCCGTTCCTCACCCTGGTCGAGGCGCAGCGGAGCCTGGTGGACCTCCGTGACCGGTCGTACCTGGCGGCGGCCGACTACGAGCGGCGGCGGGCGACGCTGGAGCGGGTCGTCGGCGGCCCGCTCCAGTCGCCGGTCAAGTAGCGCGGGTCACTTCTTGGTCTCGACCTTGCTCGGCTTGACCGTCTTCTTGCCGTCCTTCTCGGTGAGGGTGCCGGTGACGGTCACGCCCGTCTTCTCGCTGCCGCCGCACTCGTGGTAGTCCTCGCCGTTGCCCTTGTCGTCGAGCAGGTAGGTGACGGTCTTCCCGCCCTCCTCCACCTGCAGGGCGTTCACGCACTTCTTCACCCCGTCCATCTTCAGCTTGCACTTGGCGCACATGAGCGTGCCGGTCAGCTTCACCTCCTTGTCGGCCGGCTTCTGGGCCGGCTTGTCGTCGGCGAACGTCGCCGGGGCGAGGAGCGCCAGGGCGGCGAGCAGGAGCGTCGAGCGGATCATGGGAACTCTCCGTGGGGAACAGCGGGGGCTTTGTCCGGCCACCCCGCGAGGCCTGAACCGCGGCGCTGGCCGCGGGTGAGACCGGGAACATCCCGGCGGTTCGGTCAGACGGCGGGCGGCGCGCTCTGGAGCGCGACCAGTTCGCCGTCCGGGTGTGTCGGTGTGGGCGGGGCGGGGGTGGCCCCCGCCAGCCGCGCCTTCTCCTCCTGGATCTTCAGCCACCGGGCCCGCCGCACCCAGTAGAAGCGGACGGGCAGGAACAGGTCGACCACCTCGTCCGAGATGAGGAGGCCGCCGAGTACCGGGAGGGCCATCGGGGCGAGCACCTCGCCGCCGACGCCGGAGGCGAACACCATCGGGAAGATGGCGACGATCGCCACCCCTTCGGTGAGCAGCTTCGGGCGGAGACGGTGGACGGCGCCCTCGATGACCGCCTCGCGGAGTTCCTCAAGGGACTGGATGTTCTCCAGGCCGCCCCGCTTCTCGATCGCCTCCCGGAGGTAGACGAGCATGATGATGCCGGTCTCGGTCGCCATGCCGAAGCAGGCGATGAACCCGACCCAGACGGCGACGCTGAAGTCGACGGGCGGGGCGTGCCAGCCGTGCACGATCTTCGGGAACAGGAACAGGAAGAACGCCCCGCCGGCGAGCGCCTCCGGGACGGCGAGCATCATGAGCACGGCGTCGGCGAAGTCGCGGTAGGTCAGGTAGAGGATGAGGAAGATGACCAGGATGACCGCCGGGAAGACGACCTTGAGCGTCTGCGCCGCCCGCTCCTGGTGCTCGAACTCGCCGGCCCACTCGACGTGGACGCCCTCGGGCAGCTTCACCTTCTGCTCGACCACCCGCCGGGCCTCCTCGACGAACCCGACGGCGTCCCGCCCGCGGACGTTGAGCGTGACGTAGTTGAGCAGCCGGCCGTTCTCGCTCTTCACCACCGCCGGCCCCTCGACGATCCGCACGTCGGCGACGGAGGCGATGGGGATGAGTGGCTTGCCGCGGGCGGCGTGCCCGGGCGTCGCCTGGTGGCCGCCGCTCGGCGCGCCGTCCAGGGTGAGCGTCGGCGGGCCGCCCGGGGCCGGCGACTCGCCGGCCGGCCGCTCGGTGCGGGCGGTGCCGGAGACGAGCAGCCGCTTGACCGCCTCCTCGTCCTCCCGGCTGGCGCGGGCGTAGCGGACGCGGACTGGGAAGCGGTCCCGCTTCTCGACCGTCTGGGTGACGACGCGGCCGCCGAGGGCCATCTCGATCTCGGTCTCCACGTCCTCGACCGTCACCCCGTAGCGGGCCGCCTTCTCGCGGTCGATGGTCACCTCCAGGTAGCCCTTGCCCATGATCGGGGCGGCGATCACGTCGCGGGCGCCGGCGACGGGCTTGACCGCCGTCTCGATCTCCTTGCACACCCGGTCGACGGTGGCCAGGTCCGGGCCGAACACCTTGATGCCGATGTCCGTCCGCACCCCGGTGGAGAGCATCTCGATGCGGTTGATGATCGGCTGGGTGAAGATGTTACTCCACCCCGGCACCTGGAGGACGCGGCCGAACTCGTCGTCGATCAGGTCCCCCTTCGGCCCGCCCTGGCGGGGCCAGAGGAACACCCACCCGCGGAACGGCGTTTCGAGTTCGGCGCGGAGCGGGCCGAACGGCTCGAGCGCCGCCGTGTCGTAGCCCTTCCCGAGCCGCACCTTCATCGCCTCGGCGACGAACCGCCGGGACGCCTCGCCCGGCTCCCCGCCGCCGAGGAGGGCGACCTTGTCGGCGGCGGCGAGCAGCTCGTCGATGGCGTACCAGGTGAAGCTCTCCGTGCCCCGGTCGAACAGCTCCCAGTTGGTCTTCGCGACCTGCTCCCGCCAGCGGGCGTCGCGGTGCTCGTCCGCCTCGGCGAGGACGACGGCGGCGAGCGTCGGCCGGTCCCCGGTGAGCAGCGACCGCACGGCGTCGAACCCGGACGGCTGGAACGCGAGGGCGGCCGCGGCGTCGGCGACCACCCCCCGCCGGACGAGATCGTCGGCCGTGGCCCGCTGCACCCGGGCGATGACCTCCGGGGCCGGGTGCTTGGCGAGCCGCCGGCCCTCGTCGGGGGCGAGCCTCGCGGCGAGTTCGTCCACGACCTGCCCCTCGGCGTCCGGGGCGAGCGCGTCGAGCCGCCCGGCCTCCCGCATCCGCTTCAGAGTGGCGGCGATGGTGAACCGGGTGAGCGCGGGGCCGAGGTCGCCCTCGAACTCGGTGTACCGCCGGAGGGCGAGCTCCCGCATGGTCTCGTCGAACCGCTCGAGCGCCTTCTGGGACGCCTCGTTCAGCAGGGCGTCCCGGTCGTCGGCGTGCGGGGCGGGCAGGACGTGGCCGCGGGCCTCGAGGGCGGCGAGCACCGCCCGCGTCTGGCGTTCGGCGTCCTGGTATTTGAGCACCCGCTTGGGCCAGTGCTCCCGCGGGCGGAAGTTGACGAACGTCTCGACCATGTCGAGCGGGGCCGGGTCGGTGGGGGTGTCCGCCCGCCCGGATTTGCCGATCACCGACTCCACCTCGGGGAACCCGCGGAGAAGGGCGTCGCGGGCCTTCAGGTCGTCGGCCGCCTGGGTGACGCTCACCCGCGGCACGGTCACCGGCATTTCGAGCGTGGTGCCCTCGTCGAGGGCGGGCATGAACGACACGCCGATCTTCGGGAAGTGGTAGGCGACGAGCGCCAGGGCCACGAGCGTGGCGAGCGACACCGCCTGCTGCCACGCCCCGCGGGTGAACCCGACGGTGAGCAGGGTGACCAGGCCGAAGGTGACGAGGAACATGGTCTGCCAGGCCGCCTCGGACGCGCCCATGCCGACCAGCGCCTGAATGGGGAAGATGCCGGCGGCGAGGATGAGTAGCGCGGCGAACGCCCACATGACCAGGTTCCGCCGCGGCAGCGCCCAGGTGAGCAGCGGCTTGTAGATGTGGATGAAGCTGCGGACGATCCAGTTGTCCTCCTCGCTCTTGAGCCGCCCCTTGATGAACCCGGGGATGAGGGCCGGTACCACCGTCACCGAGATGAGGGCGACGCCGAGCAGGGCGAAGCTCTTGGTGAACGCGAGCGGGTGGAAGTACTTCCCCTCGCGGCCGGAGAGCATGAACACCGGCACGAACGAGAGCAGCATGATGAGCACGGAGAAGAAGATCGGCCGGCCCACCGTGCGGCAGGCGCGGATGACGATCTCGCGGGTGTCCCCGGTCACCGGCTGGTCGCCGAACTTCTCCTTCAGGTGGTGGGTGGCGTTCTCCACCATCACGATCGCCTGGTCGACCAGGATGCCGATGGAGATGGTGATGCCGGCGAGCGACATGATGTTGGCCTGGATGTCGATGACGCCGAGCACGCGGAGGAGGAACATGAGCAGGAACGAGAACAGCACGGCGAGGGGGAGCGTCACGCAGATGACGAACGCGCTCCGCACGTGGACGAGGATGAGCAGGATGGCGACGGAGGCGATGAGCATCTCGTGCCACATCACCTCGCCGAGGGTGTGGATGGCCCCGGTGATGAGCCGGGTGCGGTCGTAGGCGGGGACGATCTGCACGCCTTCCGGCAGCCCCGGCTGGAGCTCCTGGATCTTCTCCTTCACCCGCTTGGTGACGGCCAGCGGGTTCTCCCCGTGCCGCATGAGCACCACCCCGCCGGCCACCTCGTTCCCGTCCTTCTCGAACACGCTGCGGCGGAACTGGGTGCCGAGCTGCACGGTGGCCACGGTGCGGACGTAGATGGGGGTGCCGCCCACCTCCTTGATGACCGTGCCCTCGATGTCCGCCTTGTCGCGGATCCAGCCCACCCCGCGGACGATGTACTCGGCGTTGTTCTTCTGGATCACCCCGCCGCCGGCCGGCTGGTTGCTCCTGGCGATGGCGGCGTACAGCTCGCCAACGGTGACGCCGTAGGCGCGGAGCGTCTCCGGCTCGACATCCACCTGGTACTCGAGCGGCATGCCGCCGACCGGGGCCACCTCGGCCACCCCGGCCGCGGCGTTCAGCTGCGGGGCGATGTAGAACTTGTTGAGCGCCCACAGGCGGCCCGGGTCGACGGGGTGCTTGGGGCTGGGCTCGACGGTGTACCAGAACACCTGGCCGAGGGCGGTGGCGTCCGGGGCCAGGTAGGGGACGACGCCCTGGGGGAGGAAGCTGGGGGCCTGGGTCAGCCGCTCGAGCACCCGCTGGCGGGCGAAGTAGAAGTCGGTCTTCTCCTCGAAGATGATGGTGATCATCGAGAAGTTGAACTCGGACGACGACCGCACCGCCTTCACCCCGGACAGCCCCTGGAGGCGGAGGGAGAGCGGGTAGGTGACCTGGTCCTCGATCTCCCGCGGGGAGCGGCCGGGCCAGTCGGTGAACACGATCACCTGGTTCTCGGACAGGTCCGGGACGGCGTCGACCGGGGTGCGGAGGGTGGCGTACACGCCGGCCACCGCCAGCACGGCGGCCAGCACCAGCACCACCCAGCGGTTGCGGACGGAGGCTTCGATCAGCTTCTCGATCATGGGCGGGTACCCCTCGGGCGCGCGGTCGGACGGTTCACGGTCGGCCTCACTGCTTCTTCAGGCTGGTCACCATGTGCGCCCCGCCGTCGGCCTTGAGCTTCCCGGTCACTTTGTCGCCGGCGGCGAGCCCGTCGAGGACGGCGGCGTCCTCGACCGCGAACTCCATCGTCATCCCCTTCATCAGGCCGGGGATATCCTGGTGGTCGAGGGTGACCACCTTCTTGGCCTTGTCGAGGGAGACCACCGTGCCGGTCACGTCGTACAGTTTCGCGTCCTCCTTCCGGGTGGTCGGGTGGGACGGGTCCTGGCAGCCGGCAGTGACCGCCGCCGCGGCGACGGCGGCGGCGAGGAGGGCGGAGCGGAAGAGCGTGTTCATGTCGGTTCTCCTGGGTTGATACGGGTTCGGATGGTCACTTCTTCGGGGTCTGTCCGCTCGCGTAGGCCTTCGCCTTGGCGAGCATGAGTTTGGGCTGGGCGAGGAGCTGCTTGTCGCACCCCTTGCAGCAGACGAACACCGGGGTGCCGTCGACGGTCATCTTGAGCGGTACGCCCATCGACCCGAGCCGCTCGTCGTTGACCGGGCAGAACCGCTGCTTCTCGGCGAGGGCGCGGTCGTCGGCCGGCAGCTTGGCGAGCTTGGCCCGGATGTCCGCCTCGTCCGCGTCCGTGAGCGCCGGCGGGCCGGCGGCCGGCTTGCCGGAGCGGAGCGCCTCGGCCCGGGCGAGCACCGTCTTCGGGTCGCTCGTCGCCTTCTCCTCGCACCCCGGGCAGCAGAGGAACACGGGCTTCCCGTCGAGGCTCACCTTCACCGGCTTGCCCATCGACCCGAGCCGGCTGCCGGTGAGCACCGGGCAGGTGCCCTGGGCTTCGGCGAGCGCGCGGTCGTCGGCCGACAGCTTGGACAGGTTCGTGGTGACGGTGCGGGCCGTGTCCTCGGGCGTGGACGGGCGGACGGACGACTGGCCCTTGGGCGCGCCGCCGCCGCTCCCGCCGATGTAGATGGACCCGGCGGCCGGGTTGAGCCGGGTTTCGGCGTCGACCAGGAACGAGCCGGAGGTGACGACCGTCTCGCCCGGGAGGACGCCGGCGAGGACGGGGAAGTAGGGCGCCCCGTCCGGCCCGAGCATCCGCGGGCCGAGGTCCACCTTCACCCCCTCGTACACGCCGGGCGACTCCTCGCGGTAGACGAGCTTCACGCTCCCGGTGTCGATCACGCTCGCCTCAGGAACGGCGAGCACCTTCCCGCCGTCGAGCTGCAGCCGGGCGGCCGCGCCGCCGACCTTGGCCAACTTCTCCGCCGGGAGGGCGAGGCGGACGGACATGGTCATGCCGGGTTTGAGTCGCCCGTCCTTGTTCGCCAGCTCGAACCGGACGGTGAGCGTGCGGGTCTCCTGGTCGACGTGCGGGTAGACGAACGACAGGGTGCCGGTGAACGTCTCCCCGGGGTAGGCGCGGGCGGTGGCGGTGACCGGTAGGCGGGCGTCTTTCGGCAGCTCGTGGCTCTCCGGCGGGAGGAAGGCCAGGTCCTCCTCGTACACCTGGGCCTGGATCCAGACGGTGTTCAGGTCGGCCACGTCGTAGAGCGGCGTGCCCTCGTCCACGTACCGGCCCTCCGTCTGGTACTTGCGGATGACGTGCCCGTCGATGGGAGAGCGGACGGTGAGCTGGGTGGCGGCCTTGCCGCCCTTGAGGATGGCGTCGATCTGGTCCGCCTCGATCCCCCACAGGACGAGCCGGTCGCGGGCGATCTGCTCGAGCTCCTTGTTGCCCGCCTTGCGGGCGTCGATCAGGTTCTGGGCGGTGACCACCAGGTCCGGGCTGTAGAGGGTGGCGAGCTCGTCTCCGGTGTGCACCATCTGCCCGGTCTGGTTCACCCCCAGCTTGTCGATCCGCCCTTTGACGCGGGCGGCCACGTGCTTCAAGCCCCGCTCGTCGAACTCGACCGTGCCGACCGTCGCGATCTCCTTGCTCACCGGCTGGTAGGCGACCGGCGTCGTCTTCACGCCGGCGAGCACCACCCGGTAGGGGGAGAGCTGGACGCGGGCCACTACCCCCGGCGGCAGGGGGACGTCGGCCCCTTCGCCCTTCTTCCGCTTGGACAGCGGCATGAAGCAGATGGGGCACTTCTCCTTGTTGTTGTCCCGCACGATCTGCGGGTGCATGGGGCAGAAGAACTCGACGTCGGGGGCCGCCTCGGCCGCCTGGCCGGCCGGCCGCGTCCACCGCTCGTAGTAGGCCTTGAGCAGGTCCCACTTGACGATGACCAGCCCGATGACGCCGAGGATGGCGACGAACCGGAGGCGGGCGAACAGGGTGACGAGCACCTGGCGGACGCCGCCGAACCGCGGTTTGGGCTCGGCGGTCGGGGGGACGGGTCGGTCGGACATGGGTCTCTCCACATCGCTTGTGGAATCACGCCACGCGGCCGCTCGGGCCGAGGCCGGAGCGCGGGCGGGTGATTCGGTACGCGGAACAGCGGGAACACGGGGGGACGGCGCTCGCGGAGGCGCGAGGTCGTCGGCAAAGCGACGGGGGGCTTAGCAGATCAGGATGTGCAGTCGCCGGAGCAGGTCGACGCCGGCGAGCGGCGGCGGCCCGTGGTGGTCGGCGGGCCGGTGCCCGCCTTCCGCCAGAACAGTGTGGGCGGACGGGGCGGGCGAGAACAGGACGAGGTCTGGAAACCCGTCGCCGAACAGGGCGGCCGTCCGCAGTTCGGGTGCGGCCGGCGTCGCTTGTGCGAGCTGGCGCTCCTTACACGGGCAGTGCTCCTTGCCCGGGTGGGACGGGCACGGGGCATTGTCGGCGGGAGGTTGCGGTGCGGGCTGAACGGAATGCTTGCAGTGCGGGCAGGCCGGCTGGTCGTCGGCCGGCTTCGCCGCGGCGTGGTGGACCGGCGCCGCCTGGGCGGTGCCGACTCCGGCGAACGGGGCGCAACAGCAGAACGCCGGAGCGAAGACGCTCGCCAGGACGAACCAGAGGGAGAACAGGGCCCGTAACGCCATGACTACATTTTATCCGCTTCTCGGCTTGTCGGATACATCGGTCTGGGGGCGGACGCGCTGTACCGCTTTCCCTGGCCGGCCGAGGCCTTGGGGGGCGAGGGCCGAACCGGGCCGAGGCACCCATCCGTTTTATATACCCCCTGGGGGTACTTGTCAAATACCCCTGGGGGGTATATATTTGAGAGGAGCTGAGAGGGGGACAGATGACCGAAGACACGAAGAAGCGGGTGACGAACCGGGTGAACCGGATCGCCGGGCAGGTGGCCGGGGTGCAGAAGATGCTCGCCGAGGACCGGTACTGTGTGGACGTGCTCACCCAGATCGCGGCCATCCGCTCGTCCCTCGACGCCCTGGGGGTGGAGCTCATTACCAGGCACCTGGAGTCGTGCGTGCTCGGCCACGGGACGGGCACCGCGCACCACTGCACGGAGTCCATGTCGAAAGAGCAGCTCCTGGCGGAGGTGCGGGCCACCCTCGCCCAGTTCCTCAAATGACCAGGTGGAGGTTCGCGATGAAAACCGAAACGACGACGATGACGGCCGAAGGGGTCACCTGCGGCGGTTGTGCGACCGCCCTCAAGCGGGCGGTCGCCGCAGTACCTGGGGTGCAGTCCGTGGAGGTCGAGGTGTCGACCAAACGGCTGACCGTCACCCACGCGGAGACGGTCGCCCGAGCCGCGGTTGAGGCGGCGGTGCGAAAGGCCGGGTTCACCCCGGCGTAAGGAGGTCGCGATGAGCACGGCACGAACCGAAGCCGGGTCGCGGGTGGACATGCCGGTCCTGGGCATGCACTGCGCGGCGTGCGCGGTCCGCATCGAGGGGGCGCTGAACGGCGCCCCCGGCGTGTCGAAGGCGGCGGTCAACTTCGCCACCGGCCGGGCGACCGTCGAGTTCGACCCGGGCCAAGCGTCGCCCGAGTCGCTCCGCACCGTCGTTCGAGACACCGGCTACGACGCCGTTGTCCCCGCGGGCGGCGAGCGAGCGGGCAGCGTGGGTGATGCGGAGGCGGCGGCGCGCGAGGCCGAGTTCCGGCGGCTCCGCTCCCGCTTTCTCGTCGCCCTCGCGCTCACCGTCCCGCTCGCCGTGCTCGGCATGGGCGGGCACGTCATCCCGGCCCTGGCCGACGCGCTCAACTTCCCCGGCCGCGCGTGGGTCGAGCTGGCGCTCGCCACGCCCGTGCTGTTCTGGGCCGGGTGGGAGTTCTTCACCGGCGCGTGGGCGGCCGCCCGGCACCGGGCGGCGGACATGAACACGCTCGTCGCGATCGGCACCCTCTCCGCGTACCTGTACAGCGTCGTCGCCACGTTCGCCCCCGGGGCGTTCGGGCCGTCCGCCGGCGGGCACGCCGAGCACGCGACGCCGACCGTCCCCGCCGTGTACTACGAGGTGGCGGCGGTCATCGTCACGCTCATCCTGCTCGGCCGGCTGCTCGAAGCGCGGGCGCGGAGTCGGACCGGCGGGGCCATCCGCGCGCTTATTGGGCTCGCGCCGAAAACCGCTCGGGTCGAGCGAAACGGGGTCGAGACCGACGTGCCGATTGGCGATGTGATTCTCGGTGATGTCGTTCGGGTGCGGCCGGGCGAGAAGGTGCCGGTGGACGGCACCGTGCTCGACGGCGGCTCGGCGGTGGACGAGAGCATGCTCACCGGCGAGCCGATGCCGGTCGCCAAGGGGTCGGGGGACGCGGTCATCGGGGCGACGGTGAACACCACCGGGTCGTTCCGCCTGCGGGCGACCAAGGTCGGCGCGGACACGGTGCTCCAGCAGATCGTCCGGCTGGTGCAGGAGGCGCAGGGGTCGAAGGCGCCGATCCAGCGGCTGGCGGACACCGTCTCCGGGTACTTCGTCCCGGCCGTCCTGTGCCTGGCCGTCCTCACCTTCGTCGTCTGGTTCGACGCCTCCCCGCCGGAGACGCGGCTCACCTTCGCGCTGCTCACGTTCGTGTCCGTGCTCATCATCGCCTGCCCGTGCGCGCTCGGCCTGGCCACGCCCACGGCGGTCATGGTCGGCACCGGCCGCGGGGCACAGGCGGGGATTCTGATCAAAGGCGGCGAGCCGCTCGAAGCCGCGCACCGGCTCACCACCGTTGTCCTCGACAAGACGGGGACGGTCACCGAGGGGAAGCCGGCGGTCACCGGCGTGACCCCGGCGGGCGTGAGCGAGGACGAGCTGCTGCGGCTCGCGGCCGGCGCCGAACTCGGGTCCGAGCACCCGCTCGCCCGCGCGGTCATCGCGGCGGCAGAAGCCCGCGGCCTGGCGCTAACCCGCCCGGAGAAGTTCGAGGCGATCGCCGGGCACGGGCTGACCGCCGCCGTCGGCGGGAAGAGTGTGCTGCTCGGGAACGCCCGGCTGATGAACGCGAACGGTGTGAAGCACGACCCGACCTCACTCCCGTCGCAACCCGGGAAGACGCTCCTGCACGTCGCCGTCGACGGCACGTTCGCCGGCGTCATCGCCGTGTCCGACCCGGTCAAGGCGAGTTCGAAGCGGGCGGTCGAGCGGCTGCACGCGATGGGGCTCGAAGTCGTACTCCTCACCGGCGACAACCGCAGCACGGCCGAGGCGGTCGCGCGGGAGGTGGGCATCGACCGGGTCATCGCCGAGGTGCTGCCCGAGGGGAAGGCCGACGAGATCCGGCGGCTCCGCGGGGCGGGGAAGGTGGTGGCGATGGTCGGCGACGGCATCAACGACGCGCCGGCCCTCGCCGCGGCGGACGTCGGCGTGGCGATGGGGACGGGGACGGACGTGGCCATCGAGGCGGCGGACATCACGCTGGTCAAGGGCGACCTGGCGGGCGTGGCCACGGCCATCGCCCTGTCCCGAGCGACCATGCGGACCATCCGGCAGAACCTGTTCTTCGCGTTCGCGTACAACGTGCTCGGCATCCCGGTGGCGGCCGGCGTGCTGTACCCGCTCACCGGCTGGCTGCTCAGCCCCATCCTGGCGTCGGCCGCGATGGCCCTCTCGTCGGTGAGCGTGGTCGGGAACGCCCTGCGGCTGAACCGGTTCGACGTCAAGCGGGAGGGGTGACCATGGACGCGGCACAAATCGCAGTCACGCTCGGCGGCGTGGCGGTCGTCGGGCTCATCGTCTGGTTCTTCTTCGGCCCGAAGAAGGCGACGGCAGCCCGCACGGGCGACGCCGGCGTGCAGCAGGTGGAGGTCCGCGTCCGCGGCGGGTACACGCCGGACCGGGTCGAGGTGAGGCGGGGGCGGCCGGTGCGGATGACCTTCCTCCGCGAGGAGTCGAACCCGTGCACCGAGCAGGTCATCCTGGGCGAGTTCGGCATCGCCCGGACGCTCCCTCAGGGGGAGCGGGTGGACGTGGAGTTCACCCCGGACAAGGAGGGCGAGTTCACCTTTCACTGCGGGATGAACATGGTCCGCGGGACGCTGGTCGTCGTGCCCGAGTCGGATCGGGTCGCCGGGTAGCGCACCGGCCGCCGCGGCCGGTTGTCACCGGCCAGCCGGCCCGTCTATAGTCCGTGGCAGACAACGAAAAAGAGCCGGGCGTCGAGCCGCCCGCGTCGCACGGAGGGAACCATCATGACTCGCACGAACACAGCTCTCTTGTCGGCGGCCCTCCTCGGCCTTTCGCTCTCCGGCTGCGTGACCGGTTACAACCGCGGTGTGGTCGCGATGAAGATCGACGACAAGACCGCGCACGTGTGCGTGCGGCGGGTGGAGACGAGCGTCGGCGACCGGATGGGACTCTACCGGAACGAGTGCACGCGGACCCCACCGCCGCGGCCCCACGTGAACTGCGCGATGAAGCTGGTCGGCGAGGGCACGATCACCGAACTGATCAACGAGCACTACTCGCTGCTCGTGTTCGACAAGCCGACCGACTTCCACGAGGGCGACCTGGTCGAGAAGGTCAGCCGGTAAACCCCGGGCGTCGTTCCGGAACAGGCGATGGCCACGTCTGCCGAGTGAACTCCCCTCAACCCGGTCGGGCTTTCCCCGACGGCAACCGTTTCTCCGCCGGCACCCTGTGTCGGCTCATGCCCCCTCGCCCACGGCGGGAGTATCGGTTTGTCCGAACGGGGCACGTCCTTTGCGGCGGGAGCGAACAGGTCGCCCGAAGCAACGGACACCAATTAGGGGGAAGTTATGGCACACCAACAGTACCAGTCTTGCATCGAGGAGTGCGAGTCGTGCGCCGAGGCGTGCGAACACTGCGCCGACGCCTGCCTGCGGGAGGACGACGTGAAGATGATGGCGGAGTGCGTCCGCCTGGACCGCGATTGCGCGGCGGTCTGCTGGGCCGCGGCCGCCTTCATGAGCCGCGGCTCGCAGTTCGCCCCGTCCCTCTGCCGGGTGTGCGCCGAGATCTGCGAGGCGTGCGGGAAGGAGTGCGCAAAGCACAAGCACGACCACTGCCAGAAGTGCGCCGAGGCGTGCATGCGGTGTGCGGAGGCGTGCCGCGGGATGGCGGCGTAGTCCGTACGGGATCGTCCTCAGATCGAGATTCGCTCGACCTCGTCGAGGGATAACTTGTCATCCCGCCGGTCGTACAGCTTGGTCGTCCGGGCGCTCTCGTGGTTGGCGAGCTGCTGAGCCCGTTCGAGGGTGCCACCGTTCACCAGGTAGTTGGTGATCCCGGTCGCCCGGAAGGTGTGGCAGCCAATGGCGGTCGCGATGCCGGCGTCTGCCGCCCGCCGCCGCACCATTCGGTAGACGTCGCCGCGGGTGAGCCGGGTGTCGGTGAGCCCGCCGGTCCGCCCGGCCGCGCTCCGGAACAGCGGCTGCTTCTTCGCCGCCGCCTGACCCAACTCCGTGAGATAGGTGTCGAGGAACTCTTCCAGCCGGTGATGGCACGGCACCTCGTGTCGCTTCCCGCCCTTCTCGTGCAGCCGCACCCACCACCGCTTGCCCTGCGGGTAGTAGTCCTCGACGTTCATCGCCACCAGTGCCCCGACGCGGGCGAAGGTGTAGATCATCAGGCCGATCACCGCCCGGTCGCGGAGGCCGACGGCGGTCGAGACGTCGACGGCGTCGAGCAGTTGGCGGGCCTCGTCCTCGTCGAGCACCGGCGTCTTGCCCTTCTTGACCGAGTGGCTCGGCCCGCGGACGGCGGCGGCCGGGTTCATTTCCACCACCTGGCCGACCACCAGGTGGTCGAACAGCATGCGGATGGCGGCCAGGTGCTGCTTCACCGTCGGGGCCGACCGCTCGCGTGAGAGCAGTTCGACGTACGCCGCCACGTGGACCGGCCGGATGTCGAGCAGGGCCAGCCGGCGGCCCTCGAACCAGTCGAAGAATTGCCGCACCGCCTGGAGGTAGGACTGGCGGGTGTTCCGGTTGCGGATGGCCGCGGTGAAGAACTCGACGAACTTCTCGGACGCCCGACGGCCGGCGAACTGGACCACGGCCGGCACCACGGCGGCTTCCACCGTCTGCAACTCCCGACCCCCTCGCTGAACCAATTCCTTTCCCACGCTCCCCCGTCGCTCACACTCAGTCGTGCTTCATAACGCAGAGGGTTTTATCCGTCGTGCGGGCGTGACGGAAGCCTACCCCGGTCGGGAAGCCCGAGCACGACGGATAAAACTCGTTGAACGGAGCCGCGTCACCGGCTATGGGCGTTGAATCGATCCGGCGGATCGGCCCACGAGTGGTGAGGTGGCGATCGGCGCTCGGTGACGCGGAGTCGGTGACATCGCAGAGTTCCCAAGCCCGCAGTTCTCAGCCAATTCCCGGTCGGCCGGTGGGGCCGAAGGGGAACAGTCCCCGGTCGGCGCGCACCCTCCCTGGGTCCGCCGGTCGGCGGAGTGGGATCGGCACCCGGTTCGGGGTCACTCGGGCGAAGACTACGACGTGTCGGCCGACACGTCGACCGGCCTCCGAGGCGACGGTCGAGGAAGCACCTCCGCCACGATCATCCGTCCCCGACCACAGGCCGGACAGCACCGCGGCAACGGGCTCGCCGCGCCGACGCCCGGTTCATCACCTTCATTCGGAGACGCTTCGAGCGCCGATTCGTCCAGTGGGGTGGTGGGCGGTGGTGCCCCCACGAGCGCCCGGCACCGGGCCAACTTCTCGTCCCGACAGCGGTTGGCCAGGAACCCGAAGTGTCGAATCCGCACGAACCCGGTCGGCAGTACGTGCTGGAGGAACCGGCGGACGAACTCCACCCCGCTCAGCGTCATCACCTTCGACCGGTCCCCGTCGGCGTAATCTTTCCACCGGAACGACACCGTGTCCGCGTCCATCCCAACCAGCCGGGAGTTGGCGAGGGCCACCCGGTGGGTGTACCGGGCCAGGTACCGGAGCACCTGCTCGGGGCCGCCGAACGGCGGCTTGGCGTACACCACCCAGTCCGTCGCCCGGAGTACGCCGATCCATTCCGCGAACCGTCGAGGGCAGGCCAGATCGTGAAGCGAACCCGCGAGTCGGAGCCGACCGCGAGCGTGGTGTTCGCCCAGGAGGGCCAGGAACTTGCCCCGGAACAGCCGGCCGAGCGGCTTGACCGGCAGGAAGAACCCCGGCAGGCACGACACCCAGCGGGTGCCGTCGGGCGACAGCCCGCCGCCCGGCACCACGCAGTGGACGTGCGGGTGCAGGGTGAGCGTCTGCCCCCACGTGTGCAGCACCGCCAGGAACCCGAGTTCGGCCCCGAGCCGCTTCGGGTCGGCGGCCAACTCGGTCAGGCTCGCGGCGACCGCCCGGAACAGCGCCCCGTGCACGAGCCGCGGGTTCTGGAGGGCGAGCGGGCCGACCGCGGTCGGCAGGGTGAACACGACGTGGAAGTACTCGACCGGCAGCAGATCCTCGGCCTGTCGGTCGAGCCACTCGGCCCGGGCCGCCGCCTGGCACTTGGGGCAGTGCCGGTTGCGGCACGAGTTGTACGCGATGCGCTGATGCCTGCACTCGTCACAGGCTTCAACGTGTCCGCCGAGGGCGGCGGTACGGCATCGGGAGATCGACCGCATGGCCTGCCGCTGCGCCGGCGAGAGGGTGTGCCCGTATTGCTCCTCGAACGCCGGCCCGAACGCCCGGACGATGTCGGCGAGTTCGATGGCCGGGCGGGTCATGCGTCACCCCCTTCGGCCGGGGCGGGTTCCGCGGACGGCGCGGGGGTGGGGAACAGGGTGTCGAGCGGGCTCTTGGTGGCGGCCACCTTCTCCGGGGCGACGAACGTGTACAGGGCGGTGGTCCGCAGGCTGCGGTGCCCGAGCAGGGCCTGGATGGTGCGGATATCGACGCCGTCCTCCAGCAGGTGAGTGGCGAACGTGTGCCGCAGGGTGTGCGGGGTCACCCGCTTGGCCAGCCCGGCGCGTTCGCCGACGCCGATACAGACGCGGGTGAACGTCGCCCGACCGACCGGCTCAGTCGGGTCCGCGCCGGGGAACAGCCAGTCCGCCGGGCGTTCCCGGACCCAGTACGCCCGCAGCGCCTCCAGCAGGACCGGCGAGAGCATGACGTACCGGTCCTTCCGCCCTTTGCCCTGGCGGACGCGGATCAGCATCCGCCGGCTGTCGATGTCGGCGGCGCGCAGGGCGACCACCTCCGAGGCCCGCAGCCCGCCCGCGTAGGCGGTCAGGAGCATGGCCCGCGCCTTGGGCCGGCGGGCGGCGGCGAGGAACTGCCGCACCTCGTCCCGGCTGAGGACGACCGGCAACCGCTTGGGCACCTTGGCGCACGGGACCTGTTCGAGCGGCCAGTCCTTGCCCAGGGTGACGCGGTAGAAGAAGTGCAAGGCGCACCGGGCCTGGTTGTACGTGTCCCAGGCCCGCCCCCGGCGGATCAGGTGCAGCAGGTACTCGCGGATGTGCTCGCGGCCGAGTTGGTCGGGGGACCGGTGGAAGTGTTTGGCGAACTGGGCGACCACCCGGACGTAGGCGTCCTGGGTGTGCGGGGACAGGTTCCGCATCCGCAGGTCGTCGAGGAAGCGCTGGCGTAGCGGGGTCATCGGTCGCTCCGGTCAGGAAGAGGGAGATGCGGCGGGCCATCCGCCGCTCCCCCATCGTGACCGTTCGGGTCGTGAAACTCACTTTGCGCGACATGAAAGATCGTGCTATCGTGCCGGGGAACTCAGCACGGATTTGCCATGGACCTCACCACACGGACGCGACTCATCGACCAAGCCCCGGCCTTCAACAAGCCAGAACCCACCGACCTGCTCGACCTCCGGCGGCAACTCGGCGAGGCGGTGGAGGCGTGGCTCACCCGCTCCCCATCCACAGAGACGCGCGACGGCTACTCGCGGGACCTGTTCCAGTTCCTCGACTTCGCGGGTGTGCCCGGCGACGAATGGGAGAAACTCGCACAGGTCCGACCGGGAATGGTCTCCGCGTGGCGAGACCGCCTGCTCGAACGCGGCCTGACGAACACGGCCATCAGCCGCAAGCTGTCGGTGATCCGCAGCCTGTTCGGCTACCTCCGCACGTACGGGTACACCGGGGCGAACCCGGCTGACACGGCGTTCGTCACCGCCCCGCCGGTGCCCCGCGACGGCAAGACCATCGCCATCACCCCCGAGGACTGCCGCCGGCTGCTCGACTTCCCCACGACCGAAAATCCCGAGGGGGTGCGGGACCGGGCGGTCCTGGCGGTGCTCGCGTTCACCGGCTGTCGGGTGGGCGAGGTCGGCCGACTCCGGGTCGGCGACTACAAGCGGAGCGGCGGCCATCACGTGCTGGAGGTGCGCGGGAAGGGCGGCAAGGAGCGTCGGATGCCGCTGCACCCGGAAGCCGTCGAGAAGTTGGAGGCGTGGTTGGCTGCGATCGGCCCGAGCGAAGCGGGAGAACCGTTGTTCCGTCCGCTGAAGACGGCCCGCGGGAAGGGAACGGACGGCTTCCTCCCCTCGCCGCTCACCCGCCGCGGCCTTCAGTACCTGGTCGGGCGGTACGTCCGCAAGCTCGGTCTGGACCCGAACGTGACGGTTCACTCGTTCCGGGTGACGGCACTGACGACGGCCCGCGAGCGCGGAGCGGACATCGTGGACCTGCAAGACTTCGCCGGGCATGCGGACCCGCGAACCACGCTCGGGTACATCCGCAACCGCGACCGGCTCAGCCGCTCCCCCGCCTATGTGCTGAAGTATTGACCCGGCACTCGGACGTGGCGAAACCTGCCGCGCAGCGGCTTAGTTCAACGTCCTTTATGTGGCACGACTGCGACTGCACGCAAGACGAGTAATGACTCACATGAAGTAGCGGAAATCGTACGGGAGGCTCGAGAGTGGCCCCATCCTCTTAACGATGCCGGCGAGGATCGAGGCGTACGATGTGGTCACCGGCATCCGGTCGTAAAGGCTGTCGTTGTTCCAGTTCATTTTCGACAGCCCGAGAATTTCACGCGAGCTCTCGTGGAACGTGCCACCGCCTACATGCCGGGTGACGCGGATGGGGTGCGGAATACCTTTCCCCTCCTTGAAATAATTCGCGCCGACCGCCGGGCAGGTCCCCTGGGTCCATAACAGGAAATCATACACCCCGAGTGGCATCGCAATGCCGCGTTCGAGTGGGTACGGGGCAGCCTCGCCCTTCTCGACCCCCTTGGTTTTCGGGGCGTCGATCTTCACACCTTGCCACGCGGTCGTCTGGCTGAGTGTGAGGAGTTCGACGTCGTCGACCGTGGCGAGTGCTTCGAGGCATCCGTCCACCTCATCACGGGTGAAGTGGGTTGTCTTGTGGACGACGACTCGGGTCGGCGGCTGCCCTTTCTGGTCCTGATACAGGGAGAGGGTACGGGCCATCACTCGGTGCATGTCTGACCGCGGCAGGAACGGGTTGTCGCCCTCGTAGCCGCCTGCACGGCTTTCGTACAAAAGGAATTGCAGGTTGGTGCCTTGGGCGTCGAAAATCTGGCTGCAACAAGTCACGAATTTCCGGTCGGTGCCCTTCCTGAGACAGTAGCCTAAGCCGACGTAGGCGTGTCGGTCCTCGAAACCAGCCATCTTCCACGGTACGCCGCCGGCCTTTGTGTACAGCGCGAGGGAGAGTCGCCACGCAACGCTACAGCGGCAGGTATAGCTCATCACTTGGTCGTTCAGGACTTGGACCGGCATGTGCAATGCGCTTGAGACGGCCTTGACCGAGTCGTGGAGGTCAAAATCCGATGACTCGTCGTCCGTCGGGCTCTTGTACCCGATCGACCATCGATCAGGTAAATAGAGCAGGACGACATCGAACTGAGAGCGCACGGGGGCAAGTCGGCGAAGCGCGGAGAAGACGAGTTCGGCAAATTTGTCTTGCGGGGTCAACCCGCCGATCGCCTGGGATGCTTCACTTTCTCCGAGCAAAACCACCCGCGGATCCTTCTCATTCTGAGGGCAGTCGAGACCGACCCCGTAGACCTTGGAGAACCCGTCGTAGTCGACCAAGTACGCCTTCCGCTCGCGTGGCGGCTGCCGGCATTGCAGTTCGTAGAGGAGGTTCTGTGCGTTCCCGAGCGTACGCTCTGGGCAGACCACGGCGATTCGGACTGGGTCCGGAGCCGAGAGGGGCATCTTCCGACTGTAAGGCCCGTAGGACAGGAGACCCCGGAGCGGGTGGACGTCGACGTCTTTCATCCGGTCGGGGTGAAACGACAGGAGGGGTTCGGGGACGAGCTCGAACGACGGCAGGGTGTACTTCGGAGGGTTCATTGGACGTGCCTCGAATAGGCGGTGACCGGGCACACTTCGAACTCGGCCTCGGGTTCGGCGAGGGTCGGGAAACCGAGTTTGATCGGCGACCCGCACCTCGTCGTGAGGAAGTCAATCCAGGTGGTGAGGAGCGAGCTCGCCTGACGGTTGTAGCGGCGGACGAGGTCTTCACGCCCGATGTCCGATCGGTCCGGCGCCGTGTACGGCGTTGTTCCGTCGGTCGTGATCATCAGACTGGGTTCGAGAAGTAGCCACAACCGTTTGTCGCAATACTCGAGATTCACGAAGAACCCCTCGTGGACGAGGGGCCCGCGCGCCTTCGGCTGGCGGACGGCGACGATGTTTAGCGCCTTGAACGCCCCTTGCTCGGCCGGTTTGAGCAAACCCGTAGATGGCAGGTAGAGCAGACGCCCCTTGTGGTTTTTCGACCGGCAGAGGCCAGTCTGGTTGCTGAGCGCGTGGCATACGGCGTCGTAGAAGAGGCCGAGCTCGATCGAGTCGTCGTAGAGGAGCCGCTTCCATTCGATCGGGTAGCGTTCGAACTCCCTCGGGTTATGCGGGGCGAAGACGTTCGTCAGGTCCGCTCGCGTACCGAATGCGACGATTCCGGCCTGGCGGCGTCCGGCGGCCACCCGCCCACGATGGTCACCGATCGCCTCTTTGACTTCGCGGGCTCCACCGATGTCGGCCTGGAACACGCTGCACGAGGAGGGATACTTCGTGATCTCGAGAGCGTTTGTCCGGAGCACCGGCCATTTCTTGCCTTGGTAAACGGGGATGACTGCTCTACGCCGCTCCCGCTGCGCCTTCACGATATCCCGTACCGCGGGTAGCTCTTCGTGGTACGGCAGGAACAGATCGGCCATCAGTTCGTCGAATCCACCCGTCTCGATGAACCCGGCCTGGCAGTTCCGCGCTCTCGCTGCCGAGAGCAGCTCTTGGACGGGCTGGGATGGGATATCGCCCGCGCGAACGAACCAGAAAAGTCCGTGCGGGAATGGGTCTCCCGATGAGAGAGCATCCCGGAGGGCACCCATGACAGAGTCATCGCGCCCGCTGTAACCGACCACTGCGAGGCCGCGTTGCCTGCATTGGTCGGTCAGGCGCTGTCGGAACGTTTCGTCCTGCTTCTGCAACTCCGCCGCGGTGTTCTTGAGCTTCCGGTACAGGAAGTCCCCGTGGAGTTTCACAAGCAGCGGCCACCGTGCGTCTCGGAACACATCCGCCGCCTTCTCGGGGCAGTCGAGCCCCGCCACCGTCAGCCCGTGCGGCAATCGGTCGGAGATGACGTTCTGCATCGCCGCGCGCTCAAGCAGGTGATCGAAGTTCGTGGTCCATACCACCTCGACCCTTCCCAGCGCGAGCAGAGCCGCGAGACAGGAGTGCCCGTAAGACGGCTTGATGCCACTCAGGCGAGCGTCGAGGAACCGCCGTCGGTCGCCTTCGTCCGGTAGGTAACGGTGGAAGTAGAACGAGTACTCTTCGACGTCCCCGTCCTTCGGATAACCGGCCGTTGCGCTGAAATGGGATTGAACTCGCGTTTGGAATGCGCGGTCGTTCAAGTTCGGGAAGCGGCTCGGTGGGAGGTGGTGGGCGGTGCAGTACAGTTGCCGTTTAAACTCCCACGTCAGGGTGTACGCCGTCGGCAACCCAGAGGTGACCGATGCCCCGGCCCCCAGCAGCCACATGAGTTGCGGCGCTCGAAGGGGGTAGAAGTTGAGAAAGTCTCCTATGTCGATTCGGAGGTCATTGATTTGGGAGGTCAAGCGGGTCACTCCTGCAGTTCGCCTACGTTCGCTCTCACGCACGGCAAAGAGCGAAATCGAGGCTGGCGTCCGCGGGAAAATCTCCTTCAGTAGTTGCCTGTTGAGGCATGGAAGTCAATGTTCGTTGATCGTCAGGCCTGCTCCTGTAATCCCACTCCATCATCCAGCTTAGCGTATGCTCAGGGCACGGTTTCCGGCTGGACGCCCGCCTTCTCCAAGAGGTCGTACAACGCGCCAATCTTCTTTCTGGACTGGGCGACGAGGCTGCCGCCCGTTTTCGCCCGCTTATCGCAGAACGTAAACAGCACCCGCTTCTTCGCCCGAGAAAAGGCCACAAAGAAGCCTCGCTTCTCCTCCTCCGACTGACCGGTGAAGTTCCAGAGTGCGGAATCTTCAAGGCCAACGAACACGACGGTGTGGTACTCGAGCCCCTTACTCTTGTGCACGGTGATGATCGGGACGGTGTCGTTGCCGACGACTTCGTCCAGGGCCGACGGCCAGTCGCCGGCCTGTTCGTAGCACTCCCACAGGTACTGCGTGAAGTCCCGAAACCGTTCGCTGACGTACCGGCCCTGGAGGTATTGCGGATAAAGGCGGCGGAAGGCGTCCAGACCTGCGAAATCGAAGAAGTCGGACAGCGACTGACGCACCGACTTCAGGGTACAGTCCGGGGCACTAAGCGCAAATTCGATCTTCGAGACGGCGGCCGTCAGTTGGTGCTCAAGCTGGCGAACTCTGGGGTCATCGTCGTCGAGCCCTCGAAGGTTCTTGAGCATTGCGACGAGAGATGACCATGCCTCGCGATGCCGGCCGAACACCGCGAGCTTGAGTGCATCCATCGCCACTACTGCGAGCGGTTCGACGAGTAGGTCTTGGAGTTCTGTTTCGACCCGCGCTTTCACCCCGCGGTTGCCAAGCTCTTTGATGAGCACCTCCGCGTACGTGGCCGGTTTGTTCCGCGTGAGCACGCAGATGTCTCGCGGGGACACGCCGTCGCCGAAGACCCAACCGACGGCGAGTTCCGCCAGGTGTGCCGCTTCTCGCTCATGCGTCGGGTAGAGGAGCACCCGGCACTCACCTTCTCCGTCACTTCCGTCGTCGGCCGCCTTCGGTGCAGGGGTGCCTGGTTCGATCGCGGCGATGAGCGTTTCCTGAATGCGAACGAGTTCAGGGGCGGAGCGGTAGTTCATCACCAAGTTTCGGACCTCGGCAACGAAATCAGAGCGGTATACCTCAAAGATCTGGTCCAAAGCCCCGGCCCAAACCATGATCCGTTGCTTGGAGTCGCCGACCGCGGTGAGGATCGCCGAAGATCCGCGGAAGAGCGTCCGGGTGAGGGTGTACTGGATGCGGGTGGTATCCTGAAACTCGTCGAGAAACACGTGCGAGTACGTCTGCCGGAGGGCTTTGAGCAGCAGCGGGTTGAACCGGAGAAGGAGCTCAGCGAGTCGCCCTATCATCCCGAAGTCGAGCTGCGACCTCGCACTGCCTTTGAGTAGGGAGCGCCACAGTGCCGCTGCCGCGCGGTTCTCAATCGACTGCGGCTCGGCGGTGGGGATCGGCAGTGCTCGGCCGAGGAACTCCCGCTTGTAGAAGCCCTCGGCGCTGATCCCAGACACGTCCCGCATCGTCAGACCTGTTGCCTCCCCGACAAGTCCGTCTAGGTGCTCCCGCATCCGCTTCTGGATGTCGAAATTGATGAGGTAGTCGGCGGTCGGGCGATACTCCTCCGGCAGGGCCTGTCCGAACCGGTCCAGGATGCTCTTGGCGAATGCGTCGAACGTGAGGGAGTGAAATCGCCTGGCGAGTCCGTCGCCGCATCGCGTCTTCACCCGAGCTTGCAAGTTCGCGGCGGCATCCTTTTTGAAACTGATGGCCAGGATCTGCTGCGGCGGCCGACAGATTCCAGTCTGTAAGAGGTAGCACGCCCGTTGGGCGAGAAGTTCGGTCTTCCCCGCCCCGGGGCCGGCGACGACGAGCCCGTTCGCCTCGTCGCGGACGACGCGCAGAGCGTTCGCTTCGAGTGATTTGACACCCGCCGGCACCCAGGAACCCGCGGGCACGAACTTCCTCATCGCTGCTGCCTCGAGACCTATTTCAGTAATCGTCGCACCCGCCGAACGAGCCTTCTGAGCCGGGGCGGTGCGCCCGTCCAGAGCTCCGCCGGATCGATTTCGTTGAGGGCCAAGATGTGGGTCGACGGCTTTCCGCGGCCCAAGAACAGGTGTTGGTACCACACGAACGCCTCACGCTGTTCCTTCGTGTAGGTGGCGCCATCGGCGGCCCCACTCTTGAGCACCGCCAGCCGTGCCGCCTTCATTCGCTTCGCGTACGCTTTTGGATCTTTGGTGCGATCCGGGACTCTGGGCCCCCGGCCCGTTTTCGCCGCGTGGTATGCGTCGGGGAACTGGCAGAGCATGGCGAAGTCGATGTCGAGCGGGTAGGAGAAAAAGACGTTTTCCCCCTCGAGCGTGCCGAGCACCGCCCGCATTCGTGCCTTGTCGTTCTCGTCCCACGTGCTCATGGTTTCGAACTGCTCGTCCGTGATCGTCACCACTTTACCGTCCTCCTGCTCATACCAGAGCAACCGCCTGCGTGGTCGTCCGAGCTTCAGCAACTGGTCGAAGACGTACTTCACTCTCGCCCAGCAGCCGGTTTCCCGTTCCCGGTCGAGGTCGAGCAACGTTACGTGAGGGATCGAAAGGTCCTTAAGCAGCCGCCAGAAGTGATTCACGTGCCGCCCACCAAGGGGCACGACTGAGATGAAACTCGGGTCAACCGGCATTGATGCCAGTTCGCAAAGCCGCGGAAGGATGATCTCCTCGCTGTCCCCCTCGCACAGCACGACCAGCCGCGCGAAGTACATCTCCGGGAAGGCGCGGACCGCTTGGCGGACGTACTTGTGAGCCTCGTCGGCTTCGCGGGGAAGGGTGATCCGGCGGACGATGGTCTGGTACGTCTTCGGGTCGAGCCGGAGGTGCCGAACTGAGACCGGATCAATGCGGCGGAGGATGGCCGGCGCGTGGCTGGTCAGTAAGACTTGGGCCCGGTGCGAGTCCGCGATCTCCGAAAGGAGCTTCAGGATCCGGCCGAGGTAGTGGGGGGCGAGGTGATTCTCCGGCTCTTCGATAGCAAGCACCGTGAGCGTCGGGGCATCTAACTCGTCGCCGCGCAGCGGCGAGCCGGTGTTCCCAGTCGCCGCATCACTCACGGCCTGGTCTTCGGCGTGGAACACGGCGGTGATGAGTGTCAGGTAGAAAAGCGATCGCAGGCCGTCACTCAACCGCTCCGCCGATTGCTCAGCGTCTCCCTCGCCGGGGCTGAAGACCATCTCCACTTGACGGAGCAGGTCTTCGAACTCTGGGTTCAGCGGCCGGAGGTGGACGTTCTTGAGCAATTTGAAGTCGTGAAGGGACGACCAGTTACGGTTGATCGTTTTTTCGATCACGGCGACGCCCGCTTCGGCTCGGAACGCCTCGTTCGATGCTTTCGACGCTTTTTCCACCTTCGTTCGGACTTCGGCGGACCAGCGGATCGCCCCGAGGAGCCGGTGGAGGAGTGTGCCCGCTGCCTGGCGGAGTTGGCGGAGTGGATCTCGGGTCGCGGGCACGTACAGGACGTGAATGCGTGATCGCTCGCTGCCGGACATCCTGGTCTTGTGCTCGTCCTTCACCTCCTTGTCGGAAGTGCCTACCCAGGAAATGGTCTCTTCGACCTCGCCCTCGGGTAGCGTCGTTTTCGTCCATCTCGCGTCAAGCCGCACGCGGCAGTGCGGGGGCTCACCCGGAGCGTCGACACTCATGTGCTTAAAGCACTCGGGCACAGCGTCGCTCGAGTCCTTCCCGGCTTTCAATTCGGGGAAGTCGATCCGAACTTCGACGAAAAGGGTGAGCTCATTGATCGCAACTAGGTCGGCGTCGGGAGGTACATGGAAGTCGCTCTTGCGGATGCCCCGATCGCCTGGCGTCACTCCAAACAGACGGGCGAGCGCGCCGAGGACAGCGGTCTTTCCGCACGCGTTACCCCCGACGAAGGTGGTAAGGTCTGTGAGGTCGATTTCCGTGGGCTCCGGGCCGAAGCATCGGAAGTTCGACACGGTTAGCCGAGTGATCTTCATTGCTCAGTAGGCTCCTCGCTCCATTCTCACCCGGTGAAAATCTCGCCAAGAACATCAATACACTCGTTCACTCGGAAGTCATCCCGGTACAGCCGATGCTCCCGCATCCGCAACATTCCAAGTGATGTGGTGGAAGCGAAGTCCTCCGCTACCACCGCGCAAACCTGCCGATAGTGCGGGTCGTTCTTGCACCGGACCGCGAGCTCGCGGGCACGCCCGTACTCGGCCTCGGTCATCATCCCGATGATGGCGTAGGCGTCGAGCGCGTGGTGTCGCCCGAGGTCTTTCCTCGCGTCCGCCTTGCGGTCCGCGAACGCCGACAGCTTCATGAGCAGGTAGGGGAACGCCTCGGGGACGAACACGTTCGCGGAGTACGCCGTCCCGCCCGATAGAACGCCCCGCACCTCGACCGCGACCGGTTGCTCCTCGATGAACAGTGCCTCGTCCGTCTTGTAGGCGTGGAACCCGACGCTCTTGCCCTTCGGCCTTACCCGCGGCGGGTTCACCTGCAACTGTGCTCTCTTTTCGCCGAGCGGGCCGACGAGGATGTCGAGCTTCACCTCCTGGGTGGTGCCGCCCACGGTCACCGGCCGCTTCCACTGGAGGTATTTCGCTTCTTCGAGCGGCTCGTATCCCAGCCGGCGGATGGCGGCGACGAGTGCCTCGGTGCGGGCGTGACTGGCGAGCACGTCCACCCGCAGGTAGAGGTCGATGTCGTTGGTCGCCCGCGGCTCCGGCAGCTCGGTGAACAACGTCGGCGTCTGCCGGTCGATGAGGTGCATCCGCTTCAGGAAGAGTCCGAGCCCGCCGCCGACGATCAGCGGCATTCCTTCGTCGCGGAGCTCGTGATGCAGGTCGAGCAGGCTGGTCCGTAACGGGTCCATGTTTTCCCCCTCCATGGGGTCCGTCTGTCCTTCCGCTGATGATCACCATCAGTCGAGTTGCACGCCAGCCGAAGTCGGCTTACTTCCGTTGCGGTGCGTCCTTCAAGATCACGCCTCGCACTTGCTCCGCGGTCTCCTGGTCCCGTTTGTCGCCGGCCGCGAGTTCGAGGAACGTCTGGACCGGGGAGGCGGTGAGGTCCTCCCGCCGGTCGAAGTACACCTCTTTGTTCGCCGTCTCGGCCAGCACGACCGTGGCGAACCGGTCGGTCGGCTGGAAGCGGTCGCCGAGCGCACGGAGCAGGCCTGGCACGTCGGTGCAGTAGAACTCGTCGGCCCCCGCCCGGGCCATGACCGCGTAGGCGGCCACCGAACTCGCCCCGCTCAGGGCCACGTCGCTCTTCGTCCGCTTCGCCCAGTCGCCGAGCACCCGGCGGAACTCCGCCGGCTCGATGCCGCGGAGCTTCCCGCTCAGCCGCTCCGTCACGACGGGCGGGGCGTAGTTCGCGGTCAAGCGGTCGAGCAGTTTGTCGGGCTGGAGCAGGCGGAGGGAGGTGAAGCTGCTCAGTGTCCGCTCGATAATGAGCTCTTCGGCCAGGCGCTTCGACACCTTGGACACGGTGGCGAGGCTGACGCGGCCGCCGCGGCGAGTGATCTCGTCGAGCGCGTCCTGCATAGAGGCAAATTCGGGGCGGGCGAGGAACAGGCGGGACACGACCGAACTCGCCCCGCGGTAGACGTTCTTGATGACGTTACCGGCGCGGAACGGGTTGGCGGCTCCGGTGCGGCGGAGGTACCACCGGCCGGGGACGATGACCACGCCGTTCCCGCACAGGTCGATGCCGCTGACGCCCGCCGACTCCAACCGGTCGAGGGCCGGCTCGTCGAGGAAGGGGACGACGACCAGCGGCTGGAGGTCTGCCCGCCGCGCGAGCTCTCGGATCTGGTTGGCCATGTCGGACACGGTCCGCTCACTCGCCTGCCGCTTGCACTCGGCCGCGAACCGCTCCGTCTTTTTCCCCCAGGTCATTCGCACCCCGGCGTCGATCACATCCCCGGGCGGCGCTTCGTACGCCACTTCGAGCGGCGGGAACGTGAGCGCGCCACGGCGGACGCGGGTGAGCACGTCGTCTTCGGTCGGGAGGGGAAGGCGGGACATGTCCGGGCTCCGGTGCCGTCTGTTATATTCCTAAAAACGGCAATTTTCCTAAACAGGAAAATAACATATTTCAGGAAAATAGCAATCGGAATCGATAGCCTCGGGATGCCACGACCGCGACGCAAACGTTGAGAAAGCAAGGCTTTGCCCGATAACTGTTCTTATCGGGCTCGGAAATCGGAAGCGATTTCGGGTGGTTGCGTGCCCGGTCCGTCCGACGATCATCGGGTCAGGTCGCGGCCCACCAAGATGTTCACGGCGAACAGGTCGCCGCGGGTGAACAGCCGGGCGCTCGTGCTGTCCCCGACGGACAGGGTGACGGTGCGGCACCACGGGGCGACCCGCCGGACCCCGCGGGCGACGGCCACGCACAGGTCCCCGTCCCCGGACCCGACCACGACGGCATCGAACAGGCCGCCCTCCACCAGTCGCCCGCACTCCAGGCACAGGTCCATGTCGGCGTTCGCCTTCAGCTCCGCCCCGCGGTGCGTGCGGACCACCTCCCGGGGCACGGCCACCGTCTGCCAACCGACATCCTCGAGCCGACGGCGGGGGGTGTCGTCCCCGGCCGCACAGGTCAGCACGACGCACCCGGTCACCGCCTCCGCCGCCCGCCGCAGCCGGGCGAGCAGCAGCCCGTAGCGGAGCCGGCGGCCGCGGTCGGCCAGGCCGATGGCCAGATTGTCGTCGTCGATCACGGCGAGCACGCGGCGGCCGCGGAGGGACGAGAAGTCGGTCCACGCGGGGAGCGGGGCCGGCGGCGAGATGGACGACGGGGTGAGGACGCGCATCGCGGACTCCACGGCGGTTCGGACTGGGGGAGATCCCTACCAGTCAGAAGGCGCGGGAACGGCGGCGCGCTCACCCGCAGGCGAGATCGCTCGGCAGAATCGGCCCGACTCCGAAGGCGGTCGCCTCCAGCAGAAAGAGTGCGGCCCGGGTGTCCCCGGCCGCCAACTGCTCGTCGATGGCAGCGGCCGAGTCGTCCGGGAGTACCGCCCAGCAGCAGACGGACCGCCGGCCGCGGGTGCGGGTGGCGAGCGCCTGGCGGGCCAGGTGGTGGTCGGGGGTGAGGGCTTCGAGCCCCCGGGCTGAGGCGAGTCCGACGTAGGATTTGAGCATGCGGCGAAATTACCATGCGGCCGGGGACTGGAACAACCCAGCGGCGGGCCGCGGGAAAGGGTCCGACACGAGCATCATGCTCGTGTCGGACGCCGCGGACTGCTAGCCGAGGAAGATCCTGTGCCAGAGTTGCCGCACGCGATGCTTGCGCATCAGCTTGAGAGCCCGGTCGCACCCGTTACGGATGTCCCGGATTTCCTCTTCGGACAGCGAGGGTCCTTTCGAGCCGTCCGCGAGGCAGTAGAAGTCCGCCCGCAGTTCGGACCACGTGTGGGTGGGTCGGTTGAGCCACACGCGCGTGTCCCAGAACTGGCCGTAGTGAACGTCGTACGGCTTGTTCCGCTCTTCCAAGGCGACCAACGCGATTCTCTTTCGCTTCATATGTCCTCATGTGTGGTGGGGGCTTCCCGCCCCACCGTTGGGTGCCCCCCCAATGGGGGCGGAAGGACCGGCCGAAAAGGCCGGACCGGGAAGGAGCACCGCCTGGTGGCGAGTCCGTGGGTGGGCCGGCCTGAGCCGAGTCCGTGGGTGAAGAGCGAGGCCGTCTGACCGGGTGGGTTCTCCGACTCGCCAACGTTGGGCCGGCCGGCGAGTGGGGGCCGGGGCGCCGCCTATCTTTGGTCGTCCGGGCGGCGGCGGAGCGGACAAGGGGTCCGGCGAAGCCGGGACGCCCCCTTGGGTTCACGGCTGGCCGCGGAGGCGGCGGAGCGCCTCCCGCGTGTGCGCGGGGAGCGGGGCGGGCCGCGAGGACGGCGGGCGATGTCGGCGGTCGTACGGCGGGTCCCGCTCGACCCGCACCGTCTGCCCGTTCGGCCCCGGCCACCCGTAGGCGGAGCGGTCGGCGTACGTCTTGGGGCTGACGTGGAACGGCATCCGCACCGGCACCCACTGGCCGTCGTCGCGGGCGTAGTGGCGGTTGCGGGCGAGCCGCACCCAGGCGACGCCGGCCTCGGCGGACAGCCGCATCAGGGTGGTCTGGTCCCACACCGGGCCGAGCCGCTCGCCCACGCTCACCGTCGGGAAGTCGAACAGGGTCCGCCGGGCCCGGTCGGGCCGGAACTGGTCGCCGGCCCACGGGTCGGTGCTCGGCAGGAGGTCCTGCTGCCAGCCCAGGGTGGTGTACACCCGCTGCCCGCTCGTCTCCTCCAGCCACCGCCGGGTGGTGGTGGCCACCGGGTTGAACACCACGTGCAGCCCGGTGCACTCCTCGAACGTGCCCCGGTAGTCGCCGTCCGCCCGCCGCAGCTGCTCCAGGCTGTGGTGGGCGAGGATCAGGCGGATGCCCATGCTGCGGGACTGCTCGAGCAGGATGGACAGGTTGGGGCCGACCGCCTCCTGCGCCTCGTCCAGCACGCACACCACCCGCACCGGCGGCCGCGGGCCGACGTGCTTGGCGGCGGCGAGCAGGTTGTAGAACCCGAGGCCGAGGGCCGCCCGGGTGCTCGTCCGCAACTGCTGGGCGTCGAGGGCGAAGTAGACCACCTGCGGGGCGTAGAAGAGCTGCCGCAGGTCGACGGCCGCCTCCAGCACCGGCGGGGAGAACCCGGGGCCGCCGGGCACCGGGTTGAACGGGGTCACCGCGGCCAGCTTGGCGAAGATGGCCCGCACGTGGCTGGAGTCGTCGAACGCCCGCTCGCCGATCGCCCGCTTCAGGGCCGGCGAGTCCTCCACCGCCCGCGCCACCGCCTCCGGCGTGCGGGCGTCCGGGAACAGGCTGAACACGGCCACCGCGAACAGCTCGTCCATGGCGGTGTAGTAGCTGCCGCCGTACTGGACGCCGTGGTCCAGGTTGAGCGCCTGGATGAGCACCTCGGCCCGCGCGGCCACCGTCTGCGCGGCCGCGTGCGACTGGGCGAGCGGCGGGAACACGTACGACCAGGTGCCCGGGGTGATGCTCACGTGGCGGAACGGCACCCCGTGGTGGTGGCAGTCGGCGTGGCACGACCAGAGGAGCGGCAGGTCCGGCTTCGGGTCGAGCACCAGCACGCTGTCGCCGAGGGCCACGTGCTGGGCGACGAGCGGGGCGAGCACCCGGGACGACTTGCCGGTGCCCGGCCCGCCCATCACCCACACGTGCGGGTTGTCCCGCGCGTCGGGCAGCAGGTAGGGCAGCCCGCCGAAGTAGCGGTGGCCGAGGAACAGGTGCCGCTCGAGGCCGGCGTGCCCGGACCGGAGCAGTCGGTCGACGGCGTTGGTCCACAGCAGGTGGTCGTGGCTCACCGGAGGGCCCTCAGGGTGTGGGCAGGGGGGTCGGGGTAGAGGTCGGCCGGGGGCGCCGCCTCCACCTCGGCGTGCAGCTTCCGCAGCTCGGCCGCGAACAGCATCGGCCACAGGTAGACCGGCAGGGCGAGCGGCGCCACCAGCGAGCCGGCGAGGATGGCCCACCCGGCGCGGAGGGCGGCCTCGTACTCGGGCGACGCGGGGTGGCGGCCGACGCTCGCCGCCAGCAGGAGGTCGAGGGGGAAGGTGACCCGGCACGCGAGGACGGTCAGGGCGAGCGTGCCCGCCAGCGCGGCCTGCCGCTCCCGCGGTGAGCCGAGCCACCCGGCCGGGCGGTGGATGCCCGGCACCGCTCCCTCCCCCGCCCCGTAGGCGGCCCACACCAGCACCGCCCGCCAGCACGTCGGCCCGCCCGCGACCAGGTGGTAGGCGGCGGACGCGAGGCTGACCGCCGCCCCGCCCGCCGCCAGCCACACCCAGAGCGGGCGGTGGCCGCCGGCGGGCGGCGAGACCGCCTGGTCGACCGCGGCTGCCGACTCCGCGGTCGGCTCGGGGGCGGCGACCGCCATGCCGATGACGAACGCGATCGACACGCCGAGGCCGGCGCCGTACCCCCGCACCACCCGCCGCCAGCGGGCGGCGGCCTCTTCGATCACCGCGTGCGGCTGGGCCGGGTTGGCGAGGAGGTAGTCGCCGTACGTGACGAACACCCCGAACGCGGTCGCGGTGAGGGCGATCATCGCGGCCGGGAACAGGACGCGGACGGCGGTGAACGTGGTCGGCACCAGGCCGGCCAGCAGCAGGGCGGCGGCCGCCACGGCGAGCGTCAGGGTGCCCTTCCAGTCGTGCCACATCACCACCGCGTCCGCCCACCGGGCGGCGAACACCAGCGGTATCAACAGCATGACGCCGACCCCGGCCAGGGCGGCGGCGGCGAAGTCGGCCGACCCGCCCAGCACCCCGGCCGCCCAGACGAGACCGCCGACGATGGCGGCCGCGGTCAGCGCGGGGAACCGCCCCACCCGGTCGCCCCACAGCCACTTCAGACCGGCGGCGAAGAGGAGCGCAGCGGAGGACGCGCCGAACAGCACCAGGCCGCCGGCCGGCCACACCCAGCGGAGCGCCTGGACCAGGAGCAGGCCGGCGGTGGACAGGATGAACACCTGGCCGATGAACCGGACGACGGCGGCGGACGCGGGGCCGCCGGCCGGCATGGCGTAGCGGCCGATGGCCGGCGGGTCGGGCCAGTCGGTCGCGGGCGCGGGACGCCGCGGGCCGACCGGTGGGAACGGGCGGTGGTGCACGGTCAGACTCCTTTGAGGAACAAGGGGACGAGCTCGGGGACGACCAGAATCCGGACGGCCACGAGCGGGTGGAGGCTCTCGGCGGCGAGGGCGGCGGTCACCTCCGCCGCCTTGGCGTCGGTCGGGACGGCGACGACGATGCCGAACCCGCCGCCCTCGATCAGCTCGCGGAACGCCGGCAGGTCGAACCGTACGGCGGCCGCGCGGGCGGCCTTGGCGGCCAGCCGCGGGCCGCGGCCGCCGTGGTCGACCAGCAGCCACAGCAGCCGGTCGTCCGGGGCGACGGCGTAGCGGGAGGCGGACAGCCCCCGCCGGCACAGCTCCGGGCACGCGGCGGCGAACTCGGCCGCCGACCGCTTGCGGACACCCAGCCGCAGGCAGAGCCAGAGCTGCCCCAGGTGCTCGACGGCGGCGTCCTGGCCGAGCCCCCGCCGCTTCCGCCGCGGCAGGCCGAGCGCCGCCGCCGCCCGCCGGGTGAGCAGGTAGAACACCCCACCCCCCGGCAGCCGGTGGACCTCGACCCACCCGCGGTAGGTGAGCCGGCGGGCCACCTTCATGACCGCGTTGGCCGAGTCGCCGGGGCACGCGAGGCGGCGGACGGCGGCCGGGGTGAGGGCCGGGTGCGAGCGGAACAGGGCGAGGAACTCGCGGTCCCGCTCGGACAGGCGGGCGGTGTCGAGGGGCATCGGGTCACCACAGCTCGTAGGGGAGGTCAAGTTCGCCGGCGACGAACGCGTGGAACGCGTCCAGCCGGGCCTTGGGGTAGACGCCGACCACCTCGCACACCAGGTACGGGGCGCCGTCCGGGGCATGCAAGACGACATCCGGCAGCTTCTGGCCGCGGCCGGCCGCCGGCTTGCGGACCGCCTCCCCCACCCAGTCGCGAGCCCGCTCCGGGGCGAGGCGGGCGAACGCCAGCAGCAGCTCCGCGCACGCCAGGTCGTGGCTGAGGGCGCTCAGGTTGCCCGGCCCGCCGGCGGTGCTGTGCCCGAACAGCCGGCGGGCGAGCGGGCCGGCGCGGAAAACGGTCACCACCCGCGGCACCAGGTGCCACCGCCGCTCGGACCGCCAGGCGACGGCCGCCATGTCCGGCGGCGGGTCGCCCGGCCCCCAGGCGGCGAGCGGTTCGGTGAGCGGCGGCAGGGTACGAGCGATCGCCCGCTCCCGCCGGAGCAGGTCCCGGGCGACCAGACCGCCGAGCTCGCGGACCAATCCCGGGGCGGGCGGCCCGTCGCCCGCGGCGAGCCGGACCGCCTGGTCGTCGGTGACGAGGCCGACGTCGCGGCACAGGTGCCGGAGCAGGCGGGCGTGGTCGGGGGTCAGCACGTGGGGGGCTCCTTACGGGGCCGCCCGCGGGGCCGACGGGCCGGCAGGGCCGGCGCGACCGGACTCGCCTCGCCTCCGGCGGCCACGGGCGGCACCGGCGGCAACAACACGGGCGTGGTCGCGGGCGGCTCGGGGGTGAGCGGCGTTGCCGGCGGCAGCGGGAGGCCGGGGTGGGTCGGCGGTGGGAGGCTGGCGTCCGCGGCTGTAGGTCCCGAGGTCTCGAGCCGCTGGGCGATGGTCGCCTCGGCCCGACGCTCCGCCTCCTGGTAGGCGGTGACGAGGAAGTGTTGGAAGTAGACGACCGCCCGCTCCCAGAGTCTCGGAAACACGGCTCGCTCCTGTTGGCGGACGGGCTCAGCACTGTGGGCGGCGATGTCGCCCTCACCCGACTAAAGGAGCGGCGAGCCGGGCGCGCTCACGGTTTTTCTCCGATCGTGATCGATTCGTGATCATTCACCGCTCTTCGGCGGATCGAGCGCGCGTGGGCGAGAGCCCGGCGGTGCGGCGGCGAATAACGGGCGTGTGGAGTGGGAGGGTTCGCCGTCTCGCCCCGGGGGCGTTCGAGAGCGGTTCCGGGGCGGGCCGGTGGCCACGACCGAGGACAGGTTGTGCAGTCGGCCGAGTGAATGGGGTGGGACGGAATCGGTCGGGCCGGGCGTGCCCGGCCGGGCCGGTTCCGCATCCCCTTTCCTATTGCGAGGCCGACGATGGTGATCGATCAGTCGACTCAAATGCTGATCTGGGCTCTGTTCAACGCGTTCGAGAACTCACCGACCGACAAGCCCATGTTGCCGGCGGGTGCCGCGGGTCGTGTGACCGCGATGCTGACGCGGACGATGACCGACCCCCAGTTCGGCTCCGCCTACGTCGCCGCCCTGCGGGCCGAGCGGAAACTCCGCGGGCGCGAGGTCACGCTGCGGCTGCTCCGACTGCCGTGCGCGGACGTGTCCGAGACCCGCGTCTTGGCGGAAGGGTTCGCCCATTTGTCCGACGACGTGCTCGCCGACTTGGCGCTCTCAGCCGAGATGCTTGAGGGGCTCCTCAACGTGCTGTACGACCCGACCACGGCCCCTCCCGGCGCGTGGTTCTTCGCTCCCGAGACGTTCCGCTACTCGGAGCCTGGCGGTTCCTGACAGTTCCCTCGGCCGGTTCGCCCACCGGCCCCTCCCACCTCTCGCCGTGTCGCCGAGGGTACCCGCTGGGTCCGCCATACGTAGCATCTCGATGGTGCTGGCAAACACCTACTGTCTGTCGCGGATCGGGTGACGTCCGCCGCCCGGTGGTAAATGATGATGGCAAGGGACGTGCTCGCGGAGATCCCCGCATCGGAGTTCGACGGGGTCGCACGCCGGGCGTGTGCCAGAATGGATGGGGTCGATGCGGACGAAGTGCGGCAGGAGATGATGATCCGCATGTTGGACCTCGTCCGGAGGGACCGAGACTTATTCAAGAACCGCGAGCACGTACTCGGCCGGGCGTTCTTGGAGGCGAAGTGGGTCGCGAAGCGTCTCCGGAAAAAGAGCCAATCGCGACGAGTGAACTTCAGCGATCCGACAACCCTGCCCGAACCGGCCCAGTCCAACGAGGCTGTCGAAATTGTCCGTTTGAAAGAACTCCTGGCCGACCGCGACGCCGTGCTGAGTCTTCTGGAAGACACTGACCCCCTAATCCGAACGGTCTTCTCCCGGTTGTGGGACGGCGCGACGCAACAGCAAGTGGCGGACGAACTCGGCCTGGACCGCTCGAAGGTGTTCCGCCTCTGGCAGTCGGCACTCGCCACATTAAGAGACTCCCTCGAATGCCCCGACTGATCCGGGTGGTGCTATGACGACCGCATCCCGAGTGCCGGAGTTCGCACCCGTCTTGGCGGCACTGTTCGACGCGTTCGAAGGATCCCCAACGGGTCAGCCGGTGTTGCCGACTGGCTTGGCGGGCGACGTGACGGCGGTGCTGACTCGGACGATGACCGACCCCGAGTTCTGCGCCGTCTACACCGCCGCGCTGCGGGCCGAGCGGGACCGCCGCGGGCGGGCGGTCAAACGGCGGTTGCTCGGCATGGCGGGTGCCGACGTGTCCGAAGCCCGCATCGTGGCCGAAGGGTTTGTCGGCCTGCCCGACGCCGTGCTCGCCGACCTCGCCCTCTCCCCGGAGGCGATCGAAGGCCTCCGCACCGTGCTGTACGACCCGGACGCCCCGAGCCCACCCGGCGCGTGGTTCTTCGCCCCCGACACCTTCCCTCCCGCAATCGAGCCAGCCCCCACGGCTGCGCGGCCGGCGAAGCCAGCTCGCCTCGGCCGGTGGATCGGGGCTGCCGTCGCGCTGGCCGCGAGTTTCGTCCTCGGCCTGGTCGTCGGCCCACAACTCGTCGGCCGCCCGAGTTCGCCGGCGTTCGCCCTGGCGAAGCTGGAAGCTCGCGGGGACATCACCCGCGGCCCCGACGACGTGCAGCTCCTGGTGACCAACGACGGCGACGCCCGCGCGTTCGTCACGGTCGTCGGTCTGGGCCCCGGCATCAAGGGGGGGGCGGTGTACGCACGCAGCGGCGGCACCTTCCTGGAGGCGCCTCCGCACCAAACCGCGTCCCTGAAAGGGCTGCCACGGGAGTTCGAGCGGGCGACCGTCGTCGTAGTCGTGCTCACCGGCGTGCCCGCCGCCGACGTCGTCCTGGCCACCATCCCGTCGGACGCGACTCCGGGTCAGGCAGCCGCACTCGCCGACCAACTCCGCGCCGCTCTGAACGGTTACGGCGTCAAGTCCGAGACCCGCGTGACTACACTCACAACTGGGAAGCCGTGAGCCCGCGGCCGGCCGCCCCCTCCCACTTCCCTCCGGTCCGCTCGTGGGTACCCCGATCGGTCGTGCGCCTGTACTATTTCGGGGATGCCGAAACCGAGCAGTCGTCCTTTCGCCTCACATCCGGTCACGCCCATGACCCGCGCCAGTTCGACCGCGGCCCCATGGCCTTCACTCGTCCGTACCGTCTGCCTCGCCGTCGCCGGACTCGTGTGCGGCTGCGGCCCCAAGGCGACGTCTCCCACGGCGGCCGCGCCGGTGGTGGAGTACACCCCCACCCCCGCACTGCCCGCAGCCGGACCGTCTCCGCCGCCGTCCCCGCCCCCGGCTCCAACCGCCACCGCCCGCGGCGAGATGTATCCGTTCGGCCGCGCGGTCGTGCTCGCCCTCGGCGTCAACCGGAACCCGAAGGTGTCCGGCCTGGCCGACCTGAGTTTCGCCGAGGCGGATGCGACCGGCGTGGCGGACGTTCTCGAGCGGCTGTACGGGTTCGAGGCGGTCCGCCTCATCGGGGAGCGGGCGACGAAGGCCGCCGTGGAGGACGAGCTCTCCCGGCTCGGGCGTGAGCTGGGCGAGAGCGACGTGCTGGTGGTGTTCTTCGCCGGGCACGGGGTGGTGATCCCGACCGCCGACGGGGGCGACGCCGGCTACCTCATCCCGGCGGGGGCCGCCCTGGACGCCGACGACTACCGGGACCGGGACCGCTGGGACGCGCAGGCCCTGGACATGCGGCGGCTCACCGCGACCGTCGAGGGGATGACCGCCCGGCACGTGCTGGTGGCCGTCGACGCCTGCTGTAGCGGGTTCATGACCACCCGCGGCGCGCTCGAGCGGGCGGACCTCAAAGCCTTCCTGTTCGAGAAGTCGCGGGCGGTGCTCTCGGCGACCACCCAGACGCAAAAGGCCCGCGAGAACGCGGCCGCCGGGCACGGGTATTTCACCGCCGCACTGCTCGAGCAGCTCGGGCGGGACGAGGCGATGAGCGTGCACGACCTGTTCCTCCCGGTCCTCAAGCGGGTGGCGATCGAAACGAACGGCCGCATGACCCCGCGGCTCGGGCACTTCGGCAGCGGCGAGGGCACGTTCGTGTTCGTCCCGCGGTCGATCCCCAGGTCCCAGATCGACGCCGACCTGGCCGGTCGCACCCCTGCGACGGTCCGACCGGCCGGGTTGGCCGCGACCGAGGTGCGGCAGCGGGAGCGGCTCGCCCGGACGACCACCGAGGCCGAGGCGTACCAGGCGATGACCGCCGTCCCCTACGCCTTCGCGCCGCGGGCGGAGGAGTTGCGGCCGGAGTGGGAGCGGCGGTTCGCCCGCTTCCGCGAGAACGCCGCGATCGACGAGCCGTGGGCGATGGTGGCCCTCCACGCGTGCTACGCCCGGGGGCTGGGGACGGCGCGGAACCCGGACCTCGCCTACTTCTGGGCCAAGCGGCTCGACGCCGTCGCCAAGCCGGCCGGGGCGGGCAAGTACTTTCTGGCCGAGTGCTACGCCGCGGGGTGGGGCGTGCCCCGCCAGCAGCCGGCGGCGGACCGGCTGTACCGGGAGGCGGCGGACCGCGGGTTTTTGCCGGCCGAGCTCTATTTCGCCTCGCGGGAGGTGGCAAAAAAGGGGCTGACGGCGGCCGAGGTGAAGGCGGCGGTGGCGGTGTTCGACCGCGGCCGGGAGCGAAAATTCCCGCGGGCGAGCGCCCTGCTCGGCATGGTGTACGGCAGCGGGTTCGCCGGGGTCGAGGCCGACCCGAAGCGGGCGGTCGGGCTGTTCGTGGAGGCGGCCGAGCTGAACGACCCGCGGGCGACCCTGGTCTGCTACGACTCTTTCGGGAAAGGCCTCCCCGGCGTGCCGCGGAACGCCGAGCGGGCCGAGAAATACCTGCGGGCGGCGGCCGACCTGGGTGAGCCGGAGGCGCAGTACCGGCTGGCACTCGAACACGACCCCGACTACCCGAACCGGTTGCTCGCGCTCCGGCCGGACGACCGGGAGATATTCCGCTGGGCGATGCTCGCGGCCGAGCAGGGGCACGCCGCCGCCCAATTAACCGTCGCTCTGGATTACGCCGGCGGGCACGGCACCGGCCGGAACCCGGAGCTCGCGCGGGAGTGGTGCGACAAGGCCGCACGACAGGGGTACGCGGACGCCTTCTTCACCCAGGGGCAGTGGTATCGCGCGGGCGACGTGTTGGGGCCGCGGGACTTGGAAAAAGCCGCTGAGCGGTTCCGCCGGGCGGCCGACCTTGGGCACCCGCGGGCGGCGCTCGCGTTCGTCGAACTGCACCGCACGGGGCCGACCCGCGGGTTTCCGTTCCAGAGTGCGAACTGGGAGTCGATCCTCCGGTACTCCGTGCAGGCGGGGAAAGGGATGCCGCCCAAGGAGGCGGACGACCTGATGGAACTCGCGTACAGACACCTCATCCTCGGCCGAGGTCAACGAGACCAGGACCGCTGGGACCAATTCCGCAAGGCGTACCCCGACGAGGCGGCGGAAATGGGGCGCCGTCTCAGCCTGCCGACGAAATGACCGGCAATAATCCGCACCGAACCGCCCACGTTGGGTGCGATCGCGATCCCGCCGTCGGCGCGGAAGTGCCCACCGCGTGAGCGGTTCCGCCGCGGGAAGAAATTCGCAGCATGGCGTCCGGGTATTTTCCCGAAACGCCACCCACTCGCTCTCCGTTCGGCCGGCGACGGCCGCCGTTCTCGAAATCACTTTCCGAACCGCCGGCCGCCGCTGGCGTGCCCGCACTTCTCGCCGCAGCGGGGTTCGAATTTTCCCGTTTCGGCTGAGCGCGTCCGCCCGCACCCGCCTTCACTCTTGCAGACGATGGCGACGGAGGGCGTTCGGAATGGACGACGCGAAGGATTTACAGGCGGTGATCGCCTGGGAGACGGCGGTCGAGGTGGTCAACCTGCTGCGGTGGGACCGCGAGGAGCAGCAGGCGGAGGCGTTCGTGGAAATCCTGCTCGTCGTCCAGGCCGGCCTCGAACGGTATGTCGCGGCCCGCCGGCTGGAGTTCGCCCGCGCCGCCGGCGACCCGGGGAGGAACTGAGCGTGGACGCCGCGCATTTTCTGTCGGTGCGGGACGCCGCCCGGCGGGCCGGGGTGAGCCCGTCGCTGGTGTACCAGTGGTGCACCGACGGCTCCCTCCCCCACTACCGCCTCGGCGGGAACGGCAAGCGGGGGAAAATCCGCATTGACCCGGCCGACCTGGACGCGCTCGTCGAGGGCCGGCGGGTGAGCGGCACCCCTGCCCACCCGCCGACGAGCCACATCCGCGTTTGACGCGGGCGATTTTCCCCGACCGGCCGGGGGCCGGCCGGCGATGTTCGATCAAATTTCGATCGGAGGGATTGTTCATGCCTCACCTGTCCGGGCGATGCCCGTGCGGCCGCCCCATCCACTGGCCGAAAGGGGCGGGGTACGGCGACGAGTGGCGGTGCTTCCGGTGCGGCCGCGTGTGGACGCTCTGCAAAGACGGCGAGCTGCCGATGCACAGCACGAAATCCCAACCGCCACCGCCCGAGCCTCCACCGCCATTGCCAGTGCCGGCAGCGCGGCCGATGTCGCGGCCGCGGCCGCGGCGCCGCCACCCGCGGCGCTCCGGAGTGGGGTGTCTCGCGGTGGTGCTCGCCGTCGGGGTCGGCGTGCCGGTGGTGTGGCTGCTGTCGCGGGTCGTGTGAGCGGGGGCGACTCGTTCCCGCTCAGAGGTGGTGGCCTCGATCGAGCGCGGCGCCACCGGCGCCGCGAGCGGAGCACGGGTGGGCCGGACGGCTCGCCTGTCAGCCCCCGGCCCGCCACGAACGGGTCCGGGGGCGCTTTCGTTTGCGGCGGGAGGCCGCTCACCCGGCGGCCCGCTTGGCCGCCTCCCGCATGTGGGCGACCTGGCCGGCCAGGTGCCCGTACACCTTCGACACCATCTCGGTCGACGTGTGCCCGAGCAGCTCGGCCACTTGGGCGACGCCGACGCCGTTCACCAGCGCCTGCGTGGCGTACGTGTGGCGGAGGTTGTAGCAGACGAAGTGGGCCAGGTGCGGCAGCTTCTTCCGCAGCCGCATGAACCGGCAGCGGACGTTGTTCCGGGAGAACGCCCGGCCGCCGCGGGGCCCGCGGAAGAGCGGCCCGTCGGGATGCTTCTCGACGAGCGTGCGGGTGAGCTCGACCGCGGCCGGCGTCAGGTAGACGACCCGCGGCTTGCCCGTCTTCTTCGCCGTCTTGTGCGCCTCGAACACCCACACCCCGAGGTCCAGGTTCACGTGCCCGGCGGTGACGCGGGCCACCTCCGACGGCCGGCACCCGGTCTCGAGCATGGCGAGCACGAACAGGCGGAACGGCTCGTCCCGGATGGCGGCGAGGATTTCCGCCTGCTCCTCCTTGGAGAGGACGCGGGTGCGGCGGCGGCCGGGCTCGACCTCGACCCCGCGGACCGGGTTGGGGGTGAGCAGCCCCTGCTTGTCCGCCCACGAGTAGGCCCGCTTGACCGCCATCACCGCGTGCCGGCGGGCGCCCGCCCACGTCGTGTGGGCGTCGAGCCACCGCGACACGTGGAACGGTTTGATCGTCGCCGCGGGCATCCGCCCGTGGGCGTCGCAGAACGCCTGGAGGAAATGACGGTAGTTGTCGTACGTGTCCGGCGAGTGGTGACGCTGACTGTGGTCGAGGAACAGGTCGCAGAGCTGGGTGACGGTGAGCCTGTCGGGCGGAGGCAGGTTTTCCGGACGGGCGGACATGAGCCGGTAGAAGGCCTCCAAGGCTTGCTTCTCCGAATCACGACCTTTGGCTAATCGGATCTGTTTGCCGCCCAGTTCGACGAACCAGGCGTCTTTAGACGCGCGGTACCACGGCTTCGGCTGACGCATGAGTAAGCTCCCGTTTCGCACGGGTGAGCCGGAAGGCTTACTCTCGGGTCTTGCTCGGCCCCGCCACGAACGGGTCCGGAAGAGTTGCGTTGCCTGCCCTATTCCCTGCCCTCGACGACCTGCGAATTGTGACTTGAGTTTCGCAGGTGTCTGGGGTTTCAGGGTTTAGGGGAGTCGGGCTGACAGGATTCGAACCTGCGACCTCTTGGTCCCGAACCAAGCGCTCTACCAAGCTGAGCTACAGCCCGTTGCAATCGACTCGGGCATCCTACCGAGGCGAACCAGATTGTCAACGCCAACCGGTCGGACGTTGCCCCCTCTTTCCCGACCCCTCATACTGATACGGTCGGTCCGACCACGGCCGACCTCCAACGGACGAGTCTCGCCCGTACCGGGTTCGCGCTGACATGACTCACTCCCCCGCCGGCCCGGCCTTGCTGGCGTCGTTCGCGGTTCCAACCGTCGCCGTCGCCGGTGCCGTCGCCGCGATTGCCGTGCCCGTCCTCATTCACCTGCTCAGCCGGCAGCGATACCAAGTCGTCGATTGGGCCGCCGTCCGGTTCCTGCTCGCCGCCCAGAAGGCCCACCGCCGGCGGATCGACCGCTGGCTGCTGCTCGCCGCCCGGGTGCTCGCCCTGCTGCTGCCGCTGCTCGGCATGCTCGCCGTCACCCCGTGGGCCGAGCGGCTCTGGCAGTGGGTGTCGCCGGGGCCGTCGGAAGTGGTGTCGAACGCCCCGCGGACACACCGCGTCTTCGTACTCGATGCGTCCCTGAGTATGACCGCCCGGGCCGACGGGCGGACCCGGTTCGAGACGGCCGTGGGCCGAGTCGAGCAGGCGATCCGGGCGGCCAACGCCGGCGACGGGTTCAGCCTGATCGTGCTCGGCAACGGGGCGCAGGCGGTCGTCCCCGGGCCGGCCACCGACCCGGAAAAGGTGCTGGCCGAGTTGCACGCGGTGCCCGTCACCCATTGCGCTACCGACCTGTCTGCCGGTCTCGCCCTGGTCGCGGACACGCTCGCCCGGTCGCCGCGGGCGTACCCCCGCCGGCAGGTGGTGCTGGTCACCGACCTGCAACGGACGAGTTGGACCGGGCTGCTGCCGAAGTCGGACGGCTCGCCGCCGGACCTGTGGCAGCGCATCCTGCCCCGGGCCGAAGTGGTCGCGGTCGACTGCGCCGGGGCGGACACCGACAACCTGGCGATCGCCGACCTCTCCCTGGCCGACCCGCTGCCGCTAGTGGACACCCCGACCGCGGTGGCGGTCAGCGTGCAGAACTTCGGCCGGACCGACCGCGGGCCGATCCGGCTGGAACTGCACCTCGGCCGGCCCGGCGGCGGGACGGCGGACGGCTCGCTGCTGCCGGTCGAGCAGCGGGTGATCGACTCGATCCCGGCCGGGCAGCGGGTGACGGTCACGTTCGCCCTGGACTCGGCCGCCCGGTTCCGCGAGCCGGGGGTTCACCTGCTGCAAGCCCGGCTGGTGGACGGGGACGACCTGGCGGCCGACGACCGGCGGACGCTGGCCGTCGAGGTCCGGGCCGGGCTGCCGGTGGTCGTGGTCAACGGGCAGCCGGCGGCCGAGCCGTTGAAGCGGGCGTCCGAGTACCTCGCGGAAGCCCTCGCCCCCGGCGGCCGGCCGGCCCCGGGCAACCCGGCCCGGCCGCGGACCCTCAGCCTGACCGAATTCGCCGACCCGGCCATCGGCGACCTGTCTGCCGTGGACTGTGTGTTCCTGTGTGACCTGCCGACGATCACCCCGGCCCAGGTCGCCCGGCTGGAGGCGCACCTGAAGCGGGGCGGGGGGGTGGTGATCGGGCTGGGGCCGAACGCCGCGGCCAACGCCGAGCTGTACAACCGGGTGCTGTTCAACGACGGGAACGGGCCGCTCCCCGGCAAGCTGCTCGGGGTCGCCGTCGACGACGGGCCGGACGCCTCCGGGTTCCGCCTGGCGGCCGACGAGGAGATGTTCCGCCGGCCGCCGCTGGCCGGCTTCCGGGACGACAACGCTCGGGCCGGGTTGGTGTCCGCCCCGTTCAAGAGGTACGTCAAGCTCGACGCCCCGGCGGACGGCAAGGCCCGGCGGGTGCTGTCGTTCGTGCCCGGGGGGGCGGCGCCGGAGTCGACCGCCGCCAAGCCGGAGGGTCGGCCGGACCCGGCGGTGGTCGAGTGGCCCCGGCACCGCGGCCGGGTGGTGGTGTACACGTCTACGTTCAACGCCGACTGGACCGACTGGCCGATCCTGCCCAGCTACCTGCCGTTCGTCCACGAACTCCTTCGATTCACCGCCGCCAACCCGGACCGGCACACCGTCCGGGTCGGGGAGGCGGTCGAGGAGTTCCTGCCGGTGACGGCCGTCGGGCTGACCGCCGCCGTCACCGGGCCGGAGGGGCTGTCCGTTACCGTGCCGGTGTCTGCCGGGGACGAGGTGGGGGTAGCCCGGTACCCGGACACGCTGTTGTCCGGACTGTACACGGTGTCGGCGGCCGGGCGGAAAGGGTCGGTGTTCGCGGTGAACGTGCCGGAGACGACCCCCGGTGGGGGGAGCGAGTCCGACCTGCGGCGGCTCGACCCGGCCGACCTGAAGCCGCTCGGCCCGATCGCCATTACCGCGGACCCGACCGACGCCGGGGTCGGCGCGGCCGGCGGGGAGTTGGTCACACTCGCCCCCCGGCCGCACGGCCCGACCTTGGCCCGCTGGCTGCTGCTGGCCGCGCTCGTGGTGCTGGTCGGGGAGGCGATCTTGGCGTGGCGGGTCGGGCCGGCCCGGACGGCGGCCGGCGGCGGGTTCCGGACCGAGCCGGAAACCCGGCGGTGGGTGCGGTGGGTGTTCACGCTGCTGGCCGTGGTCCCGCTCGCAGCCGTCGTGCTAGTCCTCGGTACGCTGCTTCACGCTGAAATCACCGGCGACCTGCTCGGGTTCGTGCCGGACGCGGCCCGGGAGCAGTTGGAACGGACTGTCGGGGTGCCGGCCGCAGGGCCGGGGGAGGGCACCCACTGGCGGCTGGAAACCGCCTCCGCCCTGCTGCCGGGCCGCGTCGCCGACCGCCGGCTGCTGCTCGGACTGGGGGTCGCCGGGCTGGTGCTGGTCCTCGCCCTGTACCGGTGGGAGCGGCGGGCGGCCGGGCGGTTCCGGACGGTGGCCGTGCCGTTCGCCCTGCGGGCCGCGGCCCTGCTGTTCGCCCTGTTCGTGCTCCTCCCGCAACTACGGCTGGCGTTCGACCGGGAGGGGTGGCCGGACATCGCCGTCCTGCTCGACACGTCCGCCAGCATGGCGACCGTGGACGATTTGCAAGACCCGCGGGTGAAGGCCAAGGCGGACGAGTTGACCCGGGTCGGCAAGCTGACCGCGGCTGAGCGGCTCAAGCTCGCCCAGGTGCTGCTCACCCGGCCGGACGGCGATCTGCTCTCGAAGCTGTTAACCGACCGGCAGGTGAAGGTTCACCTCTACTCCATCGCCGACCAGGCCAAGCTGGTGACGGAGCTGACCGACCCGGCCGACCTGCCGACGGGGCACGAGGCGGTGAACAAGCTGGCCGCGGACGGCGAGTCGAGCCGGCTCGGGGACGCGGTGCAGGCGGTGTTGAAGGCGTTCCGCGGCGGGTCGCTGTCCGCGGTGATCGTCGTCACCGACGGGGTGACGACGGCCGGGGAAGATTTGCCCAAGGCCGGGCGGGAGGCGGCCCGGGCCGGGGTGCCGCTGTACCTGATCGGCACCGGGGACGCCCGCGAGCCGCCGGACCTGATCCTGTCCGACATCAAGTCGGACGACGTGGTGTTGAAGGGGGACAAGCTGGTCATCGAGGCCCGGGTGACGGCCAAAGGGGCGAACCCGCCCCAGACCGTCCCGGTGGTCCTGTACGAGCGGCAGGGGGAGCGGCTCCTCAAGCTGGACCAGGCGACCGTCCGCCCGGACCCGTCCGGCCGACCGGTGCCGGTCCGGCTGAGCGTCACCCCGACCGAGGCCGGCGAGAAATCGTATGTGATCGACGTCCCGGTGCAGCGCGGCGAGGCCGAGGCCGGCAACAACCGGGCCGACCGAGTGGTGCTCGTCACCGAGAGCAAGCGGCTGCGGGTGCTGTACATCGACGGCTACCCGCGGTACGAGTTCCGGTTCGTGAAGGCGCTGCTGGAGCGGGAGACGGACGCGGTCGCCGGCAACCGGTCACTCGACCTGAGTACCCTGCTGCTGGACGCCTCCCCGGGGTACGCCGAGCAAGACAAGAGCGCCCTGCGGGCGATGCCCACCCGGGCCGAACTGTTCGAGTACGACGCGGTCGTCCTCGGCGACGTTGACCCGGCCCAGTTCCCGAAGGCCCAGCAGACGTTCCAGGATCTGGCCGAGTTCGTCCGGGTCCGCGGTGGCGGCCTGCTCTTCCTGGCCGGCGAACAGTCCAACCCGGTGAAATACTTCAACACGCCCCTCGCCGCCTTGCTACCGGTCGGCCCATCGGACACCCCGCCGCGGGAGGATGCCTCCCCGCCGCCGGCCGTCGTCACCGGCTACCGGCCGAAGCTGACCCCGTTCGGCCGGGCGCACCCGATCTTCCGGTTCCACCCGGACGAGGCGGAGAACGCCAAGGTGTGGGCCGGCTTGAGGCCGCTCATGTGGGCGGCCGGGCCGTACAAGCGGAAGGCGACGGCCGAAGTGTTGGCCGTCCACCCGGACCGCCCGGCCGAGGGGCACCCCGGGGAGAACCACCCGCTGGCCCTGCAGCAGTTCGTCGGGGCCGGGCGGGTGCTGTTCTTCGGGTTCGACGAGACCTGGCGGTGGCGGATGCGGGAAGGGGAGGAGCGGTTCAACCAGTTCTGGGTGCAGGCCGCCCGTATCCTCGGCCGCGGGCGGGTCAGCCGGGCCGAGCTGCGGACGGACAAGCAGACGGCCTACCGCCGGGACGAGCCGATCCGGCTGACCGTCCGGTTCCCGGACGACGCCCCGGCCCCGCCGGCCGACCAGCCGGTGACGGTGAGCGTCGAGCGAACCCTGCCGGCCGGGGCCGGGGCCACGGAGCCGTATACCGTCCGGCTGGCCAAGGTGGAGGGGAGCCGGGCGACGTACCAGACGCTCCTCACCCGCACGCCGGAGGGGGACTACCGGTTCTTTCTGACCGGCCCGGTCCTCCCCGGCACCCGTCCACGGGCGGAGGCGAAGGTGCTGCCGCCGGCCGGAGAGCGGGAGCGGCTGGAGATGAACGTGGCTGACCTGACCCGGGCAGCGGCCGAGAGCCGGGGCAAGTTCTACACCCTGGCGGACGCGGAGAAGGTGGTCGAGGATCTGCCGGAGGTGGCCCGGGTGCCGCTCAACCAGCCGGTGCCGCCGATCTCGCTGTGGGATCAGCCGGCGGCGTTCGGCCTGGTGCTTGCGCTGCTCGGGTGCGAGTGGGTGCTGCGGCGGCGGGCGAAGCTGGTGTAAGGCGTAGGGCGGGTCAAGCGTCGCTTTGGACGCGCCGACCCGCCGCGAACAGCAACGAGTCCTTGCCCTGGCCGGCGGGTCGGCGCCGCAAAGCCGGCTTGACCCGCCCTACGCAAACACGGTCACGCCGCCTCGCCGGAGAGCCGCAGTCGGGGGCGGAACTCGATCGTCGGCGGGGTGTCGTCGTACCCGCGGAGCAGGAAGGACGTGTCCGACTCGACCGACGAATCGGGTGGCGGGGCAGGAGATTCCGACACCACGGCCGGCTCGTCCAGCGGGACCGCCCAGCCGAACCCGTCGCCGTCGTCCAGTCGGGAGTCGCTCATCGCCCGCCTCCTTGCAGCGCCCGCGCCCAGAAAGCCCGTCCGTTGCAACGGGCGGGCTTACCCGCTCACCACCGCATCACCGCCGTGCCCCACGCCAGCCCGGCCCCGAACCCGCTGAACACCGCGAGCTGCCCCTCCTTCAGCCGCCCTTCCGCCAGCGCCTCGTCCAGCGCGATCGGGATCGACCCGGCGGACGTGTTCCCGTACTTCTCCAGGTTGTTGTACACCTTCGACCGCGGGATCTTCAGCACGTCGATGGCCGCGTTGATGATCCGGATGTTCGCCTGGTGGGCGACGTACAGGTCGATGTCCGCGGGGGTGAAACCGGCCGCCTTGAGCACGTCCTGGATGGTGTCGCACAGGATGTCCACCGCCCACCGGAACACCGCCCGGCCGTCCATGTACATGTAGTGCTTCTTCGCCGCCAGCAGTTCCGGCGTCGGCGGGTTGCGGCTGCCGCACGCCTCCCGTTGGAGGAGCGGCCCACCGGCCCCGTCCGCCCCCAGGCTGTACGCCAGGATGCCCTGGTCCGGCCGGCCCCGCTCCAGGATGACCGCCCCGGCCCCGTCCCCGAACAGCGGGTACGTCTTGATGTCGTCCGGGTTCAGCACCCGGCTGTTCGCGTCCCCGCCGATCACCAGCGCCCGGTCGCTCGCCCCACTCAGCACGTAGGCGGCGGCGGTGATGAGGGCGTACATGAACCCGGCGCACGCCGCCTCCACCTCGACCGCCGGCCCGACCAGCCCGAGCCGGTCCTGGACGATGCACGCGGTGGACGGGAACGACATGTCCGGGGTGAACGTCCCGAGCACCAGCAGGTCGCAGTCCTTGGCCGAATACCCGCTCTTGGCGAAGCAGTCCAGGGCGGCTTCGACGCACAGGTCCGAGGTGGCCTGGTGGGGCAGGCAGTGACGACGCTCCAGGATGCCGGTCCGCTTGACGATCCAGTCCGAGTCGAACCCGAGCCGGGCGTGCAGGTGGTGGTTGCTGACCACCGCGTCGGGCACGTACTTGCCGCAGCCGACCACCCGCAGGCCCATGAGGGAGCGGCACTTCGGCCGCGGGGACGGACGTTCGTTGCTCATGCCGGGCCAACCGGAGATCGGGAGAGACGGACGAAAGGGGAGATTATAGGAACTGTCGCCCGGTTCGCCGCGCGGCGAGTCCGGGCGTACCGGCTCCGCCGCACGACCCGCTCAGTCCACCCGACCCTCGGCGCCGCTTTCCAGAAACGCGAACTGGCTGCACACCAGGGCGGCGGTCGCGTCGATCCGGATCGTCCCGTCGGCCGGCGACAGGTGAACGCCCCCGGTCAGGAATCGGGCGCGATAAGTCCGCTCGAAGTGGTCCGCGTTCTCGTCGGAGTACTGCAAGGCCCGGGCGAACGCGAACCCGTCGATGGCGGCCTGGCGGTACTTGCCGAACCGGGCCAGGTCGGGCACATGGCGGGTCAGCTTGGCCGCGGACGCCATCGCCCCGCACACCCACGCGGCCTCCCAGCCGGGCGGCGACCCGCACCCCTTGAACCCGCCGGCCCAGGCCGGGTTCGGGGCGTCGGCCCGGGTGTACTGGCACTGGCAGAGCCAGTCGGCCATCTCGAACACGCCGGCGGTGGCGGTCACATCCTTGCCGGACAGCAGGGCGAATTCGACGAACCCGGGGACCAGTCCGGCGGCCAGGAGCGGGTGGGGTTGGGTCTGGAACTTCGACCGGTAGAACGCGACCGACCGGGTGACCAGGTCTCGATTGGCCGCGTCCGGCTTCACCCGCAGGTTGGCGGTCAACGCCTGGATCGCCAGACCCGGGGCGAGGTGTTGGCCCTCGGTGTCCGTCTTCGCCGGGCCGTCGCCGGAGCCGATGGCCCCGGTCGGCTGACACTGCTTGCGGACGAACCCACACAGTTGCTCGGCGCTCGTCATCAAGGCCGGGTCGGCGGCCGGTGAGCGGTACACGGCCAGCGCGACTGCGGCGGCGAACGCCACCCGGTTGCACCGCTCGCCGGCCATCGAGGGCACCCGGCAGGCCGGGTCGGCCGGGTCTGGCCGGGTCAGGGTGAGGAGCGTGAGGATCGCCTGAGTGGCCCGGGCGGTGAACCGGTCGTCGCCGGTGAACCGGCCGGCGTCAGCCAGGGCCAGGGCCGCCAGCGCTTGACGGAGGTCGTGGTCGGTGTCGAGCGGGGTGCGGGTGGCCGGGTTTAGCCCGGGGAGGAACCGGCCGTTCGCCTGGTTCATCCGCCAGAGCCAGTCGGCGCCGGCTTTCACACTGGTGACGGCCGTCGCGGTCTCGGCCGGGAAGGCGGACAGGTTCTGGAACCGGCCGATCGGGGCGGTTGATTGCTGGGTGGGTGGGGCGACCCCGGCCGCCGGGCTGACCGGCGGTTGGGGCTGAGGGGCGACCGGACGCGGGGTGCCGGTGACAGACGGCGGCAGCGGCCGGGGCGGTTCTTGAGCGAACGCGGTCACGCAGATGATGACGCCGACGCAAGTGCCGATGTGCCGTCCCATACCCGAGCCTCCTTGCCCGCAGACCGAGAATCGGCCGCCAGTACAAAGGAAGCCCGACGGGAAATCAACCCGAACCGTTGGGCCGCGAGTGCGGTCTCGCGGCCCGAACCCGGTCAGCCGACGATCTGCTTGACCTTCACCCGGACGTGCGGCTGGGTGTGACCCCGCAGCCGCTTGGACGCCTTCCGCCGGCGGAACGACTGGGCCTGGGTCTTGACCCGGGGCAGCGCGACCACCTCGGCCACCACCTTGGCCCCGGCGACGTGCGGCAGACCGATCTTCGGGCCGCCTTCGCCAGCGATCAGCAGCACCTTGGTCAGCTCCACGGTGTCGCCGACCTTCACGTCCCGGTGGTCGATGTTGAAGGTGCCGTCCACCTCGGCCCGGTACTGGCGGCTGCCGTCTTCCACGATCGCGTACATGATTCCGACCCGCTCTGGTTCAGTGCGAAGAACGTGATTCTATCAGCGGTCGGCGGGGTGGCTAGCGGGATCGAGCAAAAAGCCCACCCGTCGCGCGGGTGGGCTTTTGGGCGTCACTTGCGGTACTCCCACACTTTGGCCGTCTGGTCCGCCGACCCGGTGACGAGTTGCTTGCCGTCCGGGCTGAACCCGACGGCCGTCACCTTCGCCGCGTGGGCCTTCAGGTCGGACACCGGCTTGGCCGCCGCCTCCCAGAACCGCACGTGGCCGTCCGTCCCGCCGCTGGCCAGGTACTGGCTGTCCGGGGTGAAGGCGAGGGCCGTCACCACCCCCTTGTGGGCCACCTTCCAGTTGGCCAGCACCTTGCCCGACTCGACGTCCACCTTGGCCACCCACCCGTCACCGGCGATGGCTAGCTGCTTGCCGTCCGGGGAGAACTTGGCGACGCTCACCACCCCGAGGTCGGCCGGCAGGGTGTACAGCGACTCCTTCCGCCCGACCTTGCACACCCGACACACGCCATCATCAGTGATGATGGCGACCACCGACCCGTCCTCGTTGCCGACCACCAGGCTGATTGAGCGGTCGGTCTCCGTCGCCCGCCGGCCGATGCTCGGGATGATGTTGTCGTAGAAGGTGTTCTCCCGGGTCGTCACCACCGTGAACGCCCCGACCTCCTTCTCGTCGAACGTCTCGAACACCACCGACCCGTCGCCGGAGAACCCGTGATACAGGGTACGGTCGCCGCCGCCGCTGCCGGGGAAGACGTGCTTGTTAGCCGGGGTCAGTCCGACTTGGTGGATGGCCTTGCGGTTGCCGGTGACCATGAACATCCACTCGCCGGCCGCGTCGATGCCGACGAAATCGATCGGCTTGGAGTGTTCACTGCTCTGCACCGCGTCCAGCAGTTGCCGGGTCATCGCCCCGGTCGCCGGGTCGTACAGCTTGAGCCAGCCGGCCTCGTCGCCGACGGCCACCATCCCCGGGCCGGCGGCGACGGCCGTCACCGGGTCGGCGTGGCGGATGGTTCGGATCACCCGCCAGCCCGCTTTCGGTGCCGGGGCGGGGGCGGCTGCTGGTCCGACCGGAGCGGGGGCCGGTAGGGTGACGGCGACTGCCGTGGCGGAGGCGGCGAACAGGCCGAGGGCGGCCAACTTCAGTTGGGTCGGGAACATGGGTGGTATGGCTCCGCGGGTCAAGGCGGCCAGGTGCCCGGGGAGGGCGTCCAGGGCGTGTGCCCCGACGCCGACCAGGGCGGCCGTCTTGAGGGTGGTTGAGGTCAGAGCCGGGGGAACGGCCCCGGCCAGGTCCGCGGACAGCGCCGCCACTAACCCCGCCGTCGTCACTGTCACGCCGCGCCGCTGCAGACGGTCGGCGAGCAGGTCCAGCGCCCGGGACAGGCGGCCCGACAGGGTGCCCTCCGACCAGCCGAGCCGGCCGGCGGCGTCCCTCCGGGAACACCCCTCGAGGTGGCAGAGCACGACCGGCGCCCGGTACTTGCTCGGCAACGCCATCAGGGCGTCGTCGATCTTCGCGGGCAGGTCGGGTTCCAGCCCCGGGTTCGGAACCGGCGTCGGGATGGCGGCGAACGTCTCGTCGGGGGCGGTCGGGGCGTGTCGACGGGCCGCGACTGCTTTCCGGGCGACGTTCACTGCCACCCCATGTAACCAGGCTCCGAGCCGACTCGCCGGACGGACCGTGTGGGCCTTACAGGTGAGCACCAGGAAGGTGGCCTGGAAGGCGTCCTCGGCGTCGTGGTGATGGCCGGTGATCCGCCGGCAGACGCCGAACACCATGCCCCCGTGTCGCCGCACGATCGCCGCGAACGCGGCCTCGTCCCGGGTCGCCAGGAACCGGGAGACGAGGTCGGCGTCCGGGAGGTCGGACGGGTCGGTGGGGGTGAGGCGGTCGGTGAACCGGCGGATCGTGCCGAGCATCGGCGAGTCCTCGACGGGGTGTCGTCGGGCTGTCCGCAGTGCTTTCCCGGGAGGTGAGGGGGCGCGTACGGTTTTTTCAACTTTCTTCCGGGAGCGGGCGAGAGTCAACGAGAAAGCCCACGGATGACATCCGTGGGCTTTCAGTAGCTTCGAGTTACGTCGATCAACCTCGTTCACCAATGGGTTTCACATCCCGCGGTCCCGGCCCGTTGTACAGCCCCCGCGGGCGGATCAACCGGTTGTTGTCCAACTGCTCAATGACGTGGGCCGACCACCCGGCCACCCGGCTCATGGCGAACATCGGCGTGTACAGCGGGATCTCCAGGTTCATCGCGTGGTACAGCCGGCCGGCCGGCCAGTCCAGATTCGGGTGCATGTTCTTCTCGCGGGCCATCACCCGCTCGATGGCGTCGGCCGTCTCCTCGGCGGCGAGCAACTCCGGCTTCCCCTCGGCCATCGGTCGGCAGTACCCCTTGAGGATGCCGGCCCGCACATCCCCGGCCTTGTAGACCCGGTGGCCGAACCCCATGATCCGCTCCTTGCGGGCCAGGGCGTCTAGCGTCCACTGCTCGGCCCCGGCCGGGTCGCCGGCCGCCCGCACCACGTCCATCACCTTCTCGTTCGCCCCGCCGTGCAGCGGCCCCTTGAGCGCCCCGATGGCCGCTACCACTGCCGCGTGCAGGTCGGACAGCGTGGACACCACCACCCGGGCGGTGAACGTGCTGGCGTTGAACTCGTGCTCGGCATACAGGATCAGCGACACGTCCAGCGCCTTCACCTCGGCGGCGGTCGGCTCGGTGCCTCGGAGCATGTACAGGAAGTTGGCCGCGTGCGACAGGTCTTGCCGGGCCTGGACCGGCTGCAGCCCCTTGCTGATCCGGTACTGGTCGGCGACCGCCACCGGCAGTTGGGCGAGCAGCCGCTCGGCCTTGCGGACGTTCGCCTCGTGGGGTTGTCCGCCATGTCCTGGTCGAAGTGGGCCAGGATCGGCACGGCCGTTCGCAGGGCGTCCAGCGGCAGGGTCCACTTCGGCGCAGGGCGTGGAACAGGTCGCGGATCGGCTCCGGCAGCCGGCGGGCCATCGCCACCCGGGCCTGGAACTGCTTGAGCGCCGCGGCCGTCGGCAGGTCGCCGTATAGCAACAGGTACGCGACCTCGTCGAAGCTGGCGTTGTCGCAGAGTTGGCCGACCGGGTAGCCGCGATACCGCAGCCCGTCTTCGATGCTGGAGATGCCGGTGATGCCGGCGACCACCCCTTCCAGGCCGGGGGAGTAGTTGGCAGGTGTGGCGGCGGGGGCGGTCATAGCGAAGTCCTCAAGTCGTCAAGTCTTCAGGTCTTCAAGTTCGTGAGGGTCAAGATACGGCCGGGTTGTATATGGCGTCTTCGGTCTCGACTTGAAGACCTGAAGACTTGACGACTTGAGGACTCACGACCCGAAATACGCCCGGTCACGTTGCTCATAACCGGTGTACCCGAGCAGGTCGTACAGCTCCGCCCGGGTGAGCATGTTCGGCAGCTCGGCTTTCTGGTGGCCGGCGGTGTGGATCGCTTGCAGCGTCCGCTCGGCGGCGCGGAGGGCGCTGCGGAACGCCGTCACCGGGAACAGCACCAGCTTGTAGCCCATCTGCCCGAGTGTGGCGACATCCAGGTTCGGACTCTTGCCGAACTCGGTCATGTTGGCCAGCAGCGGGGCCGGCACCCGGCGGGCGAACTCGGCGAACTCGTCGGCGGTTTCCAGCGCCTCGGGGAAGATGCCGTCGGCCCCGGCTTCGAGGTACAGGTTGGCCCGGCGGACGGCGTCGTCGAACCCGTTCACCCCGCGGGCATCGGTCCGGGCGAAGATCACGAAGTCCTTGTCCCGCTTGGCGGCGACGGCGGCCCGCAGCTTCGCCGCCATCGCCGTCGGCTCGACTAGCGACTTGCCGGACAGATGGCCGCACCGCTTCGGCATGTGTTGGTCTTCGAGGTGAATCCCGGCGGCGCCGGCGGCCTCAAACTGGTACACGGTCCGCTCGACGTTGAGCGCCTCACCGAACCCGGTGTCCGCGTCGCACAACAGCGGCAGTGTCGTGGCGCAAGTTATTCGTCGCGCCTCGTCCGTAAACTCGGAGGCGGTCAGTAAGCCGATGTCCGGCACACCGGCCGCGGCGGACAACGCCGCCCCGGACAGGTAAACCGCCCGGAAGCCGATCCGCTCAGCCATCCGGGCGACCAGCGGACAAAAAACGCCCGGGACGGCAACCGGGCCGTCAGCCCAGGCGGCCCGGAGGGCACGGCCGGGAGAGATTGAACCTGGCGGGGGCATCCGATGTCCTGTGAATTGAGTGGCGACCTGGGCCGATAATACACTGGCATCGGAACCGGGGGAACGAAAAACGGGTGGCGTCGCTGCGGTCGGAAGTCCTGACCGGACAAGGGACCGGGAAAAGCGATGTCGGGAGTTGACAGGGAATTCTCGGGCGTTCTCTTGACACCCCACCCGACCCTTTTAGAATGCCCCGGTGCCGAAGTGACGCATAAACGGACCGACCGAATGCCGATCCGCACGCTGGCAGACGACAACCTGATTCGCCCGTCGGACGGGTAGCCTCTGCCGGTGACACGGATCGCTGGACGGGGCCAAACCCAAACGGTTTGGCCCCGAGCATTTGGTAGACGGGTTGGGCGTATAGCTCAGTTGGCTAGAGCGCAGCTCTGATAAAGCTGAGGTCCCTGGTTCGAATCCAGGTACGCCCACACGCGGTCGAGGTCGACGACAACGGGGAAGTAGCTCAGCTGGGAGAGCACCTGCTTTGCAAGCAGGGGGTCACGGGTTCAAATCCCGTCTTCTCCACAAGTGTCGCGGTGGATCGCGGCCGGCCAACGAGAGGTGATGAAACCTGCGAGTGGCCGATGCGAAAAAATATCCGGACCCGGATTGACACCGAGAGCGACGCGACTAAGATACACGACAACTGAGACGCAACGACAAGTCAAACAACGACTTGCAGCGAATCGGGAGAGTGACCGTGCCGAACAGGTGCGGAATTGACGCCCGAGCGATCGGGTTTCAAGGTTGGCTCTTTGACAACTTGGTGGGCACGAAGTCGCATCAGAACGACATCGGCCGCGGCCCGCGTGGGCGGGGCGGTTGGTGAAGTTTGGATATGTTCGACACGAGCCTTAGAAACGGAATGAGAACATCGTCTCCCCCACTTCCGATACCCATCGGTTGTGGGGAACGAAGGTAGCTCACTCTGCTTTCGAGCGAACTCGGGTTCGACCCGGGCGAGGGAGAGAGCAATGTGGCCAAGCTACTAAGGGCGTGTGGGGGATGTCTTGGCGCCAGAAGGCTGTAGGGCGTGGAAAACTGCGATAAGCCCGGGGGAGCTGTTAAACGAGTTCTGATCCCGGGATACCCGAGCCAACCCAGGGAACTGAAACATCTCAGTACCTGGAGGAAGAGAAAGCAACAGCGATTCCGTCAGTAGCGGCGAGCGAACGCGGAACAGCCCAAACCAGGAAGCCTAGCTTCCTGGGGTTGTAGGACCGCATTTAGGACCCGAGACCATAGCGGAACGCCCTGGAATGGGCGGCGGCACAGGGTGAAAGCCCCGTACGCGACACGGTCGGAGGCCGAGCGGTATCCTGAGTAGGGCTCAACACGTGAAAGTGAGTCCGAAGCGGGGAGGACCATCTCCCAAGGCTAAATACTCTCTGGCGACCGATAGCGAAAAGTAGCGCGAGCGAAAGATGGGAAGAACCCCGATAAGGGGAGGATACTGAACCTGAAACCACATGCCTACAAGCGGTGGGAGCCCTATGCCCCGCAAGGGGAACGGGTGACCGCGTGCCTTTTGCATAATGATCCGGCGACTTATCGTCACCAGCAAGGTTAAGCCGCTCTGCGGCGAAGCCGAAGCGAAAGCGAGTCTTAAACGGGCGCTAAGTTGGGGGCGGTAGACGCGAAACCACGTGACCTACGCACGGCCAGGATGAAGGTGGGGTAACACCCACTGGAGGACCGAACTCACTAGTGTTGAAAAACTAGGGGATGAGCTGTGTGGGGGAGTGAAAGTCTAATCAAACGTGGAGATAGCTCGTTCTCTCCGAAATAACTTTAGGGTTAACGTCGTGGTAGTTGGCATCGGGGGTAGAGCGACTGAATTCGAATGGGGGCCTACCCGGCTACCCATCGAAACCAAACTCCGAATACCGGTGTACCAAGCCACGGCAGCTAGACGGTGGGGGATAAGCTTCATCGTCGAGAGGGGAACAACCCAGATCACCCGCTAAGGTCCCCGAGTCGTGCTAAGTGCGTAAGGAAGTTGGACTCCCGAGACAGCCAGGATGTTGGCTTAGAAGCAGCCACCATTTAAACAACGCGTAATAGCGGACTGGTCGAGGAATCCTGCGCCGATAATGAACGGGACTAAGCACGACACCGAAGCGGTGGGTACACAGCAATGTGTGCGGTAGGAGAGCGTTGCGTCTGCGGTGAAGCGGTACGGACAACGAGCCGTGGAGCGGACGCAAGTGACTATGCCGGAACGAGTAGACGATAAAACGGGTGAGAATCCCGTTCGCCGTAAGCCTAAGGTTTCCTGGGGAAGGTAAATCCGCCCAGGGTTAGCCGGTGCCTAACACGAGGCCGAAAGGCGTAGTGGATGGGGAGCAGGTTAATATTCCTGCGCTCCTGGTACAAGATGGGACGTCGTGTGGGAGGTGTGTAGGCTTACTAGATTGCCTCAGGGCGTTTAAGATCCCGATATCACTGACCGCACGGCCAAGAAAACCGTACCAGAAACCGTACTAAAACCGACACAGGTAGGCGAGATGAGTATTCTAAGGCGCTCGAGAGAACTCTCGTGAAGGAACTCTGCAAATTGGCCCCGTAACTTCGGGATAAGGGGCGCCGGCGCGAGCCGGCCGCAGCGAAAAGGGTCTAGCGACTGTTTACTAAAAACACAGGTCTGTGCTAAGGCGTAAGCCTACGTATACAGACTGACGCCTGCCCGGTGCTGGTAAGTTAAGGGAGAGGGTTAGCCGCAAGGCGAAGCTCGCAACCGAAGCTCCAGTAAACGGCGGCCG
>JAXMAZ010000014.1:0-174512 GCA_046350115.1 Gemmataceae bacterium
TGGTCGGCGAGCTGTACCTGGCCGAAGGCAAGAAGAAGGCGAAGGTGTGGCAGTCGATTGCCACGACGATGCAGAAGCTCGGCGTCCCGCAGGCCCGGATCGATCACATCGTCGTCCAGGGCAAGCCGGAACTGGTAGCGAACGTGGTGAAGGAGTTGCAGGGGAAGTGACCAACGCCCGATGTACCCGAGCTGGCGATCGGTGTAAGGTGGTAACGTGGTTCCGCATTCGCCCGATCCGATCACGCCCGCCGAGGTGCGCCGTCGCCGTTCCCGCGTACTGCGGTTGGCCCGGTCGGTCGGGTTCGTCGGCCGGGTCGAATACCGGCATGTGTACAGCCAGACGGGCGGGGCGCAGTACGGCCGCGGGGCTAGCGAGGGCAGCGACCTCCTCACCGTGTCTGCGGAAGCGTTCGAGCGGGACGCCGACCCAGACGACTTCTCGCTGCTGGCGATCATCGCGCACGAGCGCGGTCACCAGTTGCTGGCCAGGCACCCGCGGCTGTCCGAGAAGCTGGCCGGCGTCACGTTAGCGGCGGAGGAGGTCCTCGCCTCGGTGTTGGGCGCGTTGATACTCGACGATGGACCGGACCGGGATGCCTTGTTGGCCAAGGCGACGGCGGAGGTACTGGCCGGCGGCACCGGCCCGGAGGACGCGGTTCGGCTAATTGAGAACCTCTGGGCTACTCTGGGAGAGCTCCTGTGACGGGTCGAAAGACGCTGATTCAAGTGCGGGCAGAACTGGAGGCGGCCTTGGTCGCGGGACCGACCGGAGCGGGACCAGTGGCCGAGTCATTGCGGAGGTTCCTAGCCACCGGGGTAAGTGGCAAAGAGCCAACTACCAAGCAAAACCAGCCCCAACAGCCAGCGAACCGTCCGAAGCAACGGCCGGCGGCTGGGCGGGGTCGTTAGTTGAAGCCAGGTCTTGTGGCAGTCTGATATCCTGTTTCCGGCTGACGCCGGGCAGTACGGACGCTCTACCGTGTCCGGGACCGCAGCAAAGAGGGGGCAGAGCCACCCGCGGGGGTGCCCCTACCATTTTTGACGCACGGTTCTTGTATCACGCACGTCGAGGTCAGAGGAAGGCATGTCACAACTGCTCGACCGGGCCGTCGCGGAGGCCCGTAAGCTGCCCGATGCGGAGCAGGACGCCATCGCGGCGCTGATACTCGAAGAGATCGAGGACGACCACCGGTGGGAGGAGGCGTTCGCCCGGTCCCCGGGCAAGCTGGCCGCCCTGGCGGCCCGAGCCGCCGAGCAGGTTCGCAACGGGCAAGTTCGGTCCGCCGGGTTCGACGATCTATGAAATCGGTCGTCACCGACGACTTCCGAGCGTGCTTCGCCGGTCTCCCGGGTGAGGTTCGGGAACACGCCCGGCGGGCGTACCGGCTGTGGCGGGCCAACCCGTCTCACCCCGGCCTGCGGTTCAAGCCGATCCAGGGACACGACGGGTTGTATTCCGTCCGGATCGGGCGGGGGTGACGGGCGCTCGGCCTGTTGGAAGGCGAGACCGTCACCTGGTTTTGGATCGGCTCGCACGCCGACTACGACAAGCTGATTGGCTGACCCAAGTCTGGTCACTGCCGCGTCGTCACGTAGCCCCGCAGCAGCCCGTTGCTGGACGCCACCGCCCCGCGGAGGGCGGTGACCCGGCCGCTCGATGTCCGCCTGCCGCGTCACCAGATACACCGCGTCCGCGGCCCGGCCCGGCCGCATCCCGGCCGGTCGCATCCGCCCACACCCCGGCGTCCACCAGCACCCAGTCGAACCACTGCCGCAACTGGGCCAGCAACCGCGGCAGATCGGCGGCTGCTGCGTGGGAGGTGGGGTCGGTCGGGTTGCCGGCGGCCAGCACGTGCAGCGTCGGCACCGGGGTCGGCTGGATCGCCCACGCCAGCGGCATCTCCTGCCCCAGCACCTCGGCCAGCCCCGGGGTGTCAGAAGCTCCGACCCGGCGGGCCAGCCCTGGCCGGGCGAAGTTGGCGTCCACCGCCAGCACCCGCGGGGCCGAGTCCGCCTCCTGGGCCAGCGCCACCGCCACGTTCAGCAGCACCGTCGTCGTCCCGGCCACCGGGGCGGCGGCGGTGAACAGCAGCACCCGCGGCCCCGGCTCGGGGAACTGCCGGCGGATCTCGTCCTTCACCTGCCGGTACTCGGCCGACACCGCGTGGTCCGGGAAGTGGTACGTCACCACCTCCGGGGCGATGCCGGTCGGCAGCAGCCGCAGCCCGGCCTTCGGGAACCGGTGGAAGGCGACCGACAGCACCCGCGGGTCCGGGGCGACGACCGGCGTCGGCGGGGCCGGCAGCACCCGCGGGGCGGCCGGCTTCGGCGGGGCCAGGATCGACGTCACCACCCCGTCCGGCCCGCCGACCTCGATGTACGGCACGTCCTCGACGGCGACCGCCGGCCCGGCCGACGGCGGGGTGGTGTCGTGCCCTTCGCTGATGATCCGGAACATCCGGCCCATGACGGCCTCGTGCGGGGGTCGTACGTCGGGTACGGGGTCAGGCGGACTTCCGCCGCGGCAAGCGGACCTTCACCCGGGCCGGCTTGGCGGCCTTGGCCGGCTCCGCGTCCGGCAGGTCGGTCGGCCGCCCCAGCCGGGCCAGCGCCTCGACCGCCGCCTCCACGTCCACCGTCTGCTCGCCGGCGTCCCCGGCCAGGGTGAGCGCCAGGGCCGCCGCCTGGTTCAGCACCCGCGGCACGCCGGAACACTGGACGGCCAGCAGGTGGGCCGCCTCCTCGGTCAGCAACTCGTCGGGGTCGCCGCCGGCGGCCCGCAACTGGTGCCGCAGGTAGCCGGCCGACTCGTCGGGGGCGAGCGGCTCCAGCCGACACCGCACCCCGATCCGCTGAGCCACCGCGGCCAGGTCCGGCTGCCCGAGCCTTGCCCGCAAGGACGGCTGGGCCACCAGCACCACGAACGCCGCCTTGGCCGACCGCGTCTCCAGGTTGCCGAGCAGCCGGACCTCTTCGAGCAGGTCGTCGGACAAATGCTGGGCCTCGTCCAGCACCACCACCGTCGGCCCGCCGGCCACCAGCTTGGTGAGCAACTGTTCGGTCACGCTCAGCCGCAGTTCGGTCTCGGTCAACCCGCGGTACTCGGCCCCGAGGTCGAACAGGATGGCTTGCAGCAGGTCGGCCGGGCGGGCGAACCGGGCGGCCGGCACCAGCACCCGGGGCACGTCCGCGTCCAGCCCTTCGAGGAACTTGAGGGCGACCAGCGTCTTGCCCGACCCGGGGTCGCCGTCCACCAGGGCCAGCCCGTCCCGGGCGGCGAACGCCTGCCGCAGCCCGGCCAGGGCGGCGTCGTGCGACGGGGCCGAGAAGTAGGCGTCGGTGTCCGGGGTCGGCCGGAACGGCCGACGGGTCAGCCCGAACGGAGCGAGGTTCATGGGCCGGGCGTCCTTGCGGGCCGCGATCGGGATCCTCCCGACGCGGCGCCAGATTTTCCCCCGCAACCCTGATCGGCCGCCCGCTGCCGCCGACTTCACCCCGAACATGCGGGGACAGGACTTGAGACGAATCGCGGGATTCTCCGCGGTTTTTCAGTATCAAACGGCATCGGAAATTGACTTGCGGATTATGCGGGCCTTCAGGTATACCAACCGCACGACTCGCCGGACGGACCGCTCGCGGCCCAGACGTACAACCCGGACCAGGCTGCACGGAGGCAGTCTCAATGAGCAGGATGCTCACCTTCTACGCCGCCGCCTGGGCGTCGGCCCGCGACGCCGCTTCCGTCGGCCGACGGGCCGACGCCCTCGCGCGTCTGGCCCCCCTCCTGTCCTCCCCGGACTGCCCGCCGCGGCTGACCCGGCAGGCCCACAAGCTGGCCGCTCGGCTGTACCTGTTCGACGAGCGGTGGGCCAAGGCCCGCCGCCACCTGCGGGCGGCCCTCGACCTGGACCCGCAAGACGCGGCCGTCCATTACGACCTGGGGCTGGCGTTCGAGCGCGACCCCTACGGGTGCGACGAGCGGGCGGCCCTGCGGTTCCGCGAGGCGGTCCGGCTGGCCCCGACCGAGGCGAAGTACGTGGCCGCTCTCGGCCGGGCGCTGGTCCGTTTGAACCGGGTGCGGGCCGGGGTGAAACGGCTGCGGGCCGCCGTCGATCTGGCCCCGGCGAACGCCGCCGTGCTGCGGATCGTGGTGGACGGGCTGACGGAAGCCGGCAAGCCGCGTCTGGCGTACAAGCTGGCGACGATGGCGAAGTTCCTGGCCCCGGCGGACCGGGTGGTCCAGCAGCTCTGGCAGACGACCCGGTTCACGCTCGCCCGGCTGGCCCAGCCGCAGGTGCGGCGGGTGGTTGGGCACGGCCCGACGGTCCTGCCGCTGGTCCGGCTCGTCGGCGGCACGGTGGTCCGCCGGGACGCCGGCTCCCGCATGGCCCCGCACGTCGGCTGGCTCAAGCCGCACCGGGCCGAACGCGGGTGAGCGGCGGTTCGAGAAACGGGTTCATTTGCGGCCACCTCCGGGTGGCCGCCACTTTTTGCGCAGCACCAAGTCTACGACCCAGCACCCGCGGACGTGTATCTGCGGCGGTTCGCGACAGTGGGCGGCCAAGAAGACGGCTTAGCGGACGAGTACAAACCGGCGGATGAAGACCACCCGCTCTTCCTCTCGGACGGCGTATTGGACGTGCAGGGGGCGGGCGAAGCCACGACGGAATATGAGGTCCGAGCCGGGCCGGGTCATCCACGATTCGCCGAACTCGGTGGGCGTTCGAGCCAACTCCTCCATGATCCACCGGGCGGCGGCCAGGAAGGCGGCCAGCCGGCCCGACCCACGAGCCTCCTCGGCCAAAGCCCGGAACTGCTCAGCCACGGCAGCGGAGTTCACGACCCGGTAACGACCGGCCGACGGGGTCATCGGCCGGCGGCCTGTTCGTACTCGGCAACGATGTCGAGGATCGGCGTACCGGTGGTGTCAGTCATCATCCGGCGCAGCTCCTCGTCGGTGAGCGGTTCGTCCGGGACGATCCGGTTCAACAGGGCGAACGTGGCCTCCTTATACCGTGCCGTCTCCGCTCGCGCCTGCCGGAGCTGGGATTCCAACTCTTCGATCCGGCGGGCAGTGTCCTCGTTCGACATGCGGCCCCCTTCGGACGGGCGATGGACTCATGCTGTTAGTGTACTGTGCTTCGGTACACTCTACAAACGGCCGCCCCCGGCCGAGGATCGCCTCGGCCGGGGGCGGCAGGTGTCGCGCTCGGCTTCGCCGAACCTGGGTTAGCCGAGGTTCATCGAGATCAGGAACTCGGCGTTCGACTTCGTCTTCTTCGCCCGGTTGACGAGCAGCTCCATCGCCTCGACCGGGTGCATGTCGGCCAGCACCCGCCGCAGGATGGCCACCTTCTGCAGCTCGTCCGGGTGGAGGAGCAGGTCTTCCTTCCGGGTGCCGCTGCGGTTCACGTCGATCGCCGGGTAGACCCGCTTCTCGACCAGCCGCCGGTCCAGGTGGAGTTCGCTGTTCCCGGTCCCCTTGAACTCCTCGAAGATCACGTCGTCCATCCGGCTGCCGGTGTCGATCAGGGCGGTGGCCAGGATGGTCAGCGACCCGCCCTCCTCGACGTTGCGGGCGGCCCCGAAGAACCGCTTCGGCTTCTGCATCGCGTTCGAGTCCAAGCCCCCCGACAGCAGCTTGCCGCCGCCGGGCGCCTCGGTATTGTGCGCCCGAGCCAGCCGGGTGATGGAGTCCAGAAGGATCACCACGTCCTTCTTGTTCTCGACCATCCGCTTGGCCTTGTCGAGTACGATCTCGGCGACGTGGATGTGCTCCTCCGGCGGCTCGTCGAAGGTGGACGCCACCACCTCGGCGTTCGGGCTGTTCACCAGCCGCTGCATCTCCGTCACTTCTTCCGGCCGCTCGTCCACCAGCAGCACGAACACGTAGGCGTCCGGCTGGTTCTTGATGATGGCATTGGCCATCTTCGACAGCAGGATCGTTTTCCCGGTCCGCGGCGGGGCGACGATCAGCCCCCGCTGGCCCTTGCCGATCGGGGTGATCAGGTCCACGATCCGCATGGACAGCTCGTCCGGCGTCGTCTCCAGAACCAGCCGTTTGTTCGGGTGCAGCGGGGTCAGATCCTCGAAGCTGGTGACGCTCGCCCCCTCCTCCGGGTGCCGGCCGTTCACCAGCTCGATCTGCATCAGGGCGAAGTTGTCCTGGTTCTCGATCGGCAGCCGGATCGGCCCCTCGACGATCAGCCCGGTGCGGAGGCTCATCCGCCGGATCTGGCTCGGGGAGACGTAGATGTCCTCCGGCGACGCCAGGTAGTTGTGGGCGGCCGACCGGAGGAATCCGTAGCCGTCCGGCAGGACTTCCAGCGTCCCGCTGCCGCGGACGACCTCGCCCCGCTCGATCTGCTTGCGGACGATGCCGACGATCAGTTGGGCCCGGTTCATCCCCGTGTGCTCGCGGATGCCCTGCTCCTCGGCGAGCGCGAACAGCTTGGGCATCGGCATCCGGTACAGGTCGTCCAGCCGGCTGCCGGCCGGCCGCTCGGGGCGGGCGGGGCGTTCGGCCGGGACGGCCGTCGGGCGGTCGGCCTGCGGGACGTGGGCGGCGGGGGCCGGGGGCGTGGCGGCCGGCGGGGTCATCGGGCCGCCGGGGCCGTGTTCGCCCGGCTTGCGGATGATGCGGCGGCGGAGCAGGGGTCGTTGCGACCCGTCGACGCTCTTGGCGTCGGGCATAACAGCACCTCGGAAGTGAGTAACGGTCATCGAGTCGGCCCGGGCCGGCGGCCCCGCCGGGCAAGCGCTGCCCGCGGTCCGCGCCGTCACCCGGAACGTGTCACCGGTCAAGCACCCTGGAATCGGTCGGAACGGTCACGATGGCGGTCCGTGGACGACCCCCCAGCTTCCCTGTCAGACGGCCCCCGGCGAGCGGTACACCACTCAGCCGGCTTGGTATGAGAGGGCGGGAAGGCGAGACGCGTCAGGCGAAGTCGGCTCGACGCGATTAAAGAGAACGCCAAACACCGAACGGGCTTCTCGGCTCGTCGTTACCACACAATATAGCGTATCGGTCGGCGGAATCCAGTCGGTTTTCGGGCCGGGGGTGAACCGCCCGGGTCCGCGGTTCACCCGGGCGTGCGGTTCGGGTACGATCCGTTAGATGTTCCCAGAGGGTGGACGATGCCGAATTCGTGGACCGGGTGGGGCCGGTGTCTGATCCTCGCCGGCCTGGTCGGCGGGCTGGCGGCCGTCGGGTGCGGGGCCGCCCCGGCGCCGGCCAACGTGGTCCTGCCCCAGCCGGGGGCGGAGAAGCAGGGGCCGGCCGCCCCGGAGCTGGCCGGCGGCACCGCCTGGCTGAACACCGCCGGCCCGCTCAAGATCAAGGATCTCAAGGGCAAGGTGGTCCTGCTCGACTTCTGGACCCTGTGCTGCATCAACTGCATCCACATCCTGCCCGACCTGGCCAAGCTGGAGAAGAAGTACCCGAACGAGCTGGTCGTCATCGGCGTCCACTCGGCCAAGTTCGAGAGCGAGAAGGACACCAAGAGCATCCGCCAGGCGGTCCTGCGGTACGAGATCGCCCACCCGGTGGTGAACGACGCCGAGCGGAAGATCTGGGACGCCTTCGGGGCGCAGTCCTGGCCGACGTTCGTGCTCATCGACCCGGAAGGCAAGGTGGTCGGGGCGACCGCCGGTGAAGGCAACTACGAGGTGCTGGACAAGGTGATCGGCCAGCTCGTCGCCGACGCCCGGGCCAAGAAGACGCTCGACGAGAAGCCGCTGCGGTTCGACCTGGTCCGCTACCGGGAGAAGGGGGACACCCCGCTGTTCTTCCCCGGCAAGGTGCTGGCCGACGGCCCGGGCAACCGGCTGTTCATCGCCGACAGCACCCACCACCGCGTCGTCGTCACCGACCTGTCCGGGAAGAAGGTTGCGGTGATCGGCGCCGGCACCCCCGGGTTCGCCGACGGGGCGTTCGCCGAGGCCCGGTTCGACGACCCGCAGGGGTTGGCCCTCGACGGGAACACACTGTTCATCGCCGACCGGAAGAACCACGCCATCCGGGCCGCCGACCTGAAGGCGGGGACGGTCACGACCGTCGCCGGCACCGGCAAGCAGTCCCACGAGGGGCGGGCGATGGCCCAGCCCGGCCCGGCCAAAACGACCGGGCTGAACAGCCCGTGGGACTTGCTGATCGCCGGCCGGCAGATGTTCATCGCCATGGCCGGGCACCACCAGATCTGGGCGATGGACCTGGACGCCAAGACCGTCGGCCCGTTCGCCGGCAACGGCCGGGAGAACATCAAGGACGGCCCGCTGTACGCGGCCAACTTCGCCCAGCCGAGCGGGCTGACCACCGACGGCAAGTTCCTGTACGTGGCCGACAGCGAGACCAGCTCGGTCCGCAAGCTGCCGCTGTCCGGCGAGGGACGGGTCGAGACGCTGGTCGGCGAGGGGCTGTTCGAGTTCGGCGACGCGGACGGGGTCGGCCCGAAGGCCCGGCTCCAGCACGCCCTCGGGGTCCAGGCGTACAACGGCAAGCTGCTCGTCGCCGACACGTATAACAGCAAGCTGAAGCTGCTCGACCCGGCGACCAAGGAGTGCGTCACCTTCCTCGGCGACGGGGCATCGAAGCTGTTCGACGAGCCGGCCGGGCTGAGCTTGGCCGGGGACAAGCTGTATGTGGCGGACACCAACGCCCACCGCGTCCGGGTAGTGGACCTGAAGACGAAGCAGGTGAGCACGCTGCCGCTGACCGGCGTCGAGCCACCCCCGCCGCAGAAGGAGTGGCAGCCGCCGAAGTAGGGTCCGCTGTGCGGACCGTGGGAGTCCAACCGGTCCGCACAGCGGACCCTACCCGGAGACCACTGATGTCCCGTGTCGCGGCTCTGTCCGCACTACTGTTCTCGACCGCCGTCGTCGCCCAGCCGCCGAAGAAGGACGCCTGGTTCGACAAGGCGGTGAAGTCCATCGACCTCGCCTTCGACCCGGCCGAGGCGAAGCCGGGGCAGACGGTCACGCTGAGGCTGACCGTCACCCTGGCCGACGGGTATTACACCTATCCGGCCGCCCAGCCGGACAAGGCTGCCAAGGACATGGTGAACGAACTCAAGTTCCCGGACCCCGGACCCGTCGTGTTCGTGGGATCGGTGCTGGAGCCGAGGGAGTTCAACAAGAAGGCCGAGCCGATCCTCGGCATCAAGGAGCTTCGCACCCTGTCTGGCAAGGTCGTCTACGAGCGGAAGCTGGTGGTGAACCCGGCCCAGCCGGCCGGCCCGGTGGCGGTCAAGTTGCCGGCGGTGAAGCTGAACGTCTGCGACGAGAAGATTTGCTACCCGACCAAGACCGTCACCCCGTCCGGGACGCTGAAAGTGTTCCCCGGGCCGGCGGTCGCCATCGACCCGGCGGTCGCAGCCGAGGTGAAAAAAGCCCTCGGCGGGATGTAACGTCGGCCGCCGGGGCGGTATCACATTCCGTGTCCCGTACCCGATTCCAGGTGGCCGATGCGCGCCGCACTCCTCGCCCTGTTGGTCGCCGTCGGCCCGGCCGCCGCCCAGCCCGACAACCCGTTCCAGCTCCCCGGCCTGCCCGGCCCGAAGGCCCGGGCGTTCGCCGACGTGGCCAGCTACACCGCCGAGATCGAGCCGGCCAAGGCGAAGCCGGGCCAGGTGGTCACGTTCAAGCTGACGGTGGTGCCGAACCCCGGCTGCTGGACCTACCCGGCCGACCCGCCGGCCGGCCAGTTTAGCAAGAACGAGATCGTCCCGCCCAAGCCCGGCGACCTGATCTTCGTCGGCCCCGTCACCGACCCGCCGGGGTGGAAGGAGAAGCCGTCCGCCGAGGCCGGGAAGATCGACCGGTACTACCCGGCCCCGGCCACCTGGGAGCTGAAGGCGGTCGTCAGCCCGGCCGCGTCGCCGGGTAAGAGGAAGGTCGAGTTAGTCGGCAGCCAACTCCAGGCGTGCAACGAGCAGAACTGCTTCAACACCCCGCTCGACAGCCCGCCGGCGGCCGAGTTCGAGGTGCTGGCCGGGCCGGCGGTGGACGTGCCCGCCGAGTTCAAGGACGCCGTCCAGAAGGCGACCGCCAAGGTCGCCCCGCCCTCCCCTGCCCCGGCCAACCCTCCTGCGTTGGCAGCTCGCCCGGCAGCTACCCCGGCCCACGAGTCGGCCGGCGGGCTGGTGCAGAAAGACCCGATCCCGCCCGAGCAGCACAAGGCGAACCTGGACGCCCTCCGGACGAAGCTGTCGTTCGACGGCCCAGCCTCGACCGGCGGCACCACATCCGCCGGGGAGAAGTCGGACCTGATCGCCCTGCTGCTGAGCGCCGCGTTCTGGGGGTTCGTGTCCCTGGTGACGCCGTGCGTCTTCCCAATGATCCCGATCACCGTCAGCCTGTTCCTGAAGCAGAGTCACCAGTCCACCGGCGGGGCGGTCCGGCTGGCGGCCGTGTACTGCCTGACCATCGTCGCCGTCCTCGGGCTGTCGGCCGTGTCGCTGCTGAGCCTGTTCCGCGAGCTGAGCGTCGACCCGGTCATGAACATCGCCCTCGGCGGGCTGTTCGTGTTCTTCGCACTCAGCCTGTTCGGCATGTACGACATCACCCTGCCCGGGTTTCTCCTGCGGTTCACCGAGAAGCGGCGGGGGGCCGGCGGGCTGGTCGGCACCGTGTTCGGGGCGCTGGCGTTCAGCATCGTCAGCTTCACCTGCGTCGCCCCGTTCCTCGGCGGGTTCGCCGGGATGACCGCCAGCGGCGGGTACTCGAAGGCCGAGCTGGTGCTGGCCGGGCTGGTGTTCGCGGCCGCGTTCGCCTCCCCGTTCTTCGTCCTGGCCCTGTTCCCGAGCCTGCTCAAGAAGCTGCCGAAGTCCGGCGGCTGGCTGGACAGCGTGAAGGTGGTGATGGGGTTCCTGGAACTGGCCGCGGCGTTCAAGTTCTTCCGCACCGCCGAGCTGCGGCTGCTCGACCGGCCGGAGTACTTCACCTACGACCTGGTGCTGGCGGCCTGGGTGGCGATCAGCGCCGCCGCCGCCGTCTACCTGCTCAACCTGTACCGGCTGCCGCACGACGAGGAGAGGCCGTCCATCGGCGTGCCCCGGCTGCTGTTCGCCCTCGCCTTCCTCGGGCTGGCGGTGTACCTGACGCCGGCCCTGGTGAAGCACAAGCCGGGCGGGGTGGTGTACGCCTGGGTGCAGGCGTTCCTGCTGCCGGACACCAGCGAACAGGCGTTCGCCTCCGACCTGCCGGCGACCGTCGCCCGGATCGCCAAGGAGAAGCAGACCGGCGGGACGGCGGCCAAGCCGTACATCTTCGTGGACTTCACCGGCGTGACCTGCACCAACTGCAAGTACAACGAGGAGAACGTCTTCACCCAGCCGGCCGTCCGCGACCTGCTCCTGAAATACGACCTCGTGCAGATGTACACGGACGACGTGCCGGTCGGCTTCTACACGAACCCGCCGGACCGGCTGACCCGCAAGCGGGAGGCGGCCGAGAACCTGAAGTTCCAGGAGGCGGCGTTCGGCACCCAGCAGCTGCCGCTGTACGTCATCCTGGAGCCGCAGGCGAGCGGCGGGGTGAAGGTGCTGGGCGTGTACGACGAGGGGAAGATCAACGACGTGCCGCGGTTCGTCGAGTTCCTGAAGAAGCCGCTGGAGAAGAAGTAGTCAGCCGAAAGCCCACCCGTTGCAACGGGTGGGCTTTGCGACTTCCCGCCCACTCACACGATCCCCGCCCACTCACACGATCCCCGCCCCGAACTCCTCCTTCACCTTCGCCACGGCGCCGGGGGTCAGGTGGGTGCCCTTGCTCCCCGGGGCGTGCGGGCCGTGGGCCTTGAGCGTCTTGCCCATCTCGACCGCTACCGCCCCGTAGGTCAGGGCGTCCGCTTCCTCGAAGTCGCTGTCGTAGTCGTCGTACCGGCAGACGTACCCCGGCAGCTTGGCCCGCTCCTTCTCGTCCTGGTACGCCCGCACCACCGACGCCTGCACCTGCTCCCGGCTCCCCTGGTGGATCGGGTGGGCGATGTCGGCGTGCAGCTTGGCCCGGCCGTCGGCCGACGCCCGCATGGCCCGGTTCTCGTCCATCCGCCGGCCGCACCCGTTGCAGAACCGGGCCCGCAGGTGGTTCTTGCACCCGCACCCGCCGCACCGGTCGGTCAGCTTGCGGCTGGGCATGGCCACGAACACCCCGCGGGTGCCGTCGATGATCTTCAGATCCCGGACGACGAAGGCGTTGTCGAACGTCACCGAGCAGAACGCGAGCAGCCGCTCGTTGTTCTCCTCACACAGCTTGATGCGGACTTCCGTGATGACCATCCGGCGGACTCCTTGGAACGGGGTGAATCAACGGTCTGCCACTCCGAGACTCCGGACCACGAACACCGCACACTCGTCGCCCGGGGGGGCCGCGTCGCGGAACCGGCCGGCCACCAGGGCCGCATCGGCCCGGTCCCGGCAGACGGCGAACACGCACGACCCCGACCCGGACATCAGCACGCCGAGCGGGCCGCAGTCGGCCAGCCGGCGACGAACCGCCTCGACTTCCGGCTCGAGGGCGAACGCCGGCCCCTCCAGCCGGTTGAACAGGCTGCGGGCGACCGCCTCCGGGTCGCCGGCCCGGACCGCCGCCCGGACGGCGGCCCCATCGACGGGGGTGGTGGGGAGGGTGAGCCGCTTGTACACGTCGGCCGTGCCCAGCCCGACCGGCGGCTTGACCAGGACGAAGTGCAACACGCCGCCGACGATTTCCGGCTCGATCAATTCGCCGCGGCCGGTACACCAGGCGGCCGGCGGGCCGAGGAAGAACGGCACGTCCGACCCGAGGCCCGCGGCCACGTCCGCCAGTTCCGCCGCCGACCGCTTCAATCCCCAGACGGAATCGCACGCCAAGAGTGCGGCAGCCGCGTCACTCGACCCGCCGCCGAGGCCGGCCTGATGCGGGATGCGCTTCGTGAGCCGGATGCTCGCCCCGCGGCCCGGGGCGAACCGGGTCCGCAGCCGGTCGGCCGCATCGTAGGCCAGGTTGCCGGGGCCGGTCGGCACGCCGGGGGCGTCGCAGGTCAGGGTGAGCCGGCCGGCCGGGTCGTCGCGGACCTCCAGCGTGTCGAACAGGTCGACGGCCAGCATCAGGGATTCGAGGGCGTGATACCCGTCCGGCCGCTTGCCCGTGACCTCCAGGAACAGGTTCACCTTGGCCGCCGCCCAGACCACCCGGGCGTCCCGGCCGGCGGCCAGCCCGGCGTGCGACGGCCGTCCCAATGGGCCGGAGCTTGTCATGGGCGGCGGGGCGTGAGTAACCCGACGGGGGGGCGAGACGAGAGCGGGCATCGTAGGGGCCGTCCGTGGCGGTGGCGGGTCGCGGTATTACCGACCCAACCGGGAATCCTGGTGCCAGGCTCAGAACGTTGGGCGGAGGCTATCCGAAAAAACGGTCCTGGTCAAGTGGGATGGTTAACCAAAATTGGCGCGTTCAGGCGAGCTGCGAAGCGATCCGGCGGCGGCCGAACCGCCTCCCCCATATCTTGTCAGCATCTGCCCAGCCTCCGGTTCGTGCCATGACCCCGCCCTCTTCCGACGCCCGCGACCTGTTCGACCGCGGCCGGGCCGCCCTCGAAGCCGGCGACCCGCACGAGGCGGTAGAGTGCCTGACCCGGGCCATCGACCTCCGCCCGGACGTGCCGGCCGCCTACCGGGCGCGGGCGGCGGCGTTCGTCACCCTCAACCGCCGGGGCGAGGCGCTGGCCGACCTGGACCGGGCGGTCCGCCTGCGGCCGACCGACCCGGCCGCCCTGTTCGAGCGGGCCGAGCTGCAGTTCAAGCAGCGGATGTTCGACGCGGCGGTCGAGGACTGTGACGCGGTGCTGGCCCTCGACCCGGGGTGGGCGGTCGCGCTCGGGCTGCGGGGCGAGTGCCACGCGGCAGCCGGGAACGCCGCCCAGGCGTTCGCCGACTTCGCCGCCGCCATCGCTGGCGACCCGGACCACGCCCCGGCGTACCGGCTGGCCCGGGCCAACCTGCGGCTCGACACCGACGACCCGGCCGGGTGTGTGGAGGACTGTTCCGCCGCACTGGTGCCGGACCCGGTGAACGCGGCGGCGTACCGGCTGCGGGGGGTGGCGCTGCGGGAACTCGGCGACCTGCCGGCCGCGGACGCCGACCTGTCCGAGTCGGTCCGGCTGGCCCCGGAGGTGGCGGCCGGGTGGCTGGCCCGGGCGGCGGTCCGGGCCGACCTGGGACGGTTCGCCGACGCCGTCGCCGACTGCGACGAGGCGGTTCGGCTCGCCCCGACCGGCGGTCGGGCGCTCAGCCTGCGGGCCACCTGCCGGGAGCGGCTCGGCGACCTGTCTGGGGCGGCCGACGACCTTGGTCAAGCCCTGGCCCGGCAGCAGACCGCCGTCGGGTTCGTCGCCCGGGCCGGGGTGTTCGCCAAACTCGGCCGGTCACGCGAAGCCCTCGCCGACTTGGGCGACGCCCTGCGGCGCCAGCCGGAGAACGCGGCCGCGTTCAACCTGCTCGGTAGGCTGCTGGCCACGGACCCGGAGTTGCGCGACGGCCCACGGGCCAAGGAGGCGGCCACCCGGGCGTGCGAGCTGACCGACTGGGCGCGACCGGCCACGCTCCACACCCTGGCCGCCGCGTGTGGGATGTGGGGAGCCGGATGCCGCCGCCGAGTGGCGTCGGCAAGCAGGCGGGCTGATTGGGAATGTAGGGCGGGTCAAAGCCGGCTCTGCGGCGCCCGACCCGCCGGCCCAGGCGGGGACCGGTTGCCGTTCCGGCGGGTCGGCGCCGCAGAGCCGGCTTGACCCGCCCTGCGTAAATCCACCGACCGTCACCGAGGATCATGGTGCCCACCGAACGAGAGAAGATGGTCGCCGGCGAGCTGTACGACCCGCTCGACCCCGAGCTGGTCGCCGCCCGGGCGCGGTGCCGTGTCCTGCTCCGCCGGCTGTCGGCCGTGGCCGACGACGCCGAGCGAGCCGTCGTCCTCGCCGAGCTGTTCGGGGCGGCCGGGTCGGGGCTGTGGGTCGAGCCGCCGTTCTTCTGCGACTACGGCTCGAACATCACCGCTGGTGAGCGGGTGTACTTCAACTTCAACTGCGTGGTGTTAGACGTGGCCCCGGTGCGGATCGGCTCCCGCACCATGTTCGGCCCCGGCGTGCAACTGCTCACCGCCACCCACCCGCTCGACCCGGTGGAGCGGTCCGCCGGGCGGGAGGCCGCGAAGCCCATCACGATCGGCGACGACGTGTGGGTCGGCGGCGGGGCGATCGTCCTGCCCGGGGTGACGGTCGGGGCCGCCGCCGTGATCGGGGCCGGTAGTGTCGTCACCCGGGACGTGCCGCCGCGGACCGTCGTCGCCGGCAACCCCGCCCGGGTCATCCGCCAAATCCCGTGAGGCTGCCGCCATGTTCGCCGTCGCCCTGCTAACGACCGTCCTGGCGGCCGAGCCGTCGCCCCGGTTTGTACCGCCGGCCGACTTCGCCGCCAGAGCCGGCGAGCTGATGGCCGCCCGCCAGGCCACCCGCGGGTTCAGCGGCACGGTCCTGGTCGCGCACCACGGCAAGGTGCTTTTCGCCGCCGGGTACGGGCTGGCCGACCGCGACCACGACGTGCCGAACACCGTCGCCACCAAGTACCGGATCGGGTCGATCACCAAGCAGTTCACCGCCGCCTGCATTCTGCTCCTGGAGCAGCAGGGCAAACTGAAGGTGAGCGACCCGCTGGGCAAGCACCTGCCGGACTGCCCGAAGGCGTGGGCGGACGTCACCCTGCTCCAACTGATGTCGCACACCTCCGGGGTGCCGGCCAACCACCTGCTGCCGGCCACGCTCAGCGGCAAGCTGTCACGACCGGCAACCCCGAAGCAGATCCTCGACCTGGTGAAGGACCGGCCGCTCCAGTTCAAGCCGGGGGAGAAGCACGTCTACTCGAACACCGGGTATGCCCTGCTCGGCATGGTGGTCGAGCAGGTGAGCGGGAAGAAGTTCGGGGCGTTCCTGAAGGATTCGATCCTGACCCCGTGCGGCATGACCGACAGCGGGGTGGACGACACCGGCCGGGTGCTCAAGGACCGGGCCACCGGGTACGCCGGGCCGGACCGGGAGGCGGAGTTCGTCCACATGACCGTGGTGTACTCGGCCGGGAACATGTACTCGACCGTCGGCGACCTGCTCAAGTGGGACCGGGCGCTGGCCGGCGACGCCGTGCTCGGGCCGGCGGCCAAGAAGACCCTGTTCGCCCCGGTCAAGGACGGGTACGCGGCCGGGTTCGTGGTCGGCACCCGGTTCGGCCGGCCGCAGCAGTGGCACAACGGCGGACTGCCCGGGTTCACGTCCATGATGCTCCGGTTCCCGGACGACGGGCTGTTCGTCACCGTCCTCACCAACAGCGACGACGGCCGTCCCGAGCTGACGGCCGCCACCCTGGCCGCGGTCGCGTTCGGCAAGCCCTATGTCGTCCCGCGGAAGCTGGAGGCGGCGAAGGTGCCGGACGAGGCGCTCGACGCGCTGGCCGGCAAGTACACCAGCGGCGATCGCACCCTCACCGTCACCAGGTCCGGCGGCAAGCTGACGCTCAAAGAGGGGAAAGGGGCGGACGTCACGTACACCCCGCTCGGGGCCGACCGGTTCGCGGCCGCCAGCCGATCGCTGGAGGCCGAAGCGGTCTTCACCCGGGCTGACGGGAAGCCGATTGCCGTCACCCTGCGGACGACCGGGCTGGAAACCCGGTGGACGAAAGCCGACTGACCGCCCGCGCTATAATTCCGGCATGAACACGCCCGCCGAACTCGCCGCGCTGGTCCGCCGCGGTCAGGCTTACATCCGCCGGCAGGAGTACGCCCGGGCGGTCGAGGCACTGACCGGGGCGGTCGACCTGAACCCGGACGACCCGGCCCTGTACGTCGAGCGGGGGCTGGCCCACGCGGCGGCCGGCGAGCACGACCTGGCCGTCGAGGACTACACCCGGGCGGTCGAACTCGACCCGTCGTTCGCGCGGGCCTACCAGCACCGGGCCGCCGCCCACCTGGAGCGGGACGACCTGCCGGCCGCGGTCAGCAACTACGCCGAGGCGGTCCGGCTGGCCCCGGACGACCCGGACCCGCTCAACGGCCGCGGGGCCGCTCTGGCCCGCAGCGGCCAGCCGGAGGCGGCCGTGGCCGACTTCACCGCCGCCCTGGAGCGGGAGCCAGGCTCGTTCCGGGTGCCGTACAACCGCGGGCACTGCTTCGCCGCCCTCGGCCGGGACGAGGAGGCGGTCGCCGACTACACCCTCGCCCTGCAGGCCGACCCGAGACACGCCCGGGCGTACCTCAACCGCGGGCTGGCGCTGGAGCGGCTCGGCCGGGCGGCCGAGGCGGCGGCCGACTTCGGCACCGCCCTCCGGCTCGCCCCGCACGGGGCGGACGGGTACTTGCACCGGGCACGGGTCCGGGCCGCCGCCGCGGACTATGCCGGGGCGGTCCGGGACTATGACCACCTGCTGCGACTGGACCCCCGGCACGCGACCGCCCACAACCTCCGCGGGGTGGCCCTGGCCCAGTCGGGCGAACCGGCCAAGGCGGCCGAGGCGTTCGCCGCCGCGGCCGCCCTCGACCCGGCCGACCCGGGACCGCCGTTCAACCGCGGGCTGGCCCACGTCCGGCTGCGGCAGTGGGAGGCGGCCGTCGCCGACTTCACCACGGCCATCGGCCTGGCGCCGGCCGACCCGGCCGGGTTCCTGCAGCGGGGGTTCGCCCACTTGGAGTTGCACGACCCGGCCCGGGCCGTAGCCGACTTCGACAAGGTGATCGAGCTGACCCCGGCCGACCCGAAGGCCCACTTCGCCCGGGCGGTGGCCCGCCGGCAGGCCGGCGACCACCACGGAGCCATAACCGACGCCACCCGAGCCGTCGAGCTAAGCCCGGACCTCGCCCCCGCCTACGGCCAGCGGGGGGCGGCGTGGTACGCCCTCGGGGAGTTGGCCGCGGCGGCCGCCGACTACCAGGCCGCCCTGGACCGGTCGGCCGACGCCCCGGACCCCGGGGTGCTGAACTCGCTCGCCTGGCTCCGGGCGACCGCCCCCGACGACGACCTGCGGGACGGGCCGACCGCCGTCACGCTGGCCGAACGGGCGTGCGAGCGGACCGGGCAGGCGGTCCCGGTGTTCCTGGACACCCTGGCGGCGGCTTACGCCGAAGCCGGCCGGTTCGCCGACGCCGTGCAGACCCAGGAACGGGCGGTCGAGCTGGCCCCGGCCGACGGCCGGGGAGAGTACGAGGCCCGGCTCGGGCTGTACCGGGAAGGGAAGCCATTTCGGGACTCGGCCCCGGTTGTCGCAGGGCGGTCCTAGGCGGCCGCCCGCAGCCACGTCTCCGCCTCGGACGGCCGGGTGACGACCGTCGCAGTGAACTCGAGCGACTCGACGAACGCCCCGAACATCCGGGCCACGCCGAACCGCAGCGGGTCGGCGGCGACGATCGCGCACCGGCCGGACAGGGACGGCCGGGCGCGGGCGAACAGGTCGGCGATGGCCTGGAGTTCGGCCGCCGACCGGTTCTCCGCGGACGACCGGATGTCGAACAGTAAGTGCCAGCCGCCGGGCACGGGGGCGGTCGCGGCGGCCGCGAACGCGGCCCCGAGGACCGCCTGACCGTCGGCGAACCCGACGTCACCGACTGTCACGAACCGAATGACGTCGTCCGCGAGCTGATAGGTGAGTCCCACCGGTTCGCCCCCCGGGCCGTGGTCGAACCGGCGTTCATCTTATCCCTCCCGTCCGGACCGGACGAGCGGATTATGCGATCAGCGCCTTGATCGCCTTGGCCGGCTCGACCCCGGTCAGCTTGTTGTCCAGCCCCTGGGTGCGGAAGGTGAACCGCTCGTGGTCGATCCCGAGCAGGTGCAGCACCGTGGCGTGGAAGTCGTGGATGTGGCACGGGTCCTTGACGATGTTGTAGCTGAACTCGTCCGTCTCCCCGTAGGTCACGCCCCCCTTCGCCCCGCCGCCGGCCATCCACATGGTGAAGCACCGCGGGTGGTGGTCCCGGCCGTAGTTGTCCTTGGTCAGCGTCCCCTGGGTGTAGATGGTCCGGCCGAACTCCCCGCCCCAGATGACCAGCGTCTCGTCGAACAGCCCGTGCCGCTTCAGGTCCTGGACCAGCCCCCAGCACGCCCGGTCCACGTCCCCGCACTGGTCCGGCATCCGCTTGGTCAGGTTGGCGTGGTGGTCCCAGTTGTTGTGGTACACCTGCACGAACCGCACCCCCTTCTGCACCAGCCGGCGGGCCATGAGGGCCGTGTTGGCGAACGACCCCGGCTTCTTGGCCGCGTCCCCGTAAAGCTCGAACGTGCTCGTCGGCTCCTTGCTCAGGTCGGTCAGGTCCGGGACGCTCGACTGCATCCGGTAGGCCATCTCGAACTGGTCGATCCGGGTCTGTGTCTCCGGGTCGTTGAGCCGGGTGTGGGTCAACTTGTTCATCGCCTGCAGGCCGTCGAGCATGGTCCGGCGGACTTCCCCGCTCACCCCCGGCGGGTTGTTGATGTACAGGATCGGGTCGCCGGCGCTGCGGAACGACACCCCGGCGTGGACCCCCGGCAGATACCCGCTCTGCCACAGCCGGGCGGAGATCGCCTGGATCTGCTCCTTGTTGGTCGGCTCGGCCACCATGACCACGAACGTCGGCAGGTCGCGGTTCAGGCTGCCCAGGCCGTAGCTGGTCCACGCCCCGAGGCACGGCCGGCCGGTCACCTGGTTGCCGGTCTGCATGTAGGTGATGGCCGGCTCGTGGTTGATCGCCTCCGTGTGCATGCTCTTGATGACGCACAGGTCGTCGGCCATCTTGGCCTTCCACGGCAGCATCTCGCTGAACCAGGTGCCGGATTTGCCGTGCTGCTTGAACTTGTACTTGGACGGGGCGACCGGGAACCGGGCCTGGCCGCTGGTCATGGTGGTCAGCCGCTGGCCCATGCGGATGCTGTCCGGCAGGTTCTTGTCGAACATGTCGGCCATCTTCGGCTTGTAGTCGAACAGGTCCATCTGGCTCGGCCCGCCGACCATGTGCAGGTAGATGACCGCCTTCGCCTTGGGGGCGTGGTGGGTCGTCGGCAGGGCGGCCCCGAACCCGGTCTTGGCCGGGCCGGCGGCCGGCACCGGGGCCCCGCGGGCGGCCTGCTCGGCCAGCAGGGTGAACAGCGACACGCCGCCCAGGTTCAGCCCGGCGTTGGCGAAGAAGTGCCGGCGGGTGAGGGCTTGCAGCGGGGTCATGGGTTGGCCTCGGGGGTGTAGTCCGCTCGCTCCGCGAGCGGTCCGGTGACAGCCACCCGCCGCAGCGAATACGGCAGGTCAGCGGAGTGGTGGTAAAACTCGCCGGCGTGCAAGTTCGCCCGCCGGGGGTTGTCGGCGATGTAATCGCGGTGGTACTCGAACTGCTCGGCGGAACGGACCAAGTGGTCGAAGCTCTCCTCTTGCCAGAATCGGCCAGACCGTGCGAGTTGGCGGTTCAGGGCGACGGCGGTGAAGCGCTTCCACGACTTACACTGCGTTTGGAGCGATGCGGCGTCCGGGAACGCGGCCAACATGTGGACGTGGTTCGGCATCACCACGAAGTCGGTCAGCCGATACCGGTCGCCGTCGAAGTGCCGAAGGGCGGCGGCGACAACCGCCGCACAGGCGGGGTCGCGGAGCGGGCAGGCGCCGTGACAGCGGTCGAGATCAGCCTCCCAGCGGTCGGAGCAGAACCGGTTGTAGTTGCCAGCGATCGTCGCGCCGGATCGCCGGAGTCGACCCTCCCAACCGGGTTGAGACGGGTCAATGCCGTTGGCCCGCAACCACCCATCCCGGTCGGCGAAAAACCGGTCCAACACGGCGCGGGGCAATGAGTCCCAAGTGCGGAAGGTGACGAACGTGACCACCCCTGCCTGCGACCAGTGGGGCAGGCGGCCGGCCGTCTCGACCCGTTCGGCGGACGGGTCGAAGAATAGCAGCCCGGTTGGTGGCGGGTGCGGTGTCATGACCCTGGCTGTCCCAATGACCGCTCGCGGAGCGAGCGGACTACGCAAGGCCGCTCGCAGTTTTCAGTCCGCTCGCGGAGCGAGCGGACGACTCACCTCACTTGCACAGCGCCTCGTCCAGGTTCAGCAACTGGTTCGCCACCATCGTCCAGGCGGCCAGCTCGGCCGGCTTCACCTTCGGGTCCGGCTTCGACTCGCCGTAGGTGATGAGCTTGGCCGCGTCCGCCGGCTTGTCGGCGTAGTGCGCCCGCAGCCTGTCGAGGACCGCCGTCACCACCTTCGCCTCGTCGGCGGTCAGCGGCCGGGCGAGCACCCGCCGGGCCATCGCGTCCAACCGACCGGCGTCGTCGGTGCCTTCGCCCAGGCAGACCTGGGCCAGGCGCCGGGCCGCCTCTACCATCTGCACGTCGTTGAGCGTCACCAGCGCCTGGAGCGGGGTGTTGGTCCGCTCCCGGAGGACGGCACACGTCTCCCGGTTCGGGGCGTTGAAGATCTCCATCGACGCCGGCGGGGCGGCCCGCTTCCAGAACGTGTACACGCTCCGCCGGTACAGGCTCTCGCCGGCGTCCTGCCGGTACAGCCGGGTGTTGCTCTCCGGCATGGCGACCGCCTCCCACACCCCGGGCGGCTGGTACGGCCGGACGCTCGGCCCGCCGATCTTCGGCACCAGTGAGCCGCCCGCCGCCAGGGCGTAGTCGCGGACCATCTCGGCGTCCATGCGGAACCGCGGGCCGCGGCCCAGCCAGACGTTTTGCGGGTCTTTCTCCAGCTTCTCGGCGGTGGCCGCCGCCGACTGCCGGTACACGCTGGACGTGACGAGCAGCTTGAAGAACCGCTTCACGTCCCAGTCGGTCTGGAACTCCTTGGCCAGCCAGTCGAGCAGCTCCGGGTGCGTCGGCAGTTCGCCGGACACTCCGAAGTCCCCGGCGGTGCGGACCAGCCCGCGGCCGAACACCTCTTGCCAGAACCGGTTGACCGTCACCCGGGCGGTGAGCGGGTGGTCGTCCCGCAGCAGCCACTTCGCCAGCCCGAGGCGGTTCCGCGGCAGGTCGGCCGGGAACGCCGGCAGCGCCTTCGGGGTGATCGCCCCCACCTTGTCCCGCCGCTTGTCGTACTCCCCGCGGTACAGGACGTAGGCCTCCGCCGGGGTCGGCTTCTCGGCGCTGACGTGGGCGACGGTGCCCCTGGCCCGGATGTCCACCTCCTCCCGCCGCAGGGCGGCCAGCCCGGCGACCACCTCCCGGTACGGGGCGTCCTGGCTCGCCAGATACCAGTCGAAGGCGGCGTCCGCCTCCGGGCCGGACCGCTTGTCGGCCGGCTTCGCCACCGCCTCGGCCGCCTTCGGCGCCTGGGCCAGCGATTGCACCTCCTGGGCGGTCAGCGCCCGGTCGTACAGCCGCAAGTCCTGGACGCCGACCTGCCGCAGCTTCTGCCCGTGGTGCCGCTGGCCGACCTTCACCGGCACCGGCACCCGGATGGTGGCGGTGAGCCGGTCCTCGGCCACGTCCAGCGGCTGTGACTCGCCGTTCACGTAGATGCGGACCCCCGACGCCTTCCCGGTCCCGTCGGAAGTGACGAACACGTGATACCAGTTGTTCGGGTTGAAGACGGACTTGGTCGCCACCTTCAGGGCGTTCGTCGGCCACGTGTTGACCAGGTGGACGGCGAACTTGTCGTTGTCCAGCCACAGGTCCCAGCCGCGGTAGCCGGCCTGCTCGTCCATCCGGGCGAGGATGCCGCCGTACTGGCCGCGGTTCGGGACGCGGACCCAGGCGCCGTAGGAGAACGGCTTGTCCCGCTCGAAGTCGCCGACCTCGGGGACGACGAGCGGGCTGTTCTGCTTGACCGTCACCGCCTTGGCCGAGACCGGGCCGGCTTCCCAGGTCGTCCCGGCCGGCAGTTGGAGCACCTGCGGCCGGCCGCCGAGCGTGGCGTGGGCGGTGGTTCCGGCGCCCTCGTCCAGCCAGGCGTAGAACCCGAGCTTGTCCGCCGGCCGGGTGTTCAGCACCGCGGCCGGGGTGGCCGTCTTCAGCCACTCAGCGAACCCGACCTTGGCCGCCGCCTTGCGGGCCTCCAGCTTGGCCTGCCCGGCGGCCAGCTCCTTCTGGACGGCCGCCCACCGCGGACGGTCCTCGGCCCGCGGGACCGGGATGATCGGCGGGGTGTCCTTGACGTTCCCGTCCATCGCCCGCTGGGTCGTGTTGTTGAAGAACGCGGTGAGCGAGTAGAAGTCCTTCATCGACAGCGGGTCGTACTTGTGGTCGTGGCAGACCGCGCACCCGGCCGTCAGCCCGAGCCACACCTGGGCCATCGTCTCGGTCCGGTCCCGGGCGTACAGGACGAGGTACTCCTCGTCGATCGCCCCGCCCTCGTTGGTGGTGATGTTGCACCGGTTGAACCCGGTGGCGATCTTCTGGTCCAGGGTCGGGTTCGGGAGCAGGTCGCCGGCCAACTGCTCGGTGGTGAACCGGTCGAACGGCTTGTTCTGGTTGAAGGCGTTGATGACCCAGTCCCGGTAGCTCCACACCTCCCGGTAGTTGTCGAAGTGGATGCCGTGGGTGTCGGCGTACCGGGCGGCGTCCAGCCAGTACCGGCCGCGGTGTTCGCCCCAGTGCGGGGAGGCGAGCAGGGCGTCCACGTACCGCTCGTAGGCGCCGGGGGAGGCGTCCTTGACGAACGCCTCCACGTCCGCCGGGTTCGGCGGCAGGCCGGTCAGGTCGAGGGCCAGCCGGCGGGCGAGGGTCCGCTTGTCCGCCTCCGGGGCCGGCTTCAGCCCCCGCTTCTCCAGCTCCGCGAGGATGAAGGCGTCGACCGGTGTCCGAACCCACGCCTTGTCCTTGACCGCCGGCACGGCCGGCCGGGTCGGCGGGATGAAGGACCAGTGCGGCTGGTACTCGGCCCCCTCCGCCACCCACCGCTTGAGGGTCGCCTTCTGGGCGGCCGTCAGCTTCTTGTGCGACGCCTTCGGCGGCATCAACTGCTCGTCGTCCTCGGCCAGGACGATCCGGGCGATCAGCTCGCTGTCGTCCGGCTTGCCCGGGGTGATCGACCCCTTCTCGATCGCCGCCTCCCGGTCGTCCAGCCGGAGCTTGGCCTTGCGGGCGGCGGAGTCTGCCCCGTGACAGGCGAAGCAGTTCTCGGCCAGGATCGGCCGGACGTCCCGGTTGTACTGGAGCTTCTCCCCGGCAGCGGCCGGGCCGACGACCAGGACCGCGGCGGCCACGACGGCCCACCGGAGCGGACGGCGCACAGACATTCGGAACCCCTCAGGGAAGGTCGGGGTGGGCCGGCAGGAGGGCCGGGACGGAGTCCCGTCCGGTGGGGTGGGTGAGAGTCGGCCCGGGGCCGGCGCCGGGTCTGTCTCTATTTTGTGAGATGGGGGGCGGAGAGTAAACCGGAAAGTGGGGCACGCCCCGTCCCGGACGGACGGGGGCGATGTCTGAACCGCACTCGGCCGCCTGATTCCGGCCGGCTTAGGGGGGATCTTTGAGCGGTTTGCGATGGGGTGTAGCGGTTGCGGTTCGCGGGCCGCCACGGAGGGCGGCCCCTACGGGTGTAGGGGCCGCCCTCCGTGGCGGCCCGCGTCCGGTCGTTCGCCCCACCCAATTGCAAACCGCTCCAGAAGCGTCTACCAACCGGTCATTCGTAGGGTGCGTGGAGCGAGGGCTTTGACGAGCGGAACGCACCGGCCCCGCAACGAGCGGAACCCGAGGGCCGGCGTCCCGGCGGTGCGTTCCGCCGAGCCTCCACGCACCCGACCCCGATCCGCCCCCGCGGTTTCAAAACGCCCTTTCAGACCGCGGCTTCGCTCAGATCCCGGTGCCCGGCCCAGCGGCCGCCGCTACGGTCGGACCGGCGGAAGGCGCCCAGCGCCCCGACGGCGACGGCCGCCAGCCCGGCGACGGCCAGCCCGCGGACGGCCGGGCTGAGTTCCCACCACCGGGTGTACGGGCTGGACCCGATGGACAGGTCGCCGAACGACCCGCGGCTGCTCCCCGTCCCGCCGGACGGGGCGGCCAGGTTGTCCTTCGGAACGGCCGGCTTGTCGGAGATCTGCTGTCGGGCGGCGGCGTCGTTGACCAGCAGCAGCCGGTCGAGCAGCCACGGGCTGAGCCGGTTGAGCAGGATGAACAGCCGGCCGGCCCCGCCGACCACCACGTCCCGCTGCGGGGATTCGCACACGCACGCGATGGCGTCGGCCACCGCGGCCGGGTCGTAGGCCGGCGGGATCGGCTGCGGCCGCTTGCCCCCGAGCTTGGCCCGGGCGTGGTCGAAGAACGGGGTGTCGATCGAGCTGGGCATGACGTTCACCACCTCGACCCCCGCCCCCTCACGCTTCAGCTCCAGCCGCAGGGCGTCGGCGAACCCGATCAGCCCGTGCTTGCTGGCGCAGTACGCCGCCTGGAGGGGGACGCTGAACTTGCCCAGCACGCTGCTCACGTTCACGATCGTCCCGGCCCCCTGCCGCCGCATCACCGGCAGGGCCGCCTTCATCCCGTGGACCGCCCCGACCAGGTTGGTGTCCAGCACCCGTCGGATCTCGTCCACCCTGGCGTCTTCCACCCGGGCGTACTCGCTCACCCCGGCGTCGTTCACCCAGGTGTCGATCCGGCCGAACCGGCGGACCGCCTCGGCCGCCAGCCGCTCCACCTGGGCGAAGTCGGTCACGTCGGTCGGGACGACGTGGGCCTGCCCGCCGGCCGCCTGGACCTCCCGGGCCACGTCGTCCAGGGCTTCCGTGGTGCGGGCGGCGAGCACCACCCTGGCCCCGCGGCGGCCGAGGGTCAGGGCGGTCTCCCGGCCGATCCCGGACGACGCCCCGGTCAACACCACCACCTGCTCGCTCAGCGCCTTGGCCATGGCCGTTCTCCTTGGGGGATGTGATCACACGGTCCCCGGCAGGCCGCGGCCACGGGACTGCTCGTGGGCCGGGCGGCCGGACAGGGAGTTCGGGGCGTTCGGGTGAGCGCCCGGGTCCACCCCGATGCCGAGCCGGTCCACCAGTTCCCCGCCCAGCCACGCCGTCACCCCGCCGACCGCCAGCCCGCCGGCCGCCAGCCCGACGGCCAGCCCGGACGGGTGGGCCGGGTCCGCCTGCCGGAAGTACCAGCTCGCCGCGTACAGCCCGACCACCCCGAACACGTTCCCCAGCCCGTGCCACAGCCCGATCGCCTTCGCCCGGGTGCCGCTCGGGATGGCCAGCCAGTCGATCGTCCCGGGGACCGCGGCGGCCAGCGCCCCGACCAGCCCGGCGGCGATCATCCAGTACGACACGGTGCCGAACTCGGCCCGGCCGGTGATCAGGTACACCGCGTCAAACACGACGGCCGTCACCAGCAGGCCGAGCGGGAACACGACCAGCATCTGGTGGGACGCGTGCCCCAGGATCTTCGACCGGCTTTCCATGGCGCCTCCTCCGGCGGGGTGAGCGAGCGGTGGCATCGGACCGGGGCACTCGTCGCAACCGGCGTACCGAACCGGGCGGCACGGCCGTTGCCGTCACCGGGATCGCCCCCGATCCCGGAGTCACCCATGCCCGCCGCGACCGAGTACCCGAAGCCCCCGCTGCCGCCGCAGTCCCAGCCGCACCCCGGGCTGGAATCGGAGATGTCCCCCCGGCCGAAGTACATGGGCGAGCGGTACAAGCCGGCCGGCAAGCTGGCCGGCAAGGCCGCACTCGTCACCGGCGGGGACTCCGGCATCGGCCGGGCGGTGGCCGTCCTGTACGCCCGGGAGGGGGCGGACGTGGCGATCGTCTACCTGCCCGTCGAGCAGTCCGACGCCGAGGAGACGCGGGCCGCGGTCGAGCAGGTCGGCCAGCGGTGCGTACTCATCCCCGGGGACGTGACCGACCCGAAGTTCTGCGAGGAGGCGGTCGAACGGGCGGTGAGTGAACTCGGCCGCCTGGACGTGCTGGTGAACAACGCCGCCTACCAGCAGCGGCAGAACAGCCTGGCCGAGATCACCGACGAGCAGTTGGACAAGACCTTCCGGACGAACATCTACGGCTACTTCTACATGGCCCGGGCGGCCCTCAAGCACCTGCACGCCGGGGCGGCGATCGTCAACACCGGGTCGATCACCGGGCTGGAGGGGAACAAGACCCTGATCGACTACGCCAGCACCAAGGGGGCGATCCACGCGTTCACGAAGTCGCTCGCCCAGAGCCTGGTGGAGCGGGGCATCCGGGTGAACTGTGTCGCCCCGGGGCCGATCTGGACCCCCTTCATCCCGAGCAGTGGGCCGCCCGAGCAGACGGCCCAGCACGGGGCGGACAACCCGATGTCACGGCCCGGCCAGCCGGAGGAGGTGGCCCCGGCGTTCGTCTTCTTCGCGTCCGACGCGGACAGCAGCTACATCACCGGGGAGGTGCTGAGCATCGTCGGCGGGCAGACGACGGCGGCCTGACCGGCACCCGGTTTGCGACGGGTCTGGCGGATACGACGCCGGCCGTGCATCGGGTGTGACGGCCGGCCATCCTGAACGGAGACGATCATGCACATGCGCACCATGGTAGGCACATTTCCCGACCGGGCGTCGGCGACGGACGCAGTCCGCGGGCTTCGCGCGGCCGGGTTCGCCGACAGCCAGATCGGGGTGATCGCCCGCAGCGAGCCGGCGGCCGTCCGGCACGACTCCGGCCTGGAACACGACCCGACCGGCACCCGCTGGGAGGAGGGGACCGGGATCGGGGCGGCGGCGGGGGCTGTGACCGGCACCGGGCTGGGGCTGGCGGTGGCCGCCGGGCTGATCCCGGCGATCGGCCCGATCATCGCCGGCGGGACGCTGATGGCCCTGCTCGCCAGCGCCGGGGCCGGGGCGACCGCCGGGACGGTGATCGGCGGGCTGATCGGCCTGGGCATCCCGGAGGACGAGGCCCGCACCTACGAGGGCGAGTTCCAGAGCGGTCGCGTGCTGGTGACGGTCGAGGCCGGGCTGCGGTCCGAAGAGGCGAGCGACATCCTCCGCCGCCACGGCGGCACCGTCCGGGCGCACCTGGCCGGAGTGGGAGTCTGACCGGATCGACGAGCGGGGGCGGAAGGCGGTGGCCGTGAGGCTCGCCTTCCGCCCCCGCTCATCGTTCCGGCGGACACGGCACCCGCGTCTCGTTCTTGTAAACCCACCCCGGCGGGTCGCTCGCCGGGAACGACTCGACAGACGCCTCGTACACCAAATCCAGCCGCCCGCCCTCACACCGGGCCAACCCCGGCTCTGGTTCAGGCGCGTCGTACACGGCCGGCGGGCTGACGGCCGGGATTACGGTCAACGACATAACTCGCACCTCCTGGGGCCACCGTGCTGATGCGAGTCTCGTGCCGGCTCAGTACACGATCCGCTTGCCGCCGCTGACCCGCCCGCTCCGGTGATGGACCGGGACGTCTGTCAGCTCAGGGGCCAGCACCACGGCCGCCTCGCCGGCCACCCGCCACCCCTCGGCCGCGGATTCCACCGGCCCCGTCCCGCTGCCGTCGTACCGCGGGTCTTCGGTGGAGAGCACCACCCGCCACCGGTGCCCGACCGGCGGGGCGAGCAGCGGCTCCGGGCAGGTCAGGAGGTGCAGGTCGCGGCCGAGGTTGACGACCAGCAGCCGGTCCCCGGCGTCGGCGAAGAACCGCAGGACGAACGCCTGCTCGCCGAGCACGGCCCCGTCCACCCCGCGGGGCTTCTGCGAGCGGAACGCCGGGTCGTCCCGGCGGAGGCGGAGGAGGTCTTTGGTCAGCCGGTAAACCGGGGCGTGCTGCTCCCGCTCGGCGGGGTCCAGCTTGCACCGCTCGAACGTCGCCACGCTCTCCGGGTCGGCGAACACCTCTTTCATGGCCGGGTCGGTGAGCGCCCGGAACTGGGCCAGGAACTCGACCCGCCCGGCCTGGACCAGCCTGGCCAACTCCGGGCTGTGGTCGGCGAAGTAGAAGAACGGGGCGCTGGCCGCGAACTCCTGCCCCTGGAACAGCATCGGGGTGCCGGGGGCGAGAAGCAACAGCGCCTGCATCGCCCGGTAGCGGCCGGGGCTGGTGAGCTGGTGCGCCCGCCGGCCGCGGCCGCTGTTGGCCACCTGGTCGTGGTTCTGGGTGAAGGTGACGAAGTGGGCCGGCGGCAGGTCCAGGGCCGGGTGGCCCCGCCGCTTCTCCTGCCAGGAGTACCACTGGCCCTGGTACAGATACCCGTACTTGACCGCCGAGATCAGCTCCTGGGGGCTACCCAGGTAGTCGGTGTAGTACGCCTCGTTCCGGCCGGTCAGGGCGACCATCGCCGAGTGGTGGAAGTCGTCGTTCCACAGGGCGTCCAGCCCGTACCCCCCCTCCCCCTCCGGCCGGACCAGTTCGGTGTGCTGCGGCTCGTTCTCGTTCACCACGATGGTGGACCGCCTCCCGGCCGCCTGCCGCACCCGCCGGCCGATCTCGGTCAGAATGTGCCGCTCCGGCGGGGCGTCGTCGTAGACGTTCTGGGTGGCGTCCAGCCGCAGCCCGTCGAGGTGGAACTCGTCGACCCAGTACCCGGCGTTCGCGACGAAGAACTCGCGGACCGGGCCGCAGTCGTCGCCGTCGTAGTTGATCGCCTCCCCCCACTCGGTCGTGTGCTTGGCGGTGAAGTACGCCGGGCTGAACTGTTTCAGGTAGTTCCCGTCCGGGCCGAGGTGGTTGTACACCACGTCCAGGATCACCCCCAGGCCGTGCTTGTGAGCGGTGTCCACGAACCGGCGGAAGTCGTCCGGCCGGCCGTAGAGGCGGGTCGGGGCGAACAGGTCCACCCCGTCGTACCCCCAGCCGAACCGGCCGGGGAACTCGGCCACCGGCATGACCTCGAGGCAGGTGATGCCGCACGCGGCCAGCTCCGGCAGCTCGCGCTCGGCCGCCGCCCAGGTGCCGTACCGGGTGAACGTGCCGACATGCAGCTCGTAGAGCACCTGGCCTTCCAGCTTCACGCCGGGCCAGTCGGCGTCGGTCCAGGGGAAGGCGGCGGGGTCGATCACCTCGGACGGGCCGTGCGGGCCGTCCGGCTGGAACCGGCTGGCCGGGTCCGGGTACGCCTCCCCGCCGTCCAGCCGGTAGCGGTATCGGGCGCCAACAGAGGCCTGTCGCACCAGCCCGGAAAAGTAGCCGTTCCCCTCCGGTTCGAGCGGGGCCGGTCCGCCCCCGTGGCCGTCGAACACCACCTCCACCCGGGACCGGGCCGGCGCCCACACCCGGAAGTGAACCCCGCCGCCGGGCCGCACCTCGGCCCCGACGGGCAACCTGCGAGCGTTTGACATCGAACCGTGGCTCCTGACGGGTCTGATCCGACGCCCTATCTGTTGTCTCGCGCGGCCGGCCCGGCCAGCGGAAAATATGTCCGCCGCCCCGGCGAACTGTGTAACGGGGGTGAAAGGTGGCCGGCCGGGGCGGGTGAATCCCACCGGGCCGGCGCCGTTCGCCGACCCACCCTTAGCTGCCGAGGGAGTGTCATGTCGAATCAGAATCCGAAGCCGATCCCGATCGGCGGACCGGCCGTCGCGGTGGCCATTGCCGCCGCCGTCATCGGAGCGGTCGGGCTCGGCCCGACCGCCGTGGGCTGGGTGCAAGCCGCCCGCGCCCAGTCCGCGGAGGACCAGTCCGCCCCGGCCCCGCCGGCCCCACGACGGGTGCCGCCGAAGGCGATCGAGGACGCCGCCCTAGACCCCGCCCGCACAGTATGGGTCTGCGAAGCACCGCTCGACCTCCGCCCGTTCGAGCTGCATTCCGCGGGCCTGTAACTCGGCCCACACCGCGTCCGCGGTGGCCGACGGGCCGAGCCGGTTTTTCGTCTCCTGGATCGCCCGCCGCACCCCGAGGATCGCCTCGCGGGGCGGCCCCGCCGCCGGGTCGCTCGTGCCCCAGTGGCTCTCCGGAGACCCCACGGCCGGCCCGCCGGCGTCGTTCGTCGCCATCTCCCCCTCCTCGTGGTGTGGGCGGGAGTGGCGACCGCAAACCGGGTGCCCGGCGGGCCGAATGCCGGCACCGATCCGCTCCCTGCCCCCCTCTAACCGTGTGTCCGAACGACACACGGGGAGGGGGAAGTTATGGTTGCTCATCGAAAACCGGCCCGGGCCGACACCCTGCCGCTGAGCAACGCGGTCGCGGCCAACCGGCTGGATCGGGCCGCGGACCTGTTAGAGGGCCGGGGCGCGAACCCGTTCCGGGTGAAGGCGTACCGGGCGGCGGCGGAGACGGTGCGACGGCTGACCCAACCGGCGGTCGACATCCTGCGGGCCGGCGGGCGGCGGGCGCTCATGGAGCTGCCGGCCATCGGCCCGCGGCTGGCGGTCACGCTGGAAGGGCTGCTGCTCACCGGCCACATCCCGCAAGTGGAAGCCCTGGGGGACCGGCCGGAAGACCTGTTCGCCACCCTGAGCGGGGTCGGGCCGGAGACGGCCAGGCGGATCGCCGACGCCCTACACGTCGAGACGCTGGAGGAGCTGGAGCGGGCCGCCTACGACGGCCGGCTGGCCACCGTCCCGGGGCTGGGGCCGAAGCGGCTGCGGGGCATCCGAGAGGCACTCGCCGGGCGGTTCCGCCGGCCGGTCGGTGGGCCGACCGCTTCCCCGCCGCCGGTGGAAGACATCCTGGAGGTGGACGCCGCCTACCGCGACCGGGCCGGCCGCGGGCTGTTGCGGCGGATCGCCCCGCGGCGGTTCAACCCGTCCGGCGAGGCGTGGCTGCCGGTGCTCAAGACCCGCAAACACGGATACCGCTACCGGGCGCTGTACAGCAACACCGCGGCCGCCCACCGGCTCGCGAAGGAGCACGACTGGGTGGTGGTGTACTTCGAGCAGGCCGGGGCCACCGGCCAGTGCACGGTCGTGACCGAAACCGGCGGTCCGCTCGCCGGCCGGCGGGTGGTCCGCGGCCGGGAGGCGGAATCCGCCCGCCACTACGGGATCGGGCCGGGCCAGCCGTCCCTGTTCGACCCGCCGGGGGCGTGAACCGTTCGCCCCCCGGTCGGCTACCGGTCCGGCTCGTAGGAGGTCGGAGCCGAGTTCTGGTACGCCTCGTCGGCCACGTCCAGATAGATCAGCGCCTCGTCCTCGTCGGCGATCGCCTCGGCCTCCGCCACGGTCAGCCCCTCGGCCGGGCCGTCCAACCGGTCCGGGTGCTTCCGCAGGGTCAGGTTGTGCTTCTCCGCGAACTCGATCGCGCTGAACCCGGTCAGCCGCATGGGATGTCCTCCGGTCAGGGGGTGAGGGCGGCCGTGCGGGCCATGTTCACGTTCTCCAACTCGCCGTCCAGGTCGTGCTCGAACGCCTTGACCTCAGCCGCGATCAGCGATTCAAACCAGGTGCCGAGCGGCACGTCATGGGGCCGGTGGTCGAACCCGTCGAACGCGGCCAGCAGCACCCCGTCCGTCAGGTCGGCGACGGTCAACTTGCGGCCCATCAGCGCCTGCACCGCCGGGTGCCGCTCGACCCACCGGCCGGCCCGCAGCCGCAACCCGTCCTCGTATGGGGTGACGGCCGCCCGAAAGGCGGCGAAGTCGCCGGCCTCGGCCGCCGCCGCCAGTGCGGCCACGTCCACCGGGGCGGACGGGATCAGCGGCTCGTCGGTGTGCTGCTCCTGCTTCCGCCGTTCGGCCGTCCGGCCGAGCTGGTCCTTGAACCCCTTCAGGCTGTCCGTCAGGGCGGCCAACGCCCGGTCGAACGCGGTATACAAGCTCGGGTCGTGGTCGCTGGTGACGAGCGTCGTCCCGTCCAGCAGCAGGGTCAGCTTGACCGAGTAGTCGTTGCTCCGGCTGTTCCGCTCGATCAGCACCCGCAGGTCGTGTTGGGGGAAGTTCCGCACCTGGTCGGCCAGCCCGTCCAGGGCCGCCCGCATCTCGTCCAGTTCGGCCGCGGCCGGCTGGCACTGGTGGGCGTCGAAGGTGACGAGCAAGGCGGCTCGGTCGGTCGGGGCGGTCCGTCCGTTCATGTGGCGGTCTCCTCGCCGGTTGTGTCCGCCGGTGTGAACTGCAGTTCCCGTTCCGAACCTGTACGAGTCAGCCGGCCAGCGGCCGGATCTGGGGGGACGGGTCGCTTTCCCGCCGGCCCCGGGTGCTGCCCTCCGACTTCCGCCGACGGACCCCGTGCCGGGCCAGCAGCTCGCGGGCATTCCGGGCCTGTTCGGCGTGGGCCGCCGCCTGCCGCTCGTGCCACCCGACGGCCGCCTCCACACGCTCGGCCGCTTCCAGGAACGCTCTCACCGCGTCGTCGAAGTCCGGCGGCCCGGCCGGCGGGGACACCGGGGGCGGGTCGTCCTTGGGCACGACGCTGACCTGCCCTTCCGCCTCCAGGCACGCGGACTTGACCGCCCCGACCCGGTCGATCCCGTTCTGCCGCAACTGGGCGAGGAGTTCGTCCTCGGTGATCTTCTGCCGCTCCAGGTTCTCCCGCAGCAGGCGGCCGTCCCGGACCAACGGCACCGGGTCCGTGCCGAGCAGCCGCTGCACCCACCGCCAGCGGTAAGCTGCCCAGTCCAGGACGAAGTTCCACACCAGCAGGGCGGTGACGGCCGCCACCCCGTTCGGCAAAGACGGGCTGTTCGCGTTCAGCGCCTGGGACACCCCCTCGGACACCAGCACCACGAACAGCATGTCCGTCAGCCCGACCGACCCGAGCTGCCGCCGGGGGAAGACGCGGAACAGGGCGAGGACGGCGAAGTAGACGAGGGTGCCGCGGAGGAACGACTCCAGCAGGGACAGGTTCGGCACGAACATCGCCCCCCAGTCGGGGGGTTGGAACACTGCCACGGCCGTCCCTCCTCTGCCCCGCGAGGAAGCAACGCCCGTGCCAACGCCGGTCAGCCGGCCGCTCGACGGACGCCCCAGGCGACGGACCGGGCCGGCGCCTTCACCAGCTCGAACCGGGGCCGGCGGCCGAACCCTGCAAGCAGCTCAGCCGCCCGTCGCGGATCGACCGGGCCGCGGTGAGCGTGGAGCAAGTAGCGCAGGGTGAGCGGGTCGTCCGGCCGGACCGGCCGCCGCCCGGCGAAGCAGGCGGACGCCCCCATCCAGCCGTCCTCGCGGACGTGCCAATGGGTCGGGTGCCCAGGGTTCGCCGGGTGGTCGAAGTACGTCACGCCCTCCGCCCCGCCCGGCTGCTCCCCGCTGTAATCGACCCACGCCGCCTGCCGGCCGAAGATCGCCGCCTCGCCGGTCGTCCCCGTGCTGCTGGTCAGCCGGCCGCCGCCGAACGTGCCCGAAATGGCCTTCGCCACCCGCACCGCCAGGAACCCGAAGTTGGTCTTGCCGAACTCCAGCCCCCCGGTGGCCGGGCGAAAGGTGGTTTGCAGCTCCACCAGCGTCTCCCCGTCCGGCCCGGGGGCCACGGCCGCGAACAGCTCCTGGGTCAGCAGCGGCTTCGGGTCGTGCCCGTCGGACCAGGCGAGGCGGACGGCCATCACACACTCGGCCTCCCCGTCCTGGTAGGCGAGCCACTCCGTCTGCCGGACCCGCGCGGCCGTCTTGTCCGTCCAGAAGTTGACCCCGCTCACGTTCTCGTGGGCGAACCAGACGGACCGGTGGTGGTCGTGGTCCGGGGCGCCGGGGTGGCCCATCCGGGTGAGCGACAGCCCGGACGCCGGGCCGGCCAGCGGGTAGAAGAACGGCCGCGGGTACTGCGGCCCGGAGTGCCAGCGGAGCCGCTCCCGGCCGTCCGCCTGGAAACTGACCTGGTGGTCCGGGAGCGGCAGGAGGGTGCAGCGGGGGGCGGGCATGGGCGGAATCCACTGGATCGCGGGGCGGTTTCGCCCACAATACCCGCCACCCGCCGCGGAGCAACCACCCGTGCCACCCGACCGCCTGCGCACCGGCATCTTGGTCTTCCCGGACGTGGAGGTGCTCGACTTCTGCGGCCCGTTCGAGGTGTTCAGCGTCACCCGGCTGGACCCGGCCAAGCGACGGGAGGAGCCGTCCCCGTTCGACGTGTTCCTGGTCGCCGAGACGGCCGACCCGATTGTGACCACTGGCGGGATGCAGGTGACGCCGCGGCACGGGTTCGACACCTGCCCGCCGCTCGACCTGCTGGTCGTCCCCGGCGGGTTCGGCACCCGACCGCTGCTCAACAACCCGGCCGTGATCGACTGGATCGCTCGACAGGCGGCCGGCACCCGACTGACCACGTCCGTCTGCACCGGGGCGTTGCTGCTGGGCAAGGCGGGGCTGCTGGCCGGGCGGCCGGCCACAACCCACCGTGCGGCCCTCGGGCTGATGCAGCAGATGTTCCCGGACGTGACGGTAGACGCCGGCCGGCAGGTGGTGGCGAGCGGCACGGTGCGGACCTCGGCCGGCATCGCGGCCGGGATCGACATGGCCCTGCTGGTGGTGGCCGAGCTGTTCGGCGAACCGGTCGCCCGACAGACGGCCACTTACATGGAATATCCGTACCCGGCCGGCGACGCCCGCCGGGTGCCGGTGGAGGTACAGTCGTGACCTTGCGACCCGTCCTGGCGGCCCTGTTCCTGGCCGGAACCACCCGGGCCGCCGACCCGGATGTCGTGGTCTACGGCGGCACCGCGGCCGGGGTGGCCGCGGCCGTGCAGGCCGCCCGGATGGGCAAGTCGGTCGTGCTGATCGAGCCGGGCAAGCACATCGGCGGGCTGACCAGCGGCGGCCTCGGGTTCACGGACAGCGGGAACAAGGCGGTGGTCGGCGGCATCGCCCGGGAGTTCTACCAACGAGTGAAGAAGCACTACGACCGGCCGGAAGCGTGGGTCCACGAGAAGCGGGAGGGGTACAAGAACTACCGGCCGGGCGACGACGCCATGTGGACATTCGAGCCGAAGGTGGCCGAGCGGCTCCTCCGGGAGATGCTGGCTGAGCACAAGGTGCCGGTGGCGTTCGGCGAGCGGCTCGACCGCACCCCGGGCAAGGGGGTGTCGCTCGACGGCAAGCGGATCACGGCCATCACGACGGAGAGCGGCAAGCAGTTCGCCGGTAAGGTGTTCATCGACGCCACCTACGAGGGCGACCTGATGGCCGCCGCCGGGGTGAGCTACGCCGTCGGCCGGGAGCCGAACAGCCAGTACGGGGAGACGCTGAACGGGGTGGCCCGGAAGTGGAACAAGCACAACCACCTGTTCAGGGTGAAGGTCGACCCGTTCGTCCGCCCCGGGGACCGGGCGAGCGGCCTGCTGCCGGGGATCGAGCCGGACGGCCTGCCGCCGGACGGCGGCGGCGACCACCGGCTGCAGGCGTTCTGCTTCCGCATGTGCATGAGCAACGTGCCGGCCAACTCGGTCCCGTTCCCCAAGCCGGCCGGGTACGACGAGCGGCAGTACGAGCTGCTACTGCGGAACTTCGAGGCCGGCGACCACCGGTTCCCGATGAAGCCCGACCTGATGCCGAACGGCAAGACGGACACGAACAACAACGGGGCGGTCAGCACCGACTTCATCGGGGCGAATTACAAGTACCCGGACGCCACCTACGCCGAGCGGGAGAAGATCGTCGCCGCCCACGAGACGTACCAGAAGGGGCTGTTGTGGACGCTCGCCAACCACCCGCGGGTGCCGCAGACGGTTCGCACCGAGATGGCCAGGTGGGGGCTGGCCAAGGACGAGTTCACGGACACCGGCAACTGGCCGCACCAGATTTACGTCCGCGAGGCCCGGCGGCTGGTCGGCGGGTACGTCCAGACTGAAGGCGACTGCCGCCGCACCCGCCCGACGCCGGAGTCGGTCGGGATGGGGTCGTACAACATGGACTCGCACAACTGCGCCCGGTACGTCACCCCGGACGGGTTCGTGCAGAACGAGGGGGACGTGCAGGAAAGCCCCGGCGGCCCGTACCGGATCAGCTACCGGGCGATCGTGCCGACGGCCGGCGAGTGCCCGAACCTGCTGGTGCCGGTGTGCGTGTCGGCGTCCCACATCGCCTACGGGTCGATCCGCATGGAGCCGGTGTTCATGGTGCTCGGCCAGAGCGCCGCCACCGCCGCCGCCCTGGCCATCGACGACCGATGTGACGTGCAGCGGGTGGATTACACGAAGCTGCGGGCGCGGCTGCTGGCCGACAAGCAGGTGCTGGAGTACGCCGCCCCGCCGCGGCCGGGCGGGATCGACCCGGCCAAGCTGCCCGGGGTGGTGATCGACGATGAGCAGGCCGAGCGGACCGGGTTCGACGCGGTCAGCAGCTCGGTCAGCCCGTTCGTCGGCACCGGCTACCGGCACGACGGCGGCACCCGGGACGGCCGCCAATCCGCCCGGTTCGCCCCGGCCCTGCCGGCCGCCGGCCGGTACGAGGTGCGGCTGAGCTACACCGCCAACCCGAACCGGGCGACCAACGCCCGGGTGAGCGTGTCGCACGCCGACGGGACCGCGGTCGTGGCCGTCAACCAGCGGGCGGCCGGCCGGATCGACCGGACCTGGGTGTCGCTCGGGGTGTACCGGTTCGCGAAGGGACGCGGCGGGGCGGTCGAGGTGAGCAACGCCGGGGCGGACGGGTTCGTGGTGATCGACGCCGCCCAGTGGCTGCCGGTGGGCGAGTGACCCGCCAGCCGACCGGGTGTTGAGGTGTTTCGTCAGGCTGACGGCCCGCCCCGGCGCGGCTGGGCGTGGCACACGCCGGGGACGGGACCCCTGGGCCGCACCGGGCTGCTACACCCGGTGCGGCCCGAAGACGGGGGAGGCGGGTTAAATGAACTGGATCGCCGGGTTGTCCGGGCCCGCGTTGCCCAGGTTCCAGTCCATCTTCGCCGCCGCGTTCTGGGCGGTCATGTAGGCCAGAATGGTGGCCATGTTGGCCGCGCTCGGCTGGATGCCGTTCCCCGGGTTGCCGTCCGCGTCCGGCACGCCCTGGAACGTGAAGGTGTCGAACCCGTCCTGGCCGAGGAACGTGTCGTTGCTGTTCAGGTTGCCGTTGTTCCACTCGATGATCAGGTTGTCGTTCCCAAGCCCGCCCAGGACGACGTCGTTGCCAAGCCCGCCGGTCAGGACGTCGTCCCCGGCGTCGCCCATGACGACGTCGTTGCCGATCCCGCCGTTCACGGTGTCGTTGCCGTTACCGCCGGACAGGACGTCGTCCCCGCCGGAACCGTTGATCTGGTCGTTGCCCGGGGTGCCGGTGATGAAGTCGTTGAACGACGAGCCGTTGACGCTGGTGATGCCCGACGCCGCCAGCCCGAACGGCAGGTTGTTCATGTCGATCGTCTGGCCGCTCGGGGCGTAGCGGAAGTCGAGCGTGTCCCCGGCGTTCAGCCCGATCCCGCCGTAGTTCGGCGGGGTGCCGCTGAAGTCCTGGGTGCCCGGGGCGAAGACCACGTTGGCCGCCGGAGCCAGGACGAACGACTCGAAGTTCGAGCCGTTGCCGGCGTCCTGCTGGTCACTCAGCACCACGTTGCTGCTCAGCGTCGGCTGGCTTTCAACGACCAGGTTGATGCTGTCGGTGCCCGAGCCGCCGTTCAGGAACACGTCGTCGGTCCCGGCGTTCACCGCGTCGTTGCCGGCCTCGCCCAGGATGCTGTCGGCCCCGGCCCCGCCGGTCAGGGCGTCGTTCCCGTCGCCGCCGAAGATGCTGTCGTTCCCGGCGTCACCGTTGACGTTGTCGTTACCGGTCCCGGCCAGGATCGAGTCGTTCCCGAGCCCCCCGGTGACGGTGTCGTTGCCGTCCCCGGCGTCCACGTTGTCGTTCCCGTCGTTCGCGGCGATGTTGTCGTTGCCGTTCCCGCCGGTGACGACGTCGTTGCCGGTCCCAGCGTCCACGTTGTCGTTCCCGTCCCCGGCGGTGACGCTGTCGTTGCCGGCGCCGGCGTTGACGACGTCGTTGCCGGTCCCCGCGTCCACGGTGTCGTTACCCGTCCCGCCGATGATGTTGTCGTTCCCGTCGTTCCCGGTGATGCGGTCACTACCGGCGCTGCCGTTGATGACGTCGTTACCCGGCGAACCGGCCGGCCCGCCGACCCCGCCGTCGATCACGTCGGCGACGTTCCCGCCGGTCAGGTTGTCGGTCCCGGCCCCGCCCTCGATGACCATGGCCCACGGCAGGCCGAGGGCACCGACGGTGTCGTTCCCGTCGTAGGTCACGACGTGGACGCCCTTGAACTGGGCGCCGAACACCTGCTGGGCCAGGGCGATCTCCCCGCCGGAGATCGACAGGAAGTAGTCCAGCGGCACCCCGTCGTCCGCGCTGGTGGTGTTGATCGCGATGTCGATCGTGCCGAGGAACGAGTTGTTCATCACGCTGACGGTGTCCGCGATCTCTTGACCGCTGGTGTCGCCGTCGATCCGGAAATACAGCCCAGGTTGCGTGCCGGCCGGGGCGAGGGCCGGCGGGACGACCTCCCACCCGAACGTGGCGTCCGGGTTGATCCGGTCGTCGAGCCGCTCGATGTTCATCAGCCGATTCCACTTCTTGCCGATGCGCATAGCCATGACTTCCAACTCCCAGGGGTGGGGATCACGTACCACGCCACACCACGCCGACATGGCGAGGCTGGGCGATAGCAGCCGCGGTGGGTAATCCCCGGCCAGGGACGGGAGGTGCGCCGACGAGGGCGCATAGCCCGGTCCTGACCGAGGCGACGGGAGTCCTGAACGGCGGTTCAGCCGGCCAGACGCCGTACGGGCCGATCCTTCGGCTTGACAAGCAGTTGAGTTGGAAGTAGAAATGGGATAGGAGTTTGATGCAATTGCACCAAGCTCTGACCGGCCGATGAGTTCAGCTTAGCGGCGAGGACTCATCGGCCCTTTTCGTACCCACAACTCAATTTTTTACAGCTAATCAATCGTCGACGACTGATTCACCTCCTCGTACCTGCTTAGGTTTCAGGCTCATGTATAAAGCCCGTCTTGCCTTTAATACCTTTCACGTCCGTAGCGATTTTCCGAACTTTTTCAGGTGTTCCGGAATTACTAATCTTGTGGCTTAATCATACCCGGGTATCGATCCTTGTCTAGCCATTGGCGGCGAAAAACGCTGTCCTGCTGTTAACTTTGCTTACCCACTCCTCCCGCGGTCATACCACCCTAGGCCGGGCCGGTGACCGACGCCTTATCCTTGAGCCGGGGACGCAAGCCGCGGTAGACGCCTAAGCATGAGACCGCAGAGGCGAGCAGCCAACCGGGCTCCGGGACTGGCGTAAACACCAGGGTGACGAAGCCGTTCGCTGCCGGATCACCGTCGATCCCGGTGCCCGTGGTGTCGAACGTGCCGAACGACCACTCGCCGGGGCTGAAAAGGCCCAGGTTTGTGACGTTGAACCCCGCGGCGTCAAACTGATTGGAACCGGCGGCCAAGCCATCTGTGACGGTCATGATCCGGTAAACTCGGGGGACGCCGGTTGCTAGCACATCCGTTCGAAGCTGAGCCACCTGGGTCGAATTCAGGCTGCTGAGATCCAAGTCTATCTTGTTCGTGTCAATTACCACAAACCCTTGCACGGCAACCTGGCTGATCTCCGTCGCACCAACACCGAATAACTTGACCGCGAAGGTTGAGCCGGCGTTCATGGTCAGTCCGCCGCCGCCACCGGCGCTGTTGATTGACAGCTTTGGCGCTCCCGCACTAGTTCCGGCCGTCAGAGTACCGCCGCCATTGATCGTGGTCGTAGGTAGGCCTTGTGAGCCCATGGAAATTACCCCGCGCCCGCCCAACGTCGCACCTGAATTGACCGTGACCGAACCGGCCCCCGTGCTGCTCGAAGGACTGTTGGCCAGCACGGTACCCTGAGCGACCGTCAACCCGCCGTCCCATAGCTGAGGTTGGGCGTTGTTGCCGGAGAGGGTTAACGTTCCGGTCCCGGCCTTGGTGAGCGTGTTCCCCGAGCTGAGGGTGGCCGAGATCGGTGCACCCACGACCAGATTCTGAGACCCTTGAATCTCCCAGACGTGATGCACCGGCGAACCGGCCGATCCGCCACCGAGCGTCAGCGCCACAGTGCCATCGATCGAGTGATTGCCAGCCTGAACAAATACTGTCGTCCTGCCGTTATTGGCGGGAATAGAGCCGTCGGCACCAGTACCGGGATTGAGAGTGATCCCTCGGGGGGGACTGCCTGTTAGCCCGCGCAACGAGACCGCGTTGGTCTGGGTCGTGCCGAACTGAAGAGCCAAGACATTAAACACCCCGTTGACATCGACGGTGTATGCCGACCCCAAGTTGAACCGGGCAATATCGGTCGTTGAGTTCGGTGGTGGGGTACCGGTCGACGTCCAGTTGGTGGAAACGCTCCACGCTCCACCTGAACTATTGTTAAAGTTAAAAACCGTCTGAGCTGACGCTTGGCCGGATAGCAGTGTTATGAAAACGAGCAACGCGGGGGGCAGAGCGCGGCTGTGCATCTAGGAGTCCCTCTGAGACCGGCCAGCCCGGTCGGTGTCGTCACGCGTGGGTGTGTCGCCTTTCGTGGCACTAGGTAAATTTCCGTTAACACGGTGAACTTTCACGACACTACCGATTTTTTACAAGAGCACAAAAAGAAAAACCGGAATAAATTGAACAGCCGGTCCAATCGACACGGCGAACTTTTCGTTTGCCGGCCGTCGGCCCCGACCCTCGTTGCGGCCAATCATGCGAAATCGCAGCCCCTTGCTCGTGATCGGTTTGATCCTCGGAACGGCCACGACGGCGTCGGCCCAGGCTCCGGACCGGTACGCCCCCGCGGTGCAGCGGCTGGACGCCTTGGTCGCCCGGGAGGCGACGGACAAACGGCTACCGGCCGTGTGCGTGGCCGTCGTGGACGACCAGCGCACGATCTGGGCGAAAGGGTTCGGGTTCCGCGACGCAGGGGGCAAGCTGCCGGCCGGATCGGGCACCGCCCACCGGGTCGGCAGCGTGTCGAAGCTGTTCACCGACGTGGCGATCATGCAGCTCGTCGAGCAGGGCAAGGTGGACATCGACGCCCCGGTGTCCAAGTACCTGCCGGACTTCCGGCCCGCCGAGAAATCCGGCGAAAAGCCGATCACCCTCCGCATGCTGATGGCCCACCGCAGCGGGCTGCTCCGCGAGCCGCCGGTCGGCAGCTACTTCGACCCGACCCACCCCTCCCTGGCCGACACGGTCAAGAGCGTCAACGGGTTGCCGCTGGTCTATCCGCCGGGGGAACGGACCCGGTACAGCAACGCCGGCATCTCGGTCGTCGGCCGGGTGCTGGAAGTGCTCGTCGGGGAGCGGTTCGAGGACGCCGTCAAGAAGCGGGTGCTCGACCCGCTGGAGATGACGGAGAGCGCGTTCGAATTGACCCCGAAGGTGCGGCAGAAATTGGCCGACGCGGTGATGTGGACGTACCACGGCCGCGAGTTCCCGGCCCCGACGTTCGACATGGGGATGGGGCCGGCCGGGTCGCTGTACGCCCCGGTCACGGACCTGTCCAAGTTCGCCTCCTGCCTGTTCGCCGGCGGGAAGACGCCGACCGGCCGGCTGCTGAAGCCGGAGACGTTGGTCGCGATGATGACGCCCCAGTTCGTCGGCAAGGACGCCAAGCGCGGCTTCGGCATCGGCTTTTCGGTCGGCGAGCTGGACGGGCACAAGCGGGTCGGGCACGGCGGGGCGGTGTACGGGTTCGCCACCGAGTTCGCCGCCCTGCCGGACGACAAGCTGGCGGTGATCGTCGTCGCCAGCCGCGACGTGGCCAACACCACCGTCTCCCGCATCGCTACCGACGGGCTGCGGCTGATGCTCGCGGCAAAGGAGGGCAAGCCGCTCCCTGAAACATCACCGGCTACCACCCCGCTGACCGCTTCAGAAGCCCGCAAGCTGGCCGGGCATTACACCGACGGCGACCGCTGGGTGGACGTCACCGCGTCCGGCCCGCACGCCTACCTGTGGGTCGACCGGGCCACCGACCGGATCGAGCTTCGCAAGCGGGGCGACCACCTGTGGGGCGACGACGCCCAGAGCTGGGGGCCGAAAGTCGAGGCGAACGGCGACGATCTGGTCGTCGCCGGCCGGACGTACAAACGGGCCAAGTCAGACGCCCCGCCGCCGGCCCCGCCGGCCAAGTGGGCCGGGCTGCTCGGCGAGTACGGCTGGGACCACAACACCCTGTTCATCTTCGAGTGGCACGGCCGGCTGTACGCCCTGATCGAGTGGACCGAGCTGGACCAGCTGACCGAGGAGTCGGAGACCGTCTTCGCCTTCCCGCCGGACCGCGGCATGTACCACGGCGAGAGGCTGGTGTTCACCCGGGACGGGGCCGGGCGGGCGACGAAGGTGGTCGCGTCCGGGGTGTCGTTCGACCGGCGGAAGGTGGACGGGGAGAACGGGGAGACGTTCAAGATCACCCCCCGCCGGCCGCTCGACTTCATCCGCCTGGAGGCGATGGTGTCCGACCCGCCGGACGAGGCCGGGGACTTCCGCACCCCGGACCTGGTGGACCTGGCGACGGTCAGCCCGACGCTCAAGTTCGACATCCGGTACGCGACCACGAACAACTTCCTGGGCACCCCGTTCTACACGTCCGACCGGGCGTTCCTACAGAAGCCGGCGGCCGAGGCGCTGGGCCGGGTCCACGCCAAGCTGAAGGACCAGGGGTACGGGCTGCTGGTGTTCGACGCCTACCGGCCGTGGCACGTGACCAAGATGTTCTGGGACGCCACCCCGCCGAAGTTCCGCGGGTTCGTGGCCGACCCGGACAAGGGGTCGCGGCACAACCGCGGGTGCGCGGTGGACCTGACCCTGTACGACCTGAAGACCGGCAAGCCGGTCGAGATGCCGAGCGGGTACGACGAGTTCAGCGACCGGGCGTACCCGGACTACCCGGCCGGCACCACCCGCCAGCGGTGGCACCGCGACCTGCTGCGGGCGGCGATGGAGGGCGAGGGGTTCACCGTGTACGAGGCCGAGTGGTGGCACTTCGACTTCAAGGACTGGAAGCAGTACCCGATCCTGAACCTGCGGTTCGAGGATCTGAAGTAGTTCGCCGATTAGCGGGCCGGCCTGCGGCCGGCCGCGGGGACGCCGGTGGCGCTCCTACTACCCGTCCGGTTGCGGGAACTGGAGCAGCGCCAGTTTGGCCACCGGGTCGAACTCGCGGGTGAACAGCAGTTCGACGGCGGCCGTCCCGCTCACCCGGGCGGTCAGCCCGACCACCGGGCCGACCGCGATCCCGTCCACGAACCCCCGCAGCGGTCGCTTCCCCGGGTCCAGGTTCCGGACCGTCACCACGCTGTCCAGGGTGAGTACCGCCGGGTGCCAGAACTCCGGCTTCAGCACGTTCGACCCGGCCAGGGTCAGCAGCGGGGCGTTGAACGGCAGCGGGGTGGCCCCCATCGCCCGGGCGTAGCTGGTCGAGCCGGCGGCGGTCGCCACCAGCATCCCGTCGGCCACCATCCGGGGCATCCGCACCTGCCCGTTCACCGACACTTCCACCCACGCCGTCTGGCCCCCTTCCCGCTCCACCCAGCAGTCGTTGAACGCCAGTTCCTCCCGCCGGCTGCCGTCCGGTGCGGTCAGCTCGACGGACAGCAACGGCAGCCGGTACAGCCGCAAGTCCTGGTCCCAGAAGTCGAGCCGGCCGGGGTCGTTCAGCAGGAACCCGATGTGCCCGGTGTTCAGCCCGAAGAACGGCCGGCCGTCCGCCCAGTGCTGGCGGATCGCCCGGAGCATAGTCCCGTCCCCACCGACCACCACGATCGCCGCCGGGTCCGGCCTCTCGTACTGCCGCAGCTTGGCCACCACCGCCGCCGACTCGGCCTTCTCCGGGTCGAAGAACAGGTGGCACGACCGGTCCGGGAACCGGAACCGGGTGCCGCGGTGGAACTCGGACGGCGTGGGCGGGGTCATGCGGCCGGGACCGGTGGTCGGGGGAGCGGGTCACGGCCATCATATCCGGTTGAACCCGGCCGGCCGGTGTGCGATGGTGGACGCCCCGCCGGCCCAGCGGGTTCTTTCCCCACCAACGAGGTGCCCCCGATGCGAACCCTGTTCTCTCTGGCCGCCGCCCTGGCCCTCGCCGCCCCGGCGGCCGCGACGGTCAAGACCGAGGAAGTGAAGTACACCTTCGACGGCGTCGAGTTCGTCGGGTACGTGGCCTACGACGACTCGTCCGACGCCAAGCGGCCCGGGGTGCTGGTGGTCCACGAGTGGTGGGGGCTGAACGCCCACGCCAAGGAGCGAGCGCGGATGCTGGCCGAACTCGGGTACGTGGCCCTGGCGTGCGACATGTACGGGGCCGGCAAGACGGTCGACCACCCGGCCGACGCCCAGAAGATGGCCACCGCCGTCCGGGCCAACATCGACGTGTGGCGGGGCCGGGCCGCCGCCGCCCTCGACGTGCTGAAGAAGCACCCCAAGGTTGACCCGGCAAAGCTGGCCGCCATCGGCTTCTGTTTCGGCGGCTCGACCGCCCTGCAACTGGCGTACAGCGGGGCCGACCTGAAGGCGGTCGCCACCTTCCACGCCGCCCTGCCGGCCGCGAAGCCGGCCGAGGCCAAGGCGATCAAGGCGAAGATCCTCGTCTGCCACGGGGAGGCGGACAAGTTCATCAGCGACCAGAGCATCGCGGCGTTCAAGAAGGCGCTGGCGGACGCCGGCGTGTCGCTCACCTTCGAGTCGTACCCCGGGGTGGTCCACAGCTTCACCGCCCGCGAAGCGGACAAGGTCGGCAACCCGGGGATGAAGTACGACAAGACGGCCGACGAGAAGTCGTGGGCGAGCATGAAGAAGCTGTTCGCCGAAACGCTGGGCAAGTGACCCGGAGGCGGACGGCCGGTTGCCCCGTCCCGCGCGCATTCCCCCTCGTTCCCACGCTCTGCGTGGGACCGAGGGGGTCGACGCTCCGCGTCGAGTCGGTCGGAAAACTGCACGCAGAGCGTGCAAAAGAACGTTCCCACGCAGAGCGTGGGAACGAGGGAGTGGGATTTCGACAAAGCAAAGCGGCCTCTGCTCTCCTTCTTCTTGTTGACGTCCGATTTAGCGGGTGGTACTTTCTCTCACAAAGCCACCGCCCCGGAGCGGCCATGGAGTTGCGGGAAGCCCTGTCCCAGATCGCCGAGATCCGCGCCCGGGTGGCCGCCGCCGAACGATTCCGCGGCTACCGGGCTGTCCCGGTCGGCACGACCGGCGCGCTGGCAATCGTTGCGGCCGTGCTCCAACCGGCGGTCGTCCCGGACCCGGCCGCCGACCTGGCCGGCTACCTCACCCTCTGGCTGACCACGGCCGCCGTGGCCGCGGCAGCGGCCGGGTCCGGGCTGGTCGTCCGCATGCGGAACGCCACCGACCCAATGGGCCGGGAGCTCACCCGGTTGGCGGTCGGCCAGTTCGCCCCGTGTCTGGCGGCCGGCGCCCTGGTGACGCTCGCCCTGACCCGCCACGCCCCGCAAGCCGGCTGGCTCCTCCCCGGGCTGTGGCAGGTGCTGTTCAGCCTGGGCATCTTCGCCTCCTGCCGGCTGCTGCCGCCGGCCATCGCCGGCGTCGGCGTGTTCTACCTGCTGGCCGGGGCGTTCAACCTGGCGTTCGCCGGCGGCCCGGCGGCCTTCTCCCCGTGGGCGATGGGGTTGCCGTTCGGGGCCGGGCAGTTGGCCACCGCCGCCGTCCTGTACTGGCACCTGGAGCGCGACCATGCCGGCTGACCCCGCCACCCCCGGCCGGTTCGCGTTCGACGGCCTCGACCGGGTGCTGCACGAGAAGGCCCGGCTCGGCATCCTCACGTCGCTGTTGGCCCACCGGGACGGGCTGGTGTTCGGCCAGCTCCGCGACCTGTGTGCCCTGACCGACGGCAACCTGAGCCGCCATTTGACCACGCTTCAGGAGGCCGGGCTGGTCGAGATCTGGAAGGGCTTCAAAGGGAAGCGGCCGCAGACCCTGGTGCGGCTGACAGACGGCGGTCGTCTCCGCTTTTTGGAATACCTGGGCCTGCTGGAAACGATCGTCAACGGCGCCCTGTCGGCCGCGGACCGGGGGCCGGCCTCGCAGGTCGGCTGGTCGACAGCCTGACCGCGGGGACCGCCCCGCGGCCAGACTCGTCACTCACTCTTCGGAACAGCAACCGATCCGGGCACCGGCCTTCAGGTTGACCGCCGTCGTGCCCCCGCCGCACGCGGCCAGGGCATCGGCCCTGGCCTCGCAACATCCGGCCGCAGGGCAGGCCGACACCTCCTCCGCCGGGCACGGCTCGGAAGAACAGACCGCTACCGCCAGTGCACAACAGCCCCGTTCCGATGCCGGCACCGCATCCGACGAGCCGCCGGCCGGCATGGCCACCGACACGGCCACGACCGAAACCGCCGCCGCCGCCGCTGCCGCCGCCAGGAGTTTCCACACCATCGCTCGCCCTCGCGACAGAGGACCGGCCGCCGACGCACGGCCGGTAGGAATCCGAGTATAGTCGGGCGGCCGGACAAATTCCCGATCAAAAGAGACGGGGCGGTCGTACTCGACCGCCCCGTGCGTCAACCGCTTACCGCGTCGTTACTTGCCGCCGCAGCAGACGGCGCAACCCGCTCCGCCGCACCCGCACCCGCACTCCGCCGTGGCCTTCGCGGCCGAGCAGCAGCCGCCGGCGCAGCAGGCGCCGGAACACCCGCACCCGCAGTCCGCGGTAGCCGACACCTTGGCCGAGCCGCTCACGGCCGCCACGGCGGTCGCGCAGCACGCGGCCTTGGCCTCGCAGCAGACGTCGCCGGCGGCGCAGCAGTCGCTGACGTCAGCCGCATCGCAACACGCCGACCCGCCGTTGCAGCAGGCCGCCTGCGGGGCGCAACACGTCCCGACGACCTGCTCGCTCAGCCCCCAGCCGAGGCCCGCGGCCCCGACCATCGCCACCAGCCCGATCACCAGTTTCGTCAACATGGGATTCGCTCCGTTGAAACGGATGGAGATTGTGTCAGCCGTTCCCGACTTCAGGGAACTTGCGGTCAGCCACGTCCCGCCGGCGGCCCGTTCGGACGGCCCACCGGTCGGCGTGACCCGGCTAACACCGGAGCGCGTGATGGGTGTAAAGTCTGGCGTCTGTGGTCAGGAATGGCAGATCGGAAACGCCGCTTGGCGCAACCGAAGCGCGCGGCAGTCCGGCGTTAGAAACGAGAGACGACACCGCTGGGGTGAGGCCGACCGGTTCCAAGTCAGACGGCGGCTGGATCAGCTTGGGGGTCGCCGCTTGCACCGACTGGCCGCCGCACGGACACCGGTGCGGGACCGGTGGCTTCTTGTGATCTTTCGCCGGGGCGGCCGGCTCCGGCTTGGCCGTCCTACAGTGCGAACAGACCGGTTCCGCGGGCAGCGTCGGCTCGACCGGTGCAGGCGTGGCGGCGGCAAGACGGGCGGGCAGGCAGCAGCAGAGCAACGGCCCCGCCGCCTGCACCACGCCGACCAGGATCGCCAGCAGGAGTCGCACGCCGAACCTCACCGGCTCATTGGGGCCACACCACTTCATATCGTACCATCGGCATTATCTATCACAAACCTGTCGCGGAAATACAACCCGAGGCTTCCGTGCCGTCCGCCGTCCCCGACCCGCTCGCCCTGCTCCGCCCCCGCCGGCGGATCGACGGCATCTCGGCCATCCTGCTCCCGTTCACGGAGGCCGGGGACATCGACTGGGCCGGGTTCACCGCCCACGTCCTCCGCACCGCCGACGCCGGTCTGACCCCGGCGGTGAACATGGACACCGGGTACGGGAACCTGATCTCCCCGGCCGAAAAGCTGGCGGTGCTGGACGCCACCCGGTCGGCGCTCGGCGGCCGGCGGTTCGTCGCCGGGGCGTTCGTCGTGGACACGCCCGGCAGTCCGTTCGACCTGGCGGCGTACCAGCGGGAGATGGCGGCCGTCGTCGAGCGGGGCGGCACCCCGGTGGTGTGCCAGTCGTTCGGGCTGACCGCCCTGCCCGGCCCGGACCTGATCGCCGCCTACGAGCGGCTCGGCGAGGGGTGCGACGGGTTCATCGCGTTCGAGCTGGGTACGATGTTCGCCCCATTCGGAGCCATCTACCCACTGGACGTTTACCGCGGCCTGCTCGGCGTGAAGCGATGCCTGGGGGCGAAGCACTCGTCTCTGCGACGGGAGCCGGAGTGGGAGCGGCTGGCCCTGCGGGACGCGGTCCGCCCGGAGTTCAGGGTCTACACCGGGAACGACCTGGCCATCGACATGGTCCTGTACGGGAGCGACTACCTGCTCGGGCTGAGCACGTTCGCCCCGGAGGCGTTCGCCCGACGGGATAATTTTTGGGCGGTAGCCGATCCGCGGTTTTATGAATTGAATGACCTCCTTCAGTACTTGGGGTTTTTCGCCTTCCGGCCGCCGGTGCCAGCGTACAAGCACTCGGCGGCCATATTTTTGAAACTCCGCGGGCAACTCGGGTGCGACGCCACGCACTCCCGAAGCCCGTCCCGCCCGGCGGCCGACCGGGCGGTCCTGGCCGACATCGCCGACCGTTTACGTCCCCCAGGTCCGTGATGGCCGACACCGCCACCCCCGCCCCCCGGCCGCCGGACGCCACCGACCGCCCGGCCGACACCGCCGAGGAGCGGCTGCGGACCCTGCTCGGGTACGTCTCGGACGCGGTGGTGATCATCCAGCCGGACGGCCGCCGGCTGTTCGTCGGGGAGAGCGCCCGCCGGGTGCTCGGCTACGCCCCGGAGGAGATGGTCGGCGGGTCGGCGTTCGATCACATACACCCGGACGACCTCGACCTGGCCCGGGGCCGGCTGGCCGACACCCTGGCCCGCCCCGGCGGGCTGGCCCGGGCGGAGTTCCGCTACCGGGCGGCGGACGGCCGGTGGCTGACCCTGGAAGCCCTTGCCGTGAACCTGCTCGACCACCCGGCCGTCGGCGGGGTGCTGGTGGTCGCCCAGGACGTGACCGAGCGGCGGCGGACGGACCGGGTCGCCCGGGAGGCCGAGGAGCTGTACCACGGGCTGTTCCAGAACGCGGCCGTCGGGATGGCGGTGCTGGACGGGCTGCGGATCATCTCGGCCAACCCGGCCCTGTGCGCCATGCTCGGGTACACGCCGGCCGAGCTGATCGGCCAGGAGTGTGTGGCCATCACCCACCCGGAGGACCACGCGACCGAGTTGCCGGCCCTCCGGGAGGTGCTGGCCGGTGTCCGCCCGCACGTCCGGCTGGCCAAGCGGTACGTCCGCAAAGACGGGTCGGTGTGCTGGGCCGACCTGTGGTTCCAGGCGGTCCGGGACACCGGCGGGCCGCACCCGCAGACGGTCGCCATCGTCGTCGACCGGACCGAGCAGCGGCGGCTGGAGGAGCAGTTCCGCCAGTCCCAGAAGATGGAGGCGCTGGGCCAGTTGGCCGGCGGGGTGGCCCACGACTTCAACAACCTGCTGACCGTCATCCACGGCACGCTGGAGATGATCGCCCTGCCGGCCGACGACCCGAACCGGTCGCTCATGGACGCGGTGGCGGCGGCCGCCGCCCGGGCCGGCACCCTGACCCGCAAGCTGCTCGAGTTCGCCCGCCGGCAGCCGGCCGCCGTCCGGCCGGTGGACCTGGCCCGGGTGATCGCCGACACGACCGCCGTGCTCGCCCGCACCCTGGACCCGCGGATCCGGCTCGACGCCCGGGTTGCGGCCGACCTGCCGCCGGTCACGGCCGACCCCGGGACGGTCCAGCAAGCCCTTTTAAACCTGTGCCTGAACGCCCGGGACGCGATGCCGGACGGCGGCACCCTGACCGTCGCCGCCGAGCTGTGCGACGACCCACCCGGCGGCCACCGCGAGCGGTACGTCCGGCTGACCGTCGCCGACACCGGGACGGGGATGCCGCCGGAAGTGAAGGCCCGGATCTTCGAGCCGTTCTATACCACCAAGCCGGTCGGCCAGGGGACCGGCCTCGGGCTGCCGATGGTGGACCGCACCGTCCGCCAGTTCGGCGGGTGGGTGGAGTGCGAGTCCGCCCCCGGCGAAGGCACCCGGTTCGACCTGTACCTGCCCGCCGCCCCGTCGCCGGCCGACACCGTGTTGGTGGTGGAGGACGACGACACGGTGCGGGCCGTCGCCGTCGCCGTCCTCCAGGGGGCCGGGTTGCAAGTGACCGAGGCGGCGGACGCGACCGCGGCCGGGGCGGCGCTCGCCCGAAACCGGCCGGCGGCCATCGTCCTCGACCTGAACCTGCCGGACCGTCAGGGGGCGGACCTGTTAGCCGCGGTCCGGGCCGCCGCCGCCGGGGTGCCGATCGTGGTGCTGTCCGGGGAGCTGATCGAGGGGGACGCCCCGCCCCCCGGGGCGGTCGCCGCGGTGCCGAAGCCGTTCAACAAGAGCCAGCTCCTGTCAGCCGTCCGCCGGGCGATCGCGGGATAGGTCCGTGGCGGACCTCACTCCGGCGGGAACAGGTACGGCAAAGCCTCCGCGAACCGCCAGCCCCAGGCCCGCTCGTCGTGCCCGGCGTCCCGGTCTTCCGTGAACCGGAAGTCGGCGAACCCGTGGTGGCGGAACAGCCGGGCTAGCCGCCGCGCCCGGCGGACGTTCGCCCGCTGAGCCGCCGGCGTGGCCCCCTCCCGCCCGCCGATATCCAGCCACACCCGGGCGGTCCGGAGCCAGGCGGTGTTCCCAGCAAACGTCCGCAGGGCCAGTTCCTGGTCCCACCACAGCGACGGGGACATGGCCAGACACCGGCCGAACACCTCCGGATACCACCGGCACAGGAACAGCGAGATCAGCCCGCCCATGCTCGACCCGCCGACCCCCGTGTGGTCCGGCGTCGGGAGTGTGCGATAGGTGGCGTCGATGAACGGCTTCAGTTCGCCGGTCAGGAACCGGCCGTAAGCCCGGGCCAGATCCCACTCCCCCGGCCGGCGGTCGTGCGGCCCGTACTCCTTCAGCCGGTCCTGGGTGTTGCCCACGCCGACAATGATGGCCGGCGCGGAAGCGCGGCTGCGGATCAGCCGCTCGGCCGTCTCGTCCACCCCCCACGGCACCCCGCCGAACGCGGTGTGCGGGTCGAACAGGTTCTGTCCGTCGTGCAGGTACAGGACCGGGTAGCGGCGGGCCGGGTCGAGGTCGTACCCGGGCGGCAGCCAGACGCTCACCGCCGCGGGTGCGGGAGCTGAATCGACCGGACGTCGTGGTGGTAGCGGACGCTCTCCCGGCCCCAGCCCTCGACGTGAGCCTCGACCCGACGCGAGCCGGGAGCGGTTTGCCGTGGATGCCGTTCCGACCCGTCGGCGGACGTCTCAGCGGCCCGCCAGTGGCCGCGGGTGACGAGCCACCGGGCCGGCCGATCGGCCGGCAAGTCGAGCCGAACGCGGTGGGTGCCGTCCCCCCAGCGGTCGAGCCGGACGGCGTCCGCCCGCCAGCCGCCGAGCGCGGCCCCGTCCCCGGTGATGTACAGCGGCCCGTCGGCGGCCGCGTGAACGACGAACTCGGTCATGACCGAGGCGGAGGATAGGGACGGCCGACCGGCCCCGCAACCCCGACCGCTTGCCCCGCCCCCGGAATCGGGTACAGTCGCATCCGACAGCCCGCTCGGCCCGAACCCCACCGGACCCTCCCATGCTCGCTGGCGCCGCTGTCGTCCGGGGGATCGAGGCGGCGGGGTTCACCCACGTGGTGTGGATCCCGGACAGCCACCTCGGCACCTGGGACGAAGCCCTGCTCGCCTCGCAAACGCTGTGCCTGATCCGCCCGACTCGGGAGGGGGAGGCGGTCGGGATCGCCGCCGGGCTGATGCTCGGCGGGGCACGGCCACTGGTAGCGATGCAGTGTACTGGGTTCTTCGAAGCCGGGGACGCGGTGCGGAACGTCGCCCACGATTTGAAACTGCCGCTCAAGCTGCTCGTCGGGGTGCGGAGCTGGCGGGCCGCGGCCGCCGGGAAATCCGGTGACAACTGCCCCACGTTCGCCGAGCCGCTGGTCCGGGCGTGGGGGCTGCCGGCCGAGTGGTTCGACCCGTTCACCGCGACCGACGCCGCGTGTGGGACCGCGATCGAGCGGCTGGCGGACGCGCCGACGGCGAGTGTCCTGTTGTGGGGCGAGTGATGATGACCCTCCGCGAAGCCCTGGCCCCGGTCGCAACCCACCGTGGGGAACGGGTCGTCGTCACCACGATGGCGTCGGTCGGCGAGTGGCCGAAGCTGTCCGACACGCCCCGCGACTTCGCCTACCTGCCGAGCAGCATGGGGCAGGCGGTCCCGCTCGGGCTGGGGCTGGCGCTGGCGAAGCCGGGGCTGGGCGTAATCGTGCTGTCCGGGGACGGCGGCCTCCTGATGAACCTCGGCTGCCTGGTGACGGTGGCCAGCCACGACGTGCCGGTGTGCGTGGTGCTGATCGACAACGGACTGTACGAGGTGACGGGCGGGCAACCGGTGGCCGGGGCCGGGCGGACCGACTTCGCCGGACTGGCCCGGGCGAGCGGCATCCGGGACGTGTGGGCGTTCGATTCGGCGGAGGCGTGGGCGGCCGGGGCCAGTGAGTGCCTGAGCCGGCCGGGGCCGGCGTTCGTGTGTCTCAAGGTGCGAGGCGAGCGCGGGAAGGCGACACCGACCGCCCCGCGGCCGATGGCCGAACAGATCGCCCGCTTGCGGGCCGCGATCGGGGCGTAGGGCGGGTCAAGCCGGCTCTGCGGGCGCCGACCCGCCGCAGTGGCAACCGCTCCCCGCCCGGACCGGCGGGTCGGCGCCGCAGAGCCGGCTTGACCCGCCCTACGAAACCGCGCGGTCACTTCTTCTTCGGCGGGTCCGGGATGGCCGCCCCGGGGCGCAGCCCGAGTTCGTCCCGGTATCGCTTACTCAGCGGCCCGAAGATCTCGGCCGTGTACCACTTGAGCATCCGGTTCAGCTCCTCCAGCTTGGCGACCTCGGTGCTGCTCCCGTTCATCAGCGCCCACAGCTTGACCTGTTTCTGCATCGCCTCCTCGATGACCACCAAAAGACCCTGATTCTCGGCCGCCAGCCGCTTCAGCTCGGCCTGCTCCTCGTCCGACTCGGCCGGTAAGGAGGGCCTCATCTTTTCCAGATCGGGGACCGGCTGACCGTCGTCTCGGTCGATCAGGAGGCGAAGCGGCCACTCCCCGATGTCCGGCTTGACCTTGTGAGCCGCCCCGTCCATCGTCCCGAAGTGGATCACGTTGGCGAACGGCCACTCGGCCTTCGGGAACGGCCGGCCCGGGTGGTACGGCACGTCCTCAGGTTTGGTCCACGGCACCGGCGGACCGATCTCGGCGACGCCGATCACGTTCGACACCCCGTCCGGAAAGCTGGCCGGGAACCGGAGCGGTTTCCCCGGCTCAAACGCGGTACTTGGGCCGGTGAACGCCTGATAATAGGTGTCGGTCGCACCCTTCGGCTGGAACCCCAGTCGGTACACGTTCGGCAGCTCGGCGGCCAGCTTCCGGTTGTGGTCGCTGTCCCACGGCTCGTCCAGTTTAAACCGGTTGTACAAGGGGGCTTGTTCCAAATACGGCAGCAGGGCCACCCGCCAGCTCAAGAGCGGCCTGCCGTCCGCCGCCCGGATGTCCGTCGGCATCCTGCCGGTCGCGTCGCTGAAGCTGTGGATGGCCAGGGTGATCTGCTTCAGGTTTTTCAAGCTCTGCCGCCGCTGGGCGTAGTCGGCGGTGCGGTTCGGGTCGGACGGCTTGCCCGGGTTCGGGGCGTTCGGGTCTACTTTCAGCCGTTCCACCGGCGGCGGCGGGGCTGCCGCCCCGGCCCCTTCCGCGGCACCCGCACCCGCTTCCCCGCCCGGCGCTCCGCCGAGGCCTCCTTCGCTCATCGCACCCCGGCCGCCCGGCAGGGGCGGGGCCGGCGGCGGGTCGATCAGCACCGCCTTCGGGTCGTCCACCAGCACCTCATACACCGCCACCGCCGGGAAGCTCATGTACATCGCCGAGTTCGCCTTGCCGGTCGCCCGCACCTTCCGCCGCAGGTACTTCACCCCCCGCGACTCGGGCGGTTGGTCCCACTTGGCCCAGTCCGGCCGGGCCGCACCGGTCAGCACGATCTGCACCCGGTCGTCATTCTCCAGAGACTGGACCCCGGACAGGATCAGGTCGTCCGGCCCGCCGTCGTCCGCCTTGCGGGTCTGTGACTTGCCACGACGTACTTCGCGGACGAGCAGATCAATGGTGACGGTCTTGCCGTCGGTCTGCTTGCCGAGTTGGTCGAGCGGCGTCACCGACGGAGGTGTGGTCGGCTGGGCTGCGGCCGGTGCCGCCCCGCCTCCGCCGGGGGACGGTGCACCGCCCGGCCCCTGACCCACCGCCCACGCCCCGCCGACGGTGACGGCCCCGAGCGCCGCCACCAGCCCGGCGGCCAGTTGTAGCTTGGTCACGGTCATGGCTCGGATCGCCCCTTTCGCCAACAAGAGTACCGCGGGAGAGACACCGGGCACGACCGCCCCACCGGCGAACGCCGCCGCCGCCCGGGCCGTGTCCGCCGCGAACGCCCCGCCCAGCCCGGCCGCCTCGGACGCGGACAGTGCGGCGACTGCGGCGGCCGGGGCCGTCACCCCGCGGCGGGTGAGCCGGGCGTGGAGGGCGTCCTTGGCCCGGGCGACCCGGCCGGCGACGGTTCCGACCGGCCAGCCGAGCCGCTTCGCCGCGTCCGCGTGGGACAGCCCCTCGAAGAAGCAGAGGAGGACCGGCAGCCGGTACTTGTCCGGCAGGCCGGCCACTTCTTCGTGGACGGCGGTGAGCAAGTCCGGATCGGGCGAGCGGGGGCGTCCGCCCCCGGGTGGCCGTCGGAGAGAGTCACCCGGGGGCGGACGCCCCGGCTCGCCTGGCCCGCACCGCGATCCGGAACGCCACCTTGTACAGCCACCCGGCCACGTTCCCCCGTACCGTCCCGGCCTTGCGGGCCAGGGTCAGGAAGGCGGCCTGGGTGGCGTCCTCGGCGGCGTGGTGGTCCCGCAGCACCCCCGGCAGACGCCGAACACCAGCCCGGCGTGCCGCCAGACCAGCAGCTCGAACGCCCCCTGGTCCCGGGCGGAGGAGAACCGGGCGAGCAGGTCGGCGTCGCATGGGCCGTCAGCGGCCGGGCCGACCGCCGCCCGCAGGTAGCGGACCACGGCCGGCGGGCGCGGGGGGTCAGTCATCGGGTCATCCCCGGCAATCAGTCGTGCCACCCGACCAGAGGCGCCGGCGGGCGGATCGCATACAAGAAACGGAATCAATCCTCGTTCCCACGCTCTGCGTGGGAACGCAGTACTCGACGCTCTGCGTCGAGTGAACGCCGGGCAGAGACAACGGCCCCGGGCAGACAGTCCTCAAACTGCACGCGGAGCGTGCAAAAGAGCGTTCCCACGCCGAGCGTGGGAACGAGGGTTGAGGGGTCGAGGGTTGAGAGGGTATTGAGAGTTTACCCTTTCTTCCCGCTCTCCCATAGCGCCTTCAGTACCTGCCCGCCGGCGTTGAGCAGTTGGTTGGCCACCCGCTTGTACCGGTCGGCGGACGCCTCCGCGTGCAGCGCCCGGAGCAGCCCGACCCCGCGGGCCTCGCCCAGATACCCGGCGATCGTCGGCACCAGATCCTCCTTCACCCCGAACTCCTTGCCCGGGGCGGTGACGACCGGGAGGACATCGGCCGCCCGGTCGCCGAACGTGTCCCGGGCGGCGGCCACCGCCTCCCGGATGCTGGCCTCCTTCGGCCGCGGGCCGGCCCGCCAGTCGTAGGGGGGCGCCCACTCCCGGGCCGGGGTGAGCAGGTCGGCGTGGGACAGCACCACCAGGGTCGGCGGCATCTTCAACTGCGGGGCCGCCGCCACCCCGGCCCGCACCCGGTCCAGGAACTCGCTCTCCGGCCGGCGGGCCGCCGACCGGGCCGGCACCACCAGCAGCAGCACGTCCGCCTCGCCGGCGGCGGCAGCAGCGGCGATCACGTCCTCCTCGGTCGGGCCGTCGTTGCCGAACCCGGCGGTGTCCATGATCGACAGCGTCGGCTGGCCGGGCTTCGAGAGCGTGTACCGGGTGGCCCCAGGGGTGAGGGGAGCACGTCGGTCGCCGCCCGCTCCTCGCCGAGCAGGGCGTTCACCAGGCTCGACTTGCCGGCCTTCACCGGGCCGACCAGGGCGACGGTGATCGGCGGGGCTTGGGGTTTCGGGTCTGCGGTCGGCGGTTTGGCCTCGGCCCCGGCGGACGGGCCGGGCGGCGGTTCCGCCGGGGCCGAGCCGGGGTCTTGGTGTAGGGCCATCAGCTCGCGGTACCGCTTCGCCCCGACCTTGAGCCGGCCGCTGTTCAACTCGACCAGATACCGGCCCAGCTCGCGGACGTAGGCGGTGTGGAACCAGAGCAGGACGTTGTTCTGGAACCCGGCGAACGCCGGGTTCAGCCCGGCCTGGGTGGTCAGCACCTGGGCGGCCGTCTGGAGCGGGGCGACGAACGCGGACGCCACCCAGTACAGGTTCCGCAGCCGCGGGTACCACGTCACCGCCTGGTCGACCGCCGTCCGCATCTGCTTCAGGTCGTTCACCCGCAGCAGATGGCTGCCGGGGACGTACTTGACCACGACCCGGTTCATCTCTTCCGAGACCAGTTCCCCGCAGGCGAGGATCTCCGGCAGGGTCAGGTGGCCGAACGGGTCGGCGGCGGCCGGCTGGTAGACCCGGGCCACCTTCAGGGCCAGCGTCTCGGCATCGGTAGCGTACCGCTGGAAGTCGGCCAGGTCGTCCGGGGTGACGCGGGTGACGGCCGCGACGTGCTCCTCGACCACCTGCCACGCCCGCTTGTCCCGGTCGGTCCAGTAGGTGGGCCGGTCACGCCCGGCCGGCAGCGGCGGCCGGCGGCGGGTCCAGTGTTTGCCGAGCAGGTACGCGGCCAGCCAGCACCCGGCCATCCCGCCGTACGCCGCGTACCACCACCCGCCGGTGCCCCGCAGGTAGAGGAAGCCCAGCGTGCAGAGGAGGACGACCGGGGCGAGGCCCAGCCCCGCAACCACGGCGACGCGAACCTTCAGGGCGCGGACGGTCATTCCACTCTCCTCGTTCCCACGCCGAGCGTGGGAACGAGGAGCAAGCCTCCACGCACCCGACACCTTACCGCTTCGGCAGCCACACCTTCTCGGCCGCGGCCAACTGCTCCTGGTACAGCTTCCGCAGGGAGTCGGCGGTCGGCACGTGGCCGTGGTGGATCGCCTGGTAGTACTCGCAGAACGCCCGGCCCAGGGCATAAGTCGTCGCCCCGGCCAGGGCCGCCCCGGCGGCCGACCCGACGAACGGGATGAACTTCACCACCTCCCGGACCGCCTGCCGGGCGACCAGCCCCAGCCCGAGCGAGCCGGCCAATTCGAGGAACCGCGTGGCGTCCAGCGGCTGGCCGTACACCGCCGCCAGGGCGTGGACCATTCGTGCCTGAATGGCCGGCAGCAGCAGCGGGTCGACGAACGGCACCGGGATCGCCCCGGCACTCGCAGCCAGGCTGCTGTACCCGAGGATGACCGGGACGGCGTGCCGCAGGTGGATGTCCTTGAGCGCGTGGGACACCTCGGCCAGCCGGGCGAACGTCGCCCGGTAGGCGTCCGGCAAGGAGGCGAGCAGCACCCGCTTGAGCGCCTCCCCGCCATAGTTCGGGTCGTCGTAGCCCTCCTCCGGCCGGGTCAGGTCGAGCGGCACCACCCGGTCCACCAGCCCGGCGAACTGCTCCATCTGCTTGGCCACCAGCCGGGCCAGGTTGTCGGGGGCCGGGTGGGGCGTTGCCGGCGGCTTGCCCGGCTCGGCGGCCAACGGGTCGAACGGGTACGGGACCGGGTGCGGGTCGGTCGGGTTGACCTCGTGCAGGCAGGTGAGGGCCAGGATGACCGGCCGCCCGGGGTTGGCCCGGCGGATCGTCTGTAGGGCCGTCCGCACCCCGCCGTGGGCGAAGTCGGTGATCCGACTGGTGACGACCATCAGGTGGGCCTGGGGGTCGAAGGCGGCGATGTCCTCGGCCGGGTCGTACCCCGGCTCGTCCACCCCGCGGGTGTCGAGGAACGTCAGCACCGGAACGTCGGCGGTCGGGAACGGGTACTTCCGGCTGGTCCGGGTGCACGGCCGGAACCCGCTGCCGATGGCCGCGTCCTCGGCCCCGGTCAGGTAGCGGATGATGGACGTCTTGCCGGACTGGGTCTTGCCGAACAGCCAGAACACCGGGGCCGGCACCCGGTCCCGCAGGGCGGCCAGCTCGGCGTCCAGGTCCGGGGGCGGGTCGCTCGGCCGCCACAGCCGGCGGACCGCCCCGGCCGCCTGTTTCCACGTCGCCCCGCCGAACAGACTGGCCATCGCCGCCGCCCCTCCGGGTGTTCCGCTTGACCGCCGGCCCGCCACCGGGTATGCGGGGCGGTTGACGCCGTCGATTGTAGGCAGGACCGCCCGATGGCCCCACTCCGCATCTACCGGGACGACGCCCCCGACCCGGCCCGCCCGGACCCGGCCGAGGCCGCGCTGTTGGCGGCCGTCGAGCTGCTCCGCCCGCCGCCGGTCCGGCCGCCGGCTCGGCGGGAGCTGGAGCCGTACAGCCGGGCCTGGTTCGAGGAGTTGGAGCTGATGCGGTACGCCCCGCACGGGGTGTGGCTGCGGCGGGCGCTGGAGTTCACCCGGCACGCCGGTGAGTCACTGCTAATGCTCGGCCCGGGGGTGGGGTCGGACGCCGTCCAGTACCACCGGCACGAGGTCCAGGTGACGGTGTGCGGCGGGCCGGCCGACCGGCTCGACCTGGTCCGCCGCAACTTCGCCCTCCGCGGGCTGGGGGTGCGGCTGGCGGCCGTCGCCCCGGACGGCACCCTGCCGTTCTCCCGCGGGGCGTTCGACCTGGCGTACCTGAACCTCCTCTCGGCCCCAACGCCGGATCTCTCAGGCACCGCGGCCGAGCTGTACCGGGTGCTCAAGCCCGGGGGCAAGGTGTTCGTCCTGGCCCCGGCCCGCCGGCGGTTCCGCCGGTCGGCCCCCGGGTTCCTGGCCCGGGGGCTGAGGCGGCAGTTCCCGAGCTTCGCTGAGCACCGGCTCATCCGGCGGCACCTGCGGCGGTCCGAGCTGCCGTACCTGCTGCGGCCGATCCCGGTCGGGCTGCTCGAACGCCTCCTCGGCCGGGTGCTGGTGCTGCGGGCGTTCAAGCCGGTGTCCGCGGCGTTGGAAGCGATCCAGCCGGCCGCGTGACCCGTTCGTAGGGCGGGTCGAGGAGGCTCGGCGACGAGGCCTGCCGGAGTCGCAACACCAGGCCTCGTCGCCGAGCCTCCTCGACCCGCCCGACAACAGACCGCCGCGCGGGCGGTTCTCGCCTTTTCCTAGCCCGCCCGGTACGATGGTCGCCGACCTCCACCCCCGCGGAGCGGCGGCCCATGACCGACCACCCCACCCGACGCCAGTTCCTCGCCACCGGGGCCGCCCTCGCCGGGTCCGCCGCCCTCGGCGCCCCGCCGCCCCAAACGGCCGCGAAGCCGACCGCCGACTCGGTCATCTTCCTGATGCTGACCGGCGGCCCGAGCCAGCTCGACACCTTCGACCCGAAGCCGAACGCCCGGAGCGACATCCGCGGCCCGTTCCGGGCGATCCCGACCCGGGTGCCGGGGACGCAGTTGAGCGAGCTGTTCCCGAAGATGGCAGCGATGGCGGACAAGTTCAGCCTGATCCGGTCGATGACGAGTGACATCCCGCCGATCCACGAACTCGGGTTTCAGGCGGTGAACACCGGCCGGGTGTTCGGCACAGGGCCGGCGTGGCCGAGTGCGGGGGCCGTGGTCGCTCACCTGCGTGGGGAACGAGACCGGTGCCCGCCGTGGTGGGCGTTCGGCGAACATCCGACCACAGGCACGACGCTGCCAACCGGCAGTGACCGCGGGTTCCTGCCTGTGCCACCCTACTGGCCGTGCCGTCCGTCTGTGAACGACGGGTTCGGTGCGACCTGCGATCTCGCATTGATGGCCGTGAAGTCGGGCGCCCGGTTCGTCACTGTGAACATGTTCGAGACGGTGTTCGACGCTCCATCCTGGGACTGCCATGCGGACGGAGGCTCGCTGGCGTGTGACCTGAGCGACTATCGAGACACCGTGGCCCCGCTGTTCGACACCGCCTTCGCGCGATTGCTTACGTCGTTGTCTAACCACGGGCTACTCGACCGCACCTTGGTCGTTGCGACCGGCGAGTTCGGCCGCACCCCGCACCCGAACTGCAACGGCGGCCGAGACCACTGGACCCGCTGCTGGACGACGATCCTCGCCGGCGGCGGGGTCCAAGGCGGGCGGGTGGTCGGCCGGTCGGACGCCGTCGCCGGGGAGCCGGCCGACCGCCCGGTGACGCCGGCCGAGCTGGTCGCCACCATCTTCCACGCCCTCGGCATCCCGCCGCACGCTACCATCCCCGGGCCGGACGGCAAGCCGGTGCGGGTGTCCGACGCCGCCCCGGTGCGGGAGCTGTTCTGAATGAACGAACCACAGAGGCACCGAGAGCACAGAGGCCAGAAACACAGAGACAACCCCAACCTGAGCCAGATATGAAATCCTTTCCCTCTCTCTTCTCTGTGTTTCTGGCCTCTGTGCTCTCGGTGCCTCTGTGGTTCGTTGCGGCTTTGGGGTCGGAACCGCTGCCCGGGACGAAACCGCTCACCGACACCGGCGATCTGGCGGCGAAGATGGTCGCCGGGCTTCACGCCTATCTGGATCGGGAACTGGCCGCGGCCCCGGCGAAGCGGGATGAGGTGAAGCCCGACCGCGAGAGATTGCGAAAGCTGCTTGGCGTCGTGGATAAGCGGGTGTCGCCCCGGCTGGAGGTCATTTCGCGGCCCGGTCATGGCCAGGCGGTTCAGAAGGTCGGCAGTGACAAAGGCGTGTACCGGGTCCGGTGGGCGGTGCTGCCCGGCGTTGATGCCGAGGGCTTGTATCTTCCCGCCGATGGGGACCGAGTGATCGCGAACGTGGTCGCCATCCCCGATGCCGGGCAGACGCCGGAACAAATCGCGGGTGTTGAGATCGGTGGGGACTTCGACACGTTCACCCGTCGCCTCGCCCGGGCCGGGTGCAACGTGCTGGTGCCGACGATCATCGACCGGGCCGATACCCTGTCCGGGAACCCGGTCCTCGGTCGCAAGACCAACCAGCCGCACCGCGAGTTCATCCACCGGATGGCCTTCGAGACGGGCCGCACGACCGTCGGCTACGAAGTTCAGAAGGTACTTGCCGCCGCCGACTGGTTCACCCGCGACAAGACGCCGGGGTTGCCGCTCGCAGTGATCGGCTACGGCGAAGGCGGTCGGGTCGCGCTCTATTCAGCCGCCCTCGACGAGCGGTTTGACGTTTGCCAGGTGGCCGGGGCGTTCGGGCCGCAGGAGCGGTGTCACGAGTGGCCGCTCGACCGCAACCTGTTCGGCATGTTGACCGCTTTCGGGGACGCCGAGGTCGGCTCACTCGTCGCCCCTCGCAAGCTCGTCATCGACCCGCTCCCAGGGCCGGCGTTCGACGGCCCGAAAGGTCGCGGCGGGGCGGCCCCAGGGACACTCGGGCCGTTCACGGAAGCGGAAGTGAGGCGGGCGTTCGATCGGCTCGAATCACGGTCCTTGATGGCAGTCCTGGCGCCCTCCACGGGAAAGCAACTCGACACGACTGTCTATCTGGAGCTGCTTCGGGCGATGAATCCCGCCCCGCCGGTGGCCGAAAAGCCTGGCACCGCCGCCGTGATCGATGATCGGGGTGGGTTTGTCCAGTCTAACCCAGCCGACCCGGCGGCCGTCGCCCACCAACGCCAGTTCGACCAGCTCGTTGCACACACCCAGCGGCTCTGGCGGGACAGTGACCGGGTTCGCCGCGAGTTCTGGAAGGGCACCGACGCCTCGTCGCCGGCCGCGTGGGAGAAGTCGTGCGACCGGCTGCGGGCGTACTTCCACGAAGAAGTCATTGGCAAGCTGCCGGCCCCGACGCTGCCGCCGAACCCCCGCACCCGCCGAGTCTACGACGTGCCGAACTGGGCCGGGTACGAGGTCATGCTCGACCTGTTCCCGGACGTGTTCGCTTACGGCATCCTGCTCCTGCCTAAAGACCTGAAGCCCGGCGAGAAGCGGCCGACGGTCGTCTGCCAGCACGGCCTCGAAGGGACACCCCGTAGCTGCATCGACCCGGAGAAGCAGCCGATCTACGCCGAGTTCGCCCGCAAGCTGGTGGAGAAGGGGTACGTCGTCTACTGCCCGCAGAACCCGTACTACGGCAACAACACCTTCCGCCAGGTGCAGCGGAAGGCCAACCCGCTCAAGCTGTCCCTGTTCAGTTTCATCATCGCCCAACACGCCGTCACCCTCGACTGGCTGCAAACGGTCCCCGGGGTCGATCCCGAGCGGATCGGGTTCTACGGCCTTAGCTACGGCGGCAAGACGGCCATGCGGGTGCCGGCCGTCGAGAAGCGGTACAAGGTGTCGATCTGCTCCGGCGACTTCAACGAGTGGGTCGGCAAGAACGTCAGCGTCGACCTGGACCGCAGCTACATGTGGAGCGGCGAGTACGAGATGTACGAGTTCGACCTGGGCAACACCTTCAACTACGCGGAGATGGCGTACCTGATCGCCCCGCGGCCGTTCATGGTCGAGCGGGGCCACGACGACGGCGTCGGCACCGACGACATGGTGGCCAGCGAGTACGCCAAGGTGCGATACCTGTACGCCAACCGGCTGAAGCTGCCCGAGCGGACCGCGATCGAGTTCTTCCCCGGCGGGCACCGGATCAACGGGGTTGGGACGTTCGCCTTCCTGGAGCGTCACCTGGGCAAGCCGCGGTGAAACGCACAACGCCCGCCGGCCGCGAGTAGAGACGCGCAGCCGCGGGCGTTGACACTGTCCGGGGACGAATGGGGCGTGTTGCCCGCCGTCCTGGCCCCGGTGAGTTCACATTAGCACACGGATTCGGCAGGCAAGGGAAAATCGCGGCCGTTCACCCACTCTTCAAACTGCCGGGCTTTCGCCTCCCACCCCTCGGCCGCCAGCCGGCCACGGACCGCTGCCTGCTCACCGGGCAGTTCGCCGACGAGCCGCTGCTGAACCAGTGCGGCGAACTGGTCCGCCGCGCCGGCCACGTCGCAGGCATCGGCCCACAGGCGGGTGGCCGGCAGGTCGCGAACCACAACCGGCTTGCCGGTGGCCAGGTACTCCTTCAGCTTGAGCGGCTGCATGGCCCGGGTGACGGGGGCGTCGATGTACGGCATGACCAGCACGCTTGCCGCTGCCGCCAGGGTCGGGAGCCGGTCGTAGCTGACCGCCGGACGGACCGCCACCCGCGGCAGGCGGAACAGCTCAGGGTCCGGGTCGTCCTGCGGGCCGACGAGTACCACCGTCCCTTGGTTTAACGCGGACGCCGTCGCCCGGACGAACGCGGTGTCCGTCCGCCGGTCGATGACACCCCAGAAGAGGACGACCGGCGGCTCCAACCCGGCGAACCCCGGCACGTCCGTCGCCGATGGCGGCTTCCAGTGGTCGAGATCGACGCCGTGGGTGAGCAGGTGGGCCGACTTGCCGAGGGCCGAGACGTGTTCCGCCAGCGTCTCGCTGACTGCTACCACCTCATCGACCTTCGGGACCAGATCCCGCTCCATCCGGAGCATGGTCTCGCCGTCGTAGCCCGGCCAGACGCTGAAATCGTCCACGCAGTAGTACACCCACCGGGCGGCGGGAAGCCGGCCGATCAGGTCGGCGACCAGCGGCAGCGTCGTGACGACGACCGGCGGCCGGGGGAGCGATTCGACGACCGGTGTCAGCGTGCGGAGCAGGAGCGAGCGGTTCAGCCGGCGGGCGAAGCGGCTCTTGAACGACGGCCACATCTTCGGGGCGACGACGGTCGGAGCAACAGCCCTCAGTAGGTCAGGCTGTACCTGACGCTCGGTGGCATTCTTGTCAGGCAGAGCCTGACCTACCCGAGCCCATTCCCGCAGTTTGCCGGCCACCCGCTTGGCCGTCGTCCAGTCGAGCCGCGGCGGGCGGGTGCCGATGGTGTTCACCCACACCACCCGGCGGCGCGGCAGCAGGTGGCGGACGAGGTGCTGGCAGCTCGACGGGTGGCGGCCCCAGTCGTCGGCGAACACGAGCAGCGGCTGGGCGGGCGGGGTCATGCCCGTATTATGCCTCACGCACCGCCGCCGGCCCGCCCGATGTCGATTCCGCCACGCCCGGCGGGCCGGTGGTATGCTGCATGTCGGGGCCGCTGACCTCGCCGGAGGGCCGACCGATGACCGCCCGCACGCTCGTCCGCCGGTACTGGCCGCTCGGCCTGATCGCGGCCGCGATCGCCGCCTGCTACCCGGCGTTCCACTACCTGGTCGACTTCCGCCCGCCGGACGTGCCGTTCGTCACCACCCCGTCGGACGTGGTGGCGGCCATGCTCGACCTGGGGGACGTGTCCGGCACGGACACCGTCTACGACCTCGGGTCCGGGGACGGGCGGATCGTCCTGGCGGCGGCCCGGGACCGGGGGGCGACGGCGGTCGGCGTCGAGATCGACCCGGCCCTGGTGGACCGGTCCCGGGCCGCCATCCAGACGGCCGGACTGACCGACCGGGCGTCCGTCCGCCGGGGGGACATCTTCAAGCAGGATCTGTCCCGGGCGACGGTGGTGATGCTGTTCCTGAAGCCGGACGTGAACGCCCGGCTGCGGTCCCAGCTCGACACCTGCCCGCCCGGCACCCGGGTGGTGTCCCACATGTTCAGCATGCCGGGGGCGAAGCCGGCCAAGAAAGTGGCGATCCAGTCCACCGAGGACGGCCTCGAACACACCCTGTACCTGTGGGTGACGCCGATCGAGTGGGAGGGGAAGTGACGAAAGCCCAACCGTTGCAACGGACGACCAGTAGCAACTGAGGACGGTCGCATGGCTGATCTTCCGGAAGTGAAACTGATTCCGGCTGATGGTCGATCAGCGACCGGTGATACCAAATTCGGTGGCCGTGCCACATTCATCCAGGGCGATTTCACACCCGACTGCTGCGGCAAGCGAATGGCTCTGTTGGCTCAACTCGACGGGCTTGATTACCCGGAAGCCGAGTTACCGGACTGCGCACTGATCTATGTATACTTCTGCAGTCAGTGCTTCGACGTGCATGCTGAACTGCAATGCGGGTAAACGTCGGAGTGCCGATTCACCACCATATCCGAATGCAGCTGCGGCGTAGGGTCCGCTGTGCGGACCGGATACGGCCCCACCGGTCCGCACAGCGGACCCTACGCCGCAGCCGTCATCCCATCGTTCACTTGCCGACCGCCGCCGCGACGCCGTTCTTCGCCAGGGCCGCGTTCACCGCCTTGATGTACCGCCGGCCGCTCGGCAGCCGCGGCTTAACCAGGTTGTAGTAGGCGATGTACCACAGGGCCGCGACCCCGTCCATGAACCCGATCTTCTTCCCCTCCTCGTAGGGCCGGCCGTAGTAGGAGATCGGCACCTCGTAGGTGCGGGCGTGGGTCTTGCACACCATCGCCGTGATCTCCACCTCCATCCCGAACCCCTTACTCGTCAGCACCAGCGGCGTGATCACCTCCGCCCGGAACGCCTTGTACCCGGTCTCCATGTCGGACATGTTCCGGTTGGTCAGCAGGTTCGACAGGAAGGTGAGGCCGGTGTTCGCCAGGTAGTGGTAGAAGTACAGCACCCGGGCCGCCTTCCGCACCAGGAACCGGCTGCCGTACACCACGTCCGCCACGCCCCGGATGATCGGGTCGATCACCTCGGGGATCTCGGCCGGGTCGTACTCCAGGTCGGCGTCCTGGACGATGACGATGTCGCCCGTCACCAGCCCCAACGCCGTGGCGATGGCGGCCGTCTTCCCCTGGTTCTTCGGCTGCTGGTGGAACCGCACCTTCGGCTCCCGGTCGGCCACCGCCCGGACGGCGTCGGCGGTCTTGTCCGTCGAGCCGTCGTCGACGACGATCACCTCCTTCACCACCGGCCCCAGCGCGAGCACCCGGGTGAGGATCTCGGTGACGGTCCGCTCCTCGTTGTACACCGGCACCAGCACCGACAGGCGGCCGGTCGGATCGGTCATCGGCGTCGTCCCCTTGTCGGCGTCCAGAACCTTCATCCCCAGCCCGGCCCGGCCAACCCGGACGGTTCCCGCGAACGTTGTCGTGCTCATGACGCTCCTTCGTCCTTCGTGCCCGAATCCTGGGCGAACCGCGGGCGAATCACTCTGGCCGGCACCCCGGCCGCGATCACCATCCCGGGCAGCGGCCTGGCCACCACCGCCCCGGCCCCGACGATCGTTCCCGGCCCGACGTCGGCCAGCACCACGGCCAGACTGCCGACCCACGCCCCGGCCCCGACCGTCACCACCCGCCGCTCCCCGCCCTGGTCCTTGATCGGGACCGTCGGGTCGTCGGCGAAGTGGGTGTTCCCGCCGCTCGGGATGTGCACCCCGGCGGCGATCAAGCAGTCCCGCTCCAGGCGGACCAGCCCGAGGTGGCACCGCGGGCCGACGTACACGTTCGGCCCGATCACCGCCCCGGCCTGGCTGAACAGCACCCCGTATCCGATCTCGGCCGTCCGGTCGCAGCCGGCCAGCACCCGGCAGAGGAACGCCCGCCGGAGGTAAATCCCGACCACCCCGGGCAGCGGGGCCAGCGCCTGGCTGGCCCCCTCCAGCGCCCGGTTCGGGCCAAGCGCCAGCGAGCCGAGCCAGTACGCCATCAGCCACGGCAGTACGGCCACCGTGGCAGCGATGTGGGCGACCCGCTTGACCACCTCTTTCGGCCCGGACCGGCGGGCCGGCGGGACGGCGGTCGGGGCGGGCATGTCGGTGAACTCCCGGGGCGAGCGGGCGGAGATGATAGCAGATCGGTGGGCGGGGGGTGCAAGGCGAATTCCGCCCGTCACCGCCCCGCCAGCTCACGGTACAGCCGGTAGTACGCCGCGACCGTCTGGTCCAGCCGATACCGCTCCCGCACCCGGTCCCGGCCGCTCTCCCCGAGCCGCTCGGCGTGGTCCGGGTCGTCCAGCAGTTCCCGGAACGCGGTCGCGCACCCGGCGGCGTCCCCGCGGGGGAACAGCAGCCCGTCCACCCCGTCGCGGACGATCTCCGGGTTCCCGCCGACCGCGGTGACGACCACCGGCAGCCCGGTCGCCATCGCCTCCAACAGCGTCAGTGACGCCGCCTCGCTGACCGAGGTGAGGGCGAACACGTCGGCCGCGGCCAGCCACTCGGCCACGTTCTTCTGGATGCCGACGAACCGCACCCGGCCGGCCACCCCGAGTTCGTCCGCCAGCCTCTCCAGGTCCGCCCGCAATGGTCCGTCGCCGACCAGCAGCAGATCGACATCCGGGTAATCGGGGGCCGCCGAGGCGAAGCCACGGATCAGCGTCGGCTGGTCCTTCACCGGGTGGTGCCGGGCGACGTGAACGATGTACCGCCGGTCCGGGTCCAACCCGAGCCGCTGTCGGAGGGCCGCACGGTCGGCGGCCGGGCCGTACCGGTCCACGTCGATGCCGTTCTCGATCACCCGGATGCGGTTGCCGCGGAACCCGTCGGTCCGGCACAGCGCCTTGGCGCTGAACCCGATGCAGGCGTTGACCGCGTCGGCCAGCCGGTCGAGCAGCAGCCGGTTGACCGCCCGACGCGGCGGGGACACCACGTCCGGGTAGTGCCGGCCGTGCTCCGTGAGGATCAGCTTCGGCATCGGGCGGATGATCGGTTTCGCCAGGGCGGCGTAGAAGAACGGCGTGTACTGGTGGGCATGCAGCACCTCGATCCGCCGGGCGGTGGCGGCGGCGGCCAGCTTCCGGCTGACCGAGAAGTCCCACCCCGGCCGGCGGTCGAAGCAGACCAGATCGACCCCCTGAGCCACCAGCTCTTCACCGATCTGGCCGACGCGGTCCAGGCAGAAGACGGTCGGCACGATGGCCGGGCCGAGCCGGCGGATGGTCTCCCGGACGAGCACCTCCGCCCCCGCCACCTGCATGACGTGGACGACGAACCCGACCCGGATCGGACGGCTTGCAGTCATGGTCACCGGTTCCATCCCATCCGAGCCGTGTTCTCAGTGTGCATCTTGGAACGGTAGCTGGCTATTCGGCGCAGGGTGCGTTGAGGCTTTGCGAAACGCACCGCGGGACTACTCCCCTCGGACGCCACCCTTGCGGGGCCGGTGCGTTGCGCTCCCAAACCCTCTCTCCACGCACCCTACGCCGGGCGGGTGTAGGGTGCGTGGAGGCTCTGCGCAACGCACCGGTGAGACTCCGACCCAGGGCGACATCGTTGCGTGGCCGGTGCGGTTCGTCGCCGAGCCTCCTCAACGCACCCTACACCAAACCGGTCCCGACGGGTTTCAAGACACCCTCTCGGCCCGCATCACCCGCCGGGCGGCCACCGCCCCGATATACGCGCCAATCGCCGCGAGTACCGGGTCGGTGGCGCTCGCGTCCCGGGCCGGGAGGAACACCTGCCCGGCCTCCAGCACGACCGCGGCGGCGAACCCGACCACCGCCGCCAGCCGCCGGTAGCCGACCAGCGCCCCGGCCGGCAGGAACAGGATCACTTTCAGCACCAGATCGTCGGCAGACCGCAGGTAGTCCGCCCGCAGCAGGTCGGCCAGCGGCACCCACTCGACCGGGCCGGGCGTGCCGGCGAACGTGAACGGCAGCCAGTCGATGACCGCCAGCCCGGCAAACCATAGCACACCGAGTGGCCACGCCCACCGGCGGCCGAGGCTCCCGGCCGCCAGCCCCACGGCCGCCCCGGCCCCGCCGAACAGCACGTCGGTGACGCTCGAATGCCGGGACTGGACGAGCAACTGCGTCGCCTCGATCCCGAGGGCGACTCCGAACCCGGCCCCGATCACGCCAGCCGTCCCGCCCACAGCGTCCACGGTCGGTCGCGGCAGCCGGGAGGCGATCAGCCCGGCCGGCAGGTACAGGGCGACCAGCTTGGCCCACTTTACCGTCCGCCGCCAGCGGGGTTCGGCCTCCCCGGTCCGTTGGTCGCGGCCCGGCGGGTCGGCGAACGGCACCACCGTCGCCCCGCCGTCCCGCACCTTGCGGTACAGGTCGGCGGGGCTGGCCGACAGGTCCAAGGGTAGCAGTTGCACGAACCAGACGACGAGCACGTACACGGCGAGCAGCCGGCCGACGTGACCGCCGCTGCGGGGGTCATCAGTAATCGCCCGGATGGTTCGCGTGACGGCCGGGCCGAAGGCCAGCCAGGCGGCTATCCCGGCCGCCGCCCCGACCCCCTGGGCGACGATGTCTCCGGCCGAACACGTCCGCCCGGGGACGAAGAGTTGTGCGAACTCCACGGCCGCGGCGAACAGCACACACACCGGCCAGACGGCGAGGGCGGTCATCAACGATTTGGCGAACCCTGGGTGATCTGTTCGCAGGGCGCCGAGCAGGCCGAACCCGACCGGCACGCCGAGGGCCACGTTCGCCACCCAATCGGACCGGGACTCGATCCCCGCCCGGTGCGTCAGCACCCACTCGAACGCCTTGACCGCCTCGTCCCAGGTGCGGGCGTGGAAGCGGAACGGCACCAGGCTGCCGTACACCGTGAACGCGGCCGCCGCCAGGGCGAGCAGGGCGTACCCGCGGCGGGTCATGGTGTCGGCCCGACGGGAGCGGTCAGGCGGTCGAGCGCCTCCCGGTACTTGGCGGCGGTCCGGCCCGCCACGTCGGCCGGCAGCGACGGCGGGGGGCTGGCCTTGTCCCACCCGCTCGCCTCCAGCCAGTCGCGGACGAACTGCTTGTCGAACGACGGCGGGGCCGACCCGGGCTGGTATCGGTCGGCCGGCCAGAACCGGGAGCTGTCCGGGGTCAGCACCTCGTCGATCAGGATGACCTCGCCGGACGGCAGGACGCCCCACTCCAGCTTGGTGTCGGCGATCAGCACCCCGCGGCCGGCGGCGTAGTCGGATGCAGCCTGGTACACGGCCAGCGTCTTCGCCCGCAGTTCGTCCGCCAGCTTCACGCCGATGTCAGCCGCCATACGGTCGAACGGCACGTTCTCGTCGTGCGCCCCCTGCTCCGCCTTGGTCGCCGGGGTGAAGATCGGTTCGGGCAGCTTGTCGCTCTCCCGCAATCCCGACGGCAGGCTAATGCCACAAACGGTCCCAGACTGCCGATACTCTTTCCACCCGGACCCGGCCAGATACCCGCGGGCCACGCACTCGAACGGCACCACATTCGCCTTGCAGACGTGCATCGTCCGGCCGGCCAACTCCGGCTGGCGGAACGCCGGAGGCAGATCGGCCAGGTCGGTAGACAGCAGGTGGTGCGGGACACCCAGCCGGTTCAGCCAGAACACTGTCAGGGCGGTCAGTACACGGCCCTTCCCCGGGATGCCGGTCGGCAGCACCCAGTCGAACGCGCTGATCCGGTCCGTGGCGACGACGGCCAGGGTGTCCCCGAGGTCGTACACGTCCCGCACCTTGCCCCGGCGGCACGGGTGGCCGGCGACCTCGCTCTGGAGCAGGACGGCGTCGGACATGCGTGGCCCTCGGTCGATTCCCTTGGAGACATGTTTACGGAACCGCACCCCTTCTAGGAATCCATCCCCGGGACGGGTACAATCCGCCTCACCCGCCGGAGGCCGCCCGATGGACCGCCGCCAGTTCCTCGCCGCGGCCTCGGCCGCCGCCCTGGCCCGCCCCCTCCCCGCCGCCCCGAGCGCCCCCATGCTCCCGGTGATCGACACCCACCAGCACCTGTGGGACCCGAACAAGCTGAAGCTGGCCTGGATCACCCCCGGGCACGAGCTGGCCAAGACGTTCGGCCCGAAGGAGTACGCCGAGGCGACCGCCGGGCTGGGTGTGGCCAAGTCGATCTACATGGAAGTGGATGTCGTCCCCGAGTTCCAGCAGGCGGAGGCGGATTACGTCATCGGCCTGTGCGAGTCGAAGTCGACGCCGATGGTGGCGGCCGTGATCGGCGGCAGCCCGGAGTCGGAGGCGTTCCCGGCTTACGCCAAGAAGTACCAGGGGCACAAGCACGTCAAAGGCATCCGCCGGGTGTTGCACGCGGACAGCACCCCGCCCGGGTTCTGCCTGCGGCCGACGTTCGTCAAGAACATCCAAATGCTCGGCGACCTGGGCCTGAGCTTCGACCTGTGCGTCCGCCCGGCCGAGCTGCCGGACATGGCCAAGCTGATCGGCCAGTGCCCGAACACCCGGTTCATCCTCGACCATTGCGGCAACCCGAGCGTCAAGTTCACCCCCGAGCAGCGGGACCAGTGGAAACGCGGGCTGGAGCAGGTGGCGGCCCACAAGAACGTGGTCTGCAAGGTGAGCGGGTTCATCGTGAACGGCGGCAAGGGCACCGCCACGACCGACGCCCTGGCCCCGTATGTGAACGCGACCATCGACACCTTCGGCGTCGACCGGGCCATGTTCGGCGGGGACTGGCCGGTGTGTACACTGGTGACGACGTACAAGGGCTGGCTGACAACGCTCCGCGAGATCCTCGGCAGCCGCCCCGAGGCCGACCAGCGGAAGGTTCTGCACGACAACGCCGCCAAGTTCTACGGGGTCTGAGCCGCATCATGAGCGTGCTGCTGAAGCTGCTGTGCATCTGGGTCGTGGTCGGGCTGGCCCCGGTGCCGGCCGACCCGCCGCCGGACCCGCTCGGCTGGGGCTACCTGGGCATCCGGCTGGAGGAGAACCGGCCGCTCAACGGGGACGGGTTCCGCCTGCGGCTGACCGAGGTGGTGCCGAACGCACCGGCCGCCCGGGCCGGCCTCCAGCTCGGGGACGAGGTGGTGCGGATCAGCGGCCACCGGCCGGCGTCCCAACTGGACGCCATCCGGACGATCGCCAACTACCGCCCCGGGAGCGTCATCCGGATGGAGATCCGCCGGGCGGGCGGCCCGCAGGTGGTGTTCGTCCGGCTGGGCGTCCGCCCGGCGGTCGACCAGACCGGCGAGTGGCCGTCCCCGTTCGCCGACCGCTGATACCCGACAATTCTTGCCGGCCGCCGGTTGCACCCGGCGGCCGGGGCGTTTACCCTCACCATCCCGCCGACAACGGCCTGTCCCCTTCTCCCCGGAGCCGACCTCATGACCTCCCGCCGGTTGATCCTGCTCGCCGGGCTGTTCGCCCTCGCCGCCCCCGCCCGGGCGGACGTCAAGCTGCACCCGCTGTTCACCGACCAGATGGTCCTCCAGCGGGACGCCGAGTGCCCGGTGTGGGGCACCGCCGCCCCCGGGGAGAAGGTGACGGTCACGCTCGCCGGCCCCGAGGGCAAAGCAACCGTCGTCGAGGCCACGGCCGACGACAAAGGGGCGTGGAAGGCGACGCTGCCGAAGGCCGCCGCCGGTACCGGGTTCACACTGACCGCCAAGGGGGCGAACGAGGTCTCCGTCACGGGCGTCGCCGTCGGCGACGTGTGGGTCTGCTCCGGTCAGTCGAACATGGAGTGGCCGGTCAACGCCAGCTACGACGCGGAGAAGGTGAAGGCCGCGGCCAAGAACCCGAACGTCCGGCTGTTCACCGTCCAGAAGCGGACCGCCCCGGCCCCGATCGCGGACATGGGCGACCTCAAGCACTTCACCCGCTGGAGCGAGTCCGGGCCGGACACGGTCGGCGGGTTCTCGGCCGTCGCCTACCACTTCGGCACCACGCTCCAAAAAGGGATCGGGGTGCCGGTCGGGCTGATCCACACCAGTTGGGGCGGCACCCCGGCCGAGGCGTGGGCCAGCACCCCGGCCCTGGCCGCCGTCCCGGAGTTGGCCTACTACGCCGACCGAGCCAAGACCGCCAAGGCGGACAAGAAGGGGAACCTCGGGCCGAACGTCCCGGGCGTGCTGTACAACGCGATGATCCACCCGCTCCTGCCGTTCGCCATCAAGGGGGCGATCTGGTATCAGGGGGAGTCGAACGCCGGCCGGGCGGCCGAGTACCGCACCCTGTTCCCGGCGATGATCAAGGACTGGCGGGCCAAGTGGGGGAGCGACTTCCCGTTCTACTGCGTCCAGCTCGCCCCGTGGCACGCCGGGGACGCGGACGGGGTGCAGTGGCCGGAACTGCGGGAAGCCCAGCTCCTGGCCACCAAGACCCTGCCGAACGTCGGCATGGCGGTCATCACCGACGCCGGCGACCTGTTCGACATCCACCCGCGGGACAAGGTGACGCCCGGCACCCGGCTGGCCCGGGCCGCCCTCGCCCAGACCTACGGCAAGAAGGGGCCGGGAACCGGGCCGGCGTTCAAGGAGCTGAAGCTGGACGGGGACAAGGCGATCGTCACGTTCGACAGCGTCGGCGGCGGGCTGGTGAACCGGTACGGGAACAACCCGACGGTGAACGGGTTCGAGGTGTGCGGGGACGACCAGGTGTTTTACCCGGCCAAGGCCCGGATCGCCGGCGAGACGGTGGTGGTCTCCAGCGACCGGGTGGCCAAGCCGGTGGCCGTCCGGTTCGGGTGGAAGAACTACCCGGTGACCAGCCTGTTCAACCGGGAGGGGCTGCCGGCCAGCCCGTTCCGCACGGACGACTTCCCGCTCACCACCGCGCCGAAGAAGTAAAAAGTCAAAAGGCAAAAGTAAAAAGGGAAGACAGCCAACGGTCGTCTTCCCTTTTTACTTTTTACTTGCTCAGGAGGCTGGATGGCCGCGAACGGTATCACGGTGATCGGCGGCGGGGTGGTCGGGACCGCCTGTGCGTACTACCTGGCCAAAGCCGGGCGGCGGGTGACGCTGATCGACCGCGGCCGGTTCGGGGCCGGCTGCTCGCACGGCAACTGCGGGTACGTGTGCCCGAGCCACGTCCTGCCACACGCCGGCCCTGGGGCGGTGTGGGCCACCCTCAAAACGCTCCTGTCGCGGAACTCGCCGCTCAAGGTGCGGCCCGGGTTCCTGCTGAGGAACCTCGGCTGGTTCCTCCGGTTCGCCCGCCGCTGCAACGAGCGGGACCAGCTCGCCGCCGCCGCCGGCATCCAGGCGATACTGAACTCGTCCCGCGGCCTGTACGACGAGCTGCTCGCCGCCGAGGGGCTGGACGTCGAGTGGGACACCCACGGGCTGTTGTTCGTGTTCCACACGGCCGCCGGGTTCGAGCACTATGCCCAGGTCGATCACCTGCTGCGGGAGAAGTTCGCCCTGCCGGCCGACCGGTTCGAGGCGGATGAACTCTTGAAGCTGGAACCCGCCCTGAAGCCCGGGGCGGCGAGCGGCGGCTACCTGTACCGCGGGGACGCCCAGCTCCGGCCGGACGTGCTCATGACCGGCTGGCGGCAGGCGCTGACCCGGCTCGGCGTGGAGGTGATCGAGGACTGCGAGCTGACCGGGTTCGTGCAAGAGGGCGAGGCCGCCGTCGCGGCAACGACCACCACGGGAGAAATCCGCGGCTCAGCGTTCGTAGTGGCTACCGGAGCCTGGGCGCCGCAGCTCAACCGCCAGCTCGGGTGCGAGCTGCCGATCGTCCCCGGGAAGGGCTACTCGGTGACGATGCCGCGGCCGGCCGTCTGCCCGACGTACCCGATGATCTTCGAGGAGCACCGGGTCGCGGTCAGCCCGTTCCGCACGGGCTACCGGATCGGCTCGACGATGGAGTTCGCCGGGTACGACGCCACCCTGAACCGCGACCGGCTGGCCCTCCTGCGAGCGGGGGCCGAGACGTATTTGCGGGAGCCGTGGCCGGAGCCGGTGCAAGAGGAATGGTGGGGCTGGCGGCCGATGGTGTACGACGGGCTGCCGGTGATCGACCGCACGCCGGCCATGCGGAACGTGCTGGTCGCCGCCGGCCACGGGATGCTCGGCCTGTCCATGGCCCCCGGCACCGGCAAGCTTGTCGCCGAACTGCTGACCGGCGACAAGCCGCACATCGATGCACGGCACTATTCGCTGGGCCGGTTTTCGTAGGGCGGGTCAAGCCGGCTCTGCGGCGCCGACCCGCCGGCCCGGGCAATCGCTCGTTGCCGTTCGCGGCGGGTCGGCGCGCAGAGCCGGCTTGACCCGCCCTACAAGAGGCGGTCCAGCACGTTCTTCGTGACCCGCGTCACCGCCGGATCGTTGCCGCGGAGGCCGTGGCTCCAGTCGGTGCTGCCGAGCGTCACCACCGTCCCGCCGCGGGTGTAGGTGCCGACCACCGCGTTCCCGGTGCGGCCCTTCTCCCACCGCTCGTACCACTCGCTGTCGTCCGGGTGCCAGCGGGCCGGGGCGGTCGCCAGCACCTCGAAGCCCTGCGGCGTGCCGTCCCGATGCGTCGGGGACGGCACGCTGTCTTTCCACGTCAGCTCGCACCCGTCGCACTCGTACCCGACCACCTTGTACCCCGGCAGCTTCGCCCCGAACGGGTCGCCCCGCTTGAGGCCGGTGCCGGCGAACAACCAGTGGTCCGGCCGATGAACGGTGTACGACCCGGGGCCGTCCATCAGTTGGCCGTGGCTGCGGTGATACCCGCCCCACAGGAACCCGACCCCGGTCAGCGAGTTCTCCGGCCGGCCGACCAGGTAATGGCTCCAGAGGGTGGAGAGGGTCTTGTGGTCGCCGGTGCGGTAGACCGGGTCGTCGCCGAACGACTGCTTCCAGCACACCAACTCCCGGCCGCTCGCCTCGCTGCGGACCTGCCAGCAGCAGGTGTTGCCGCTGAAGAAGGCGACGTTCCCGCCGTTGCCGATGAACGCCTCCAGATGGTCCCGCATCGGGGCCGACCAGTACTCGTCGTGACCGACGCTCAGCACCAGTTTGTACGCCTTCAGCAGTTCCGGGCGGAACTCCAGGTCGGAGTTGACAGCGTAGTCGAGGGCGTAGCCGTTTGCCTCGGCCCAGCGGACGAACGGCAGCTCCCAGTTGCCGAACAGCGAGGACAGCGGGCGGTCGAACGACACCCGCCGGCCCTGCACCTTGTGCCGGCCGTTGTAGGCGTACAGGCTGTACCCGCCGAAGTTGGTGTAGGCGTTGTAGGTGTTGGTCGAAAGCTGGAGGAGGGTCCTCGACGCCGGCTTCGCGGGCCGGACGACGAAGAACAGCGTCGAAGACGGGCCGCCCTTGGCCGTCAGCCGGGCCTCGTAGTACCCGCTCCGCCAGTCGGCCGGGACGCGGAGGGTCAGCCCGACCGGCCACCGGCAGCCGCGGGCGGAGGCGTCCGCCGGGGTCGGGTGCGGCATCGACGGCAGATCACTCTTTCGCCAGACGACCTCCCGCTTCGGCCCGAGACGGGCGACCTCGACGGCGAACGCCGACGCCGACGCCAGGTGCAACCGCACCTCATCCCCCGGGGCGTAGCTCAGTTGGTCGGCGTACCCGAGCGGGGCGGCGGGCGGCTGACGGGCGGCACGGCTGCCACCCGCCGTCAGGGCGACGGCCCCAGTGGCCAGGGCGGTGCGGCGGGTCATGCGGCGGGCGGACATACAACACCCTCGGCGGTAGGCCGCAGTGTACCGGGGGCGGCGAATGGCGGGCAAAACGATTCTGTTCGTCTACGGCACCCTGAAGCGGGGCGAGCGGAACCACTCCCGCATCGCCGCCGGCGAGTTCCTGGGGGACGCGGTCACGCCCCCGCTCTACCGGGTGTACGACCTGGGAGCCTACCCCGGTCTCGTCCGGGACGAGGCGGACGGTTTGGCCGTCCGTGGCGAGCTGTGGGCGGTGGGCGGCCCGACGCTGGCCGCCCTCGACGAGTTCGAGGAGGTGCCGGACCTGTTCGTCCGGCGGCCGGTGACACTCACCGGGTGTCACCGGCTGGCCGACGCGTACTTTTTCAACCGGCCGGTCCCGGCCGGCACCCCGAGCGGGGACCGGTGGCCTCTTTTGTAGGGTGCCGTTGAGGGAGGCTTTGCGACCGCAACGCCCCGGCCCGGCAACGAGTCCGGCCCCGGGCCGATGTCTCGGCGGTGCGTTTCGCAAGGCCTCAACGCACCCTACGTCAAATCCCTAGCACGTCGTCCATCGTGTACATCCCGGCCCCCTTGCCGGCCAGGAACCGGGCGGCCAGCAGCGCCCCGCGGGCGTAGCTGTCCCGGCTGGTCCCTTTGTGGACCAGTTCCAGCGTCTCGCCGGGGGCGCTGAAGATGATCGTGTGTTCGCCGACGTTGTCCCCGGCCCGGACGGCGTGGACGCCGATCTCGTCGGCCGGCCGCTCGCCCACCAGCCCCTCCCGGCCGTGGCGGATGTGCCGCTGGCCCATCTCCGCCTGCACCAGCTTGGCGAAGTGGGCGGCGGTGCCGCTCGGCGAGTCCTTCTTGTGCCGGTGGTGCCGCTCGATGACCTCCACGTCGAACCCCTTGCCGGCCAGCACCTTGCCGGTCAGGCTGGTCAGCTTGAACAGCAGGTTGACCACCAGGCTCATGTTCGGCGAGTACAGGACGGCGGTGTGGTGGGCGGCGGCGAGGATCTCGTCCCGCTCCGCCTTCTCGTGCCCGGTGGTGGCGACGACGATCGGGATGCGGCGGTCGATACAGGTCTTGAGGACGGCCATCGTCCCGGCCGGGCTGCTGAAGTCGATCAGGCAGTCCACCCGGGCGGTCAGCGGCAGGTCGCCGGTGATCGGCACCCCGAGCAGCGGCACCCCGGCGACGGTGCCGGCGTCCTGGCCGACCAGCCGGTTGGTCGGCGAGTCGACGGCCGCCACCAGGTGGAAGTGCTTCGGGTCGTCGTGCGCCAGGGCGACCAGCCGCTGGCCCATCCGCCCGCAGGCGCCGTTGATCGCAAGTTGAGTCTTCATCGGAATGGCCCGCTGAGTACGCTGACTTCGACGCAGATGAAAACCGGATACGAGCCTATTTCTGTTGACCGTTCGTAAGCGCCGGTCGAAGGCGTGCCGTCTCGTACACCTTCCGCTTGACCTCCGGTTTGGGGCCGAAGTTGAGCAGCAGTCCGATCGTGATATCGGTCGCTTTCAGGTAATTCAGCAACTGAGCGTGATGTTCCGCCGCTAGCTGTTCGACGGCTTTCAGCTCGACGACAACTCGCCCTTCAACCAGAAAGTCGGCGAAGTATTCGCCGACCGCGACCCCGGCGTAATGAACCGTGAGCGGAGCTTGCGGCTCGGCCGCCAGTCCCTGGGAGGCCAACTCGACCGCCATCGCGTTCTGATACACCTTCTCCAAGAACCCGTACCCGAGTGTGTTGTACACCTTGAAAAAGGCGGCGATGATCCGCTCCGTCACGTCGGCGTGCTGATACATGGCCGCCGCCTCCGCCCGACTGTATTTGGACAATTCTTCTTGTCTTATCCGGTTTTCATCTGCGTCGAAGTCAGCGTACTCAGCGGGCCATTTCTTATGCGTAGAGTTCGATCGCCTTGACGATCTCGTCCAAATCGTTCGGCACCTGGACCGCCCGGTTGGCGAACGCCACCCGCCGCACCCCCCGTTTGCCGAGCACGTCGGCGAACGTCTTCGGGTCACTGCTATGGTACGCGACGGTGGCCGTCGGGTCTTTCAGCACGTGCCCGGTCAGGATGCACACCACCCGGTCGTCCGCCGAGATGACCCCCTCCTTGACCAGCTTGAGCAGCCCGGCCACGCTCGCCGCGCTGGCCGGCTCGCACCCCAGCCCGCCGGCCCCGATCTTCGCCTTGGCGTCCAGGATCTCCTGGTCGGTCGCCTCCCGCACCACCCCGCCGCACCGCTCCATCGCCCGGAGGGCTTTCGGCAGGTTGACCGGGCGGTTGATCTCGATGGCGCTGGCCAGGGTGTCCGCCCGGCGGTCGGCGTCGTCGAGCATCTTGAGGTACGCCCCGACCTTGCGGTCGTCCGGCCGGCCGCCGTTCCACCGCACCCCGTTCTTCTCGTAGAGCTGGTAGAAGGTGTCCGCCCCGGCCGCGTTCACCACCGCCAGCCGCGGCGGGGCTTTGATGAGGCCGAGTTCCTGCAACTCGGCGAACGCCTTGCCGAACGCGGACACGTTGCCGAGGTTCCCGCCGGGGACGACGATCCAGTCCGGCACCTCCCACCGCAGCGCCTCCAGCACCCGCAGCATGATCGACTTCTGGCCTTCGAGCCGGAACGGGTTGACGCTGTTGACCAGGTAGATGCCGAGCTGGCGGCTCACCTCCTGCACCCGCCGCAGGGCGTCGTCGAAGTCGCCAGCGATCTGGAGCGTCAGGGCAGCGTGTTCCAACGCCTGGGACAACTTGCCGTAGCTGATCTTGCCGGACCCGATGAAGATGACCGCCCGCATCAGGTTCGTCGCCGCGCAGTAGATGGCCAGGCTGGCGCTGGTGTTGCCGGTGCTGGCGCAGGCGGCCCGTTTCGCCCCGGTCAGGCGGGCGTGGGTGAACGCCGCCGTCATCCCGTTGTCCTTGAAGCTGCCGGACGGGTTCATCCCCTCGTACTGCAGGTGCAGCCGGCCCGGCTTCAGGCCGACGTACTCGGCCACCGGGTCGGCCCGCTGGCAGAGGGTCTGGCCTTCGCCGATGGTCATCACCGCGTCGTCCGGGGCGAACGGGAACAGCTCCCGGAACCGCCAGACGCCGCTGAAGTTGAGCGGGTGCGTCCGGTCCGCCCACTTCGCCTCGAACTGCCTGAGCGAAGTCGGCACCGGTAGCCGGGACCAGTCGTAGGCCACGTCGAGCAGGCCGCCGCACTTCGGGCAGCGGAACGACGTGTCGGCCAGCCCGACGGCGGTGCCGCAGTGCGGGTGGATGCAGCGCTGAAAGGCGAACTCGCTCATGCCGGGTCCGGGTGACGGAGGGGACGGGCACACTTTAGCAACCGGGCCGGCCCGGAAGAAGGCGGGCGGCCGACTCATTCCATTCTCGGTCCCGCACTCTGCGTGGGAACGCACGAGTCGACGCTCCGCGTCGAGTCAACGCGGGTGGCCGGCCGTGTCCCCGGGCGAGATACCAACTCGACGCGGAGCGTCGAGGGAAACGGTCCCACGCAGAGCGTGGGACCGAGAAGAAGGGGTTCCGACTTCCCCCAGCTAGTACCGGTCGGCAAGATAGACCGCATGTCCCCCCTCGACCCCGACGCCACCCTGCCCCCGCCGGCCGCCGGGCCGCCGGGCGACCACACCCTGAACTACTCCCCGGGTGGGTTCGACAACACCCGCACCCTGCCCCCGTCCGACGCCCCGCCGGCGGTCGCCGGAGCCGGTCGGCCGGAGGTGCCCGGGTTCGAGATCCTTCAAGAGCTGGGCCGCGGCGGGATGGGCGTGGTTTACCTGGCCCGACAGCTCCGGCTGAACCGCCCGGTCGCGCTCAAGATGGTACTGGCCGGCGGACACGCCTCCGCCCAGGACCGGATGCGGTTCCTGGCGGAAGCGGAGAGCGTGGCGGCGATCCAACACCCCGGCATCGTCCAGGTGTTCGAGTTCGGTACGGCCGGGGAGCAGCCGTACTTCGCCCTGGAGTTCTGCCCCGGCGGTAGCCTGGCCGGCAAGCTCGCCGGCACCCCGTTGCCGCCGCAGGATGCCGCGGCTTTGGTGGAGAGGATCGCGGCGGCCGTGCAGGCGGCCCACGACAAGGGGATCGTCCACCGCGACCTGAAGCCGGACAACGTGCTGTTCGCCGCGGACGGCACCCCGAAGGTGACGGACTTCGGCCTGGCCCGGAAGGTGGAGGGGGACAGCGGGCTGACCCGGACCGGGGCGATCATGGGCACCCCGTCGTACATGGCCCCGGAGCAGGCCACCGGCAAAGGCAAGGAGGTCGGCCCAGCGGCGGACGTATACGCGCTGGGAGCGGTGCTGTACGAGTGCCTGACCGGCCGCCCGCCGTTCCGGGCCGCGACCGCCCTGGACACCGTGCTCCAGGTGGCGAACGACGAGCCGGTGTCCCCGCGGAAGCTGGTCCCCAACCTGCCCCGCGATCTGGAAACCGTCACCCTGAAGTGCTTGGAGAAAGGCCCGGCCAAGCGGTACGAGTCGGCCGCGCACCTGGCCGCCGACCTGGGCCGGTTTCGGGCCGGCGAGCCGATCCTGGCTCGGCCGCTGTCCCTGTGGGAGCGGTACTGGCGGGCGGTCCGCCGGCGGCCGGCCCTGAATCTGCTCATCCTGCTGTCGTTCGTCTCGGTCGGCGCGGCCATCGGGACGATCACCGGGGCGAACAGATCCTTGCGGCGGAAGCAGTCGGAACTGGAGCGGGCGGTCATCGACACCCGGGCCGCCGAGCAGCAGGCCGAGGCCCGGCGGACGGACGCCGAGGTGCAGCGGCAGAAGGCCCAGCACCGGCTGGAGAAGGCGGTCGAGGCGGTGGACAAGATGATGGTCCGGGTGGCCGGCGAGCGGTGGGCGAACCGGCCGGACCTGGCCGACGAACGGCGGCAGGTGCTCGAAGAGGCGGTGGCCTTCTTCCAGAGCTTCGGGGACGAGGACAGCAACGACCCGATCGTCCGCCGGCAGGCCGCCCGCGCCCACCTACAAACCGCGGTCGCGTACATGGCCCTGGGCGACTACCCGAAGGGGGAGGCGGCGGTCCGATTGGCGGCCGACCTGTACGCCGGCCTGGCCGCCGACGCCCCGACCGACGCCGACGCCGTCCGCGGGCGGGCCGAGGCAACCGCCTTCCGCGGCCACTTCGACTCCCTGTCCGCCCGGTACGACCAGGCCGTCGCCCACTACCGGGAGGCGGTCGGGTACGCCGAGCAGGCGTGCCGGCTCGCCCCGGGGTCGGTGGACGCCCAGGTCACCCGGTCCGAGTGCTACATCGCCCTTGGGCACTTCTACACCATGCAGGATCCGGCCCGGTCGGTCGAGTTCTTCACCAAAGCCCTGGCCGTCGGGGAGGAGCTGTCCGCCCGCCCGGGCGCCCCGTACCGCGGCCGGCTGGCCAAGCTGGTCGGGCTGACATACCTGGGACTGGCCGAGCTGTCCCAGGGGCAGCCGGCCAAGGGGGCGGCCCGGCTGGAAGCCGCCCACGCGCTGGCCGAGACGATGGCCGCCGAGTCCCCGCCGACCGCCAGGGCGGCCGAGCTGTTCGGCATGACCCGGACCGCGATGACGGTGTACCGCGGGATGCTGCTGGCCCGTTCCGGCAAGCGGGACGAGGCGGCCAAGTCCGTGGCCGACGGGATCACCGCGGCCGAGCGGCTGGTCGCCGCCCAGCCGCGGTCGTTCCCGCTGCGGGTCCAACTGATGACCAGCCTGCTCACCGGGTCCGAGGTGTACACCCGGGCCGGGCGGCCGGCGGACGCGACCGCCGCACTCAAGAGGATGGAGGGGGTGCAAGCTGGCCTGGTCCGGGATTACCCGCAGATGACCTGGATCACCGGGTTCGGTGCGGCCCAGCGGTCGGGCCGGCTGGTCGATCGGGCCAGGCAAGGGGACACCGGCCTGGACGCCGAGTTCGAGTCGCTCGTCCAGCAGTCCCAGCCGAGCGTCGCCGACCTGGTGAGGTACAACTGGGCCTGTGCCCACGCCCAGTTGGCCAAGTCCGGGCCGGCAGCCGACCAGGCCGGTCGCGCGGAGCGGGCGGTCCAACAGCTCGTCGCCCTGCTCGCCGGGCCGTACTTCCGCAACCCGGTGAACGCCGCCCACCTGGACAAAGACACCGACCTCGACCCGGTCCGCGGCCGGGCGGACTATAAGGAGTTCCGGGAGAAAGTCCGGCAACTCACACAGCCGAAGAAATGACCGCCGATTGCCGACGTGCTATAGATGAGTACACGCCCACGGTCCGTTCCGAACCACGCCTATGCCCGCTCACCTGCTCTCCCTGTCCGACGGCCCGAGCATCCTGCTCGACAAGCCGGTCATCCTGTTCGGCCGGCATGAAGAGTGTGACGTCCAGCTTAATTCGAAGAAGGTGTCCCGCCGGCACTGCTGCGTGGCCCAGGTGAGCGACTATCTGGTGGTCCGCGACCTGGGCAGCACCAACGGGGTCCGGGTGAACGGCCAAAAGGTGGTCGAGGGGAAGCTCCTCCCCGGGGACGAGCTGGTGATCGGCAACTTCAAGTACCAGGTGTGCGGGGACGTGATCGGCCGGCCCCCGGTGCCGCGGAAGCCGGCGGACGAATAGTCGAGCGAGCCGCGACCGCAGGTCGCGCGGTGACGACTTCACGCCGTCTGAACGCCTTAAGTCGTCACCCGCGACCTGCGGTCGTCCCCGGCGCGTCACTGCCGAATCACCACGTCCAGCCCCGGGGCCGCGGTCGGCACGTCGGTTTTCTGCTCCGGGCCGCCGTCCAGCTTCCACTTGAACCCGCCCGGCACCACCGCCGACACCTGATGCCCTCGCGGCAGCGTCACCGACTGCCCCTCGACGGTCAGTTTCACGTCCCGGTTCGACTGGTTGAAGAAGCCGACGGTCCGCTGGGCGGTCGGGCTGGCCGGGGCCGGGCCGTCCACCGGGTACATGTCGAACGAACGGCGGGCACCGGTGAGCGGGCTGCTCTGGGAGGTGCGGGTGCTCGGCTCGCCCGGGGTCGGCAGGGTGAGCGGCGGCACGCCCGCGTCCGGGGCGACCGGCTTCAGTTGCGGGATCGTCAGCCCGGCGTCCGACTTGGCCGGGCCGGCTGACGGGATCGTGAGCGGGGTGGGAGCAGCCGGCGTCGGCAGCGCCGGGGCCGGCGGGGTCTGGAGCGTCGGGGCCGATGACGCCGGCGGGGTGTCCTTGATGCCAGGCGTCGGGGTCGGCACGACGAGTGGGCGGGTCGGCGGGGTGGACGGCTCGGCCGGCAACCCGACGGCCGGGATGGTCGGCGGGTCGGCCGGCTTCGGCTCGGGCGCCTGTTCCGTGAACCCGATCGGCTTGACCCCTGCCGGCGGCGATTCGGCCGGCTTGTTGCCCAGCCCGCCCGGGAGGCCGGGGGCCGGAACCGCCGGACTGGCCGGCTTCGGGGCGGCCTCCGCCTTCGGCGGGCTGGCCGTGGGCGGCGATTCCTGTTGGACGGTCGGCGCCGCGGGAGCGGCCGGGGTGACGACGGCCGGCGGGCAGCAGACCGGCGGGCAGACGGGTACGTACACCACCGGCGGCGGGCAGTAAACGACCGGCTGCGGCGGCGGGCAGCTAGGCCGACGTTGGCCGAACGCGACCGCCCCGGCCGGCACCAGGGCCAGCCCGCCGACGGTCAGAGCCAGGATGGGTCGGATCACGGGGGTCGAGTCCTTTCGGGGGTGAGGCGTCGGGTCGGCTACATTAAACTGACTTCCCAGGACGGATCAAACCCTACTTGCCGGGGCAGAGCCATGCGAACGGTCGTCGCCGGGTGGCTCGGGCTGGTGGTCGTCGGGCTGACGGCCGGCGGCGCGGTCGCCCAGCCGGAGCGGTACGAACTCGGCCAGCGGCTCAAGCGGTTCGAGCAAGCGTGGGAGGAGCAGAAAGACCCGACCGCCCGCAAGAAGGCACTGGCCATCGTGAAGAAGGCGAGCGGCCAGTTCCTGTCGCTGCAACTCGGCGAGGCCGGGCGGACGCTGGACGATGCCCGGTGGGCGTTACAGGGCAAGACATTGTCTGACACGGAACGGTGGCTGGAGTCGCTCTATGCCGTACCGGAGCGGCGAGCGCTGGACTACAAGGCAAAAGTGGTCAGTGTGGAGATCCGACAGTTCTACCCGGTCGCAAATCGACCGGCCGGGGCTACGGCCACGGTACGCTTCGAGTACACGGACGCGGCGACCGCCGCTCCTCTCGACAAGCTGCCGGCCCGTGCTTCACTGCCCATTCCCAAACTGTCCCCGGGTGAGCGGATTCGTCCCGGTCCGCAGGCTGATGTTTCGGGATTTCCCCACAGCTTCGATACCGCGATCATGGCGGAGTTCACGGCCGGTGGTATCCTCGTCGCCCCATCACCGGTCGCGGTGTGCGTCTTTCACGACTTGGCCCCTCGGCTCAACTGGCGGCGGTTCGCAGCCGCTGATATTGCCAAATACGGACGGACGCTCGAAATTGCCACCGAGCAGGATTTGTCGGAGCAGTTGGAACGGGCTGCCGCGGGCGAGGTTCCGGAAACGGACTTCCGGTTCATGTCCGTACCGGCGTCGAACGCACAACCACCGGGGAAATACTTTGATCCCTCTCATCCGGGCGACCACCACATTGCTGTCCCCACGGGCAAAGAGCAGGTTACGTCATGCCGACTGCTAGTCCCTAAGGGGCTGGCGACAGACAAGCCGATCCCATTGGTCGTCGCGCTGCACGGGGCCGGCGGGTCGGAGAACCTGTTCTTCGAGGGGTACGGCAACGGGCACATCGTCAAGGAGTGCCAGAAGCGGGGCTGGATGCTGCTCGCCCCCCGCAGCGGGCTGATCGGGGCGGCCCCGGTCGCGGCCATCATCGACAAGCTGGCCGAGCGGTACCCCATCGACCCGAAGCGGATCTTCCTCGTCGGCCACTCGATGGGGGCCGGGCAGGCGATCGAGCTGGCCCAGCAGCACCCGGGCAAGTTCGCCGCCGTCGCCTCCCTCGGCGGGGCCGGGCGGGTGCGGAAGAAGGAGGCGTTCGCCGACCTGCCGGTGTTCGTCGGCGTCGGCGACCAGGACTTCGCCCTGAAGGGGAGCCGGGCGCTGCACAAAGCCCTGACCGACGCCGGGGCCAAGCGGGTGACGTACAAAGAGTACCCGGACCTGGAGCACCTGGTCATCGTCCGGGAGGCGCTGCCGGACGTGTTCGCCGCCTGGGACGAGATCGCCAAGAAGTGACCGCCCGGCCGGTTGCCCTTCCGGTCCCCGGCCGGGTGTCCTAGGCTATGCCGTCAGGACCAACCCTCCGGAGCGACCGCCGGCATGGCCGACTTCCTCGCGCAGGTGTGGCAGATCGTCACCACGGTCGCCGACCCCCGCAACCTGACCAACCCGGACGCCTTCAAGGCGGCCCTGAACCAGCCGGGGGTGTTCTGGGCGGCCCTGGTCGCCGTCACGCTGATCGTGTTCACCGAGACCGGGCTGCTGATCGGCTTCCTGCTCCCCGGCGACTCGCTCCTGGTGGTGCTCGGGGTGGTCGCCCGGATGAGCGACTGGAACCTGCCGCTGCTCATCGGCCCGCTCTGCCTGGCCGCGATCGTCGGGGACACGGTCGGGTACGGGATCGGGGCGAAGGCCGGGCCGGCCATCTTCAACCGGCCGAGCAGCCGGTTCTTCAAGCGGGAGTACCTGCTCCGGGCCAAGGCGTACTACGAGAAGCACGGCGGCAAGACGATCGTCATCGCCCGGTTCATGCCGATCGTCCGGACGTTCGTGCCGGTCGTCGCCGGGGCCGCCCGGATGGAGTACCGGACGTTCCTCTTCTACAACGTGATCGGCGGGATCGGCTGGATCGTCAGCATGGTGCTGCTCGGGTACTACCTGCTGCCGGTCCTCGACCCGATGGCCCAGCAACTGCTCGGCAACCCGCAGTTCACCATCGCCAAGCACCTGGACAAGGTGGTGGTGCTGGTGGTGGCCGCTTCGGTCGCCCCGATGGTGTGGAAGGCGGTCGCCGAGTGGCGGGCCGGCCGGTCCGGGGCCGCCGCGGTGGTCGCCGCCCCGGTGGAGGAGAACCAGACGCCGGTCGGCCAGGTCTAGAATCAAAGATCCCTAAAGCCCACCCGTTGCAACGGGTGGGCTTGGCGACTTCCATCTCCCTGAGCGAACCCCCATGTCCGACACCGCCCTCCGCACCCACCTCCGCACCGAACTGGCCGCCCTCAAGGAGAAGGGGCTTTACAAGGCCGAGCGGCAGATCGCCACCCCGCAGAAGCCCGCGATCACCGTGAACGGCCGCGAGGTGGTCAACTTCTGCGCCAACAACTACCTCGGGCTGGCCAACCACCCGGCGGTGGTGGACGCCGCGTTCGACGGGCTGAAGGCCTACGGGTACGGGCTGTCCAGCGTGCGGTTCATCTGCGGCACCCAGGACATCCACAAGCGGGCCGAGCAGCAGATCGCCCGGTTCTTCGGCAAGGGCGACAGCATCCTGTACATCTCCTGCTTCGACGCCAACGGCGGGCTGTTCGAGCCGCTGCTCGGCGAGCAGGACGCCATCCTCTCCGACGAGCTGAACCACGCCAGCATCATCGACGGGGTGCGGCTGTGTAAGGCCCAGCGGTTCCGGTACAAGCACAACGACATGGCCGACCTGAAGGCCAAGTTGGAGGAGGCGAAGGGCTGCCGGTTCAAGCTAATCTTCACCGACAGCGTGTTCAGCATGGACGGCGACCTGGCGAAGCTGCCGGACATCTGCGACCTGGCGGACCAACACGAGGCGATGGTCGGGATCGACGACTGCCACGCCACCGGCCACCTCGGGGCGACCGGCCGCGGTGCCGCAGAGGAGCTGGGCGTCCTGGACCGTATCGACATCATCACCGGGACGCTCGGCAAGACCCTCGGCGGGGCGAGCGGCGGGTTCACCGCGGCGTCCGCGGAGGTGGTCGACTGGCTGCGGAACCGGAGCCGGCCGTACCTGTTCAGCAACTCGGTGCCGCCGGCACTGGTCGCCGCCGGGATGAAGGCGATCGACCTGGTGGACACCGCCGGCGAACTGCGGGAGACGCTGAAGGCGAACACCAAGCGGCTACGGGCCGGGCTGGAGGCGGCCGGGTTCACCGTCAAGCCAGGGCCGACACCCATCCTGCCGGTCATGCTCGGGGACGCCGCAGTGGCGACCCAGATGGCCGACGCCCTGCTGGCCAAGGGCATCTACGCGATCGGGTTCAGCTACCCGGTGGTGCCGCAGGGGCAGGCCCGCATCCGCATCCAGGTGTCGGCCGCTCATACGACTGAGCAGATCGACCGGGCGATCGCCGCGTTTGCCGCCGCCGGCCGGGAACTCGGCGTCATCCGCTGACCGAGCCAGGTTTCTGTTTGGTGGGGCAGGCATTTCTGCCTGCCCGACGCCGACCCGGGCAGGCAGAAATGCCTGCCCCACCAGACCAAACCGAGACGCGACTGCGGGCGGCCCCTTGTGATCCGCCGTGGCGGCGCCTACCGTGCGGGTATCGACCTCCCGGAGGCGCCCGCCGTGGCCGACAACCCGTTCAAGCTGAACCGCCCCTGGCTCGTCGCCGTCTGGCCCGGGATGGGTCACGTCGCCCTGAACGCCGGCATATACCTGCTGAGCAAGCTAGAGATGACGGTTGTCGCCGAGTACGACGCCGGCGACCTGTTCGAGGTCGAGCAGGTGGAGGTGAAGGGCGGGCTGATCCAGGCCGGCCGGCCGCCCCGCAACCGGTTCTTCGTCTGGCAGGATCCGGCCGGCAAGCACGACCTGGTGGTGTTCCTGGGCGAGGCCCAGCCGCCGATCGGCAAGTACCCGTTCTGCCGGCAGCTCATCCGGCTGGCCAAGGAGCACGGGATCGAGAAGGTGTTCACCTTCGCGGCGATGGCCACCGGGATGTCGCACACCGACCCGTCCCGGGTGTTCGCCGCGGCCACCGACCAGACGACCCTGGAAGAGTTGAAACGGCTGGAGCTGAACCTGCTGGAGGACGGCAACATCGGCGGGCTGAACGGGGTGCTGCTGGGGGCGGCGGCCGAGGCCGGGCTGCCCGGCGCCTGCCTGCTCGGGGAGATGCCCCACATCTTCGCCCGGCTGCCGTTCCCGAAGGCCAGCCGGGCCATCCTGGACGTGTTCGCCACGATGGCGGGATTGGACCTGGACCTGTCCCCGCTCGACGAACAGGTGGCGGAGGTGGACCGACAGCTCGGCGAGTTGTTGGAGCGGGCCAGACAGGCGAGCGAAGGCGAATCGACCGACGAGGACGAGGGGGACGAGGACGAGGACGAGGGCGCGAACGGCGCGGGCGAGGGTAGCCCGACCGCGTCCGACCGGATCCGACAGCAGCAGGCGGAACGGATCGACATTCTGTTCGCCGCCGCCAGACAGGACCGAGCGAAGGCGTTCGAGCTGAAACAGGAGCTGGACCGGCTCGGCCGGTTCGCCGAGTACGAGGACCGGTTTCTGGACCTGTTCAAGAAGCCGGCCGAGTGACCGTTACTCGAACAGCTCGGCCACGGCCGGGGCGAACCCGGGCATGGCCGGATGTTCGATCAGCCGCTGGGTGATGTTGAACAGCGCGGCCGGCTGGTCCGGGCGGTACACCGTCACCGTCTGGCGGTGGGTGTGGACAATCCACACCAGCGGCACTCCGGCCGTCAGGTACTCGTCCACCTTCTCGTCGATCTGCTCCACCGTGTCGTTCGGAGACAGGATTTCAACCGCCAGGGTCGGCACCCCGTCGATCATCGTGGTCTCGTCGTCCGACTGGACGGCCACCACCTCCGGCGGGGCGTACACCACGTCCACCCCGACCGTGGTCCCCTCGCTGCCGTGTAGCCGAACGCCGGCCTCCCCACAATACACTTGCCCGCGCGGCTTCGGTTGCGTCCGCGACCAGTTGGTCAGTGTCGCAGTGATAAACGACATCACATTACAGTGATGCCGGTTGCGAACGGTCATCTTGACCCCCGGATATTCGGACGGCTTCTCCCGCAGTTGCCCGCGGATGAGCCACCGCTCGACCCCGTCGTCCGGCATCGCCAGCAGGTCGGCTTCGGTGTACACCTTCGGGGCGTCGGCGACGGCGGTCGTCATGCGTCTGACTCCGGTGGTTGACCACAGTATACCATCGGCCGGCGGTCAGCGGCCGGCCCACACCTTGAGCAGCTCAACCACCACCCGGACGTTCGTCTCCAGCTCTTCCACGCAGACCCACTCCAGCGGGCTGTGGAAGTTGTGCTCGCCGGTGGACAGGTTCGGGGTCGGCAGCCCCTTGGCGGTCAGCATGGCCCCGTCGGTGCCGCCGCGGATGGCCCGCTGCACCGGGGTCAGCCCGGCCCGCCGGACCGCCTCCAGGGCATACGCCACCGCCCGTGGCTCCTTGCCCATCCCGTCCTTCATGTTCCGGTACTGCTCGGTGACCGCCACCTCGACCTTCGCCCCGGGGAACTCCGCCTCCACCTGCCGGCCGATCTCGCGGAGCCGGGCGGCGTACTCGGCCAGCTTCGGGGTGTCGAAGTCCCGCAGGATCAGGGTGACGGTCGTCTTCGGCACCCCGCCCTCGATCAGGTACGGGTGCACATACCCCTGCCGGCCGTCGGTCGCCTCCGGGGCGAGTTCGGTCCTCGGCAGCTTGTCCACGAACGCCGCCGCCGCCCGCACCGCGTTCACCAGCTTCCCCTTGGCGAACCCCGGGTGCGTGTTGACCCCGGTGATCGTCACCGTCGCTTTGTCCCCGCTGAACGTCTCCTCCTCCACCTCGGCCGTGCCGGACCCGTCCAGGGTGTAGGCCACGTCCGCCCCGAGGTCGGCCGGGTCGAGGTGTAGCACGCCCTTGCCGATCTCCTCGTCGCAGGTGAACACTACCTTCACCGGCCCGTGCGGGATCGACTTGTCCTCGCTCAGAACCCGGGCCAACTCCATGATGACCGCCACGCCCGCCTTGTCGTCCCCGCCGAGCAGGGTGGTGCCGTCGGTGGTGACGAGGGTCTTGCCGACCAGCTTGGCCAGCTCTGGCGTGTCGCTAACCCGGATCACCCGGCTCGGGTCGCCCGGCAGCACGATGTCCCGGCCGTCGTACCCGCGGATCACCTGCGGGTTCACGCCCTTCCCGCTGAACTCCGGCGACGTGTCCACGTGGGCGTTCAGGGCGACCGTCGGCGCCCCGGGGACTGTGGCCGGGATGGTGGCGTGAACGATACCGAACTCGGTCTGCCGGGCGTCGGCGTAGCCCATCGCCAGCAGCTCGTCCCGGAGCATCCGCCCAAGTTCGAGCTGGCCGGGCGAACTGGGGTAGGTGGTGGCCTTCTCGTCCGCCTGGGTGCCGACGCGGACGTACCGGAGGAAGCGGTCTTCCAGAGGAGTCATCAAGTCCTCAAGTCGTCAGGTCTTCAGGTCTGATCGCGCTCCGGTGTTGTAGCCGGTTTGCGACTTGATGACTTGAAGACCTGACGACTTGAGGACTGGCTCGCAGAGACTCCGATCCGCGGGCAGAGTGCGGCCAGCGAGCAGCCCTCACAGTCCGGCTTACGAGCGTGGCACACCGCCCGGCCGTGCAGGATGACGCGGTGGCTGGCCGTCGTCCACTCCGGCTGCGGGATCAGCTTCATCAGGTCGAACTCGACCTTCACCGGGTCGGCGTGAGCGGTCAGCCCGAGCCGGCGGGACAGCCGGCCGACGTGCGTGTCCACCGTGATGCCAGGGATGCCGAACCCGTCGCCGAGGACGACGTTCGCCGTCTTCCGGCCGACCCCCGGCAGGTTGACCAGTTCCTCCAGGGTGTCCGGCACCCGGCCGCCGTGGTCGCGGAGGATCGCCTCGCAGAACCCCTTGATCGACTTCGCCTTGTTCCGGAAAAACCCGGTCGTCCTGATGGCGTCCTCGATGGCGGACTGCGGCGCGGTGGCGAACGCCCGCGGGGTCGGGAACCGGGCGAACAGGGCGGGCGTCACCTGGTTCACCCGCTTGTCCGTGCACTGCGCGGACAGGATGGTGGCGATGGCGAGTTGGAACGGGGATTTGAAGTCCAGGCCGCACTGCGGGTCGGGGTACGCTCTCGTCAGCTCGGCCAGCAGGAGCGGCACCCGGGCTTTTTTCGGCGGCAGCTTCGGCGGCTTGCTCATGCGGGCGGGTCATGCGGCCACCCGGAGGGCGGTGGCGGCGACGGCCGGCTGGGCCACGACACCGACCCGCTGCCGCCAATTACCGGCACCAGGTTCGGGCATCGCGGGGGAGGCGATCAACAGACGGCCGGGGCGGACGGGGAACCCAGGGCGCTGGGCGGCCACTACCCACTCGACCTCACTCAGCCCGTTCGGGTGGTCGGCGAACTCGACCCGCTTGCGGGTCTGGTCCGCTTCCAGTGGGGTCGCCCGCCCCCACCGGACGGCGTCGGCCAACAGCCGGTCCACGCCCTGGGTCGGCTGGGTCGATCCGAGCAACACCGCCCGCCCGCCCCGCAGGGCGAGTTCGACCGCCGCCACCTTCCACCCGCTGCCGACGAACCCGACTGCGGCCGGCACCGACTCCCAATCCCCGTCCGTGGCGGGTAGGCAAGTCCGCCGGTCGAAGCGGTCCGCAGCCTGTCGAAAAGCGATGCGCTCCCGGGCGAGGCGCTCGGCCAGCCGATGAGGGCGTGGCCGGACATTCGCCTTTGCCAGCAGCCGGTCGGTCAGCGAGTGCAGTTCGATCCGCCCGCGGCGGGCCGAACAGGCGTCGGCGAACACCCCGGTCTGCACCGCCTCCCGGGCGGTGATTAGGCGGCCGGTCAGCAGTCGGCATGCCCGCTGGGGAAGCCGAGCCACGCCACCCCAGCAGGGGGGCAGCCCATGCTCGGCCAGCGGGAACCCGACCCAGGAGTCCGGCCCGGCGACGGCCAGCCGGTGGTCGCACGCCAGAGCCAGTTCCAGCCCCGGCCCGAGACATGACCCTTCGACGTAGGCCACGGTCGCGATTGGCAATGATGCGAGCCGGTCGAGCACCGATTGTCCGAACCGGCTGAACCGGGCGGGGTCGGACGTCAGACCGTCCAGGGCGTCGGCGGTGAACCCGCCGCAGAACCCGCCCGGCAGGGCCGACCGAACGACCAGCAGGTCCAGTCCGGGGCACCGCTCGACGGCGTCCACCGTCCGCCCCAGCTCGGCGAGCCGGACCGGGGAGAGGGCGTTCACCGGCGACCCGGGGAAGCCGAGCCAAAGGGTGGCCACCCCGTCCGCGGTCTCGACCCGCAAGTGTGCCGACTCGTAAAGCATCCGTGCCTCGGTCCGCGGCCCGGCCCTATGGTCGGTCGGCCGGGGGCGGCCGTCAAGGCGAGTCGGCCGCCCGCCGGGCCTGCTCCTCCCCGTCGTCGTGACCGGCCCCGAGTATCACCAGGTCGGCGACCGCCGCCGCCAGCTCGTCCGGCGGCACCGGCTTGACCAGGTGAAGGTGGAAGCCGGCCGCCGCCGTTGCCCGCCGGGCGTCGTCGTCGTCCAGGGCGGTGACGGCGACCAGCGGCACCCACCGGCCGGCCGCCCACGCCCGGATGCGGCGGGCCAGCTCCAGCCCGTCCAGCCCCGGCATCATCAGGTCGAGGACGCAGGCGTCCGGCCGGACCGCGTCCAGGTCGGACAGGGCGGACGCCGGGTCGTACCGGACGACCGGGACGAACCCGACCAGATGAAGTAAAGTAGACAGGCTGTCGGCCGCGTCCCGGTTGTCGTCCACGACCAGCACCCGGACGGGCGTGTCGGCTGGCGGCGGGGGCGGGGGGGGTGACGAAAGCATCGGGCGAAACCAGGCCAGCGGGCTATCTCGACGCTAGACCGCAGCCGGCAGCCGGACAATAGGGAACTAGCTGACGGCGGTTTCCCGCACGGATACCTCGTCGGCATGGCCGACACCGCCCCGACAGCCGGCCGCCGGGGCGCCGGATTTCAGGGCGGGCGTGAGGGCCGATCGGTGTTTTACCTCCTGCTGTACGAGGTGGTGCCGGACTACGTCGAGCGGCGAGGGCCGCTGCGGGCCGAGCACCTGGCCCTCGCCCGGTCGGCGGCCGACCGCGGGGAGCTGGTGCTGGGCGGGGCGCTGGCCGACCCGGTGGACGGGGCCGTTCTGCTGTTCCGGGGCGACTCCCCGGCCGCGGCGGAGGCGTTCGCGGCGGCCGACCCCTACGTCCGGAACGGGCTGGTGACGGCGTGGCGGGTGCGGGCCTGGACGGCGGTGGCCGGCGACCCCCGGCTCCTCGCCCCGGCGGAATCGGAATCCGGCCCCCCTCCCGGCGGAAGTCCGCTGTAGACTGACGGGAACGAACTCTGGCCGGGGAGGGCCGACGATGGGTGTGCCGAGCGGGGAGGTGATCGCCCGGCCGATGGTGGCCCGGGCGTGCGGGTGCGTGCGAGAGTTCCAGCACTACGCGGTGGACAAGTACCGCGCCCAGCGGCTAGCCAAGTTCCAGTCCACCCGGTGCGAGACGTGCGTGGCCAAGCTGACCGAGGAGCAACAGCGGGCGGCGGCCGCCGCCCCGAAGCGGGGCGAGCTGATGCAGATGCTCCCCGCCGGGACGCGGGTGACGCTCACCCGCCAGCCGGACGGCACCTGGGCCGGCACCCTGGCCGCCGGCGGGGCCGAGGTGTCGGGCACCGGCGAGGGCGCTCAGGGGCTGACCCTCACCCTCGCCCGGCTGTGGCACGCAGCCGTCGGGCCGGGCGCCACCAAGCCGCTGCCCGATCGCGGCCCCTGAGTATCCGAGGAACCGACCGATGAACCGATACCGCTCTACGATCGCCCTGCTCCCCGTGGTGGCGATGCTGGCCGGGTGTGGCAGCAAAGAAACCCCGGCGCCGGTCGCCACGCCCGGCGCCGCCAAACCGGCCGACGACGTGGCCGCCGAGCGGGCCAAGCTCGACCCGACCGACCGCGCCCTGGTCGACGCCCAGGAATGGTGCGTCGTCTCGACCGACGAGCGGCTCGGGTCGATGGGGCCGCCGCTCAAGCTGGAGATCAAGGGCCAGCCGGTGTTCGTCTGCTGCAAGGGGTGCAAGCGGAAGGCCGAGGCCGACCCGGACAAGACGCTGGCCAAGGCCGCGGAGTTGAAGGCCAAGGCGACGGCGGAGAAGGCCGGGAAGTAACCAAGTGAGCAGGGGCGATCGATGCGGGAGCTAGTTCTGGTCGCCGCCGGGTGCCTCGCGGCGTCGGCCGTTGCGGGGGACGGTGAACCGACGCCGGCGGCAGTGTTCGAAACGCGGATCGCCCCGATCTTCAAGTCCCCGAACCCGTCGAGCTGCGTCCAGTGCCACCTCGCCGGGGTGGACCTCAAGGACTACATCCTGCCGGACGCCGAGAAGACGTTCCGCAGCCTGCGGGACCAGGGGCTGATCGACCTGACCGCCCCCGAGCGGTCGAAGATCGTCAAGCTCATCGACATGGGCGGGGACGCGGCGGCCGGCCCGGCCGCGGTCCACTCCAAGGCACGGCGGGCGGAGCGGGAGGCGTTCCTGGCCTGGATCGCCGCGTGTGCGGCCGACCCGAAGCTCCGGGCCGCCCCGCCGCTGGCCCCGGGGGAACGGGCGGGGCCGGCCCGGCCGGACGAGGTGATCCGCCACGCCCGCACCGACCGGCTGCTGGAGTCGTTCGAGCGGAACGTCTGGGCGTGGCGGTTCCGGTGTATGAACTGTCACACCGAGGGTACGCCGCAGAACGACAAGCACCGGGCCGAGTACGGCGACCGGGTGGCGTGGGTCAAACAGGCCGGGGCCGCCGCGACGATGGAGTACCTGCTCGCCTCCAAACTGATCGACCCGGGGAAGCCGGAGCGGAGCCTGCTCCTCCGCAAGCCGCTCGGCGAGAAGCACCAGGGCGGGCTGAAGTTCGTCGTCGGGGACGACGCCTACAAGGGGTTCCGCGGCTGGATCGAGGACGTGGCCGCGATCCGGGGCAACCGGTATGCCACCGCGGCCGACCTCCCGCCCCGACAGGCCGACCCCGGGCGGTTCGGCACCGACCTGTGGTTCAAACTGGCCGAGTGCCCGCCGGACTGGGGCGACAAGTTCCTCCAGGCCCGGCTGTTCGCCTGGGACGACCGGACGCAGGCGTGGGAGGCCGCCCCGACCGCCGTGTCGGACCGGGTGGTGTTCGGCAAAGGGAAGCTGTGGCAGCACAACCTCACCCTGCTCGCCGCCCCGGGGTCGGACCGGGCGAAGGGCTGGCGGGCCGGGCGGCCCGCCCTGCCCGACGGCAAGTACCTGGTGCGGGTCTACCTCGACCGCGACGGGCGGCTGGCCAAGGACTGGAAGGCCGAGCTGACCGAGGCGGACTTCGCCGGCCAGGCCGAGTTCCAGGCCCGGTGGCGGGAGGGGTACGGCCGGATGACCGTCGTGGACGCCCGCACCGTCCGGAAGTGAGCGAGGCCCGGGTCAGTTGCCGGCCGCCGGCTGGGTCTGGTCGACCGGGTAGCCGAGGGCGGCGAACAGCCGGAACTGGGCGCGGTTGAAGTCCACCACCGCCGCCAGGTACTGGGTCTGGGCCTGGTTCAACTGCTGGATGGCGATGAGCGGCTCCAGGGCGTCGTACTGGGCCCGCGGGCCGACCATGTTGAACGACGTCTCCCGCAGCTTGCGGTACGTCTCGGACGCCTCGGCCACCGCCTTCCGGGCCACCTCCAGCGAGTCGTACCGGGCGGCCGCCACCTTGGCCTGCTCCGTCACCTCGGCCGACGCCCGGGCCTGCCCCTCGGTCAGCCGGAACAGCGTCTGGCTCAGCTCGGCCCGCCGCTCCCGGATGACGGCCAGGTCGCCGAACCCCAGGTTCTGTAAGTCCCAGTACAACCCGGCCCCGACCGCGCTGCGGGCCGCGAACTGGCCGACGTAGGCGTTCACCCCGCCGCCGAACCCGCCGGTCTGCTGCTCGATCACCACCCGCGGCAGGAGGGGTCCGGTGCGGGCCTTCCGCACCGACTGCTGGGCGGCGGCCACCACGTAGCGGAGGGCGGCCAGGTCCGGCCGGGTCCGCAGGGCGATCCCGATCAGGTCGTCGAGCGTGCAGGCGGAGTCGATCAGCACCACCGGGGCGACGGTCGGGTCGGTCGGCCGGAGGTCGACGGTCGGCTGAAGGAGCAGCAGCCGGGCCAGCCGGGCGGACACGGCCGCCGCCCGGGCCTGCAGGTCGATCCGCTCCTGCCGGCGGAGGTACACCTCGGTCTGCGCCCGGTTCACGTCCGCGGCCGTCTTGCTCAGTTGGGCGTCCCGGGCGTTCTGGGCGAACTTCAGCATCGCCTCGGCTTTGGACAGGACGTCCGCGTTGATGGCCAGTTGGCCGTACACCTGGACCAGATCGAGGTACGCGAGCACGGCGTCGAGCTGGGCGTCGATCACCGTCTGGCCCGCCGCGGACCGCTCGGCCGCGGTCAGGCGGCGGGCCACCAGTTGGTCGAAGATGGCGTCGGACGGGTCCACCCGCAGGGTCGGCCCGCCGCTGGCGAACAGGTTGCTCCGGGACACCCCGAACACATCACCCCGTGAGTTCTGCGTCTGGCCGTCGAACCGGTTGTAGGTCAGCCCGGCGGTCAGGGTCGGCAGCCACGCCACCTCGGCCCGGTCCTGTCGGGCGACCGCGGCCGCCACCCGCGCCCGGGCGAACCCGATGGTCGGGCTGTTCGCGTTCACCAACCGCAGTACGGTCGGCAGGTCGATCGGCGACGGGTCGGGCGCGGCATACGCCGGCCGGGGGAGCGGAGCGGGGACGGCGTCAGACGCGTTGGCAGTGGCCGGCGGGTCGTCGGCCCGGAGCGGCTGTAGTGCGACGCACCCGGCCCCGGTCAGGGCCAGCAGCCGGACGCGTCGAGTCCATCGCCTCATCATGGGCCTCCGTGCCGTAGCGGTCCGTTGCGGCGGTTTTGTAGGGTGCGTTGAGGCCCTGCGAAACGCACCGTCGGGACTCCGTCCCGGGGCCGCAGTCGTTGCCGGGCCGGTGCGTTCCGCTCGCCCAAGCTCTCGCTCCACGCACCCGACGCCGAGCCAGCTCTTGTAGGGTGCGTTTCGCAGAGCCTCAACGCACCGTCGGAACTCCGCCCCGCGGTTACAGTCGTTGCGGGGCCGGTGCGTTTCGTCGCAAAGCCTCCTCAACGACACCCTACAAAACCGCCGCAGCCGTCCACTAGCGCGGCGGGCGAACTACCAGTCGGTCACGGCCGGCCGGACCGCGACCCCTTCCCCGACCTCCAACTGCCGGCCGGCGACCACCACCTCCCGCCCGGTCAGCTCGGACACCACCTCGTGGGCCACCCCGGCCGCGTCCCGCCGGCGGGTGACGAACACCACCTTGGCCACCCGCCCGTCGTTCACCTGCACCTGCACCGGGTACTGCTTCGTCACCCCGTCCTCGACCAGCAGCACGTACGGGGTGCCGCTGCGGGAGTAGACGGCCGTGCTGGGCACCACGTACCCGCCCGGGAAGTGCCGCAGCAGCAGCTTCATGGTCCCGGTCATCCCGGGGATCAGACGGCCGGCCGGCTGGCTGGCCGAGGCGGACAGGGAGGCGGCGGCGAACAGGTCGCCGTCCCCCTTGTGCAGCCCGGTCAGGGTGTCCCGGGCGGCCTGCCGGGCGGCCACCGCGGCGACCGGCGAGGACGTGCCGAGCGGGGCCAGCCCGGCCGCGATCAGCCGGGCCATGATCCGCTTGTGGTCGGCCGCGGTGCCGTTGAACAGGTCCACCTCCACCCGCATCGTCCGGTCGCTGTTCTGGATGGACGGGGAGAACCGGGTCACCCGGCCGACCACGGACACCCCGGGCAGGCTCTTGAACGTGATCTCGGCCTCCGTCCCCTCGGTCACGAACGGGGCGGCGGCGTCGGTGAACCGGGCCACCACCGTCACCAGGTCGGTCCGGGCGACCGAGATCAGCGGGTCGCTGGCACCGGTGGTGGCGTTCTGGACGAACGACCCGGGGTCGACCGTCCGGCGGACCACCACCCCGTCGAACGGGGCCGTGACCCGGGCGTACTCGGCCACCGCCTGCGCCCGGGCCAGGTCGCGGCGGGCGACCTCGACCAGCGCGGCCTTGAGGTCTGTATCGGCTGTAGCGGCCTCGATCCTTGACTCGGCCTCGGCCGCGTCCGCCCGGCCCCGCTCCACGGTGGCGACCGCCGCCGCCACCGCCGCCTCGCTGGCCACGTAGTCCCGCTCCTCCTCGTCGATCACCCCGGCCACCACCGCGTCGCTGGCGGCCAGCTTGCGGAGCCGGTCCAGCCGCTTCTTGCGGAAGTCCCGGGTGGCCTCGGCCTGGGCGACGAGCGCCTGCTTCTCCCGGATGGCCGCCCGCATCACGTCCCGGCCGGCCTGGGCGTCCTTCAGGTGGGCCTGGGACACCCGCAGCTCTTGCCGCCGCTGGGCCACCACCGCGTCCTTCTGGGCCACCTCCTGGGTCAGGTCCGGCACGTCGATCTCGACCAACAGGTCGCCCCGGGACACCTGGTCGCCGATCTCCTTGTGGACGGCCCGTACCAGCCCGGACGCCCTGGCCCGCAGGTCCGCCCGGTAGTACGCCTCGACGGTGCCGAGCTGCTCGACCGTCAGTTGGACGGACGGATCCTGCTTCGGCCGGATCGCCTTCACCGTCTGAGGGCCGGACCGGGCCGGCGGCTCCTCCCGCCCGTCCGCCTTCGGGTCGCCGGCGACGACCGGGTTCGGGAGGAACCCGGTCAACACCCCGACCCCGACCAGGCCCCCGCCGCCGGCCAGCAGGACGAGGAGCAGGACGACCAGCCGCCGGCGGGTCCGCCCGGCCGCCCGCTTGCCCGGGTGCGGGTGTTCGGCCGGACGGAGGGCGACCACGTCCGGCTCCGGCGGGGCTTCGGGTGTGCTCATCTGCTGTGATCCTCAGCGGCGAATCGGTAAATGTACGTAGGGTGCGTTGAGGCTCTGCGAAACGCACCGTCGAGACTTCCGCCCTTCGGTGGGGTCGCTGGCGGGCCGGTGCGTTGCGCTCGTCAAAGCCCTCGCTCCACGCACCCTACGGAGATCGATCTCCGTAGGGTGCGTGGAGGCTCTGCGAAACGCACCGCCGGAGCTTCCATCCACGGACGGGGTCGTTGCGGGCCGGTGCGTTTCGTCGCCGAGCCTCCTCAACGCACCCTACGAAAGCCCGTGTTCGGCGTGCGGGTGGTGGCCGGGCCGGCGGTGCTTGTCCCGGACCAGCAGGGTGAACAGCACCGGGACGACGACCAGCGTCAGGCCGGTGGACGTCACCAGCCCGCCGACCACGGTGCGGGCCAGCGGGGTCAGCGCCTCGCTCCCCCGGCCCAGCCCGACGGCCATCGGCAGCAGGTCGAGGAAGGTGGCCAGGAAGGTCATCAGGATCGGCTTGAACCGGGTGGCCGCCGCCTCGGTGATCGCCTCGTGGGCCGTCCGCCCCTGCTTGCGGAGCTGGTTGGCGAAGTCCATCAGCAGCACGCCCTGGGACACGACGATGCCGACCAGGAAGATGACCCCCATCTCGGACTGCACGTTCAGCGTCGTCCGGGTCGCCCAGAGCATGACCAGCACCCCGATCAGCCCGAGCGGGACGGTGGCCATGATGATCGTCGGCAGCAGGAACGACCGCATCAGCGGCACCATCAGCAGGTAGACCAGGACCGACGCCAGGCCCAGCCCGACCGCCAGGCTGTCGAACGACTCGTTCATCCGGGCGTACTCGCCCCGCAGCTCGGCCTTCATCCCCTTCGGCAGGTCCAGCCCCTTGAGCCTGCGGCCGATGTCCGCGGCCACGCTCCCGATGTCCCGGTTCTCGGTGTTCACCAGCACGTCCACCACCCGCTTCAGCCCGACGTGGTTGAACTCCACCGGCTGGGTGGTCTCGCGGACCGTGACCAGGGTGCTCAGCCGGACCGTCTCCTTCTGGTTGGTGCCGGTGGCGAACACGTTCTGCAGGTCGCCCATCCGGAAGTTCGGGTCGTCCGGGTACTGGACGGCGACGAAGTACTGGTTGCCGCTCTTCGGGTCGATCCAGAAGTTGCGGGTCAGGGCGATGCTGGAGTTCATCGCCGTCACCACCTGCATGACCACGTCCCGGGCGGACAGCCCGAGGCTGGCCGCCTTCTGCCGGTCCACCTCCATCGTCAGGTACGGGGCGTCGTTCCGCTGGAGCACCCGCACGTCGGCCGCCCCGGGCACGCCCGCCACCAGCCGCCGGATCCGGGCCGCCGCCTCGAACTTCTGGTCCGGGGTGCCGCCCGTCACCTGGATGTCGATCGGGCTGGACGCCCCGAAGTTGAGGGCGGCGGACACCATCCCGCCGGTGTCGAAGCTGATCTCCAGGTCGGCGAACCGGGGGTCGGCGGCCAGGTGCTTGCGGAGGACGACCGCGTACTCCTGGGCCGACTTGGTCCGGTCCGGTGTGAGCTGGAGGCGGATGACCGTGTCCTGCTGGCCGGCGTTCGCCGAGTACGCGGCCGACCAGTCGTTGTTCAGCCCCAGCTCGGACACCACCGTCTGCAACTCGTGCGGCGGGACGGCCTCGGCGATCGCCTGCTCCACCTCCACGATCCGCCGCTCGGTGGCGTCCAGGCGGAGGTTGGACGGCGCCCGCACCTGGATGCTGATCTGGCCGGCGTCCACCGCCGGGAAGAACTCCTGGCCGATGAACTTGGCCAGGGTGAGGGAAGAGGCGAACAGCACGCCGACCCCGAGCAGCACCTTGAGCCGGTGCCGCAGGGCGACGGCCAGCACCCCGGTGTACCGGCGGGTGAGCCAGCCGAGGGCGGCGTCGAACCGGCCGTACAGCCGGGCGAACAGGCCGGGGGCGGTCGGCGGCCCGTGCGGGTGGTCGCCGTGGAACTCCGGCCGGTGCTCGTAGGCGTGCCCGTGGCCGTGCTGCCCGTGCCCGCGGAGCATGACCGCGCACAGACTCGGGACGAACGTCCAGGACAGGACGAACGAGGCGATCATGGCGAACGCCACGGCCACCGTCAGCGGCTGGAACAGGAACCCGCCGACCCCGGGGGTGAGGGCCACCGGGCAGAGGACGATGATGAGCGCCACCGTGGCCACGACCACCGGCAGGGTCAGCTCGCCGGTCGCGTCGTGGGCCGCCTGGAACGCCGTCTTGCCCATCCCCATATGCCGGTGGATGTTCTCCAGCACCACGATCGCGTTGTCCACCAGCGGGCCGATGGCCAGGAACAGCCCGCCCAGGGTCATGACGTTGATCGTGTTCCCGGTCGTCCGCAGCCCGATGACCGCCCCCAGGATGGACAGCGGCAGCGACAGCGAGGCGATCAGGGTCATCCGCCAGTCGCCCAGGAACACCAGGATCATGACCGACACAAGGATGGCCCCGATCACCCCCTCGTGGATCAGGCTGTCGATCGACTTGCGGACGTAGTCCGACTGGTCGATGACGAACTCCAGCTTGCTCCCCTCGGGCAGCTCGGCCTCCATCCCGGGGATGGCCGCCCGTACCCCGTCGGCCACCGCCAGGCTGCTCGCCCCGCCCTGCCGGTACACCGGGATCATCACCTGCGCCCGGCCGTTCACCCGCACCCGGGACTTCTGGATGACGGCGTCGTCCTGGGCCTCGCCCACGTCCCGCAGGAGCACCTGCCGGTCCGGGTCGAACACGATCGGCAGGTCGTTCAGGTCGGCCACCTCCCGGACCATCATGTTGGTGTCCAGGGAGAACTGGTTGTCCCCGAAGTAGGCGGTCCCGGGGGAGGCCATGGCGTTCCCCAGGTCGAGCGCCCGGACCACGTCCACCGGGGACAGGTTGCGGGCCTCCAGCTTCTGCGGGTCCAGGTACACCATCACCTGCCGGTCCTTCCCGCCGACCACCACCGGGGCCACCACCCCGCGAACCGCCCCGAGCCGGTTGCGGATGTCCACCCGGGCCAGGTCCTTCACCTCCTGCTCGGCCAGCCGCGGGTTGCTGACCGTCAGGATGCCGAGCGGCAGGGTGCCGGTCGGGTCGTAGGGCATGACCACGGGCGGCAGGGTGCCGGTCGGCAGGTCCTTCTGGCAGGCGGCCACCAGGGTGGAGCTGAGGGTGAGGGCGGCGTTCGGGTCCACGTCGCTGCGGAACAGGGTGCGGACGACGCTCACCCCGGACACCGACCGGGACTCGACGGCCAGCACCCCGGGCGCCTGGTTCACCCACCGCTCGATCCGGTCGGTGATGGTCCGCTCGGTCGGCCGGGCCGGCATCCCGCCGTAGAAGGTCATCACCTGGACGGCCGGCACCTTGAACGCCGGCAGGATGTCGACCGGGATGGACAACAGGGAGACGGTCCCGAGGACGGCGATGAACAGGGCGAACACGATCACCCCGTACACGTTCCCGAGCGCGAGTCGGACTAACCCCATCGGGCGGATCCCAGGAGGTGCGAGGTGGTGCGGCAGGCGGGCACCGCCCATGGTAGCAGACGGACCGGCCGGCCGTCGACACCCTGTATCCGGTCCGCCGCTGGCCCGCGTCCGGACCGCGGGTAAGGTAGAGGGGGCGACCTGCACGGCCAGCCGGTCCGGATCCCGGACGTGGGCGACGGGCTGTCGAACACGGCGCTGTGGGGCCACCTACGCGGACATGGAGAAGCGGGTAAACGTGTTCGGCAGCCGGCACTCGGGCGGGGCCAACTTCGCCCTGGCGGACGGGTCGGTGCGGTTCGTGCGGGACACCCTGGAGGCGGCCGTCCTGCGGCGGTGCGTCCGGAACGACGGGGAGCCGTTCACCCTGGACTGACCGGCCGCGTGCGGTGTCGGCATCCTCCCGGGTCCTGGCGAGCCGGGGGCGTCAGCCCCAGGTGGAGTGTATCGCGGGGCGCTCCACCCGGGGGCTGACGCCCCCGGCTCGCCACGATTTCAACCACAAACGGCCCGCAGCAGGCAGCATACGATGGCACCTTCCTTCGCCCCACGCCGGCCGCTCGGCCGCACCGGGTTCGTGGCCACCGCCCTGGGGATCGGCGACCTGGCCGACCGCGCCGTGCCCATCGACACCTGCGTGGCGACCGCCCGGCGGGCGCTGGACACCGGGCTGAACGTGATCGACACCGCCCCGAACTACGAGGACGGGTACTCGGAGGAGGTCGTCGGCCGGGCCGTCCGTGACTACCCCCGTGACCGGGTGTTCGTCATCGACAAGGTGGACGACCTGGAGGCCGCGGTCGCCCCGCAGGTGGACGGCTCGCTCGGCCGCCTCGGGCTGGGCCAGGCCGACCTGTTCGTCTTCCACAACCTGTCGGCCGCGGACGTGTTCGACCGGCTCTGCCACCCGGGCGGCGGGTTCGACCAACTGGCCGACGCCGTCCGGGCCGGGAAGTGCCGGTTCCGGGGCATCTCCTCGCACAACCCGGACGTGCTGCGGGCCGCCCTGTCGGCCGGGGTGTGCGACGTGGTGATGTTCCCGGTCGGCCCGTTCGTCGACGACCGGTACGTCACCGAGGTGCTGCCGCTGGCCCGGTCGCTCGGGGTCGGGACGGTGTGCTTCAAGACGTTCGGGGCGGGCAAGCTGCTCGGGGACACCGCCGGGTACAACCAGCCGCTCAAGGCCCGCCCGCGGGGCAAGGTGTCGAGCGGCGGCACGGACGACGGCCCGGCCGCCCTGCCCCGGCTGACGCCGGCCGAGTGCCTGCACTACACCCTGACCCTCGACCCGGACGTGGCCCTGCTCGGGCTGAGCTACCCGAACGAGCAGGACGCGGCGTTCGCCGCCGCCCGGGCCTTCCGCCCGCTCACCGCCGAGCAGATGGCAGACATCTCCCGGCGTGCCCGCGAGGCCCGGCGGGACAAGGGGCCGTGCTGGTGGAACCCGGACCCGGAGGCGTGACCGGCCGTCACCCGCCGTGGGCGGCCAGGTGGCGGTGCCAGCCCTTCTCCGCGGCGGCCACGGTCAGCCCGAAGTGGGCGACGAACTCGGCGGCGTAGTTGCCGGGGGTGGCGGTCCGGTAGAAGTCCCGGTACGTCACCCACCCCCGCTGCCGGACCACCCACCGTGTGAAGCTGCCGGCCAGGTAGTAGTTCATCCCGGCCGCCACCGGGTCGTAGAACCTCGCATCGTCCAGCAGGTCGGCCAGCGGCGGCCGGTGCCCGAGCTGCTTGACCGCCCACAGGGCGATGCGGTCCATCGCCACCGGGTCGCGGTTGTACTCGCACCAGACGGCCAGCCCCTCCCCCTTGAACGCCGGCGGGTACGGCCCCCAGGCGTCGGCGTACAGATGGGCCAACTCATGCCGGACGACCGCCAGCAGGTCGGCGGCGTCCCCGGCGACGGCGATCGACGTCTCCGCCTGCAATGCGCACCCGGTCGAGCCGTCGGGCAGACCGAAGTACCGGCTCAGCCCGTCGGCGGTCGGAAACAGGTACACCCCCACCGGCCGGGGGAAGGTGAACCCGAACAGCTCGGCCAGGTCGATGACCGCCAGCGAACAGGCGATCAGGAACTGCTGCGGCGGTTGCTTGTGCGGCCAGGGGGTCGGGTGGTAGAGGGTGAGCCGCTCGTGACAGGCGGTGGCGAACGCCGGCAACGGCTCCCGCTTGCCGCTCCTCCGGGGCAGCAGACGACCCATGACGGCCCTCCCTGCCTCTATTACGCCTTCGGGAGGTGGGGGCGTTCAAGTAAAAAGCCCGCGGCCGATCGGCCACGGGCTTTTGGGCCGGCGGCTGAACGCCTCACCCGACCGGCGGGGCGTCCTGCTCCGCCTCGGAGAACGTGACGCTCGTCCCCTTCTTCGGCGGGTGGAAGAGCAGCAGTAGCAGGGCGGCGGCGGCCAGCCCGGCGTACATCGAGTACTGGAACACGGTCGGGTAGTCGACCCGCCCGCCGACCGTGTGCTGGTCCTTCAGCCGGCCGCAGACGAAGTTGGCGACGAACGGCCCGACCCCCAGGATGAGCACGTTGAACAGCCCCTGGGCGCTGGACCGCACGTCCTTCGGGAAGTACTCGTCCACGAAGATGTACACGGTGGCGAAGAAGAAGGCGTAGCAGATGCCGTGCAGGGCGTTGATCAGGATGGCCGCCGTCTGGTCCGGGTAGAAGGCGAACACGGCGAACCGGGCGGCGTGGCCGAGTACCCCGATGATCATGGTCAGCCGCCAGCCGAACGACTTGAGTACGTACCCGAGGACCAGCATGGTCAGGATCTCGGCGATCTGGCCGATCTTCATCACCGCCCCGACCCAGTTGGCGTTGATGTCCACCACCCCCCCGTCCTTGACCGGCCCGAGGAAGGTGAACGTCCAGAAGAAGAAGCTCTGGTGGACGGCCGCGTCGATGAACGTGACCAGGAACAGGACGGCCACGAACGGGTGCTTGAGCAGCCGGGCCGCCTTCACCCAGGCGAGTGAGTCGGCTTCCGACGTGGCCGGCTTCGGCGGGGTGTGCGGCAGGGCCAGGCTGAACGCCGCCAGCAACAGGGACGCCACCCCGGACAGGGCGAAGATGTAGCTCTTCATGCCCATCGCCGCCGCCCCCTCCAGCGACGTGCCGAACACCTTCCCGAGCCAGCCGCTGAACCCGACCTCGCCCATCGGCGGCACCTTCGCCCAGTCGGCCAGCAGGAAGATGAACGGCCAACTGGCGGCGATCCACCCGATGGTGCCCCACACCCGGACCGGGCCGAACTCCTGGGACGGGTTCCGCAGGTTGGCGAACGCGATCGAGTTGGTGATCGAGATGGTCGGCACGTAGAAGACCGAGTGGACCAGCATCAGCCCGAAGAACGGCCAGAAGGCGGCGTCCACGGCCGCCTTGTCGGCCGGGTCCGGGCGGATGAAGAACAGCCCGCCGATGGCCAGCCCGCCGACCAGGTGGCTGAACGCCAGGAACTTCTCGGCCGCGAAGTACCGGTCGGCGAACTGGGTGGAGAAGAACAGGGCGACCAGCGCCCCGACGTTGAACGCCCCGAAGATGAGCGGCAGTTGCCAGTCGTTGTTGAACCCGAGCTTCGGGATGTAGTCGAACCCCAGCTCGAACCACGCCCCCCAGATGAAGAACTGGAGGAACATCATCAGGCAAAGCTTGAACCGCATGGCGGGGGACCCCGGGGCCGCATAAAGTCGGTGGGGGCGAATGTAAACCCGCCCCTGACCCGCGGCAACGACAAAACCGGCCGGCCGCGAGGCCGCCGGGGCCAGGAGCCGTGACATGCCGACCCCCCGCCGCGTCCCGCTGCCGAACGGCCGGTACGCCTACGAGGACACCCCGGACTCGGCCCGCATCCTGTACCGACAAGTGCTCGGGTACTTCACCCCCGGCCTGCCGGTCCGTCCGGGGATGACGGTGTTCGACGTGGGCGCCAACACCGGGCTGTTTAGCCTGGAGGTGCTGCACCGCACCAACGGCACCGCCCGGGTGGTCTGCTTCGAGCCGGCCCCGGCTGCGTTCCGGCTCATGGCCCGCAGCCTGGGCGAGCAGTTCCCGGGCGCGGACGTGCGGCCGGTCAGCGCGGCGGTCGCCGACAAGCCGGGGGAGGCGACCTTCTTCTACCGCCCGCTCGCCTCGGCCATGTCGTCGCTGGACCCCGCCGACCTGCTCCCCGAGGCCGACGTCGAGCGGCTGACCGCCCGGGCGGCGGCCGGCGACCTGCCTGACGGCTACCGCGAGCAACTGCCCCGCTGGCTGCCGCACCTGCCGGGGCCGGTCGCCCGGTGGCTGGTGCGGCGGGCGTTCCGCCGGGCGGTCGGCCGGACGGAGCCGGTGCCGTGCCGGGTGACGACCGTGGCCGAAGCCGTTCGGGAACACGGCATCGACCGCATCGACTTGCTGAAAGTGGATGTCGAGGGGGCCGAATGGGAGGCGCTGCTCGGGGTCGGCGAGGCGTGGCCGCGGGTGCGATCCGTGGCCGTCGAAGTCCACGATCTCGCAAACCGGCTATCCCAGGTCCGCGAGCTGCTCTCGGCGAACGGGCTGACCGAGGTGCGTTTCGATCAGGAGGAGGTGTTCCGTGGCACCAGCGTCTACAGCGTGTGGGCAACCCGCCCCCGGTAACGCAACCGGCCGCAGGACTTCCCCGCGGCCGGCGATCCGTCGTCTCGACGCGGGCGGTTACCGCCAGCGGACGGCGAACGTGTCGTTCGACAAGGCCGTCACATCCCGCTCCGTGACGCCGTGATTCTCCAAGCTATCGAGCAGGTCTTCGACATCGGACAGGCTGTGCAGGGTGGCGACCTGCCACTCCACCCGGTTGACATCCAGAACGGTCTGCACGACCTCCGAGTAACCGGCCAGGGTGTCGGCAGACGGATCAGCCGACCCGGGGGCGAACGGCTCAACCGTACCCGGTTGAAGCACCCCCAGTTGGACAGCGAATAAGTAGGCCAGTGCCGTCATCGCGATCGCGGAGAGTAGCACGGCCGGGATAAGCAAGAGGCTCATGGGAGAGACCCCCGGTGCCGCGCGGGCGATTTCATCACCCGCCATAAGGCACTCTAAGACAAGAACCGGACCACGGGACGGAAAACCGGTAAAAAATGACGAGAATCGGGAACTGTGTTCTGACTGATAGTGCAAAGGTGCCGTCGGAGCCGAATAAAGCGGGCGTAGCACCAACGCCACGCCCGAATCCGCCTGCCAACTAACACTACGGAACAACCGCCGCCCCGGCAGGATTGAGCAACGCCCTGCGCAATTACGCACGGTCGAGACTGAACAGCTTCACACGTGACTCAACGAGATACATTTCGCTGGCCGAGCCACTTAAGTGACGGTCGCGTGCTTGGCCGCCGTCACCAGGAGGGCGTTCAGTCGCCTGGCGAACCCGACCGGGTCCGGCAACCGGGAGCCTTCCGCTAACACGGCTTGCTCGTACAGCAGCCGGCCGAACTCCCCCACCCGGGGGTCGGTCGCGTCCGCCGTGTGTAACTCCCGGAGGGCGGAGACGGCCGGGTGATCGGGGTTCAGTTCCAGCGTCCGCTTGGTGCCGCCGGCGAACTCACCGGCCCGCTTGAGCAGCCGCTCCAGGTGAGCGGACATGCCGTCCGCGTCCACCACCAGCACCGCCGCACTGTCGGTCAGCCGATCGGTCAGTCGCACGTCGGCCACCTCCGGGACGTGCCCCTTGATCGCGGTCAGCAGGCCGGCGAACACCTCCTTGACCGCGTCCGACACCCCGGCGGCCGGCGGCGCCCCGCGGTCGGCCGGCTGGAGCGGCTTCCCCTTGTACGTGCCCAGGTGCGGCAGGGCGGACTCGTCCACCGGGTCGGTCATCAGCAGCACGTCGTACCCTTTGGCCCGGAACGCCTCCAGGTACGGGCTGTGCCGGAGTTGCTCCGCCGACTCGCCGGTCAGGTAGTAGATGGCCTCCTGCCCGGCCGGCATCTTCTCGACGTACTCGGCGAGCGTCGTGAACTTGCCCGGCTCGGTGTTGGCCGACTCGTACAGCAGCAGGTCGGCCACCTTCTCCTTGTTCTCCCAGTCCCGGGCCAGCCCCTCCTTGAGCACCGGCCCCAGCCCCTTGTAGAAGGTCAGGTACTTGTCGAACTCGGTGTTCCGCAGCCCGTCCAGCCCGGACAGGATGTTGCGCACGACGTTCTTGCGGATGGTGTCCAGGTGCGGGTTCTGCTGGAGCAGCTCCCGGCTGACGTTCAGCGGCAGGTCGGGGGAGTCGACGACGCCTTTGACGAACCGCACGTACGGCGGCAGCAGTTCCTCGCACCGGTCGGTGATGAGCACCCGCTGGACGTACAGCTTGAGGCCGCCCTTCTGCTCCTCGAAGTCGAAGCTGAACGGCTTCTGGGCCGGGATGAACAGCAGTGCCCGGAACTCGGTCTTCCCCTCGACGCTGAAGTGCAGCACCTTGGCCGGCGGCTGCGGGTCGTGGGCGATCTGCTTGTAGAACTCGGCGTACTCCTCCGGCGTCACTTCCCGCGGCGTCCGCAGCCAGACCGCCTTGCGGGTGTTGAGCGTGTCCTCGGTCGTCTCGGCCTTGCCATCCTTCTCCTCGGCGGCGACCAGGACGACCGGGTGTTCGACGAAGTCGGAGAACTTCTTCACCACGGTCCGCAGCCGCCACGGCTCCAGGAACTCCTGGGCGTCCTCCTTCAAATGCAGGGTCACGTCCGTCCCGCGGCGGGGCTTGTCCGCCTGCTCGACGGCGAACGTCCCCTGGCCGTCGGAGGTCCACTTCACCCCCAGCGACGGGTCGCCGGCCGGGCGGGTGTGGACCGTCACCGTGTCGGCGGCCATGAACGCCGAGTAGAAGCCGACGCCGAACTGGCCGATCAGCCCCGGGGCGTCCGGCTTGTTCTGGGCCTTGAGGGCGGCCAGAAACGCCTTGGTCCCGGACTTGGCGACGGTGCCGAGGTGGTCGATCACCTCGTCCCGGCTCATGCCGATGCCGTTGTCGCTGATGGTGAGGGTCTTGGCCGCCTTGTCCGGGGTGACGGTGATCCGCCAGTCCTTGTCCCCTTCCAGTTTGTCCTCGTTGGCCAGGGAGTCGAACTTCACCTTGTTGATGGCGTCCGAGGCGTTGCTGATGAGTTCGCGGAGGAAGATCTCCCGGTCGGAGTACAGGGAGTGGGTGATGAGGTGGAGCAGTTGCTTGAGTTCGGCTTTGAATTCGAGCGTCTCGGCGGGCATCGCTGGTCCCTACAAGAAGAAAGCCCACGGATGGACATCCGTGGGCTTTTTTATCCCGGGGCGGTCCGGCGTCACTTCTTCAGCGGCTTAATCTCGATGCTCTTGAACGACATCACCGACCCCGGGTCGTGGGCCTGGACGGCGATGTGGCCCCGCTTGAAGTCCCGCTTCGGGTCGTTGCCGGGGTCGGTCCAATCGACCGTCTGCTTGCCGTTCACCAGGATCCGGATGCGTGGCCCCTCGCAGATCACCTCCTCGGTGAAGAACTCGTCCGGCCCGTGACCGGCCTTGTTCATCACGCAGTTCTCCTTCCGGTACTTGTCCATCCCGAACTCGCCGTTCGGGTACAGGCTGCCGGACTTGACCGGGTCGCCGTGGGTGGCGTTCACCTGAGCCTCGAACCCCCGCGGCACCCCCAGCCGGACGCCCGACCGGAAGAAGATGCCGCTGTTCCCCTTGTCGTTGATCTTCACCACCACCTTCAGGTGGAAGTCGTCGAAGTCCCCCCGCTCGTGGAACAGGTGGGTCATCGGCCCGCCACCGACCAGCAGGCCGTCCTCCACCCGCCACATGACCACATCCGTGCCACCCTTCTCCTGGGTGCCGATCAGGGCGACCGTCTTGCCCCCCTTCTTCTCCGCCCGGACGGTCGTGAACCCCTGCGGCGGGGCCGGAAGGAACCAGCCGGACAGGTCTTTGCCGTTGAAGAGTTGAATCCAGCCCTCATCGGCCGCCGGGGCCGGGGCGGAAAGCAGGCCCGCCGTCAGGAAGGCGAGCAGGTTGGGCAGTCTGGGGGAAGTCATGGACACTCTCCGCGGGTAAAGTCAACTTGTCAGGCGGTCCAGAACCACCCGGACAAGCCGGGGAATCTTACCCGGCCGCCGGGTCGCTCGCTACGGTCCGGAAGAACCTCCCAGCTCGGCAATCTGTCAAACTGGAAAATTTGCGTAGTCTGCCGGGGTTTTTGTTGTCGGCTTCTGTGCAACTATCTATTCTTGAGGGCACTGATGTTTCGGCAGGTGAGGCAAGATGCTCCCCCTGCGTGGACTCGTAAGGCCGATCCGGTCCGCCACGACGGCTCCCCTGGTCAGGCCGTACCCTGTTTCCTGCGGAGACTCATGATGAAGCGTCGTGTGTTCGCAGCCGCGGTCCTCGGGTCGCTGGCGATTCTTGTCACCACCACTGCCGATGCGGCGGCGTTCGGGGGCCGGCTTCGAGGCGGTGGTGGGTCGAACTGTGGTGTCGCAAGTGCCAGTCACAGTGGGTGTGTCCCGGTGACCCCGTGCGATCCGGGGTGCTACCCCCACCCGGGTCCGTTCCCCGGACCGCACTGCGTCGAGAAAGAGATCGAAGTCTGTGAGCTGCAGTGCGTCCCGACCAAGGTGAAGGCCAAGGTCCAACGACTCGTGCAAGTCGAGAAGGAGATCACCTACAAAGTCGCCATTCAGAAGCCTGGTAAGCAGGACATCTGGTGCAACGAGTGCAAGTGGGTGCAGAAGCCTTGCGAGTACATCACCTACGAGTGGAAGTGTGTGAAAGAACCGCGGCAGGTCGTCGTCTGCGAGCCGTGTTATCGTGACATCGATGTCGAGGTCTGCACTTACCAGTGCTGCCCGATGCCCTGCTCCCCATGTGGTACGGTCAGTGGCTGTGGGCTATCCTGCGGGATCAGTCTTTGCCACCACGTCTGTCACCAGCATTGTGTGCCGGTCAAGCACATCGTGAAGAAGCGAATTTGCGAATACCGGCAAGTCATTAAGAACACGGAAGTGGAAGTCTGCCGGTGCGTTCCCGTTGTCCACAAGGGGCACCGGATGGAGTGTGAATGCCATCTGGTCAAGAAGAGCATCGACGTGATCCTCTGCGACTACATCGACAAGAAGGATAAGGTCAAGGTCTGGGAGTGCGTCTGGGTTGAGGAGGATGTCGACTCCTGCGTCTGCAAGTGGGTCACGGTCAAGAAGAAGGTCTGGGTTTGCGATCACTGCCACCACCACCCCTGCACCCCGAATTGCAGCCACACTCCGCATTGCGGCACGGGCTGCGGTCATCATTGCTCCAGTGGCTGCGGCACCGGTTGCGGTTACGCTGCGGTCTGCGGCCATACCTCCACCGTCGCCTGCGATTCTAGCTGCGGGCACAAGCGAGAGGGGCTGTTCGCCCGGCTGTTCGCCGGCCGCAAGGGCGGCTGCAGCAGCTGTAACTAACTAACCCAAACTGACTGCCCCCCAATCAGGCGCTGGGCCGCGGTGGTTCCCCACTGCGGCCCGGTCGTTTCCGGGCGATTGATCCACCGGCCGATCGCGGGTACGCTCGGGCCGTCCCACCAGAGGTTCCTATGACCCCTCCCCGCCTCGTCGCCTTGGCCGTCGTCGGCCTCGCAGCCCTCGCCCCGGCCGCCGACCCGCCGCCGGGCCGGACTTACACCGTCACCTGCCGCGCCCACCAGGAGGTGGACGGGAAAGACGTGCCGGTGACGATGACCCGGCAGATCGACCCGGCCAAATCCGCAGTCGTCATCTGCGACATGTGGGACGACCACTGGTGCCGGTCCGCGGCGAAGCGGTGCGATACCCTGGCCAAGGCGGTCGCCCCGATGATCGAGGCGGCCCGCAAGCAGGGGATGACGGTCATCCACTGCCCGTCCGACTGCATGGCCTTCTACGCCGACCACCCGGCCCGGAAGCGGGCGATGGCGGCCCCGAAGGCGACCCCGCCGGAGGCGAAGACGCTGCCCGACCCGCCGCTGCCGATCGACGACTCGGACGGCGGGTGCGACGACCTGCCGCAGCCGGCCACCCGCAAGGCGTGGACCCGCGAGCACGCCGCCATCCGGGTGGACGACGCCCGCGACTACGTCACCGACCGCGGGGCGGAGGTGTGGAACGTCCTGCAGGCGAACGGGATCAAAACGGTGTTCGTGATGGGGGTCCACACCAACATGTGCGTGCTGAACCGCACCTTCGCCATCAAGCAGCTCCGGCGGTGGGGGGTGGACTGCCTGCTGGTGCGGGACGTGACCGACGCCATGTACAACCCGCGGATGCGGCCGTTCGTCAGCCACGACGAGGGGACGCAGTTGGTCATCAAGCACATCGAGCGGCACTGGTGCCCGAGCGTCGAGGCGAAGGCGCTGACGGGGCCGGGTGCGGAGAAGTAGGGCGGGTCAAGCCGGCTCTGCGCGCCGACCCGCCGAGCGAGCAGGAAGCGTTTGCGACGCCGGCGGGTCGGCGCCGCAGAGCCGGCTTGACCCGCCCTACGAATGAGTTCCGGCCCGCTCCTCCAACTTCGTTACCCGCTCCTTGAGCCGGGCGATCTCGTCGAACGCCTCGGCCAGCCGGGCCTCCAGCCCGGCCCGTGGCGGGGGCGGCGGGCGTCGTCGGCGACCGCCCCGCCGGCGTGCCGGGCCTTCTCCCCGCTCCAGCTCGTCCGGCGTGTGGAAGCCGTGCGTCACCACCGTCCCGCGGCGGTTCGGCTCGGTCAGGTAGAGCACCTGCCCCCGCCCGGCGAGGGCCGTCAGCATGGCCCGCAGGGCGTCCAGGTCGGGGATGTCCTCCATCCGGTCGGCCCGGCCGCGGAGGTCGCCCTCGGACTGCGGGCCGCGGAGCAGCAGCTCGGCCAGCACCGCCATCTCCGTCTTGGTCGCCTTCCACTCCTCATACAACAGGTGCCGGAACCGGTCCGCCCGGCCGCCGGTCATCTTCATCACCAGCCCCTTCTTCTGGAGGGCGGCCAGCGTCTCCTCGACCGTGTCCTCGTCCAGCTCGTACACCGGGTCGCGGTTCGACTTCTGGTTGCACCCGGTGGTGATGGCGTTCAGCGTCATCGGGTAGGCGTCGGCCGACTTGCTCGTCTTCTGCTTCTCGATCAGCACGCCCAGGACGCGGCGTTCGTAAGGCGGCAACGGGTCGGGCACGGGAAGCCTCCGGGGTGGACCCGGACAGGGTATGGAAACGGCGAGCGGGGGCGTCAGCCCCGGGTGAAGCTCTTGCAGCTTCACCCGGGGCTGACGCCCCCGGCTCGCCTACGAACGTCTAGCCGCCGGCCCACCGCGGCGGACGGGAACCGGGCCGGGTCGGCGACCACCGGGTCGATCGGGTCGCCCTGCAGGGCCTTCAGGAACAGCACCAGGTCCGCCTTCTCCTGGGCGGTCAGCCCGAGCTTGAACGGGATGACCGGCTTGCCGCTGCGGGTGAACGCGGCCGGCTTGGACAGGTCTTTCTCCTTGCCCTCCCGGGCCGCTTTCAGGTAGTTCGTCTCGGCGGTCAGATCCCGCATCTTCGGGCTGAGGAACTCGTTCGCGTTCCCCCCGCGGTCGTAGAACTCGACCACCTGCTCCAGGGTCTTCTCGCCGCCGTCGTGCATGTACGGGCCGCTGTCCCCGAGCGCCCGGAGGCCGGGGGTCTTGAACGCCCCGACCTGGCCGGCGTCCTTGTGCCCGGTCGGCAGCCGGGTGAACCGCCCCCAGACCGCCTCCGGCAGCTTGCCGTTCTCCACCCCCACCCCAGGTTGTGGAACTGGTTGTCGGAGAAGTTGTCCCCGACGTGACAGTTGGAGCACCGGGCCTTGCCGAAGTACAGCACCTGGCCGTTCGCCAGCCGCTTGCCGAGGTCGGCCGCCTGGCCGGCGTCGGTCAGCCCGACGGCTGCCAGGGCGTTGGCGTCCTTGGCCGCCACCGCCGCCTTCAACACTGCCTCGTAGTCGGCGGCAGCGATCTCCGGCCGGACCTCCTCCTCGGACGCCCGCTTCCGCATGGCCACCTGGGCGCGGTCGTACAGACTGTTCCCGCTGAGCACGGTCCGCTCGAACGCGGCGATCGCCTTGGCCGCCGCGTCCCGGGTCGGCAGGTGGCCGAACACCTGCTGGAACGCCTCACGTACTCCGGGTTCCGCCGCAGCCGGGCGACGGCCTCCTCCCACGGCTCCCCCTTGCCGGCGAACATCTCCAGCGGGTTGCCGACCGGCCCCTGGGCCTGCTCCTCCAGGGACGCCGCCCGGCCGTCCCAGAACTGGAGCGTGTGGTACGCGCTGTTGATAACCGTCGGGGCGTTCATCCCGCCGAGCTGCTCGTTGATCCCGAGCGACGTCTTGGACTTGTCGCTCCACCCCTTGGCCGGGTCGTGGCAGGTGGCGCACGACACGGTGCCGTTGCTGGACAGCGTCTTGTCGAAGTACAGCCGCTTGCCCAGCTCCCACTTGGCCAGGGTGAGCGGGTTCTCGGCCGGGCTGACAGGCGCCTGGCTCAGCCCGAGCGGCACCTTGATCGTCACCACCCGGCGGGCGGTCTTGGCCCCGGTCAACGGGTCGGCGAACTCCTCCGCCCCCTCGGTCCAGAACCCGGGCAGCTTGTCCCACACCGCCGGGTTGCTGTTGCGGGTGACGAACCGGACCGGGACGGTGTCCTTCTCCGGGGTCATCAGGGTTTCGTTCGGGACGGCCGCGTCGTACGGGTCGCGGGCCGGCACGGGGTCGGGCGGGTTGCCGGCGGCCGCGCCGGCGGCGAACAGCGCCAGGGGGAGCAAGAAACGCATGGTCGGTCCTCTCGGCGGACGAGGTGGTGTCGGGGGCGGGATGGCAACCAGGGTCACTGTCATCATTAGACGGGCCGGGGGACGGCGGCCAGCAGGGCGGCCACACCCGGCCGGTCGGTGGCCACCCGGCTGCGGTACTCGAACACCACCCGCCCGCCCCGGTCCACGATGAAGTCCCCACCCAGTTGCATCACGTCCTCGCCCCGGTACGGGACGCGGACCCGGGTGCCGGTCAGCATCCGCCACAGGTACATGAGCAGGACGTCCGGGCGGAGGATGTTCAACAGGCTGGTCCGCTCCAGCCCGAACGCCCGGTACGCCGCCCGGTCCGGATCCCCGACCACCGGGTACGGCTTCGGGTATCGCTTGAGGAATGAGGCGAGCACGTCCGGGGCGGCCTGGCTGACCACCACCAGCCCGCACCCGGCCGCCCGGAACTTGTCCCGCTTGCGTTCCACCTGCCCGAGGTGGGCGACGCAGGCGATTCAGGCCAGGTGCCGCAGGAAGATGAGCAGCGTGTGCTCGGACTGGAACAGGTCGGCGAGCGGGACGGCGGAGCCGTCGGCCCGGACGACGGTCAGCGGGGGCACGGTGGTCATGCCGTCATTGTAGGGTGCGTGGAGGGCGGCTTTGCGACCGGAACGCACCAGCCCGGCAACGGCGGCTACGCTGGCGTGAAGTCCTCCGGTGCGTTGCGCAATGCCTCCACGCACCCTACATGACACTGGCCGGTGTAGGGTGTGTTGAGGAGGCTTTGCGACGAAACGCACCAGCCCGGCAACGACAGCGCCTTGGGGATGCAGTCCCGACGGTGCGTTTCGCAGAGCCTCAACGCACCCTACGGAACACCTCCCGCAAGAACCCCCACGCGAAACCGAGGTGGATGCCGACGAACACGACCGGGATCCGGGCCGCCACCGCCACCGGCTTACCACGGGCTAACCAGGCCGACATGCCGAGGATCGCCGCCGTGTACACGGCCACGGACGCCAGGTACAGCCAGCCGACATACGGCAGCACCGCGGCCAGCACGCCGCCGACCGCCAGCCACACCACCCACACCGGCGGCACCAGGGCCGGCAGGGTCAGCGACCCGGGGTGCTTGGCCGCCAGCCGCGCCCGCCCGCAGCCGTACCGGGCGAGCTGTTTGAACAGGGTGATCCACGTCTTCCGCGGGTGGTAGACGATCTTCAGCGCCGGGGTGAAGTAGCAGCTCAGCCCGGCCCGGTGGACCCGCTCGTTGAACTCCACGTCCTCGCAGGCGTCGAACCGCTCGTCGAACAGCCCGACTGTGTGGAACACCTCCCGCCGGTAGGCAACGGCGGTGCTCTGCGGCGGGACGAACTTGGCCTGGTCGGAGAAGATGTCCGAGTCCGGGTTGTGGCCGAGACGGCTGCTGCGGGCGACGGCCACCGCCGCCTGGAACCGGGTCGGTGACGGCACGTCCAGCGGCTGCGGCCGGCCGAGGCTGTCGGCCCCGCTCCGCTCGAACGCCACCACCAGGTTCCGCAGGTAGTGCCGGTCCGGGACGTGGCAGTGGCCGTCCACGACCACCGCGTAGTCCCCGGACATGTGCCGGGCGGCGGCGTTGCGGCCGGCGCTGCTGAACCGGGTCGGGTTGTACACCAGTTTCAGGTGGGCGAACTCGCCCTGGAGCCGGCGGACGACCGGGACGGTGTCGTCGTCCGACCCGCCGTCGGCGACGATCACCTCGTACCGGCCGGGGAACTCCTGGGTCAGCAGTGACCGCAGAGTCCCCTCGACCGACCGGCCCTCGTTGCGGACCGGGACGATGACAGTGACGGACGGCATCCCTGCCTCCGATGGGATGGCACGCGGATGACGCGGATCGTCCGAGCGCGGATTCACGCGGATCAAACCAAATCTGATTCCTATCCGCGAAAATCCGCGCTCGCAGATCGGCGTGATCCGCGTGCCGTTTTGAGTCTTATGACGGGTGACGCGGCGGACGGCGGTACAGCCGCCGTCCGCCGAGCAGCTTCAGGGCGGTACAGAAGTAAACGGTTAGTTCCATCCGCGGGCCGCTGCGGAGCAGGTAGAAGCGGTCGTAGGCGACCTTGTTCTTGACCGACCGCAGCCCGTTGTCCGGCGGCAGATGCACTTGCGCGAACCCGGTGATCCCCGGCTTGACCGCGTGCCGGCGGTCGTACCCCGGGACCAGCTTGCGGAGTTCTTTCACGATCTCCGGCCGCTCCGGCCGCGGGCCGATCAGGCTCATGTCCCCCTTCAACACGTTCACCAGTTGCGGCAACTCGTCGATGTGCAGGGTGCGGAGTACCTCCCCGACCGGCGTCACCCGGGGGTCGCCGGGCATGCTCCACCGCGGGCCGGTGATGCTCTCGCACTCGTGGTACATGGTGCGGAGCTTGTAGATGGTGAACACCCGGCCGTTCCGCCCGACCCGCTTCTGGGTGTAGACGGCCGGCCCCCGGCTGTTCAGCCGGACGGCGATCATCCCGACCGCGATGACCGGCGCGAGCAAAACCAGCAGCACGGCCGCCAGCGGGTACTCGACGATCGCCTTCAGCCGGGCCGCCCGGGCGACGGCGGCCGGCGGGGGGACAACCGGGGCCGAACCGCGGGCGGCCAAGTGGGGGGGGCGGCGAGTCACGGTTGACCTCGTCGGAGCAGGCCGCGGTGTCGGAATCGGGGGTAGCGTGGTGCTCATCAGCGAGTCGGTCCTCGTCGGTCGGGGTCGGCTCGGCCGGAACCTCCGGTTCCGGGTGGGGGAGAGTCGTCCCGCTGGGTCAGCGGCCGGCGAACAACCCGGCGTACTGGGCGAACGTTGCAGCCACCATCTGGCGGACGGCCGGTGAGTCTTCACCCGATCCTACCGGGTCGTCCGGGGTTGAGGTAACAATATAAAGTTTCGCTAAGTCCGAAAATCGGAGAAACTGGAACCGGGGGCGGTCTGGGGCACCCCAGGAGCCGTCCACCGACCACGCCCACCGTACTCGCTGCCGCTCCGTGCGGGTGGCCGTGGCCTTCTCGAAATCGGCGACATAGTAGGTCGCGGTGCCGCCACCGGGCAAATCGACCGTCTCCCGGATCGGTCCGCGCACGGTCTTGTACCCGCTGCTCGGGTAGCACACGTCCGGGGTGTGGGTCGCCACCGCGCCGGGCGGCCCGGTGATGACCGACACGACCGTCCAGAAGTTCCCGGACGGCGAGGTGTACCGCCGGCTGGTGGCGATGCTCTTTTCTTTCAGCGGCAGGTCGTTCGGGATCTCCTCGGCGGCCAGATCACCCAGCCGAAGGACGTGGGCGTGCAGCCGGCCGGCGACCCCGTCGGACGGGGTTACGGTCTCCCAACGATGCGTCGCCGCTCCGTGCACGGCCGCCCCAGCGGCGATCAAGACGAAGCACAACAACAGCCCGTGAGTTCGCATGGGATTAAAACTCTGAGGCACGGGGCGAGACAATAGTTCCCGAAAGTCCGGTTATAACGACCGGAAGACGTAACTGGTTAACACAACGCTTCTTGCGAAGTCGCGCCCAGGTACACGATACCGGCGTGCGGCACTTCCATCGTCGTGAGCCGGTCGGCGGCCCGCTTGAGCAACGGCAGTCGCGTCTCTCGGTACAGGGTGCAGAGCAGCACCCCGTCACACCGGCGGGCCACTTCCACCGACTCGGCGACCGTCAACAGGGCGTGGCCGTGCAGAATGACGCAGTCGAACTGGTCCCGCAGCCGGGCCAGCAGCACCTCCAGCCGGCCGCCGACCGCCGTCTTGCGGGTCTCCTCGGACCACACCCCGGCCGGCACGAAGGTCATCCCGTTCGGCAGCACGATCATCGCCTGCCGGGGGTCGGTCTCGCCGCGGAGCAGTTCGCAGACGCCGTGCTCGTTCGGCACCCCGGCGTATGGGTGCAGGGACGGGTTCCGCAGGTCGAAGTCCACGAGCAGCGTCTTGTACCCGGCGGCGGCCAGCGACCCGGCCAGGCTGAACGCGGTGAACGACCGCCCCTCGTCCCCGAGCGGGCTGGTGACGGCGATGGTACTCGCCCCCTTGCTCAGCCACGCCTGGACGACCGACCCGCGGAGCTTGTCCACCGCCTCGGCCGCGTCCGCCCGCTTGACCGGGTCGCGGGCGGTGCTGCCGTCCGGCTGCCACGGGATCACCCCGACCACCGGGGTCGAGCCGACGCTCGCCAGTTCGGTGAGCGAGCAGACTCGCTTGGCCCGGGTCTCGGTCAGGACGACGCCGAGACCGACCAGGGCGAACCCGAGCAGGCCGGCGGCGACGGTGGCGATGATCTGCTTCTTCGGGTCTTTCTGCGACGGGGTGGACGCCGCCTGCAGCTTCCGCACCCGGGGCGGGGATTGCAGTTCCAGCTCCAACTGCAGGAGCTGGGCGGCCGTCCGGGCGTAGATGGTGTCCATCGTCAGCAGGTCGGTGTTCTGCGGGTCGATGCTCGGCTTTTTCAGCTCGTCCTTTTTCGGCTCCGGCGGGATCTGCGCGAGCAGCTTCTTGGCGTCGTCCAATTGCTTGGCGTCGATCTGGGCCATCTCCTGGAGCCGGTTCAGATACCGGACGGCGTCGGCCAGCTTGTCCGACAGCAGGCGGAGGTCGGCCTCCCGCTTGCCGCCGTCGGCCAGGGCCAGTTTCTCCCGCTTCAGCTTATCCGCCTCGGCCTTGGCCTTGTCGGCGGCGACCAGCATCTGCTGGACGCCCGGGGCGTTCGGGTCGGCCAGCTTCCGCCGCAGGAACTCGTACTCCCGCCGGTAGTGGGACTCCTCGTTCAGCTTGCGGACCACGTCCGGGTCTTTCTCGACAGCGGCCACGAGTACGGCCGGGATCGGGGCGTTCTTCACCTCCTCGAACAGCTTCTTCAGAGCGGCGATGTCCTGCTGCTTCTCCTTGATGGCAGCCGGGTACCGTTCCAGCGCCTCGGTCTTGGTGTCGATCTTGGCCATCAGTTGGCCGACCTTCTCCCGGCGGAAGGCGTCCGACTGGACGAGTGCCGTGGCCGCCGCGGTGACGGCGGCCGCCGGGGCGGGGACCAGGTTGCCGGTCTGGACCATCCCGCCGGCCGGGTCGGTGACGGCCGGCGGCAGGGCGGTGGGAGCCAGCGGCTGGACCGGGGCGGTCAGGCCGCCGTCCGGCTTGCGGGCGGCGTCGATCCCGGCCCGGGCGTTCAGCCGGCCCTCCATGTTCGCCTTCACCGACTCGACCTTCTCCTTGAGGGCGGCCTTGGTCTTGATCTCCTTCTCCACGACTTCCAGGTAGTAGGCGTCCTTGACCGCGTCCACGATCTTGCGGATGTCGTCCGGCCGGTCCCCCTCCAGGCTGATCCGGATCACCTCGGACCCTTCGGACGCCTTGATGTCCAGCTTCTCTTCCAGGAACCGGAGCGGGTCTTTCTGCTCGGCGATGGTGGGCAGGCCGCTGATCTTGTACGTCGGGTCGCTGAGGGCTTTGCTCAGGACGAACTCGGACCGCATCACCTGGGTGGCCGTCTTGACGTACACGGCGAACGCGGTGGCCGTCTGGTTCGGCCCGGGCTGGGCGGCGATCACCGACGGGGCCGACTGCACCTGGAGCAGCGCGTACGACTCGTACTTGACCGGCAGGAGGGAGTACACGACGTAGGCCAGCACCGCCCCGAGCGGCAGCCCGCACCCGAGGATCATCAGCCAGTGCAGCCGCAGGTACGTCAGCACCATCGGCCCGGCGGCCGGCGGCTCCTGGCGGGCCGGGGCCGGCCGGCGGGCGGCCGGGGCAGCCGCCGGGTGGGCGGGGCGGCAGAGGCGGTGGTGGCAGGGGCGGTCATGGCTGGCATCCTTGCCGGCAGGGGTCGATGGTCCGTCACCGCGATCCGTCGCAGTCGTAGGGCGGGTCAAGCCGGCTTTGCGGCGCCGACCCGCCGGAGTGGCAATCGCTCGTTGCCGTTCGCGGCGGGTCGGCGCCGCAAAGCCGGCTTGACCCGCCCTACACCGAGCGAGGTCGTCCGTCTCACGCGAACGCCGGCCGCAGCGGGGCGAACGGCTGCCGCTCCTCTTTCACCACCAGTCGGCCCAGGCACCACAACTGGAGGGCCAGCAGCCCCAGCCCGGCCGGCATCATCAGCCAGCCGTGCAGGTCGTGCAGGAAGTGGAGGGTGTCCTTGTTGGCGGTCAGGGTGTGGGCGACCCCGGTGGCGGTGATCCGCAGCACGTTCGTCACCACCGCGATCGGCACGATCCCGGCCAGCACCATCAGCTTCTCGAACCGGGTGCGGTCCAGCAGCAGCACCGCCCCGACGGCGAACGCCGCGAAGGTCATGAGCATCTTCAGCCCGCTGCACGCGTCCACCACCCCGAGCGGCACCTCGTCGATCCAGATGACGTGCCCCTCCGGGACGGCCGGCAGGCCGAGCGTCTGGAGCAGGTACGTGCTGCCGACGGTGGCCACCTCCTTGAGCGGCCCGCCGACGTTCCGCTCGATCTCGTAGGGGAGCGGGACCATGAACACCAGGAACAGGATCGCCGGCCCGCACACCTTCAATAGCGGGAACCCGCCGGCGGCGAGCGCCAGTCCGGCGAGCGACAGCAGCAGGGCGGCCGCGTCCAGCGGGTGGAACATCAGCCCGCCGGCCGCCGCCCGGGCCAGGATCGCCACGCCCAGCACCCCGGCCGCCAGCCCGAGCCGGGGCGGGCCGAAGGTCAGCCGGCCGGCCTTGTGGGCGAGCCAGAGCAGGTACCCGGAGAACAGCGGGACCAGGAACCCGTGGGAGTACTGGGGGTCGCTGGCCCACTTGTCGGCCAGGAAGGCGAGGGTCGGCCAGAACGCCCAGCCGACGCCGGCGAGGAGGAGTAGTGTGTAGAGCCGCATCCGTGCCGGTCCATCGTCATGCGGGGCCGCATCGGTGCGCCCCGCGGAGTCATGGGCGGGGGATTGTGGGCGAAACCGGCCGGGGATTGCAACCCCATCTTTCGCCCACCCGGCGGCTACGCCCCGCCGAAGGCGATGCCGGGGCGGGGGACCGGGGCCGGGTCCGGGGCCGGCTCGGCGGCCGGGGCCGGCGGCGGGGCGGCCGGGGCCGGCGGCGGCTTCCGCAGCTCGGCGATCGGCACCCCGGCCAGCAGCTTGCTCACCTCTTCCCGGTCCAACTCCTCGTGGACCAGGAGGGCTTCCGCGATCCGGTCCAGGGACGCCCGGTTCTCGGTCAGCAGCTTCTCCGCCCGGGACAGGGCGTCGGCCACGATCCGCTGGATCTCCTCGTCGATGATCCGGGCCGTCCCCTCGCTGAAGTCCCGGCCTTCGTGGATCTCCTTGCCCAGGAAGACGTGCTCCTCCCCGTGCCGGTAGTACACCGGCCCGAGCCGGTCGCTCATGCCGAACGCCGTCACCATCCGCCGGGCCAGCCGGGTGACCTGTTGGATGTCCCCGATCGCCCCGGACATCGGCTCGCCGAACGCCAGCCGGTCGGCCGCCCGCCCGCCCAGCCCGACCACCAGGTCGGCCATGAACTCGGAGTACGACCGGTCCATCCGGTCCTCGTTCGGGCTGAACAGCGTCACCCCGCCGGTCCGCCCGCGGGGGACGATGCTCACCCGGTCGAGGGTGTGGGCCTTCGGCTCCAGCCAGGCGCACAGGGCGTGGCCGGCCTCGTGGTAGGCGGTCCGCCGCTTCTCCTCGTCGGTGAACGTCTCGTCCCGCCGCAGCCCCAGCCGGACCCGGTCGCCGGCCGCGTCGAAGTCTTTCTGGGTGATGATGTTCCGGTTCGCCCGCCCGGCCTCCAGGGCGGCCTCGTTGCACAGGTTCCGCAGGTCCGCCCCGCTCATCCCGATCATCCCCCGGGCCACCCGCTCCAGGTCCACGTCGTCGGCCAGCGGCTTGTTCCGGGTGTGCACCTTCAGGATGGCCAGCCGGCCCTGCCAGGTCGGCCGGTCCACCGTCACGTGCCGGTCGAACCGGCCCGGCCGCAGGAGGGCGGCGTCGAGCACGTCCGGCCGGTTGGTGGCGGCCAGCACGATCACCGTCTCGGCCGGGGTGAACCCGTCCATCTCGGACAGGATCTGGTTGAGCGTCTGCTCCCGCTCGTCCGACCCGCCGCCCACCCCGGCCCCCCGCATCCGGCCGACGGCGTCGATCTCGTCGATGAACACCACGCACGGGGCGGCGTCCTTGGCGGTACGGAACAGGTCGCGGACCCGGCTGGCCCCGACCCCGACGAACATCTGGATGAACTCGCTCCCGTTGATGCTGAAGAACGGGACGTTCGCCTCCCCGGCGACCGCCTTGGCGAGCAGCGTCTTGCCGGTCCCCGGTGGGCCGACCAGCAGCACCCCCTTGGGCACCTGGGCGCCGAGCCGGGTGAACTTGTCCGGGGTCTTGAGGAAGTCGACGATCTCGGTCAGCTCCCGCTTGGCCCCCTCCATGCCGGCCACGTCCTCGAACGTGATCCGCCCGCGGGTCTTCTCGTACCGCTTGGCCGGGCTGCGGATGTAGCTGTTCAGGAACCCGCCGCCGACCGGGTCGCGGACCCGGGGCAGGATGACGAACGCGAAGAAGGCGGCGAACAGGACCAGCGGCAGCACCACCCAGACGAACGGGGCCAGGAGCGGGTACGGGTCGTCCTGCGGGTCGATCACCAGCTCCTCGGTCTTGTCGTCCGGGTTCACCTGCTTGAGCGCCTCCCGGTGCCGGCGGTCCTTCCGCAGCAGCTCGTCGATGAAGTCCTTCTGGCTGTCCATCTGGGGGAGGGTGACGGCGAACTTGCCGCCGGTCAGCTTCAGCCCCTTGACCGCCTCGGCGGCCGGCTCCCGCACCTCGCCGATCGCCCGGTTCTTGCCGATCAGGGTGAGCTTCTTGATCTGCCCCTGGTCGGCCAGCCGGGTGAAGTCCGGGATGTAGGTGATGGTGCGGGTGGTGTCCAGCATGAGCAGGACGACGGCCGCGGCGGCCAGCAGGCCGAGCAGCAGCCACCCGCCGGGGATCAGCGGGCTGCCCCGCCGGGGCGGGGCCGGGGGCGGAGGGACAGGGGACCGGTCGGTGGGAGGGGGCGGCATTCCGCGTCCTTCGGTGGGCGGGCGAACCCAGGAACGGGCGAGGCCGGTTCAGGCCATACCACATTTTAGGGCAGGGCCGGTGCCGGCGCCGGGAAAATCGCGGCCGGGCGTGCGGAGGTGAGGCGAGCCGGGGGCGTGCGGGTAAGACGGGCCCACACGCCCCCCGGCTTTTGAGGCGATCAGCCGGCCGCCGGCGGGTCGGCCGGCGGGGGCGAATCGGCCGGCTTCGACTCGTCCTCTTTCTTGGTGGTCAGCAGGGCGGCCAGTTGGGCGAACGAGTACACCGGCTCCTTGCCCGTCTTCTGGGTGTCGGACAGCTTGGGTGCGGACTTCGGCCGGGGCGGCTTCTTGGCCGGCGGGGGCGGCGCGGCCGGAGCCTCGGCTGCCGGCTGCTGGCCCGCAGCGGCCGGGGCGGCTTCGCCCGGGGCCGGCGGCGGTTTCGGGCTGGACCGCCAGCCCGGCGCACCGGGACCGCGCGGCCGCGGGCCGCCGCCTTGCCCGCCGGGTCGGGGAGCGAACCCGGGCCGCCCCCCCTGCCCTTGCGGCTGGCCCTGCGGCCGGGGGGCGAACCCGGGCCGCTGGCCGACCGGCCGGTCGGCGTGCGCCGGCGGTTGCGGCGACCGCTCCCGCTGCTGTTGAGGCGGGCCTTGTGGCCGCTCGGCCCGGGGCGGGCGGTCCTGCTGGCGGGGCCGCTCCGGCGGCCGCCGCTCGCCCCCCGGCGGGATCATGCTCAGGGACACCCGCCGGCGGTCCGGGTCCACTCCCATCACCCACACGCTCACCACGTCCCCGACGGCGATCACGTCATACGGGGACTTGATGTACCGGTTGGCCATCTGGCTGATGTGGACCAGCCCGCTGTCCTTCAGCCCGACGTCCACGAACGCCCCGAAGTCGACGACGTTCAGCACCTCGCCCTTCAGCTCCATCCCCGGCTTCAGGTCTTCCAGGTTGAGTACGCCCTTGCGGAAGATCGGAGCCGGCCGGTCCTCCCGGGGGTCGCGGCCGGGCTTGGCCAGGGCGTCGTAGATGTCCCACACGGTCGGCTCGCCGGCACCCAGCTTCTGGGCCACCTCGCCCGGGTGGGTGCCGCGGATCTTCTCCCGGAACTGCTGGAGCTTGTCCCGGTCCCGCAGGTCTTCGGGGGTGAACCCGAACTCGGCGAGCACCTGCCGGGCGATGCCGTAGCTCTCCGGGTGGACCCAGGTGTTGTCCAGCGGGTCGTCCCCGCCGCGGACCTGGAGGAACCCGGCCGCCTGGGTGAACCGCGCCTCGCCCATCTGCGGGACGCTCTTCAACTGCTCCCGGGTCTTGAACGCCCCGTGCTGCTGGCGGTACTGGACGATCTCCCGGGCGGCGAGCTGGTTCAACCCGGACACGTGCCGCAGGAGCGGGACGCTGGCCGTGTTCAGGTCCACCCCGACCGCGTTCACGCACGACTCGATCACCGTCTCGACCGACTGCTTCAGGTACTTCGGCCGGACGTCGTGCTGGTACAGCCCGACCCCGACGTGCTGCGGGTCCACTTTCACCAGTTCGGCCAGCGGGTCTTGCAGCCGGCGACCGATGGAGACAGTCCCCCGGGTGGTGGCGTCCAGGTTGGGGAACTCCTCCTTGGCCACCGGGGAGGCGGAGTAGTCGCTGGCCCCGGCCTCGTTGACGATCACGTACACGATGTCGGCCGGCGGCTCCGGCAGCCCCTCCAGGCTGATCGGCGGGTCGGCCGGCTTGGCCGGGGCGGGCGGCGGCAGGACGGCCGGGCTTTGCACCACCGCCGACTCGGCCGGCGGGGCGTCCGCCGGGGCGGCGGTGACGACCGCCGTCTCCCCGGCCCCGACCCCGGGGACCAGCGTCGTCTCGGCGAAGGTGATGGCCGGGGCGGCGACGCTGACCGTCTCCGCCGGGTGGCCGACCGCGACCGTCTCGGCGGGGGCGGCCGGCGGGGCCGGCTCGGCCGGCGCGTCGGTGGCGGCCGTCACCGGCGGGATCGGCGACTCGGCCGGCGGCGGGTTCAGCCGCCGGGCCTCGAACTCGGCCAGCAGCTCGCTCACTAGGGTTTCCGTCTCCCGGCAGGCGGTCCCGTTGCCGATGGCGATGACCGGCGTCTGGTACTTGCGGATCAGTTGCTCCAGCTTCCGCTTCGCCTCGGCCGGCTTCTTCTGCGGCGGGTGCGGGTAGATGACCGCGTCTTCCAGCAGCGCCCCCGTTTCATCGAGGACGGCCAGCTTGCACCCGGTCCGCTGGCCGGGGTCGATGGCCAGCACCCGCTTGCCGACCAGCGGCGGCCGCATGAGCAGGCTGCTCAGGTTGCGGGCGAAGATGTCCACCGCGTGGTCCTGGGCGTGCTCGGTCAGCTCGCGGCGGGCCTCCCGCTCCAGGCTCGGCATGAGCAGCCGGTCGAGGGCGTCGTCCACGGCCGGCAGCAGCACCTCCCGGTGCGGGTGGTCGGCCAGCGGCAGGTTGTCCAGGGCGACCCGCTTCGCGATCTCCTTGTCGTAGTCGACCCGCAGCCGGATGATCGACTCCCGCTCCCCGCGGTTGACCGCCAGCACCCGGTGCGGCGGGATCAGCCGGACCGGCTCTTTGAAGTTGAAGTAGTCCCGGTACTCGGTCCCCTTCCCGTCCGGCACCGTCTCCACCTTGGTCGTCACCAGGACGGCGGTGTCCCAGTAGAACGCCCGCATCGGCCCCCGCACGTCGGCCGACTCGGCGATGATCTCGGCGACGATGTGCCGGACCCCGGTCAGCACGTCGTTCACGTCGTGCAGTTGCTTCCACGGGTCGACCATCCCCGGGAGCACCTCGTCCAGCTTCTCGACCGCCGGGTCGCGGTTCCAGATGGCCAGCGCCAGCGGCTCCAGCCCCCGCTCCTTGGCCTCGGTGGCGAGGGTCCGCTTCTTCTGCTTGTACGGGGCGTACAGGTCTTCCAGCCGCTTCGGGTGCTCGGCGTGGAGGATGGTGTCGGTCAGTTGGTCGGTCAGCTTCCCCTGGAGGGCGATGCTGCGGAGGATGGTCTGCTTGCGGGCGGCCAGGTCGCGGAGGTGCTGGATGCGGTCCTGGATGCGGCGGAGGAACACCTCGTCCAGCCCGCCCGTCCGCTCCTTCCGATACCGGGTGATGAACGGCACCGTGTTCCCGTCGTCGAGCAGTTGGACCACCGCCTCGACCTGGGCCTTGCGGATCTGCAAGTCCTGGGCGATCCGGCTCAGGTCGTGCGACTGCGGGGCCGGCGGCACCTGCGGGACCGGCTGCGGCGGCAGGGCCGGCGCCTGGGCGACCGGGGCGGCCCCGAGCGGCTCCTCGACCGCCGCCGGCAGGGCGGGCACCGCCGCCTCATGGGACGGTAGCGCGACCTGCGGCTGCTCCGGCGGCGGGGTTTCCGCGACCGGAGCCGGTTGCGGTTCGGCGGCCGGGGTGGTTTCCGGGGTGGGCGTCGGGTCGGCGGGGGTCATGCGCGGTGACGTCCGATGAGGGACTACGGGGGTCCGGCCCAGGGCGTGTGGATCGTACCCGGGCGGGTCGGCCGGTTGTGAGGATTCCAACGAGGCTTAGAACTGTCTTATTTACGGGGCCGGTCCGGACGTGTCAAGGAGGTGGAAGTGGCGGGCGGGGTTCGGGTTTGGGTGTGAACCGCGGGCATCAGTTTCCAATGTGGTGCGTCCGGGACGGGACACTCCTCCCCCTACATCGTCTTCTCAGCCAGACCCATCCGCAGGCGGTTTCCGAAAATCGTCTGCTGCCGTTTGACTCCACTCTCTCCAACCCGCGGCCACGATCCCGACAGCGGCCAGCACCCCGGCGACCGTATAGCCCAGCCCGCTCCCGCCCAAGAGGAGGAGCGAAAAGAGTGTCCCACCCAAGGCGGCAGCCATTATGACCAGCCCGCCGACTATCTTTGTCCGGCCGATTGTTCGGACTTCAGCGGCCCGCCGCTCCGCTTCGGCCTTCTGCTCGTCGTCCACCTTGGGGAACCGCGCGGCTCCACACCGACGGCAGCCTGCCCCTACCTCCCCGTGCGGTTTTGCGCAGGTGATGTGGACCGGACGCTCGCAAGCCGGACAGTAGGCGCCGTCCCGCGGGCCACTGATCGTGCTGTCACATACGGCACAAGTTTTCCCTGCAAGTCCGGCCATAACAGCCTCGGCATGCAGTAGGGTTCAGCCGCTAACGGCCAAGCAATTCCGCCAGCACGTTCCCCTGCGGGTAGCTGTGCCCGAGGTGCTGGCGGAACCCCTCGGCGAACGCCACCCCCGCTTCCGCGCCGCGGCTCGCCGACCACTCCCGCATCGACTGCACCAGGCTGTCCACCCCGTGGTGCTTCCGCAGCCACGCCCGCTGGCTCTCGTGGCAGTCCAACATCCGGGCCTTGTCGTCGATCACCGGCGTGATGTCCACCCGGAACGCCGGCGGGATCGGCCGGCCGAACTGGTCCTTGCCTTCGAGCGGGTCGCAGTAGAACAGGTGCGGGATGCGGGCCAGCGGCGGGTCGGCCTCGGCGTGCCCGGGGCGGTGCAGGTAGTTCGGGATCGGGGCCGCGAAGGTCGCCGCCCGGACGATGTGGCTGGTCTGCTCGTGGTCGAGGTGGTAGTCTTCGGGGCTGTGGGTGAACACCACCGACGGCCGGACCTCGTTCAGCAGCCGGCACACCTTTTCCATCGGCCGCTCGCCGAACACCACCCGCAGGTCGCGCTCTTCCAGGCAGTGGTACGTGGCCCCGACGGCGGCGCACGCCGCCGCCCCCTCGGCCCGGCGGATGCGGGCGATCTCGTCCGGGCCGTACTCCGCGGAGCCGCAGTCGCCGGCCGTCATGGTGGCGACGTGGACCGCCCACCCGTGCTCTCGGGCCAGCCGGATGAGCGTCCCGGCGCACAGGAATTCGGCGTCGTCCGGGTGGGCCAGGACCGCCAGCGCGACCTTGTCCATCTGCATCTCGGTCACTGCCCCTCGGGCCGGGGTTTACGGCCAGGCGGGATCGGCGGGGCGTCCGACACGGGCTGGGCCGAGTCCGCCGTCGGCTGGTCGGACACCTCTCCGGTCGGCGCCTTCCGGATCAGCCCCAGCCGGCCCTTGACCGATTCCCGCAGACCCGGCCGGACCCAGTAGTCGTCGTCCTGAATGGCCCCCAGTTGCGGCTCCGCCCGGCGGTCTTTCATCCAGCCGAACTCGCTCTCGATCAGCCCGCGGACGGCCACCGCCCGGACCGGGTCGGCGGCCAACGGCCCGCCCAGGGCGGCGGTCGTGTCGGCCACCGCGTTCACCCGCTGGGCCGCCCGCCGCTCCGGGGTGAGCAGCCCGAACGACGGGTACAGGGTGGTCAGCGCCTCGGACGCCACCCGGGCGCCGGCCTCGTCCTCGGCCACCGCCTGGAGGATGTCCGCCTTGCCCATCTCCAGGTCCGGCAGGGCCGGGATGACCGCCCGGGCGGCGTCCGCCACCCGGGCCGCCCGCGCCCGCACCGCCCCGTCCTCCTTGAGCAGCGAGATGAGGGCGATCTCCATCTCGTAAGTGCTCTCCTCGGTCGTGTCGCTCCGCTCCGGCCGGTGGAACCGCTTGTACTTGCGGAGCACCTCCCGCCACTTGGCCAGCCCGGCGGTGTACAGCCGGACGGCCCGGGCGTTCTCGGCGCTCTGCCGGGCCTGGTCCGCCTCCCACAGCAGCTTCCGGGCGGCGACCGTCAGGTCGTCCCGCTCGGCGTCGGTGGACGACAGGAAGTAGTCGAAGTTGGTGATGCTCCGGTTCTGCTCCAGGTAGACCAGCGCCCGGCCCGCGTCCACGTCGTCCTGGGTGAGGTCGTTGGCCTTCAGCTCCTCCGGGGAATAGTGCGGGGGCATGACCCCGATCGGGACCGGCACCTTGCGGGCCATCTCCCGCAGGGCGGCCAGCCGCTCCCCGCTCATCTGGAGGGCGGTCTCCTCGCCCAGTTGGTTCCACATCCGCCACGCCCGGTCCCACTGGGCCTTGGCCGTGGCCGGGGTCTTGAGCACCACCGGCTCCCCGCCGGCGGTCGGCGGGAACCACCCGGTCGCCCCGCCCACCCGGTCGTCCGGGGACCACCCGCTGGTCTCGTCGAACCACCCCTCCTTGGCCAGCCGCTCGGCCAGGTACGTCTGGGCACGGGCCGGCTGCTGGCGGAACACGATCAGGGCCGGCGCCCGCGGCACCCGGTACTTGAACTGGTCGTACTCGGTCGGCCGGGGGGACGCCCACGGGAGCGGCTGGCCGTTCCGGTCGGTCTTGCCCGGCGGGACGACGGTACACGAGTACCCGAACCAGGCGCGGGCGGCGTGGAACGCGTCGAACGTGTCGTCCACCGGCCGGCTGAGCTGCCCGCTCCGCAGGACGGCGTACTCGTCCGCCCCCTCCCGGAAGTACTCCTCCGGCGGGAGGACCGGGAACTGGTCGGCCGGGTCGGCCAGCTCGGTCGCGTTCTTGTACAGGCTGGGCACCCGCTCGTTGTCGGCCAGGAACTGGACCACTTCCTCGGGGGTGGCCAGGTTCAGCCGGGTCCGCAGCCGGCGGACCAGTTGCGGGTTCTTCTCGCAGAACTTGCGGAACTCGACCGGGCTGATCCCCTGCCCCTGGACGCTCAGCGGCAGGGCGAGCAGCCGCCCGGCCGCGTCCCGCTGGGCGGACCGCTCCGCCGGGGGGATGCCGCTGAGCTGGGCCAGGCAGCGGAGCGTCTGCACCTTGTCCGACACCCCGAACTTGTTCTGGTAGTAGAACCCGATCATGTGCCGCAGGTCCGGGGAGCCGACCACCCGGCCGGGCCGCCCGTCCTCGTCCCGCAGGGTCTTGGTGTTCAGCCGGTCGCCCTCGGCCAACAACTCGATCCCGCGGGCGATGTAGAAGTACATGTCCCCGAGCTTGTCGTTCTCGACGGACACGTTGTAAGAGATGTTCCAGCTCTGGAAGAGCCACGGGGTGATGAAGTTCGGCTGCAGCCGGGTGACGGTCCGGGCGGCGATCTCGAACTCGTGCCACTCGTTCCGGGCCTGCTTGTCGATGGCCGTCTTCCACAGGACGGTGACGACCAGCCCGCGGGAGCCGGTCAGCCCGAGTCGCAGGGCCGACCCGAGGATCTCCGGATCCCCCTGGTCCAGCTCCCGCAGGTCCAGCTTCTCCGCCCGGGCCAGGACCGCCCGGTCGGTCAGCCACCGGGAGGCGGCCACCTGGTTGGCGAACGGGACGGCCAGCTTCCCCCGCCAGAAGATGCTGACCGTGAACAGGGCCAGGATGGCGAGCAGGTAGGCCGCCTTGCGGCGGACGGACGCTTGCTGGATCGGGTTGGCCATGACAGACGGCTCCGACGGACGATTAGCTCTGGTGTAGGGTGCGTGGAGCGTGGCTTTGCACGCGAAATTCACCGGGCCCGCAACGACCCCACCGCAAGGGCGGGAGTCCCGCGGTGCGTTTCACAGAGCCTCAACGCACCCTACAAAAATCCACGCCCGCCCGTCACAGCGGGCGGGCGTGGGTGACTCGTTACGCCGCCACCTCGCGGGACCGCATCAGGAAGTACCCGAGGATCAGCCACGGGAGCAGGTACCCGGTCGTCACCACCAGGTTCATGACCAGCCCCTCGATCGGCACGTTGAACCCTTCCGACAGGTACCCGCTCCAGGAGTACGAGTACACGTCCGGGACGATGTTCACGAACCGCCGGACGATCCACGCGAACCCCTGGTCGCCGGCCCCGATGGCCCCAGTGAGGGCGCTGTTCGGGTCGGCCTGGGCGGTCGCCTGCTCGGCCTTCAGCAGTTGGCTCATCGCCCGGAACGGGCCGCCGACGAAGCTGTGCCCGCTGGCCAGGTCGGCGATGTGGTCGGAGAAGTACCCGGCCAGGAACAGCAGGCCGGCGACCAGGAACGACACCACCCCGGCCAGGTACGTGCTGCACACCACCGCCAGCCCGATGATCAGGGCCACCCGGCACCACAGCCCGACCGCCGCCTTGAAGTAGTTCTCGTCGAACGTCCGCTCCCCTTCGAGCAGGTACAGGTCCGGCTCGGCCATCCCGAGCAGTTGGCCGCGGCTGTTGCACTTGACCGCGACCGTCACCCGGGGCGGGACGGCCCCGCCGTCCGCCTTCGGCTCCCCCTGGGCGGCGTACCGGAACAGCCCGGCCGGCACGTCGATGCTGTCCGGGTGGTAGTCGAAGATCTCCTTCCCCTGGACCTCGAAGTACCCGTACTTCTCCGCCAGGGTGTTCACCACCTTCCACACCTCTTTCTGCTCCGGCCGGGCCAGGGCCAGGACGGCGGCCGGGTTGCTCGCCTGCTGGCCGGTCATCCCGGGCAGCCCGCGGACCAGCTCGGCGGCCTCCTTCTGGTACTCCGCCTCCTTGGCCTTGTCCGCCCACTGCCAGCTCCCCTCCCGCGGCTCGGCCGGCGGCTTCTGCGGGCACTGCCAGCTCGTCACCCGGACGGTCAGGTCCACGCCCCGGTTCTCCTCCCCCTTGGTCATCCGGAAGATGTCGAAGGTGAACTCGATCGGCACGCTGTCCCGGCCGGCGGCGGTGAGCGACGACGGGACCGACCGGAACCCCCACACGGCCCGCTGGCTGGTGGTCGGGTCGCCGCCGATGTACCGGCGGTAGTCGAACTCCCGGCCGACGTTCGTCCCCTCGATGTTGTCCCCCTTGCGGGAGGCGAACCGCAGCTCCCCGCGGAGCGGCACCCGGGCCTTGAACGTCTCCTCCTGGGCCTTCGCGTCCAGGGTCGTGCCGAACCGGATGATGCCCCAGCTCAGGGCGGTCATCCCGGCCAGGGCCAGGGTCATCAGGAACGTGTACCCGACGAACCGGCCGAACACGATCTCGAACCGCTCGACCGGTTTGGTCAGCACCGTGTAGATGTTCTGGTTCTTGATGTCGTTCGGGATGCTGAACGCGGCCAGCAGGACGGCCGGCAGCAGCAGCAGCAGGTTCATGAACAGGGAGGTGACGGCCACCCAGCTCCGCAGCTCGTCCTCCGGCTTGATCGGGAAGAACCACTTGGCCGGGAACAGGAACGGCAGGATGAACACCAGGAACACCCAGAACAGCCGGCTGCGGACCGCCTCCTTGAACCCGAGCTTGGACAGGGCCACCACCCGCCGCATCCGCACCTTGGCCAGGCTGGCGGCGAACGGCTGGCCGATCCCGAGCAGGGCGAACAGCCCGGCCAGAGTCAGGGCCAGCGGCTGGAGGTCGAACGACAGCTTCGGGGGGACGTACTTGATGTACTGGCCGATGTCGGCCGTGATCGGCCGGGCGTTCGCCGTGTCCGCCCCTTTACCGGTGATCACCAGGAAGCCGTACACCGCGTACACGAGCAGGGCCAGGGCGGCCATGGCGAGCATGAACCCGCTCACCCCGGCCCGCTCCTTGGCCGACGCCGCCTGGTCGGCCGGCATCCGCAGGGCGTAGATCAGGTACGCCACCAGCCCGAGCATGGCGAACCCGCCGGCGTCCTGCAGCCACGCCTGCACCAGCCCGCCCAGGTTGGCGAACGTGTACGGGTCCCGGTCGACGATCAGCAGGCCGAACAGGCTCAGGTCGGACATGGTCGGGTGTCGGGTATCGAGTATCGGGTATCAACCCTCGTTCCCACGCCGAGCGTGGGAACGAGGGTGAGCTACTTCGCCGCCGTCTCCGCCGGCGGCAGATACCGCCGGCCGGGCCGGGCCTTGGACTCCTCGACGATCCGCAGGAACAGGTCTTCGAGCGTGGTCGTCGGGTGGCCGAACACCTCCAGCTTGCCGCCGTGCCGCTCGACGACGGCGGCCAGATCCCGCTTCAGGGCGTCGGTCAACTCCACCCCGGTCGCCCGCACCTCCAGCCGCCGCTGGTCCTCGACCAGCTTGTCCACCGCCCCCAGCTCCTGGAGGTCGCCGCCGTAGAGAATAGCGATCCGGTCGCACACGTCCTGCACGTCGTCCAGCCGGTGCGAGCACATCAGCACCGTCTTGCCCCGCTTCTTCAGGTCCAGGATCAGGTCTTTCATCCACCGGGTGCCGAGCGGGTCCAGGCCGCTGGTCGGCTCGTCCAGGATGACCAGGTCCGGGTCGTTGATGAGCGCCTGGGCCAGCCCGATCCGCTGCCGCATCCCCTTCGAGTACTCTCGCAGAATCCGCTTCTTGTCGGCGGACAGCCCGACCAGGTCGATGAGTTCGGCCGCCCGCTTCTTGCGGACCTCGGACGGCATGTCGAACAGCCGGCCGTAGAAGTCGAGGGTCTCCTCGGCGTTCAGGAACCGGTACAGGTACGACTCTTCCGGCAGGTAGCCGATCCGCTCGTTCTTCTCCACCTTGGCGGCCGGCTCGCCGAACACGAACCCGTCCCCGCTGGTCGGGAACAGCAGGCCGAGCAAGAGTTTGATGGTGGTCGTCTTGCCGGACCCGTTCGGGCCGAGCAGGCCGAAGATCTCGCCCTTGTGGATTTGCAGGTCCAGGGCGTTCAGGGCGGTCTTCTTCTTCCGGCCCCAGAAGTCCCGGTACACCTTGGTCAGACTGCGGGTCTCGACGACGAGGTCGGCTGGCATGGCAGGCTCCGGGGGCCGCCGGCGGCGGTCGGGGTCGCGGTATCCGGTGCTACGGCGGCCGGTTGCGGGCGGTTCGCGCCGCCGGACCGGTCGCCGGGAATTCTTCCGCTGAAAGGGGTTGGCTCGGGCCGTAGTAATGGTACGTAGCCGGGGCCGGCCGGGAAGGTGGCCGCGGCGTCACCCCCCAACCGGAGGCAGGCGATGCGGGTACTGGCCATGCTGGCGGCGTTCACCGTGGGCGGGGTCGCCCTGGCGGCGGACGGCACGTTCCCCCTGACCGGCGACAACACCAAGGTCGAGTTCACCGGCACCAAGAAGGAAGGCAAGCACGACGGCGGGTTCAAGAAGCTGACCGGCACCGCGACCGTAACCGGGTCCGACCCGGCCACCGCCAAGATCGACGTGACGATCGACACCACGTCCCTGTATTCCGACAACGCCAACCTGACCGGCCACCTGAAGAACGCCGACTTTTTCGACGTGAAGACCCACCCGACGGCCAAGTTCGTGTCCACCAAAATCGAAAAGTCGGGTGACAAGTACGTCGTCCACGGCGACCTGACGATGTGCGGCAAGACCAAGCCGATCCACTTCCCGGCGACGATCAGCGTCACCGGCGGGGCGTTCAAGCTGGACGCCGAGTTCAAGCTCGACCGGACCCAGTTCGGCATGACCTACGGCAAGGGCAAGATCGACGACCAAGTGGCCCTGAAGGTGAAGGTGTCGGCGAAGTAGCACGTTCGCGGCGACGCCAACGGCGGCGCCGCTCCGAACCCGCGAGGCGCGTCATGCCACTACCGGAGCTACCCCCGCGGGCCGAGGTGCTGGACGCCCTGAAGTATGCCGTGGCCCCGGCGGCGGGGGCGGCAGCAGTCGTGTTCGGCGGGGCGGCGCTGGTCGGCGGGCTGGCCCGCCTCCGGTGGCGGCAGGCGATGCCGGCCGTTGCGGCGGTCGCGGTTCTCGCTGGGCTGGTCGCCGGCAACCTGGGCCGTGGGGCGCTCCCGTGGGTGCCGGACGCCAAGTGGTGGCAGTGGGGGTGGTGGGCGATCCTGCTCGGGGCGGCAGCCGAGTTCGCCGCCCGGTGCGTTGGTCCGGCGGTCGCCCACCTCATCCGGGCGGCGGCGGTCGGGATCGTCGCCGCCGCCGTTATCCCGACCGACTGGCAGACCGAACTCGTCTGGAAGCCGAGCGAGGACGCCGTCGGGTTCCGCTGGGCGGTGCCGCTGTTCGTCGCGGCGACGGCGGGGATGTGGGGCATTGTCGTCGAGGTCGGTCGCCGCTCCCCCGGCAGTGCCACACTGGCCACGGTGATCGTCGCCTGCGGGACGACTGCCGTCTTACTGCACCAGTCCTGGCTCAGCGGCGCCGACGCGGCCACCTTCCTGCTGGCGTCCGTGACGGCCGTCACCGTCCTCGGCTTATTGACCCGCCAGGACGGCTCCGGGGCGGCCGGGGCGGCGGTGTTGCCGGTCGCCGTGCTGCTCGTCATCGGGCGAGGCTTGATCAGCGATCCGACCGCCCCGAACGCCGTGCCGAAGGGGTGTTCGCTGCTCGTCGGGCTGGCCCCACTCGGGCTTGGGCTGTTCCTGCTGCCGGGGCTGAACCGGCTACCCACCCGGCGGTTCGGCGCGGTGCTGCCGGTGGCGGCCGTTCTCCTGGCGGTGGCCGCCGCGGTCGGGTGGGCGATGAGCGTCGCCCCGCTCAAGTTCGGCGAGGAGAGTTGGTAGGTCGCGATTTCGTAGGGCGGGTCAAGCGTCGCTCTGGACGCGCCGACCCGCCGGCCCGGGCAGGGACTCGTTGCCGTTCGCGGCAGGTCGTCGTCGCAAAGCCTCCTCGACCCGCCCTACTCCCGGAACGGCTTCCACACCCCGGCCCGGCGGTCCAGCACCTCGTTCGGCCGGTAGTTCCCCTTGTACTCCAGCGACCGGCACCCCTCGACGTAGAATCCGAGATAGACGTGCGGCAGCCGGCGGTCGGCCGCCGCGGCGATCACCGACAGCACGTTGAACACGCCCAACGACCGCGGCCGCTCCTCCGGGTCGTAGAAGAAGTAGATGGCCGACAGCCCGACCGGCAGGGCGTCCACGTACCCGACCCCGACCAGCCGGCCGCCGACCCGGTACTGCCACTCCTCGGTCGGGAACGGGTGGTCGACGAACGTCTCCCGGTACGCCGCCTCGGACTCCGGGCCGCGGTCCGGCCAGTCCTTGAAGTCGGCCTGGAAGGTGTGGAACTTGTCGTACAGGGTCAGCCGGTCTGCCGACACCGCCGGCGGCCCGACCGTGACCGTCACCTCGCCGGCGTTCTTCTTCCACACCCGCTTCTGGGTGGCGCTCGGGGTGAACCGGGCCACGTCCACCCGCAGTGTCTGGCAGGCGGTGCAGGCCGGGCAGTCGGGCCGGAACAGGGAGAAGCCGAACCGCCGCCAGCCCGCCATCATGCGGGCGGCGTACTCGGCCGGGGTGAGCGCCCCGGCCACCTCGTACCGCGTTTGGGAGATGCGGCCCGGGAGATAACTGCACTCGCCCGGCGGGGTGACGAACGTGAACAGGGTCTTCATGGTGGGCCGCCCGGCGAGTGCGGTCCACCGTATCAGGGGACGAACTCGACCGCAACCGGGGACGGGATGACGCCCGCCCGGTGCCCCTCGGCGAGCAGCTTACGGACCGCGGCCCGGCCCCGCTCGCCGTAGTCCAGGGTCCAGTCGTTCACGTACATGCCGACGAACCGGTCCGCCAGGTCTTCGCCCATGTCCCGGGCGTAGTGCAGGGCGTGGCCGAGCGCCTCCTTGCGGTGAGCCAGCCCGTACCGGATGCTCTCCCGGATGAGCCGGCTGACCTCGGCCATGACCTCCGGCCCCAGGTCTTTGCGGACCACGTTCCCGCCGAGCGGCAGCGGCAGTCCGGTCCGCTCGTGCCACCACGCCCCCAGGTCCACGACCAGGTGTAGCCCCTGATTTTGAAAGGTGAGCTGCCCCTCGTGGATGATGAGGCCGGCGTCGTACTTCCCCGACGCGACCGCCGGGATGATCTCGTCGAACGGCACCACCTCGTACCGCAACCGGTCCTTCGCCCCGATGGATTCGTAGAGCAGCGTCAGCGTGAGGAACGCCGTGGTCAGCGTGCCGGGGACGGCGACGGTGATCTCCGGCAACTCATCGACCCGCATCGGCCGGCGGGCGACGACCATCGGGCCGTACTTGTCCCCCATGCTGCACCCGGTCGGCAGCAGGGCGTACTTGTCGAGCAAGAAGGCGTAGGCGTGCAGGCTGACCGCCGACACCTCCAGTTCGCCCTTCATGGCCCGGCGGTTGAGCGTCTCGATGTCCTGCAGCTCGTGGACGAACCGCAAGCCCCCGGTGGGGATCTTGTCGTTCGCCAGGGCGTGGAACATGAAGGCGTCGTCCGGGTCCGGGGAGTGGCCGACGCGGATCAGCTGGGGGGCGGTCGTGGTTGCTGCCATTGGTTACACCCTCGAAAGCCCACCCGTTGCAACGGGTGGGCTTTGGGACTTCTTCAGCTCAACACTTCAGCCGGCGGCCCCCACTTCACCACCCGGCCGGCCTCCATCCGGTGGACGGTGGTCGCCTGCCGGGCGAAGTCCATGTCGTGGGTGACGACGACCATCGTCTGCCCGTCCCGGGCCAGGTCGCGCATCACCGCCAGCACCTCGGCCGCCATCGCCGGGTCGAGGGCGCTGGTCGGCTCGTCGAACAGGATCGCCGCCGGGTTAACCGCCAGCGCCCGGGCGATCGCAACACGCTGCTGCTGGCCGCCGGACAGGTTCGCCGGCCGGGCGTCGTACTTGTGGGCCAAGCCGACCCGGTCGAGCAACTGCTTCGCCCGCGGCTCGGCCTGCTCCCGGCGCTCGCCGAGGGCGAGCCGTGGGCCGCTGAGCACGTTTTCCAGCGCGGTCAGGTGCGGGAACAGGTGAAACTGCTGGAACACCATCCCGACCCGCCGCCGCAGCTTCAGCAACTCGGCCTGCGGGTGCGACCGGCCGCCGACCAGGGTCACGTCGCCGACGCTCACCTCGCCGGCCTGGAAGTCCTCCAGCCCGTTGAGGCAGCGTAGCAGCGTACTCTTGCCGCCGCCGGACGGGCCGACGAAGGCGGTCACTTCCCCCTTCTGGACCTCCAGCGACACCCCGTCCAGGATACGGACCGGGCCGAACGACTTGGTCAGGTTCGAGACGCGGATCACGCCCGCACCTCCTTCCGCCGGCCAACCGCCGCTCCAGGTAACGGGCCACCAGCGCTTGGCCGTAGCTCATCAGCAGGTACAGCCCGGCCGTGATACACGCCAACTCGACGATCAGGTCGCGGTTGAAATTGTACGACTCGTTATACTTTCGGGTCAGCTCGGTGATCATGATCGCCGAGCAGACGGACGTGTCCTTGAACGGCGATGAAGTCGTTCGTCACCGGCAGGATGACCAGCCGGACGGCCTGCAGCACCACCACCCGGCGGACGGCCGTCCCGCGGGTCATGCCGAGGGCCAACACCGCCTCCATCTGCCCCTTCAGGAATAGCCAACAACCCGGCCCGGTAGTTCTCGCCTCGTAGGCCGAGTAGTTCAGGGCCATGCCGAGTACCCCGCAGGCGAACAGGTGAACCACCCGGCCACCGCCGGGTCGAGCCAGGCGGCGAACAACGGCAGCATGTAGAAGATGAAATACAGTTGGAGCAGCAGCGGCGTGCCGCGGATCCTCGACGTACACCCCGAGCGGCCACCGCACCCACCGCGGCCCGTACACGGCCGAGCAGCACCCACAACCCGACCGCCATCGCCAACGGGAACGCGGCGAACGACAGTTTCAGCGTCACCCCGGCGGCGGCGATCAGCTCCCGGACCAGCGCGGCCACGGGTTCGCCTCCCGATCACTCTCCAGCGGCGGCGGCCACGGCTTGTCTAACGGGGCGGTAGTTCATCCTGGTCGGCGTTCCACGTACTTCTCGTAGATGCGGCGAAGGGTGCCGTCCCGCAGCCCGTCGGCGATGGCCTGGTCGAGCGCCGCCCCGAGAGCGGTGTCGGTCTTGCGGTAGTAGATGACGTAGTACCCGGCCTTCACCGGCTCCCCGGCCAGGTGCAGTTCGGGGTACTCCTTCAGGAAGTGCGTCGCAGCCGGGCCGTCCTGGACCGTGGCCGGCAGCCGGCGGTCGGCCACCAGCTTGATGACGTTGGCCACGTCCTCGTTGCTCTGGATGACCGCGTCCGGGTGGTGCCTGGTCAGGTAGTCGTGGGCGACCGTCCCGCCGAGCACCCCGACCGCCTGCCCCTTCAGGTCAGCCCACCCCTTCACCCGGGGTCGTCCTTGCGGGTGATGAGGCCAGCCGATAGGCGTAGTACGCCGGCTGACCCCGGGCGCTGCTCGGCCAGGTCACGCCGCAGTTCGTACCCGTTCAGGATGACATCGACGCGCGCTACTCCACGTCCAGGGGATTTGAAGCTGCTGCGGCGAGTTGGCCCAGGTGCCGTCCACCAGAACGCTCCGCCGGCCAGGCTTGGCCGCCAGGTAGTCGGCCAGTTCCTTCTCGGGCCGACGTAGTTGCCGGCGGTGTCCTGGTAGATGAACAGGGCGCCCCCGGTCGGGTCGGTGCCCCAGCGGAGCGGCGGCTTGTCCTGGGCGGCGGCGAGAGACAGGAGGGGAGGGCGACGAGGACGAGACAGCGGGCGGCGTTCAACGGCGGGGCACCTCCCGGTTCGGGTCGGGTGAAGTGTAGCAGGTCCGGCCGGGGGTACAACGGCCGGCCGCCGAATGCTATCAACACGGGATGCCCCGCGACCCGCTGCCCATCGACGCCGTCCTGCCCGAGCTGTTGGCGAAGCTCCGCGACGCCGGGGCGGTCGTCCTCCGCGCCCCGACCGGGGCCGGCAAAACCACCCGCGTCCCGCCGGCGCTGGTCGAAGCCGGACTGGCCGGCGACGGCAAGGTGTTGTTGCTGGAGCCCCGGCGGGTGGCGGCCCGGGCGGCGGCCCGGGCGGATGGCACTTGAGGATGGTACGACTCGGCGACCGGTTCGGGTACAGCGTCCGGTTCGACCACAAGGCCGGCCCGCGGACCCAGTGCCCGGCCGTCACCCCGGCGTCTCCTCCCGCACCCTGCACGACGACCCGTTTCTGGAACGGGCCGGGGCGGTCGTGTTCGACGAGTTCCGCGAGCAGCAGTTGGACGCCGACCTGGCCCTCGGGCTGGTCCGGCTGATCCGCCAGACGGTCGCCCGGAGCTGAAGGTGGTCGTGATGTCGGCGATGGCATCGACGCGGGGCCGGTGTCGGCGTACCTCGAGGGCTGCCGCGCCCGTCACCAGCGAGGAGCGAACCTTCCCCGGTTTGGGAGATCACCTACCGCCCGAAGCGGTCCGATATTCCGTGGCCAGACGCCGTGGGTACAGCGGTGCGAGAGGTGCTGGCCCGGACCGACGGCGACGTGCTGGCGTTCCTGCCTGGGCTGCGAGGAATCCGCCAGTCGGCCGAGGAAGCTCAACGACTTGACCCCGGGACTCGCCGTCCTGCCGCTGCACGGTGACCTGCCGCCGGAGCAGCGGGATCGGGCGTTGCAGAAACTCGACCGCCGAAGGTAGTGCTGGCGACGAACGTGGCCGAAACGTCCGTGACGGTCGAAGGCGTGACCGCGGTCGTGGACACCGGGTTGGCCCGGCAACTGACGTTCCGACCCGTCGGTCGGCATGGACCGGCTCGACCTCGGGCCGATCTCGAAGGCGTCCGCCGACCAGCGGGCCGGACGGGCGGGGCGAACCCGGCCAGGGTGTGCGTCCGGCTGTGGGACAGCCGTCGCACCGCAGCCGGCCGGACCAGACGGAGCCGGAGATCCGCCGGGTGGACCTGGCCGGGGCGGTGCTGCACCTCTTGACCGTCGGCGAGACGGACGTCGAGCGGTTCCCGTGGCTCGACCCGCCGCGGCCGGAAACGGTCGCCCACGCCCTCGACCTGCTCCGCCGCCTCGACCTGCTCGACGCCGGCGGGCGGCTCACCGATCTCGGCCAGACGGTCGGCCGGCTACCCATTCACCCGCGGGTCGGCCGGCTGCTGGTCGAGGGGCAACGGCTCGGCGTCGCCGACCGGGCCGCCCTCGCCGCCGCGCTGCTGTCCGACCGCGACCCGTTCACCCGCGAGCCGTCCGCCCCGCCCCCAGCCCCCACCACCTCCGACGTGCTCGACCGGGTGGAAGCGGTGGAAGTGTTCGAGCGAACGGGCAGACTCGGCCGACTGCACCGTGGTGGGGCGTTCCAGGTGCTGCAAGCCCGCGACCAACTTCTCCGATTGTTGTCTTCCTCTCCTCTCCCCTTGGGGGAGGGGCTGGGGTGAGGGGAAGGGGGCCACACTCACTTTCCAGAGGGGGCCGGGGGTGGCAATCAGTCTTTACCCCTCACCCCTGCCCCTCTCCCCAAGGGGAGAGGGGGACCAAGCCGCCAACCCCGATGAGGCCCTGCTCCGGGCGGTCCTCGCCGCGTACCCGGACCGGCTCGCCCGCCGTCGGTCCCCCGCCGACCGACGGGCGCGGATGGTCGGCGGCCGGGGCGTCAGACTCGGCCCCCAGAGTGGGGTGAGCGACGCCGAGTTGTTCGTCTGCGTGGACGTGGACGCCGGCGGGATCGAGTCGCTGGTCCGACAGGCGTCGGCCGTCCGCCGGGAGTGGCTGTTGGCCGACAAGCTGATGACTGACATCACGGTGGTGTTCGACCCGGATGCCGAGAAACTGGTCGCCCGCAAGCAGACCCGGTTCGATGACCTGATCCTCGATGACACGCCCGCGCACATCGCCGACGAGACGGAAGCCGCCCGGGTGTTGGCAACGGCCGCGGCCGAGCGGCTCGACAAGGTGTTGCCGCCGGCCGATACGGACGCCGGCCGGTTCCGCACCCGGGTCCGCTGCCTGCGGGCCTGGTTGCCGGACAGTGGACTCCCAGCGTTCGACGACACCGACCTGGCCGAACTGCTCGAACCGATGTGTCGGGGGCTGCGGTCGCTGGCCCAGGTGCGGGCCGGACCGTGGCTGGACGTACTCCGTGGCAGCCTCACCTATCAGCAGCTTCAACTGATCGAGCGAGAAGTCCCAGACCGGATCGAGGTGCCGAGCGGTAGCCGCATCCAGATTCACTACGACGAGGGCCGGCCGCCGGTGCTGGCCGCCCGCATCCAGGAACTGTTCGGCCTCGCCGAGACGCCCCGGGTCGCCGGCGGACGGGTGAAAGTGTTACTCCACCTGCTCGCCCCGAACCACCGGCCGCAGCAGGTGACGGACGACCTGGCCAGCTTCTGGGCGACCGGCTACCCGCTCGTCCGCAAGGAACTCCGCGGCCGCTACCCGAAGCACGCCTGGCCGGAGAACCCGACGGCAAGCGATGCGGTCCGCGGCCCGAAGCGGCGGTGAGGCTCCGTCAACGACGAGGCAACTTCGCCTTCAGTTGCCGGACGACGTCGGCCAGAGCCGGGTCGTCGGCCCGGTTCGTCGTCTCGCTCGGATCGTCCTTATAGTCGAAGAGCTGGACCCCCTTCTTGCCGCCGTCCCACTCGGTGTACCGGTAGCGATCGGTGCGGACGCTCGCCCCCAAGAACCACGGCTGCCCCTTCGCCACCTTCTGCCCGGTGGTGGTCGGGGTGCCGCGACTCACCTGCGTGAACGCCGGCCGGTCCCACTTCGCCGCCGGGTCGTCGAGCAGCGGCTTCAAGCTCACCCCGTCCGTCTTCGGGGCGGCCAGCCCGCACAGGTCGGCCAGGGTGGCGTGCAGGTCCACCAGTTCCACCGTCCGGCCGGTCGCCCGGCCGTTGCCCTTGGACCGTGGGTCGTGAATGACTAGCGGCACCCGGCACGAGTTCTCGAACAGGCTCATCTTCTGCCACAGCCCGTGCTCGCCGAGGTGGTAGCCGTGGTCGCTCAGGAAGACGACGACCGTCCGGTCCGCCAGCTTCAGCCGGTCGAGGGCGTCGAGGACCGCCCCCACCTGGGTGTCCATGAACGTGGTGCTGGCGTGGTACGCCTGCAGCGCCTGCCGCCGCAGGGCGTCGGTCATGTCGTCCTGGTTCCGGTGGGCACTGGCGTAGGCGGCCGGCGGGTGCCGCGGCTCGGACCGGTCCGGCAGGGCGAACTTGTCCGGCGGGAACAGGTCGAAGTACGCCTTCGGGGCCACATACGGGGTGTGCGGCCGGAAGAATCCGCAGGCCAGGAAGAACGGCCGGTCCCCGTGCGTCTCCAGCAGCTTGACCGTTTCGGCCGCGATCAGCCCGTCCGTGTGGGTCGGCCCGTCGCCGGCCGACGCCAGCCAGCTCAATGTGCCGCCGAACCGGGCCGACCCCTTGGCCGCCGGGTTGAGGGTGAAGATCAGGTCGGCGGCCTCGTCGTCCTTGTCCCGGCCGCGGGGGTTGACGGCCGCGTCCCACGACGGCGGGTCGTCCAGCCCGTCGGTGCCGATCTGCCCGGGGACGCCGTAGTGGTACAGCTTGCCCACCCGGGCGACGGTGTACCCGGCCTTGCGGAACGTCTGGGGCAGGGTCTGGGCGTCCGGCTTGTGTTTGCGGAACTGGGTGGCGTTCTCGTACACCCGCAGGGTGTCCGGCCGGAGCCCGGTGAGGAACGACGCCCGGCTCGGGTTGCACAGCGGGAACTGGCAGTACGCCCGGTCGAACCGCACCCCCTTGGCCGCCAGCCGGTCGATGTTCGGCGACCGGCCGTACTTGCTGCCGTAGCAGCCGAGTGCATTGTTCGTCAGGTCGTCGCTGACGATGAACAGCACGTTCATCCGCGGGGCGTCGAGGGCGATCTGGTCGGCGGCGTCCACCGCGATCCGCGGCACCCCGTCCACCTCAGTGACGGTGCCGGTCGCCCGGATCGTCTTCCCGTTGAAGTGGACCGCCGGGTCGGCGATGCCGGCCGCCTTCAGGCTGGCCGCCCCCTTGGGGGTGATGACGACCGCGAAGCTCATCGGGTCGCGGAAGTCCTCCTTTGCGTCCAGGTAAATTTCGCCCCGCTTCTCCAGCCGGTCCTTGGCCGTCGCCACGGTCATCCGCACGGTGGTCGGCTTGCCGACCCGGTCCCGCGCCTCCGCCGGCCCGACCGGCGGGTCTGCGGCGAGGACTGTTGAAGAGGCGGCGACGAACACGAACAGCAGAAGTGAGCGCATCGAAGCACCGGGGTGATCGCTGGGAGGAACGCCCACGGCCCGCTGGCCGTGGGCTTGATGGGCGCTCACTTCAACTCCTGCACCCAGATGTTGCGGTAAACCAGCGGGTCGCCGTGGTCCTGGAGCTGGATCGGGCCGGCGTCCGGCGTCTCCGGCTTGCCGCCACCGGTCGGCCCCTTGAACTCAATGCCGTCGTGGATCGTCACCCCGTTGTGAACGATGGTCGCCTTCGCTGGGGCCGTCTTCTTGCCGTCGGCGTCGAACTGGGCCGGGCGGAACTCGATGTCGTAGGTCTGCCAGGCCATCGGCGGCAGGCACATGTTGACCGTCGGCTTGAACTGCTGGTAGATGCCGCCGCACTCGTTGTTCTCGCCGGACAGGCCGAAGCTGTCGAGCACCTGCACCTCGTACCGGTCCTGCAGGTAGACGCCGCTGTTCGCCCGCCCCTGGCCGCGGCTGTTCGGCATCCAGGGCAGCCGGAACTCGACGTGCAGCTTGAACGCCTGGAACATCTGCTTGGTACGGATACCGCCGGTGCCGGAGACGGTCAGGAACTTGCCGTCGGACAGCTCGGCCAGCTTCGCCTTGTCCCACTGGGCCAGGTCGTCCGGCCCGCCGAACAGCACGACCGCCCCGGCCGGCGGCTTGGCCCCCAGGGTGGGGGACGTGCGAGCCGTCTTCTTCAGCGTGCCGGTGGCCAGGGCGGTGAGGGTGAACGCTCCGTCGGCGATCTTGCCCAGTTCCGTCATCGTCGGGTCGAACACCGTCACCTTGTCCCCGTCGCGGACGGCCGTGCCGCCCTGCTTGAGTTCGGTGCCGCCGGCCCCGGGCAACCCGCCGCGGAACGCCTTCACGTCGAACTTGCCGTCCCCGCGGGCGATCACCTGCAGCCCGTGCGGGCCTTTTCCTTCGATCTCGCCGAGGTACTCACCCTGCACCGCGAAGTCTGCGTCGGCCGCCAGCTTGGCCGGGTCGTTCACCGCGACCCGGGGCGGCTTCGGCTTCTTCTTCTCCTGGGCGGCGGAGGCAGTAACGAGCAGCGCGGCCCCGAACAGGGCAGCGAGGAGTGACAGGCGGGACATCAGACCCTCGGGGAAAGGGGAACCGGCGGGACGGCCGCCATTGTTCCCGAGGGCTGGCCGGAGTCAATGGGGTAGGGTCCGCTGTGCGGACCGGTGGCGCTCCCACGGTCCGCACAGCGGACCCTACTTAGGTGGCAGCATCAATGGCTCGCCGAGCGGGCCGACCGCTCCGAGGAAGGCGAGGAACTGGTCGAGCAGCCCGGCCGCGTCCCCGGCCCGGCCGCGGACGGTCAGCGCCTGCCGGTCCACCGTCACCCGGCCGCTGAACCCGGCCAGCGTCACCTCGCACGACGCCCCGTCCCCGGCCACCTTCACCTTCGCCCCCTTCGGCGGCCGGTCCTCCAGCCGGTCCACCAACGCCTCAACATCGACCGGCCGGGCGAACTCGAAGACGAGCTGGTCGAACAGCTTGCCGAACACCGCGTCGAACCCCGGCCCGCGGACGAACCCGGGGCCGGTGAACTGCCCGACCTCCCGCCGCCAGATCACGTCCGACGGCTCCTCCGGGTCGAGTGTGACGGTCGCCGTGTACTCGAAGTCCGGCGTCCGCAGGTAGCCGAACCCGTCGTTCTCCGCCGACCGGTCCAGATCCTTCCGCTTGTACCCGAGATGCTCCCGGCACGCCTCGAACACGCCGTCCAGGTCGGCCGCCAGGTCCGGCTGGGCGATCCGGGCGACGAACTTCCGGCTCGACGGGCTGGCCGTCTCGGGGATGGAGAAGGTCTTCCGCCAGTGGGTCAGGTCTTTGACCCGGCCGCGGCTCTCGGACCGGAACGCCACCCGCTTGAGCCGGGCCGGGTCGAGCAGCCCGTCCCCGCCGCCCGCTCCGAGTAGCGGCGACAGGTCGGCGATCCCCTGCCCAGCGTTCGCCTCACCGAACAGCCGCGGGGTCTGCTCGATCCCGGCCTCGAAGTGCTTCCGCAGCACTCGCGGCAGTTCGTCCGCGACGAACCGGTGGAGCGACAGCCCTGTGACGTGCCCGGCCCGGTCGGCCGCCTTCACCGCCCGACCGGCCAGTGCCTCGACCACCAGATGGGCCCACACTCCCGCTTTCAGCCCGGCGGCGGTGAGGGCCGGCTCCCCCGGCTCGCTGGCAGTCAGACAGACCAGCTTGGCCGAATCGTCGCAGGCTTGGAGAGCGACCTCGTCCAGCCCGCCGGCGAAGTCTTCGAGCAAGACCGCGATCTCGGCGGCCTTCGAGGCGACGAGCGAGCTAAGCAGGTCGGCGACGGAGACGGCCGTCTCCGGCAGGTCGTCGGGCAGGCTGTCGTGGGCCAGGAACCGCCCGTCCGCGGCTCGGCCGGCGAGCGAAAGCAAAACCATATCGCCCTTCCGCACCGCCTTTAGCAGCTTGCGGAACCGCGAGTCGATCACCGCCCGGGTGGCGTGTTGGCCGAGCAGCACCGTTTGCCGCTCCTTCGGGTAGCCGACCGCGGCGAGCGCCTCGGCCAGCGCCTTCGCCCCGGCCTCGGCATACGGCACCGGCCCAAACGCCGGGTCCAGAAACTTGTCGGTCGCAACCACGAACGCCCAGCGGTCGGCCACGGGTTCGGCTCCGGGATCGAGGATGGAATCGATTTTACCCGCTGTTGACCGGGTGAAACAAAGTCGGCGGCCGGAGGGGAGGGCGAGGCTCCTGCCGAGCCGGGGAGCCTGCCGCAACCACAGCCCTCACGCCCGGTGGCAGCATCGGGTGTGGCTTCCAGCCTTTGCGACGCACTCCCGGCTCGGCAGGAGCCTCGCCCTCCCACTTTCCACGCGACCCGGTGACGCCGGACAAATAAACTGCTCCCATGCGCGCGGCGGACATCCTTCGCAAGAAGCGGGACGGCGGGGAACTCACCCCGGCCGAGGTGGCGGCGTTCGTCAGCGGGGCGACCGACGGCTCCTGGGCCGACTACCAGCTCACCGCCCTCCTGATGGCCGTCTGCTGCCGGGGGATGACCGCCGCCGAGACGGCCGAGCTGACCCGGGCGATGACCGACAGCGGCACCCGGGTCGATCTGTCGGACCTGCCCGGGCCGAAGGTGGACAAGCACAGCACCGGCGGCGTCGGGGACAAAACGTCGCTCGTCCTCGGCCCGCTGGCGGCGGCGTGCGGGGTGGTGGTGCCGATGATGTCCGGCCGCGGCCTCGGGCACACCGGCGGGACGCTCGACAAGCTGGAGGCCATCCCCGGGTTCCGGGTCAACCTGTCGGTCCGCGAGTTCCGCATCGCCCTCCGCGAGGTCGGGCTGGCGATGATCGGCCAGACGGCCGACGTGGCCCCGGCGGACAAGAAACTGTACAGCCTGCGGGACGTGACCGGCACCGTCGAGAGCGTCCCGCTCATCACCGCGTCCATCCTGAGCAAGAAGATCGCCGAGGGCATTTCGGGGCTGGTTCTGGACGTGAAGGCCGGCCACGGGGCGTTCATGAAGACCCTCCCCGACGCCCGGACGCTGGCCGAGTCGCTGGTCCGGGTCGGCACCGCGAACGGGCTGCGGGTGGAAGCGGTGCTGACCGGGATGGACGCCCCGCTCGGCCGGGCGGTCGGCAACTCCCTCGAAGTGATCGAGGCCATCGACACCCTGAAGGGGACCGGCCCGGCGGACACCGAGCACCTGTCCGTCCTACTCGCCGCGGCGATGGTCCGGCTGGCCGGGCTGGCGGCCGACGACGCGACCGCCGAGGGGATGGTCCGGCGGGCACTGGAGTCCGGGGCCGGGCTGGAGGTGTTCCGCCGTGCGATCGAGTTCCAGGGCGGCGACCCGCGTGTGATCGACGACCCGTCCCGGTTACCTCTCACCCGGCGGTCGCACCTGGTCCGGGCCGACCGGGACGGGTACGTCACCGAGGTCCGGGCCGGGGCGGTCGGGGTGGCGGCCACTGTCCTCGGGGCCGGCCGGGAGCGGGCCGAGGACGCCGTCGACCACGCCGTCGGGGTGCTGGTGCTGGCCCGCCCCGGCGCCCGGGTGCGGGCCGACGAGCCGGTGCTGGAGGCGGTCTACCGAGACGCCCAGAAGCTCGGCGACGCGTTGCCGCTGCTGGAAGACGCCGTCCGGATCGGGGACGCCCCGCCCACCCCCGCCCCGCTGGTGCTGGAGACCGTCCGATGACCCCGGACCCGCTCGTCGCCGCCGCCACCGCCGCCCGGGAGAAGGCCTTCGCCCCGTACTCGCACTTCCGGGTCGGGGCCGCCCTGGAGGCCGCCGACGGGGCCGTTTACACCGGGTGCAACGTCGAGAGCGCCAGCTACGGGCTGACCCTGTGTGCCGAGCGGGTGGCGCTGGCGAAGGCGGTGTCCGACGGGCACACCCGGTTCGTGCGGGTGGCGGTCGTGACGGACGTGCCGACGCTGACCCCGCCGTGCGGGGCGTGCCGGCAACTGCTCTGGGAGTTCGCCCCCACCGCGGACGTGATCCTGGCCAACCTGGCCGGCAACGTGGCACACTACAAAATGGCGGACCTGCTCCCGTTCGCGTTCGACGCCAGCCAGTTGAGGTGAGTGTTATGCCGGCCCCGCTGGTCGTCTCCGACCACCCGCTCGTTCTGCACAAGCTGGCCCGGCTGCGGGCGGCCGACACCCCGCCGCCGGCGTTCCGGGAGCTGGTGTACGAGATCAGCCAGGTGCTGTTCTACGAGGCCACCCGGGACGTCCGCCTGAAGGACGTGACCGTCCGCACCCCACTGGCCGACTGCCCGGCCCGGGTGGTGGCCGACAAGATCGGGCTGATCCCGGTGTTGCGGGCCGGGCTGGGAATGGCGGACGCGATGCTCGACTCCTTCCCGGACGCAGTCGTCTGGCACGTCGGCCTGTACCGGGACCACGTCACCCTCAAGCCGGTCGAGTACTACAACAAGCTGCCGGCCGCCCCCGGGCTGGATGTGGCCCTGGTGCTCGACCCGATGCTGGCCACCGGCGGGTCGGCCATCGCCACCCTGGACATCCTGAAGCGGGCCGGGGTGCCGCGGCTGAAGTTCCTCGGGCTGATCGCCGCCCCGGAGGGGGTGGCGGCGCTGCGGGCGGCCCACCCGGACGTGCCCGCCTACCTGGCCGCCGTGGACGAGCGGCTCAACGAGGTCGGGTACATCGTCCCCGGCCTGGGAGACGCCGGCGACCGGCAGTTTAACACGCTCTGACCGGCCGCTCACTTCAGACTTTTCAGCCACTTCTCGAACCCCGGCAAGTGTTCCGCGACCACCGGGGCCGGCCCGCTGAGCCGGACCTGGGTCGCGGTCCCGTCGGCCACGACTAGCGCCCACACCACCCGCCAGTCCGGCCGCCGCTCCTCCTTCTTGGCCATCGGGAACTCCTTGTACTTCCACGTCCCGGACACGTCGAGCAGGTGAACCGTGGCCCCGTTCGCGTCCAGCTTCGAGGTCTTGGCGAGGTCATCGATCGTCTTCCCTTCGGGCGGCTCGAATGTCGCCTTCCAGCGGGGGAAGAGCTTGTCCGGGTCCGGGTCGCTGTCCGGGGAGATGACCACCTCGCCGGCCGGCAGCGCCGCGTCCCGGCCCGGCAGTTTGAACTGGTACGACCGTAGCCGGTTGCTCGGTTTGACGCCCACCCACCCGTCCGGGGCGACCGCCGACCGCTTGCCGACCTTCACCACCGGCGGGTCGGCAACGAGCAACGCGGTCAGGCAGAGAAGCACGGTCATGGGTCGTCTCCGGGTCGGGTGGTCCGGTCCGCTCGGCCGTGTGCGGGGGCGTTACGGCCGCTGCCGCTTGTGCCGGGCGAAGACCTCTTTCCAGTCGGTCAGAACGATGCCCTGGTCGGCCCAGAACTTCTGGACCACCGGGTCGGCCATGAGCCGGTCCTCCCACGCCCGCTGCTGCCACGAGTTGGTGATCCGCTTCAGCCCGTCCGTCTCCACCGACGGGTGAAAGATCAGTTCGTGCAGCCCGGGCGGCAGCTCGCGGACCTGGTCGAACAGCTTCTGCCGCTTCTCCTCGTAAGTCTTGCCCGGGCCGACCCCGTGGAAGTCGTCCAGCTTCGGCAGCGGGTAGTCGGCGATCAGCTTGAGCGTCTCGTCGGTGAACGGGTATCCCTGGCCCCGGAACTTGGCGATCGTCCGCGGGGTCATCTCGATGACCATGGCCGGGATCTGCTCGGCCACCGCCGCCTGCAGGTACGCCCGGGTGTAGTCGGCCCGGGCGTACAGCGTGCCCATGTGGGTGTCGATGTGTGACGGCTTCATGCCAAGCTGTCGGGCGCGGGCGATCTGGGCCTTGATCTCGGTCGCCACCTCGTCGGCCGTCGCCGACCGGGCCACGCCGGGCACGTCGCGGTGCAGGTAGCCGAGCGGGTCCAGCAGCCCCCGGACCTTGTCCGCCGGGGCGACCGGCCCCCAGCGGTAGGTCTGCCACTCGCTGGTCAGGGCCAGGTGCAGCCCGACGTCGTGGGCCGGGTGTTCGACGCACCAGGCGGCCATCTCGTTGAACCACGGGCACGGGACCATCGCGGCGGCCGACCGGTAGTCGCCCCGGGTGAGCGCCCGCTGGGCGGACGCGTTGGCCTCGTGGCACATGCCGATGTCGTCGGCGTGGAGGATGAGCACCCGCTGTCCGGCCGGCCACCCGAGCCGCTCCGCCCACGTCTTGGGGTCGCCCTGGGCGGCTGCCGGCCGGCCGAGGCCCGCGGCGACCAACAGTCCGACGACCAGCCAGCGCGTCATCACCTGTCCTCCCGACTTGAGGGGTTTGCCGATCGTGTCGTTCTATTGGGCCAGGAAACCCCGACGGACCAGGCTGGTCCGGGTCGTGCGATTGTACTCCCCGGCAGGGGCGTCATAGTATCAAGGCTGAGAGTTTTCGGTCGGTGGTCAAACCTCGGGCCTGGGACATGACGACACACCGGGTCTCGTTCCGACGCACCTTCCTCATCGCTCCGGCCGCCCGGACGGCGGACGTCGCTCAGGCGATCGGGTCCATCCGGCAGATCACGGTCCGCCAGCCCGGCCGGCCGGCCGCGGCCGTCACCCCGCTGTTCACCGACCAGGCGCGGGGGCTGCGGGTAGTGGCCCGACTGCCGGACGGGGCCGGCCTCCGGCTGGTCGGGGTCCGCGGCCCGGCCACCCTGGCCGTGCTGCTCGGCCACCTGATGGCGGCCGGCGAATCCCACCTGCTGATCGACCCGGACCCGCCCGCCCACCCGGGTCTGCTCGTCACGATCCGGTCGGTGCTCCGGGCCATCCGCCGCCGCCGCAAGGACCGGCCGCCACGCCCGGGACCGTGACCCGGCGGGCGGCTCACGCCTTGTACGACACGACCGCCTGCTGGGCGGTCGGCGGCAGCGGGTGGAACTCGCTCCGGGCGAACCCGGCGGCGGCGAACATCCGCTCGTACTCGGCGAACGTGTAGGCGTCCCCGGCCGCGGTGGTGGCCAGCATGGTGAGGGCGAACCCGGCGGTCGCCGGCGGGGACACCCGGTCCGCGTCCGGGACGAACTCCAGGGTCAGCGCCCGTCCGCCCGGGGCCAGGGCGGCATACGCCTTCGCCGCCAGCCGCTCGCACGCCGGCGGGTCGAAGTGGTGCAGGAAGTTGGTCAGCAGCACCACCTCATACGGCCCACCCCAGTCCACCTCGAACGCACTGCCCGGCAGCAGGGTCAGCCGGTCGGCCACCCCCGCCCGCTCGGCGTTCTCGGTCGCCACCGCCAGCACCGCCGCCCAGTCGAGGGCGGTGACGGTGGCGTTCGGGTAGTGCCGGGCGACGGTCAGGCCGAACAGCCCGTGCCCGGCGGCCACGTCCAGCACCCGCAGCGGCCGGTGCCGGTCCCCGCCGACCAGCCCGGCCAGCAGTTCGGCCGGCAGCCGCATCATCGGGGCCATCGCCCGGGCGAACGCCACCCACACCGGGTTGTCCGGGGAAACGGTCCCCTCGGCCGAGGTCGCCGTCCCGCCCTTGCGGACGGCCGCCGTCAGACTGCGGAAGCTTTCCAGCAGCGGCGGGCTGAGCAGAAACTCCAGCACCCCGCCCATGTACGCCGGGGAGTCCCGGTTCAGGAACGTGTCGGCGTCGGGGGTGAGGGCGTACCGGTCGCCGTCTTTCCGGAGGAACCCGAGGATGGTCAGGTAGTCGGCCAGGATGCGGACGCCCCGCGGAGACGCCCCGCAGGCGGCGGCCAGGTCGGCGGCGGTCGAGCGACCGGCGGCCAGGTGGGTGAACAGATCCAGCTCGACCGCGGCTTTCAACGCCTCGGTCCGCTGGAAGGCGTTGGCCGTGTCGAAGACCAGGGCGGGGGACGGGCCGGTCGGCGGCATCGGAGAGTCCTGCGGGGGCGGCCGCGAGGCGGGTGCCGCGCGGGCGGTCATTCTAGAAACACGCCCCCCGGCACCTACGAAGTCAGTTCGGTGATCGCCCGCCCGTGGTCCACGATCGGCGTCGGCCGTCCGTTCAAGTCCTTGAGGAAGGTGTGGGCGTAGTCGATGCCCAGGTGGTGGTAGAGTGTGGCCAGGAAGTCTCCCGGCCCGCACACCCGCTCGACGGCGTCCTCGCCCCGCCGGTCGGTGGCCCCGATCACCCGGCCGGGGGTGATGCCGCCGCCGGCCCAGATGTTCGAGAACCCCCGCGGCCAGTGGTCCCGGCCGGGCTGGACGGTGCCGGCCGGCCCGCTGGCGTCTCCGGCCCCGGTACTCGGCGAGTGTTCGATCTTGGGCGTCCGCCCGAACTCGCCGGTGACGCACACCAGCACCCGCTTGTCCAGCCCCCGCTCGTGGATGTCGGTGATAAGCGCCGTCACCGCCTGGTCGTAGGCGCCGGCCCGGAACTTCAGCGCCTCGAAGATGTGCTGGTTGACGGCGTGGTCGTCCCAGTTGCCGACCCGGCCACAGAGCGGGCCGCTGAGCTGGGTCGTCACCACCTCGACGCCTGCCTCGACGAGCCGGCGGCACAGGAGCAGTTGCTGGCCCCAGGCGTTGCGGCCGTACCGGTCGCGGGTCTTCGGGTCTTCCCGGCTCAGGTCGAACGCCTCCTTGGCCTTCGGGTTGGTCAGCAGCGCCATCGCCTGGGACTCGAACTCGTCCAGGGCGGCCAGTTCGCGGGCGGTGTCGAACCCGCGGTCCAGGGTGTCGAGCTTCTGCCGTAGCGACGCCCGGCGGCCGATCCGGCTCACCTGGCCGGGGTCGGTCAGCCCGATGTTCGGCACCGAGAAGGTCGGCGCGTTCGGGTCGCCGGAGACGACGAACGGCGAGTAGGCATCGCCCAGGTAGGCCGGCCCGTTGTACTCCAGCGGCGGGTTGACCCCAACGTAAGCGGGGAGCGGGGTGTCCCGCGGCCCCCGCTGGCCGATCAGGTAGTTGGACACCGCCATCCAGTCCGGGTACTTCGGCTTCGGCTTGTCCCGGGTGTCGGGGTCGCCGGACAGCAGTTGCATCGACCCGGCCGGGTGGCCGGGGGCGGTCTGCCGCATCGACCGGAGGACGACCAGCTTGTCGGCGATGGCCGCCTGGCGGGGGAACAGTTCGGTGAACCGCAGCCCCGGCACCTTGGTGGCAATCGGCTTGAACGGCCCGGCGTACTCGCTCCCGGCGTCCGGCTTCGGGTCGTAGGAGTCGAGGTGCGACAGCCCGCCCGGCTGCCACACCAGGATGACGGCCTTCTTCTCGCTTGGCTTGGCCGGAGTCGGGGCGGCGGCGCGGAGCTTCAGAATGCTCGGCATGCTGAGGGTGGCGAACCCGGCCAGCCCGGTCTGGAGGAATGCCCGGCGGCCGCCCGGCCCGAACGGGACCGGGCCGGGGCAGCGGTGGGTCGGCGTCGTCATTTCGTCCCTCCGGGCAGCACGCGGATCGTGACCGGCTCGCTCACCACGATGTCGGCGATGTCCTGCGGCAAGGCGGCCGCCTTCGCCTTCTCCATCCGCTGTTTGGTCGCCGTCAGGGCGTCGGCGGCGGCCTTCATTTTCGCGGTCATGGCGGGCTTAGCGTTGGCCGGCGCCGCCTTCAACTGCTCCTCCAGCGACTTGACCTCGGCCGCCCGCGTCTTCGCCGCCTCCTCGGCCGCCGCCGCCAGGTCCGGCCGGTGGCGGTACTTCACCACCCCGCCGCCGAGGAACGCCAGCCGGTACTCGCCCGGAGTAGTGAGGTTCAGCGCCTTCAGGTCGAGCGTCACCGCCGCCCTGTCAGCGGTCAGCGGCACCTCCAGTTTCGGCGCCTTCTCGAACCCGGCCCCGACCGGCCGGAGGTCGAGCTTGCCGCCGGAGAAGTCGCTGGTCCGGGTGACGGCGAACGGGACCGTCACCTTTTGCCCCGTTGTCGCCGTGATGACGGGCGATTTCGGGGCGAGGGTGATGGGGGCGCGTTCCAGCCCGCTGACCGACACCGGCACGTCGGCGAGAAGCCGCGGGGCGGGGATCTCGCCCCATGAATCGGGGACCGGCCACGCCACCGACGCCACCCGGCACGGCCGCGTGACCGGTCGCCCGTCGATCGTCGCCCGGCCGACGAACGTGGCGTTCGCGTACCCCCGTGGGGCGTCGGGCTTCGCCGTGACCAGCATCAGGCCGTAGGACTTGCCGGCGGGGATTCTCAGCCCGGCCGCCGTGACGCCCGGGGGCAGGTTCCCGAGGGACAGCTCGATGTCGCCGGCGAACCCGTCCCGGCGGAAGGCGACCACCTCATACGCCACCGTCGCCCCGTTGCGGAGGGCGAGCGGCTTCGACAGGGCGTTCCGGTCGCCGTTCCGCAGCTCCATGTGCAACGGCCATGCGACCAGCGCGAAGTCGGGGGCGGCCTTGCGGATGACCAGCCGGTAAGCGTGGTTCGGGTCGCTGCGGGTGCCGCCGAACAGGTCGGACAGGCTCAACCGGTAGACGCCGTCCTCGGGGATGGCGAGCTTGCCGAGCCCGTCGGCGGTGCCGGGGTTGTACGGCGGACCGTCGTAAGCGTACCCGTTGCTCGATACCTTCACCGGGCTGGGCACGTCGGTGAACTCGGCCACGTCCGCCCACGCGCCGTTCACAAGCCGCTGGACCAGGACCGTCGGGTCGGTCGGGTGGCCGAGCCGCTCGGACGCGACCTCGACCCACCACTCCTCCCCCTTCTTCGCCCGGAACTCGAACATGTCCACGTCGGCCGCCGGGAAGAACCGGCCGGCGATGTCGCACGGCAGGGTGATCCGCTGAACGCGGTCGCCGCCGTCGTTCGGCTCGACCTCGGTCGCGGCGGCCTGCGGCGGCAGCCCGGGCGGCGGCCAGGAGAAGGCGTTGACCGCCTGCGTCCCCGGCTGCCGCACCACCGGGGCGCCCGGCGGCAGTTCCCACAGGCCGAGCCGGTAGTAGAACGCCGGCCCGCCGGCGAACGTCAGCTCGTGAACCTTGATCGTGTACGTCCCGTCCTTCGGCACGGTGAAGTCGATCACCCCGCCGCGGCGCTCGACCACCAGGTCGCGGCCGGCCTCGTCGCCGACGACGACGGTGGCGTACAGCTTCGAGTCGATGCCGCGGCTGGCGCAGTCGATGATTAGCCGCTGCTTCCTCTTCGCTGTGAACCGGTAGAAATCGGTCGCCCGGGCGGCGACGAAGCCGTTGCAGACGCTGCCGACCGGCAACTCCTGGGCGTCGGCGAGCGAGCGGTTCGGCTTGGCCGGCGTCACCTCGGCGAGCGTGCCGACGGCGAAGACGCGGGACGCCGACACCCCCAGCCGCGTCACCACCCGGGCTTCCACCAACCCCGGCGAGCAGTCCGGGGCGACCGTCACCACGTACCGGTCGGGCACCGGGGGGCCGGCCGCGTCGAGCTTCCGCTTCGCCGAGACCCGGGGGTCGGAAAAGAGGAGGTCGCCGGCGTCGTCCAGGTACTCGCCGGTGACGCTCACCTCGAACGTGGTGCCGACCTTGCCGCCCATCGGGGTGACGGTGAGCAGCCGCGGGGTCGGTAGCCCGACCGACTGGCCGGCGGCGTGCGCGGCGAAGGCGATGGCCACCGCCAGGGCGGCCACAATGCGCGTCAGTGGGAGGGTTGCTCTGATGAACTCCCGGTGTGACCGGCCGGGCGGGGGGCTGAAACCTAACCTCCCGGCCCCCTTCCCTACGAGGGGAGGGGGAGCAAGCAGGTTGGAGTCGCCGATAGTGGCACCAGTCGCAGGCGGGGCGGGGGTTCGGCAACCTAACCCCCCGGCCCCCTTCCCTACGAGGGGAGGGGGAGCAAGCGGGATCACGGTTTGGGCAGGTGCGATTGATTCGGCCCGGGTGACGGCGTCGAAACCTAACCCCGCGGCCCCCTTCCCTAAGAGGGAAGGGGGAGAGTGCACACTCCCGCCGGGGAGGGATGGAGCCGTTGCCGGAACCTCGATCCCCCTTGCTCCCCCTTCCCTCTTAGGGAAGGGGGCCGGGGGGTTAGGTTGCCGAACCCCATCCCGCCCGCGCCCGAACCCACCGCTCGGGCGCTCACCCCACTTGCTCCCCTTCCCTCTTAGGGAAGGGGGCCGGGGGTTAGGTTTCGACGCCGTCACCCGTTCAGTGGTCCCAGCCACGGCCGGCGGCAAGCACCCACTCGCCCCCCTTCCCTCGTAGGGAAGGGGGCCGGGGGGTTAGGTTTCACCCCCCGCCCGGCCGATCGCACCGAGAGTTCACCAGTGCATGAGGCTGTGTTCGTGGCCATGAGTCGCCCGATCAGTGGTTGAACAGGAACTCTTTGGTGGTCAGCAGCGCCCAGAGCAGGTCTTGCAAGCTCTCGCCGGCGGGCCGCGGCTCGGCGAGGTAGGCGACGGCCGTCGTCAACTCCCCCGGCCGCGGTTCCCGGGCGAACGCCACCCGGTACAGCTCCCGCACCTTCGCCTCGACCGGCCGCCGGTCGGCGGCCAACTTCTGCGCCCGCCCCGTCGGATTAGCGAGCTTGCCGCGAACGTCGGCGGCGTTGATCAGGTGCAGCGTCTGGGCCAGGCTGGGCGACTGCACCCGCTCGCACTCGCACACGCTCGCCCCCTCCGGCCGGCCGAACACCCGCAGGAACGGCGACTGGGCGTTGTAGCTGTTGTCCGGCAGGGCCACCGCCCGCGTCCCCGGCGGCAGGTTGGCGAAGTCGGTCTGCGTGCCGGCGAGCTGGTCGAGGGCGTCGAGCAGCACCTCGGCCGGCAGCCGCCGTGGGTAGAAGTGGGAAAAGTTCTGCCGGTCGCCGGCGTTGTGGGCGTTCGGCGCCGCGCTCAACTGGTACGTCGCCGAGCGGGTGATGACCCGGACCAGTTCCTTCAGGTCGAACCCGCTGCGGACGAAGTGCTTCTCCAGCGCCGCCAGCAGTTCGGGGTTGGACGGCGGGTTGGTGTCCCGGATGTCGTCCTCCGGCTCGATCAGCCCGCGGCCGAGGAAGTGCTTCCAGTAGCGGTTCACCACCGCCCGGGCGAAGAACGGGTTGTCCGGCTTTCGCATCCAGTCGGCCAGCCGCAACCGGGGGTCGTCGCCCGGCTGAATGGGCGGCATCGGGTCGCCGAGGGCGGCCGGCTTCACCGGCTGCCGGGTGCGGATGTTCGTCGATTCGGCATGGCCCCGCTGGTGGTAGATCAGGTCTTCGCCGCGGATTCCGGACGGCTTGCGGCCGACCCGGGAGAAGAACGCCGCCAGGGCGTAGTAGTCGTCCTGGGTCCACCGCTCGGACGGGTGGTGGTGGCACTGGGCGCACTGCATCCGCACCCCGAGGAACAGTTGGGCCACGTCCTCGATCTGGTCCTTCGGCTGCTTCACCCGCTTGTACCAGGCCACCGGCGGGTTGCCGATCACCGTCCCGGTGGCGGCCAATAACTCCCGGACGAACTGGTCATAGGGCTTGTTCGCCAGCAGGCTGTCCCGCACCCAGGCGTGGAAGGCGAAGTTGGACACCAGGTCGCTGGTGTCGTCCCGGCGGTTCTTCAAAAGCGCGGTCCACTTGCCGGCGAAGTAATCGGCGTAGTCGGGGCTGCGCAACAGCTCTTCCACCCATCGGTCCCGCTTGTCCGGGCCGCGGTCGGCCAGGAACGCGGCCGCCTCCGCCTCGGTCGGCAGCCGGCCGGCGATGTCGAGCGTCACCCGCCGGAGGAAGGTGGCGTCGTCGCACACCGGCGACGGCGGGATGCCGAGTTCCTTCAGGTTGGCGAACACGGCGGCGTCGACGAAGTTCTTCGCCGGCGGCAGATCAGTGACAGTCGCCCCGAGTGGCACGGCGGCGTCGAACACCGCCACCCGCCCCTGATACCGGGCCATCACCGACACCCGGCCGGGCAGCCCGGACACCGTCACCCGCCCGCCGTCCGTCACCTCCGCCATCGCCTTGTCGTTCGACTCGAACACCGCCAGCCGGGTGACATCGCGAGATGTGCCGTCACTGAACCGGGCCGTGGCCGTTAGTTGCTGGGACGCCTGCCGCCGGAGCGTCGCCCGGGTCGGGGAAAGTGCGAGTGACACCAGCGTCGGCCCGGCATCCACGTCGGACGCTGCGCCCTGCCGCACCCAGTCACGGAGGGTGGCGTACCCGGCCGATCCCTTGGCCAGCCGCACCCCGCCGCCGTGCGAAACCGTGCCGGACGCCTTCAACAGCAGCAGGCTCCGGTCCGGGTCGGCGAACGACACCCGCCGGCCGCGGCCCTCCAGGACGAGGTGCTGGTAGTCCTCCGCCGGCTCGAACCCGAACAGCGACAGTTGGAAGCCGTTGCGGCCACCGTTCGCCTTGGCGTGGCACGACCCGGCGTTGCACCCGGCCCGGGTGAGGGTCGGCACGACCTCGTTCACGAAGCTAACAGTCGGCTCCGCCCCACGAGCGGCCTGGCCGGACAGGGAGAGACCAGCAGCCAGAAACAGGACAGTGGGCGGCCGGCGGGCGGCCCTCGTCGCGGGAGGCATCAGGTTTCCGCCGAGTGGCCGACGCCTGCAGGGCAGGCAGAACCGGTGGGACCGGGGCCGTCGGGCGGGATGGCTCGACTGCGGCGAGCGACGACTCCGGTTGCGTGAGTATGTCGCCCGCCGGCGTGCCAAGCAAGCGGGAAATGAGAAGTGTCAAGGCTCGGTCCCCTCCCCCACAAGGGGGGAGGGGACCGAACACCAAAGCCTTGGCACGAGCGGGAAATGAGAACCACCGCGGGCCGCGAGAGCGCCGCGGTGGCATCCGACCGTCAGTTCACCGACGCCACCCGGGCTAACTGGGCGAGGGCCAACGGCACCTCCACCCCTTGCGCCCAGCCGACCAGCCGCGGGTCCAGGCCGACCCAGCCCCGCTCCGGATAGACGCCCAGCCACAAATCCCCGGGCTGCGGGTCGGCGTCACCGTTCGACAGCCCCAGCCCGTGGGTGTCGGCCAGTTCCAGCACCTCCGTGCGGAGCGGCCCGGTCAGCCCGTCGTCGAGCACCAGCCGCCGGACGCTCAGCCCCGCCCCCGACCACTCGATCCGTACCATGACTCGCCCTCTGAATGGTGGTGTTGTGTCCGATTCGCCGCGACCCGCGGCCGCGGAGTGCCAGCCCCGCGCAGGGCACTGACGGTTCCCGGCATCACATCGAACAACAACACATGCCCGAACCCGGCGAGGTGAGGGGCGAGCAAGCGGGTCGAGCGATCATGTCTGACCTCCTGAGCTTCAACGAGCGGGCGATACGACTCACCGACCGATATAATCTACTAAACAGATGAAATAAGTCAACAATACTTTGCTGTTTCTCGGCTTGATCCGGCTTTGCGGCCGGTTTGAGATGATAAGTAGACGGGGCAATCTGGCGGGTTCTTTCCGGTCGTGCCGCCAGCGGGTACTGTAGCGCCGTTCCTGGTGTCGCCCCCGCTGCCACTCACCCCGCGAGAGCCATGCTGTTCGCCACACTGTTACTCACCGCCGTCCTCGCCCGGCCGGAGTTGGCCCCCGCCCCGCGGCCGGCCCAGGAGGCGGCCCAGCCGCCCAAGAAGTTCGAGAAGGGCGGGTTCCGCAAGAAGGGGTTCGGCGGCGAACGCCCCGCCGAGTCGGCGGCCCCGTCCGCCCCCGGGGAGGCGATGCCCGGTGGCTTGGTGCGGATGCGGTCGCTCGGGCCGGCCCTCACCTCCGGCCGCATCTCCGGGTTCGCCGTCGACCCGAAGGACCGGTCGAAGTACTACGTCGCCGTAGCCAGCGGCGGGGTGTGGAAGACGACCAACGCCGGCACCACCTGGACCCCGCTGTTCGACACCCAGGGGTCGTTCTCCATCGGGTACATCGCCCTCGACCCGAAGAACAGCGACGTGGTGTGGGTCGGCACCGGGGAGCGGAACAACCAGCGGAGCGTCGGCTACGGGGACGGCGTCTACAAGAGCACCGACGGCGGCCGGACCTGGACCCACCTCGGCCTGAAGGCGTCTGAGCACATTGCCAAGATCGTCGTCCACCCCACGGAATCAGACACGGTGTTCGTCGCCTCCCAGGGGCCGCTCTGGAGCGCCGGCGGGGACCGCGGGCTGTACAAGACGACCGACGGCGGCAAGACGTGGAGCCGCATCCTCGAAACCGACGAGCACACCGGCGTCACCGACTTCGTCATCGACCCGAAGAACCCGGACGTGATCGTCGCCGCCACCCACCAGCGGCGGCGGCACGTGTTCACCATCATCCATGGCGGCCCCGGGTCGGCCATCCACCGCACCGAGGACGGCGGCAAGACGTGGACCAAGATCACCGCCGGGTTGCCGAAGGATGTGGACCTCGGCCGGATCGGGCTGGCCTCGGCCCCGAGCGACCCGAAGACCCTGTACGCCACCGTCGAGGCGGCCAAGGGCCAGGGTGGGATTCACCGCAGCACCGACTTCGGCAAGACCTGGGAGAAGCGGAACGGCTTCGACCAGCAGGGCCAGTACTACTCGCACGTCGTCGTCGACCCGGTGAACAAGGACCGGATCTACGTGATGGGCGTGTCCATCATGGTGTCGAGCGACGGCGGCGGCAGCCTGAGCGGGCTGCCGAGCACCTTCAAGCACGTCGACAACCACGACATCTGGGTCGATCCGAAAGACCCGAAGTACTATCTGGTCGGGTGTGACGGCGGGATCTACGAGAGCTTCGACCGCGGCCAGAACTGGCTGTTCAAGGCGAACCTGCCGGTCACGCAGTACTACGACGTGGGGGTGGACCAGAACCCGGCCAGCGGGCCGTTCTACCACATCTACGGCGGCACCCAGGACAACTTCACGTTCGGCGGCCCGGTCCGCACCCGCAGCATCAGCGGCATCGCCAACAGCGACTGGTACGTGGTGCAAGGGGGCGACGGGTTCCACGTCAAGGTGTCCCCGGACGACCCGAACATCGTGTTCGCCGAGAGCCAGTACGGCGGGCTGGTCCGGTTCGACCGGCGGACCGGCGGCCGGACGGACGTCCGCCCGCTGCCGCCGCCCGGCACCGCCCCGCTGCGGTGGAACTGGGACAGCCCGCTGATGATCTCCCCGCACAACCCGAAGCGGGTGTACTTCGCCGCCCAGTTCCTGTTCCGCAGCGACGACCGCGGCAGCTCGTGGAGCATGGTCAGCCCGGACCTGACCCGGCAGATCGACCGGGACAAGCTGCCGGTGATGGACAAGGTGTGGGGGCCGGACGCGGTGTTCCGCCACGGCTCGACCAGCCCCTACGGGAACATCGTCTCCCTGGCCGAGTCGATGAAGACGGAAGACCTGCTGTACGTCGGCACCGACGACGGGCTGATTCAAGTGACCGAGGACGGCGGCAAGAACTGGCGGAAGGTCGAGAAGTTCCCCGGCGTCCCGGAGCGGACCTACGTCAGCAAGCTGGTCGCCTCCCAGCACGCGGCGGACACCGTGTTCGCCGCCTTCGACAACCACAAGATGGGCGACTTCAAGCCGTACCTGCTGAAGTCCACGGACGCCGGCAAGAGCTGGACCAGCATCGCCGGCGACCTGCCGGAGCGGGGCACCGTCTACTGCCTGGTCGAAGACCACGTCAACCCGGACCTGCTGTTCTGCGGCACCGAGTTCGGGCTGTTCGCCACCTGGGACGGCGGTAAGAAGTGGACCAAGCTGCCGGGCCTGCCGACCATCCAGGTCAAGGATCTGGCCATCCAGAAGGCGAACACCGACCTCGTCATCGCCACCTTCGGCCGCGGGTTCTACGTCCTGGACGACTACGGCCCGCTCCGCGAGTACACCCCGGAGCTGAAGGCCAAGGCGGCCCACCTGTTCCAGCCGCGGGACGCCTACCTGTACCAGCAGTCCAGCCCGCTCGGCGGGTTCGGCAAGGGGGAGCAGGGGGCGGCGTACTACACCGCCGACAACCCGACCTACGGCGTCACCCTCCAGTTCCACGTCAAGGAAGCGGCGAAGTCGCTCAAGCAGCTTCGGGAGGAGAAGGAGAAGGCCGGCAAGGACAAGGAGCCGGCCGCCCCGTCGGCCGCCGTCCTGCAGGCCGAGGCGGACGAGGAGCCGGCGGTCACGACCGTCGTCATCTCCAACGCGGACGGGGCGGTCGTCCGCACCCTGTCCGCCCCGACCTCGGCCGGGCTGCACCGGCTGGTCTGGGATCTGCGGGAGAACGCCACCGGCATGTACGCCGCCCCGGGCAAGTACACCGCCACCCTCGGCCGGCGGGTGAATGGCAAGTACGAGAAGCTGGCCCAGGTGTCGTTCGCGGTGAAGCCGGACCCGCAGTACCCGCTGACCGCCGAGCAGTACGCCGAGATGACCGCGTTCTCCAACCAGATGCGGAAGCTGCAGCGGACGATGACCGGGACGATGGCGTCGGTCACGGACCTGCTCAACCGGCTGGAGGCGGTGAAGACGGCGGCCGACCTGCTGCCGCTGTCCGAGGAGCCGGCCCGGCAGAAGGTGCGGGGGCTGCTCGCCGAGGTCAAGAAGGTGCAACGGACGCTGTCCGGTGCCCGGGGGCCGGCCGCGGCCGGCCGGGACGAGGACGCCCAGCCGATCACCCTGGCCCAGCGGATCAGCTATGCGGCGGCCGGCGGCCGCGGGGCGATCGGCCCGCCGACCGGCACCCAGAAGCAGGCCTACGAGACGGCCGGCAAGCTGCTCGCCGCCGACCTGGCGACTCTGCGGCGGATTCTGGAGAAAGACCTGCCGGAGCTGGAGAGGAAGATCGAAGCGGCCGGCGGCCCGTACATCCCCGGCCGGCTGCCGGTGTGGGACGGGAAGTGACAGCACGCTGTCACTGAAATTGGAACCCGCAGAGCCCACCCGTTGCAACGGGTGGGCTTTCTCATTTCCCCTCCCGCTCGAACCGTCGCACCGCCGCCACCCACAGCCCGCCCGCCGCCGCGAGGTACACCAGGCCGGCCATCACCCCGGCCGCCCGCTCCTGCCACCACAGCCCCGCCTCCGGCGGCCGCGGCGGGAACTCGTCCCACCGGAAGGCGTTCGTCCACAGCCCGACCGGCAGGCTGAACTGCGTCACCAGCCGGTCCCCACCGTCGGACAGCAGCCCGGCCAGCGGCCCGGCCAGCACCGGGACCAGCCAGGCGGCGAACGACACCGCCAGGAAGTACACCGTCGCCCGGGTGACGGTCCGGCAGGCGACCGACAGCCACAGCCCGGCCGCCGCGGAGAAGGCCAGGAACCCGGTCAGTTGCACCGCCACGACCGGCCAGCCGACCGGGTGGACCCCGCCGACGGCCAGCGCTCCCACCGCCGTTGCCGCGAGCACGATCAGCCCCCACCGCACGGCATACACCGGGGCGATCAGCTTCGCCCGCAGCAGGTCGGCCCGGGCCGCCGGCACGGTCAGCAACGAGTCGAGCGTCTGCCGCTCCCGCTCCCGTGCCACCCCGCCGGCCGCCCGCACCCCGATCATCAGGGCGAACACCATCCCGCCGGCCGCCAGGAACGTCCGGGCCACCGGGTTGACCGCCGCACCGATCCACCGCCCCCGCTCCAACTCGCTCGCCGCCCCGACGAACAGCACCGCCCCGAGGACGAACAGCGCGACCGCGAGAACGGTGATCCCACATCCGGACACCGCCCCCCGCTCGGTCAGCCCGAGCCGGCCGCCGAAGTGCTGCTCCTTCCACAGGAACGGGTCGGCGTCCCCGAGCCGGGGGACGTGGAACGACCGGCTGGTCCGCCGGACCGGGCCGACCGGCTCCCCCCAGTCGTCCGCCCGATCCTCTCGCGGCCCCCAGCCCTTGTCACGTTCGGCTACCACCACCGGCCCGGCCACCGCCTTGGCCACTACCACCCGCCGCCGGGGGGGCATCCGCCGCCGGCTCACCTCCCCCCGCACCCGGAACACCGCCAGCAGCACGAACACGACCGCCGCCCCGAGGTAGATGCCGGTGAACGCCCCCAGGCTGGACCAGAAGAACACCTCCCCGCCCGGCTCCCGGAAGGCGATCACCGCCCCCATCGTCCCGAACGGGGACAGCCCGAGCCAGCCGGGCACGCACGCACAGCACGGGAACACCCCGGCCAGGCTGAGCGCCAGAGTCAGCCCGTAGGCCCACACCAGGGTGTCCCGCAGGCTGTCCTTGTTCACCCCCATGAGCAGGCTGAACGCCCCGAGGCCGAACGCGGTCAGGGCCGTCACCCCGTACCCGGCGACCAGCGTGACCGCGTCCACCCCGCCGAACAACATGGTCAGGAACAGCACCGGCACCCCGGCCAGCACCACCCCGCCGACGAACGCCAGCCGGGCGGCCAGCTTGCCCAGGATGATCTCCCGGTTGGTCAGCAGGGACGACTTCAGGTAGTCGAACGTCCCCCGCTCCTTCTCCTCGGCCACCGCCCCGCCGACCACCGCCGGGGTGATGAGCACCACGGCCAGCAGTTGGATGAACAGGAAGGCGATCAGGAAGGTGCGGGCGAACTGGCTCGTCTCGTTCAGCGGCAGCACCGTGCCGCTGCCGAAGAAGGCGTCCACCGCGGACGTGCCGAACTGCCGCAGGTACGTGACCATCAGCCCGACGAGCAGCAGCAGGACGAGGGCCACCCGCAGCTTCGGCTGCTGCCCGCGGCGGGCCAGCTTGACCAGCTCGTAGGCGAACATCGGGCCGAACACCCGCAGCGCGCGGAAGACGGCCGCCACGACGGCGACGAGAGCGACCGCCACCCCGGCCCCAGCCAGCCATCCCATGCCGCGTCACTCCTGCCGGTCCCGGGCGAACCGGCGCTCGGCCGCCCGCAGCGCACCCCACCCGCCGGCCGCGAGCACCACCAGCCCGACGGCCACCGCGACCGTCACGCCGACTACCTCTTCGCCCGACGGCCCCCGGCCCCGGTTGACCCACGCGAACAGCGGGGCGCCCAACGCCGCCGGCGGGCAGACAGCGAACAGCACCACCGGGCTGAACACCTTCCAGGTGGCGAGCTGGCTGACCAGCCAGCCGACCCCGACCGCCACGAGGACCATCGTCCGCACCGCCTTGGTCGGGTCTTTCGCCCGGGCCGAGAACAGCACCCCGACGGCCGCCGCCACCCCGGCGTACACCGGCAGGATGACCAGGGCCAACAGCCCGGCCGGGTGGAGGAACCCGGTCACCACTCCGGCGACGGCGATCGCCACGGTCAGCCAGTACAGCGACACCTCGGCGGTCGCGCACCCGAGCCACTTCTGGACGACGATCTCCCACGCCGACAGGGGGGTCAGCTTCAGCCCGTCCAGGGTGTCGGCCGACCGCTCCCGGGCGATGCTCCGCGCGCCCCGGATGGCCGGCCCGAGCCAAACGCCCCAGGTCAGCATCCACACGGCCCCGGGGACGACCACGACGAACACGTCCTGGAACCGGAACCAGGCGGTCGGCCGGTACGCGTCGATGACGTACCCGCTGGCCAGCCCGACGGCCAGGAGGGCGGTGATCTTGACCAGCCGCCGGGGGGTGAGCCACAGCACCGTCCGCAACTGGCCGCGGGTCATGGCGGCGTACCGCTCCTGCCAGTACACCGGCCAGTCCGACACCGGCGGCCGTTCGACCGGCGGGCGGGGCTTCTTCTCCGGCCGGCCCGGCGGCGGCCCGGCCGGGGTGGCCCACCGGCGGACCGACCGCAGTCGGGCGACGGCCGTCAGCCCGAACAGGAAGAACAGCCCGACGTGGAACGCGGCGTACCGCCGGGCTGCGTCCGCCAGCCGGTCTTCCAGAGGGGCGGTCCCGCCGAAGATCCCGCTCACGTTCAGGCCGACCGTGGTCAGCGGGTTGCCGGCGTTCGCCACCTCGACTACGTGACGGACCTCGACCGGGGACGCCAGCCCGACGCTGGCCGGGAACGTCCACGCGACCGCGAGCGGCGGGATGCACAGGACGCAGAGCACGGACGACAGGGCGTAGTACCCGGCCATCAGCCCGTTCGCCTGCTCGACCGCCCGCCGGGCGGTCGGGGCGATGACCGAGTAGAACGCCGCCACCCCGCCCACGCCGAGCACGGTCGCCGCGGTGACGGCCGCCGCCGCCCCGACCAGCACCGGGGACACCCCGCCGAGGAACGGCAGCAGGGCCAGCACCGGCAGGGCGGCGAGCAGCGGGTCGAGCAGTTGCGGCGCCCGCCCGGCCGCCTTGCCGATCAGCACCTCCCGGTTCCGCAGGTCGGTGGTGAGCAGCATCTCCCACCGCTTCTTCTCCCGCTCCTCGGCCGCCACCGGGGCGACCAGGGCGGCGGTCAGGTAGCCGAGGTAGGCGAGTTGCACGGCGGCGAAGGTGTAGAAGAACGCCTCCGCCCGCACCGGGAGCGACCGCCGGGCCGGGCCGTCCCGCAGGAAGGCTTCCGCGGTGAACGCGGCCAGCAGCCCGACCGCGGCCACGGCGTACAGCACCCGCCACAGCCACGGCCGGCCGCGGCGGGCGGCGGCCACCAGCTCCGCCCGGGCGAACGGGCCGACGACCAGCAGCCCGTCCCGCCGGGATACGCACGCGAGAAGGAGCAGCAGCCCGCCGACGGGGACCAGGACGGCGGCCAACCACCCGCCGCCGCACAGCCCGACCACGACCAGCAGCCCGCCCGCCGGGGCCAGCCGGCGGGCGTACCGTTCGCCGTCGAACCCGGGGTCGGGGGGCGGTGCAGACATGCGAGAGATTATGACGGGCCGGGCGGGCCGGGGCCACCGGTTATCCGGCCTCGACCGCCGCCGCCCCGACCAGCGGCTCCCGGCAGGCGAAGTCCCGGCAGACGTACACCGTCACCGCGTCCCTCATTGGCTTGTCGGCCAGCAGCGGTACCTCGGCCGGCGGCGGGCCGCTCGCCGGGTCGTGGAACGCCACCACCCGGTTCGGCCGGTACTTCCCCCGGATCGCCGCCAACACCCGCTCCGTTTCCGACTCGCCCTTGGTCCCGATGACCGCCACCTCGTCGAGCGGCCCGAGGAACAGGTCGAGGGCGACGAGCATCTGCCCGGCCGCCTGCGGGTGGTCGGCCATCGTCTCGTGGTGCGCCCGCAGCGTCCGCTCGGCGTGGTGTCGGTACTCCGCCTTGCCGGTGAGTGCCGCCAGCCGAACGAGGGCGGTGGTGGCCATCGCGTTGCCGGACGGAATCGAGCCGTCCTGCATGTCCTTGGTCCGGGCGAGCAGCCGTTCGTGGTCGTCGGCGGTGTAGTAGAACCCGCCCGCCGGGTCGGCGAAGTGCTTCAGCATGGCGTCCGCCAGTTCGTTCGCCACCCGCACCCACCGCGGGTCGAACGTCGCCTCGTACAGCGTCACCAGGGCGTCGCACAGGTAGGCGTAGTCCTCCAGATAGCCGGCCAGCTTCGCCGGCTGGTTGGCCCCGCAGGTGCGAAACAGTCGGCCGTTCGCGCCTCGCAGTCGGGTCAGGACGAAGTCGGCCGCCTTGACCGCGGCGTCCGTGTACTTCGGCTCGCCGAGGGCCGCCCCGGCGTGCGCGAACGCGGCGATCATCAGCCCGTTCCAGGCGGTCAGGTGCTTCTCGTCCCGGCCCGGCCACACCCGCTTCGCCCGCTCGGCGTACAGCTTCGCCTTCACCTCTACTAGCTTCGCCCGGAACTCCTCGACGCTCATCCGCTGGAGCTTGGCGTCCTGCTCGTCGGACTTGGAGCGGAACAGGATGTTGTGCCCCTCGAAATTGCCGCCGGCCGTCACCCCGTACACCGACTTGGCGAAGTCCGCCAAGCCCTCCCCCAACACCCGGTCGATCTCCGCCTCGCTCCAGACGTAAAACTTGCCCTCCTCCCCTTCACTGTCCGCGTCCAGGGTGGAGTAGAACCCGCCCTCGGGCGAAGTCATCTCCCGCAGCACGAAGTCCAGCGTTTCGCAGGTGATTTGCCGGAAGAACGGGTCGCCGGTGACGAGGAACCCGTCCACATACGCCGGCGGCAGCAGGGCGTTGTCATACAGCATCTTCTCGAAGTGAGGGACCAGCCAGTGGGCGTCCACGCTGTACCGGGCGAACCCGCCGCCGATTTGATCGTAGATGCCGCCGCGGCCCATCTTCTCCAAGGCCAATGTCGCCATCCCGGCGGCCTCACACTGGGCAACGGCCCGGGAGGGCGAGACTCCTGCCGAGCCACGCTCCCCGCCCGGCTGGCTGCCACTCGTGCCAGCGGCCCCCGCCGGTGATAGACTCGCCGATTGCGGCAGGCTGCCCGGCTCGGCAGGAGCCTCGCCCTCCCGGTCGCCGAACCTCGCCGCCAGCCGGAACAGCAGCCGCAGCTCGACCGCGTGCGGGAACTTGGGGGCGTGGCCGAACCCGCCGTTCCGCCGGTCGAACGTCCGCCCCATCGCCTTCAGGGCGCCCTGCAACAGGTCGGGTGACAGCTCGCCGTCACTCGCCTCCCGTTCGCCCAGCGCCCCGAGGTGTTCGGCCACCTGCCGGCCGAGGCCTTCGAGCTGGTCCCGCTTGGTCGCCCAGGCGTCGGCGATGGCGTGCAGCAGCTTGGGGAAGCTCGGCCGGTGCGGGGCGTACCGGTCGTCCGGCGGGAAGTAGGTGCCGGCGTAGAACGGGGTCAGGTCCGGGGTGAGGAACACGCTCAGCGGCCACCCGCCCCCCTCCCGGGTGAGCAGTTGGTGGGCGGTCATGTAGATCTGGTCCAGGTCCGGCCGCTCCTCCCGGTCCACCTTGATGCTGACGAAGTGGTCATTGAGGATTCCTGCCGTCGCCTCGTCCTCGAAACTCTCGTGCTCCATGACGTGGCACCAGTGGCAGGCCGAGTAGCCGACGCTCAGGAAGATCGGCCGGCCCAGCTCCTTCGCCCGGGCCAGCGCCTCCGGCCCCCACGGGAACCAGTCCACCGGGTTGCCGGCGTGCTGCCGGAGGTACAGGCTGGTCTCGGCGGCGAGCCGGTTGCGGGGGACGGCGGTCACGGGTCGGCTCCGGCGAGGGGGGTGGCAGTCCATTCATAGCCGGCCGCCGGTGTGCGGCCATCCGACGGTCGATCGGTTATACTGCTCAGCACACCCGCCAGGAGTTGCCGTATGACCCCGCTACCGCGGTCGCTCGCCTGCGCCGCCTGCCTGATGGCCCTCACCCCGGCCGGCCGGGCGGCCGAGCCGTGGGAGCTGCTCAAGTACGCCCCGCCGGCGTCCAACAGCGTGACGGTGGTGAACGTCGCCAGCCTGCTGGCCTCCCCGCGGGCGGTCCGGGACGGGTGGAGCAAGCTGGAGCACACCGAGTACCTGGCCGGGGCGATCCCGCTGCACCCGTCGGTCGAGCGGGCGATCGTCATCAAGGAGCTGAACCCGCACGCCCTGGGCAAGGGCGGGGCCGTCGCCGTCCTGCCGCTCAGGAAGGCCGTGGACCTCGAAACCCTGACCAAGACCACCGGCGGCACGCTCACCCCGCTCGGCGAGGAGCAGGCGGTCGTCACCCCGAACGGGGCGGTCATGGTGCCGCTGGCAGACGCGGTGCTCGGGTCCGCCTGGGGGGGGACCAAGCAACAGGTGGCCGCGTGGGTGCGGTCCGCCCGGGAGTCGACCAAGTCCCCGCTCCCCCGCTACCTGACCTCCACCATCGCGGACAACGCCACCCGCCACCACATCGTCACCGCCGTCCTGGTTCAGGATCTGTTCGACGGGCCGCAGGTGGCCGGGGCGGTGGCCGCCACCCAGAGCCTGGCGGCCGACCCGCAGATGACCGAGGCGGTCCGCCGGTTCGTGGCCGGGCTGCAAGGCGTGCTATTCACCGCCAGCGTGACCAACGACGGGGTGGCGGTCCGGGTACGGCTGGACTCGACGGTGATCGCCGGCACCATGACCGCGGACGCGCTAAAGGCGTTCATGGTCGAGCTGTTCGACCGGAACGGGGCGCGGCTGGAAGACCTGCCGGCGGCGACCGTCACCGTCAACGGGCGGGTCGCCTCGTTCGCGTTCCGGGTGAACGACGCCGAGCTGGCCAACATCATGCACCTGTTCCTCCCCCCGTTGGCCCGGGCCGCCGAGTCGGGGGCGATCGCCGTCGCCCCGGCCGGGCCGAACGGGGCGTCCACTGCCCGCTACTTCCAGGGGGTGAACCGACAGGTGGCGGACCTCCGGCGGCGGTCCGAGAACGCGACCGACCCGTCGGCCATCGCCCTGTGGTACGACACCACCGCGAACGCCATCCTCACCACGTCGGTGGTCGGGGTCGATCAGGCGGCCGTCGACTTCGCCCGGGGGACGGCCGGCCGACTGCACATGCTGGCCGACTCCCTCCGCGGCCAGCCGCTCCAGCTCGCCCAGTTGGAGAGCCAGGCCTACCTGTTCGTGCAGTCGGGCGGCGGGATGGGCTGGTTCCCCGGCCGCGGGATGTTCTTCAACCCGTGGGGAATGGGCGGCAACGTCAACACCAACCTGCCCCAGATCCGCAGCAAGCAGATCGAACTGATCCGGCAGGACGCGGAGAACCGGACCAAGGTGTGGGACCAGATCAACAAGGAGCGGGAGTCGGTGCGGCTGAAGCTGTCGGCCGCCTACGGGATCGACCTGGACCGGCCGGGGCGGTGACGGCGGTTCGGGCGGCGGTGGCCACCGCCGCCCGGAACCGTCCGGTTACTTCCACTCCAGGTGGAACGGGACCAGCACCTTCACCGGGTCGCGCTGGGTCCGCAGCAGCGGGGCGGCCAGCTTGGTCGCCTTCTCCGCCCCCGGGATCAGCCCCAGCCCGGCCGCGGTGAACGGCAGCTTGGCCTCGCCCTCCATCAGCTTCTCCAGGAACGACCCGCCCTTCGGCAGGATGAGCAGCTCCATCTCGGTCTTCGGGTCGATGCCGGCCAGCTTCTTCGCCCCGGCGATGGCGTCGGTCAGGGTGCCGAGTTCGTCCACCAGGCCGTTCGCCTTCGCCTGCCGTCCGGTCCACACCCGGCCGCCGCCGAGCTGGTCCACCCGCTCCTTGGTCATCGACTTCTGACCCGCCGCCTGCCGGCCGGCCGCCGCCTTGGTGATGAACTGGTCGTACACGTCCTTCACCGTCTCGGTCAGGGCGGCCCGCTCGGACTCGGTCCACTCGAAGGTGGTCGAGTTGGCCCCGCTGTTCTTGCCCCGGGCGATCACCTCGGTCTTCATCCCGGCCCACTGCTCCAGCCCGCCGGTGACCAGCTTCAGCCCGAACACCCCGATGCTGCCGGTCAGGGTGCCCGGCTCGGCGTAGATCTTCTTGCACCCCATGCTGATGTAGTACCCGCCGCTGGCGGCCACGTCGCCCATGCTGGCCACGACCGGCTTCTTGCAGGTGGTGATCGCCCGCCAGATCACGTCGCTGGCCAGGGCCGACCCGCCGGGGCTGTCCACCCGCAGGACGATCGCCTTCACCGTGTCGTTCCCGTCCGCCTCCTTGATGGCGGCCACCAGCGTCTCCGACCCGACCGCCTCGCCGCCCATCAGCGGGTTCACCTCGCCCTTGCCGGAGGTGATGCCGCCGACCGCGTAGATGACCGCGATCTTCGGCTCCTTGCTCTCCTTCGGCTTCTTCGACCCGCCGAGGGCGCTCAGCATGGCGAACGGGTTGGAGAAGTCCAGCTCGGCCGCCTTCGCCTTGCCGTAGTTCCTCTGGATGCGGGCTTCGTCCGCCTTCAGGTCTTTGGCCAGCCCCTTCTCGAACTCGTCCTCGTAGGCCAGGGCGTCCACCAGCTTGAGGGACAGCGCCTTCCGGGCGGTGAACGGACCCTGGTCGATGGCCGCCGTCACCTGCTCCTTGGTCCAGCCGCGGTCCGGCCGGCTCTTGATCATCGTCTCGACGATCTCGTGGTCGAAGTTGTCGTCGAGCATGGACGTGACCTGCTCGCGGTTGGCGTCGCTCATCTTGTCCGACAGGAACGGCTCGACGGCGCTCTTGTACGCCCCCACCTTGAGCACGTCCGCTTTGAGCTTCAGCAGGTCGAGGGTGTTCTTGTAGAAGGTGACTTCGGCCCGCAGCCCGACCACGTTCAGCCCGCCGCTCTCGGGGATGACCAGCTTGTCGCAGGCCAGCCCGAGCAGGTACTCCTTGGTGCCGAGCTGCTCGGCGTAGGCGAACGCCTTCTTGCCGGTCTTGCGGAAGTCGGCGACGGCCTGCCGGACCTCGTTCAGCTTGCCGAACCCGCATTTCAGGTCGTCAAGCTGGAGGTACAGGGCATGAATGCGGTCGTCCTTGGCCGCCTTGCGGATGCGGTCCAGCTTGATGCGGAGGTTCTCCGCCGGCGGGCCGAACAGCGCCTCCCCGGACACCGGCGACTCGTCCAGGTCGCCGGACAGCTTGATGTGCGCGACCCGGGCCACCTTGCCGGCCGGCTTGTCGTCCTCGTCCTTGGCCGCCGGCTTCTTCTGCTGTTGCGGCTCGCTCTTGGCGGCCGACCCGTCGGTGGTGAACGGGTTCTTCTTCTTCGGCTCGTCGGCCGGGCAGAGCGTGACCGCCACGCCGAGGGCGGCGACCACGGGCAGCATCCAACGGGACATACCGGCTCCTGTGAGGGCTGGGGGACTGTGGGGGTAGGTCGCGGTC
>JAXMAZ010000015.1:0-172789 GCA_046350115.1 Gemmataceae bacterium
GTCTGCCGAGTCCGACCGGGTGCTGATCGCCGACATCCGGGCCGGCGGGGCGACGGCCGAGGCCGCCTGGGAAACCCTGGTCCACCGGTACGAGGGCCGGCTCCGGGCTTACGTCCGCCGCCGACTCCGGGACCACAGCACCACCGACGACGTGGTGCAAGACACGTTCATCGGCTTCCTGAACAGCCTGGCCAACTTCGACGACAAGCGCGACCTGCAAACCTGGCTATTCACCATCGCCTCGCACAAGGTGACGGACCAGCTCCGCAAGATGGGCCGCCGGCCCTACGCCACCGGCAGCGAGGCGGACGAGGAGCAGCTCGGCCGGGAGGCCGACCACCGCCAGCGGCCGGCCAGCAGCCTGGCCCGCAGCAAAGAGCGGCTGGACCTGGAGCACGAGGCGGTCGCCCGCGGCCTGCGGGAACTGGTCCGCGGGTTTCAGCAGCGGGGCGAGTACAAGCGGGTGCAAGTCCTGGAGCTGCTGTTCGTGAAGGGGTGGCCGAACTGGCAGGTGGCCGAGTTCCTGCACGTCAGTGAGCAGCAGGTGGCGAATTACCGGTTCGCGGCGGTGAAGAAGCTGACCGAGGGGATGAAGGCGGCCGGGCTACCGGCCGACGTGTTCCCCGAGTTGGCCGACGCCGGCGGCTGAAACCGGCCGCACCCGTCCGATCCTTGACGCCTCCCCGTCGGCCGCCGATACTGTCGCACACGGCACATTTCTGACCCATGTCACGGCCCAGGGGCCGGCGGGCTTAGCCCGAGACGGGCCGCCGTTCGCCCGGTCCTCACGCCCCTGGACGCCCGGGAGTTCACCGTGCGGACACGATCGACCCTGGCCGCCGCCCTGCTCGCCGCCGCGGCCCCGTTCGGGGGGGCGGCCCCGCCGGCCCCCGTCACCGACGACGAGGCCGCCGAGATCGCCGTCGAGGCGTACCTGTACGCCTACCCGATCGTGATCATGGACGTCACCCGGCGGGTGACGACCAACGTCGCGGCGCCCGCCGGGGAGTACGCCCCGGTCAACCAGTTCGCGCACATGCGGGCGTTCCCGGACGCCGCCTTCACGGCCGTCGTCCGGCCGAACGCCGACACGCTGTACTCGTCCCTGTTCTTCGACGTGTCGAAGGAGCCGCTCGTCGTCACCGTGCCCGACTCGGGCGGCCGGTACTTCCTGCTGCCGATGCTGGACCTGTGGTCGGACGTGTTCGCCAGCCCCGGCAAGCGGACCACCGGCACCGGCCCGCAGGCGTTCGCCATCGTCGGCCCGAAGTGGGCGGGCGAGCTGCCCGCGGGCGTCGACCCGATCCGCGCACCGACCAGCGTGGGCTGGATGATCGGCCGGACGCAGACCAACGGCAAGGCCGACTACGCCGCCGTCCACGAGTTCCAGGACGGGCTGACCGCGGTGCCGCTGAGCGGCTACGGCAAGCCTTACACCCCGCCGAAGGGGGCCGTCGAACCGAAACAGGACATGGCCGCCCCCGTGGACCAAGTGGCGAAGATGGACGCCGCCACGTTCTTCGCCCACTTCGCCGAAGTGACCCGGGAGAACCCGCCGCACGCCAACGACCACCCCGTGCTGGCCCGGATGCGGCGGCTCGGGCTGGAGCCGGGCAAGCCGTTCGACCTGGCCGCGACGTCGCCCCAGGCCCGGCAGGCGCTGGAGAAGGCGCCGGCGGCCGCGCAAAAGCAGATCGTCGAGCAACTGACGCGGGCCGGCACCCGGGTCGGCAACTGGCAGATGATCACCCCGCCGGTCGGCACCTACGGCACCGACTACGTCCGCCGGGCCGTCATCGCCTTCGGCGGGCTGGGGGCGAACGTCAGTGAAGACGCCATCTACCCCACCACCCTGACCGACGCCGACGGCCGGCCGTACGACTCGGGCAAGAAGTACGTCCTCCACTTCGCCAAGGGGCAGCTCCCGCCGGTCCGGGCGTTCTGGTCGCTGACGATGTACGACGAGCGGCAGTTCTTCACCGCCAACCCGATCGACCGGTTCGCCATCGGCGACCGGGACAAGCTCAAGCTCAACGCGGACGGGTCGCTGACGCTGTACGTGCAGCGGGAGTCGCCGGGGGCGGACAAGGAGTCGAACTGGCTGCCGGCCCCGAAGCAGGGCGGGTTCAGCATGAACCTGCGGCTGTACTGGCCGAAGCCGGCGGCGCTCGACGGCACCTGGGCGCCGCCGGCGGTGACGGAGGCGAAGTAGGGGGGACCGATCCGGCGGGGGCACCGGACGACCGATCCCCCGCTCACTTCGGCTCGTCCGCCTCCAGCACCACCCGGAACCCGATGTCCATGAACGGGGTGGCGATCTGGAGCTGGTAGCGCTGGGCGACCCCCTCCGCGTCGAACGACAGGAACGACCCGCCCCGGGCCACCTTCATCCCCTCCTCCGACGCGGCCACCGTCCGGACCGGGTTCTGCCGGGGCAGGTTCGGCAGGATGCCGTACCAGTCCTCGCACATCTCGAACACGTTTCCGAACATGTCGTACAGGCCGAACTCGTTCGGCTTGAAGCTCTTCACCGGGGCGGTGAACGGGTACTTGTCGTTGAACGGGAAGGCGCCGGCCCGGAACCGGGGGAGGTCGGCCGCGAACTGTTGGGCCAGCGCCTGGTCGAACACGTTGGCGGCCCCCCGGAGCGGGCCGACGGCGGTGTCCCCGAACGGGAACTTGCCGGCCCCGTTGGCCCGGGCGGCGTACTCCCACTCGGCCTCGGTCGGCAGGCGGTAGCGGCGGCTCTCCTTCTTGCTCAGCCACTTGCAGAACGCCGTCGCGTCGTTCCAGGTGACGTTCACCACCGGGTGGTCGTCCCCCTGCTTGAACCCGGGGTCGGCCCAGGTGAACTCCTTCCGCTGGGTGAACGACGGGGGCGGGGATCCCTTGACGTAGCCGAACCCGCCTTTGTCCGACCGCTCGGCCTCGGTCTGCTCGCCGCTGTCCTTGAGGAACTGGCGGAACTGGCCGACCGTCACCTCGGTCGCCCCGAGGTAGAACGGGCGGGTCAGCTCGACCTCCCGCGGCGTCTGGTCGTGCAGCGGCGGCTCCTCCTTCCCTTTGATCCCCATGGTGAACGTGCCGGCCGAGATCAGCCGCAGGGGCATGCGGACGGTGTTCGTCACCTCGGTCGCCAGCGGCACCCGCTTGAGCGTCCCGTCCACCTCGACCACCTGTGTGGCCCGGTCCGCCGGCGGGCTGACCGGCAGGGTGGTCGTCTCGAACCCGGTCGCCTCGATCCGCACGGTCTGCGGCTTCCGCTTCACCTCGTACTCGCCGGCCGCGGCGTCGAGCGGCTTGGCGGACGCGTCGTCCGGGAACGTCACCCGGGCGCCCGGCGGCTGGCCGCGGACGACCAGCCGCATCGTCGACGGGGGGGGCGGCGGGATCGGCTTGAGGGTCACGTCGTAGTCGGTCCGCGACGCCGTGTTGATGGCCACCCGGGCCGGCTCGAACCCGTCCTTGACCAGCACCCGGGTGTGCTCGCCGGGCGGCAGAGTGAGGGTGGCCGGCGTCCGCTCGGCGGTCGGGACGGGCTGGCCGTCGGTCCCAACTTGGGCGATCGTCGCCCCGTCCGGGGACGACCGGAGGCGGACCTCGACCGGACGCGGGGGTTCTTTCTTCGTGGGCAGGGTCGGCACCGTCCCGTGGTCGGTCGGTTTGGTAGCGGCCCCGTCCCCTCCCTTCTGGGTCGGTTCGGTGCCGCCGTCTTTCTTCCCGGTCCCCTCGGTGACGACCGGCTTCGGCCCGGGCCACAGGAGGACTACGGCCGCGACCACCAGCCCGGCCGCGGCCAGGCCGACGGCGATCGCCGGCCCCCGCCGCTTCTTGCGGCGGGCCGGGGCGGCGACGGTCTTCGTGTCGGCGTGAGTCGGGACCACCGGCCTGGCCGTCACCGGCGGTGGCGGCGGAGGGGGCGAGGGGGCCCGGCCCGGTTGGCGGGCGATGGCCCGCAGCCGGTCGCCCACCTCCTTGGCCGACGCCGGCCGCTCGGTCGCGTCCTTGGCCATCATCCGGCCGATCAGCTCGGCCAGGGCGGGCGGCACGTCCGGGTTGGCCTTGGTGACGACGGGCGGGTCCAGGGTGGCCACGTTGACGAACGTGTTGGCGATGCTCGTCTTGTCGTGGAACGGGTGCCGGCCGGTGGCCATCTCGTACAGCATCACCCCGAGGCTGAACAGGTCGGTCCGGGGGTCCACCGCCCGGCCCCCCTCCAACTGCTCGGGGCTCATGTACGCCGGGGTGCCGAGCATCTCCTGGGTGCCGGTCAGCATCCCGGCCCCGGGGTTGGTCTGGCGGGCCAGCCCGAAGTCGAGCAGCTTGCCCCGCTTCACCCGGTCGGCCGGGTCCGGGGCGGCCGGGTCGCCCTCCAGCCAGACGTTGCTCGGCTTGACGTCCCGGTGGATCACCCCGCAGGCGTGGGCGGCGGCCAGCCCGTCGGCCACCTCCGTCCCGACTTTGACCAGGAAGTCGATCGGCGGCCGGGGGGTGCGGTCCAGGTAGTCCTTGAGCGTCTCCCCGCGGAGCAGGGGCATGGCCAGGTACAGTTGCCCGTCCTGCTCGCCGGCGGCGTAGATCGGCACCACGTTCTCGTGGTCGATCCCGGCCTGGGCCTTGGCCTCCTTCAGGAACCGCTCCCGGACCCGCGGGTTGAACACCTTCTCCGGGTGGATCAGCTTGAGGGCGACGTGCCGGCCGAGGTGCACCTCCTCGGCCCGGTACACCACCCCCATCCCGCCCTCGCCGAGCACCTCCAGCAGCTTGTAGTTGCCGATCCGGCGGGGCGCCTTGTCGGCCGGGTCGGGGGGCGGCGGGGGCGGGAACCCGCCGGGGGTGTCCGTGCTGCCGAGGGTGCCGAACGGGTCGATCTTGGGGGCGATCGGGCCGGTCGCCCGGAGCTGGGCCAGGCGGACGACCAGCTTGGGGATCAGCTCCGGGCAGTCCTTGCACAGCTCCTCCGGGGTCGGGTCCAGCCCGCGGGCCCGGGCGGCTTGCCAGTCGCGGACGAGCGGGGCCAGCGGGTCGTCGGCCATGCGGGAGGCTCCGGGGGAGCGGCGGGGCGGCCGCTGGGGAACACTCTACCGCCACGCCGGGCGGGGGTCGAGCGGGGCGGCGGTGCCCAGTGAGGCGGGGCGGGTTTTGCTCCCCCTCCCCGAAGCGGAGAGGGGGAGAAAGGCCAAAGCGGCCCGAGGCACGACCGAGCCGCCGGTCGGCTCGACTCCCGCCCGCAGAGCGAGTACGGTGGAGTCGGCCCGTTCGCCCCGGAGGGTGTGTCGTGGTCTGCGCCCTGATCGCCGCGGTCGTCGCCGGCTCGCCCGTCCCCGCGTCCTCGTCCCCGCCGCCGCCCGGCACCCCGTTCGAGGTGGCGTTCACCGACGACGGGGTGTTGAAAGTGGCCGTCCTCGACCCGGTGTTCGAGTTCGACACCCCCTACGGGCCGCTCCGGGTGCCGGCCCGGGAGGTGCGGCGGATCGACCTGGCCCCGCGGCTGCCGGACGCCGACGCCCGGGAGGTGGACGCCGCGGTCGCCGACCTGGCCGGGGCCGACCCGGCGAAGCGGGGGCCGGCCCGCAAGGCGCTGGTGGGGTTCGGGTGGAAAGCGGCCCCGGCCGTCCGGTGGGCCGCCCGCCGGGCCGACCCGCCGGCGGCCAAGCTGCTCGGCGAGGTGCTGGACGAGCTGCGGGCGGCCGACGGCCCCCGCCCGGCCGGCCCGGACCACGACCTGCTGGTGACGGACGACTCCCAGGTCGCCGGCCGGCTGGTCGGGCTGGGGGTGCGGGTGCGGACGGCCCAGTTCGGCGAGCAGCGGGTGCGGTTCGCGGACGTGCGGTCGCTGCGGGCGGCCGGGGAGGCCGGCACCCCGGTCGCCGGGTCGGCCGACGCCCCGACCAACCTGGTCGGCTACCAGGGGCAGTTCGGCAAGCAGCTCGCCCTGCGGGTGACGGGGGCGGTGGCCGGGTCGGTGTGGGGGAGCGGGCCGTACACCCTGGACTCGACCCTGGCGGCGGGGGCCGTCCCCCCCCGCCGGCTGCGGCCGCGGGAGGCGGGGGGGGTGGGGGGGGGGGTGGGGGGGGGGCCCCCCGGCCGCCGGCCGGGCCGGACCCTCCGACCGGTGGGGGAGCCCCGCCCCCCCCACCCCAGCCCTCCCCCACAAGGGGGAGGGGGCCAGATTAAGCCCCCGGTCCCCGTTCCCGGAGCCATTCATGCGACGCGGTTGGGCGGTGTGCCTGCTCATGGTGGCCGGGCTGGCCCCGGTCACGGCCCAGCAGCCGACCGGCGGGGCCGTCCCGGCCGGGTTCCGCTGCTACATCGTCACCGACGACCGGTTCGACAAGCGGCCGGCGGCCGACGGCAAGGGGGCCGACCCCGACCCCCGGGACCGGACCAACCGGATGCACGACCCGGTGGTCGAACTCGGCCTCAACCCGGTGGTGATGATCCTCACCCGGTCCGCCCCGGCCGGAGACGCCCCGGTCGCCCGGCTGATCAAGAAGGTGGGCGACCTGCCGGCCGAGCAGCGGAAGCTGCTCGGCCGCGGCCGGCCGATCTCGGTGGTCAACCCGGTGGCCGTCTTCCTGACCCTGGACAAAGACTACCCCGAGGACGAGCAGCGGGACGTGAAGGCGGCGGCCGTCCGCGACCTGGCGACGGCCCTCAAGGTGCGGCCGGTGCTGTACGGGCTGGCGGCCGGGAAGTCCCCGCAGACGGAGGCGTGGGGGGTGGCCGAGGGGACGGAGACGGTGGTGGTGGCGTACAACCGGATGATGGTGGTGAAGCGGTGGGAGTTCCCGGCCGGCACCCCGCCGACGGACGCCCAGATCCAGGAGATCGTCGACGTAGCCGACCGGATGGCCGGGGTGAAGAAGTGATCCCGTAGGGTGCGTTGAGGAGGCTTTGCGACGAAACGCACCGGCCCCGCAAGGACACCCCTGACGGGGGGAAGTCTCACGGTGCGTTTCGCAGAGCCTCAACGCACCCTACAAAAACCCCTGCAAGAACGGCCGCAGCACCCCTTCCGGGAACAGCACCCAGGCGAAGTCCCGCCGCCGTAGCAAAGCGTTCGCCGCCGTCTCCTGGCTCGCCTCTCGCAACTCCTCCCCGACCCCCTCGTACTCCTTCGTGACGAACGGCTGGAGCCGTTCGGTCGCGTCCCGCAACTGCCGGAACCACTCCCGTCGCTCGGCCCGGCCGGTCGGCTCGGCCCGGATCAGCGCCGCCTTGCGGTCCGCCGCCGGTCCGCCGGCCCCGTGCCGCTGCGGGTTCCACCGCAAGTCCCGCTCCCGGCGGTGCAGGTGCCGGACCGTGTCGGCGGTCGCCGGGAAGGTCGGCAGCGGCAGGTGCAACGTCGCGGACAACACCCCGTACCGCGGCGGCTCGATGCCGAAGTAGTCGCGGATGAGGGCGTCCGTCACCTCGTCGTACTTCCCGCCGCCGATCCCGTGGACGAAGAAGTCCCCCAGGCAGAGCCGGCAGAACAGCGTCAGCGTCAGCGCCCGCGGCCGGGTCTGGTCGTCGACGCGGGTGACGGTGCGGGTCCGCCGGCCGGCCGGGTCCGGGCCGCCCCAGAACGGCGTCTCGCCCGGGGCCAGGTCCGGGACCGGGTGGTTCGCGCTGCGGATGCCGTGGGCCTGCCGGTACTCGCCGACGGCCGCGTTGTACACCGCCCGGAACCGCTCCCGGTCGGCGAGGATGTGGGTGGCGAACCGGCGGAAGGCGTCGGTCCGGGCCAGCCGGCTGACCGGCAGTTCCAGGTTGTGGCAGCCCCACTCCCGCTCGTAGCTCCGCCGGACCCGCGCGAACCGCCCGCCGATGGTGTCCGGGCACCGGACGACCCGAGGCCAGACCTGCGGCAGCAGCGGCTCGTACCCCCAGTTGGCCCACAGCGGGGCGGCCCGGTCGGCGAACGTGCGGAACAACTCCGGGTCGTGGGGTTCACGGGTTTCGTAGGGTGCTTCCGCCTCGAACGTGTCGAACGGCACCGACTGGAGGTGGACGCGGCCCGGCTCGAACCGGTCCCAGGTCGGCAGCCGGAGCGAGGTGGACTTGAGCGTGTCGGTGTCGGCGACCAGGTTGAGCGAGACACCGCCGAGTTGCTTGGCCAGCCCGTTCAGAGCGAAGTGCTTAACCCAGACGCCGGGATGGGAGAGTTCGGGCTGATGCCCCGCCAACACGAGGGGCGCATCGGGCGAAAGCCCACCCCCAGCGGGGGGTGGGCTTGGAACCTCCCCTTTCAGGTACTCAGCGGCTAACCCCAAAACCTCCCGCCGGGCCGCCTGCCGCAGTTCGCCCAGCGGCGCCCCGCCGACCTTCACCGCCTCCGCGTTCAGCCGCCGGCGGTTCTCGTCGGCCAGCCGCGGCCAGTCTCCGCGCGGCGGGTCGGCCAGCACGGCCCGGTCGGCGCCCGGCGCCCGGTAGCGCGTCAACACCGCTCCGAACACGGCGCCGCCGGACACACGCCCGGCAGCACGTCCGCCTCCGCCTTGGCCAGCACCTCCCGGTAGTACGCCAGCCGCTGCTCCGGGTCGTTCAACACCCCGCCGAACGCCCGGCTCGGGTCCAGGTACAGCCGCGGCACCCCGACCTCCTTCACCCGCAGCCCCTGCCGGGCCGCCTGCACCCACAACTGCAACGGCATCCCCCACCCCGGCTCGGTGATCGCCAGCCGGGCCAGGGCGTCCACCCGGTACGCCTTGAACCCGCAGAACGAGTCGGTCAGGTCGAACCCGTAGCGGGCGTTGATCTCTTTGGTGATGGTGGCGTTGATGAACCGCCGGTCGGTCGGCGGCGGGGTGTCCTGGCGGAAGTCGCGGAGGTAGCGGCTGCCGGACACGATGTCGCAGTCGTGCAGGCTCTCCAGCAGCAGCGGGATGCGGTCCGGCTGGTGCTGGCCGTCGCAGTCCATCGTCACCAGCACGTCGTACCGGCGCTCGACGGCGAACCGGAAGGCGGACGCCAGGGCCGCCCCGTACCCGCGGTTCTGGGGGTGGGTGATCCGGTGCAGCCCCGGCTCGGCGGCCAGCAGGGCGGTCGTGCCGTCGGTGGACCCGTCGTCCACGACCAGGATGTCCGGGGCGTACCGGCGGACCGCGGCCAGCACCCCGCGGACGTGTTTCGCCTCGTTGTACACCGGGATGGCGGTCAGCCAGCGGGGGGTGCCCATGCGGGAGCGTCTCACGGGGCGGGACATGGAGCCGTCCCATTGTAGGCCGGGCCGGCCGGGGTGTGCAAACCCCCAGCCGGGCCGGCAGCGGGGATACCGGCCGGTCGCCCCGGTCTTTCCGGCACCGGCCGCTACCATGACCGGATGACCCCCCGTGACGCCCTGGCCGACGGCCGTCTCGCCGACGCCGTCACCGCACAGCAGCAGGTCGTCGCCGACCGGCCCGGCGACCCGGCCGCCCGGCTGTTCCTGTTCGAGCTGCTCACCCTGGCCGGCCGGCTCCGGGCCGCCGCCGACCAGCTCCGGGCGATCGCCTCCGACGCCCCCGACTGGCCGCGGTCCCGCCGCCGGTTCCTCCGGCTGCTGACGGCGGAACACCGCCGGTCGCACCGCCTCCGCCGGCCGCGGTTCGTCCTGCCGCCGCCGCCGCACGTCCGCCGCCGCCGGGCCGCCCTGGACGCGTTGACCGTTGGGGACGTGGGCCGGGCGGTCCGGCTGATCGACCGGGCGGACGCCGTCACCCCGGCGTTCGGCGGGCACGTCGACGGCCGGGAGTTCGACGGATTACGAGACGCGGACGACCGATTCACGGCGGTGCTGGAGGGGTTCGCCGGCCGGGAGTACGTGTGGGTGCCGTTCGACCAGCTCCGGCGGGTGACGCTGGCCCCGGCGGCCGGGGTGCTGGACGCCGCCTTCCGGCCGGCCGACGTGACGCTGGCCGACGGCCGCCGGGTCGGGCTGGTGCTGCCGCTGGTGTACCCCGGTTCCCATGCGGCGGACGGGGCGTTCGCGGCCGGCCAGGACACCGACTGGCCGCCGGCCGGCGGGCTGGCGTGCGGGGTCGGGGCGCGGGTGCTGTTGGCCGGGGACGAGGAGCTGCCGCTCGGCGAGGTGCGACAACTGGACGTGCGGGTGTCGTAGGGCGGTCGAGGAGGCTTTGCGACGACGACCCGCCGGCAGGCAAGAACTCGTTGCGACTCGCGGCGGGTCGGCGCCCGCAAAGCCGGGCTTGACCCGCCCTACGCCGGACTCACAGGTCGTCCAGCCGCCGCTTCTTCTGCTTGACCTCCACCACCGGCGGGAGCAGGGTGCCGCCGAGCCACCCGCCGACCGCCGCCGCCATCATCACCCCGAACGCCAGCAGCATCATCGGCTCGGCCGCCGCCATGTCCCGGGTGGACAGGCCGGCCATCCGCAGCAGCCCCTCCAGCACCGGGTGGACGGCCTTCACCCCGGCGGCGGCCATGGCCGTCACGGTGATGCCGGCCAGCCCGCCGGTGGTCAGCCCGTACCGGGTGCCGGACCCGGTGCTGGCGGCCGCCACCGCCCCGCCCAGGATCACCCCGAACGCGGCCAGTTGGACGTCCACGTAGGGGATGTACGACGCCCCGCCCATCGACCCGGAGGCGCCGGCCGTCTTGCGGAACATCTCCCGGACCGGGTCGGCGGCCAGCACCGAGGTGACGCAGATGACCACCCCCACGACCAGTTGGGTCCAGGCGGTCGGCCGGCGGGCGTCCCTGTCCCGCTCCCGGTCCTTGTCCGGCGGGACCACGATCGTGCTGCTGCCCGGAAGGCCCGGGGGCGGGGGCAGGTCGACGGCCGCCGGCCACCCGGGAGCCGACCGCGGCGGCGGCGCCGCCACCACCCCCAGCCCGACGGCCGACGCCGCCGCCAGCGCCCGGGCCGGTGCCCGGTGGCCGCCTCCCCCATGGCGAACAGCCAGCCGAGCAGCAGCCCGGCCACCAGCCCGAGCGGCGCCCCCTTGGCCCGGCCGGCCCCGGCCAGCAGCCCGGCCGCCACCGCCCCGCCCATCCGCAGGCACATCCCGACCGTTTCCCCGCCCGGGGTGGCCCACAGGCCCGGCTCGCCGATCACCTGCAGGCCGGCCAGAACCCACTCCCGGCCGCCGACCGCCAGCCCGAGGCCGACCAGGGTGCCGGCCGTCAACCGGCCGGCCACGGTCGGCCGGGGCGGGTCCGGCGGGGGCGTCGGGCGGGTGGCGTCCGCCGGCGGGACCGGCCGGCCGCCGCACCGCGGGCACCGGTCGGCGGCCGAAACGGGGACGTCGCAGGTCGGGCAGTGTAACGGCATGACGGCAGTTCCGGCACGGGCTGGGCTGCCGCAACTGTAGTTCAGGGACGGATTCGGGGTCGGCGGAAAATGCCGCCCCGCCGGCGGACCGGCCTGCCGCCCCGTCAAACGACTGGTGCTGTCAGGGAATGGGCGGCGAGACCCGGTCGGGTCCGACGTGTGTCTGCGGTGGCCGTCCGGGCCGTCAGCCGGGCGGCGAGCTGCTCGGCTTCGCCTTCACCCACGGGCGGTTGACCGCCAGATAGCCGAGGCCGAAGACCACCCCGACGGCGATCAGGTACGGCCACCGGTTCAGGTACGTGCTGAGCACGAACAGGGTGACGCCGACCCCGAGCAGGAACCCGCCGATCCGCACCGCCCACCCGGCCGCCTCCCACAGGATGCGGTCCCAGCGGTCGTGCCGGGTGGCGGCGTACACCAGGCTGAACGTCACCAGCAGGACGGGGAAGTCCCAGTAGATGGACGTGGCGAACAGGGCGTTCACGGCCGGCCCTCCGGCATGGGCGTGTCCTCGTCCCGGACGGCCGGCCCGGCCAAGGCGTCGTAGATGACCAGCAGGTTGAGCACCCCGGCGACGACCGTGTACACCCACGCCAGGTCCCACCGCTTGTCCCCGTCCCGCTGGAGGGCGTTCAGCTCCGCTTCGGAGGGGGCTTGCATCAGCCGGCCGATCACCGGGGCCGGCTTGGGCGGGTCGTCCGGGTCGGCGGTCGGGTCGGTCGAGGCGTACTGGATCATCGCCGGCCAGACCGCCGCCCCGATCCAGAACTGGGCCAGGAACTGCGGCCGGTAGTACACCGCCTTGGCCGGCCCGGGCAGGTCGGCGCCGAACAGCGGGAGCTGGACGTTCGCCTGCTTGCTCACCTCCGGCAGCCAGACGTTCCGCCAGTGGCCCATCCACTGGCCGTAGTAGAACAGCCCGTAGATGCAGACGAAGAACAGCACCCCTTTGCCGATCCGCCCCTGGACCACCTGCCCGAGGCCGGGGATCAGGTAGCTCAGGACGGCGGCCAGCGGGTCGAGCGGCGGGCGGGGCGGCGGCTGGGAGACGGCGGTACTCATTCCGGCCAGTCGGAGGTCGGGGCGCAGGGGTCAGGAGACAGAATACAGTTCGCCGGCCTGGGCGGGTAATTTCGACCCCCGATTTCAGGGGCGGGGATCAGGCGAGCGGGGGCGTCAGCCCCCGTTGGAGCGGGCCACGGGGCGGCTCCCGGCGGGGCTGACGCCCCCCGCTCGCCTGGTCTTCCCTGACTTTATCGCGGCAGCGGCAACTGGACCCAGCCCAGGCCGCGGGCGGTCCAGGCGGCGGCGGCCACCAGCAGCACCCCGCCGGCCACCGCCAGGGCGTTCTTGCCGGCCGGCCGGGTGAGCGCCGTCCCGACCGGGCCGAGCAGCCCGAACGCCGTCTCCAGTACCCAGTTCGCCGCGGCCAGCGGCCAAAGAGCCAGTGGAAGGGACGGGGAGCCGGTGACGGCCGGGGCGTCCGGGGTCTCCGGGGCGGGGACCAACACGGCCGGCTCCGCCTCCGCTGGCGCCTCATCGGTCGGCGGGGCGGCGAACCCGGTCGGCAGGGCGGGGGCATCGACGCCGCGGAGGGTGCCGGGGGCGACCAGCGGGCCGCGGCCGAGCCAGTCCCCGGTGCTCGGCGGGACGCCGGTGTCGGCGGTCGGCGGGGCGAACGCCCGGACCGGGACCGGCTCCGGCGGGGTGAACCGGGCGACCGGCTCCGGGTCGGCGGCCGGGGCCAGCGGGACGGACGCGGGGGCGGTGACGAACGGCGGGCGGGCGGCCGTGACCGGCGCGTCCGCCCGCCACCCGGCCGGGGGGCGGACCGCAGGTTCCGGCAGCGGCAGGGGTTCGGGCGGCCGGCGGGCCGGGACGGCGTCCGGCGGCGGGGCCAGGGGCAGCCCGAGCATCCGCTGCAACAGGGTGTCCAGCTCGTCGAGCTGTTGGCGGGTCAGGTCGTTCGGGCTGGGGGACGACATGGCGAGTCCTTCCGTGGACGCGCCGGCACAGGCCGGCCGGGAGCCGTTCCGCCGGATGGTACGCCACCCGCCCGGTTGGGGGAAGGGCAACTTGCCGGCCGGTATACTGACCGCATGACCCCGCCCCCGCCGCCTCCGCCCGCCCCGCCGCCGCGGGAGGTCACGCTCGAAGAGTGGATCGCCGCCGGTCAGGCGTGCTGCGGGGCGGAGCCTGACGGTGAAACTTCCGCGAACCGGCAAGAACCGGCCGAACGCGCGGCCAACGATCGTTTGCCAGCGGGCCAGCCGGGATCGTTTACAGAGTGGTGCGACTTGCGCGGTGAGGCATACGTCCTGACCGACCCAAGGTGTCCGTGCTACTGCGGCGGCGAGGGGATGCTAGTCCTCGTCGCCTGCCCCAACTGCAACACGGTCATGGGCCGGTGTGACGAGGTTGAGGAGCTGACCCGTGATGTGACGGTCCCGGCATCCGACCCCGAACTGAGCATCTGCCATCCGGAAGCTCCTTGCCCGGTTTGTGGGCAGGCGCCGTGGGGCCGATTTCGCGCTGCTACCGAGGCCGAGCTTCAGTCGCTGGGGCTATCACCGACGCGCTACTGTCGCTGGCGTGTGTAACCCACCTCCGATCAGCAGAGGGAGTGGCGGCTCGGCGTAGGGCGGGTCAAGCCGGCTCTGCGGCGCCCACCCCCGGCCCGGGCCGGTGACACCGGCCGGGGGAGGGCGAGGCTCCGCCGAGCCGTCAGCCTGCGGCAACGGGTCCGAGTCACACACGTAGCTGTCACCGGTATGGGATCAGACGGCTGCGGCCGCGCTCCCCGGCTCGGCAGGAGCCTCGCCCTCCCCGGCCCACCGAAGATGACGTTCAGCCCCTGCCCGCCGGCGGGTCGCCGCCGCGGAGCCGGCTTGACCCGCCCTACGCATCTATACCGGGACCAGGTACGTGCCCATCACCCGGTCCTGCGGCGGGCGGGCCGGCTCCCGCAGGGCCAGCCACACGTACACCGGCAGCAGCAACAGCCCGACCAGCCAGACGGCCGTCCGCGCGAACACCCACGTCGGGACCGTCGCCTGCAGCCACAGGCCGGCCAGCATCGTCAGGGTGAACGGCAGCCAGACGAGCAGCTCCCGGACGGCCCACCGCAGCCGGCCGGCCCGCCGGCCGTCCGCCCGCACCAGGGTCAGCCCGGCCAGCGACCAGGCGACCCCGCCCCGCAGCACCAGCGCGAAGGCGGCCCAGGTCAGCGGCCAGACCAACAGCCCGATCAGGAACTGCCGGAACATCTCTTGGCGGCCCGGGTCGGTCGGGTCGCCCGGCTCCGCCACCCGCCGCAGGGTGGCGGCCAGGACCACCGGGGCCAGCCCCCGCTCCACCGCCGACCGGCGGCCCACGAACTGCTCGAACCGGGCCAGGGCCGACCGCTCCGGCCGGTTGAGCGTCCGGCGGAGGGCGTCCTCCTCCCGGGCCTCGCGGGCGGCCAGGGCGTCCAGCGTGGCCAGGGTGTGCGGCAACTGGTCGGGGGCCACCGCCTTCTCGGCCCGCCCCGCCGCCGCCCGGAAGTTGCCCACCCGGGCGGCCGACCCGTAAGGGTCCGCGGCCAGCAGCTTGCGGGCGTCGGCCGCCACCCGGGCCGGGCCGTCCGGGGTGCGGAGCAGGGCGGCCAGCTCGGCCGCCTGCTTCCCCTCGCCGACGGTTTGCATCGCCACCCCGAGGCTGAACAGCCCGCCGACGGCCGCCATGACCAGCAGCCCGAGGGCCAGCAGCACCGCCTGCCCGGTCAGGTGCCCGGCCCGCAGCCCGGCCGTCACCCGCGGCGGGTGGGCGTGGCTGTCGGCCAGGTCGGCCCGGACGTCCGCCAGCCGGGCGTACCCGTCGGCGGCGAACAGCCGGTCGGTGATCCGGGTGGCGTGCGGCGGGACCGGGGCGGCCACCCGCCCGCCGGTCGCCCGGGGGACGCCCTCCAGGGCCAGCGTGGCCACCTCCCGGACCAGCCGCAGCGGGTCGGGGGCGGTGGCCGGCTTCGCCGCCCGGTGGACCGGCGCCCGGCCGGACCCGGTCGGGAGCGGGAACGGCACCACCTGGACCCGCCCGCCCGGCTCCACCCACACCTGTTCGACTGCGGCCGCCGCCGAGGCCGAATCGCCCGCCTCCTCCTCCGCGGCCAGCTCGTCGGCCAGTTGCTCCAGGATCGGCCGGGCGTCCGCCCAGCCGAGCGGCCGGGCGACCGACGCCACGTCCACCAGCGGGGCGCCGGCCGGGGCCGCGTAGGCGACCCACGGCCGCTCCTGGCCGGCCCACTCGCCGGTCCCGTGGCCGATCGCCCGCAGCCGGGCCGACCGGGGCGGGGTGTCGTCCACCGGCGGCTCGTCCGCCCCGGCCGGGAACACCCGCACCAGCACCCGCCGGCCCAGCCCCGTGTCCGCCGCCGCCCACACCTCGCCGCCGTCCGGCAGGTCGGCCAGCTTCCCCCGGACCGCGAACCCGCCGACCTCGGCCGGCCGCGGGGCGGCGGCCGGGACCAGCCGGTCGAGCGGGTCCGGGAACCGGCTGACCAGCCGGGTCCGGTCCGGGGTGTGCGGCCGCTGGACCACCCGGGTGCCGGCGGCGAAGTCGTGCAGCCCCCGCCACCCGTCCCGGCTCCGCCACAACTGGCGGAGCACGGCCGCCAGCCCGAGGACGAACCCGCCGGCCGCCAGCGGGGTGCCGGACACCCCCAGCCCGCCGACCGCCCGCTCCGGCACCTCGAACATGGCCCACCAGATGGCGTTGAACACGACCGTCCGGACCAGGGCCGGGCCGAGGCCGGGCGGGGGCGTCTGGCCGACCCGGCACACCCGCAGCCGCAGCAGCCGCTTGCCCGGGGTGGTGCCGGCCAGCCCCTCGAACAGGGTGAAGTACACGACCGTCACCGCGATCGCCGGCCAGGTCAGCTCGGCCAGGTTGTAGCTGAACCCCTCGCCCGGGTCGCGGGGGGTCAGGGCGTGCCGCACGTACTCGGCCGGGGCGATCAGGAGCTGGAGCAGGAACGTGTCGATCAGGTAGGCCAGCACCAGCACCCGCGGGCGGGCCGGCCGCTGCAGCTCGGGCAGCAGTTGCCGCAGGGCGTCGGCGAACTCGTCCAGGGTGGCGAACCGCCGGTCCCGGTCCCGGTCCAGCCCCCGGGCGATGACCCGGTCCAGGTCTTTCGGCACCGCCGGGTTGAACCGCCGGGCCGGCGGCGCCTCCTCGGACACCGCCTTCGCCAGCGACGCGGTGACGCTCACCTCCTGGTGCGGCGCCCGGCCGGTGAGCAGGAAGAACAGGGTCGCCGCCACCGAGTACACGTCCGACTCGTACCCGACCGGCTCCCCGCGGATCTGCTCCGGGGCGGCGAACAGCACCGTGCCCAGGAAGTCCCCGGACCGGGTGAGCTGCTGCTGGTCCCCGGCCATCGGCTCGAGCGACTTGGACAGGCCGAAGTCCCCGACCTTCACCCGGTCGTCGGCGGTCAGGAAGCAGTTGCTCGGCTTGACGTCCCGGTGGATCACCCCGGCCCGGTGGGCCTCGGCCAGCCCGGCGAGCACGTCCAGGGTGCGGAGGACGGCGTCCCGGGGCGGGAGCGGGCCGTTGTCCTCCACCAGCTCCTTGAGCGTCTTGCCCGGCATCAGCTCCATGACGATGTACGGTCGGCCGGCGTCCGCATCCGCCCCGAGGACGAACACGCAGTGCGGGTGGCTGATCTGGCTGGCCACCCGCCCCTCCTGGCGGAACCGCTCGACCGACGCCGGGTTCTCGGCCAGCCGGCCGGACAGCAGCTTGACCGCCACCCGCTGGCCGGAGTCCAGCCCCTCCGCCTCGTACACCTGGCCCATCCCGCCGGCCCCGAGGAACCGGACCAGCCGGTACGGGCCGACGGTCGTCCGCTGCGGCTCGGCCGGGGGGGCGTCGGACGGGGTGCCGTCGAACGCCCGGGTGGCCGAGTCGACGGTTTCGGTCGGGTCCGGGGAGACGGCCGCCGGGGCCGGGCCGGACGACGCCCGCAGCCGCTGGCCGCAGTACATGCAGAACGCCGGCGGGTCGCCGGTGTCGGCCAGGGTGCGGAGGCAGTTCGGGCAGGACAGCGGCATGCGGGGCGGCCCGGGGGGGTCGGTGAGAGGTTCGCCCGGCCCGGCCGAAGATTACCCGGAACGGGGGGCGAAGTACAGGACGGGAGCCGGTCGTGCCTCGCTCTGGTGGGGCAGGCAGAAATGCCTGCCCCGCCAAACCCAGACCGAGACGCGAGTTGGCGGGCCGGTCACTGGGACCAGCTCGTCGGCGTCCGCACCCACCGGTGCATGCGAAGGTCAGCCAACAGATCGGCTGGCAGCGGGGCGGTGGCGGCCAGGTTCGCCCGGACGTGGTGCGGCTTCCGCATCCCGGGGATGACCGTGGCCACATCCGGGTTGCTCAGCACGAACCGCAGGGCCATCTCGGCCATCGTCGCCCCGGCCGGCACCAGCGGCTTGAGCCGGTTCGCCCGGTCCACGCTCGGGACCAGGTTCTCCGGCACGAAGTAGGTGTTCCGCCAGTCCCCCTCGGGCCAGGTGCTCTGCTTGGTGAGGGTGCCGGTGAGGGAGCCTTCGTCGAACGGCACCCGGGCGATGACGGCCACGCCCAGCTCCCGGCACAGGGGGAACAGCTCGTCTTCCGGGTTCTGGTCGAACACGTTGTAGATCACCTGCACCGCGTCGATGAGGCCGGTCCGCAGGGTGCGGAGGACGTTCGCCGGCTCCCACCGGTTGACGCTCACGCCGACCGCCTTCACCAGCCCGTCCCGCTTCAGCGACTCGACCGCCTTCTGCCAGGACGGGTCGTCCGCCCACTCGTCCTCCCAGACGTGGAACTGTTGCAGATCGACGCTCGGCAGCCCGAGGTGTTTGAGGCTGGTTTCGGTGGACTGGCGGATGTAGTCGGCCGGGAACACGTCCGCCAGCTTGAACCCGCGGCGGCTGGGCCAGGTGCGGTTCTTCGGCGGGATCTTGGTGGCGGTGACGAGCGTCTTGCCCGGGTTGGCGCGGACCAGCTCGCCGAGCAGTTGCTCGCTGTGCCCTTCGCCGTAGGCCAGGGCGGTGTCGAAGAAGGTGCAGCCGAGGTCGGCGGCCAGTTGCAGGGCGGCGCGGGTCTGGGCGTCGTCCCGGCCGGTCCACCCGGCCAGCCCCCACATCCCGTACCCGACGGCGCTGACTTGCCAGCCGGTGCGGCCAAACGTGCGGTATTCCATCGGCGGCTCCTCCTGGGGTGAGGGATGGTGTAGGGGGCGGGGGGCGAAAGCCCACCCGTTGCTACGGGTGGGCTTTGGGACTTCCAACCTCCATAGACTGCGAGCATGGTCAAACCCGCCCGCACCCTTTTGCTGACCGCCGCCGCCGGCGACGCGGTTGCCGTGGCCGCCGCGTTCAACGCCGCCGCCGGCCGCCTCCGGTTGCCGTGGTGCGCAGTGACAGAGTCGGCCGCCCCGGATCGCACAGAGGCGGTCGAGGCCGGCGACCCGGTGGCCGCCGCCAACGGGCTGATCGCCCGGCTGCTCGGCGGGACCGCGGCCGCCCCGCCGGAGCCGCCGCCCCCGCCCCCGCCGCCGAAGAAGCAAGTCACGGCGAAGCTCAGCCGGGAGACGGCCGGCCGCCGCGGCAAGGGTGTCACCGTGGTGTCCGAGCTGGGGCTGACCGGGCGCGAGCTGCCACGCCGGCGACCACGCTGAAGCAGAACGCGGTGAACCGGCGGGACGGCCAAGGACGGGCGGATCGAGATCCAGGGCGACCCCGGGACCCGCTGGCGGCCGAGCGTGTCGATCCGGCTCGGGTACAAGGTGAAGCGGGCCGGCGGCCGACCGGTTAGCCGCGAGGCGGAGGCTCTGCGGAGCCGAGCGCGGCGGTGGCGATTCACCGGTGACTGTCCCAGGTGGACGCGGGCGCGCTCGGCCCGCAGAGCCTCCGCCTCGCGGCTAAACGGGGTCAGATGATCTTCTTAATCGGGTCGGCCCCCTCCACCCCGACCAGCTTCTGGTCCAGCCCGCCGTAGAAGTACGACAGGTGGTTCGGGTCCAGGCCCATCTGGTGCAGCACGGTGGCGTGCAGGTTGCGGACGTGCATCCGGTCCTCGACGGCGTTGTTCCCCAGTTCGTCCGTCGCCCCGACGCTGGTCCCACCCTTGATCCCGCCGCCGGCCAGCCACATCGTGAACCCGTAGGCGTTGTGGTCCCGGCCGGTCCCCTGGGCGTACTCCGCGGTCGGCTGTCGGCCGAACTCCCCGCCCCAGATGACGATGGTCGAATCCAGCAGCCCGCGGCGCTTCAGGTCGGCGAGCAGGCCGGCGATCGGCTTGTCGGTGTCGCCGGCGTGCTTGGTGTGGTTCTTGACGATGTCCGTGTGGGCGTCCCAGTTGTCGTCGTTGTGCGCCCCGCCGCTGTAGATCTGCACGAACCGCACCCCCCGCTCCACCAGCCGGCGGGCGAGCAGGCACTTGCGGCCGAAGTCGGCGGTGCGGTCCTTGGTCGGCCCCTCGACCCCGTACAGCTCCAACGTTTCGCGGGACTCCTTGGCGAAGTCGACCGCCTCCGGGGCGTGCTGCTGCATCTTGAACGCCAGCTCGTAGGAGGCGATCCGGGCCATCAGCTCGGAGTTGTCCGCCCGGCTCGACAGGTGCTCCTCGTTCTTCTCCTTGAGCCGGTCGAGCAGTTGCCGCTGCTGGGCCTTGGTCATGCCCGGGGGCAGGGCCAGGTCGTGGATCGGCGTCTTGTCCGCCCGCACCACCACGCCCTGGTAAGCGGCCGGCATGAACCCGCTCGACCAGTTCTTCGGGCCGCTGATCGGGCCGCCGGTCTTGTCCAGCATGACCACGAACCCGGGCAGGTTCTCGTTCACGCTGCCGAGGCCGTACGTCACCCACGACCCCATGCTCGGGTAGCCGGACAGCAGCCGGCCGCTGTTCATCATCAGCATGGCCGACCCGTGGATCGGCGACTCGGCGTACAGGCTGTGGACGAACGCGATGTCATCGACCCGCTGGGCGACGTGCGGGAACAGGTCGCTCACCCGCTTGCCGCACTGGCCGTACTGCTTGAACTGCCACTTCGGGCCGACCACCCGCCCCTCGGCCTTGTGCCCGCCCCGGCCGAACGTCTTCACCGGAATGGTCTTGCCGTCCAGCTCGTACAGCTTCGGCTTGTGGTCGAACGTGTCGATGTGGCTGGGGCCGCCGTAGCAGAAGACGAAGATGGCCGCCTTCGCCTTGGCCGGGAACATGGCCGGCTTCGGGGCCATCGGGTTGACAAAGCGCGTGGGCGGGGCCTTGGCCGGGGCGTCGAACCCGAACCCGTCCCGGGCGAGCATCCCGGTCAGGGCGAGGCCGGTGAACCCGCCGCCGGCCTGCCACAGGAACTCCCGCCGGGTGCGGCCGCAGAACTGGGGGTCGGTCATGGTCGGCACTCCTCGGCGTAGGGTCCGCTGTGCGGACCGGTTGGACTCCCACGGTCCGCACCGCGGACCCTACTTCCCACCCGTGATCTCGTTCAGCAGCTTGAAGAACCCCTTCTTCCTCGCACTGCCGATGCCCCAATCGACCGGCACGCTCTGATACCCGTCGGCGAACCCCTCGCCGGCCATCCGGTAGTCGAAGTACCCCCACGACGCATACTCCCCGACCGCGGCCGTGAAGTTGTTCGCCGGCCGGTCGAAGTCGAAGTGGTCGTCCTCGTTGAACAGCACCGGCATCGGCCGATACCCCGGCACTTTCCGGGTCTGCCGGACCATCTCGGTGATCCGGGCCGGCTCCTTCACCCCGTTGCCGTGCAGCAGCAGGAAGTCGGACGCCCGGACCACGCTCTCCTTCGGGACCGTTCCGCCGCCGTAGCTGGTGCCGACCAGGAACCGCCGGCCGTCGTCCTGCCGGGACTTCACCAACTCGATCAGCTCGTGGACGCGGTCCGGTCGCAGGATGGCGTGGTCGTACCGGACGTTGCACTCGTTGTTCACCTCGATCAGCACGTTCGAGTAGCCGCGGTCGTGCAGCCAGTCGAGGGCGCTGTTCACCGCCCGGCGGACGGCGTCTTCGTCCTGCAACCGCTCGTCCTGGCCGAAGTAGAACAGGCCGAGGATGACCACCATGCCGAGCTTGTCGCACGCCTCGATCACCCGGTCCATCCGCTTGACGTACTCGGGCCGCAGCGCCCCGCCGGCGGTGAACGCCGAGTTGTGCCACGGCTGCTCCTTCGAGTACCCCTGCGGACTGCCGCCTTGCAGGTTGACCGTCACCGCCAACAGGCCGTGCCTGCGGTAGGCCGGCAGGGCAGTGACGAACTCGGCCGTGTTCCGGTCGGCGTCCCAGGCGCCGGTGTCCGGGTACTTCCACTTGTCCCGTGTGGCCAGGTTCAGGTCGTCGAACGTGGCCTGCACCATCCGGCTGTTCATCAGCAAGCCTTCGACCGCCTTGCCGTTCCAGGTGCGGCCCTTGTAGGTGGGTTGGCCGTTGATGAGAAACTTGTCCCCCCGGATGGCGACGGCCGTCTGCCGGGCCGGCGGCTGGGCCGCGGCCGGGACGGCGAGCAGGAGCAGCGCGGCGAGCGGTCGCACGGTCAGGTCCACACTTCCAGTTGGAGACCAGGCACTTGGTCGAAGTCGCGGACGTTCCGGGTGACCAGGATCGCGTCGTGGGCGACCGCGATGGCGGCGATCCGCAGGTCTTGGGTGCCGACCCGGACTTTGGCCGCCCGCCACTCGTCAACCCTGGCGGCGGCCGCCGCGGTGTACGGCAGCAGCCGGTAGCCGCTCAGCGCCGTCAAATCCCGGGCGAAGAACGAGTAGGCGGCCAGCAGCCGGTCGGGCCGGCGGCGGTCCGGCTCGGCCTTGCGGATGGCGGCCAGCCAGCCCCGGGCCACCTCCTCGGCGGTGACAACCGGGACGGCGTAGGCGGCCGGGTCCAGGCCGGCCAGCCGGTCGCGGTACGGCTGGTGGCCGCGGAGCAGGTCGGACAGCACGTCGGTGTCGAACGCCCTCACCCCGGAAACTCCGCCCGCTTCTGGGCGTCCCGCTCGGCGTAGATGTCCGCCAGCATCTCCTCGGTCATTTCACGGTACATTTCGGCCGCCTCGCCGGTCAGCGGGGGCGGCAGGTGCCGGGGGGCCAGCTCCAGCGGGACGATCTCGCCGCGGGCGTACCGGGCCTGAACATCGGTCTGGAGCCGGGCGACCGCCTCGTCCCGGGTGGCCCCGTCGGCCGTCACCCGCGGGTCGCCAAGCAGTGTCGCCCGGAAGCGGCCGGCGACCGGTTCGACGATGGCGGACACGGACATCACACGCCCTCCGAACGAACTTCCGCTCCCTAATCAAGATACACGAACTCGTTCGCGTTCAGGGCCAGCAGGGCGTACCGGGTGAGGGCGGTTTTCGCGTCCAGCTCGTGCTCCTTCCGCATCGCCGCGATGAACGCTACGTCCTTCGCCACCTCGTCGGCGGTCGGGGTGCGGCCGGTGGTCAGCCGGATCGCGTGGGCCACCTGGGCGGCCACGTCCCCGGGCCGGTCCCGCTCCAGCCGGGCGGCCAGCGCCGCCGCCTGCTCCTGCAGGAACTCCCCGTTCAGCATCCCGAGCGCCTGGGTCGGGACGGTGGTCGTGTACCGGACCGGGCAGGTCGAGTCGGTGTCCGCCTGGTCGTGGGCGTTCAGGATCGGCACCTGGATCGACCGCTTGACGAACACGTACACGCTCCGCCGGTTCTGCTTGTCCGCCGGGGAGGTCGGCCAGTGGGTGTGCTTGTCGGTGAACGAGATGCCGTCCAGCACCGCCTTCGGCAGCTTCGGGTAGACGCTCGGCCCGAACGGCGTGCGGTCCAGGGTGCCGGTGGCGGCCAGGATCGAGTCGCGGACCTCTTCGGCGGTCAGCCGCCGCATGTCGAACCGCCACCGCAGGGCGTTCGCCGGGTCGGCCTTCAGGTTGGCCGGGTCGGCCGTCGCAGACAGTTGGTACACACTGGACAACATGATGAGTCGGTGCAGCCGCTTCAGCGTCCAGCCGTTCGCCGTCAGGTCGCTCGCCAGCCAGTCGAGCAGGGCCGGGTGGGTCGGCTTCTCGCCCAGCTTGCCGAAGTCGTTCGGGGTCGGCACGATCCCCCGGCCGAAGTGGTACTGCCACACCCGGTTGACCAGCACCCGGGCGGTGAGCGGGTTGTCCGGCGACGCCAGCCAGTTCGCCAGCACCGTCCGCCGGCCGCTCGACCGCGCCGTCTTGGACGCCGCCGGGATGACCGGGTCGGGCAGTTTGAACACGCTCGGGAACCCCGGCCCGACCGGCTTCCCCTTGGCCGCCGGGTTGCCGCGGATGAGCACCTGCGTCGCCGGCGGGGTGGCGTAGCACCGGTTCACCGACAGGGCGAACTCCTGGCTCGGCAGCGGCTTCTTCTCCAGCTCGTCGGCCTGCCGCTTCAGCCGGCCGTACTCCCGCTTCTGCTGGTCGTCCAGGAACTTCGGCACCTTGCGGACCACCTGCGGGCGGTCCGGCCCCTCGCTCGCCCGCTGGTCCTCGGCCGGCATCTTCTTGATCGCCTCGTCCTCGATCTTGGTCATCGCCGCGGTCAGTTCGTCCCGCTTCGCCTCCCGGGCCTTCAGCTCGGTCTCGTAGGTCTGCCGCCTGGCCTTCGGGGTGACGTCGGTCAGGTTGAACGCGCTCCGCACGTCCCGGGAGTTGCTGTACGGGCGGACGTCCCGGAAGAAGGCGACCAGCTTGTAGTAGTCGGCCTGCGGGAAGAAGTCGGCCTTGTGGTCGTGGCAGCGGGCACAGTTGAGGGACATGCCGAGGAACGCCTGGCCGGTGACGGTGACGAGGTCGTCGAACCCGTCGAACATCGCCAGCTCGGGGTCGGCCGGCTCGTCGTCCCACAGGCCGAGCCGGTAGAACCCGGTGGCGGTGACGCAGTCCGGGTCGTCCCGGTCGAGTTCGTCCCCGGCGATCTGCTCCTTGACAAACCGGTCGAACGGCTTGTCCGCGTTGAAGCTGCGGATGACGTAGTCCCGGTACTTCCAGGCGAACGGCTTCGGCCCGTCCCGCTCGTACCCGTTGGTCTCGGCGAACCGCACCACGTCCAGCCAGTGCCGGCCCCACTTCTCCCCATAGTGCGGCGACGCGAGGAGGGCGTCGATCAGCCGCGGCCAGGCGTCGGCGGACGGGTCGGTGACGAACGCGTCCACCTGCTCCGGGGTCGGCGGCAGGCCGGTCAGGTCGTAGTACGCCCGGCGGACGAGGGCCGCCTTACTCGCCGGGCCGACCGGCTTCAGCCCCTTGGCTTCGAGTTCGGCCAGGATGAAGGCGTCGATCGGCGTCTTCACCCACGCCGGGTTCTTGACCGCCGGCACCGGCGGCCGCTTGACCGGCTGGTACGCCCAGTAGCTCATGTCCGGGCCGGTCGGGGCCGCGGGCCGTTGGGCCGCGTCGTCCTTCCCCGGGGTCCACGGCAGCCCGGCCTTCACCCACTTGGTCAGGGTGGCGATGGCCTCCGCCGGCAGCTTCTTGCCGGGCGGCATCTCGTACCCTTCCTTCGTGTGAAGGACCGCCTCCAGCAGCAGGCTCTTGGCCGGGTTCTCCAGGTCCACCGCCGGGCCGGTGTCCCCGCCCTTGAGGGTGAGCGACCGGCCGGTCAGGTCGAGGCCGCCCTTGACCTTCTTCGGGTCGTCGCCGTGGCACTTCAGGCAGTGCGCCTTGAGGAGTGGCAGCGCTTCCTTCTCGTAGATCGCCACCTGGTCCGGGGTGAACGCCGGCGGGGCGGCGGACGCCGGGGGTGTCAGGACGGCGGCCACGAACAGGCCGGGCAAAGCGAAACGCATCAGAAAGCCCCTGACGGTCGGAGGCGTGTCCGGCAAAAGGGAGGTCTGGCAGGCCAGGGCCAGTATACCCCGGACGCGGCCCGGCGGGCTACGGGATTTTCTAAAGGCACTTGCGAAAGTCGCGGCTAGCCCTCGGCGGCGGCCCGCTGGAGCCGGTCCCGGACGGCCCGCCAGTCGTCGGTGTCCGGCGGCAGCGGGACGACGATCCGGTCGAACCCGCCGGCGTCCAGGGCGTGCAGGTCGGCGTACAGCCGGGCGGCGGCGGCGGCCGGGTCGGCGCCCAGCGGCAGGGTCGCCACCTTCAGCCCGGCCGTCTCGTACAGGTTCGCCAGGAACGCCGCCTCGTCGGCCGACTCGGCCACTTCCAGGGCGGTCCGCGGGGCGTAGTGCCGGGCCAGCATCCCGGGGGACGGGAGGGCGTCGCCGGCGGCCGGCTCGGGGGCGGTGAGGTCCACCGGGCCGACGGCCGCCTCCAACTGCGCGACCGTCACCAGCCCGGGGCGGAGGAGGCGGGGGACCGGGCCGGTCACGTCCACCACGGTCGATTCCAGCCCCCGCCAGCACGGGCCGCCGTCCAGGATCAGGTCGACCGCGTCCCCCAGCCCGGCGGCGACGTGCTCGGCCGTGGTCGGGGAGAGCTGGCCGCTGCGGTTGGCGCTCGGGGCGGCCACCGGCACCCCGGCGGCGGCGATCAGCCGGGCGGCGACCGGGTGGTCCGGGTGGCGGACGGCGACCGTCGGCCCGCCGCCCGTCACCTCCGCGGGAACCGCCGGGGTCTTCGGCACGACCAAGGTGAGCGGGCCGGGCCAGAACCGGCCGGTCAGCGCGACCGCCGCCGGGGACAGGGTGCCGGCCACGGTGGCGAGCTGGTCGGCGGTGGCGACGTGCACGATCAGCGGGTTGGTGCCCGGCCGGCCCTTGGCCGCGAACACCCGCCGGACGGCCGCCGGGTCGAGGGCGTTCGCCCCGAGGCCGTACACCGTCTCCGTCGGGAAGGCGACCAGCCCGCCGGCCCGCAGGACGTCCGCCGCCCGCTGGATCACCTCCGGGTCCGGTTCGGTCGGGTCGACGGGCAGGACGGTCGGCGGCATGGCTGGTGGGTTCCGCAGGTCGGTCTCTCTTGGTACAAACTATAGTGGATGGGACTCGTCCCCCGTTCGGAAGTGGCATAACCGGAGCGGCCGCCCCCGCCCCCAGGACACCGTCATGGCCTCGCGGAGCACCCCGACCGTCCCCGCCCCGTCCGCCGACCAGCGGCGGATCGCGGCCGAGAACTTCGACCGCGCCCGGCAGGTGGTGGCCACCGGCAACCACGACTACGCCATCAACCTGCTGCTCACCTGCTGCAAGCTCGACCCGGGCAACTTCCTGTACCGGCAGGCGTTGCGGCGGGCGCAGAAGGAGAAGTACGGGGACAACCTCCGCGGCAGCCGGTTCGCCTTCCTCACCACGCCCCGCCTGAAAGCCAAGGTGAAGGCGGCCAAGTCCGGTCGGGACTACCTGCGGGTGCTGGAGGTCGGCGAGCAGGTGCTCACCAAGAACCCGTGGGACACCGGCACCCAGATGGACATGGCCGAGGCGTTCGACGCCCTCGGGCTGCTGGACCTCGCCGTGTTCACCCTCGACCAGTGCCGGCAGAAGTCACCCAAAGACCCGACCGTGAACCGCGCCCTCGCCCGGCTGCTGGAGAAACGGGGCGACTTCCAGAAGGCGATCCTCCTCTGGCAACTGGTCCGGGAGGCGGTGCCGACGGACGTGGAGGCGGCCCACAAGGCGAAGGACCTGGCGGCCAGCGAGACCATCGCCCGGGGCGGCTACCAGCAGGTGGCGGACGGCAGCAAGCAGTCCCCCATCCTGGGCCGGATCGAGCAGCAGTCGGCGGACAAGGCGGACAAGCTGACCCGGGACACGGCCGCCCTGCTCAAGCGGATCGAGGCCGACCCGACCGAGCCGAACCTGTACGTGCAACTGGCCCAGGCGTACCGCCGGCACAAGCAGGACGACCGCGCCCGGGCCGCCCTGCAGCAGGGCCTCGGCCCGACCGGCAACCACTACAGCCTGCAACTGGAGCTGATGGAGCTGGAACTGGTCCCGTTCCGGACCAACCTGGAGCTGACCGACAAGAAGCTGGCCGAGCTGCGGGCGCAGATGGCGGCCGGCACCGAGCCGGACGAGGGGCCGACGGAGGAGGAGCTGGCCGCCGCCCGGACCAAGCTGGCCAAGGAGGTGGCCAACCGGGAGATCGAGATCGTCCGGATGAAGGCCGACCGGTTCCCGACCGACCCGAACCACCGGCTCGAACTCGGCGCCCGGCTGCTGAAAGCGGACAAGGTGGACGAGGCGATCGCCGAACTGCAGACGGTCCGCCGGGACGAGCGGTTCAAGGGGCGGGCGGCGATGTTCCTGGGGCTGGGGTTCCGCAAGCGGAACAACTGGCGGCTGGCCCAGCGGAACTTCGAGGAGGCGCTGGCCGCCCTGCCGGCCACCGACGAGTCCGGCCGCAAGGAGGTCTTGTACCAGCTCGCCACGGGTTCGGCCGAGAGCGGGGACTACGCCCGGGCGCTGGACCTGGGGCACGAGCTGGCCAACCTGGACTTCAACTACAAGCAGATCGGCACCCTGCTGGACGACTGGCAGGCGAAGGTTCCGCAGGCCTAAGCAATGGCCCGCTGATGACGCAGACTTCGACGCAGATGAAAACCGGATCGGAAATTAATTCGTTCTGAATCCGGTTTTCATCTGCGTCGAAGTCTGCGTCATCAGCGGGCCATTTCGAGCCATGTCTCATTTCATCCGGCTCCGCGGCTTCTGGACCGTCACCCCGGCCGACGGCGGGCGGGTGCGGCACGCCCGGCGGTTCGGCAAGCCGACGAACCTCGGGGCCGGCGAAACCGTCTGGCTGGTCGGCGGGGCGGGGACGGTCTTGCTGAACGGCGAGCCGGTCGGCGGCTTCCCGGTCGAGGTCACGTCCCGGCTGTTGCCCCGCAACGATGTAGCGGTCGAGCTACCGGCCGACGCCCCGCTCAGCGAGGTGGGGCTGGAGGTCCGCCCCGGCCCGGGGGAGCGATGACGGACGAAGCCGCGTTCCTGGCCACGATTGCTGCGAACCCGGCCGACCGGGTGGCCCGGCTCGCCTACGCCGACTGGCTGGACGAGCAGAACCGGCCGGACCTGGCCGACCTGCTCAAGCTGGACATCGTGCTGGCCGACATCCCGCCGTGGCAGGACCGGTATTGGGAGCTGAAGGACGCCCCCGAGTGGCTGATGCTGCCGGTGTGGCAGTCGTGGTGGGAGCTGATCGGCCCGGTGGCCGAGCGGGGGCCGCTGTTCCGGGACGTGCCGGCCGACTGGAAGAGCCGGTGGCGGGTGTTGCGGGCGTTCGTCGAGCGGTGGTGGGGCGTGCCGATGGGCGACATCGACTCCCGGCCGAAGGCGGCCGACGCGGCGGAGGAGATCGCCGGCCGAAAGTTGCCGCCGAGCGTCCGCGAGTGGGCGATGTTGCTGGACGAAGCACCAGAATCGCGCCTGGACTTGGTCGGCCGGTTCGAGCGGTTCGATGCCTCCGGCGTAACGATCATTGCCACGAGCTGGGGGTGCCGGTGGGGCGTTCGGGATACAGACTTACGGGCGGATGACCCGCCGGTCATAGCCTACGTCAACGCTGAAGAGTACGAATCGGATGCAACCGGCGAGCCGTTCGCGGCCACCATGACCGAGTTCGCCCTGATCCAGCTTCTCCGCTGCTGGGGCTACCTCAACCGCCAGTACGAAGCGGTAGCGAGTTTTGACGGCACGGCGGCCCGCTGGAAAGCGTCGGCAACCGGCTGGTCGCGATTCGGCGACGCGCTGGTGTTCGAGTGGCCGGGGGTCGTCGCTGCCTTGCGCGGGCCGGGAATATGGGACCGCTATAGCGAATGGATGCGATCATCCGACCCGACAGTCCACGCGATCCGACAGAACGAGTCCATCGATTTCTCAGGGGCTGTGTGGGAGGTCATCCCATGACCCCGACCCTCGCCCCCGCGGCGGACGCCGACTACGCCTTCACCCACGACCTGACCCGCGACAACATGCGGGGGTACGTCGAGCGGTTCTGGGGGGCGTGGGACGAGGCCATCTACCGGGCCAACTACGCCCGCACCGACAACCTCATCCTCCGACTCGGCGACGAGCGGGTCGGGTTCGTCCGGCTGTTCGCCGAAGACGGGCGGCTCGTCCTCGAAGACCTGCAGGTGCTGCCGGCGTACCAGAACCGCGGCCTCGGGACGTGGGCACTGGGACAGGTAGAAGGCATCGCTCGGGAGCGGGGGTTGGCCGCTGTCCGGCTGCGGTGCTTCCACGCCAACCCGGCGTACCGGCTGTACCGGCGGTGCGGGTTCGCGGTCGCCGAGGCCGGCGAGCACGCGGACTGGCTGGAGAAGCGTGAGTAGGGTGCGTTGAGGCTTTGCGAAACGCACCGGCGGGACCGCCTCCCGCTGTCACGCTCGACGACGGTCGGCGGGTTCGCCGGGGGAGGGCGAGGCTCCTGCCGAGCCGCCAGCCTGGGTCGCCGGCTACCGCTCCCGCCCGGCGGCGGGGGCCGGGAGTGGCGTGGACCCGTTGCCACGCGCTCCCCGGCTCGGCAGGAGCCTCGCCCTCCCCCGGCATCCGTCGTAGCCTTTCGGACGCTGCCGTTGCCGGGCCGATGCGTTTCGTCGCAAAGCCCCCTCAACGAAACCTACTTCCCAAGCTGCACGCAGATCAGCTCTTTGTCGTCCCGCGCGTACACCTTGCCGTCGGCCAGGGCCGGGTGCGCCCAGGTCGGGCCGCACACGTTCGCCCGGCACAGCTCCTTGTACCCGGTCGGGTCCGGCTGGAGCAGGATCAGGCGCCCGGCGTCGTCCAGCATCAGCAGCTTGCCGTCCCCGGTGCGGATCAGGGCGGCGTGGTACTTGCCCACCCGCTCCTTCGTCCACCGCACCTTGCCGGTCGCCGCCTCCACGCACCGCAGGGTGATGGTCGGGTCGGTCAGGGTGGCCGCCCCGTTGATCATGTATAGGTCGTCGCCGACCGCCACCGGGGTGGAGAAGTAGCAGGTCAGCTTGCGGTCCGCCCACGCCTTCTCGGGCGTGAACTGGCCGTCCTTCTCCACCAGCCGCAGGGCGATCGACCCGGCCGTCACCGAGCTGCCGACGATCAGCCGGCCGGCCTTCACCGGGGTGGTCGAGCTTTCGTTCAGCCGGTCCTTGAACGGCACCGCCCACCGCTCCTTGCCGTCCGCCGACACCGCCCGCAGGTGCGACCCGGTGAGGACCACCAGCTCCTGGTCCGCCCCGGTGCCGAGCGGCAGCGGGCTGGCGTAGCTGGCCGGGTCGTCGGTCGCCTGCCACAACACCTCCCCGGTCGCCTTGTCGAACCCGACCAACCCGGCCCCCTTCCCGCCGACCATCACCACGACCGCCTTGCCGACCACCGTCGGCGAGGTGGACACGCCGAAGAACAGGTTCTTCGCCTTGAACCGCTCCAGGGTGTCCACCTTCCATTTCACGTCCCCGGTCTTGGCGTCCCAGCAGGCCAGGACGCCGGTGCTGCCGAGGGTGTACACCCGGTCCCCGTCGACGGCCGGGGTGCCCCGCGGGCCGGTGCCGAACGGGGGCGTGAACTTGGCCCGCGGGTAGCTCTTCTCCCACCGCTTCGTGCCGGTGGCGGCGTCGAACGCGGCCAGGGCGTCGGCGTCCTGCCCCTTCGGCTGGTAGAAGGCGTACACCGTCCCGGCCGCCACCACCGGCGAGCTGTGGGCCTCGCCGACCGCCGCCCGCCAGAGAACCTTCGGCGGGTCGGTCCAGACCGGCACCGTCTCGGCGGAAACGCTGTCGCGGTTCGGCCCGAGGAACTGCGGCCAGTCGGCCGCGGCGAGCAGGGGGAGTAAGACCAGGGTCGGCAGGGCGGCGCGGGGCATGAAGGCCTCCGGGTAGGGTCCGCTGTGCGGACCGATGCACGTCCACGGTCCGCACAGCGGACCCTACAAGAGCGGGAGTGAAACCTTACCGCCCGTTGTACCCGACGGGCGTGTGGCATCGTTCAGGAAGACGTGCAGCGGGGCGTACCGCCAACCAGTACCGTGGGCGTCGGCCAGGGCTTTCAGCTTCGCCAACGCGCCTTCGGTGATCCGCTCGCCGACGCCTTCGTACTTCGGGTCGCAGAAGTAGATGCGGCAGCCGAGCGGACGTTCCTGCCGGGCGGCGCACAGGTTGTTCACCTGGAACGGACAGCCGTCCCGCGTGACCGGCTTCGCATACGCCGGGGCGGTTTCGAGCAGGATGTCCGCCTCGAACTGGCTCAGGAACAGGGTGTGCCCGAACTCGGTGAACCGGCAGCACCGGCCGGAGGCGTCGCACCGCGGGGCCGCCGCCGCCACCGCCGCGTCCACCTCGGCGTACACCGCCAACACCTGTGCTCGCAGTTCGGCTGACATAAGCGATGGCACGCGGAGGACGCGGATTTCACCGCGGATGAAAACCGGATCCGAACCCAATCAAGGATTTGATCCGCGCAAATCCGCGTTCGGAATGATCCGCGTTCATCCGCGTGCCGTGCCCCCTTCCTCACATCTTGATGACCTTCACCCGGCGGACGATCTCCTCCGGCGGGATCAGCTCGCCGCGGCCGGACCCGGGGCAAATCTGGGTAGTCCGCTCCCACGCCTCTGGGGTCTCGACGTTGCTCTCCCAGAACGGCCAGGTGCGGCACTGCTTCGGCCGGACCGGGTACACCGTGCAGCCGCGGCCGGCCTCCCAGAACACGCAGTCGCCGTTGGCCTTCTCCCTCAGCGTCCGCTGGCCCCGGGCGGGGCGGGTGTACAGCGGGACGAACTCGCGGAGCGGCTCCCCGCGGTGCTTGGCGAGGGCCGCCACCTCGGCGTCGTCCACCCACACGTACCCCGGGTCGCCGGTGCAGCACTTCCCGCACCGGGTACACTCGAACCGCAGCCCGTCCTGGAACCACACGTCGTCGGCCATCAGCACCCCCCGATCGGTCCCCGGGATTATACCGGACGCGGTCCGTATCCTGTTTGGATGCGCCCCGACCCGCACGCCGAATACGCCGCCCGCCACGCCGCCCGCCGGGCCGCCGTGGCCGAGCTAGATGCCCAAATCGACCGGCTCGGCCGGCTCCGGCTCGGGCTGTTCGGGGCCGCCGTGCTGGTCGCCCTGATCGGCGGCGTGAGCGGTTGGTTCCCGGCCGGGTGGGCGTTCGCCGGGGCGCTGCCGCTGGTCGGGCTGCTGGTGTGGGGGAAGGCGGTCGGGTTCCGCCGGGACCGGGCCATGCGGGCGGTCAGTTACTACGCCCACGCCCTCGACCGGCTGGCCGGCAAGTGGGCCGGCCGCGGGCCGACCGGGGACAAGCTGACGCCGCCGGACCACCCGTTCGTCGCCGACCTCGACCTGTTCGGCGACGGGTCGCTGTTCCAGCGGCTGTGTTCGGCCCGGACCGCCGCCGGCCAACGACGCCTCGCCGACTGGCTGTTGCACCCGGCGGCGGCCGACGAGGTGCGGTCCCGGCAAGCCGCCGTCGCCGACCTCCGCGACCGGCCGGACCTGCGGGAGTACCTGGCCCTGAGCGGCGGGGCGGTCGAGTCGTCCGACCTGGCCCCGCTGGCCGGCTGGGGCACCGAGCCGCGACAGGCCGTCCCCGGCTGGCGAAGGACGGTGGTGTTCGCCCTCGGCTGGTTCAACGTGGCCGCCGTGCTGGCGTGGGCGGCCGGCCTGACCGCACTACCGCTCGTCGTGGGGCTGCTCGCCTCGCTGATCGTCGCCGGGCCGATGGTCGGGTGGGCGCGGAAGCTGGCGTGGCCGGTCGAGGAGGCGGCGAACGACCTGCCGCTGCTCGAAGCGGTGTTGGCGCGGCTGGAGCAAGAGGTGTTCACATCACCTCGGCTGGTCACGCTGCAACAATCGCTGACCGCCGACGGCCGGCCGTCGGTCCGGGTGCGGGAACTGCGGAGCATCGCCGAGTGGTCGACCGCCCGGCGGAACCCGATGTTCCTGCCGGTGGCGGTCCTGCTCATGTGGGACGTTCGCACCGGCCTGCTGCTCGACGCCTGGCGGGCCGCCTACGGCGACCGCATCGGCCGGTGGCTGGACGCGGTGGCCGAGTTGGAAGCGCTCTCCAGCCTCGCCGGGTATGCCTTCGAGAACCCATCCGACCCGTTCCCCGACCTGCTCGCCGGCCCGCCGACGCTCCTCGCCGACGGGCTGGCCCACCCGCTGCTGCCGGCCGACCGGGCGGTCCGCAACCCGGTCGCCCTGGGCGGTGACACCGGGGTGTCACTGCTCCTGGTGAGCGGGTCGAACATGAGCGGCAAGAGCACCCTGCTGCGGGCGGTCGGGGTGAACGTCGCCCTCGCCCTGGCCGGCGGGCCGGTGCGGGCAGAGCGGCTCGCCCTCACCCCGGTCCGGCTCGGGGCGACCATGCGGGTGCAAGATTCCCTCGCGGACGGCAAGTCCCGGTTCTTCGCCGAAGTGACGCGGGTGCGGGACGTGTTGGCGCTGGCCGGGGGCGACCCGCCGGTGCTGTTCCTGTTCGACGAGCTGTTCGCCGGCACCAACTCGGCCGACCGGCTGGCCGGGGCGGAGGCCGTCATCCGGACGCTGCTCGGCCGCGGCGCGATCGGGTTCGTCACCACGCACGACCTGGCCCTGACGGCGGCCGTCGAGCGGCTCGGCGGGGTGGCGGCGAACGTCCACTTCGAGGACCAGATCGGGCCGGACGGCGGGCTGCGGTTCGACTACACGGTCCGCCCGGGGGTGGTGCCGCACGGCAACGGGGTCGCCCTGATGCGGGCGGTCGGCTTGGAGGTGTAAGAAACGGCCCGCTGATCGCGCAGACTTCGACGCAGATGAAAACCGGATTTGAAACCAATTCAAATTCTTATCCGGTTTTCATCTGCGTCGAAATTGCGCGATCAGCGGGCCATTTCGGCTACTTCTTCTCCGCCGGCTGGGTGCCGCCGGCCGGCTGGACGCCCTGCAGTTTGTCCGCCGGCGGGGCGGTCGCGGTGCTGTTCGGGTCGTACCGCCACTCGGTCGGCCCGCCGTACAGGAGCCGCGGGTTGGCCGCCTTCTTCAGCTCGGCGAAGAACTTCGGCCGCTCCTCGGTCAGCTTGTCCTCGTACGCCTGCTTCTCGAACTTCGCCTTCACCGCCTCGAACGTCACCTTGGTGTCGGCCGGCAGTACCTCGTGCATCTTCAAGCACAGGTAGCCCTGAGAGGTCTTGAGGACCGGGCTGATCTCCCCGGGGGTGAGCTTGAACGCCCACTCCTCCACGTCCTTCTCCGGGGCCGGCAGGTGGCGGCAGATGGGCTTCACGTACCCCTGGGCGGCGGCCAGGCTGGGGTTCGCCTGGGTGCGGGCGGCCCGGTCGAACTCGGCCTGGCTGGACCGCATCTTTTCCCACTCCTTGAGGATCGCCTTCTGGTCGTCCCCGAGCGGCCAGATGACCAGTTGCACCCGCCGCTTCTCCCCGAACTCCCGCTCGAACTGCACCCTCAGGTCGGCCTCCGTCACCTTCACCCGGTCCTTGCACAGCTTGTCCAGCAGCAGCTTCGGCCGGATGACGTCCTCCATCCACTCGTACAGCGTCTTCTGGTACTTGCCGAGCACCACCTTGACGAAGTCCGCCTTGCTCACCTGCAGCCCCTTCAGGTCTTCCTCCAGGGCGGCCACCAGCTCCGTCTCGGTGACGGTGATGTTCCGCTTGGCGCACTCCCGCTCGATGATCTTCTTGTTGACCAGCAGCTCCAGCTTCTCGTACCCGCCGCGGGCCATCAGGAACTCGCCCAGGTCGGCCCGGGTGACGGGGATGTTGTCGTAGATGTAGGCGATCGGGGCGTCGGCAGCGGCCGGCTTGGCGGCCGGCGGCTGCTGGGCGGTGCCGGCGGCCAGCCCGAAGCCGGCGGTCAGCACCCCGGCGGCGACCGCCCGCCGGGTCCAGGTCGAGGTCCGGAACATGTCACCCCCTCCGTGGGAAAAATCCCTCAAGTCCGGCGGCGGCTATACCGACACCCGAACCCGCCCGCAACCCCCTTCCGGCGGGATTCCGCCCGACGGCCCGTTGGAGGTGGCCAAGTACCTCAGCGGGCTGACTCCGGAGGGGCTGGCCGAGCTGGAGCGGGAGATCGCCGACTGGTTCCGCCGTCACCCGCCGGCGTCGTCCGGCGGCGGGTCGCCCGTAGCCCCACGCCGACGCCTCCCCCGCCCGGCGCGTCCCCCGGTTTGGCGTCGCCGAGCGGTCCCAGCGGGGCGTATGATGTTCCTGTACAACCTGCGTGTGGGTTTCCCCTTCGCCACGGTAAAAACAAGGGAGCCGGCCGTGCCTGCCGTCCTCGACGACCTGTCCGCCGAAATCCGCGACCTGAAGCAGCGGATCGGGGCGACCATCCTCGCCCACTACTACCAGGACGGCGAGATCCAGGAGTTGGCCGACGTCACCGGGGACAGCCTCAAGCTGGCCCGGGCCGCGACGCAGGTCGATTCCCCGGTCATCGTCTTCTGCGGCGTCCTGTTCATGGCCGAGACGGCCAAGATGCTCAACCCGGCCAAGCGGGTGTTGCTCCCGGATCTGAACGCCGGGTGCAGCCTGGTCGACGCCTGCCCGCCGCAGAAGCTCGCCCGCTACCAGGAGATGCTCCGGGAGAACGGCCGGACGTTCCAGACGGTCACGTACATCAACAGCTCGGCCAAGGTGAAGGCGCTGTCCGACTGGGTGGTCACGTCCGGGAACGCCGAGGAGATCGTCCGCCGGATCCCGGCGGAGTACGAGATTCTGTTCGTCCCGGACCAGCACCTGGGCCGGTATCTGGAGGACGTGACCGGGCGGAAGATGATCCTGTGGGACGGGTCGTGCATGGTGCACGAGATCTTCAGCGTCGGCGACCTGCTGAAGATGAAGAAGACCCACCCGCACGCCCGGACCATCGCCCACCCCGAGTGCCCGGCGAACATGCTCGGCCACGCCGACTATGTCGGCGGCACCGAGGCGATGCTCAAGCACGTCGCCGGTTACACGGAGCCGACGACGTTCCTGGTGGCGACGGAAGCGAACATGATGTGGGAGCTGAAGCGGCGGAACCCGCGGCACACCTTCCTGGGGGTGCCGGGGATCGCGTGCTCGTGCAACAACTGCCCGCACATGGCCCTGAACACGCTGGCCAAGGTGCGGGACTGCATGCGGGACATGCGGCCGGAGATCGGCTGGCAGCCGGAGTTCGACCGGGCGAAACTGGTGTTGGAGCGGAGCCTGCTGAACCCCGCCCCGACCGCCGCCGTCCAACCGGCAGGGGACTGAAGCATGCCACACAAAGCGGTAAAACCGGGACGACGAAAAGGGGCCAAAGGGCCGGCTCCGGATGTGCTGACTCTGTCCGATGCCGCTGCGCTGCTTCGAGTCCCGCAGGCCGGGCTGAAGAGCGACGCCGATGCTGGTCGGCTACCCGGCCGACTTGTTGCGGGTGAGTGGCGATTTTCCCGAGCCGCATTGATGGGCTGGCTCGCTGGGGCAGAGGATCGCGACGAGTCAGGGAACGCTCCTGGGTGGTCCCCTGAGGATCCCATCCGAAAAGCGGTGACGCCTACCAACCCCGAGTTCCAACTCTCGATGGGCCTGTTTGCCGACGACGACACCCTTGAGCCGATGCTGGATCGGATCCGGCAATCGCGCAAGCAGACCCAGGTCGGAGATTGATTCGGCATGTACGTCCTGGACACGGACATCCTGGGCCTGTGGTGGCGCCGGCAAGAAAAGGTCGTAGCGAGGGTGTTGGTGGCGAGTGCTCTGCACCCGCTGGTGACGACTACGATCACGCGGATCGAGTTACTAGAGGGGCGGTTCTCCAACATCCGCACGGCCGCGTCCGGGGACGAGTTGGCAAAGGCGGTGTCGAGGCTGAGCGAAACAGTACGTGCCCTCTCGCAACTGCCGGAACTGGAGGTCGACCACCGCGCGGTTGAGATCTTCGACCGGCTTCGAGTCACGAAGCGGTTGAAGAAAATGGGTCGAATGGACCTTTTGATCGCCTGTGTCACGCTGGCCAACGGTGCGACCTTGGTCACTCGCAACGTCAAGGATTTCAACTCGGTCCCTGACCTGCGCGTCGAGAACTGGGCCGACTGACCCCGAAAGGAGTCGCCATGCCGCCGCTGGTGCCGAACCGGTTCCTGGTCCGCGTCTGCCACCCGTGCCCCTACGTCAAGCGGATGCCGGGGGACGAGGACGCCGGCCACCTCGTCGACCTGCCCGAGTCCGGCCGGCCGCACACCCTGGCCGCCCTCGACGGCCGGGCCGACTTCGCCGACCTGCGGCTCGGGTGGAACGAACTCGGCCTCGGGGTGCAAGTGACCGTCACCGGCAAGGCCCAGCCGCCGGCCGGGGACGCCGACCGGCCGCGGACCTCGGACGGCCTCACCCTGTGGGTGGACACCCGGGACGCCCGAGCCAGCCACCGGGCCAGCCGGTACTGCCACCAGTTCCACTTCCTGCCGGCCGGCGGCGGGCCGGACAAGGACCAGCCGGCGTTCGCCCAGACGAAGATCAACCGCGCCCTCCAGGACGCCCCGCTCTGCTCCCCGGCAGACGTGGCGTTCCGGTGCGAGAGGGTCAAGAATGGCTACCGGCTGGAGGCCTTCCTGCCGGCCGCCGTGCTCACCGGGTTCGACCCGGACCAACACCCGCGGCTGGGCGTCTTCTACCACCTGCGGGACGCGGAACTGGGCGACCAGTTCCTCTCGGTCGGGCACGAGTTCCCGTTCACCGACGACCCGTCGCTGTGGGAGCCGCTGGAGCTGGTGAAGCCGAAGTGACGCGGTTGATGGCCACCAGCCCGTAGGCCCACAGCCCGACCGTGGCCGCCACCCCGAGGCCGAAGTCCCGCATCGCCGCCCCCGCCTCCCCGGGCAGGAGAGGGACCGCCGTCAGCGTCCCCCAGGCGGCCAGCACGGCCGCCGTCCGCCGGTCGGCGAACGCCGCCCCGGGCCGGCCGGCCAGCCCCCGCAGCCACAGCCCGGCGGCCAGCGGCAGGGCGTACAGGTAGTAGTGCATGTGCGACGTCGGGGTGACGAGCAGCATCACCGCGGACAGGCACCCGAGGTGGACGAGCCGATCGGGCGGGGCCAGCCACACCCGCCGCCGCCAGCCGACCCACACCGTCGCCAGGGTGAGCGCCGTACCGACGCCCCAGTGGGCCAGCCGGGTGCGGCCGTCCGCCTTGGCCGGCCGGGCGGCCGGGCCCGGGTGCTGAAGGTTGTGCAGCACCGCCTGGAACGACTGGCTGTCGGTGGCGGTCGTGTCGGTCAGCTCCCGCGCCCGGTGTGGTCCCCGGTCCCGAGCGCCCCGGGGGCCAGAACCGCGTCCACGAACGTCCGGTTGGAGGCGATCGTCTTGTCCCAACCCCAGACGGCGGCCGGGACCGCCACCAGCCACAAGGCCAGGCCGAGGACCAGCCCGAGGACGCCGCGGACCGCCCGGCCCGGCCGGTCGGCGACGAGGAACAGGCCGAGGTAGCCCGGGATCACCTTCAGGGCGACCGCGGCGGCGAGCCAGCAGCCGGCACGCACCGGCCGGCCCACGACCGCGGCGGCGAACATGCCGGCCGTCAGCCACACGACCAGGATGTTCACCTGCCCCCGGGCCAGGGTGAACCCGACCCCGCCGACGCACACGTACAGCGGCACCAGCCGGGCGTACCACCACCGCCGAGAGCCGGGCCGGGCGTCCGACAAAACCGTCCGGGCGAACCGGTCCGCCGCCGCCCACGCCAGCCACACCGACAGGGCGTACCAGACGACCACGGACAGCCAGTACGGCAAATACCCGGCCCGGTCCGCCCACCGGTACGGGTCGGCCAGCGGGGCCATGACGATGGCGAACGGGGGGGGGTAGCAGTAGTGCCAGCCGTTGTCGTCGCAGGTGACGGCGTCGTAGATGCCGACCCCGGTGCGGACGGCGTAAGCGGCCCGCAGGTACACCCCGAGGTCGGTCTTGCGGTCCTGCTGGAACGCCGACCGGACGAGCACCAGCCCGCCGAACCCGACGACGGCCAGCAGGAGCAGCCCCAGGCCGGCCCGCTCGAACCGGGTGAGCGGAGCGTCACCGGCGGTCGGAAGCTCCAAATGACAACCCCCAAATACCAAACAAGCTTCAATTCCAAATACCCACCCGCCTCGGAACCGGCCACCGGCTACACGGGAAGTTTCGGTTCTTGGTCGTTCACGATTGGAGCTTGTTTGGGATTCGGCATTTGTGATTTGGAGCTTTCCGCCTCGGAGTCCGGCAGGTCGACGGCCGCCTCGATCACCGTCATCGTCCGCCACTTGCCGCCGACGAACCGCCACACGTACACCCCGGCGGTGGCCGCCAGGTAGAGCGTCGCCGACGCCCACGCCCACTCGACCCCGAGGCCGGACTGGTACACGAAGTAGGTCGGGATCACCATCAGCGGCCACGACAGGGCGATCGCCACCAGCACCACGAACCGGGTGTCCCCGGCCCCCCGCAGGGCGTAGGCGAGGATGATGTTCAGCCCGTCGGTGATCGAGTACGCGGCCACGAACCGGAGCAACATCGGCACCAGCGGGGCGACCGCCGCCCACTCCTCCGGCTTCATCTCGGCGGCGAACGGCAGGGTCAGGAAGCCGGGGAACAGCCCGTACACCAGCCCCACCAGCACCATGTACCCGACCGCCAGCTTGGCCCCGGTCCAGGTGGTCTTGGCGGACAGGTCCGGGTTCTTCTCCCCCTGCCGCCGGCCGACCAGCACCTCCACCCCCTGCCCCAGCCCCATCACCGGCAGGAAGGTGAGCATGTTCAGCGAGAGCGTCAGAGTGGTGGCCGCCCCGACCTCCGGCCCCATCTTGCCGACGATCAGGATGAACGCGGTGAACGCCAGCCCCTCGATCATCCACTGCAGGCCGTTCGGCAGCCCGTACTTGAGGAACCGGCCGAACAGCGGGGCGTCGAACCGCCAGCCGCTGAGGGTGGCGAACTCCTCCCGATACTGCTTGCGGAACATCAGGCCCAGGCCGAACACGGCGGCGGCGGCGCTGCCCAGGGCGGCGGCCAGCCCGGCCCCGAACATGGCCCGCTCCGGGTCGTGGGCCTGCAGGGCGATGAGCGGGTACGCCAGGGCGGCGTTCACCGCGGAGCCGACCGAGTTGATGAGCAGCACCGTCCAGCTCTTGCCCCGGCCGGCGAAGAACCCGGTCACCGCCCCGACGGCCAGCATCGGCAGGGCGGCCAGGCACAGCCCGCGGAAGTAGAGCGCCTCCAGCCGCTGCACCCCCGGGGCGTGGGCGGTGCCGGCGATGAACGCGTCCACCGCCGGGATGAGCAGCGGGAACAGCAGGCCGGCCGCCAGGCCGAAGTACAGCGCCTGCCAGACCACCGGGCCGATCCGCCGGGGGCGGTTGGCCCCGGCGTACTGGGCGACGAACACGGTGGCGTACATCACCGTGAAGAACAGGAGAGCGAACGGGGTCCAGAAGTAGGCGACGGCCGGCATGGCGGCGGCCGTCGCCTCGATCCCGACCCGGCTGATGAAGATGCGGTCGATGAAGATCTGAACCGTGGCGAAGCTGGAGCTGAGCACCAGTGGCAGCGACAGGGCGATCAGCTCCCGATAGCCGCCGGGTTCGTGGCCGGCATCGGTCGAGGCAGCGGCGGGAGCGGTCATGTCACGTCCTGTCGGGGAGGGCGACCAGTTCGGATAGGATACCGCCGGCCGGGAAAAGGTTCGCAGTCGGTAGCAGAAGCGTCACCGCTCCCCCAGGTGGGCCAGCACCACGCGGATGTCGTCGTACCCGACCGCCCCGCCGAGCGCCTCGAAGATCGGCTTCAGCCGGTCGGTGCCGTGCTCCCCGGCCGCCGCCGCCACCTGCCGGTACACGTCGCCGCTCACCCACCGGCTCACGTCCGCCGGCTTGTCGGCCGACACGTACTGGGCCAGGTAGTCGGCCACCGTGGACCGGGCCAGCTTGAACTGGTGCATCACGTCCTCGACCGAGTCCCCGGCCCGGAACCGGTCGAACACCGCCGACCGGCGGGCCGTCATCGGGGGCGGGGCCGGCGGCGGGCTGACCGGCACCGCCGCTGACGACGGGCCGGCGGCCAGGATCGGGGCCAGGAACTTCGCCCCGTAGTTGGCCAGCTTCACGTCGCCGATGCCGCTGATCTGCCGCATGGCGTCCAGCGACTGCGGGCGGACCTGGGCCAGCGACCGCAGCACCACGTCCGAGAACACCAGGAACGGCGGCACCCCCTCCTGCCGGGCGATCTCCCGCCGCAGCTCCCGCAACTGTTCGAACAGCCCGGCGTCGGCCGGCGACACCGTCGGCGGGGCGGCGAGCGCGTCCCCGGACCGGCTGCGGCCGCGTTCCTTCTTCCCTTCCTCGGCCAACTGCACCAGCCGGACCGACTGCTCCCCCTTCATCACCGCCCACGACGCCTTGTTCAGCCTCAGCACCGGGTACTCGCCGTCCGACTGGGTGAGCACCTCCTGGCCGATCAACTGGTACACCCAGTCCCGGACGGCCGCCGCCGGCACCCCTTTCAGCAGGCCGAAGGTGGTCAGCTTGTCGTGCCCCCGCTGGCGGACCGCCGCCGTGTCCTCGCCCCGCAGCACGGCCGCGACGTGGCCCACCCCGAACCCCTGGTTCACCCGGGCCACGCACGACAGGATTTTCTGAGCAACGGTCAGGCCGTCCGGCACTTCTTTCACGTCCCCGAGGCACAGGTCGCACGCCCCGCAGTTCTCAATCGCATACTCTTGGCCGAAGTACCGGGACAGCGCCTTGTGCCGGCAGACCGCCCCGCGGCAATACCGGTCCATGTCCGCCAGGTGGGCCAGCGCTGCGGGTAAGAAGGTCGCCCCGCCGTCTCCGTCCGCCTCGGCGGCGGACTTCTCGAGCATCTGCTTGAGGGTGATCTGGTCGGCCCCGCTGTACAGCAGCACGCACTCGCTCGGCTTGCCGTCCCGCCCGGCCCGCCCCGTTTCCTGTTGGTAGTGCTCCAGCGACTTCGGCATGGCGACGTGGACCACGTACCGCACGTCCGCCCGGTCGATGCCCATGCCGAAGGCGACGGTCGCGGCCACCACGTCGATGTCACCGGAGGCGAAGGCGTCCTGGGTGGTGCGGCGGTCGTCGGCGGACATCCCGGCGTGATACCCGGCCGCCTTGTACCCGTGTCGGGCGAGGGCTGCGGCCACGCTCTCGACGTCCTTCCGCCGCAGGCAGTAGACGATCCCGGCCCCGCCCGGGTGCCGGTCGATGACGGCCGTCACCTGCTTGACCGTGTCCAGCCGGGGGAGGACGCGGTACGACAGGTTCGGCCGGTCGAAGGTGCCGACGAGCACGTCCGGCTCGCTCAGCCCGAGCTGGCGGATGATGTCCTCGCGGACCTGCGGGGTGGCGGTGGCGGTGAAGGCGTGGACGTTCACCCCGGGGAACAGCTCCCGCAGCCGGCCGAGCTGGCGGTACTCCGGGCGGAAGTCGTGCCCCCACTGGCTGATGCAGTGGGCCTCGTCGACCGCGACGGAATGCACCCCCTGGTTCATCAGCCAGCGGGCGAACCCGGGGAGCGCGAGCCGCTCCGGGGAGACGAACACCAGCCGCACCTCCCCGGACGCCATCAACTGTTCCGTCTCGCTGCGTTCGGCGGCGGTCAGGGAGCTGTCGAACCGGACCGCCCCGACGCCGACCTGGCGGAGCCGGTCCACCTGGTCTTTCATGAGGGCGATGAGCGGGGAGACGACGACGGTGGTGCCGCCGTGGAAGACGGCCGGTGCCTGGTAGCAGAGGGACTTGCCGCCGCCGGTCGGCATGACGACGAGCGAGTCCCGGCCGGCGAGCGCCGCCTGCATGGCGCGGGCCTGCAGCGGGCGGAGGTCGCGGAACCCCCAGTGGCGGGCGATCACATCGAGCAGGCCGGGCGGGACGGCGTCCATGAGGCGAGCGGCTCCTGATGTCACCCGCTCATCATGCCGGACGCGGCCCGGTTGTGGTAGGTCGACAGTTACCTCGCGGTCTGTACGTGCCAGGCCGTCCACTTCGGCATGGGTCGTGCCGCGAACCTGACACGCTGGGTGGCTCTCCGAGTAGCGGAGGACTCCCGCTTGACCCGGCCAATTCACACCTGATAATGACACTGCCCTCGCAGACCGAGGTGGCGAGGAGGAAAGCCATGTCCACAAGAAACGAGCGACTCCGGCAATACGTATCGAGTCTCGTCCGACGGATGCCCCCCGACTTGGTGGCACAGCTTGCTCAGTTGGAGCAGTATGGGCAGTTGGACACGGTACTTGAGCGATTTTTCGCCCGGTTAGAGGCAACCCGTCTTTCGGCCGCAACAGCAGCCGCGATGTTTCGTGCTGAGGTCAGCCCGGCTCTGAGAGAAACTACGACCGCCCTCAAGTTGGGCGGCCGATCTTACCCCGAAGTTGTTGAGCAGGTAGCCGCGAATGTCGTCCGAGTCACCGCCCAGCGACAGCCCCCCGCCGCCTGCACCTGACCGCTCCCCGGCGTCTCGACCACCCGAATCGTCGGCAGTGTCGGTCGAGGCCGGGCTGATGCGGTTCTTCTCGTCCCGCCGTGGGTCCGGGGAGCCATCCCTCGACCGGGCTGTCGGCCGTCACCTCAAGTCTGAGCATCTGACTCAGCTGTTCGAGTTGTTGAAGCTACGGGAACAGAACATCCACAAGGAAGTGACGGACCGGCTTCACTCGCAGCCGAAGCTCATCCTCTGGTCTGTTATCGCCGTCTTGGTATTCACTTTCCTCTTCGGCTGGATCGCGCTTTATTTTGGCAAGTCCGAAATCATCCTGCCGGTGGTGACGGGGATTGGCGGTCTGGTGAGCGGCGGCCTCGCGGGTTTCGGCTACGGCAGCCTCCAAGCGAACAAGGACAAGAAGCGGTCGCAGGAATCCCCGCTACCGTAACGATCTCGGACGCTAGAGCGGTTTGCAGTTGGTTGTAGCGTCGTACCCGGCGTGCCGGAAGTAGTTCCGGCACTCGTCGGCGGAGAAGGCGTCGAGTGATCGGCCGAGGAGCGCCCACAGCCCGTCGATGGCGCGCTCCTCCGCTGCCTGCAGCATCGCCTTCAGCTTGCTGAACGCGTTCTCGATCGGGTTCAGGTCGGGTGAGTAGGCGGGCAGGAACCGCACCTCCGCCCCGACCGCCGCCACCGCCGCCCGCGCCTCCGCCCGCCTGTGGCAGGCCAGGTTGTCCCACACCACCACGTCCCCCGCCCGCAGGGTGGGCACCAGCACCTGCCGCACGTAGGCGACGAAGTGGTCGCCGGTCATGGCCCCGTCGATCACCATCGGGGCGGTCAGCCGGTCGCTCCGCAGGGCGGCCACGAAGGTGGTCGTCTTCCAGTGCGAGTGGGGGCCGGGCACACCACCCGCTCGCCCCTCCGCCCGCGGGCCATCCGCCGGCTCATGGCCGTGCTCGCCCACGTCTCGTCCACGAACACCAGCCGCTCCGGGTCGAGGGCGGTCTGGGCGGTCCGCCAGGCGGCGCGGGCGGCGGCTACGTCCAGGCGGTCCTGCTCGGCCGCGCGGACCGACTTTTTTGAGCGTCAGCCCGAGCCGGGCGATGGCCCGCCAGAGGGTGGCCAGGCTGACCGCCAGGTCGAGCCGGGCCTTCAACTCGGCCAGGGTGGCGTCCGGGTCGGCGGCGATGGCCTGCCGGATGCGGTCCCCGTCGGCCGCCAGTGCTTGCCGCCGGTGCCCCCGCCGCCGCGGGCTCGTCTCCCCGCCGTCCCGGTGCCGCTGGCGGACCCGCCGCACCCACGACGCGCTCACCCCGAACCGCTCGGCCACCGCCGGCGGCGACTGCCCACCCTGAACCGCCGCCAGCACCCGCGACCGCAAGTCCGCCGAGTACGCCCGCATGGCCAACCCTCCGGGATTGGCTCCGTCATACCCGATCCGCCCCGACCGCGCTACAACCAACTGCAAACCGCTCTAACCACTCAGTCCAGCCGCTCCCACAGCGACTCGAAGTGCCGGGCGAACGCGGCCACCAGCGGCGGGTCGGCGGTGTCGACCAGGTTCTCCTCGTTCTGCTCGGCCGCCCCGCGGGTCCAGTTGTAGCTGCCGTTCAGCAGCCGCACGCCGTCGAACAGGGCGAACTTGTGGTGCATGTGGAACACCGTCCGGTCCACCTTCACCGGCACCCCGGCGGCACTGATCCGCTCGATGTCGCTGCCGGCGTCGAACGCCTTCTCGTTGTCAGTGATGACCCGCACCCGCACCTTCCGCCGGTGGGCGTCCAGCAGGGCGCGGGTGATCCGGTCGTCGGTGATGGTGAACACGCAGACGTCGGCCGACCGCTTGGCGGACGCGAACCGGTGGGCGATCTGGGCCAGGCACGCCTCGCCGGGGCTGAAGAACGCCGCCGACCCGGCCGCCTGGGGGGCCGCCGCCTGGACCGGGTTGAGGACTTTCAGCGCCTCTTCGAGCCAGGTGAGCACCTTGCGGGCGGCCTCGTCGGTGGCCGCCTGCCGGGCCACTTCGAACGCCCGCTTGCGGGCCGCGCCGCGATCGGCGTCGCTGTCCAGATGGGCGTGCGCCCAGCCGGTGAGGGTTTGCTTCTCGCTGCCGGACAGGGTGTGGTCGGCGAGCGACTGGCGGAGGAGGGCGTCGAGTTCGTTCATGCGGCGGATTATGGGCATCCGCGAGGCGGCGATCAAGGCGAGCGGGGGCGTCAGCCCCCTGATTTTCTTGGCAGCCCTGCGGCGGTAGCAACGGGGGGCTGACGCCCCCGCTCGCCTTGACTTCTCCCGCCGGATCGCCCAGTCGGTGAGCTGTTCCAGGATCAGCCGGCACTCGGACTTCGGCAGCCCATCCAGCGCCTGCCGGGCGGTGCGGGCGAACTCCTCGGCCCGCCGCCGGGCGTAGGCCACCGACCCGGCCCGCTGGAGAACCACCGCCACGTCCGCCCGTCGGGCCGACCGCACCAGCTCCCGCAGCCCGTCCGCTTCCGCAGTCGGCAGGGTGTTGAGGGCGTGAATCAGTGGCAGGGTAAGCTTCTGCTGCTCCAGGTCGGTGCCGAGGGTTTTGCCGGCGGTCGTCTCGTCCCCGGTCAGGTCGAGCAGGTCGTCGGCCACCTGGAAGGCGATGCCGAGGTTCCGCCCATACACCGCCAACCGGTCGGCGGTCGCGTCCGACGCCCCGGCGTACAGCGCCCCGAGCCGGCCGCACACCTCGGTCAGCGCCGCCGTCTTGCCGTCCACGATGGCGAAGTAGTCGGCTTCGGTCAGGTGCAGGTTGCCCCGCTCGCAGACTTGCCGCAGCTCGCCGGCGCACACCCGGTTGGTCGCCTCACCGATCAGTTGGCAGGCCCGGCCGTCCACCGTGCTGGTCAGGTGGAAGGCGTGGGTGAACAGCATGTCCCCGAGCAGGATGCTGACCTTGTTCCCCCACTCGGCGTTCACCGTGCGGACGTGCCGGCGGGTGTTCGCCTCGTCCAGCACGTCGTCGTGGACCAGGGTGGCGGTGTGGATCATCTCCACCGCCGCGGCCAGGGTGTGGTGGGCCGGGGCGACCCCGCCGCACGCCTTGGCCGTCAGCAGCAGCAGGGCCGGGCGGAGCCGCTTGCCGCGGTAGTGCTTGAGGTGGGCGACGAGCGGGCCGAACGGCCCCTCGTAGGGGGCGAGCGTCGCCTGGAACACCCGGTCGGCCGCCTCGATGTCCGCGACCACCGGGCCGAACGGCAGCCCGCCGGCCGGGCGGGGGGCGTGGCCGTTCAGTTTCGGCTCGGCGGTGAGGAGCGGGTTCATGACGGCTCCCGTCGGGCGGTCCGGGCGGTGAACCCGAACAGTTTAGGAACGCCCCGGCGGTTCGTCGTCGGCCCGGCGGAAGTCGGTTCGGCGGTTTGGTCCCTCCCCCTTGTGGGGGAGGGTTAGGGTGGGGGTCGGGACCGCCTGCCACTCCGGGCCGCGGGGTGGAGTAGGAGCCGTGCCCCCCCACCCCTAACCCTCCCCCGCAAGGGGAGGGGACCAAACCGGAATCGCTACCCGTCGGTTCGGCGGAAGTCGCCCGACTTGCCGCCCGCCTTGGCCTCCAGCCGGACCCGCTCGATCACCATCCCGCGGTCCACGGCCTTGGCCATGTCGTACACCGTCAGGGCCGCCACGCTAACCGCAGTCAAGGCCTCCATTTCAACACCCGTCCGGCCGAAAACCCGGGCGGTGGCGGTGATCTGAACGGACGTGTCGTCCGGGAAGGCGAAGTCCAGGGTGACGGCGGTGAGCGGCAGCGGGTGGCAGAGCGGGATCAGGTCGCTGGTCTTTTTCGCCGCCATGATGCCGGCCAGCCGGGCGACTTCGATCACGTCCCCCTTGGCCAGCTTGCGGTCGCGGACCAGGGCGAGCGTTGATGGAAGCATCCGGACGACGGCGGACGCGGCGGCCGTGCGGTGGGTGTCCGGCTTGTCACCGACGTCTACCATGCGGGAGGCGCCGGACTCGTCGAAGTGGGAGAGCGGGGACATGGGGGGTGTTCACCACACGACAGAGAGTCCAGGAACGCTTAACGCGCGAGTTTTGCGGTCAGCGGACACGAGTGGCACGCCGAACGCGAGGGCCGTGGCTGCGATGATCCGGTCCGGCATATCCGGCAAGGTTGCACGCGGGATGCGGTCGAGGGCGCGAGCCACCTCCGCCGAGGCGGGCAGGATGTCGAACGGGATCGCCGGGTCGGAGAGGGCGGTCCACAAGCCCGGCAGAATCGGGGCGGCAAGCCGGCCCTTCTCCGCCAGGTAGGTCACTTCGATCGGGGTGATTGCGGACACCAGAACCCGCCGGCCGGCGGCCTGCGCGGCCTGGAGTGCCTGCAGCCCTGGGGCTGACAGCCTGGCAGGCTCGAACAGTGCCCAGATGGCGGCGTGTGTGTCGGCGAGTGCGTCGGTCACGGAGCCGGATCCGGGAAGGCCCGCGGGAAGGCGGCCCACGTCTCGTACCGGGCGCCTGCGAACTCGTCCAGGGTCGGGGTGTGCACCCCGAGATGGGCGAACAGCCCGACGACACCCGCCCCGTGGGGCGGGTGGGCTTCCCGACGGGCCTGGTTCACCCGCTCCACGACCTCCCGCACGACCGGCTCGGGCAGCCCGGTCAGGTCCAGGGTTCGCGGGAGCGGTGCGGTGGCCATGTCCGGGTCCATGACGTCAACCTAACACACCTGCGTTAGTCACACCAGCCGGGGGGACCGCGCCTCAGTGCGGCGTCGCCGGCAACATTCTCGCCGCCGGGCGGCCGGCCGGCGGGGGCAGCTCCTCGGCCCCGCGGGGCAGGTCCGGCGGCGGCAGCGGCACCCCTTGCGGCGGGATCGTCGTCGTCCCGGTCGGCAGTGCGGCGGGGCCGGTCCCAGGCAGCGGCCGCACGGTCACGTCCCGGTCGGCCTCGTACCCCTGGCCGTCGAGCGTCACGAACCGGACGGCGATCCGCACCCGGTCGGTGCAAGGCGCTTTGTCCCATTGCAGCGGGACGAAGTAGCCCGAACTGAGCAGCCCGCTCCGCCAGGTGCGTCGCAACTGGTCCGGGCCGACCTCCCACTTGCCGATCGGCGTCTTGATCCCCTGCGTCGTCACCTCGTAGGCCAGCACGGTCAGCTTGGCCGGCACCTTGACCGCCGTCCCGTCGTCGTCCCGGGGGATGACCACCGCCATGAACGACTCGTCCCCCGGCCGGCCGTCGTCGTCCACCCCGCCGGTTCCGCGGCCGAGTTCGATCTGCCGGACCGGCAGCGTCGGGGCGTCGGTGCCGGGGTGGAAGACGGGGCCGCCGGTCCAGGCGCCCGGCGGGGGCGGGGCGGACCGCTGGTACAAATCCGAGAGCTGCTTGAGCCGGTCCCGCTCGGCCCGGGTTTCGATCAACTCCCGCTCCCGGGTCCGCAGCTCGGCCTCGAGGGCGTCCGCCCGGGCGTCCGGCTTGCCCAGCCCGCGGCAGCCGGCCAGGGCCAGGACGCAAAGCGGCCCCACCCACCGCCGCACGAGGCGGCGGCCGGCGGGGCCGTCCGGGGGGTGCCGGTCGTCGGGGTGCATCCTGCCTTTGCCCTGCCGCGGCCGGGGTCGCCCCCGCGGCTAAACGTTATTCCGCCCCGCCCTTGGTCAGCCCGGACGGGATCTTGTCCAGCACCGCGTCGATCAGCCCGTAATCGCGGGCCTCGGCCGCGGTCATGAAGTTGTCCCGGTCGGTGTCCTTCTCGATCTGGTCCAGCGTCTTGCCGGTGTGCCGGACCAGGATGCCGTTCAGGGACTTCTTCAGCTTCCGGATGTTCTTCACGTGGATGTCGATGTCGGTCGCGGTCCCCTCGTACCCGCCGAGCGGCTGGTGGATCATGATCTCGGCGTTCGGCAGGGCGTGCCGCTTGCCCTGGGCGCCGGCGGTCAACAGGACCGCCCCCATGCTGGCCGCCAGGCCGACGCAGTACGTCGCCACCGGGCAGCTGATGAACTGCATGGTGTCGTAGATCGCCAGCCCGGCGGACACGCTCCCGCCGGGGCTGTTGATGTACATGTGGATGTCGGCTTTCGAGTCCTGCGAGTGCAGCAGGAGCAGTTGGGCGACGATGGCGTTGGCCATCTCGTCCCGGACCACCCCTTGCAGGAAGATGATCCGGTCTTTCAGGAGCCGGCTGTAGATGTCGTAAACCCGCTCCTCGCGGCCGGAGCTTTCGATCACGTAAGGGATGGCGGCCATGTGGGTCGTCCGGGTTGGAGTGTTTGAGCGGTGTTTTGGCTTGGGGTTGGTGGGGCAGGGCGGGGTGGGAGGGCAGTCGGGCAGGCAGAACGGCCTGCCCCACCGGACAGCGCGACCGGTGTTTGGACCGGGTGACTACTTCTTCAGCAATTCGCCGGCGACCGGTTTGGCCAGCACGTCGTCCACCAGCCCGAACGCCTTGGCCTCGTCGGCCCCGAAGTACCGGTCCCGGTCCGTCTCCTTAGCGATCACGTCCAGCGGCTGGCCGGTGTGCCGGGCCAGGATGTGGTTCAGCCGGTCCCGCTCCTTGAGGATCTCGGTCGCCTGGATCTCGATGTCCGACACCTGCCCGCCGACCTGGCCGTAGGGCTGGTGGCACATGATCTTGGAGTTCGGCAGGGCGTACTGCTTGCCCTTGGTGCCGGCCGCCAGGAGCACGGCCGCCCCGCTGGCCGCCAGGCCCATGCAGTAGGTGTTCACGTTGCACTCGAGGAACTGCATCATGTCGTAGATGGCGAGCGTCGCCGACACGCTGCCGCCGGGGCAGTTGATGTACATGTGGATGTCACTGGTCTTGTTCTCGGTGACCAGGAACAGCATCTTCTGGATGAGCAGGTTGGCCAGGTAGTCGGTGATCCGCGGGTCGCCGCCGGTCTCCGGGCTGCTGCCCAGGAAGATGATCCGGTTCTCGAGCAGCAGGTCGCCCAGGGTCATGGTCCGCTGGCGGGCGTACTCGCGGTACCGCTGGAGCACCGGCTGGATCGGGCCGGCCATCGCCAGGGGGTCTGTCGGCAGGTTCATGGGGGAAACGCCTTTCGTGCGGGTGGCGAGCGTCCGGGGGTAGCGGTCCGGCCTCCGGCCGGACCCGGGCCGCCGGTGGCGGCCCCGCTCTGCGCGATCGTTATGCCGGGAACGGAAACGGGGGGCCGACGCCCCCCGCCCGCGTCACCTCTACTTTATGCGGCCGGTCAACCGGCCGTCGGGGAATCGGCCCCCTCGTCGCCGACCGCCGACGCCTCGACCGTGGCCACCTCGTCCTCCTGGTCGGCCGGGGTGAGCGGGTACTCGTCGTAGGTCGCCCCGGCCAGCACCAGGTCGAGCGCCTTCCGCTCCAAGAGTTCCGTCGCCAGCGCCTCGATCAGGTCGTCCTTCTCCAGCCGGGCCCGCACCTTCCGCGGGCTTTCCCCGCTCTGGTCGGCCATCCGGTCGACCTCGGCGTCGATGTCCGCGTCCTCGATCTCCAGCTTCTCCGTCTCGGCGATCTTCTGCAGGACGAAGTGCTCCTTCAGGGCGTTGGCGGTGCTGCGGACCACGTCCTGCTCGAGCACCCGCCGGCGGCCGAGGATCTGCTCGTCCGTCATGCCGGCCCCCTTCATCTCCATCACCCGCCGCTGCAAGGTCTTGCGGGCCTGGCGGGTGAGCAGGTCGCGGGGCAGCTCCCAGTTGGCGTTGCCGGCCAGTTGCTCCCGCACCTGCTGGCGGGCGGTCTGCCGCTGGACGTACTCCAGATACCGGTCCAGCCGGGTGCGGATCAGCTCGTCGAACGCCTCCGGGGTGCGGACCCCGAACTCGCCCAGCACGTCCGGGGTCAGCTCCGGCAGCCGGATCGTCTTGATGTCGCTGACGTGGAAGGCGGCCTGGAGGGTGGCCCCCTTCAGCGCCTCGTTCTTCACGTCCTGGGACAGGGTGATCGGCACCGTCCGGGTGTCGCCCGGCTTGGCCCCGACCATCTGCTTGGCGAAGTCCTCGGCCACCCCGTCGGCCAGGGCCAGCCGCTTCTCCACCCGCACCCGCACCTCGGTCAGCTTGTTCAGCTCCTTGCCGTCCGGCCCGGCGATGGTCACGTCGGCGGTGATCAGGTCGTCCGCTTCCACCGCCGGCGGGTTGCCCTCCTTGGGCACCACCTGGCCGTGCGGTTCCAGCAGCCGCCGCTTCTCCTTCGTGACCTCGGCGTCGGTGAACGTGTGGACCGGCTTGCGGAGCTTCAGGCTCTTGTACTCCGGCAGGTCGAACTCCGGCCGGACCTCGATGTTGAACTCGTACACCAGCGGGCCGGACTCGGGGATGACGACCGCGTGCGGGTCCAGCTCCGGCGGGCTGAGCGGGCTGAGCTGCTGCTCCTCGGCGAGCTGCTCCAGCGACGCCATCAGCACCTCCGTCTTGACCTCCCCGGCGACCTCCTTGAAGAACTTCTTCTCGACGATCTTGCGGGGCGCCTTGCCCGGCCGGAACCCGGGGATGAGGGCCGGGGTCTCGACCATCAGGCCGGTGAACTTCTCCTCCAGCCGGGCGTCGATGGCGGTGCGGTCCACCGTCACCTTGACGTGCTTCTTGCACGGCCCGGCGTCCTTGATCTCGACCTGCTGGGGGAGTTTGGCGTTCGGCTCCGGGGCGGTGATGGTCACGGCGCCGCCGGCTTCGGGGGTCGTTTCGTCGGTCGCCATTGCGGCTCCTGGTGCCCACCTGGCAGGGGAAGGTACGGTCGTGCTTATTGTGTAGAAACACCGGGGGCCGGGAAGCCAGGGGGCGGGGAAGAAATCTTCCGCCGGCGACCCCGAAACTTCTCGGCCCCGTTGGTCGGTCAGGAGCGGGTGATGGGACTTGAACCCACGACAACCTCGTTGGCAACGAGGTACTCTACCACTGAGTTACACCCGCCTCAGCATTGAGCAGGTTATCGGCCCGGCCGGCGGATTTCAAGAGCGCCGGCCGAAAGCCGGTGGCGATAACCGCCGGCGTTCTATTTCTCCGCCAGCCCTTCCTCGTACTTGCTCTCGTACTCGAACTTCGTCCCCTCCCCCTGGTGGTTCTTTACCTCGCGCTTCACGCTCAGCCGCGCCCCGGCGTACCGGCCGGTCGCCGGCTGGAAGTACACCTCCCCCTCCCACAGCAGCGGCACCAGCGGCGGCAGCTCGCCCGGGTCTTTCGGCGGCGCCTTCAAGGCCGTCCCGACGCCGACCACCAGGAACCCGTCCTTCTCGCCTTTGAGGGTGTACGTCTGGGTGGCCGGGTACGCCTCGCCGGTGCCGTGCGGCGGGTTCAGCTTGATGTCGAACGCCCGGTCCCAGGCCGCCCCGACCGACGGCCGCCCCTCCGGCAGCACCAGCCGGAACGGCAGCTCCGCCCGCACCCGGTCGGCCGACCCGCCCTCGGCGGTGGCGTCCAGCAGTTGCCCGCGGGCGTCCACCCGGGCGGTGACGATCGGCTTGCCCAGGAACGCGGCCATCGCCTGCCGCCCCTCGTCCGTCGCCGAGTCGAGGACGAGCTTGTCCACGGTCGGCTTGCCGTCCTTGTCCTTCGGCCCGGGGCGGACGATCTCCTGTTTCATGCCGAGGACGGTCATCCGCACGGTGGCGACGCCGGCCGGATCGACCGCCGCCACGTCCCACCGGCGGGTGACGGCCAGCTTGGTGACGGTGAGGGCGACCGTCGGGCCGCCGGTGCTGTCGTCCCGGGTGGTCTCGGCGACGGTGGTCGTCTGCTGGGCCGCGTAGGTGATCGCCTGCCCGGCCTGCCACCTGAACCGCGGTGGCTCCTGGGCCGACGAAACAGACGCGACGAGCAGAACGGCGAGCAGCCCGCGGGTCATGCGATCACCCTCCCGGCGGAGACGGTCGGCCCGGGGTTGTACCGCAAGGCGGGTGGAACGGAAAAGGCGAATCGTGTGAGGGTGGGTGTAGCGGTCCGGCCTCCGGCCGGACCCGGGCCGCCGGTGGCGGCCCCGCTACGCGGGAATGCATCAGTCCCGCCCGACCGGCCGCAGCAGCCGGCACGCGTACCGCCCGAGCCGGATCAGCAGCACCCGGTTCAGATACCCGGTGGTCGCCTTCGCCCCGACCTTGCCGAGGAACTTGCCGACCACGTTCGACCCGACTCCCACCCCGACCACGTGCAGCCCCTGCTCGTACAGGTGCGCTCGTACTGGTCGGCCGCCAGCGTCTCCACGTCCGACAGGTTGCCGGCCAGGTAGGCGTTGAAGAACACCCGGCCGAGCAGCACAGCGGTCCCGGTCCGGCCGGCCCGCAGGTTGTAGACGCGACCCAGGTCGGTCAGCAGGGCGAACCCGAAGTACAGCGTGCCGAGCGAGTCTACCAGGCCGTTCGGGGCGACCGCCGTCACCACCATCGCCCGGTTGGCCCAGTACTTGGTGCGGGCCTCGGCGGCTTCGTCCAGCTTCGCCTGGAACCCGTCCCGGAACCGGTCGAACCACTGGCCGGTGCTGCCGAACCGGGCCGGGTCGAGCAACTCGTCCCGTACCGCGGCCAGGGCGGTCGCCGTGTCCGTGGTGACGCCGAGCCGGGCCAGGGCGGTGCGGTCCTTCGGCGAGTCGAGCGGAAACGATCGCAGGTAGGCTTCCAGGCTGGCCTTCGCCTCGGCCGCCTTGGCGTGGGCCAGCCACCGCAGCCGGACTCGGGCGTGCAGCTCCTCCAACCCGCGGAGCCGGACCTGCCGGTTGGCCCGCAGCTTGGCGTACAGCAGGGTGAGCCGGAGCATGGCGTACAGCACCGCCCCGGCGAGGACGGCCAGCCCGGCGTAACCGGCGTACTGCGCCCATGTCGGCTGGGTGGCGATGTTCGCCAGGATCGTGAGCACTTGCGAATACAGGAACAGCCCGAGGACGCCGGCGGCCGAGCAGGAAGGCGCCGGCCAGCGGGTGGGCGAACCAGCCGGCCCACCGCATCACGGCCGGGTCGGCGGCGAGCAGCTCCTCGGCTTCGGCCAGGTCGCGGCGGGCCTGCTCGTCGTCGGCCTCGCGGAGCCGGCGGCGGTCGTCGTCGCTGAGCGGGGCGGCGGTCGCCGGGACCATCGCCGGCCGACCGAGGTCGGTGTCACCGGCCCGCAACTCGGGTTCCGGCGAGCGGGGGGCGTCAGCCCCCTGTTGCCCCCGTCGGGCGGGCGGCTCCCCTTGTCGCGGCGTCCAACAGGGGGCTGACGCCCCCCGCTCGCCCGGTCGGCACCCCGATCCGGTCGTCCTCGTCCCACGGCGCGGTCATGGCGTGGCCCTCGGCGGCGCCGCTTTCGCCCCCGGCGGCCGGCGGTTTGGCGGAAGCGCCGACCCGGGTTGCGGTCCGGACGGGGCACACCTACCCATACCCGAACACCCACCCGGTCCGGTAGCCCCCGGAGGCCGTCGATGGCCGACGCCTCAGCCGACCCCCCGCTTCCGCCCGCTGGCCGTCGGGCTGGCCGCCGCCGCCGCCGTGGCCGCGGGTCCTCGTCCCGCTGGCCCCGGACACGGTCCGGCCGCTCAACTTCGCCGTGTTCGGGGCGGTGGCGGTGTTCGCCGCGGCCCCGGCGGGCGGCCCGGCTGGGCCGCCGGGCTGGGGCTGGCGCTGGCCGCCAAGCTGGCCTCCGACCGCCAACTACGCCCACCACGGCTACCACACCGACTACCTGCCCATCCGGGGCCGTGTACCCTCGGGTTCGCCGGGTACGCCCTGGCCGGGTGGCTCGGCCGGTCGGCCGGCGTCGGCGGGGTGGTCGGGGCGGCGGTCGGCGGGAGCTGCTGTTCTTCCTGGTCACTAACTTCCCACTCCTGGCTGCGGCAAGACCTGCCCTACGGGTTCACCTCGGCGGGCTGGCCGAGTGTTACACGATGGGCGTGCCGTTCTACCGGGCCACGTTCCTGAGCGACGTCGGGTTCACGGCCGGGCTGCTCGGGCTGAACGCCGCCCTGGAGGCGGTCGCCCGGCCGGCCGCGGTGCGGGTCGAACACACCTCCTGGGCTGAGCCATGCGGTGGGCCGCCGTCATCCAGTACATCCCCGACGCCGCCACGGTGCAGGCCCGCCGGCCCACCGGGATACCTGAGCGAGCCGCTGGCCGCCGGCAAGCTGGCCCTGCGCCGGCCCGTTCCTGGACGACTTCGGGGCGTTCGATCGTGTACGAGGCGGACTGAACGAAGCGGCCGAGGGGCTGATCCGCAACGACCCGTTCCACGCCGCCGGGGTGTTCGGGTCGTGGGACGTCCGCCCGTGGAAGCCGTGTGTTCGCCAACCCGGCCCTCCTCCCGCCGAACGGGTGAGCCGCCTCTGTTTGGTGGGGCAGGCATTTCTGCCTGGCCCGGGTTCGAGACGGGCAGGCAGAAATGCCTGCCCCACCAGGCCCAGACCAGACCGGCCCCCACACATCTCGCCCCCGAGGAACCGGCCGTGCCCCGTCCCGTGCTGGCGGCCGTCGTCGCCCTCTCGCTGTGCGGGTTCGCCCCGACCGCCCCGTCCGCCGCCGGCGACCCGGAGACGGCCGGCATCGACGGCGAGTACGCCGGCGACGGGGTGGACATCCAGGGGCAGAAGTACCGGACGACGGTCGAGGTGTCGAAGGAGAAGGACGCCTACCAGTTCAAGTGGACGACCGCCGGGCAGACGTTCCTCGGGGTCGGCATCCGGACCGGCAAGCTGGTGTCGGTGAGCTGGGTCGGGCGGCAGCCGGCCGGGGTGATCGTCGGCGTCACCGTGTACGAGGTGAAGAAGGACGGCAGCCTGGCCGGCCGGTGGACCATGCTCGGGGCGCGGGGGGTGGTCCGCACCGAGACCCTCACCCCCACCGCCTGACCGGCCCGTCGGGTAGGGTGCGTGGAGGCTTTGCGGAACGCACCGGAGGGACTTCGCCCCTCTGCCGGAGTCGTCGCGGGGCCGGTGCGTTTCGTCGCCGAGCCTCCTCCACGCACCCTACGTCGAGCCGGCCTTCGTAGGGTGCGTGGAGGCTCTGCGAAACGCACCGTGGGACAGCCGGTGACGTGAGACATCGTTGCGGGGCCGGTGCGTTCCGGTCGCAGAGCCTCCCTCCACGCACCCTACATCATTCCCCGCCTGACCCGCCCTAGCTGGACGCCAGGATGTGCAGGATGTCCGCATCTTTGACGACGTAGGTCTTGCCCTCGGTCCGCTCTAGCCCCTTCGCCTTACACTCCTTCTCGCTGTACCCGTGGGCCTCGAAGTCCGGGTAGCCGATCACGTTCGCCCGGACGAACTTCTCGCTCAGATCCTTGTGGATGCACCCGGCCGCCGTCACCGCGTCCGAGTCCCGGTTCAGCGCCCACGTCCGGCACTCGTCCGGGCCGACGGTGAAGAACACGACCCGGCCCATCGCGTAGAAGATGTCGTGGATCACCTTCTCCCGGCCGAACCCGGCCAGCCCCAGGTCGGCCATGAACGCCTGCCGGCTCTCCTCGTCCAGCGCCTCCAGCTCCGCCTCCAGCTTGGCCGGGGCTTGCAGCGCCCCCGGGGAGAGGGCCAGCAGGTCGGCCGGCAGCGGGTCGTTGAACCCGCTGTCGCCGCGGTTGACGAACACGATCTCCGGCTTGAGGGTGAGCAGTTGGAAGCTGCGGAGGGACTTCTCCTCGTCGGCTGTCAGCCCGAGCTTGCTGGCCGGGGTGCCGGCCTCGAACGCGGCCACCACCCGCTTGAGGAGGGCCAGCTCCGCCTCGTCCGCCTCCCGCTCCTTCTGCGGCTTGGCCTTCTTCAGCCCGGCCTCCACCTTCGGGACGCGGTTGGAGACGATCTCCAGGTCGGCGAACAGCAGGTCTTCGCGGAACTTCTGCAACTGCTCGGCGAAGTTGGTCGCCGTGAACCCGTCGAGGACGACGACCAGCCCGTTGGCTTCCCGGAGGATGCCGAGCCGGCGGGGGTTGTCCTTGCGGTCGTCGGACGACAGCCCGGGGGTGTCGAGGAACTGGACCTCGGCGAAGGTGGTCTTCTTCGGCTGGTATTTGGCGGCAATCTTCTTGAGCCGCTCGTCGATCACCTTGGTGGTGCCGACCTGGCCCTGCTGCACCTTGGCCGGGTCCGGGGCCACCCCGGTGAGCCACTGGAACACGGTGCTCTTGCCCGACCCGGCGTACCCGACCAGCCCGATCTTCATGGATTCGTCCTTCGTTGTCCGTCCGTCGTTATTCGTATTTTGTATCAGGAGACGCCCCCTCTGCCGCCCCGGCCCGGCCGAGTAACGAATGACGAGTGACGACAGACTGCGGACAAGCCTGATGGTGGTCGACGCCCAGCGGGGGTTCACCGACCTGTGCCCGGTCGAGCTTCCGGTGCCGGGCGGGCTGGCCATCGTGCCGGCGGTGAACCGGCTGCTGGTGCTGCCCTTCGCCCGGATCGACGCCACCCAGGACTGGCACCCGCCGGACCACGTGTCGTTCGCCGGGCGGGGCGGGCCGTACCCGCCGCACTGCGTCATGGGGACGCCCGGGGCCGAGTTCCTGCCCGGGCTGGACACGCGCCGGTTCTCGGCGGTGTGGCGGAAGGGGTACGACCGGGACTTCGAGGCGTATGCCGTCACCGCCCAGCACCCCGGGCTCCCGGTGTTCCTGAAGGCGTCCGGGGTCGAGCGGGTGGTGGTGTGTGGGCTGGCGACCAACATCTGCTGCTTCTTCGCCGCCCGGGACTTGCGGGCGGCCGGGTTCGAGGTGCTGATCGCCGAGGACGCCAGCGCCGGGATCGACGTGCCGGCGGCCGGGCTGTTCCAGGCGGCGGCCCGGGCCGAGGGGCAGCGGCTCGGCATCCGGTACGGGACGGTGGCAGATTTGGCCCGCTGATTCCGCAGACTTCGACGCAGATGCGAACCGGATAAGAAGGAGAACGGGTTTTCCGATCCGGTTTCCATCTGCGTCGAAGTCTGCGGAATCAGCGGGCCATTGCGGAGGCGGGGCCATGCCGGAACAGCGGGTCGCACTGGTGACGGGCAGCGGCAAACGGCGGGTCGGGGCGGTGGTGGCCGACGCCCTGGCCCGCCGCGGGTACGCGATCGCCGTCCACTACCGCACGTCCGCGGCCGAGGCCGAGCAGACGGCCGCCGGGCTGCGGGCGCACGGCGTACCGGTCGTCGCCTTCCCTGCCGACCTGACCGACGAGGGGGCCGTCCGCGGCATGGTCCGGGCGGTGCTCGACCGGTTCGGCCGACTGGACGTGCTGGTCAACTGCGCCGCCGTGTGGCAGAGCAAGCCGCTGGAGGAGGTGACGGCGGCGGACGTGCGGCGGCACTTCGACACCAACGCCCTCGGCACCTTCCTGTGTGCCCAGCAGGCCGGGCTGGCGATGGTCGAGCAGCCGGACGGCGGGGTGATCGTGAACATCGGCGACTGGGCGGAGGTCCGGCCGTACCCGGGGTATTCGGCGTACTTCCCGAGCAAAGGGGCGGTGACGGCCATCACCCGCTGCCTGGCGGTCGAACTCGGCACCCGGAACCCGAAGGTGCGGGTGAACCAGGTTAACCCGGGGCCGGTGATGCTCCCGCCGGACCTGCCGGACGCGGAGAAGCAGCAGGCGATTCACGCGACGCTGGTGAAGCGGGAGGGCAGCCCGGCGAACGTCGCCCAGGCGGTGCTGGCCCTGGTGGACAACGACTTCGTCACCGGGGTCTGCCTGCCGGTGGACGGCGGCCGAACCGTGTACGCCCCGGAGGGGACGCAATGACCGCCGCCCGCTGGTGCTGGCTCCTGCTGCTCGCCCCGCTGTCGGCGACCGCCGGCGAGTGGGCCGAGATCCGCGTGGTCGATTCGGTCTCCGGGCGGGGCGTGCCGCTGGTCGAGCTGGAGACGGTGAACGGGCTGCTGTTCGTCACCGACAACGCCGGCCGGGTGGCGTTCCACGAACCCGGGCTGATGGGCCGGGAAGTGTTTTTCACCGTCCGCAGCCACGGGTATGAGATCGCTAAGGACGGGTTCGGCATCGCCGGCGCCCGGGTGACGCCGCGGGCCGGGGCCGTCGCCGAGATCAAGCTGACCCGCAAGAACATCGCCGAGCGGCTTTGCCGGCTGACCGGCGCGGGGCTGTACCGGGACAGCGTCCTGCTCGGCCACCCGACCCCGCCGCCGTCCCCGCACCCGGGCCAAGTCGCCGGCCAGGACTCGGTGCAGGCGGCGGTGTTCGGCGGCAAGGTGCACTGGTTCTGGGGCGACACCCAGCGGATGAGCTACCCGCTCGGGCTGTTCCGCACGGCCGGGGCGACCACCCCGCTCGACCCGGCGTTCGACCCGGCCGGCGGCATCCCGTTCGACTACTTCGTGGACAAGACGGGGTTCGCCCGGGCGATGATGCCGCTGCCGGAGCGGCCGGAGGGCGTCATCTGGATCAGCGGCGTGTGCGTCGTCCCGGACGCGAGCGGCCAGGAGACGATGGTCGCCCACTACTCCCGGCGGAAGGGGCTGACCGGGGAGTTCGAGCAGGGCGTCGCGGTGTTCGACCCGGCGAAGGCGACCTTCGAGCCGGCCCGACAACTGCCGCTGGCCGAGACCTGGCGGCACCCGAGCGGGCATCCGATCCCTTACGAGGCGGACAGGACGAAGTGGCTGCTGTTCGGCAGCCCGACCCCGAACGTGCGGGTGCCGGCGACACTCGACGCGGTCCTCGACCCGGCCCGGTACGAGGCGTTCGCCTGCACCCCGACGGCCGACGGCCCGCCGGTCTGGCGGTGGCAGAAGGAACAGCCGCCGACCGACTCGAAGTCGGAGCTCGCGCTGGTGAAGGCGGGGAAGGTCCAGCCAGAGCACTCCCGGTTCTGCCCGGCGGACGCGGCGGCCCCGGCGGACCGGGTTCAGCTGCACAGCGGGACGGTGCGGTGGAACGAGCACCGCAAGCGGTGGGTGCTGGTGGCCGGCCAGCTCGGCGGCAAGTCGTCGTTGCTTGGGGAGGTGTGGTACGCCGAGGCGGACTCGCCGACCGGTCCGTTCGCGGCGGCGGTGAAGGTGGCCACCCACGACCGGCAGTCGTTCTACAACGTCTGTCACCACGCCTTCCTGGACCGGGACGGCGGGCGGGTGATCCACTTCGAGGGGACGTACACCAACGACTTCTCCGGCCACCCGCACAAGACCCCGCGGTACACCTACAACCAAGTGCTGTACCGGCTCGACCTGGGCGCCCCGTCGCTGGCGGCCGCAAGGGCGAAGTGACGGGCCAGCCAATCGCGACGACCTCTCAGCGGGCCAGGAAGCCGCCCTGCTCACGGAAGGTCATTTAGCCGGGCGCAACACCCCGGGCAGGTTGTAGATGCGGGCCTCCCGCTTGTCGGCCGGGGCGTAGACGTTGAACGCCTTGGTAGTGTGCCGTGTCAGAGTCTCCTGACCTGGCCTATGCCGAGGCGTTCCGCAACATCAACGCAGCCGTGCTCATCTGCGCCGCGACCGGTAGTGGCTGGGCCAGGTCGCCCAGGCGTGTACGCTGGACGCCGACTTCCACGCCCTCCGACACCCCCACCTGACGTCACGGACCGCCCAAGAGATGGCCGGGCACTCCGCCCCGGAGTTGACCTCACGGGCGCGGTCGGCCGGGGTCCGGCACTGGTGCCGACCGGCGCCGGGGACGACTCGGATGTACCAGGGGATGTACCGACCGGTCGCATCCCCCCGCACCGGTTTGCACGGGCGTACACCGGCGACGGGGAGAAGGCTGCGGGCGATGGGGTGCGGGATACCCTAGAAAACCAGAGGCCCGGCGCTGATCCGCACCGGGCCGCGCTGGTTTGCGCAGTGAGTCGGGTGGGGGTCGAACCCACGACCAGCGGATTAAAAGTCCGCTGCTCTACCAGCTGAGCTACCGACTCCGACCGCCTTATCCTATCGCCCGCCGGCCGATTTCCAAGGGTGCCGGTCGAGTTCCGGCGGGTACAATCGCCCCCGACCGCTGACCCTCCCCGCCAGGACTCCCCATGCCCCGCCCCGCCCTCCTCGCCACGGTTGTCGCCACCCTCGCCGGCCCCGTCTCCGCCCAGGACAGCGTGCCGATCGGCGACGTGTACAAGTTCACCTTCGACCAGTCGAAGGTGTTCCCCGGCACCGTCCGCGACTACTGGGTGTACGTCCCCAAGCAGTACGACGGCAAAACCCCGGCGTGCGTCCACGTCAACCAGGACGGGGTCCAGTTCCAGGCCTGCTTCCCGCCCCGGACTGGCCACACCCCGGACAAGCCCGGCGCCCTCGACCGGCTCATCCACGCCAAGAAGATCCCGCCGCTGATCGGCGTGTTCGTCGTCCACGGCCGGGTGCCGGCCCCGAACCCGGCCGCCGAACAGGACCGCTGGAACCGGTCCTACGAGTACGACGGCCTCGGCGACAACTACGTTCGCTTCCTGCTCGAAGAACTGCTCCCCGAGGTGGAAACCAAGACCACGGCCGACGGGCGAAAGATCGTCCTGTCGAAGTCCGGCAACGACCGGTCGATCGGCGGCACCAGCTCCGGGGCGATCGCCGCGTTCACCGCCGCCTGGGAGCGGCCGGACGCCTTCACCCGGGTGTTCAGCGGCATCGGCACCTACGTCGGCATCCGCAGCGGGGAGCGGTACAGCACCCTGGTCCGCAAGGTCGAGCCGAAGCCCCTCCGCATCTTCATGGAGGACGGGTCGAACGACCTGAACATCTACGCCGGCGACTGGTGGATGGCCAACCAGTCCCTCCAGCGGAGCCTGAAGTTCGCCGGGTACGAGCACAAGTTCACGTGGGGCGACGGGCCGCACAACAACAACCACGCCACCAAACTGTTCCCCGAGGGGATGGAGTTCCTGTGGGCCGGCTGGCCGGAGCCGGTGAAGGCCGGCCGCGGGTCCGGCGACATGCAGAGCGTGCTCGTCCAAGGCGAGCCGTGGAAGCTGGTCGGTGAGGGGTACACGTTCACCGAGGGGCCGGCCGTCAACGCCCGGGGCGAGGTCGTCTTCTGTGACGTGCCCAAGTCGAAGGTCTACAAGCTCGGGCCGGACGGCAAGCCGGTTGAGTTCATCGCCGACAGCCAGCGGGCCAGCGGGGCGGCGTTCGGCCCGGACGGCAAGCTGTACACCAGCGGGTCGAACAAGGTGATCGTGTACGACGCCGACGGCAAGAACCCGAAGGTGCTGGCCGACGGCATCGGCGGCAACGATCTGGTCGTCCTGAGCAACGGCAACGTGTACGTCACCGACCCGGGCAACCGCAAGGTGTGGCTGGTCAAGCCGACCGGGGAGAAGCTGACCGTGGACACCGGGCTGGGGTTCGCCAACGGCGTCACCTGCACCCCGGACCAGCGGTTCCTGCACGTCGCCGACAGCCGGTCCCACTGGGTGTACAGCTACCTCATCAACGCCGACGGGACGCTCTCCGCCAAGCAGAAGTACCACCACCTGCACGTCCCGGACACGGCGGACGACAGCGGGGCGGACGGGCTGCGGTGCGACCGCACCGGCCAACTGTTCGTGGCCACCCGGATGGGGGTGCAGTTCTGCGACCAGCCGGGCCGGGTCCACGGCATCATCCCGACGCCGAACGGCAAGTGTGCCAACCTGTGCTTCGGCGGGCCGAAGTTCGACACCCTGTACGCCACCTGCGGGGACAAGGTGTACAGCCGCAAGGTGAAGGTGACGGGGGCGGCTGCCGTTCGGCCCCCGAACAAGCCGCCGCGGCCGGGGCTGTGACAGGAGCCGCGACTGCTAAGGAGCGGCTGGCCCGGGCAGGGGCGGCTTGCCCGGGCCAGCCGCTCCTTAGCAGTCGCGGCTCCTGACTCACGCTATCAACGGCTCGAACCTTGGACTCACGACGCCATGCAAGCGATTCAGTTGGAGCAGCCGAAGCGGTTCCGCGTGATCGACCTACCTGAGCCGCCGCCGCCGGGGCCGGGGGAGGCGGTGGTGCGGGTGCGGCGGGTCGGCGTCTGCGGGACCGACCTGTCGGGGTATCTCGGCAAGATGCCGTTCTTCAGCTACCCACGCATCCCCGGGCACGAGTTAGGGGTGGAAGTGGTCGCGGTCGGCGACGGCGTGTCCGCGGTCAAGCCGGGCGACCGGGCGGCGGTCGAGCCGTACATCAACTGCCAGACGTGCTACTCCTGCACCCGCGGCCACACCAACTGCTGCGAGAACCACCAGACCCTCGGGGTCCACTGCGACGGCGGGCTGCGGCCGCTGTTCACCATTCCCGCCCGCAAGCTGCACCTGTCGAAGAAGCTGAGCCTGGAGCAGCTCGCCCTGGTGGAGACGCTGGCCATCGGGCACCACGCCATCCGCCGGTCGGCGCCGCAGCCGGACGAGACGGTGCTCATCATCGGGGCCGGGCCGATCGGGCTGAGCGCCGTCGAGTTCGCCAAGCTGGCCGGCAGCCGGGTGATCGTGATGGATTTGAACGAGCGACGGCTGACGTTCGTCCGGGAGCGGATGGGCGTGTCCGAAACGGTGCAAGCGTCCGGCACCGACGCGGACGTGGACACCATCACCAAGCTGACCGACGGCAAGATGGCGAACGTCGTCATCGACGCCACCGGGCACGCCGGGTCGATGGCCGGGGCGTACCGGTTCGCCGGGTTCGTCGGCCGGGTGGTGTTCGTCGGCATCACGCAGGACCCGATCACCTTCACCCAGCCGCTCATGCACCGCCGGGAGATCACCTTCCTGGCCAGCCGTAACGCGGTCAGCAACGAGTTCACCCGGATCATCCGCCTGATCGAAGGCGGGATGCTGGACACCGGCCCGTGGATCACGCACCGGGTCGGGTTCGGCGAGGTGATCGACGCCTTCCCCGGGTTCCTGGACCCGGCCGCCGGGGTGGTCAAGGCGATGGTCGAGATCGAGTAACTGAAAGCCCACCCACGATCGTGGGTGGGCTTTGGGACTGCATCCATGAAACCGGCCGTCACCCTCGCCCTGGACCCCGCGTTCGCCGCCGGCCCGTTCGTCTTCCACGGCGACCTTGCCCCGGGGGTCGAGTTCGCCTGCCGGCACGGGTTCGCCGCCGTCGAGCTGTTCCCGGCCGGCCCGGACGCCCTCGACCCGGCCGCCGTCCGCCGGGAGCTGGGCGGGATGCCGGTGTCGGCCGTCGGCACCGGGGCCGGGTGGGTGATCCACAAGCTCAGCCTCACTTCCCCCGACGCGTCCGTCCGTCAGAAGGCGGTCGACTTCGTCCGCCGCATGGCCGACTTCGCCGCCGCCCTGGCCGCCCCGGTCATCGTCGGCTCGATGCAGGGTCGGTGGGGCGACGGCGTGTCGAAGGAAACCGCCCTCGGCTGGCTCGGCGAGGCGCTGGCCGAAATCGGCGAGTACGCCCGGCCGCAGCCGCTGCTGTTCGAGCCGCTCAACCGGTACGAGTCCAACCTGACCAACACCCTGGCCGATGCGGTCGGTCTGCTGACCGCCGCCGGGGCGGCGAACGTGAAGGTGCTGGCCGACCTGTTCCACATGAACATCGAGGAGGCGGACCTGCCGGCCGCCGTCCGGTCGGCGGGGTCGGCCATCGGGCACGTCCACCTGGCCGACTCGAACCGCCGGGCCGCCGGTTTGGGGCACACCGACTTCCCGCCCATCGGCTCGGCCTTGCGGGAAGTCGGGTACGTCGGGTATCTCTCCGCCGAGGTTTTTCCCCTGCCCGACCCGGACACCGCCGCCGCGACCACCCTCCGCACGCTCCGCGAGCTGGCCGCAACTCGCTGATCCACAACGCTCTGCGGCGAGCCGGCCGGCACGGACGGTTGCGCCGAATATTCCGGTTGACAAACCCCGAGCGGTCGGGGAATATGCTCCCCGTAATCGGCCTCTTCTCTGTTCCGGCTCCGTCAGCCTGTGGCTTGCCACAGGCTGACGGAGTTTTTGCATTTCCCCTCGCCCGGACCCACCGATGACCCGCTATCTCAGCCTGCCGGTGCTGTACGGGCTGTTCGCGGTCGCCGCCCTCACCCTGGCCGCCTTCCCGGTGGTCAACCACTTCCGCCAGCCGGTCGGCCCGACCCCGACCTACGAGCTGTGGGCGTCCGGCGCCCACACCCTGAACAAGGACTACCCGCTCTGGTACGCCACCGGCCGGCGGGTGGTGGACGGGCTGCCCCTGTACCCGACCCAGCCGGGGGTGGCGTTCCCGTTCATGTACCCGCCGTTCGCCGGGGTGTGCCTGGCCGGGCTGAGCCTGCTCGGGCCGACCGGCATGGTGATCGCCCTGGCGGCCGGTAACGTCCTGAGCTGGTGGGCGGCGATCGAGCTGTCGTTGCGGCTGGTGGCCGGCACCGGCCGGGTGAACCCGTGGGTGCGGGTGGTCCCGGGGGTCATCAGCCTGTTCTTCGTGTACGACATGTTCCTGCTCGGCCAGCCGAACCTGTTCCTGTTGGCGGTGGTGCTGGCCGGGTTCCTCTGTCTGCGGCACCGCCACGAATGGGCGGCCGGCGGGCTGTTCGCCCTGGCCACCGCCATCAAGGCGTTCCCGGCGGTGATCGTCGTCTACCTGCTGTGGCGGCGGTACTGGGCGGCGGCGGCGGGGATGGTCCTCGGGACGGCCGCTTTGCTGGTGCTGGCCCCGGCCCCGGTCCGCGGGTTTGATCGGAACCTGGCCGAGCTGAAGACCTGGGCGAACGGGATGCTGCTGAAGAACGACGACCGCGGGTTCGGCCAGCGGCCGGAGCAGAGCCAGGGGTGGCGGAACCAGTCGGTGCTGGGGGTCGTCACCCGGCTGGTCCGGCCGGTGGACGCCGAGGCCGACGCCTTCGACCCGGCCGTCCGCGGGCTGTACGTCAACGTCCTCGCCCTGGACGAGCGGACGGCCCGGCTGGCGGTGGCCGGGGTGTGCGGGCTGCTCGGGCTGGGGTTCGTGGCGGCCATGCCCCGGCGGGCGGACCGCACCCGGGAGTCGGACGCGGCCGAGTTCGCCGTCCTCACGATCCTGGTGGTGGTCGGCACCCCTTACGCCTTCGGCTACTACTTCGTCTGGCTGCTCTACCCGGCGACGGTCCTCACCTGGCACGCCGTCGAGGGCGACCGCCGCGGCCGGTGGGTGAGCTGGGCGGCGCTGGCGGTCGGAAGTGCGCTGCTGGTGGTCGGATCGCCGGTCGGCGGGCGGACCGGGGCGGCGGTCGGCGGCCTGTTGTGGGGCAGCCTGGTGTTCGCCGCCGCCCTCGGCTGGCACCTGTGGCGGACGCCGGCGGGTCAGGCGAACAGGTCGGCGTAGGGTGCGTTGAGGAGGCTCGGTGACGAACCGCACCGGCCCGCCACCGACAGACACGTGTGCCTGCGACCGCCCCGGGGGAGGGCGAGGCTCCTGCCGAGCCGGGCGCCAGCCCGGGAGACGGCTCGGCCCGTGGGTGGTGTGCCCCGACCGGTGAAGTCCCGCGGCTCGGCAGGAGCCTCGCCCTCCCCCGGGCTGTCACCGAAAACGGCCGAGTACTCCGAGCGATGGTGTCCCGGCGGTGCGTTTCGCAGAGCCTCAACGCACCCGGACAAGAGCGGCCGGTCAGGCGAACAGCTCCCGCACCAGCTCCCCCTGATCCAGCACTTCGAGCGGCCGGCCGTCCGGGGTGTGGATCTGGGTCCGCGGGTCGATGCCCAGGCTGTCGAGGATCGTGAACGCCACGTCCGCCGGGCCGACCGGCCGCTGGGTGGTGTACGCCCCGTGCTTGTCCGTCTTGCCGAGGACGAACCCCTTCTTCACCCCGGCCCCGGCGAACAGCAGCGACCCGGCCGGCCCCCAGTGGTCCCGGCCGGCGTCCTTGTTCACCCGCGGCGTCCGGCCGAACTCGCCCATCACCACCAGCAGGGTGTTCTCGAACGTCCCCCGCCGGTCCATGTCCTCGACCAGCGCGGAGACGCCCCGGTCGAACTCCGGCAGCTTCTTGTCCAGGTTGTCGAAGATTTTGGCGTGGTGGTCCCACCCGCCGTAGTTGACGGTGACGAACCGCACCCCCGCTTCCACCAGCCGGCGGGCCAGGAGGGCGCTCTGGCCGAACGTCGTCCGCCCGTACCGGTCCCGCAGCTTGTCCCCCTCCGCTGCGAGGTCGAACGCCTGCCGGGCCTGCGGGGACAGGATCATGTCCGCCGCCCGCTTGTGGAACTCGTCGTAGGTGGCGATCTGGTCGTTCCCCTCCACCCGCCGGGCGAGGCCGTCCACCGCCTTGAGCAGCGTCTCCCGCCGCTCGACCGCCCGGGCCGTCAGCGGCACACTCGGGCTGACGTCCCGGACCGACCACCCCTTCTGGTTCGGGTCGCCGGCCTTGAACGACTCGAACCGCCCGCCGAGGAACGCGCTCTTGCCCAGCTCCCAGGTGAACGACGGGTTGCGGGGGACGGCTACGTAAGGCGGCAGGGTGCCACTGAACCCGGTCTGCTGGGCGACGACCGCCCCGACGGCCGGGTAGTCGCCGAACGGGCTGCCGAACCGGCCGGACAGCACCCAGTTGGTGGCCGTCTCGTGATGGTCGTTGTTGTGCGCCCCGCTGCGGACCAGCGTCACCTTGTCCATCACCTTCGCTACTTGCGGCAGCAGTTCGCCGACCTGCAGCCCCGGGACGGCCGACGGGATGCCCTTGTACTTGCCGCGGACCTCGCTCGGGGCGTCCGGCTTCAGGTCGAACGTGTCGTGGTGGGACAGCCCGCCGCCGAGGAACACCAGCAGCACCGACTTCGCCCGTGCCTGCGGCTTCACCCCGGCCTTCGCTTCGAGCGAGAGCAGGGTCGGCAGGGACAGGGCGCCGAGGCCGCCGGCCCGGAGGAAGTCCCGGCGGGTGGCCCCGTCGCACCGGCGGGAGGCGGACCGGCCCAGGCAGACATCGAGCATGGCGAACTCCGGGAGCGGGGCGGGTGTCGGTATGGTAGCCCAGTTGGTTACAAATCGGCCGGGGTCAGTCCGGTCTGCTTGGCAATCCGAGCCAACATCCGCGGGCCGATCTCATCCCCGTCGTGGAAGGCGAACACCACGTCCGGCCAGCCGACCCGCTCCAGTACCCGGTGCGACCCGGTCGTCCGCTTCTCGGCCCAGCCGATCCGCTTGAGTGCGGCCAGCACCTCCCGCGCCTTGGTACTCGGCCACCGGCTCACGGGGTGGCCACCGTGAATACGTCGTCCAGCATCGGCACCGGCTCCCCGTGGTCGAGCCGGTCGGCGATCACCCGCAGGGCCAGCGCCCCGGTCCGGGCGGCGGCCTCGTCCGGCGTGTCCCCATAGGTGAGGACACCGGGCAGGTCCGGGGCTTCGGCGATCCACCGGCCGTCGTCTTCCTGCTCCAGTTCGATCCGGATCATCGTCCCTCCCCTCACCGGTTGAACGCGAACTCCTTGCTGTTCAGCACCGCCCACAGCACGTCCCGGAACACCTCGGCCCGCGGGTCGCCGGACTGGAGCGCGGCGGCCACCGCCGCCCGGTCGGCGGCCGTCGGGCCGCGGCCAAGCGCCCGCCGGAACAGCTCGTCCGTCAGGGCCGCGTCGTCCGGCACCGCCGCCAGCCGCTTCGCCAGCCAGCCGTTCGTGTCGGTCAGCTTGGTCAGTAGCCGGTCGCCGTTCTGCAGGTGCAAGAGTTGCGGCATGGTCACGTCCCCGCCCCGCTCGCAGGCGCACGCCGTCACCCGCTCGCTCCGGCCGAACAGGCTCAGGAAGTACGAGTTCACCCCCGGGTCCGGCACTTGCACCGCCCGCGTCCCGGCCGGGTGGCCGTCGAACTTCTCCGGCACCCCGGTGACGGCGGTGATCGCGTCCAGCAGCACCTCGGCCGGCAGCCGGCGGGCGTAGTAGTGGCTGTAGAACCGGCCGTCGGCCGCGTTCCCCGGGCTGGTGGCCGAGCTGAGCTGGTACGTCCGGGAGGTCATCACCGCCCGGGCCAGGTGCCGCAGGTCGTACCCGCTCCGCTTGAACTCGCCGACCAGGGCCGCCCACAGGGCCGGGTTGCTCGGCGGGTTGGTGGCCCGCAGGTCGTCCACCGGCTCGACCAGCCCGACCCCGAGGAAGTGCCGCCACACCCGGTTCACCATCGCCCCGGCGAACAGGTCGCTGCCGGGGCCGGTGGCCCACCCGGCTAGCACGGCCCGCGGGTCGTCCCCCGGCCGGACCGGGGCGGCCGACCGGTCCAGCGGCTGCGGCGGCAGGAACGCCCCGGTCCGCGGCTGCGTCACCCCGACCGGCTCCTTGTCCCGCCCGCCGCGGCCGGCCACCCGCAGCGTGGTCGGCCCCTGCTTCGGCTCCTTGCGGTCCAGCTTCACCCGGCTGAAGAAGGCGGCGAAGTGGTAGAAGTCGTCCTGGGTGTACCGCTCCAGCGGGTGGTTGTGGCAGCGGGCGCAGCCGATCCGGGTGCCGAGCACCGCCTGGGCGGCCGACTCCGCGACTTCCGACTTCTCCGGCTCCCGGTGCTCCCCGACCGTGACCACGAAGTACCCGACGGCCGGCGCCTCGGTGCTCTTGCCGGCGGCGGTCAGCACCTCCCGGGCCAGCTCGTCCCACGGCCGGTTCCGGGCCACCTGGTCCCGCAGCCAGTCGTGGAACTGCTGCACCCCCTTGGCCCCGCGGACGTCGTGGTCCCGCTCCTTGCGGTTCTGGAACAGGTCGTCGAAGAACAGGGTCCAGTAGTCGGTGAACTCCTGCCGGGCGAGCAGGTGGTCGACCAGCCTCGCCCGCTTGTCGGCCGCCGGGTCGGCGACGAACCGGCCCACCTCCTCCACGGTCGGCAGGATGCCGCAGGCGTCCAGGAACGCCCGGCGGACGAACTCCTCGTCCGTACAGACGGCCGCCGGCTCGATGTTCAGCGCCTTCAGCTTGGCGAACACCGGCCGGTCGAAGACGTGGTCGGGCACCTCGAACCGGGCCGCCGGGACGGCCCGGTCGAACGGCACGGCGACGGTGCAGACGGCCACCTCGGTCAGGTACGACGCCCGGACGGCGGTCGCCCCCGGCCGGCCGGCGGTCACCACCCCGGCCGGGGTGACGGCGGCCACCGCCGCGTCGTTCGTGTCGAACTTGGTCAGCCAGGTGACGTCCCGCTTCGCCCCGTCGGCGAACGTGGCCGTGGCGACGAGTGCCGCCGACTCGCCCGGCTGGAACACCCGGTCGCCCGGGGTGACGTCCAGCTTGGTGATGCCCGGCTCCGTCGGGTCCGGGCCGGGGGCGCCGGCGGCCAGCCAGCGGAGCAGGGTGTCGTACTCCCGGCTCTCGACCCCGAACACCGCCCCGCCGTCGTGCGGCACCCGGCCGGTCGCCTTCCGCAGCAACAGGCTGTTCGCCGGGTCGGCCGGGTCGGCCCGGCGGCCGTCCTGGTCCCGGGTGAGCCAGCGGTGGTCCAGCTCCGGGGCGTACCCGCGGAGGGACAGCTTGAACCCGTTCTGCCCGGCACCCTTGCCGTGGCACCCGCCGGTGTTACACCCCTGGCGGGTGAGCACCGGCAGCACGTCCCGCAGGAACGACGGGGCGTCGGCGGCGCAGGCCGCGGACGGCAGTAGGGCCACGACGAGGGCGACGAGTCGGGGCACAGGTTGGTACTGCCCCCGTTTGGCCGGTGGGGCGTCTTTCCTCCCCCTCCCCGCTTTGGGGATTGGGCCGGGGGGTGGGGTCACGCCCCCGACCCAATCCAAGAGCCTTTGAAGTCGCGGCGACGGCTCGAAGGTCCGACCCCTCCCCCGGCCCCCTCCCCGAAGCGGGAGGGGGAGCAAAGCCGTTGCACGCTGGGGCACTACTCATGGATGACAGACCAGGACGCGCCGCGGGCGGCGGTGGGTGGGAGGCTGGTCTATACAGTAACCGGCAGCCCGTCACCCGATCAAGCGCGAACCGGCCTAGCCGCGGAGGCGCCATGCTCCCGTTCCCCGCTGACGCCGCCCCGCCGCTGGCCGGGGTGCGGGTGCTGGAGGCGGCCCGCATCCTGGCCGGCCCGTTCTGCGGCCAACTGCTGGCCGACCTCGGGGCGGACGTGATCAAGGTGGAGCGGCCCGGCACCGGGGACGACACCCGCGGCTGGGGGCCGCCGTTCCGCGGCCCGCTGTCCGCCTACTTCCTCAGCTGCAACCGGTCCAAGCGGTCCGTCACCCTGGACCTGCACCACTCGGACGGGGCGCCCGTCTTCGACACGCTGCTGGCCGCCTCGGACGTGCTGATCGAGAACTTCCGCACCGACAGCCTGCCGAAGCTCGGGCTGGACCCGGCGGCGGTGCTGGCCCGGCACCCGCGGCTGGTCGTCTGCTCGATCAGCGGGTTCGGCCGGACCGGGCCGCTGGCGGACGTGCCGGGGTACGACTTCGCCGTCCAGGCGCTCAGCGGCCTGATGAGCATCACCGGCCCGGCGGCCGGGGAGCCGCACAAGGTCGGGGTGGCGGTCGCGGACATCCTCACCGGCCTGTACGCCTCCACCGCCATCCTCGCCTGCCTGCACGCCCGGCAGACCTCCGGCCACGGGTATCACGTCGACCTGGCCCTGCACGACTGCGCTGTGGCCGCACAGGTGAACGTCGCCCAGGCGTACCGGACGAGCGGCGTCGTCCCGCCGCGGCAGGGCAACTTCCACCTGCAGATCGCCCCGTATGGGCTGTACCCGACGGCCGACGGGCACCTGGTGCTGAACGTCGGCAACGACGGCCAGTGGCGGGCGTTCTGCGCCGCGGCCGGGGTGCCCCCGCTGGCCGACCACTACCCGACCAACCGCCAGCGGGTGGAGCGGCGGACCGCGGTGGACGCCGCGGTCGGGCACGTCCTACGGCAACGCAAGACGGCCGACTGGGTGCGGCTCCTGACCGACGCGAACGTGCCGCACGCCGTCGTCCGGGACTACGCCGGGGTGTTCGCCGACGAGCAGGTGCGGCACCGCGGCATGGCCCTGACCGTGACCGACCCGCAGGGCAACCCGGTGGACCTGATCGGCTCGCCGTTCCACATCGCCGGGGCCGGGCAGCCGACGGACCGGGTGCCGCCGGAGCTGGGGGCGGACACGGCCGCGGTGCTGGCCGAACTCGCCGGGTTGGGGGCCGACCAAGTGGCCGAGCTGAAGGCCCGCGGGGTGGTGTGAGGACGGCCCGTTCGGCAACGGCCGTCTCAGCCCCACAGGGCGGTGACGGGCGTCCCGCCGTCGACGATCGCGGTCGGCCGGCCCTCGGCGTCCGGCAGCCGCAACTCGGGGTCGATGCCCAGGGCGTGGTAGACGGTCGCCGCCAGGTCTTCCGGCGACACCGGCTTCTCGGCCGGGTAGGCGGCGTCCTTGTCCGACCGCCCGTACACCCGCCCGCCGCCCACCCCGCCGCCGGCCACCGCCGCCGGGAACAGGGTGCTCCAGTGGTCCCGGCCCCACTGCGGGTTCGCCTTCGGGGTGCGGCCCATCTCCCCGGTGGCGACCACCAAGGTCTCGGCCAGCAGGCCGCGGTCGCCCAGGTCGCGGAGCAGGGCGGCGAACCCCTGGTCGAAGGTGGGCAGCAGGTGCCGCTTCACGTCGTCGCTGTTCCGGTGCGAGTCCCAACTGTACCCGTCCACGCAGTCGTAGTGGACGGTGACGAACCGCACCCCGGCCTCCACCAGCCGGCGGGCCATCAGGCACGACTGGCCGAACAGGTGCCGGCCGTACCGGTCGCGGACGGCCGCCGGCTCCCGGCGAATGTCGAGGGCCGTCCGGGCCTGGTCGGACGTGACCAGTGCCGTCGCCCGCTGGCGGACGGCGTCGAACCCCCCGCCCTCCAGCGGCCGGCGGGCGGCGTCGAACTGGGCCAGCAGCGACTGCCGGGCGTGCAACCGGTCCAGGGTCACGTCGCCGGCCGCCCCGACGGTGGCCGTCTGGAAGTCCAGTTCGGCGTCGGTGCAGTCCCGCCAGTACGGGTTGTCGGTCACGCTCCGCTTGCCGATCCGGGCGGTGAGCGGGTTGTACCGCTGGCCGAGCCACCCGGCGTGCTCCCCGGGCCGGGGGTACTGGCCGGCCTCTTGCAGCTTGCCGAGCGAGTTCGGCAGCACCATGTACGCCGGCAGCGGCCGGGCCAACCCGTCGTCCCGCTGGTGCAGGTACTCGACCACCGACCCCACGGACGGCCAGTCCTTCGGGGTCGGGCTGAACCCGGCGCCGACCGGCACGTGCCACCGCTTGCCGGTCTGCAGGTAGTGCCCGCCGCCGCTGTGGTCGTTGAACGTGTGCGTCATGGTGCGGACGACGCAGAACCGGTCGGACACGTCGGCCGTCCTCGGCAGGTGCTCGCTGATGAGCAGCCCGGGGGTGCGGCTGCCGGTCGGCCGGAACGGCCCGCGGATGCGGTCCGGGGCGTCCGGCTTCAGGTCGAACGTCTCCAGTTGGCTCGGCCCGCCGAACAGCAGGATGAAGATGGCCGACTTGGCCCGCGGTCGCCGGCCCGCCTCCCGGGCGTGAGCCTCGGCCGCCAGCACCGTGGGCAGGGACAGCCCGAACAGCCCGGCCCCGCCGGCCTGGAGGATCTGCCGCCGGGTGACGCCGTCGCACGCCTGCCGGGGGCGGCCGAGGAGAGTGAGCACCGGGCAACCTCCGCGGCGGGTGTCGGGTCGGCGGGGCTGTTCGCCGGGAAGGCGAAGGCGGGTGGCCCCGGGGTGGTTCGACCGACCGGCCAGTGTACCTGCGCCCCACAGCCGTGTCGAGCCGCCGCTTGCCGGCGGGCCGGGGGGCGGGGTACGATCACGGTTTCCCCGACCGCAGGCCGGCGGGGCGAGAAGTCCCCGAAGGCGACCGACGCGCGATGACACCCCCGAGTCAGGCGGTCGGCGCCCTGGACGTGCTGTTCGTCACCCTGGACACGCTGCGGTACGACGTGGCGGCCGCCCTGTACGCGGCCGGCCGCACCCCGCACCTGGCGGCCGTCCTGCCGGCCGGCGGGTGGGAGCGGCGGCATACACCGGGCAGTTTCACTTACGCCGCACACGCCGCCTTCTTCGCCGGCTTCCTGCCCACCCCGGCCGCCCCGGGCCGACACCCCCGGCCGTTCGCCCTCCGGTTTCCCGGCAGCGAGACGACGACCGACGACACCGCCGTGTTCGACGCCCCGGACCTCGTCACCGGGTTCCGCGGCCGGGGGTATCACACGATCTGCGTCGGCGGGGTCGGGTTCTTCAACAAGCTGTCCCCGCTCGGCCGGGTGTTCCCGGACCTGTTCGACGAGAGCCACTGGTCCCCGGCCCTGGGCGTGACCGACCCGCGGTCCACCGAGCATCAAGTGGACCTGGCCCTGAAGCGGGTGGCGGCGGTCCCGGCCGGCCGGCGAGCATTCCTGTTCGTCAACGTGTCCGCCATCCACCAGCCGAACCGGTTCTACCTGCCGGGGGCGACCGCTGATACCGTGGAGTCGCACGCCGCCGCTCTCGAATACGTAGACGGGCACCTCGGCCGGCTGTTCGCCGGGCTGGCGGCGCGAGGAAGTTGGCTGGCGGTCGTCTGCTCGGACCACGGCACCGCCTACGGCGAGGACGGGTACACCGGCCACCGGCTGGCCCACCCGGTCGTCTGGGAGGTGCCTTACGCCGAGTTCGTCCTATCGGGGGCGATGACATGACCAGGCCTTCCCAGCGCCTGCGGTTTTGCCCCCTCCCCCCCTGTGGGGGAGGGAGAAGGACAGGCGAACGGGGATCGGGGAATGCGGGGACCGGGGCAGTGACCGCACTTCACCCGGCCCTGGCCGGCAGCCCGTACCAGGGGTACGTGTACGCCTACCCGCACAAGACGGCGTACCGGCCGCTCGATCCGCCGCGGCCGCTGGCCGAGGTGTGGGCGGACGAGCCGCAGGGCGGGCTGTTCCTGTACGCCCACGTCCCGTTCTGCACCATGCGGTGCGGGTTCTGCAACCTGTTCACCACCCCGACCCCGCGGAGCGGCCTGGTCCGCCTCTACCTGGACGCCTTGCGGCGGCAGGCGGAGGCGGTGCGGGCGGCGGTGCCGGACGCCCGGTTCGCCCGGTTCGCGGTCGGCGGCGGCACCCCGACCTACCTGGACGAAGCCGAGCTGGGCGAGCTGTTCGACCTGGCCGAGCGGGTGATGGGGGCGGACCTGCGGGCGATCCCCGTCGGCGTCGAGACCTCGCCGGACACGCTCACCCCGGGGAAGCTGGCGGTGCTGAGGGACCGCGGCGTGGACCGGGTGAGCATCGGGGTGCAGTCGTTCGAGGAGGCGGAGACGGCGGGCTGCGGCCGGCCGCAGTCCCGGTGGGACGTTGACATCGCGTTGTCACTGCTCGCCGGGGCCGGGTTCCCGACCGTCAACGTCGACCTGATCTACGGCCTTCCCGGACAAACGGTGGCGACCTGGCTCGGGTCGCTTCGGGCGGCGCTGGCGTACCGGCCGCAAGAACTTTACCTGTACCCGCTGTACGTCCGCCCGCTGACCGCCCTCGGCCGGTCGCACAAAGAGTGGGACGACCTGCGGCTGGCGTGCTACCGCGAGGGCCGCACCCTGCTGCTCGCTGAGGGGTACACGCAGGTGTCGATGCGGCTGTTCCGCCGGGCCGACGCCCCGGACGCCGGCGGCCCGGCGTACTGCTGCCAGGAGGACGGGATGGTCGGCCTCGGCTGCGGCGCCCGGTCGTACACCCGCCGGCTGCACTACTCGCTCGACTACGCCGTCGGGCCGAGGGGGGTGAAGGAGATCCTCGCCGACTACCTGGCTCGTGACCGGGACGAACTAGCCGTCGCCGACCACGGGTTCGAGCTGGACGCGGACGACCAGCGGCGGCGCTACCTGCTGCAATCGCTTCTTCAGGCCGACGGGCTAGACGCGGGGCGTTATGCCATGCGGTTCGGCACCGACCCGGCGGACGACTTCCCGGACCTGCGGACGTTCGCGGACCTGGGGCTGATCGGGTACGATGCCGGCCGGTGGGCGCCGACGGCGCTCGGGCTGGAGCGGTCGGACGCCCTCGGGCCGTGGCTTTTCTCCCCGCGGGTGCGGTCCATGATGGCCGGGTACGAGGCGAAATGAACCTGTCCCTGCTGTACCGCGGCCCGCTGTCGAGCTGCAACTACGCCTGCGGGTACTGCCCGTTCGCCAAGCGGGCCGAGACGCCGGCCGAGCTGGCCCACGACCGGGCCTGCCTGGACCGGTTCGTCGGCTGGGTCGGCGGGCGGACGGCAGACCGCATCGGCGTGCTGTTCACCCCCTGGGGCGAGGCGCTCGTCCGCCGCTGGTATCAGGACGCGCTCGCCAATCTCACCCGCATGCCGCACGTTACGAAGGCGGCCATCCAGACCAACCTGTCGTGCAAGCTGGACTGGGTGGACGGGTGTGATTTGACCCGGCTCGCCCTGTGGTGTACGTATCACCCCGGCGAGGTGAGCCGGCAGCCGTTCCTGACCAAGTGCCGGGAACTGATCGCCCGCGGGGTGCGGTTCAGCGTCGGCGTCGTCGGGCTGAAGGAGCACTTCGCCGAGATCGACGCCCTCCGCAGCGAGTTGCCGGCGGACGTGTACCTGTGGGTGAACGCCTACAAGCGGGAACCGGACTACTACACCCCGGAGATGGTCGCCGACCTGACCCGGGTGGACCCGCTGTTCCCGGTGAACAACGCCCGCCACCCGAGCCGCGGCCAGCCGTGCCGGGCCGGGGCGAGCGTGGTGTCGGTGGACGGGGACGGGACCGTCCGCCGGTGCCACTTCGTCCGGGAGCCGATCGGCAACCTGTACGCCCCGGACTTCGAGCTGTGCCTGACCGAGCGGCCGTGCCCGAACGACACCTGCGGGTGCCACATCGGGCACGTCCACCTGGACCGGCTCGGGCTGTACCCGACGTTCGGGGCCGGGGTGCTGGAGCGAGTGCCGGTCGGGTATCGTTAGGCCGGCGGGTCGGCGCCCGCAAAGCCGGGCTTGACCCGCCCTACGTAATCCGTCCCCGCCTCGATTCCTAACCCCGGAGTTCGCCCGATGCGGACGTTCCAGTTCAGCGACGCCAAGTCCCACAAGTTCTGGAACGTGGACGTGCAGGGCGCCACCCTGACCGTCACCTACGGCAAGGTCGGGTCGGCCGGCCAGACCACCACCAAGTCGTTCCCCACGCCGCAGAAGGCCCAGGCGGAGGCGGACAAGCTGGTCGCCGAGAAGACGAAGAAGGGGTACGCCGAGACCACCTCGACGGCCGCCGTCTCCGCTGCCGAAGGGTTCCTCCGGACCCTGGCCGCCAGCCCGCACGACCTGGCCGCCTGGTGCGCCTTCGCCGACTACCTGACCGAGCAGAACGACCCCCGCGGCGAGTTCATGCAGGTACAGTTGGCCCTGGAGGACGAGGGGCGGTCGCCGGCCGAGCGGAAGAAGCTGGCTACCCAGGAGAAGAAGCTGCTGGCCGCCCACGAGCGGGCGTGGCTCGGCCCGCTGGCCGCCGTCACCCTGGACGCCGAGCCGATCCCGGCGTGGGTGGGCGGCAGAGAAGGCACCCGGCCGCCAGTCACGTACTCGTTCGCCCGCGGCTGGCTGAGCCGGATGGTCTGCCATCAGCTCACCGTGACTCAAGCCCGGACACTGGCCGCCCCCGAGGCTCGGCTGCTCCGCGAGCTGGTTGTCGAGAACGTGGAGGCGGAGATCCCGGTCGGCGGCAGCGACCGGTACGTCACCGCGACCTACGAGCCGGGGCCGGACGTGCCGGCCGACATCGACCCGTATGACGGCCCCGGGCTGCACGCCCTCTGCCGCTGCCCGAACCTCGGCAGCGTCCGCAAGCTCCGCCTCGGCGAGAGCGTGGACGGGCCGAACGGCCAGGAGGAGGACTTCAACTGCCACATCAGCGGCGAACTGGCGTACCACCTGGTCAAGCAGATGCCGCACCTGGAGGAGCTGTACCTGCTCGCCCACCGGGTCGACGCGAACAAGGTGTTCGCCCTGCCGCTGCCGGAGCTGCGGGTGCTCCAGCTCTACCACAGCAACAGCTACCCGCTGGACAAGCTGGCCGCCAACAAGACGCTGACCAACCTGACGACGCTCCTCTGCCACCCGCACGCCATCGACTTCGACGACGACACCAACGGGGCGTACATCCGGCTATCGCACCTGCGGGCCATCTGCCGGTCCCCGCACCTGACGAGCCTCACCCACCTGCGGCTGCGGCTGACTGACTTCGGCGACGCCGGGGCGAAGGAGATCGTCGAGTCCGGCATCCTGAAACGGCTCAAGCTGCTCGACCTGCGGGGCGGGTGCATCACGGACAACGGGGCCAAACTGCTGGCCAACTGCCCGGATCTGAAGAACCTGGAGTTCCTCAACCTCCAGGCGAACGCCCTGACGGCGGCCGGCGTCGATGCGATCAAGGCGACCGGGGTGAAGGCGAACACGGCCGCCCAGCACAACAACGCTGGCGGCAACTTCGGCGGCGATCAGCTGCCCGAGTACCTGTTTGAAGGGGACATCGAGTAGCCGATGCCGCCGCGGTACGTGCTGGTCGCCAACCCGGGGACGAAGCGGTGTGAGCTGTACCGCCGGGAGCTGGCCGCGTTCTGGGCGGCCCGCGGGGCGACGCCGGACGTGACCGTCGTCCCGTGGGCCGAGGTGGTGCCGCGGGACGGCGGCCTGGACGGGTTGTCGGCGTTCGACCGGCCGGCCGTCGTCCGGCTGGAGTCTCCGGGGAAGGACGCCCACGTCTACCGACTCCTGCTCGAGGCCGGTGCCCGCGACGACCCGTCCGAGCCGCCGCGCGATTGGCGAACGGACGAGCTGCCGAAGGGGCTACTGCTGCGGCCCGGGCTGTGGTTCCGCGGGTTCCGCCGGGTGCTGGCCGGCCTCCGCCGGGCGTTCGACGCCCGCCCGCACCTGACCCCGACCGCCTGCCCGCTGGCCGTCGCCGCAATGTTCGACAAGACGGCGACGGCTCGCGCCCTGGCCGCCGCCGGGGTGCCGGTCCCGGTGATGCTGGCGGAACCACCTGACATACCCGCCGTGGTCCACGACCTCGCGGTCTGCCACGGCTGGCACGCGGCCTACGTGAAGCTGAACAGCGGCTCGTCGGCGACCGGCATCGTGGTCCTGCACCCGACCGCTGCCGGCCGGCCGGCGTTCGGCGTCACCACCCTCGTCCCCCGCGGGGCCGACTACTTCAGCACCCGGCAGGTCCAGCGGGTCACGGGCGAGGAGCTGGAGCGGGCGGTCCGGTTCGTCCTCGACGAAGGGGCGATCGTCCAGCGGGGCGTGCCGCTGGCCCAGCTCGACGGGGACAACTTCGACCTGCGGGTGGTGTGCGTCGGCGGGACGCCGGTGGCGACGGTGGTACGGGTCAGCCCGCACCCCATGACCAATCTGCACCTGGGCGGCCGGCGGGGCGACCTGGCCCGGTGCCGGGCCGCCGTCCCGCCGCGGGTGTGGCTCGACGCGATGGACCAGTGCGCCGCCGCGGCCGGCTGTTTCGACTCGACGGTCGCCGGGGTGGACCTGGCGTTCGAGCGGGGGTTCGGCCGGTCGGTGGTGCTGGAGGTGAACGCCTTCGGCGACTTCTTCCCCGGCTGGGCCGACGCCCACGGCCGGTCCGTCCACGCCCTGGAGATCGAGCACACGGCCCGTCGGCCGGTCGGGTAGAATCCGGCGGTGGTCGGAGACTCCCGATGGTCCTGATCCCGTCCGCGGTGTTCCTGCTGCTCCTGCTCGGGCTGCAACTCGCTGACCCCGGGCTGGTCGTGGAGCCGCTCAGCCGGTTCCGGGACGGCCGGTGGGCGGTCGCCGGGTACGCCCTTTTCGTCCTCCTGTTCCTGGTCGGCGTCGGGCAGGTGTGGGCGTACGCCCGGCTCGGCCGGCAGCGGGAGATCGTCGTCCCGGTGGTCGCCCTGGGGCTGCTGGGCGTGGTCGCCCTCACCCCGTCGTTTGACACCGACCACGGGGTCGCGTCCGCCCTGCTCATGGGGCTGGTGTTCGGCTGGTATCTGGTGCGGCTGGCCGCGGCCGGGTCGGGGTGGGCGTTCGTCCACGGGGCGGTGCCGGTCGTCCTGCTGGTGGCGGTGGCGGTCGGCCGCAGCTACGGGGTGTGGCAGAAGGGGCTGATCGTGTACTACGTGCTGGCGGTCAACCTGGACTGCCTGGCCGCCCTGCCGCGGCCGGAGCGGCGGAAGCGGCGGCGGAAGACCGGGGTGTACGCCCCGCGGGTGGTGTGGCGGCGGTACGACGGCCCCGGCCGGCCGGACCAGTGACCGCTCACCGCAGGTGTGCAAGGGCATCCGACGGGTGATCCGCCGACCGGCTGGCGGTATACTGGGCCGACCGCCCGCCGAGGTGCCCGATGGCCGGCCCACTCCCGACCGTGTTCACCGCGCTGCTCGCACTTGGCCCGGCCGCGCCGCCGGACCCGGCCGGCGTCGAGTTCTTCGAGAAGCGGATCCGCCCGGTCCTGGCCGAACACTGCCTCAAGTGCCACTCGGCGGACGCCCAGACCGCCAACAAGCTGAAGGGCGGGCTGCGGCTCGACACCCGGGCCGGGCTGGTGGCCGGCGGGGACAGCGGGCCGGCGGTGGTCCCCGGCAAGCCGGCCGACAGCCTCCTACTGCGAACGCTGCGGTACGACGGGGACGTGCGTATGCCGCCGGCGGGGAAGCTGCCGGCGGCGGTCGTCGCCGACTTCGAGAAGTGGGTGGCGATGGGCGCCCCCGACCCGCGGGCCGGCGGCGGGGTGAAGGCGCCGGCCGGCCCGAGCGTGCAAGCCGGGCGGGACTTCTGGGCCTACCGCCCGGTCGCCGACCCGCCTGCCCCTGCGGTCAAAAACGCCTCCTGGCCGACCGACCCGATCGACCGGTTCATCCTGGCCAAGTTGGAGGCGAACGGCCTCGCCCCGGCCCCGGACGCCGACCGGGCGGCCCTCCTCCGCCGGCTGCACTTCGACCTGACCGGCCTGCCGCCGTCCCCCGACGAGACCGACGCCTTCCTCGCCGACCGGTCGCCGGACGCCTACGCGAAGCGGGTGGACGCCCTGCTCGCCCGGCCGGAGTTCGGCGAGCGGTGGGGCCGGCACTGGCTGGACGTGGCCCGGTTCGCCGAGTCCGTCACCCTCCGCGGGTTCGTGTTCAAGGAAGCCTGGCGGTATCGGGACTACGTGATCGACAGCTTCAACCGGGACGTGCCGTTCGACCGGTTCGTCCGGGAGCAACTGGCCGGCGACCTGCTGCCGGCCGCCGCCCCGGCCGACCGCGCCCGCCAGCTCGTCGCGACGACGTACCTGATGCTCGGCAACACCAACCTGGAGGAGCAGGACAAGAAGCAGCTCCGGATGGACGTGGTGGACGAGCAACTGGACGTCGTCACCAAGGGGCTGCTCGCCCAGACGGTGACGTGCGCCCGGTGCCACGACCACAAGTTCGACCCGATCCCGACCCGCGACTACTACGCCCTGGCCGGCGTCCTACGGAACGTCAAGGCGCTGGAGCACGCGAACGTGTCCGCCTGGACCGAGGTGCCGCTGCCGGTGGACGCCGCGACCGCCGCCGCCCTGGCCGCCAAGAACCAGCGGGTGGCCGCCCTGCAGTCCCGGGTCAAGGCGCTGAAGGCGGGCAAGGGGCCGGCCACGGGCGGGGTGCTGGCCGTCGCCGACGTGCCGGGCGTGGCCGTCGATGACACGCAGGCGAAGACGGTCGGGGACTGGCAACACTCCACCCACTCCGGCAGCTACGTCGGGGCCGGGTACGTCCACGACCGGAACGCCGGCAAGGGGGAGAAGACGCTCACCTTCGCCCCGGCCCTGCCGGCGGACGGCCGGTATGAGGTGCGGCTGGCGTACTCCCACGGCACCAGCCGGTCGGCCGCCGTACCGGTGACGGTGTTCAGCGCCGACGGGGAGAAGACGGTCGAGATCGACATGACGAGGCCGCCGGCCGACGGCCGGTTCACCAGCCTCGGCACCTTCCGGTTCGAGACGGCCGGGCAGAGCTTCGTCATCGTGTCCAACGAGGGGACGACCGGGCACGTCACCGCCGACTGCGTGACGTTCGTGCCGGTCAACGCCGGCGAGCCGCAGCAGCAGCGGAAGCGGCCCGCCGACACGAACGAGTTGGCGAGGCTGGAGGCCGAGCTGAAGGCGCTCCAAGCCGCCGGCCCGCACCGGCCGATGGCGATGGCCCCGGTCGAGGAGAAGGTGATCGAGGACTGCCGGGTCCACGTCCGCGGGCTGGCCGGCAACCTGGGGCCGGTGGTGCCCCGCGGGTTCCTCCAGGTGGCGACCGCCGGCCCCGCGCCGGCGCTGCCGCTGCCGACCGGCCAGAGCGGGCGTGTGCAGTTGGCCGACTGGATCGCCTCTCGGGACAACCCGCTGACCGCCCGGGTGTTCGTCAACCGGACCTGGCACTGGCTGTTCGGGGCCGGGCTGGTCCGGACGATGGACAACTTCGGCACCACTGGCGAAGCCCCGTCCCACCCGGACCTGCTCGACCACCTGGCCGCCCGGTTCGTCGCCGACGGCTGGTCGGTCAAGCGGCTGGTCCGGTCGCTGGTGCTCAGCCGGACGTACCGCCAGGCCGCCACCCGCGGCCCGCGATCCGAGGCAGACCCCGACAACCGGCTGTTCGACCGGGCCAACCGCCGGCGGCTGGACGCCGAGTGCATTCGAGACGCCATGCTGGCGGTCGCCGGCCGGCTCGACCCGGCCCGCGGCGGGCCGACGTTCCCCGCCGCCCTGGCCGCCGACTACGGGTTCGTCAGTGACTCCCGCCGGCGGAGCGTCTACCTGCCGGCCTTCCGCAACGCCCCGCCGGACCTGCTGGCCGCGTTCGACCCGGCCGACCCGAACACGGTCACCGGCGCCCGGTCGGCCGGCACCGTCGCCCCGCAGGCGCTGGTGCTGCTGAACCACCCGTTCGTCGCCGATATGGCCCGCCACGCGGCCGACCGGGTGATGACGGCCGGGACGGACGACGTCCGCATCCGCCTGGCGTACCGGTTGGCTCTGGGCCGGGAGCCGACGGCCGGCGAGCGGGCGGTCGCCGGCCGGTACGTCGCCGGCGGCGGGGCGGACCGGTGGGCCGGGCTGATGCACGCCCTGTTCGCGTCCGCGGACTTCCGGTACGTCGAGTGACGGCAGGTCGGACCTCGAGGGACAGGTATGCTCACCCCGCTCTCCCGGCGTGACTGGCTCGCCCGCACCGGCTGCGGGTTCGGGTCGCTGGCCCTGGCCGGGCTGGCCGCCGACGCCGCCCGGGCGAACCCGCTCGCCCCGAAGCCGCCGCACCACCCGGCCCGGGCCAAGCGGGTCATCTTCCTGTTCATGCAGGGCGGGGTGAGCCACGTCGACAGCTACGACTACAAGCCCCGGCTGTTCGAAGACGACGGCAAGCAGATGCCGTTCGACGACGCCCGGGCGGTGGCCAACACCGGCGCCCGCGGCACCAGCCAGCGGGTGATGAAGCCGCTTTGGAAGTTCTCACAGCACGGCCAGACCGGCACGTGGGCGTCCGACCTATTCCCCGAGACGAACAAGCACGTCGACGACCTGTGCCTCATCCGCTCGCTGCACACCGACGGGGTGGCGCACGGCCCGGCCACCCTGTTCCTGCACTGCGGCAGCACCAGCTTCGCCCGCCCGAGCGTCGGGAGCTGGGTGCTGTACGGGCTGGGGGCGGCGAACGCTGACCTGCCCGGGTTCGTCAGCATCGCCCCGTCGGCCGGGAACGGCGGGCCGCGGAACTACGGGCCGGCGTTCCTGCCGGCCGTCTACCAGGGCACCCCGGTCGGCCGGGCCGGCGGGCCGGCGTCCGACCTGGCCGTCCGCCACCTGACCCCGACCCTGCCGCCGGCCGACGCCGCCTCCCGGTTCGCCCTGCTCCGAGAGCTGCACGCCGAGCAACTCAAGCGGACTCCCGGGGACGCCGAACTCGAAGCGGTGGCCGAGTCGTTCGAGCTGGCCGGCCGGCTCCAGGCGAACGCCCCGGACGCCTTCGACCCGAGCCGCGAGTCGGCCGCCACCCAGGCGCTGTACGGGATCGGGGAGAAGCCGACGGACACGTTCGGCCGGCAGTGCCTGATGGCCCGGCGGCTGGCCGAGCGGGGGGTGCGGTACATCCAGGTCACATACGGGGACAACACCGCCAACCCGGCCTGGGACCAGCACTCCAACCTGCCCAAGCACGCCGACCACGCCCGGGCGGTGGACAAGCCGGTGGCCGGGCTGCTGGCCGACCTGAAGGCTCGCGGCCTCCTGGACGACACCCTGGTCCGGTGGGGCGGGGAGTTCGGCCGGACGCCCTACGCCGAGAAGAACGGCACCGGCCGGGACCACAACCCCGGCGGGTTCACCGTCTGGCTGGCCGGCGGCGGGGTGAAGCGGGGGTTCGGGTACGGGGCGACGGACGAGTTCGGCCACCAGGCGGTGCAGGACAAGGTGCACATGCACGACCTGCACGCGACCGTCCTGCACCTGCTCGGGCTGGACCACGAGCGGCTGACCTTCCGGCACGCCGGCCGGGACTTCCGGCTGACCGACGTCCACGGCCGGGTGGTCCGGCCGGTCCTGGCCTGACCCTCCCTCGGTTACGGCAGGTCGCCCGGCCCGCCGAGGTACACGTCGGTCTCCGGGTGGGCCGCCACCCACTCGGCCCAGGAGGTCCGCTCGACCGCCACCGGGGCATACGGGAACGGCGGGGCGCCCGGGTCCAGCGGCTTGGCCGTCTTCTGGAAGTACCGGTAGGGGCCGACCCGGAGCAGCATCCCGGAGTCCGTCCCGTCCATCGCCCGCCCGCCCGTCGCCAGCTCGGTCGGCTTGTCCCCGTCGGGGGCGGCGAACGCCCGGGCGCAGTCCATCAGGTTGCAGTACGAGACCGCCACCGGCACCTTCCCGACCCGGTCGTTGACCACGTGCCGGCGGACGGACGCCAGGGCGGACACCGGGTACGCCCGGGCCTTCCCGCCGGCCACCACCCCGATCACCGGGGCGTCCCGGGACAGCCCGGCGACCTCCGCCCGCACGGCGTTCGAGGCCAGCAGCACCGGGTTCTCGACCTCCTCCACCCGCCGGGTCGGGACCGTCTGCGCGGTGCGGTCCCGGCCGTACTTCTTCCACGACGCGATCACCGCCCGCCCGTCGGCCGCGGCGGCCAGCACGGCCGCACTCATCCCCACCAGCCCGCCGCCGATCACCACCCCGGCGATGATCAGCCGCACCCCCGTGGCCGACGGGCTCCCCGCCACATCCTTCTCGCCCATTCCCGCGATCTCACTTTTTTGACGATGGCATGACGGCTCCTCGCCGTCGACAGAAGGGGAGAGAAGCAAGACGAGGACCGAGCCGCGGCCGATCTGTCCGGTCTGACAAATGTTGATCTTAAGTTTGGTGACAAATCAAGGATGAGAGGTAGGGGCCGCACCGCCATGAAGTTTTCTTAACCTCATCTTTGGCTCATAGATGAGAGAAGAGGGCGTTCGATTTCGCGGCGCCCGTCGCTCGAAAGTGCAGCAGGTGAAACGAGCGGCCAGCCGGGGCGCGCTCCCGCGGCGGCTCTCGGGCGATGGGACAAGGCGGCCGGCGGTTTCGAGTCGGCCTCGATTCTCGCCCCGAGCCTTACTCCCGCCGGGGTCGCGGGCCATTGTTCACAAGAGCGGGCGGGCCGGGAACCCGTTGTCCGCTGGCGAACCCGGATCGGACGCCGGTGTCTGAAGTGTGTGGGGCGTCGCGCGGCGACGGCTCACGACTGCGGACGGGCCGGCGCCCGACCGGGTCTCATAAGCCTGGGAGCCGGGTTCGACCCCCGGGTCCGCAACCGACCGGGTAGGCCAACCGGTAGAGCCGTCGGGCCGAGAACCCGAGGCCGTGTGGGTTCGACCCCCGCCCCGGTCACTCGAATGCGGAATGCGGAGTTGGGAACGCGGAATGAGACCCAGGTCCGGGTTTCATTCCGCATTCTGCTCCGCATTCCGCGTTTCTGGTCGCGTTACTTGGCCATCGGCATCTGGGCCGGGGCGGCCGGGACGGCCGTCGCCGGGACCGGGGTACCGACCGTCGAATTACCGGGTTGCTCGGCGGGAGCGGGGTGGCGTCGCCGGGGTGGTTGGTGCAGTCGCACCGGCCGCCCACGTGCTTGCACCGGGCCGGCGGCGAACACCCCGAAGACGGCGGAAAGAAGGAGCGCACGGCGTCTGACGGTCCATCCGTGGAGGGGGAGACAAACCCCGCCCCGCCGGCCGGGCCGGCCACGCCGGGGTGGACGGCGGCCGCCCGCGGCCGGCGAGGCCGGGGGGATAAGGCGTGTCGACGGCCCGCCTCCGTGCGCGAACCGCCGACCCCCGGTCAGCCCGCCCGTCGGCTCCTGCCGAACGGCCGGGTTGACGCACCTTTCATCGTCCCCCGTCCTTTGCCGGCTTCACCCGTTTTCGCGGCCGGGCCGGTTTTCCCCGGCGGCGGGAAATACACTCCTGGTAGGGTGCGTGGAGGCTGTGCGCAACGCACCGCGGGACTTCTCCCCGGGATGCTACCGTTGCCGGGCCGGTGCGTTTCGGTCGCAAAGCCTCCCTCAACGGCACCCTACGGAACCACGGGAACGCGAATGGACTGCATCATCCTGGCGGCCGGCAAGGGCACCCGCCTCCGCCCGCACACCGACACCTGCCCGAAGCCGCTGCTGCCGGTGCAGGGCCGGCCGATCCTCGACTGGATCATCGGGGCGCTGCCGCCGGTGGACCGGCTGGTGGTGGTGGTCAACTACCTGGCCGGGCAGATCGAGGAGTACCTGGAGCGGCAGCGGCACGTCCGCCGGTGGAGCGTCGTCCGGCAGGCCGAGCCGCGTGGCACCGGGGACGCCCTGATGAGCTGCGCCGGCAAGGTGACGTCCGAAAAGGTGATGGTGCTGAACGGGGACGACCTGATCGGCCGGGCCGACCTGGCCGCCCTGGCCGCCGTCGAGATGGGCATCCTCGCCCACCCGGTGCAAGAGCCGGACAGCTTCGGCATCATCTTCCCGAATCCGGACGGGACGCTCGACCGGATCGTCGAGAAGCCGAAGGGGCTGGCCCCGCCGCAGTTGGCGAACATCGGCGGCTACCTGTTCCCCCGCAGCGTGTTCGACCTGACGCTGCCGCTCAGCCCGCGCGGGGAGTACGAGATCACCGACGCGGTCGCCCAACTGGCGGCGAAGCACCCGTTCCGGGTGGTGGAGGCCATGTACTGGCTGCCGATCGGGACGGTAGCCGCCTGGGAGGCCAGCCAGACGGCGGACGTCACGCCGGCAGGCGGACGGGAATAAACCGTCGCCGGACGGGGTCGGAAGAGTCGCCCAGCCGATGGACCCCCGTCATGTCTCGCTCCTCCCGCCCCGGCCGACTGTGGGGCGTATCCGTCTTCGCACTCGGGCTGCTGGTCGCCGGCGGGCTGGCCGCGTGGCTCGTCCGCGGCTGGCTCGGGCCGCCACCGGCGGCCGGCACCGACGGGCCGCCGGACCGGGTCGTCGTCAGCCTGTCGGGTCAGCCGCAGACGCTGGCGTTCTCGCCGGACGGGCGGTGGCTGGCCGGCGGCACCTGGGGCGGGCTGCCGCCGCACACCGGGCCGGCCCAGGACGCCGCCGCCGTGTACCTGATCGACCCGGACGCGAAGTCCGTCACCGCCACCCTTGAGTTGAAGAACTACGTTCAGGCCATCGCCTTCTCCCCGGACGGCAAGCTGCTGGCCGTCGCCACCGCCCCGCCGGTCACGGCCATCCCGACGGCGCGGCCGCCGGGCGAGTTGGTGGTGTGCGAGGTGCCGGGGCTGGCGGTCAAGCACCGGGCGACGGCTGCGGTCAAGGCCGGGTTCTGGGACGTGGCCTGGGCCGGCAACGGGTCGGCCGTGTACACGGTCGAGGGGCTGACCGACTACCTGTCCACGAACACGGTCCGCGGCTGGGCGGCGCCCGGGTGGGCGGAGCGGCCGGCGATCACTCAGCCGCAGACGCTGTGCTTCTCGGCCGTCGCCGTCTCGCCGGACGGCAAGACGGTGGCCGTCACCGACATGACCAGTCAGGTCGGCTCGCCGGTGGTTCGGCTGTTCGACACCGCCAGCGGCCAAGAGGGGGCTACCACGGTCGTCCCGCTGGTGATGGCCCCGACCCTGGCGTTCGCCGCCGACGGTCAAGCGATCCGGGCGGACGACCGGGGCACCTTTGGCTGGTTCGACCCGACCACCGGGAAGACCGCTCAACCCTGCCCGCTGGCGGCGACGGGAGTCGCCCGGTCCCGGTACTCGCGGGCGCGGGCGGTGTCAGCCGACGCCGGCTTGCTGGCGGCCGGTGAGATGAACCGGACGAAACTGGTCGGGCAAGGGCTGTTCGACAAGCAGAACTACGGGGCGTTCGTCGAACTGACCGGGGCGGACGGGACACGGCTCGGGCGGTGGCGGCTGGCCGACGAGTACGGCAGCCCGCCGGCCGTCGCCCTGACCGCCGACGGCGGCCGGGTGGCCGCGACCTTCGGCACCCCGGCCGGCGGGGTGGTCGTCGTCTGGCCGGTGCCGAGGTGAGGGCGTCAGCCGGGCGGGGTCGGCAGCCCGGCCGCCCGCAGGACGTCCGCCGCCCAGGCGGCGTCGGTCGGAGAAAGGGGCGGGTCCGGCGGGTCGGCGTACACCCGGTACGCATACCCCGCCGCGTCGTACACCCGGTGCAGCAGCGCTTGCAGGTCGAGCGTCGGCTCGGGCAGGCCGGGCCGCAGTGGGATCGGCACCGGCGGCAACGGCTCTCGCAAGCGGATCGGCCAGAAGTCGGCCCGCGGGCGGGCGTCCGGCCGGCTGACGGTGACGCAGTAGTCGCACGCGGGCATGTCGGCCGCCGGCATCCGCGGCCACCGCCGGAGCAAGTCGATCTCCACGTAGCTGGCGTCGCTCGCCAGCAGCGCCCGCCGCTTCTCCTCGAACTGTCGGCGGTCCTTGCCGGGCCGTTTGTTCGCCGGGCTGAGCAGCTCGACCACCGTCACCACCCGCTGGCCGTACCGGTCCCGGACCTCCAAATAGGTGAGCCGGGCGCGGTCGAAGTCCTCCGGCAACGTTACCGTGGCCGGGGCGGCCAGGGTGCCCACCGACGGTCCCACGGCCGGCCCGGTCCGCGGGTCCGCCGCCGACAGGTCCGCGTGGTATGCCGGCCCGCTCGCCCCGGCCTCGGGGTCGGTGACGAACACGTGTTCGCCCAGCTCGACGACGAAGTGCGGCAGCGTCTGGGCGTTCAGGATCTCGGCCGCGTACACCAGGCACCGGTCGTGGAACCCGGTCCAGACGGCCGGGTGTTCGAGGTACGGGTTCATTCCCGGGAACGGCGACGGCATCCCCTTCCCTCCGGCGGCCGCCTGAGATTCTACCGGTCCGGCCGCCCGGCCGCCCGCAGGACGTCCGCCGCCCAGGCGGCGTCGGCCGGGGTCAGACGTGGGACCGGGGGCTGGGCGTAGACCGTATCCTCATACCCGGCCCCGTCGTACACCCGGTGCAGCAGCGACTGGAGGTCGAGCCGGGCGTCGGGGTGGGCCGGTTCGAGCGGGACCGGGATCGGCGGCAACGGCTCCCGCAACCGGACCGGCCACAGGTCCACGTTCGGCCGGTCGGCCGGCCGGCTCACCATCACGCAGTAGTCGCACTCCGGCCGCCCGTCCACCGGCGGTCGTCGACCGCCCCGCAGCAGGTCGATCTCGACGTAATTGATCCCGGCGTTCAACAGCCGCCGCCGCTTCCGCAGGTACTTCTCGCGGTCCGGGCCGGGGGTCTTGTTCGCCGGGCTGAGCAACTCGATCACCGTTACCAGCCGGTGGTCGGTGGTCGTCACCACTTCGAGGTAGGCCAGCCGCAGCGGGTCGAGGTCGGGCAGCACGCCGCGGACCGGAGCGGCTGTGACCGCGGCGCTCGTCCCGGTCGGCGGCGAGCCTCGCCCGGTCAGCCCGAGGTCCACGTCGGAGGAGCCGACCAGCGCCCGCTCGTCCGCGTCCCGCAGGTAGATTTGCTCCTGCACCCGGACGAAGTACCGCGGCCGGACCTGCGGCGTCAGCGCCTCCCGGGCGGCCGGGATGAACGTCTGGTGGAAGTCCACCCAGACGGCCGGGTGCTCGAGGTACGGGTTCATTCCCGGGAACGGCGACGGCATCCCCTTCCCTCCGGCGGCTGGGTGCATTCTACTGGTACGGGGGTTGCATCGGGTTCACCGTTTCCCACTCCGGAGGGACGGCCATGACGACCGACCACGACCACGGGGACACCGGCCACTGCGGGCACTGCAAGTGGTGGCAGGGGGAGCCGACCGGCACCCACGACCTCGACTCGCCCGGCGTCTGCCAGCAGGAGGAGCTGGTCCACTTCCAACTGGCGGTGTCCGCGGGCAGCGGGTGCAACCGGTTCGAACCGGCGACCGTCGGGGCCGGGATCAGCGAGCACGACTGACCGGCCGCCGGCGGCGATTCGTGGGATTCCGGTTGCCGCCCGGTGAGCGGTCGCATATCCTTTTGGCAACCGCGGTCGGCCTCCGGCCGCGGGTTGACAATTAAGCTGGTGAGTATCTTATCCAGAGTGGCTGAGGGTTCAGGCCCGACGACGCCACAGCAACCGGCCGGCCGAGCGTGTCGCCCGACAGGCTCCCCGGTGCTGGTGCTACCTCCTGCCCGACGACCGCCCGGGGTTCGCCCGGTGCCCTGTCGGGGCAGATAAGATACCGAGCCGAGGCGGCGGCGCCCCGGCCGTTCTCTTATCTCACCAGCCGCCTCGCTGTTCCCGGCTCACCCCCGGCGGACGCCCGCGGCGGCCCTTCTGGATAACGCCTCACCCCGACCCCGTGTCACCGGCCCCGCGCCGCCACCGGAAAGGGTGTGACCCGTGCCCGTGTCCGACTTCGCCACCGGCCTGAAGTGCAAGGTCTGCGGCAAGCTGTACCCGAAGACCCCGGTCAACTTCTGCACCGACGACTTCGGCCCGCTGGAGGTGGTGTACGACTACGCCGCCGTCGCCCCGAACATCAGCCGGGCGAAGATCGAGAAGCGGCCGCGGACCATGTGGCGGTATCGGGAGCTGCTCCCGCTGGACGGCGAGCCGACGGTCGGGCCGCAGGTCGGCGGCACCCCGCTCATCCGGGCCGACCGGCTGGCCGACGCCCTCGGCGTCGAACGGCTGTGGATCAAGAACGACGCGGTCAACTTCCCCACCCTGTCGTTCAAAGACCGGGTCGTCTCGGTCGCGCTCTCCAAGGCCCGGGAGTTCGGCTTCCGCACGGTCGGGTGCGCCAGCACCGGCAACCTGGCGAACAGCGTCGCCGCGAACGCCGCCCAGGCCGGGCTGGAGACGTTCATCTTCGTCCCGTCCGACCTGGAGAAGTCGAAGATCCTCGGCACCAGCGTGTACGGGGCGAAGGTGGTCGGCGTCACCGGCACCTACGACGAGGTGAACCGGCTCTGCACCCAGGTGGCGTTCAAGTACAACTGGGGGTTCGTCAATATCAACCTCCGGCCGTTCTACGCCGAGGGGTCCAAGACGATGGGGTTCGAGATCGCCGAAGACCTCGGCTGGCGGTTCCCCCGGCACGTCGTCGCCCCGATGGCCGGCGGCAGCCTGATCGGCAAGCTGTCCAAGGCGTTCGACGAGCTGCACGCGGTCGGGCTGGTCGGTGACAAGCCGACGACCCGGTTCTACGGGGCGCAGGCGACCGGGTGCAACCCGATCAGCGACTGCGTGAAGTCCAACCGGGACCGGCACAAGCCGATCCGCAAGCCGAACACCATCTGCAAGAGCCTGGCCATCGGCGACCCGGCGGACGGGTACTTCTCGGCCCAGCTCATCAAGAACAGCGGCGGGTGGGCGGAGGACGTGACCGACGACGAGATCGTCGAGGGCATGCTACTCCTGGCCCGGACGGAGGGGGTGTTCGCCGAGACGGCCGGCGGGGTGACGCTGGCGGTCGCCCGCAAGCTGATCGAGCAGGGCCGCCTCCCGCGGAACGAGGAGATCGTGCTCTGTATCACCGGCAACGGGCTGAAGACCCAGGAGTGCGTTGCCGAGGCGGTCGAGCGGCCGGCGGTCATCAAGCCGTCCCTGGACGCGTTCGACGCGGTGTACGCCGGGGCCGGCGAGCCGGTGCTGGCGTGAATTTGTAGGGTGCGTTGAGGAGGCTTTGCGACGAAACGCACCGCAACCGGCAACGACAGCCGCCGACGGGGCCAACTCACACCGGTGCGTTTCGCAAAGCCTCAACGCACCCTACGAGAAGAACGATGCCTGTAACGGTCCAAATCCCGACCCCGATGCGGGAGCAGGCGGGGGGGAACAGCGAGGTGGCGGTCCCGGCCGGGACGGTGAAAGCCGTGCTCGACGCCCTGACCGCCGCCCACCCGGCCCTCGGCCCGAAGCTGTTCGACGGCGGCCGGCTGCGGCCCCACGTCAACGTGTTCGTCAACGACGAGGACATCCGCTACCTGGACGAGCTGGACACGGCGGTGGCGGACGGCCAGACGGTCGCCCTCATCCCGGCGGTGGCCGGCGGATGAGCCGCCCCTGGCTGAAGTGGGTCGCCCTGTGGGGGACGTTCCTGGCCGTCCGGGCCGAGTACTTCCCCGCCGCCGTCGCCCCGCGGGAGCTGTACGAGGTCGAACGGACCGCCCTGTGCCTGGTCGAGCGTGGCTTCCTCGGCGACCCGTACCCCGGGCACGACGGCCCGTCCGCCCACGCCGCCCCGCTGTACCCGACCGTCCTGGCCGGGGTGTACGCCGCCGGGGGCGACTGGCCCACCCGGTTCGCGACGCAGGCGGCGCTCGGCACCCTGCTGTCGCTGGCCGGGATGAGCCTGCTGCCGGCGGTCGGCCGGGCGGTCGTCGGGTCCGGCCGGGCCGGGTGGGCGGCAGCCTGGCTGTTCGCCGTCCTGCCGTTCGAGTACAAGGTGCAGATCGACGGCCAGTGGGAGACGGCCGCGTCGTTCCTGGGGGCGAACGGCCTCCTCCTCCAGATGCGGGCGACCCAGGCGGCCGGGTGGCGGGTCCGGTCGGCCGTCCGGCTCGGCGGGCTGACCGGGGTGTTGGTGCTGCTCAACCCGTCGTTCGGCCCGGCCCTGGTGCTGCTGGTCCTCGGCGAGCTGGCCCTCCGCTCCGACCGGCACGCGGTGCTGGCCGGCGGCCTCGTGGCCGGGCTGACGGCGGGGGCGGTGGTCGCCCCGTGGGTGGGGCGGAACTTCGTCCAGCTCGGCGGGTTCTGCCCGGTCCGCAGCAACGCCGGGCTGGAGCTGTGGTTCGGCAACAACCCGGAGTCGGACGGGACGGCTATCTGGGTGTCCGCCATCGCCAACCCGCTGTCCAAGCGGGCGCCGTTCAAGAACCCGCCGGAGGTGGCCGAGCTGCGGCGGGTCGGCGAGCTGAGCTACATGAACGCCCGCCGGCAGGAGGCGGTCGACTGGATCAAGGCGAACCCCGACCGGTTCGCCCGGCTGACGGCCCAGCGGGGGGTCATGTACTGGCTCCCGCCGCCCGGTCTGTGGTACACGGCCGGCGAGTCGGACGCCTTCCGGGCGGTCCGGACCGCCTCGTACTGGGCGGTGTCCCTCGGGGCGGCGGTCGGGCTGGCCCGGCTGTGGGGCCGGGACCGCGGGGCGTTCGTCGCCGCGGCGGCTCTGCTGCTCGGGCTGACGGCCGCGTACTACATCACCGTGATCGACCCCCGGCACACCCTCCCGCTGCGGGGGCTGACCCTGGTGCTGGCGGCGGACGCGGCCCTCAGGCTGTTCGGTCGTTCGCCCCCGGAGGCCGGCAACCATGACTGACCCGACGCCGCCCGCCGACGAGACGCCGGAAGGCGCCGCCGTCTTCCCGCTCATCCCGGCCGAGCTCGGGGTGCATCCGCTGCTGCTGGCCGTGCTGCACGCCTACGTCTTCCTCGAAGGGTCGGACCAGGCGGTGCTGAACGGGGCGGTGGCCGAGGAGGCGATGCAGTACCTGGTCACGTACCTCCAGCGGCTGACCAGCCCGGACCTGAAGCGGGTGCGGGAGGACCTGCAGACGCTGGTCGGGTTCGCCAAGCACGACAAGTGGCCGAAGCAACAGGTGCGGTTCCTGCAAGACTTCCTGACCGACAACGGCATCACCGGCTGACCGTTTAGCCGCGAGGCGGAGGCTTTGCGGAGCCGAGCGCGCCACCCGCCCCCCCCGGGCTTCGCGCTCGACGAGTCGGGTTCCGGTCCCCGCGCTCGGCGCCGCGGACTCCGCCTCGCGGCTAAACGATAAGGACTACCCCCATGCTCACCGACAACCCGCTCGACCGCTACTCTCGTCAGATGCGGGTTCCCGGCATCGGCAAGGCCGGCCAGGAGCGGATCATGGCCAGCCGCGTCACCCTGTGCGGGGTCGGCGCCCTCGGCACGGTGCTGGCCAACACCCTGGTCCGGGCCGGGGTCGGGTTCGTCCGCGTGGTGGACCGCGACTTCGTCGAGCCGTCCAACCTCCAGCGGCAGGTGTTGTTCGACGAGTCGGACGTGACCAACAACCTGCCGAAAGCCGAGGCCGCCGCGGCCAAGTTGCGGCAGATCAACTCGTCCGTGACCGTCGAGCCGGTGGTGGCGGACATCGACCGCACCAACATCGAGGAGCTGTGCCGGGACACCGACCTGATCCTGGACGGGACCGACAACTTCGAGGTGCGATACCTCATCAACGACGTGGCGGTGAAGCTCGGCAAGCCGTGGGTGTACGGCGGGGCGGTCGGGGTCGAGGGGATGACCATGACCATCATCCCCGGCCAGACGCCGTGCCTGCGGTGCGTGTTCGAGGCGTCCCCCGGGCCGGGCGAAGTGGGGACGTGTGAGACGGCCGGGGTGCTCGGGCCGATCGTGTCGGTGATCGCCAGCATGCAGGCGGCGGAGGCGATCAAGCTCCTGGCCGGCAAGCCGGAGGCGATCAACAAGGAGCTGTTCATCCTGAACCTGTGGGAGAACACCAGCCGGCGGGTGAAGGTGGCCCCGCTGGCCGGGCGGAAGGGGAAGTGCCCGTGCTGCGCCCTCAAGCAGTTCGAGTGGCTGGACGGGGCGCACGGCACCCAGACCACCAGCCTGTGCGGGCGGAACGCGGTGCAGGTGACGCAGCGGCGGGCGACCAAGCTGGACTTCGCCGAGCTGACCCGGCAGTTATCCGCCACCGGGCCGGTGACGGCGAACAAGTTCCTGTTGAAGTTCAGCGTGACGGACGCCGGCGACGGGTACGAGTTCACCGTCTTCCCGGACGGCCGGGCGATCATCAAGGGGACCGACGACACCGACCGCGCCCGCACCCTGTACGCCAAGTACATCGGCTACTGACCGCCGGGTATGATGGGGTGTCTGTTCCCCGGAGAAGGACATGGCGAGCGCAATCCTGAACGCCCCGTCGCCGTCCGCGGCGCCCGTCAGCCGTCCGTTGAAGCTGTTCACGGTTGCCGAGTATCAGCAGATGGTCCGGCACGGCATCGTCAAAGCCACGGACCGGTGCCATCTGATCCGCGGGCTGATCGTTCGGAGGCCGCCCATCAACCCGCCCCACGCCACCGTCATGAGCAAGCTGTACGAGATGCTCATTCCGCTGGTTGTGGGGGTGGGCTGCGTGCGGCCCCAAACCCCGGTCGCGCTGGCCGACAGCCAGCCCCAACCCGACGTGACCGTCGCGGTCGGCAGGCAGGACGATTACGCGACCGTCCACCCCGGGCCGAAGGACGTGCTGCTGGTGATCGAGGTGGCCGACTCCAGCTTGCTCGCCGACAAGACCGAGATGTTCCAGTTGTACGCCGAGAACAAGCTGCCGGTGTACTGGCTGGTGAACATCCCGAACCGCCAGGTGGAGGTGTACACCCTGCCCCGCGGTGGCAAGTCCCCGACCTACCGCGGGCGGGCGGTGTACGGCCCCGGCCAGGCCATCCCGGTCGTACTGGCCGGCCAGGCCGTCGGCTCGATCCCGGTGTCCGAGTTGCTCCCGTGACCGCCGGCCGCTGGTAAGCTGGACGGAGGAGGTGTGCCATGCCCGAGATCGTGCTGACCGACGAACAGGCCCGGGTGCTGGCCGAGGCCGACGGGGCGGTGACGGTCCGCGACCCGGCCGGCCGACCGGTCGGGTCGCTCGACCCGGCTGACGCCAAAGCGATCCAGCGGCACCTGGCCCGAAAGGCGAGTGGGGCGCCGGAGCCGACCTTCACCAGCGAGCAGGTTCACCGACACATGGCTGCCTTACAGGCCGAGCGGGACCGGCTCGGGGACAAGTTCGACCGCGCCGCCATGCTCCGGCTGCTCGACCAGCTGGCGGCCGTCGACCCGCCCACCATCCGTCCCGACCCGAGCCGCTGATGTACCAGCTCCGCTGGACTCTGGAAGCCCGGGTCGATCTGGCCGACGCATGGGTGGCCGCCGTCGACCAGGCGGCTGTGAACCGGGCCACCGCCCAGGCCGAGGCAATCCTTCGCTCCCACCCTTACGGTCAGGCCGTTCACCGGTCCGAAGGGCTGTGGCGGCTGACCGTCCGACCGCTGGCCATCTTCTTCGAGTTGGACCCGGCCACCCGGACGGTGACCATCCAGAGTGTCGGCACCATCGTGTGACCGGCCGCCCCGAGCTTCCCCGATGATCTACCTCGACAACGCGGCCACCAGCTTCCCCAAACCGGAGGGCGTCTACCAGGCGCTCGACCGGTACGCCCGCACCGCCCTGGCCAACCCCGGTCGGGCCGGCCACCGGCTGGCCGTCGGGGCCAAGGCCACCCTGGACGACGCCCGGCTGCGGCTCACCCGGTTCATCAACGGGACCGGGCCGGACCGGCTGGCGTTCGCCCTCAACTGCACCGACGCCCTGAACATGGCCGTCAAGGGGGTGCTCAACCCCGGCGACCACGTCGTCACCACCGACCTGGAGCACAACAGCGTCAGCCGGCCGCTGGTCGCCCTGGCCGAGGCCGGCCACATCACCCTCACCCGCGTCCCGGCCGACTCCGGCGGAACCGTCCACCCGGACGCGATCCAGGCCGCTCTCACCCCGGCCACCCGGCTGGTCGCCCTGTCCCACGCCAGCAACGTCCTCGGCACCGTCCAGCCGGTGGCTGAGATCGGCCGGGTGTGCCGGGAGCGGGACGTGCTGTTCCTGGTGGACGCCGCCCAGACCATCGGGGTGCTGCCGATCGACGTCCGGGCCATGCACGTCAGCCTGCTCGCCTTCCCCGGGCACAAGGGGCTGTTCGGCCCGACCGGCACCGGCGGGCTGTACGTCGCCCCGGGGGTCAAGGTCCGGGCCTGGCGGGAGGGCGGGACCGGCGGGGACTCCAAGTCCCCGACCCAGCCGACCGGGTTCCCCGAGTACCTGGAGGGGGGCACCCCGAACCTGCTCGGCATCGTCGGCATGGTCGCCGGGCTGGACTTCGTCGAGGAGAAGGGCGTCGAGGCCATCTGCCGGCACGAGGTCGAACTGTGCGAGCGGCTGCGGCAGCGGCTGGCCGACAACCCGCTGATCGTCCCGGTCGGGCACGCCGACCCGGCCCGGCGGGTAGGCACGTTCAGCTTCCGCTGCGAGGTGATGGGGTCGGAGGATCTGGCCGGCGTCCTGGACAGCAGCTTCGACATCTGCGTCCGGGCCGGCAACCACTGCGCCCCGTACGTCCACCGGGCGGTCGGCAGCTATGCCGACGGTCTGACCCGGGTCAGTTCGGGGCCGTTCAACACGGCGGCCGACATCGACAAGCTGGCGGACGCCCTGGCCGAGATCACCGGAATGGCCCGCTGATGACGCAGACTTCGACGCAGATGAAAACCGGATAAGAAATCATTCTTCAATCCGGTTTTCATCTGCGTTCCGATCTGCGTGTTCAGCGGACCATTCGGACCTCCACGCGGAACCGGCTCACCTCCCCGCCGGCCTCGACCGTGCCGGTGTAGTGGAACGGGGCGTCCGGGGTCCACAGGTTCGGCTCGGGGATCACCGCTGTCAGTGTCAGCGGGTCGTCACTCAGCGGGCGGAGCGGGTAGGCGACGGCGACGGTCGTGACCCCGGACAGGTACGGGCCGACCAGCCGGCCGCGGACCGGGCCGTCCGCCTCGACCCGGACCGTCACCACCGCCTCGGCCGGCGTCACCTTGGTCGGCTCGACGGTCACGCGGCGGACGTGGGGCATGGCGTCGGGTTCCGGCGGGTGATGCGCATCGGCTCGGTGACGGTCGGGCTTCGTCCAGACGCTGCGCCGGGGGAGGGCGAGGCTCCTGCCGAGCCGGGGAGCGCCCCGGGGTGACGCCCCGGCCTATGGGTAAACGCCTCCGACCGGCGAAGCGTGCGGCTCGGCAGGAGCCTCGCCCTCCCCCGGCCCCGGCTCCCGCCGGTGGGCTCGGTCGCCCGGTCCGGGCTGGCCCCACGGTGCGTTGCGCAAAGCCTCCACGCACCCTACAAGATCAGCATCGCGTCGCCGTAGCTGAAGAACCGGTACTCCCGCTCGACCGCCTCCGCATACGCCCGCCGCAGCAGGTCCGGGCCGGTCAGCGATTGCACCAGCAACAGCAGCGTCGTCCGCGGCAGGTGGAAGTTCGTCACCAGCCCGTCCAGCACCCGGAACCGGTACGGCGGGTGGATGTACAGGTCGCTCTCCCCGCGGAACGGGGCCAGCTCGCCGGACCGGGCGGCCGTCTCCAGGGTGCGGGCGGTGGTCGTGCCGACGCCGATCACCCGCCCGCCCGCCGCCTTCGCTGACCGGATCGCCGTCACCGTATCGGCCGACACCTCGCACCACTCGGCGTGGATTGCGTGCTGGGTCGGGTCGGCCGCCTTCACCGGGGCGAACGTCCCCAGCCCGACGTGCAGCGTCACCCGGGCCGTGCGGACACCGGCTGCGGCCAGCGCCGCCAGCACCTCGGGGGTGAAGTGCAGCCCGGCGGTCGGGGCGGCGACCGACCCGGGCCGGTCGGCGTACACCGTCTGATACCGCTCCCGGTCCGCCGCGTCCGACCGCCCCTTGCGGATGTACGGCGGCAGGGGCACCTGGCCGTGCATGGCCAGCAAATCCGCCGGCGGCCCCGGCGGGTCGGGCCGGACCAGCCAGTGGCGGTCGCCCGTCCGGCCTACCAGCTCCAGTGACAGGCCGCTGTCAGTGATGAGGCGTTCGCCGGCCTCCGGGTAGCCGCGGGTTTGGGCCAGCAGTTCCCAGTCGCCGGCCGGCGTCTCGCGGAGGAACAGCCCTTCCCACCGGCCGCCGGTCTTCGCCCGCCGGCCGACCAGCCGGGCCGGCAACACCTTGGTGTCGTTCAGCACCAGCAGGTCGTCGGGTGACAGCAACGAGGGCAGGTCGCGGAAGGTGCGGTGCTCGATCTCGCCCGCGGCCCGGCGGACGACCAGCAGCCGGGCGTCGTCCCGCCGGGCCGCCGGGTGCTGGGCGATCAGGCGGTCGGGCAGGGCGTAGTCGAAGAACAGGGTCATGACGCAAAGCCCGCGGACGATCGTCCGCGGGCTTTCAGGGGTGTGCTCACTTGAAGCTCTTCAGCCAGTCCTCGAACCCCTTCTTGTGCTTGTCCACCGTCTTGGCCGGGCCGAGCAGCCACAGGTAGTACTGCTTCCCGTCCTTCTCGAACAGCACGTACAGTTGGCGGTAGTCGGGCACCGGGGTGAACTTCTCGGCCGCCTGGAACGGCTTCTTCTTGAACGTCCCGGTGACGTCCTGGTAGGTGGCGTCGATGGCCCCGAACTTGGTGGTCGCCCGGACCTCCTTGCGGTTGTCGTCCAGGAACTTGTCGAGCTGCCGCTTCAGGTTCTGCTCGGCCGTCCCGCTGGCGGACAGGGCGAACACCGCCACCTCGGCGTCCACCGCGTCCCCGGCCGCCTTGGGGACGGTGAACTGCATCAGCCGCATCGACCCGCCGGGCAGCGGTTTGACCTTCCAGCCCTCCGGCGGGGTCGCCTTCAGGCCGGCGATCTCGACCGGGTCGGCGCCGACCGCCAGGGCCAACAACAGGAACGCGGACATCTGTGGTTCTCCGGGTGGGGGGGCAGCCCGGAGCATTGTAGCAATGACGAATGACCCACCAATGACGAAGGGAAGGCTCCGAACCCCGAGGGGCTTGGCCTTCCCTTCGTCATTGGTGGGTCATTGGTGGGTCATTCGTCATTATCGGTCAGTACTTCCACTCCAGCCCGGCCGTCCACCCCTGCACCCAGTAGTCGCCGGTGCGGTTGGAGAACACCGGCCGGCCGGCCCCGTTGGCCGTCAGGTCGATCTGGTCGCCGGCCCGCCGCACCTTGCTCCAGTACACGAAGTTGTACCCGACCCCGAAGTTCAGCCCGTCGGTGATCTGGTAGCCGAGCCGGACGCCGGCCTCCGGGACGACGGCGAAGTAGCTGTCCCGGACGGCCACCGTGTTCGTCGGCTGGACCAGCAGGCCGGGGCCGACCGGGCCGACGATCCCGGTGGCGGTGGACACCCCCTCGGTGTTCGCGCTCGCCACCGACGCCCCCATGCCCAGCTTGGCCAGCAGGCCGAGGGTGAACCGGGCGTTCATCATGAACCGGCCGTCCACCCCGACCTGCGGGCCGTAGAAGTTGTTCTGGGTGCGGAACGAGTCGTGGGTCAGGACCGCCGCCCCCGGGGCCACGTTGATGGTGGACCACACGTCCGCCGAGTCGCCCAGGTGCAGGTAGCGGAAGCCGACCAGCAGGTCGATCCGGTTGTTGCAGTCCCGGGTCAGGTTGTGCCGCCAGTTCACGTCCCCGCCGGCGGTGAACGTGTCCAGGGAGGCGGTCATCCCGTCCACCCGCAGGGCCGACTGGACCGGCACCCCGCCGCCCGCGTCGACGAACGGCCGGGCCAGGGTGGCGACCGGGGTGGTCAGCCCGATGAATTCCTCGGACAGCCCGCCGAGGAAGAAGAACCCGGCGTCCACCCCGTTCCGGCCCTCCCCGAACAGGTAGCCGAAGTTCAGCTTGAACCCGGGGCGGAACGCGGCCCCCTCCCGGTGCTGGCCGCCGAACAGGATCGGGGCCGGGGTGTACAGGGAGCCGGCCGGCGGGACGACCGCCCCGGCCGGGGCGACCGTCACCAGGGGCGGCAGGCTGGTCCCCTGGGCGGCCGCGTACAGGAAGTCGGCCGACCCGTAGAACCGCGGGCCGCACGCCCCGGACTCGCACCCGGTCGCCGCCCACCCGCTGATCGCCGACGGCTGGGCGGCCGTCAGCGGGCTGGGGTAGTTGTAGATGGCCACCGGGGCGGCCGTCGGGGCGCCGACCGGCAGCAGGACCGGGGCGGCCAGCGGCCCGCCGGGTAGCGGCAGAGCCACCGACCCGGGGCCGTGGGGCAGGGGGGTGGCGTACACCTGGGCGGCGACCGGGGCGGCCGAGACGACGCCGGCCGCCAACGTAGCTACCAACCGCGGGAAACGGGTGCGCATGATGTCCTCCGGACGCGAACCCGGCGTGGCGGCCGAGTCCGAACGTTCGCCAAGATCGGCACCCCGGGTAAAGGCGATGCGGTCAGAGAATTCAGGGCATCCAGAAAGCGCGCTAAGGTAAGGTGACTTGGAGCGAAAGGTATAGTGTGACGGATCGACCGGATTTGCCGGCGGTTGAGGTGGGGTTGAAAAATTGGGCTTGACACGAGGATTTTAAGTTAGCTAGCCTCTGTGTAGCTCAAGTTGCGCTCTAGACTCCGGAGCCGATCCGGAGGCTCTGACGGGCTGAGTTCTCGAAAGGCGAGGTCAGTGTTGGCTGTGATGACGGTTGCTGGATCGCCGGTCTGGTGAGGTTTCTTCCGCTCTCACCGGCTGTGCGGGCAAAAACGGACGGTGGCATCATACTTGCGGAAGAATCATTCACGCTGGCCGCAAACCGACCCGCGGTCACAGATCCAGGAGGGATGCACAATGTTGGTCCTGACACGGAAGCCGGGCGAGACGATCGTTATCGGGGACAACATCCGCCTGACCGTCGTGGCCCTCGGGCCGGGCCGGGTGAAGCTGGGGATCGAGGCGCCGGCCACGGTCAAAATCGACCGGGAAGAGATCCACACCCGCAAGCTGGAGGAGGAGCCGACCCCGAGCGTGGTGCTCCACAACCGGATCGCCGAGCAGCTGCCGGCAATCGAGACCCGGGTGGCCCAGCCGGCGGCCCGCCGCCTGCCGATCCGCAAGCCCCGCTAAACGGGGCCACGGGTCGGACTTCGGAACATCGCCGCGTCGGGGGCGTCTTGTCGTACGGGACGAGATGCCGCTGACGCGGCGTGTTTTCGTATCCGGGGGTGGCCCATGCTCGCGCTGGTTTTCCCGCTGGCCGTGTCCGCCCTCGCCGCCGACGGGCCGGAAAAAACTGCCGTCGCCGCCCTGCAAGTCTTCAACCCGCTGGTCGGTTCGTGGAAGGCGACCGGCACCCCGGACGGCCCGCAGACCGGTTTTTGGACCGAGAAAATCACCTGGGGCTGGGAGTTCGCCGGCGGCCCGCGGCTGGTCGCCACGTTCGCCGACGGCAAGCAATTCTCGAAGTGGGAACTTTGCCCCCGACCCGACGGCGGGTTCACGCTCACCGCCACCACGCCGGACAAGAAGGATCAGACGTTCGCCGGAAAGCTAGTGACCGGCAAGCAGGGGGACCGAACGCTCACCCTGGACCGAACCGGCCAGCCGTCCGGGTCCGACCCCGAGCGGCTGGTCATTTCCCTGCTGCACGCGAACCGGTTCCTGTACCGGCTGGAGTCGAAGCCGCCCGGGGCCGGGGCGTACAGCCGGCGATACCGGGTCGGGGCGACGAAGGAGGGGGAGCCGTTCGCGGCTGTGCCGGCCGGGCCGGAGTGCGTGGTGTCCGGTGGCCGCGGGACGATCACGGTGGCCCACAACGGGACCACTTACTACGTCTGCTGCTCCGGCTGCCGGGACGCCTTCAAAGAGGAGCCGGAGAAGTTCATCAAGGAGTACGAGGCGAAGCGGAAGAAGTAGGGACCGGCCACTTCGCCTAGCGTCAATTTCGACGGTAGGTCACAATACCGTTCATGTCTCGACGCACGATCGCCGTCACCCTAGCCGGCCTCGCCGGGCTGGCGGTCGCGGCCGAAGCGGGCCGCGTCCTGTTCGGGTCGAACCGGCACACCGTCGTCCCCGGCAAGGTGTACCGCTGCGCCCAGCCGTCCGGGCCCGCTCTGGCCGAGCTGATCGAGGCCCGGCAGATCAAAACGATCCTCAACCTCCGCGGCGTCTCCCGGGACGCGGACTGGTATCTGGCCGAGAGCCGGGCCGCCCACGCGGCCAACATCTCGCAGGAAGACGTCACCCTGTCCGCGTACCTGCTGCCGCCGCCGGCCGAGTTGCGGCGGCTGGTGGAAGTGCTGGATCACACCGAGTACCCGGTGCTGATTCACTGCAAGCAGGGGGCGGACCGGACCGGGCTGGCGTCTGCCATCGTCGTGCTGCTCTCCCCGGACGGCACCCTGGCCGACGCCCGCCGGCAACTGTGGCCGACCTACGGCCACATCTCCCTCGGCCGCACCTACGCGATGGACGAGTTCCTCGACCGGTACGAAGGCTGGCTCGTCTCCGTGAGCCAGCCGCACACCCCTGAGCGGTTCCGGCACTGGGTGGACGCGGTGTACGTCCCCGGCCCGGCCCGCTCCGAGCTGACCTGGCTGGACCCGGTGCCGAACCCGGTGCCGGCGAACCAACCCTTCGCGGTCCGGCTGCGGGCGACCAACCGGTCGAACGAGGCGTGGGCGTTCAAGCCCGGGACGTTCGCCGGCATCCACCTGCAGTACCAGATCGCCAACGACAAGCTGGAGACGGTGTACCGCGACCGGGCCGGGCTGCTGGACCGGACGGTCGCCCCGGGCGAGTCCATCGACCTGACGCTGGCGGTGCCGCCGCTGCGGGCGGCGGGCCGGTACGCGCTGGTGGCCGAGCTGCTGGACGCCCGCGGGGCCGGGGTGCCGATCCGGGTGCAGTCGTTCGTCAAGTTCGGCGACGAGCCGGCGATGGCCGAGGTGGTGGTGAAATGAGTCATCAAGTCGTCAAGTCTTCAGGTCTTCAAGTCGGAGACCAACGGACTTGAAGACCTGAAGACTTGACGACTTGATGACTACCGCGAAGCGGAATGGAGTCCGCGTCATGCCCGAACTGTCCGTCGTCATCCCGGTGAAGGACGAGGCACCGAACGTCCGCCCGCTGGCCGCCCGGCTGCGGGCCGCGCTGGCCGATGCGCCCGAGTGGGAAGCCGTCCTCATCGACGACGGCAGCACCGACGGCACCTTCCCCGAGCTGGCCTCGGTCGCCGCCCACGACCCGCGGTTCAAGGTGGTCCGCCTCCGCCGCAACTTCGGCCAGTCGGCGGCGCTGCAGGCCGGATTCGACCACGCCGCCGGCCGGGTGATCGTCACCATGGACGGTGACCTGCAGAACGACCCGGCCGACATCCCGCTGCTGCTCGCCAAGCTGAACCAGGGGTACGACGTGGCCCTCGGCCAGCGGGCCGACCGACACGACAAACTGCTCCTGCGGAAGTTGCCGAGCTGGGTCGCCAACTGGCTGATCCGGCGGGTGACGGGGGTGCCGTTCAAGGACTTCGGCTGCACCCTCCGGGCGATGCGGCGGGAGGTGGTGGACGGGCTGCACCTGTACGGCGAGATGCACCGGTTCCTGACCGCGTTCGCGGTCCAGCAGGGGGCGGCGGTGGTGCAGGTGCCGGTCCGCCACCACCCGCGGACGGCCGGCCAGTCGAAGTACAACCTGTCCCGGACGGTGCGGGTGGTGCTCGACCTGATGACGGTCAAGTTCCTGGCCAGCTACCAGACCCGGCCGATGCACCTGTTCGGCCTGCTCGGGCTGATCCTGCTGGCGCTCGGCGGGGCGGGGGTGGCGGCGGCGCTGGTGATGAAGTACACCTCCGGCCCCGGCATGACCGCGAACCCGCTGTTCCTTTTGGGTGTGACGGCGGCCCTGATGGGGGTGCAGGCGGTGTCGCTGGGGCTGTTGGGCGAGGTGCTGGCGCGGGTGTACTTCGAGAGCCAGGGGAAGCCGCCGTACCTGGTGCGGGAAGGGCGGAACCTGCAAGCCGGGGGCCCGCACATCCTCGCCGGCCGGGTGCGGGTGGACCGCCCAACGGTCGAACGTCGGGGCGTCAACGATCGGAGTGAAGGGTAGGCCGAACCAGTAGCGACCGGGCGGCGAGTTGGAGAGCAGCCACCGCCTGTTCCCGGCTGACCGGCGGGAAGTCTTCCAGAAACTCGGCCAGCGGCCGCCCGCCGCCGAGGTAATCGAACAGCGCCTTGAGAGGCACCCGTGTGCCGGCGAACACCGGCGTCCCACCCAGGATGTCGGGGTCGCTGTGGACGACGGATTTGGTCGCAGTCATGCGGCACCTCCGCCCTGATTTAACACCCGCCGGCGGAGCCGAATGATTCCGCTCACCTGCCGCGGCCCGCTTTGGGAACGCGGCCAGCAGCAGCGATTGGTTCAGCCTGCCTCCCCTTCTGGGGCGAAATCCTTTAGCGATTGCTCCAAAGCCTTGACCACCCGCTGCCGCTTCGGCTCTTTGCGGAGGCGCAGCGGGAGTCGCTCGAACCACCGCTGGTTGTATCCGCCGGGATGCCACAGGGGGCCGGACATCTTGGAGCTGGGCAGCACCTTCTTCGAGTAGAACTCCAGGTACTGCCGGATCATTTCCAGGGAGAAGAAGGCGAAGGTGAATTGGCAGACCTCGACGTAGTAAATCCACTGCGCATCCGGCGGACCAACGACGGGGTGCCATTCCCAATCGTGGACGCCGGCGGCCAACGCCTTCTCCTGAGTGTACGGCTCCTTCCACCAGCGAGCCATCCGCGTCTCCGCCTCTGGTGGCCGAACTCATGATCAAGTTGCACCTAGCGCAGCCTAACGCGGCGAGTCTGCCACCGTTGGCCGACACCGAGCCTCGCCAGCCAAGCTAACCGTCCAATCACGTCCCGTCAAATCTCGCATCGCCCGCCGACTTGACTTCCGCGAATCATGACCGACACTTGATGTGTTCTTTTGTTCACATCTGGTGCCGCCATGCCCGCCGCTGCCGTTCGCCGGGACGAGTGGGCTGATGCCGTCTTCGACGCCGTCCGCACCCTGCGAGCCGCGCTGGTCGACCCGGCGTCCAGCCTCAAGGCGGCGGTCGAACTGCTCAAGCTGGAGGTCGCCCGCATCCGCCACGGCCGACCCATCGCTGGCACCAGCGACCGGGACGTCGGGGCCGAATCCCCGCTGTCCATTGCCGACATGGTCGGCGACAGCCTTGGGGGAGGGCGAGGCTCCTGCCGAGCCGTCAGCCCCCGGCAACCGGTTCACCCTCTGTCCGTAGCCGTCACCGGTGAGGCTTCGGGCCGTTGCCACGCGCTCCCCGGCTCGGCAGGAGCCTCGCCCTCCCCAAGGCCGGCTCACCGGCCGTTCCAGACGGCCACCACGTCCGCGTGCCGGTAGAAGTCGTAGTGCCGGGCGACCACCTGGGCGGTCGGCAGCCGGGCGGCCAGCCCCCCCTCCCACACCGCCGCCGGGACGAACAGGTAGCCGGGCCGCGGGGTGGCCAGGAAGTCGGCGGCCTGGTCGGCGGTGTACAGGATGTCCACCCGCCGGCGGGCGTAGAAGACCAGGCTCTGGCTGTCCGCGGAGTAGTGCAGGGACGCCAGCCGCACGTCCTCACCGGGCCGCACGCACCCGGAGTCGCGGGCGAGCGACTTGGCCGCCTTGAACTGATCGACGACCAGCACCGGCCCGGCGGCGATCACCCCGACCAGCCCGACCGCGGCGGCCGTCAGCTCCCCGACCACGACCGGGCGGTTGCCCGCCCGCAGCCCCCAGGCCATCACCCCCGCGGCGAGCACCGGCAGCAGCCCGACCCACGCCCACGCCTCCAGCCCGGGGAACGTCCGCATCCCGCTGCCGCCGACGGCCAGCGTGCCGGACGCGACAAGCAGGCCCAGCCCGAACCCGACGCCGGTGAGGGCCACCCCGCCGACGGCGACCGGCATCACCCACCGGGGCAGGGCGTAGGCGCCGGTCGCCCAACGCACCAGCGTCCGGGCGGTGAGCAGGGCCAGCGGCGGGTAGAGCGGGGCGATGTAGTTCGGCAGCTTGGTCGCCGCCGCCGAGAAGATGACGAGGTACGCAGTCGCCCAGACCAGCAGGAACCGGCAGGCGCGGGTGTCGGTCGAAGGCCCACCCCCGGGCGTCGGTGGGCTTTGCCGGCTTCCCCGGATCGCGTCCCACAGTGTCACCCCGATGACACTGCTCCACGGGGCGAACAGCACCAGCACGCACCCGACGTAGAACCACACCGGCCCGCGGTGGTTCTCCTGCGGGGTGGTCGCCCGGTTCAGGTTCTCGTTCAGGAAGAACGCCTTCGGCCACTCGCCCCGGGTCTCGGCCGCCACCAGCCCGTACCACGGGGCGGCGGTCAGCAGGAACAGCAGCACGCCCCACATCAGCCGGTGGTCGAACAGCCGCCGCAGCTCCCGGTTCCAGGCGAAGTAGACGAGCGTGACGAACCCCGGGAAGGCCAGCCCGACCGGCCCCTTGGCCAGTGCCGCGAACCCGCACGCCACCCCCGGCCAGACCAGGAACCCGCGGCGGTCGCCCTCGTGGCCGACCCAGATCAGGTAGAAGGCGAGCACCGTGAAGAAGATGAGCGGGGCGTCCGGCGTTGCCGCGTGGCTCAGCACGCTGAACTGGATGGTGCTGGCCAGACACACCCCGCCGAGCAGCCCGGTGAGCGGGCCGAACATCCGCCGGCCGAGTTCATACGTGAGCAGCACGGTGCCGATGCCGAGCAGGGCCGACGGCAGCCGGGCCGACCACTCGCTGACGCCGAAGAACTGGTACGCCGGCCGCTGCAGCCAGTAGGTCAGCACCGGCTTGGCGGTCCGCAGCTCCCAGTTGAACGTCGGCACCACCCACGTCCCGGCTTCGAGCATCTCCCGGCCGCATTCGGCGTTCACCCCTTCGTCCATGTCCCACAGGCTGTGCGCCCCGAGGTTCGGGAAGAACAACAGCCCGGCGATGGCGACCAGGGTGAGCCAGTGAACGAGCCGGGACGACCGCATCGGAGCCTCCTGCCGGTGGGCCGAAATGTTACGGGAACCGCCGCCCGGCCGAAAGCCCACCCGTTGCAACGGGTGGGCTTTGAGACTCCTCACCCTCAGATACAACATCCGGACCAGAACCCTCCCCCTCGTCGGGCTTTTCATATGCCGGACACGCAGTACTACGTCGGGCTGGACGTCGGCGGCACCACCATGAAGGCGGCGGTGGTGGACGACGCCGGCGACCCGGCCCCGGCGGTCAGCCTGCCGACCGAGCCGCACCGCGGCCAGGAGGCCGGGCTGGAGACGATGTGCGAGGCGATCCGCCAGGCGGTCAAGGCGGCCGGGCTGACGCTGGACCGGGTCGCCGCAATCGGGGTGGCGACGCCGGGCCTCATGGACATCAAGCTCGGCCTGATCCTCGACCCGCCGAACCTGAAGCCGTGGCGGAACGTCCCGGTCCGGGACCACGTCAAGCGGGTGTTCAACAAGCCGACCGCCTTCCAGAACGACGCCAACGCGGCGGCCCTCGGCGAGTTCTGGGTCGGGGCCGGGCGGGACGTGAACAGCTTCGTCCTGTTCACCCTGGGCACCGGGATCGGCGGCGGGGTCGTGGTGGACGGGAAGGTGATCGAGGGGGAGCACAGCCACGGCGGGGAGGTCGGCCACCTGCGGATCGACCTGCCGGACCGCGGCCGGCTGTGCGGGTGCGGCCGGCGGGGCTGCCTGGAGGCGTACGCCAGTGCGACCGGGGTGGTCGCCCGCGCCCGGGAGGCGATGGCCGCCGACCGCCGGCCGACCCGGCTGCGGGAGCTGCTGCGGGACGCCGACGGGAGCGAGCTGACGGCCAAGGAGGTGTTCGACGTGGCCGCCGCCGGGGACCATCTGGCCCAGGAGATCGTGGACGAGACCGCCTACTACCTGGCCCTCGGGGCGTGTGCGATGATGGCGACGGTGGACCCGCAGATGATCGCGTTCGGCGGCGGCATGTCAGAGGCGGGGGAGCCGTTCCTGGCGAAGATCAAGGAGTACGTCGGCCGGTTCGGGCTGAGCTACCCGGCGAGCAAGGTGCAGATCCGGTACGCCCAGCTCGGCAGCGACGCCGGATTCATCGGTGCCGCCGCCTGCGCCCGCCAACTGGTCGCGAAGGGGTGACGCCGATGGCCGAGCCGGACGGGCTGGACGACTTCGAGGCGACCTGGGAGGCGGCCGCCGAGTGGGGGCTGGCGTCCGTCGTCCTCGGCGGGGCGACCACCCTGTTCGGCTGCCTCGGGGTCATCATGTCGCTCTTGTCGCACGACATGGCGGGCCGCTGGCACTGGATCCCGCAGTGGGTGTCCGGTGTCACCGGGTTCGTCGCCTGTGCGGTCATGATGGGATACGCGGTCGCCGGGGTGCGGTTCGGGGTGCGGTCCATGCGGGCCGCCCGATCCCGCCGCCAGCCGGTCGCCCGCGGGGTGGTCGGGGTGATGCTCAGCCTGTTCGGACTGTTCGCCAGCCTCGGGGCCGCCGCCACCTGGTATGGGGTCGTCGACCGGATGCGCTGACGGAGGGCGACCGATGCTGCCGACGCTCGCGCTGCTCGCCGGGCTGACCGCCGCCAGCGTCCACGCCCGGGTGGCCGGCCCGTGGGCCGTCACCGGGATGGCGATGAACGGCTACGACTCGCCGGCGGACGCCTTCAAAGACCTGCGGATGACGTTCGCCCGAGACCGGGTGACGGTCACGAACAAGGCGGACGCGATCGCCAGCGGGCGGGTGCGGGTGCTGGCGGCATCGGGTCCGGTGGTGACGTTCGATTTGCTCATGGGGGAGGGGCCGGACGCCGGCAAGACGTTCCCCGGCCGGCTGGAGTGGGCGGACCGCGACACCCTGAGAGTCCGGCTGCTCCAGCCCGGCAAGGAGCGGCCGACGGGCGTCCGGTCCGAACCCGACGACCGGTCGGCGGTGGTGGCCCTGAAGCGGCTCAAACCGGTCCCGGCACCGAAAGGGGGCGAGCGATGAGTGCGGACGTCCGCGAGTTGGCCCGGCGGTGGTTCGAGGGGGTGTGGAACGAGCGGAAGGCCGAGCTGATCGAGCAGATGCTGGACGAGGAGAGCCTGTGCGGCGGCGGGGACGGCCCGCTGCGGGGGCCGGCCGAGTTCCGGGAGCGGCAGTACGCCCCGTTCGTCACCGCCTTCCCGGACGTGCGGGTCACGGTGGACGGGGTGCTCGGGGACGGGGACGAGGTGGCCGTCCGGTGGTCGGCGGTCGGCACCCACACCGGCCCGGGGTTCGGCCTCACCCCGACCGGCCGCACCGTCCGGTTCGCCGGCGTCTCCTGGCTGCGGACCCGGGACGGGAAGCTGAAGGAGGGCTGGCAGTGGTCGGACATCCCGACCGTCCTCGCCTCCCTGCGGTCGTAGCCGTCAGGCCGGCGGAAGGAACTGCCTGGCCCACTCGGCGTCTTCGGCTGACAACGGCGGGTCCGGCTGGCCGCGGTACAAGTCGGCGGCGTAGTCACCGGCGTCGTACACCTGGTCCAGGACAGGCTTCAACGCGACTGTCGGCTCCAGATCACCCGGGCGGAGCGGGACCGGGATGACCGGCAGCGGCTCGTGCAAGCGGACCGGCCACACCCCGACTCGCGGGCGGTCCTGGCGGCGGCTGACGAGGACGCAGTAGTCGCAGTCCGGCGGACGGTCGAGGGGCATCCGCCGGCCGCCACGGAGCAGGTCGATCTCGACGAAGTTGGCCTCGCTCCGCAGCACCTTCCGACGCTTCGCCCGGTAGCGGGCGCCGTCGTCACCGCTCGACTTGTTCGACGGGCTGAGCAGCTCGACCACGGTGACCACGGTCCGGTCCTTGGAATCCCGGACGGTGAGCCACCGCCGGGTCCGCTGGACCCACCGCGGGAGGGTCGCGGTGACCGGAGCGGCTGTCACCGCGGCCCAGGCCGGTTGCCCCCGGGGAACGCGGACCGGCGAGCGGGAGACGGCCACGTCCGCGATGGCGAACGCCCCGTCCCCCTGTTCGTCGATGTACAGCGCCTCTTCGAGGTGGGCACGGTACTTCGGCCCCACCACCCGGTTGATCGCCCGGCGGAGTTCGACCAGGAAGTCCGTGTGGAACTCGCGCCACTGGCCGGGCTGCTCGAAGTACGGGTTCATCCCCGGGAACGGCGACGGCATCCGGCTGCCCTCCGCAAACGGCGACCGGGGGCCGAGCGGCCCCCGGTCCAGTGTACCACCGCCGCCGGTCGGCCGTCACACCCCCTTGGCCTGGTCCCGGACCTCCCCTTTGGGCAGGTTCGGGGTGGCGGTCAGGACGGCCATCATGTTCTTCTTGTACGCCTCCACCCCCGGCTGGCCGTAGGGGTTGATCCCGGCCAACCGCCCCTCCACTACCGTCGCCAGCATGAGCATCTGGAGCAGTTGGCCGACCGTGTGTTCGGTCAGCACCGGCAGGACGATGTCGGCCGTCGGCCGGGCCGACTCCAGGTACGCCTGGTTGGTCCCCTGGAAGGCCGCGTCCAGCAGGTCCGGGTAGCCCTTGCGGCTGATCCGGTTCAGGTCGTCCTCGTTCCGGTCGGCCATCCCGACCAGGACGGCCGGGTGCTTCGGGCTGCGGACGTACAGGTTGTTGATCACCTTGTCCCGGGTGCCGTCCTGGTGCTGCTGGCCGCGGCTGTGCAGGTCGCGGGTGTACACGCTGGTGATCGGGGTCGCCCCCTTGCCCGCCTTGCCCAGGCTCTCGCTCAAGAGCTGGTCGTACCAGAACCCGACCGACTCCAGCTTCTTGCTCCAGACGGCCATCACCCGGATGTTCTTCTTCAGCTCGACGTTCATCAGGTGGTTGACGGCGGCGAACTGGAGGACCGGGTTCCTGTCCACCGGCTCCTCCAGGAACCGCTTGGTCATGGCCGCCGCCCCGAGGAGCAGCGCCCGGACGTCCAGCCCCATGACCGCCGCCGGCAGCAGGCCGACCGGGGTGAATACGCTGTACCGCCCGCCGATGTCGTCCGGGATGGTGAGGATGTCGTCGTCGGTGAACCCCTCGGCCTTGGCCAGGTTCCGCAGCTTGCCGGTCGGCCCGGTGATCGGCACGCACAGCGCCTTGAGGAACTCGGACTTGGCCCCGTAGTACTTGGTCTGCTCGGCCCGGACGGCCCGGTACGCGGCCGCCGTCTCCAGGGTGCCGCCGGACTTGCTGATGACCGTCAGCCCCCACCGCTCCTCGGGGATGTCCGGGTCGACGCATGTGTTTTCGAGCAATTCAAGCAGGTCTTGCAGGCTGTCGTTGTCGAGGTTGTTCCCCTCGAAGTAGATGCGGGGCCGGCCCATCCGCATCTTGGCCGGCAGCTCGTTGTGGTGGGTGTGGCAGAGGGCGTCGAACAGCGCCTTGGCCCCGAGGTAGCTGCCGCCGATGCCCAGCACCACCACCCGGTCGCAGTTGTCCCGCAGCCGCTGGGCCAGCCGCTGGATCTTGCCCAGCTCGCTCCCCTCGCCCCGCTTGCGGAACCCGTCGAGCAGCTTCTGCGGCAGGTCGATGAACCCGGGCTGGAGCGGAAGCTCCTTGGCCGGCGGGTTGACCAGTTCCCGGTCGGCCGCCACCTTGCCGCGGACGGCGTTCAGGAGCGGCTTGAGCGGCTCCAGCCGGTCCGGGCTGAGGAAGTTCTCGGTCTGCAGCTCGGCCAGCGGGGTCCACGGCTCGGCCGGGGGGGAGAGCAGCCGCTTGAAGTCGTACTCGATCGACTCGTCGGGCAGTTGCATCGGCGGAGTCCCCGGCCCTTGGCGTCTGGTCTCTGGCCCCCCGTATCCTGCCCGGGCGAAGCCGAGACAAAGGACGGAGGACCAACGACTAAGGACGATCTTGCCAGCTACTGTACGTCACACAGCGGCCGGCGTAAACTTCCCCGACCATGAACACCCACGAATTGATCCACGAGCTGCGCGAACCGTCCGACACCAAGATCGTGCTGCTGGTGGCCGACGGCCTCGGCGGGCTGCCGATCCAGAAGGGCGGCCGGACCGAGCTGGAGACCGCCCGCACCCCGAACCTGGACGCCCTGGCGGCGGACGGCGTCTGCGGGCTGAGCCTCCCGGTGCTGCCCGGCATCACCCCCGGCAGCGGCCCCGGCCACCTCGGGCTGTTCGGGTACGACCCGCTCCAGTACCGGATCGGCCGGGGCATCCTGGAAGCCCTCGGCATCAACTTCCCGGTCGGGGCCAGGGACGTGGCCATCCGGGGCAACTTCTGCACCCTCGGGCCGGACGGCACCATCACCGACCGCCGGGCCGGCCGGCCGACCACGGAGCGGTGCGTCGAGGTGGTGAACAAGCTGCGGACGATCACCGTGCCGGGGGTGGAGGTGTTCGTCGAGCCGGTCAAGGAACACCGGTTCGTGGTGGTGTTCCGGGGCGACGGGCTGGGCGGGGCGGTGAACGACACCGACCCGCAGCAGGTCGGGGTGAAGCCGCTGGCGGCGGCCGGCAAAGACCCGGCGGCGGCCCGGACGGCGGCGGTGGCCAACGAGTTCATCGCCAAGGCGACCGAGGTGCTCAAGGGCGAAGCCCCGACCAACGGGCTGACCCTGCGGGGGTTCGCCACCTACCCGGCCATCGAGACGTTCAAGAACTTGTACGGGCTGAAGGCGGCGGCCATCGCCGTCTACCCGATGTACAAGGGGCTGGCCCGGCTGGTCGGCATGGACATCCTGGACGCCGGCCAGACGCTTAACGACCAGGTGGCGTGCCTGAAGCGGGTGTGGAACGACTACGACTTCTTCTTCCTGCATTTCAAGTACACGGACAGCACCGGGGAGGACGGCAACTTCCCGGCCAAGGTGCAGATGACCGAGAAGTTCGACGCGATCATCCCCGAGGTACGGTCGCTCAACCCGGACGTGCTGATCGTCACCGGCGACCACAGCACTCCGAGCCGGCTGAAGTCCCACTCCTGGCACCCGGTGCCGACGATCCTGGCGGCGGACACCTGCCGGCCGGACGACGTGACAGAGTTCGGCGAGCGGCACTGCCTGCGGGGCGGGCTGGGCCAGTTCGAGGCCAAGCACCTGATGCTGCTGGCCATGGCCCACGCCGGCCGGCTGGGCAAGTACGGGGCGTAGGCCGGGCCGGAAGGCCGTGTCTCCGGTTTGGGGTTTGGTCCCCTCCCCTTGTGGGGGAGGGCTAGGGGTGGGGGGGCGGGAGCGCGTGCCAGGTCGGAGACTCTGGACCGGGCGGGAGCGCTGCCCCCCCCACCCTACCCCTCCCCCACAAGGGGGAGGGGACCAATCGGAGACACTCCCGGCCGGCAGTTCCCCCTTGACAGGCCGGCGGGCGACGGTATCGTCCGCCGGTTTTGCACGCCCGGGGCGGGGGTTCCCGGGGCGACCTCACGGAAGGGGGACCGTATGCGCCGCCTGCTCGCGGCCGGGGCACTGGCCGTCGTCGGGCTGCTCGGCACCACCGGCACCGCCGCCGCCCAGGGGCTGAGCTACCAGCCGATCGACACCAACAAGCTGGTCGTCCAGCCGACCGACACGGCCACCAACATCTTCAGCGGCACCACCAAGTACATCAGCCGGGTGGTGGCCGGGACGATCGAGAACAACGCCGTCGTCCGGACGATCAACACCTTGCTCGGCCGCACCCCGGACCCGAAGCAGACCACCCAGCCGGGGGCCAGCCCGCTGCCGCTGCCGGGGTCGTACCCGTCCACCGGGTACAAGAACTCGTTCACCCCGCAGATGCCGACGTACCAGACGTTCGGCCGCAGCCTCGGGGGCTGACCTCGCCGGGACGGCCCGTGGCAACGGACCCCGCCGGCCGGCGGGGTCCGTCGTTTTTCCGGAACCGGCCGGCCGGCCTGGGGTCTAACGGGTAGCCGCCCGTGCGTCCCTGAGGGTCCGCCGTGCCCCGCCCGCTCGCCGCCGCTGCCCTGGTGCTCGGGCTGGCGGTGTTCGCCTCCGCCGACGACCCGAAGGCCGACAAGAAGCCGGGCAAGCCGCCCGACTGGGCCGGGTACGTGCCGTTCGGCGACCCGGTCGTGGTGACGGTCAAGGAGGCGGGGGACGAGACGCTGTCCGTCACCGTGCAGGGGCCGGCGGCGGTCCGCCTGTCCGGCTACGGCCGGCGGCCGCGGGTGAGCGTCAAGGAGGGGAAGAAGGAGACAGTCGAGCTGACCTTCCACCCGGACGGGGTGGTGCGGTGGGCCAAGCTGCCGCCCAAGTGGGACGACAAGGGGAAGCGGCAGACGTACAAGCCGAAGGAGGCCGAGGCGCTGCGGCAGCCGCGGTGGGCGTTCGGGTACGCGGCCGACCGGTCCGACCTGGCCGCCGGCCAGCCGGTCGAGATCACCCTGCTGCGGCCCAAGACCGTGCCGGCGGAGAAGCTGACGCCCGAGGACCTGCGGATCAAGCAGGTCGTGATTCTGGTGGATCCGCCGCCGCCGGGCGAGAAGAAGAAGGACGAGACGAAGGAAAAGAAGGACAAGAAGTGAGCGGCGGTTAGCCGCTCACTTCCCCGCCGCGAACGCGGCGAACGCCTCGGCCACCTTCCCGCTCGCCGCGTCCCCGGTGTGGGCGTACACCCCGTACCGCAGCCGCAGCGTCTGCCCCTTGGCCAGCGTCACCAGCTCCGTGTTCCCCTTCTGCGACGGGAACCCGGACTTGGCCCGGCCGAACGGGTTGGCGGCCATCAGCCCGTAGGCCCGGGTGTGCCAGCTCGCCCGCGGCCGGTTCGCCGGGTCGTCGAAGACGGCCAGTCCGACCGGCTTGCCGTCTACGGTGCCGCTGTAGTCGTTCCAGTCAGCCGGCCGGCCCCACACCGGCAGGTTGTCCTTGGCCGGCGACTTGGCGGCCGTCCCGTCGCTGCTGGTGATCGTCCCGCCGCCCTTGGCCGTCAGCCGCATCGCGTCGTGGACCCGTACCCCCATCGACCCCTCCTTGGTGTCGCCGAACGTGACCGGCCCCTGGGACGCGGTCAGGGTGACGTCCACCACGATCAGCACCCCGGCCGGGAGGGCGGACACGGTGATCGTGCGGTCCTCGTCCAGCAGCTTCAGCCCGTCGGCCGTCCGCCACTCGTTGCGGGTGGGGACGGTCAGCCGGGACGGGCCGGCCGGTTTCGGGTCGCCGACCTGGACGCAGACGATCCGCCCGTGCCCGGCCGCCTCGCTCCAAAAGTCCACGCCGCCGGCCCGCCGGTCGGCGGACTTGCTGGCCAGCTTCACCCACCCCGGCTCTACGTCCCCGTGGCAGAACCAGACCGACTTCTGGTGGAAGTGGTCGGTCGTCTCCCCTGGGGTGCCGCGGGCCATCGGCCAGCCGCGGGTGACGCCCGGCCCGCCCGGCGGGGTCAGCGGGTAGAAGAACGGCTTGGCCAGCGGCTTCTCCCCGTCCCCCTTCTCGACACGGACCGTGCCGGCGTACACGTACCGCGTCACCAGCTCGTCGCCTAGGCGGAACTCGACAGCCGTGTCGGTCTTGGTGGCGGTCAGGGCCGGCGGGGCGGCGGCGGCCAGCCCGGCGAAGAGGAGCGGGAACATGAGCGGGTCCGGGAGGGGTGGGAGGGCCGGCGACATGGTAAGCCGGTCCGTCGGGCGGGGCAAACGAAACCCGGCGGGAAGTGCCGCCCGTCTCGCTCCCCCTCCCCGCAGCGGAGAGGGGGAGAGAAGACACGATCCGGATCGCGCTCCCTTCGCTGTTGCTACACTGTACCCGGCCGGTGGACCCGTCGGACCGGCCGGCGGGCGGGCCGGCAGCCTTTCGCCGTCGCCACACGCATGACCGACTCCTGGCACCTGGCCCGCGGGTTCCGCTACGCCGGCGTCGTCACCGGCCTCCGGTCTGAGCCGGACCGCCGGGACGTGGCCGTCATCCTCAGCGACACCGACGCCGCCGCGGCCGGGGTGTTCACCCAGAACCGGGTGTGCGCCGCCCCGGTCCAGGTGAGCCGCAAACGGCTGCCGGCCGCCCACGTCCGGGCGGTGGTCGTCTGCTCCGGGAACGCGAACGCCTGCACCGGCGACCAGGGCGTTCGCGATGCCGAGCGGATGGCCGAGCTGGTGGCGAGGGACATCGGCTGCTCCCCGGAGCAGGTGTTGGTGGCGAGCACCGGCGTCATCGGCCGGCCGCTGCCGATGCCGATTCTGGAAGCCGGCATCCCGAAGGCGGTCGCGGCGGCGAAGCCGGGGGCCGAGGCGCTGTCCGACGCCGCTCATGCCATCCTGACCACCGACACCCGGATCAAGGTGAGTACCCGCCGGGTGGGTGAACACACCGTCACCGGGTTCGCCAAGGGGGCGGCGATGATCGGCCCGAACATGGCCACCATGCTCGGGTTCGTCATGACCGACGCCCCGCTCGACCCGGCCGCCGCCCAGGCGATCCTCCGGCCGGCCGTCGAGTCCACCTTCAACTGCATCTCGGTGGAAGGGCACACCAGCACCAACGACACCGTGTTCCTGCTGGCCAACGGGTCGGCCGGCCCGTTCCCGGACGAGGCCGGGCTGACCGCCCTGGCGGGGGCCGTCCAGCAGGTGTGTGCCGACCTGGCCCGGCAGATCGCGGCCGACGCCGAGGGGGCCAAGCACCTCGTCACCCTGCACGTCCAGGGGTGCCGGTCGGACGCCGAGGCCCGGCAGATCGCCAAGACGGTCGCCGACAGCGCCCTGGTGAAGACGGCCGTGTTCGGGGCGGACCCGAACTGGGGCCGGGTGGTGTCCGCCGCCGGGTACAGCGGGGTGGCGTTCGAGGAGCGCGACCTGTCGCTGTGGATGGGCGACACGCTGCTGTACGAAGCGGGCCGGCCGCTGCCGTTCGACGCGGCGGCCGCATCCGCCTACCTGCGGCAGAACCGGGAGGTGACGTTCACCCTGCGGTTCACCCTCGGGACCGGCCGTTGCACCTTCTACACCTGCGACCTGACCGATGAGTACGTCCGGCTGAACGCCGACTACACCACCTGACCGGGCCGGCCGCCTTCGCCCCGCAACGACTGTCGTGCCTCACCCCCGACCGCCCCGGGGGAGGGCGAGGCTCCTGCCGAGCCGCCTGCCTGCGGCAACGGGCGGAAGTCACAGCTTCGGCTGCCACCGGAACAGGACACGGCGCTTGCCCACGCGCTCCCCGGCTCGGCAGGAGCCTCGCCCTCCCCCGGGGCGATCCTCGAGACGGCGCGTAGTTTCGGGCAGACGAAGCGCTATCGCGCCTCTGGCGAGCGGCCCAACAGCCGTAACGTCTGCCCGTCCGGTTCGCCCTCGAAGTACTTCTCCAGCAGCCGGTGGAATACCGACCCCGAGGGCGACACCAGCGAAAATAGGGTGGCACACGACCGCAGCTTCAGGTCGTCCGGGCTGCCGAACACTTGCAGGGCCGACCGCCCCTTGACCGCCACGGCCGCTTCGGCGATCTCGACCAACCGCGGCCCGAGGACCGGGTGCCGCAGGTAGGCCTCGGCTTCGGCCAGCCCGGAGAGCGCATACCGACGGGCCATCGAACTGTAGCCCAGGCCGGCGAGTTGCGGGAAGACGTACCACATCCAGTGCGACCGCTTCCGCCCGCCGCGGACCTCGGCCAGCGCCGGCTCGTAGTCGCCGGCCTGAGCCTGGACGAACCGGTCCAGGTCGAACGGGTCGTTCGGGTCAGCCATCCCATCCCCTCCGGGTCACGCCGGGCCGTGCTTCCGGGCGGCCATCTCATACGCCTCCGTCAGCAACGGCTGGATCTCTCGAAATGTCTCGGCGGACGGGTTGAGCACGCACACCCAGTACATCTTCCCGTACACCGGGTGCGGCATGAGCCGGTCCAGGGCGGTGTAGTCGGGGTCCGCTCCGCCGGCCGGGAACAGCGACTGAAAGGTCTTCTTGCCGACGCCGACGTTCAGCCGGAACACGCCCGGCCGGTCGAGGTTCGACACCTTGTCGTACTCGTCGTCGGCAGTGACGATGGTGGCGAACGGGATCTTCTGCTCCGGGCCGGCGAAGAAGAAGGTGCTGCCGGACGCGGTCGCGGTCGTGACGCCGGCGAACGTGTCCGTGATGAACCGGCCGATCGTCGCTTCGTCCATACGGGTGGGTCCAGACGGGTGGCGGGAGGCGGTGTCGCCCACGGTACTCCCATACGGGCGGGCCGTCAAAACGTTTGCCGGCAGACCTCGGCGGGCCAGGCATTCTCGCTGGCCGCGAGTGCGACTGCGTGATATGCTTTGCATTGCAAAGACAAGGCCGGCGGTCGTCTGGTGAAGCGAGGCAAGCCCCGGAGGCTGGGCCGGTCGCTCAGCCGGTGGACGGCCGGCTGGCGTCGGATTCCCGGCCCGTCGGGAGTGACGGCCGGGGTAGAATGGCCGCGTGACCTCACACCCCCGGGGCGGAGCCGACGGGACCGATGGGCCAACCGCCGCTGCTCGAACTGGACGCCGTCACCCGCACGTTCGGCGGGTTCACCGCCCTGCACGGGGTCACGCTCCGGCTGCCGCCGGGGCGGGTCGGGCTGCTCGGCCCGAACGGGGCCGGCAAGTCGACGCTGCTCAAAATCCTGATGGGGCTGATCGAACCCACGTCCGGCACCGGCCAGGTGTTCGACAAGCAGCTCGGCGGGGACCGGGATTCGGCGAGCAACTGGCGGCTCCGCCGGCTGGTCGGGTTCATGCCGGAGGCGGACGCCCTAGTGCCGGGGCTGACCGGCGTCGAGTACGTCGCCCTGGCCGGTGAGCTGTACGGCATGAGCCGCCGGCAGGCCCACCGGCGGGCGCACGAAGTCCTCGGCTACCTCGGGCTGGACGAGGCCCGCTACCGCCGGGTGGAGGAGTATTCGGCCGGGATGAAGCAGCGGGCGAAGCTCGCCCAGGCGCTCGTCCACGACCCGCCGGTGCTACTGCTGGACGAGCCGACCAGCGGCCTCGACCCGGCCGGTCGGGACGCCATGCTCAACCTGATCCGGGAACTCGGCACCGACCACGGCAAGTCGGTCCTGCTCAGCACCCACCTGCTGGCGGACGTGCAGGCGGTGTGCGAGCGGGTGGTGATCCTGGCCGGCGGCCGGGTGATGGGGCAGGGGACTGTGGACGAACTGTGCGCCGTCCGGGCCGACCGGTTCCGGGTGCGAGTGCAGGGCGACGGCCTCGCCCGGTTCCGCGGCGACCTGACCGCCGAGGGGGTGCGAGTGCTGGACGACAACGGCCGCGGCGACCTGCGGGTGGCCGTCCCGGACGGGTGGTCGAATCTCGGCTTCTTCAAGCTGGCGGCGACCGCCGGGCTGGTCGTCCGGGCGGTGGTCCGGGACGACGAGAGTTTGGAGGAGCTGTTCCTGCGGACGGTCAACCGCGACGAGTGCCGCGACCGCAAGGGAGCGGCTTGAATGGCAGCACACCCCCCGACCTACCAGCCGCTTCCTTGCGGTCGCGGCTCCTGACATGCCCACCCCGACCGACACCCTGCTCCGCTACCGCCCGTGGCGGGGCGACCTCCGCGGGCCGACCAGCGGCAGCCTGGCGATGGCCCGGGTGGCGCTGCGGCTGATGGCCCGCCGCAAGCTGTTCTGGGGGCTGTACGCCCTGGCCGCCCTGGTCTTCTTCTTCTTCTTCTACGGCCAGTACCTGGTGGTCTGGATCCAGATCCAGACGGCCAACCAGACGGTCACGTTCGCCGGGGTGCCGGTGAAGGCCGGCGACCTGACCAAGTTCCTGGACGCCCTGGCGCTCAACGGCTCCGGCAAGACCTACGCCAACTTCATCTGGTTCCAGGGGTACATCAGCATGATCGTCCTGGCCCTGGCCGGGGCGGTGCTGGTGGGCAACGATTTCCACCACGGCAGCCTGCCGTTCTACCTGTCCAAGCCGATCGGCCGGTGGCACTACGTGCTGGGCAAGGCGCTCGGGGCGGCCGCGTTCGTCAACCTGCTCACCACCCTGCCGGCCCTGGTGCTATTCGTCCAGGCCGGGCTGCTGTACGACTGGCAGACGTACTACACCGACCACTGGCGGGCGTTCGTCGGCATCCTCGGGTACGGGGCGGTGCTGACCGTCTGCCTGAGCCTGCTGCTGGTGGCGACGGCGGTGTGGGTCCGGCGGACGGTCCCGCTGGTGATGGTCTGGGCCGGGGTGTTCGTCCTGTGCCGGACGCTGGCCGCGTTCCTGGTGGACGGCCAGAAGTTCGACCCGCGGTGGCGGCTGATCGACCTGTGGAACGACCTGTACCTGGTCGGGGCGTGGTGCCTGGGGGTGGAGCTGGACCCGAAGCGGGCCGGCGAGCAACCGGAGACGTGGCTGGCGGCGGCGGTGGTCGCCGGGGTGTGTGCCGGGTGCCTGCTTTACCTGCGGCGGCGGGTACAGGCGGTGGAAGTGGTTTCGTGATTTCGTAGGGCGGGTCAAGCCGGCTTTGCGGCGCCGACCCGCCGGCCCGGGCAGGGACCGATTGCGACGCCGGCGGGTCGGCGCCGCAAAGCCGGCTTGACCCGCCCTACGCCGATCAGGTTTGACGACGAACGAGGGGCCATGAGTACGACGACCCAGACCGACCGCACCCCGCTGGCGATTCAACTGCCGGCCCGTCACTCGTCCGTCGTCGCCCGGAACACGACGCCCCCGCTCCTGCTCTTCGAGCACGCCTCCAAGTGGTACGGCCCGGTGCTGGCGCTCAACCAGGTGACGCTGGAACTGACCGGCGGCATCACCGGCCTCGTCGGGGCGAACGGGGCCGGCAAGTCGACGCTCATCAAGCTGGCCACCGGCCAGGTGCGGCCGACCGTCGGCCGGGTGACGGTGGCCGGGGTCGATGCGTGGGACTGGCGGGCGCGGCTGCTCGTCGGCTACTGTCCGGACCACGACGCCTTCTACGAAGACCTGACCGGCCGACGGTTCGTGTACGAGATGGCCCGGCTGTGCGGGTATGACCGCTCGGAAGCAACCAGGCGAACGGGGGCGGTGCTGGACCGCGTCGGCATGACCGACCGGGCCGACCGCAAGCTCCGCGGCTACTCCAAGGGGATGCGGCAGCGGGTGAAGCTGGCCCAGGCGCTGCTCCACGACCCGGGGTTGCTGGTGCTGGACGAGCCGCTGTCCGGGATCGACCCGGTCGGCCGGCAGGAATTGCTCGACCTGTTCCGGTCGCTCGCCGCCCAGGGGAAGTGCCTGCTCATCAGCAGCCACGAACTCGAAGAGCTGGAGAAGCTGACGGACCACGTCGTCATCATGGCCCGGGGGCGGATCGCGGCCGTCGGCACCCTGCAACAGATCCGCGACCTGATGGACGACTTCCCGCTCAGCGTGCGGGTAGACGCCGACCGGCCCCGCGACCTGGCCCGCCGCCTCTTGGCCCTGCCGGACGTGCTCGGCTGCGACGTGCTGGCGGACGGCGGGGTGGTGGTCCGAGCGACCCACCCGCAGCGGTTCTTCACCGCCTTCGGCAACCTGGTCGTGGACGAGTTGATCGAGGTCCGTCGGCTGGAGCCGCTCGACGACTCGGCCCACGCCATCCTCGGCTACCTGCTCGGCGGCAGCGGCAAGACGTGACAGAGTGACCGTAGGGTGCGTGGAGTGAGGCTTTGGGAGCGCAACGCACCGGCCCCGCAACGGGTCCGCCCGGTGTGACGGTCACATCCGATGGAGGGCTTGCCATTTCGGTGCGTTGCGCTCCCAAAGCCTCGCTCCACGCACCCTACGGCCGGCGTAGGGCGACGGCGTGAACTGCCACACCCTGATCGTCGGCCAGGGGATCGCCGGAACCGCCCTCGCCTGGCAGCTCCGCTGGCGGGGCGTGGCGGTGGCGGCGATCGACCGCGGCGAGCCGGCAACCGCCTCCCGGGTGGCGGCCGGGCTGATGACTCCGGTCACCGGCCAGCGGCTGGCCAAGACCTGGCGGCTGGACGACCTGTGGCCGGCGGCCGTCGCCCACTACCGGCGGGCCGAGGCCGAGACCGGCGAGCGGTTCTTTCTCCCCGGGCCGAGCGTCCGGCTGTTCCAGTCGGCCGACGAGCGGGCGGCGTTCGAGGCGAAGGCGGGCGGGTTCGGCGAGTGGGTGCGGCCACCGAACCCGCCGGTGAACCCGGACGACTTGGCCGCCCCGTTCGGCGGGTTCGAGATGCCGACCGCCGGCCGCCTGCTCACCGGCCGCTACCTGGACGCTAGCCGCCGGTCGCTGTCCGTGACGACCGCCGACCTGGCCCCCACCGACCTCGACCTGTCCGGCGACGGGGTGCGGGTGCCCCGGCTCGGGCTGACGGCGGGCCGGGTGGTGTTCTGCCGCGGGGTGGGCGACGCCGCCAGCCCGTGGTTTGCGGACGTGCGGTTTCACCCGGCCAAGGGGGAGATTCTGACCGTCCGCATCCCCGGGCTGGCCGAGACGCGGGTGGTCCACCACGGGGTCTGGCTGGTGCCGCTGGGCGACGACCTGTTCCGCGTCGGGGCGACGTTCGACCGGGACAACCTCGACACCCTGCCGACCGACGCCGGTCGGGAGGAGGTGTTGGCGAAACTACGGGCGTTCGTGCGGCGGCCGGTCGAGGTGGTGGAACACCAGGCCGCCGTTCGCCCGGTGATTTCGGCCGGCCGGCCGACCCTCCTCCGGCACCCGGCCGACTCGCGGCTGTGGCTGTTCAACGGGCTGGGGTCGAAGGGGAGCTCGTTAGCTCCGTACTTCGCCGCCCGGCTCGCGGAGACTCTGACCCACGAAAGCCCACCCGTTGCAACGGGTGGGCTTTGAGACTTCAAACCCTCGGAAAGCAACGGATGCAAACCCTGTCCGCCCCGCCCCGCCCGCCGTCCGCCGTGGCCGCGTTCGCCGCGCTCGTCGGGTTCGCGTTCCGCCGGCAGTGGCGGGTCCGGCAGATGGGCTGGGTGGCGGCCGGGCTGCTCGGGGTGCTGGCCGTCACCGTCGCCGTCATCTCCCACGGGCCGGCCGGGTGGGGGTTGCCGAACCGGTACTCGTTCCGGTTTCAGTCCACCTTCCGCAACGCCCCGGACCGGCTGAACCAGCTCCAGGCGTTCCCGATGGGGTCCACCTCGGCGGCCGTCAACCTGGCCCTGACTGGGCCGTTCCGGGCCGTCCTGGCGGACCGGCAGTACCTGGACGACTGGGCGTTCCTGAACTTCAGCCGGTGGGTGGTGTTCACCATGTACCTGGGGTTCCTGCTCCCGCTGTTCACCCTGGCGTATGCGTCCGGGGCGATGGGCGGGGAGCGGGAGGGGCGGACGCTCATCTGGCTGACCACCCGGCCGCTCCCCCGGTGGGCCATCTACCTGGCGAAGCTCCTCGGCGTCCTGCCGTGGTGCCTGCTGGCGTCGGTCGGCGGGTTCGCGGTGCTCTGCCTGTGCGGCGGGGAGCTGGGCCGCCGGGCGCTGGCCACCTACTGGCCGGCCGCGGTCGCCGGGACGGTCGGGTTCGCCGCCCTGTTCCAACTGATCGGGGCGGTGTTCCGCCGGCCGGCCGTGGTCGGGCTGGTGTACGTGTTCTTTTTCGAGACGCTGGTGGCCAACCTGCCGGGCAGCCTGAAGCAGCTCAGTCTGAACTTCTACACCAAGTCGCTCCTCTATAATGAGGCCACGTCCGCCCTGGCGTCCGTCCGTCCGGAGACGCTGGACGTGTACGCCCCGGCCGACCCGGCCACCGCCTGGGGGACGCTGCTGGCGGCCGCCGCCGGGCTGACCCTGCTCGGCATGTGGCTGTTCGGCCGGCAGGAACCGCGGGATGAAATCTGACAAGGTGACAAGGCGACGGGGTGACAGGGTGAGGAATCACTGGCGTCACCTTGTCACCCCGTCACCTTGTCACCTTGTCAGGTGACGCAGTGACCCCCACCAATCCGCTCGATCCGCCCCTCCACGGCTACCGCGGGGTGGCCACCCCGCCGCCGGTGATGACCCGGCCGGCCGGGCTGACCGTGACCGTCAGCCGGCAGGCCGGCAGCCGCGGCGGGACCATCGCCGAGGCGGTCGGCCAGCGGCTCGGGTGGCAGGTGTTCACCCAGGAGATGCTCGACTTCCTGGCCCTGGACCCGGCCGGGCACGCCGAGCTGTCCGCCGACCTGCCGGCCACCGCCCGGCTGTGGGCGGCCGGGGCGGCGGCCCAGTTCGTCGCCGGCCGGTCGCCGTCCGCCGAGGTGGCGGCCGTCGCCCGGCTGGTGTTCACCCTGGCCGCCCGGGGCCAGTCGGTGCTGGTCGGCCGGGGGGCCGGGTTCCTGCTGCCGGCCGAATCGACCGTCGCCGTCCGGGTGGTCGCCCCGACCCCGCGGCGGGTGAAGTACCTGGCCCAGCGGTTCCGGCTGACCGAGCCGGAGGCGGTCGCCGAGGTGGACGCCCGGGACCGCCGCCGGGCCGCCTTCCTGGCCGAGCTGGTGGACCGGGACGTGGCCGACCCGGTCGGGTATGACCTGACCCTGAACAGCGACCGGCTCGGGGTGGACCGGTGCGCCGAGCTGATCGTCCAGACGGTGCGGACGAAGCAGCCGGACGGCGAGTCGTGAGCGGCCGTAGTGCGTCCGTCTGGTTCCCTCCCCCTGTGGGGGGCTAGTGGTCCGTTGCGGCGGTTTTGTAGGGTGCGTTGAGGCTCTGCGAAACGCACCGTCGTGACTCCGCCCCAGGGCCGAAGTCGTTGCGGGGCCGGTGCGTTTCGTCGCAAAGCCTCCTCAACGACACCCTACAAAACCGCCGCAACCGTCCACAAGGGTGGGGGGCCACGACTTGTTGCCACTTCCGAGACCCCGTTCAGGCGTGCGGCCGTGACCCCCCACCCTATCCCTCCCCCACAAGGGGGGAGGGAACCAAACCCCAAACCGACGCAGGGTCTGCGCGACGGGTTCGACACCGTGCGGGCGGCGGCCGACGCCCTGAAGCCGCGGGCGGCGGTGGTGCTCGGGTCCGGTCTGGGCGGGGTGACGGCCGGGTTCACGCCGGCAGCGTCGGTCCGCTACGCCGACGTGCCGGGGCTGGTCGGCCCGACGGTCGCCGGGCACCGCGGCACGCTGGCGGTGGGTACGTGGGCCGGGACGCCGACGGTGGTCTGCTCCGGGCGGGTGCATTTCTACGAAGGCCACCCGTGGGAGCGGGTGACACGGCTGGTCGAGGTCGTGGCCGAACTCGGGGCGAGGGCGCTGCTGCTGACGAACGCGGCCGGCGGCATCCGGAGCGACCTGAACCCCGGCGACCTGATGCTGCTCCGCGGCCACCTCAAGCTGCTCGACCGCGACGCCTGGACGCGGCTCGGCGAGGTCGGGACGCCCTACTCGCCCCGGTTGCTGTCGCTGTTGCAGCAACTCGATCCCGCCCTGCCGACCGGCGTCTACGCGGCCCTCACCGGCCCGTGCTACGAGACGCCGGCCGAGATTCGGGCACTGGCAGCTATCGGGGCGGACGCGGTCGGCATGTCCACGGCGATGGAGGCGGAAGCCGCGGCCCGGCTCGGGCTGGAGGTGGCGGCGATTTCGACCATCACCAACAAGGCCGCCGGCCTGGGTGACGGCCCGCTGTCGCACAAGGAAGTGGAAGAGACGGCGAAGCTGGCGGTGGCGAGGCTGGGCCGGCTGGTCGAGCAGTTCGTAGGCGGTGTAGGGTGCGTGGAGGAGGCTCTGCGACCGCAACGCACCGGCCCCGCAATGGTGTCATCTCAGGGCGGAAGTCCCATCGGTGCGTTGCGCAAAGCCTCCACGCACCCTACGCGGATCAGCCGCGGTGTAGGGTCCGCTGTGCGGACCGGCGGCGCTCCTACGGTCCGCACAGCGGACCCTACTTCACACGCCCCCGATACACCCGCCAGATCAGTACTCCAGCTAGAGTCAGCGTGCCGAGCAGGCCCAAGCCGACAACCGCCCCGGCGGTGAGGATGGCCCGCTTGTAGATGTCATCCACTGTCGGCCCGTCGTACTCGGGTGGCGCGGACACCGCCGGGTCGGCGGCGTACAGCTTGGCGAACTCGGCGTCCGGGTCGGCCCCGTCCCGAACCCAGCCGATCTCCTTCTGCCGCAACTCGTCGTACCACGCCTTCGCCTCAACCAGCTCACGCTTGAAATCCGCTTCGAGGTCTTCAAGCGCCATCTGTCCGTAGGCGTCCCGTCGTGGGGACTGCATCTCCAACACCTCTTTGGCCCGCGCCCGATACTTCTGCACAGCGTCCGTCTCCTTGGCCTCGTAGCTCGCCTTCAGATACGCCCGGGCCGCCAACCGCTTGGCGTCCGCATCAGGCTTGTCAGGGCGGTCGGCCAGTAGGCTGCCGAGGGCGTCCAGCAACACCGGCGAGTCGTGATGACCGAACCGCATCATGCCGAGCACGCCCTTGATTGCCGCCTGCCGCTCGGCCAGCGCTGGCGGTGGTGCGTCTTCCAGCACAAACCGGGCAAAGCTACCCGCGTGTGGGCCACTGAGCGGCAGCACCAGCTTGCCGTCCTTCCGCCGGCTGAGCACGTACTCGACCAACTTGGCCTGGTACACCTCCCGGCCGAAGTGGGCGTCTGGGTTGAGGGCGATCGCCCGGCGGATGTGGGCCAGCCCGTCCTCCAGCCGGCCGGCGTGGATCAGGAACGTGCCGAGGTTCGCCGCCGACTCGTACCGGCCGGGGCGGAGCCGGTCCGACTCGGTGGCCACGGTGATCGCCTCGTCGTGCCGGCCGAGCTTGTCCAGGGCGACGGCCAGGTCGTCCCGGTACGCCAGGTTCGTGGGGGCGGCGGCCAGCTTCGCCCGCCGGTCTTTCGCCCGCCACTCGTAGAACTCGGGCGAGTGCCGGAGGAACTTGCCGGTGATGAGTTCGAGCGCGTCCGGGAACCGGCTCCGCTCCTGTTGGAGCGTGTCGAAGTCCCACAGGCAGGCGACGGCGGCCGATGGGACCAGCAGCACGGCGAGGACCGCGAGCGGGCGATACCGACACATCGGGACGACCTCCGACCGCCGACGGATATGCCCGTCATCTGACCACGCCTGTGCCCCGACCGCAACCGTCGGTCCTCGGCGCTTGCGTCCGGCCGGCGGTCCGACTACTCTTGGGAGGCCGACGGATCGCCCCCGTCCTCCCGATAGGATGTTCCCCCCATGACCACCCAAGCCGCCACCCCGCTGGCCAACGAATACTTCCAGGTGAAACGGCACGGGGACGTGGCCGTCATCGTCCCGTCGCCGGAGGTCGAGCAGTTGCCGGACAACCTGCTCCAGCCGGCCGCCAGCATGGTCCTGGCCCCGCTCAAGGACGACCCGCCGTCCAACCTGATCGTCGATTTGGCCGGGGTGCGGTACTTCGGGTCGGCGTTCATCACCTTCCTGCTCCAGTGCCACGCCCGGGTGAAGCCGCGGGGCAGCGAGCTGGTGCTGGCCGGGGTCAACCCCCGCATCCGGGAGCTGCTCCGCACCACCGCCCTGGACACCCTGTGGGCGCTGTACGACTCCCGCCAGGAGGCCATCGACGCGCTCAGCGGGTCGGACTGAGCGTGACATGGGCCGCGTGAAATCTCGACCCCGCCGGGCGGAACCGCCCGGCGGGGTCGCTTTGTAGCGGTCGTTCCGAGGGCGGACTGGGAAAGGTGTGTGAAGCTCGGCGGGTTTGCCGGCCCTGACGTGTGCGAATCGGTCATAGTATCTGATAAGGAAGCTCTACCTGCTTGACCCGGTCGGATGCGTTCACCCGGCCGCCCCGACGCAGCCGGTCCCGGGCCGGCGGCCGGCGGCCGCCCCGGGAACCGCCCCATGACCGCGCTATCGGCCCCGGCTTTTGCCCCCGACGACCGCACGGTCGGGGTGCGGTACGCCCACCTGGACCGGTGCCGGCGGGTGCGGGTCGGGCCGGCCGTCACCGTCGTGTTCGAGGACCGGCAGACGCTCTGGTTCCGGATGCAGGAGCTGGCCCGGGTGGCCCGGGCGACGGCCGGCCGGGCGGCGGTGCAGCGGGCGCTCGACTGGTACGCCGGGCTGCTCCCCGGGGCCGGCCGGCTGACTGCCGCCGTCTGGGTCGGCCAGGACGGGAGCCGAGCGGGTCGCCGGCTGGCCGCGGTCCGGCGGGCGGCGACCGGCGGGGTACTCGCGCTGCGGGCGGACGACGGCACCGTCGTCGCCGCCGCATCGCTGCCTGGGCGGGTGGCCGACCCGCTGGTCGGGCTGGCCCGGTGGGTGGAATTTCGGTTCGACCCGGCCGCCGCGGCGGCGTTCGCCGACCCGGCCCGGACGTGGCAACTGGCCCTGACCGCGGACGGGTTCGCCGAGGCGAGCGACCCGCTGCCGGACTGGGTGCGGGAGAGCCTGGCGGCGGACCTGGCCTGACCCGCCTTGTCAACGCCGACCGGCCCCGCTAGGATACTCAATCCTTGCGCATAACGTCCGGCCGGAGTACGCCGTCATGGCACACAAGAAGGGTCAGGGGTCGGTCAAGAACGGGCGGGACTCGAACGCCCAGCGGCGGGGCATCAAGGCCTACGCCGGCGAGTTCGTGACCGTCGGCAGCATCATCGTCAAGCAGTGCGGCACGAAGTTCCACCCGGGCCGCAACGTCAAGCGGGCGAAGGACGACAGCCTGTTCGCGATGGCCGACGGGACCGTCTACTTCGACGCCCAGAGCCGGCGGGTGAACGTCAAGCCGATCGACGCCCCGACCCCGGCGGCGTGACGCCGGCTGGTGGAACCGTAGACGCCCGCCCCGGTAACTGCCGGGGCGTCGGCGTTTACGGGTCACGGCCGGAGCAGCGGGACGAACCCGGCCTGGGTGAAGTGGTGGTCGCCGGTCAACGCTTCGGTCAGTCCGTTGCGCTGCATCACCACGAAGCTGACGCAGTCGGTCAGCGACCACTCCTTGTCCGGCCTGCGGGCGTACAGGTCGAGGCCGGCGTCGAACAGCTCGTCGGAAAAGGGAACGATCAGGACGTCGGGGTTGGCTCGCATGCTGGCGTACAGGCGGCCGAACATCGTCCGGTTGCGAGCGGTTTCGGATAGGGCGTCGCCGACTTCGGTCAAAACCCAGCCGGTCGTAACGACCCGGATGTCGTCGTCTTGGCCGTAGTCTGCTGCCAACTCGTGCCACGGGTCACGGTCATTCACAACCGCCAGGTAGTAGAACGTGTCGGCAAACAGCGCCCTCATCGTTTGGCCGTTCCGTGCAGGTAGTGGTCGTGTTGCTCGGCTACGTCCGGCGGTAGCCCCTCGGCCGCCCCGGCAAACTCTTTCACCCAGGACAGCCCGCGCCCGGCCTTCGGCTCTCCAGCCGCAGGCTCAGCGGCCGGCGTCGGAAGTTCGACTGCGAACACCGTTCCTTCCGGTGGGGGGCCGGGCTTCCACTCCACCGCCCCGTTCCGCACCACCCCGGTGATCGTTGGCATCGGGTTCCCCTGAAACGTGACAAGTCCCACCCTGATTCTACCCGACACCGTCGCCGGCTGCCCGGTTCAGCCGGCGAACGTCACCGCGTACACCGGCGGTAACCGCACCGGGGCCATCTCCCACCGGTCGCCGCCGTCGGCCGTCGTCCACAGCCCGCCGGTGGTCGAGCCGAACGCCAGCCGGTCGCCGGTCCGGTCGATCACCAGGGCGTGTCGGAATACCAGGTCGTAGCACTGCTCCTGCGGCAGCCCGGCCCGCAGCACCTCGAACGACCGGCCGCCGTCCCGGGTCCGGGTCACTACTAATTTGCCGTCCACCGGCACCCGGCACTCGTCCTTGACCGCCGGCACGAACCAGGCGGCGTCCGGGTCGGCCGGGTGGACCGCCACCCCGAACCCGAACCCGCTCGGCGGCACGTCCGGCACGTGCGAGAACGTCTTCGCCCCGTCAGTGCTGCGGAAGATGCCGTTGTGGTGCTGCACCCACAGCCGGTCAGGGGCGGCCGGACACTGGGCCAGGCAGTGAACGTCCTGCACCGCCGGGTCGGTGCGGCGGTCCGGCGGCATGTACTCGGCGAACATGCCGTCCCCGATCAGCGCCCAGGTCCGGCCGTCGTCGTGCGTCACCCACACCCCGCCGGTGGACACCCCGATCCGCACGGTCGCCGGGTCACGGGGGTCGACGCAGATCGAGTGGATGCCGGGCAGGTCGGCCCCGCCGCCCATCCAGGCGGCCCGCTCCGGCCGGTCCCACAGCCCGCGGACCAGCTCCCACGACTTGCCGCCGTCGTCCGACTTGAACAGCCCGCCGGGCAGGGTGCCGGCCCACAACCGGCCAGGCTGCGACGCCCCGCCGGCCGCCAGCGCCCAGATCAGCTTGAGGGTGGCCGGCTGCGGGTCTTTGCCGTCCGCGGGGGTGATGGTTTCCCCGGTTGGGTACTCGGGGACGGCCCGCTCCTCCCACGTCCGGCCGCCGTCCGGGGAGTACTTCAGCTTCACCCCGAAGTGGCCCAGGTTGAGGGCCGCGTACCACCCGCCGTCCCGAGGGTCGGCGAGCGTCAGGGTGACGTTGTCCCCGAGGAACGCGGTCCGCTCGACCCGCCACCCGGCCGACCCGGGGGCCAGGGCGAACAGCCCCTTGCGGGTGGACACCAGCAGTCGGTCGGCCATCGGTTAACCTCCGGAGAGAGCCTGGAACAGAAACAGTTCGCCGTCCGGCCGGACCGGGTCGGCGAGCGCGCGTTTGTCGGCCACGGCCGCCCCGTCCACGAACGCGACGACGTGGTGGCGGAGCGTCCCGTGCTCGTCGAGGACGTAGGAGCGGAGGGCCGGGTGGAGCGCGAACAGGGCGTCGAGCAGCTCGCGGACGGTGCTGCCGGGCAGGGCGAGCGACCGCCCGGCGGACGGACCGGCCGGGGCGACGGTCAGCCACCGGACGAGGGCGGGGGCGAGGACGACGTTGGGCACGGGCAAGACCCTCCGGGCGGCCGGGAGGGTCGCAGATTGGTGAGCCGATGTCCAGGTCAGTGGCAGGCCGGTAGTGCCTCAGTTTCTTGGGCTTTTCTCCCCCTCTCCGCTTCGGGGGAGGGGCCGGGGAGGGGTGAAACCTCGACCCGTCCCCGCGACCGAGGGCACCGGGCCGGGTCGGGGGGCGTGACCCCTCCCCCCGGCCCCCTCCCCGAAGCGGAGAGGGAGAAAACCATACCGCCCGCCAAACAGAGACACTACCGGCAGGCCGGACCGGGCGTCAGTCCTGGCGGGGTTTCGCCGGTGTCAGCCCGCCCAGGACCGCGACCCACCGGGCGGCCGACAGGACCACCACCGCCCCGACGGTACACATCACGAACAGCGTCAGCCCGATGTTCAGGTAGCCGGTCGTCTTCTTGCCGGCGGAGATCATCGCCGGGAACCGCTGGGTCAGCAGGATCGTGCCGGCGGTCAGCGTCGTGCTGACCACGAACAGCATCGGCGGGATCGTCACCCACACGTACCGGCCCCGGCCGGCGTTCACCAGCCAGGTCGTCACCAGGGCCAGGGCCAGCACCGCCAAAAGTTGGTTGGCGATGCCGAACATCGGCCAGATGGTGTCGATGCTGCCGTCGTAGATGAGCAGGCTCCAGCCGCCGGTGATGACCCCGCTGGCCAGCACCGCCCCCGGCAGCCAGTCCGGCCGGGCGAACGGGGCGTACACCCGGCCCACCGTCTCTTGCAGCAGGAACCGGCCGATCCGGGTGCCGGCGTCGATGGTGGTCAGGATGAACAGCGCCTCGAACATGATGGCGAAGTGGTACCAGTACTTGAGCAGCCAGTCGCCGGTGACGCCGAGCCAGCGGAAGGCGTCCTCGAACACCACCGACATGCCGACCGCCAGCGTCACCGCCCCGCCGGTCCGGCCCCGCAGCGACTCCCCGCCGACCTTCTCCTCGATGGTGCCCAGGTCCAGGTGGCCGACATTGCTAACGCCGGCCGCGTGCAGCGGGTCGGACCCGTACCGGGCGTTCACCTCGGCCACCTTCGCCTGGAACTCCGGGGCCCGGTCGATGGCCACGTTGATGTCGTAGTACAGTCCGGTCGGCAGGGCGGCGGCGGCGATCAGGGCCGTCACCCCGACCACCCCCTCCATCAGCATCGCCCCGTACCCGATCCGGCGGATGTGGCTCTCCTTGTCGATCATCTTCGGCGTGGTGCCGCTGGACACGAGCGAGTGAAACCCGCTGACCGCCCCGCACATGACGCAGATGAACACGAACGGGAACAGGTGGCCGGGGAAGGTCGGGCCGCCGTTGAGGAACGTCTCGTTCAGGGTCGGCGCCCGCAGCGGCGGGTTGGCCACGCACACGCTGACGATCAGCAGCGCCACGGTGCCGATCTTGAGGAAGCTGGACAGGTAGTCGCGGGGGCCGAGCAGGAGCCACACCGGCAGCACCGCGGCGATGAACCCGTAGGTGCCGAGGGCGATGACGGTCTGCTCGCGGGTGAGGGAGAAGATGCGTTCCAGCGGCGACCCGGGCACCCAGTTGCCGGCGACGACGGCGGCCAGGGTGAGCGCCCCGCCGATGACCGACGCCTCGACGACCCGGCCGGGCCGGAGGCGGTACATCCACAGCCCGGTGAACAGGGCGATCGGGATGGTGCAGGCGATGGTGAACGTGCCCCACGAGGAGCCGGGGACGAGCTGTCTGCAGCCGGGCGGCAGCCGCCACGTCAGGTCGCCGTTGAACTGCAACTTGGGTCCCGTTACCAGGAAGTCCGGCCCGCGCTCGTTCGGGGTTGGCGGCCGCCCGCCGAGTCGGTCCGGGGGGTGCCGGTCGTCCCGCACCTGGGTGAGCGGCTCGGCCGGCCCCGCCACCGTGAACCCCTCGGCCCGCACCGAAGTTGGCTGCCCCGGGCCGTACCGCACCGTACAGCCGGGCGGAAAGACGTACACCGGTAGCCGGTCCGGTGGGGCGTTGGTGACGCCGATCGGTCGGTCCGCCGGCACCAGAACTTCCATCCCGGCCGGCAGCTTCGCCTCCTCGCCGCCGAGCGCCTTCACCACCACGAACCCCAGCCCGGCCAGCGCGATCACCACAATGAACAGGATGGCCAGGGACGCCACTACCGCCGCCGGCCGGCCCAGCTCGACCCGGGCGATCTCGGCCAGCGACTTGCCGTCCGTGCGGACGCTGGCCGCCAGCACCAGCATGTCCTGCACCGCCCCCGCCAGGCACACCCCGACCACCAGCCAGATCAAGCCCGGCATGTACCCGTACTGGATGGCCAGCACCGGGCCGATCAGCGGGCCGGCCCCACTAATTGCGGCGAAATGGTGGCCGAACAGCACCCACTTGTTCGTCGGGTGGTAGTTCTGCCCGTCGTTGAACCGGTGGGCCGGCGTCACCCGGCTGTCGTCCAGGGCCGCGACTTTGGCCGCCAGGAACGCCGAGTAGTACCGGTAGGCGACGGCCAGGATGGCTAGAACCGTCAGCATCACCGGCATGGCGTGCAGCACGGTCCGGCCGGTCGGATCGACGTGGTAGAGGGTCATGCTCCCGAGTGTACCGGCGGCCCCGACTCGGGGCAAAGCCCACCCGCGGCCGCGGGTGGGCTCTCGGGGGCGGTCTGCCTATCTCAACCCGCCTACCGATCGAGGGCGCCTATGATCGTCCCGCAGTTCTGGGCGGAAGCCCGCCTCCGCGACCGGGTGGACGGCCGACAAGTGACCGTCCGCCGGTTCGGCTGGTCGGACGCCAGCGTGGCCGACGCCGAGCGGCACGCCGCCGAGCGGGCGGCCGAGGCGATGGCCCGCATCCGGGCCGGCGAGGCGGTCCCCCGGCGGGAGCGGAAGCTGGTGTACGGCGGGGCCGCGGGGCTGCCGATCCGGGAGGAGATCGTCGGCCGAGGTGGCCGTCCTCACCCGCAACGGCTACAGGGCCGTCTGCCTGAACACCCCGGACGTGCTGTTCGCCGGCATCGACTTCGAGCCGCCGCTCCCGCCGGGCTTGCTCTGGTACGTGGCCGGGGCGGCGGTGCTGGTGGCGGTGGCGGCGTACCGCCGCCGGCGGTGGCTGCAACTGCTCGTCATGGGCGTGCTGGTCTGGCTGTTGGTCGGCCGCGGCTGGCCGCCGGCCGGCCTGGCCCGCCGGGCGGTTGACGGCGAGCTTCAGGCCAAGAACGGCCGTCGACCGGTACGTCGCCCGCCACCCGGACTGGCATCTGCGGGTGTACCGGACGCCGGCCGGGGTCCGGGTGCTGGCTGTCCACCGCACCTTCGACCCGCACAGGCAGGTGGCCGAGTGCTTCCGGGGCTGGGGGTGGACCCGGTGTACGCCCGGATGTGCTCGATCCAGGGGTGCTTCCGGGCAGGTCAGCCCGAGGAAGCGGTAGCCCAGGCCGGCGTCACCGACCACATCCGCCCGCGGCCAGGGTGTGGCCGGTGGACATGTAGCTGCCGGGCCGGGCCGAGTGGGTGGCCCCGGTACGAGCAGCGGGCGGCCGAGGGTACGCCGCCTGCCGGTTCCTGTACGCCGCCGGGGACGACCAGCCGGCCGGCGGCGGCGCGGCCATCAGCGGCGCACGATGTCCTCTGCCGGGCCGAGTCCGACCTGCCGCTGGCCTGACCCGGGTCGGTCACACGGTCACTGGGCGGTGCCCAGTTCGGCGAGGATGGTGGCCGCCTTGTTCGCGTCCTGGACGGTGTCGAAGGTGGCGTACCCGACGAACTTGCCGGCCACCGCCGCCATGACCAGGCCGTGCAGGTTGATCCCGGCCGACTCCCACGCCTGGGTCAGCCGGCCGCCGAGGCCGGCCCGGTCGTCCCCCTCCACCTTCATGACGATCGGCTCGCTCACCTCGTGCAGCCCGACCGCCTTGGCCGCGGCCAACTGGCCGTTCCCGTGGATCGGGGCGACGTACAGGTCGCCGGCCCCGGCCTTGGTGTCGCTCCGCTGGCTGTACACGTACTCCAGGTGAACCCCGGCCTCGCCCAGCGGCTTCAGCTTCGCCGAGATGCCGCCGGGGGCGTCGGAGACCTCGGTATGGAAGACGTGAACCCGCTGCATCTTGAAGCTCATGGACAGATCCTCATGAGGGGCCGGCCTGGCCCGAGGGGTCGAAGGCAGGCGTCCTGCGCCGTCATCCTACCCCTGGCGGGGTCGAAAGCAATTGTGTAGCCTCTGCGAACCCGGGCCTCTCCGTCGTCAAAGGACACCCATGCGGACCGCGCTGTTCTTCACACTGCTGGTGCTCCCCCCGGCGGTCGCCGCCGACCCGCCGGCGGTGTTGCTCACCAACGCCACCATTTACACCGGGACGACAGACGCCCCCGTCCGCGGCGGGTCGCTGCTGGTCATCGACGGGAAGGTCGCCGTCGTCGCGGACCCCGCAAAACCGGGCAACCTTGCCCGACCGGCCGGCACGCAAGAGATTGACCTGAAAGGCGCGGTCGTCATCCCCGGGCTGGTGGACACGCACTCGCACATCGGCATCTACCCGAAGCCGGCCGTCCCGGCCCACAGCGACGGGAACGAGATGAGCGGCCCGGTGCAGCCCGGCGGGCGGGCGCTCGACGCGGTCTGGCCCGGCGACCCCGGCATCCGCATGGCCCTGGCCGGCGGCGTCACCACGGCCAACATCATGCCCGGGTCCGGGAACGTGATCGGCGGCCAGACGGTGTACGTCAAGCTCCGCGGCGACACCGTCGAGGCGATGCAGGTGACGGGCAAGCTGCCGGACGGCGCGGTCATCGTCGGCGGGCTGAAGATGGCCAACGGCGAGAACCCGAAGGGGTACGGCCGGACCAAGCAGCAGGCGCCGTTCACCCGCATGAAGATCGCCGCCCTCCAGCGGGAGCAGTTCGTCAAGGCGAAGGAGTACCTGCGGAAGCGGGCCAAGGCGGACGGCAAGCCGGTCGAGCGGGACATCTCGCTGGAACCGCTGGTCGAGGTTCTGGAGAAGAAGCGGACGGTTCACTTCCACTGCCACCGGGCGGACGACCTGCTCTCCGCCGTCCGCATCGCCGAGGAGTTCGGGTTCGAGCTGGTGCTGCAGCACGCCTCCGAGGGCTACCGGGTCGCCGACGTGCTGGCCGGCAAGAAGATCCCGGTGTCGCTGACGCTGATCGACAGCCCCGGCGGCAAGGCGGAGACGATCGGGCTGATCGAGGAGAACGCGGCGGTGCTGGACAAGGCGGGGGTGCCGGTGTGCGTGAACACCGACGACTTCATCACCGAGAGCCGGTTCCTGCTGCGGACCGCGGCCATCGCCGTCCGCGGCGGGATGAGCGAAGCGGCCGCCCTGCGGACGATCACCCGCACCCCGGCGAAGGTGATGCACCTGGACCACCGGCTCGGCACCCTGGAGCCGGGCAAGGACGCCGACTTCGTGGTGCTCAGCGGCCCGCCGTTCAGCGTGTACACCAAGGTCCGACAGACGTGGATCGACGGCAAGAAGGTGTTCGACGCGGCGGACGAGGCGGACCGCGCCTACCGCGACGGCGGGTTCGCGCTACCCCGCGGCGAAACCCACCCCGAACCCCGTTTAGCAACGCCGCCATCGGCGGCGACGACTCCGAAGCCCGCCCCGGAGACCCGCGAAGCCACGAAACCCGGCCTCTTCTACATCCGGGCCGGCCGCATCCACACAGCCGTCGGCGAGCCGATCACCGACGGGGCCGTGGTCGTCGAGAACGGCAAGATCACTGCCGTCGGCCCAGCCGCCGAGGTGAAGCGGCCGTTCGGCGCCCGCACCGTCCGGGCGGCCGAGGTGACGCCCGGCCTCATCGACCCGTTCACCTGCGCCGGCCTCAGCGGCGCCTGGAACAGCCCGGCCGACCAGGACCAGGACGAGAAGAGCGGCCCGGATCAGAGCGACCTGCGGGTGTTCGACGGGTTCAACCCGCACGAGCCGCTGCTGGAGTGGTTGCGGGCGAACGGCGTCACCGTCGTGCATTCGACCCCCGGCCGGGCGGCGGTGCTGGCCGGCACGTCCGGGGTGTTCCGCACCCGCGGGCTGTCCGCCGAGCAGGCCGCCCTCAAGCCGACGTTCGCGGTCGTGGTGAACCTCGGGGAAGTGCCGAAGACCGCGAACAAGGAAAAGGGGCCGGGCACCCGGATGGCGGTCGCCGGGCTGGTGCGGAAGACGTTCGCGGACGCCCAGAGCTACCGTGCCAAGCAAGGCAAAGAGTCCCAAAGCCCACCCCCTGCTGGGGGTGGGCGTTCGCCCAAGCTCGAAGCCCTCCTCCCCGCCCTGGACGGCAAAGCGCCGGTGATCTTCGCCGCCCACCGCGCCGACGACGTCCGCACCGCCCTCCGCATCGCCGACGAGTTCAGGCTGAAGCCGGTCCTCGCCCTCGGCACCGAGGCGTACCGCCTGGCGGACGAGCTGGCCAGGCGGAGCATCCCGGTCATCGCCCACCCGACGCTGCAACGGCCCGGGGACAGCATGGAAACGCTCCACACCCTGCTCGGCACCGCGTCGCTCCTCAAAGCCAAGGGCGTGGCGGTGACGATCGGCACCGGGTTCGAGGGGTACGTGCCGAAACAGCGGAACCCGCGGGCCGAAGCCGCGATGGCGGCGGTCAACGGCCTCGGCCACGCCGGGGCGCTGCGGGCCGTCACCCTGGACGCGGCGAAGCTGCTCGGCATCGACAAGGAGTACGGTAGCATCGAGCCGGGCAAGGTGGCCGACCTGGTGCTGTACGACGGCGACCCGTTCGAGCACGCCACCCACGTGACGCACACGCTGATGAGCGGGCAGGTGGTGTACGACCGGGCCGAGTACCTGAAGCTGCCGTTCGACCGGCGGGCGTTCGCGGCCACCGGCGGCGGGGGCGAACCCGGCTGTTGTCTCGGCTGGTGATCCGGACAGGAGCGAGCGACCTCGATGCCGCAGTTGATCCGCGTTGCCGCCCTGCTGTGGGCCGCCGCCGGCGGGCTGATCCTGCTGGCGGTCGGCGTTACGACCGCCCTCACCCTGGCCGACCCGAAGCCGCTCGCCGGGGCGGTGTCCCAGCACACCGGCACCGGCACCGACTCGTTCACCGGCTACCACTTCGAGTACAAGCTGACGGCCGACGCCCCGCTGGCCGACGGCGATTATGCCCGGCCGCTCGGGGCCGCCCTCGGGCTGGTGCTGCTGGCCCTGGCCGCGCGGGTGCTGACCGGCGGCGCCCGCAACGTGCTGTTGCCCGGCATTGCGTCGGCCGGGGCCGGGCTGCTGGTCGCCGCGGCCGGCGGGCTGATGGCCCTCGGCGGCGGGGTCGTTGTCGGTCTCGTCACGCTGCTGGTCGGGCTGGCCGGGCTGCTCGCCCCCGGGGTGCTGTCCGTCGCCGGGGCGTCGGCCTACGACCGGTGGCAGCGCACCACCCGCCTGGTCACACCGTCCGGCCCGCTGTTCGCCGCCGGGGCTTTGTGGCTGTTGCTCGGCGGGTGGATCGCCCTCTGGTCGGCCGCGTCGCTGGTCAACCGGCTGACCGTCGTGCAGGGACGGGTGCAGCTCCGGGCGGAAGTCGAAGTGACCACCGCCGTCGAACCGCTGGGTGGGCTGCTGAAGGGCCTCGCCGGGGCGGTCCAGGACGGGTCGGTCGGGGCCGGGGCGTTCCTGTGGCCGGTGGCGGCGGGGTTGGCGTGGGGGCTGGGGTTCGCCTGGCTCGGGGGCGTCACCCTGACCGGCGGGCTGCGGGAGCCGCGGACCGCCGGGGCGGTCACACTCGGGCTGGTCGGGCTGCTGGCCGCGGGATCGCTCGGCGTGATGGCCGTGTCGTTCCCGCACTTCGCCGGGCTGCCGTACGCCCTGTTCCCCGGCGGGCTGGCGATGGCCGTTCCCGGTGCGCTGGCGCTGGTCGGACACCCGCCGCCGTTGAAGGCTACGGCCGACGACGCGGTGACGCCGGCCCGGGTGGTTCGCCACAGGGGTTGAGGCCCAGTCCTACAGCCGGACATGGCCGGCCGGGCGGTCTGGCCCCGCTATCCGGTAGTGGCGGTTCGTATAAGGCCGGGGGAAAGTCGGTCCCTGTTGCCGGACTGTCACCGCCGGTCAGTCGGCCGGGGTGAGCAGCGTCTCGCGGATGCGGCTGTCGCGGACGAAGTACGCCTTCAGCGGGGTGATCGCCGGCAGCTCCTTCTGGGCCAGCACGTAGGTCACGTTGTCCAGGCTGATCGCCTCCCAGGTGTGCAGCCCGATCAGGATGTCCCCCCGCTGCAGCCCGGCCTTGGCCGCCGCCGACCCGGCCGCCACGTCCTGGATGAACAGCCCGCCCCGCAACTGCCGGTCCGCCCGGGCCACCGCCTCCGGGCCGACCGGGTACAGCTTCACCCCGAGCCGCCGGCCGATCGCGTCCGCCGGGGCGGCCGGGCCGGTCGGGGCCAGGGCCAAGGTCACCGTCACCGCTTCCCCGCCGGCGGTGGACACCGGCACCGTCTCCCCGCCCCGCCGCAGCTTGACCGCCACCCCGGCCGCCGCCGTCCGGTCCAGCAGAGCCCGCTCCAGGTCGATCGAGGTGGCCACCGGCAGGTCGCCCACCTGGTCGATCACGTCCCCGATCTTCACCCCGGCCTCGGCCGCCGGCGAGTCCGCGTCCACCCGGGCGACCGTCACCCACCTCTTGACCGGCCCGTCTTCCGTCTCCCGGGCGAACCGGTCCGTCACCGCCAGCCCGTGCCTCAGCCCGAGCCGCTTCCGCACGCTCATCATGTCCGCCGCCTTGGCGATCATGGTGTCCACCGGGATGGCGAACGCGATGTTCTGCGCCCCCGCCCGGATGGCCACGTTCACCCCGACCACCTCCCCCAGCTTGTTGAACAGCGGGCCGCCGCTGTTCCCCGGGTTGATCGGCGTCTGCGTCTGGATGAGCGACTTGTACGCCACCTCCTTGTTCAGCGTCACGTCCCGCTTGAGGGCCGACACGTGCCCCACCGTGACCGTGTGCTCGTACCCGTAGGCGTTGCCGACGGCGATCACCCGCTCGGCCAGCATCAGGTCGGCGGCCGTGCCCAGCGGGACGGTCGGCAGCGGGTGCGGCGGGTCGATCTTGATGACCGCCAGGTCGCTCTCCTTCTCCCCGGCGATCACCCGGGCCGGGCAGGTGCTGCCGTCCACCAGCCGCACCCGCAGGCTCTGCACGTCGTCGATGACGTGGAAGTTGGTGACGATGTACCCCCGCGGGTCGAGCACGATCCCGGTCCCCATCCCGTTCACCCGCTGCGGCTGGACGCCCACCCGGAACGGGTCGTCCGGCTGGCCGCCGACCGTCCGCTCGCTGTGGATGTTGACCACCGCCCCCTTCACCCGCTCGACCACCGCCACCGTCTCGTCCCGCCGCGGGTTGCCCCGGTCGGCGGCCGGCGTCGGGGCGGCGGGGACGACGGCCACGAACAGGGTGCAGATGGCCCGGCGGGCCGAGGTGGGCAGACGCATGATGACCCCACTGGACGCGACCGAGGGGACCGGCCGACGCGGACATCCCTGACCGACCCCCATCAATTCGGCCGGGGCGGAAACCCGGCTGGAAGGCGGGGGTTGCGGGATGTCGGAAGTGAGCGGACCGGCCGCGGGGTCGTGCCACGCGGTCGGGCGGCGCCGCCGGGCCGGGTGCCGCCGGTCGGGCAAACCCTGCCGGATGCGCCGGCGGGGCGGGCGGTTGCCGGTCGGGCCGTACCGGATACGCTGACCGCGCCCCCCACGGAGAGCCGACCGATGCCCCGCACCCCGCGGATGGACCAGATCGAAGCCCTGCTGGCCGACGACCCGGACGACCCGTTCCTGCGGTACGGGCTGGCGCTGGAACACGCCGGCGCGGGGGACGACGAGGAGTGCGTCCGCATCCTGCGGGAGCTGATCGCCCTGACCCCGGAGTCGCCGTACATCCCGGCGTACCTGATGGCGGCCCAGGCGCTCGGCCGGCTGGGCCGGGAGCCGGAGGCGGGGGTGCTGCTGGTGGCCGGGATCGCGGCGGCGGACAAGGCCGGTACCCCGGACGCCCTCCACGCGAAGGCGGAGATGCAAGGCCTGCTGGCGACGCTGGAGTGAGCCGCCCGCCGCGGGTACGCTGGACGGGTGTCCGTCGGGAGGGCCGATCGTGGTGAGGACGAGCTACATCGGCCGCGTCACCTGTCTGGTGAAGGTGGAGAACGCCTTGGACGCGGCCCGGGCGCGGATGGGCGAACTCTCCGCGGACGCGGTCCGGTCGGTCCAGGTGTCCGACGCCCTGGTGGACACCGGGGCGTCCACCCCCGCTCTGCCGACCTCGTTGTTGCGGCAACTCGGCTTCGACACGCCGACTTCGACCCGGCGGTCGCGGAACACCACCGGGGTGTACGAGGCCAAGCTGTACGGCCCGGTCCGGCTGACCATCTTCGACCGGGACATCACCCTGGACGCCCTCGAGGTGGACGACGGCTGCCCGGTACTAATCGGTCAGATCCCGCTGGAACACCTCCAGTTGGTCGTTGACATGACCAACCACCGGCTCGACAAGAGTCCGGCCAACGGCGGGGAGTGGATTCTCGACATGTTCTGACCCGCCGCCTTGCGGCCGGGGTGGGGTTCTCGGGCCGTCGTCGGACGGCGGCGGGTGGCCGCGGAACCAGTCGCCCACGTCCCGCTCCAGCGTGGCCACCCACGACTGGTGCCGGCGGTTCATCCTGTTCCACGGCAGCGGCACCCGGAGGGGATAGCCGAGCCGTACTGACGCCTCTGCCGTTCCTGTACGCGCACGTGTTGGGGAAGCTGCTCGACCGGCTGTGCGGGGTGCTTCGGGCCAAGCGGCCGGGGCGGCTGCCGGCCGTGCTGCCCCGGGGAGGCCGACCACGCCCGGACCACCGCCCGGCTCCATGCGTCCGGGGGCGACCGGGACGCGGGTGGCGAGCCGGGGGGCGCGACCGCCTTCGGCCGGCTAGCCGCCACCCCCGAACAGGCCATCGCACTCGTCGCCCGGTTCGCCCGTCGGCTACTTTGTAAAGACCCTGCGAGACTATTGCCGCTCGTCCTCCCGGGCCGGCGGGGCGGGGGCGTCGGCGGTCCCCGACTCTCCTATGGTGTTCGCCGTCGCCTGGTGAGCCAACCCGCCATATCGTCTGACCGGCCACCCGATGCCGCAGGAAGTGGGCAAGCGGGGAGCGCGCAGGCGTATAACTTCCGAGAACTTGACAGCGGTCCCACAGGAAGGCGAGGCGAACGGTGGGTGCACTCCGCGTCTTTCTGGCCTTGGCCGTCCTCGTTCATCACACAGGATTTGACGCCGGACCTTTGGTCCCTGCCGACCTTGCCGTCCAACTGTTCTTCGTCATCTCCGGCTATTACATGGGTTTGGTGCTGACAATCCGGTACACCCCCGCAAATGGGCCGTGGTGGTGGCGTGACTTTTACCTGAGCCGGTTTTTGCGGCTGTACCCGACGTTCGTCGTGGTCAGCTTGGGCGCCATTGTGTTTTATGGATCATTGTCGGTGTACACGAGGAAGTTTGAAGCTGGCCCACTGGCGATGATCTCGCGGCTGCCCGGTCCTGTTGCAGCGGTCGCCGTTATGTCGAACGCGACCATGGTGGGCCAAGACGTGCTGGCACAGCTCGAGAGATCGGCGGACGGGCGCGTGTGGGTCAACCTGTGGCCGGCCGTCCACCCGACCGAGACAGAATGGCTCGGAACCGCCCTGTTGATCACCCCGGCGTGGTCGATCGGGCTGGAAGTCTGGTTCTACCTCCTGGCCCCCTGGCTCGCCCGTCGGAAGACCAGTCTGATAGTCGGCCTTCTCGGACTCAGTCTGGCAGTCAAGTGGGTGCTTATTCTCTCCGCTGGTTCGGATGCGTACTTTTTCTTCCCGGCCCAGTTGTGTTACTTCCTGGCCGGGGTTCTCGCGTACCGGTGGGCTGGTGACCGGGCGGGGCGCACCCGGCCGACTACCGGGCTAGTTCTGCTGGCCGCCGTCCTGGTCGGGGTCGCCACCGCCCGGCTGTGGGCCGGGCCGGCGATCCAGCCATGGGTGCCCTTCGGTCTGGCGTGCCTGATCCCGCGACTGTTCGCCACCACCGCAGACTGGCGCTGGGACCGGTTCGTCGGCGAGTTGTCCTACCCGATCTACCTCACCCACGCTCTGGTCATTGCGGCCGTCCAGGTGGCCACCCGGCGATTGGACCTGGGATTCGCAGTGTCGGTTGGTGGAGCAGAACCGCCCGCCGCGCCGAAGCCGGTTGCTGCCCGGCCGGCCGGAGCGGCGAAGCTGGTCCGCGCGGTCCTGCTGCGGACGAGGAACCTCGACGACCCGACCCTGCCGTATGCCACGGCCGGCGTGCAGCACCCGGACGGCAAGCACGTCGTCACCGCCGGGAACGCCGGTCGGGCGACGGCGGACGCCAAGCCGGTCGGCGAGGTGCGGGTGTGGGACGCGGCCACCGGCCGGCTCGTCCGCACCTGACCGGGGCCGCCGAAACCTACGCCAACCGGGCCGGCACGGTCGCCGTCAGCCCGAACGGCAAGTACGTCGCCGCGGTCGGACGGGTGTCCGCCGCGGCCGGCGACAAGCCGAGCGAGAACGTCGTCCAGGTGTGGGACTGGCCGGACGGCCGCTTGCCCCGCGGGCTGACGACCCGCGGCGGTACCCTGACCGCGGTCGTCTTCTCCCCGGACAGCCAGACGGTGTACGCCCTGGACAGCGGCGGCACGGTGTACGCCTGGGGCGCGGCGGCCGGCGGGGAGCCGGTGACAGGGGCATCCATCGGCAAGTCGCCCATGTTCGGGCTGGCGAGGTGCCCCCAAAGAAGAAGCGTTGATCGGAGTCGGCCCGAACTTTCCCGGGATGGGCTGGGTCGATCTGCCGCTCGCACGCGGGACTCAAGGGTCGCTGGAGCTAAAGTCGACCGCGTTTCTGGCCGGTCACCCAGTCTCTACTGATGGTCGCCGGATCGCCCTCGCCGGACTGGCCGGAGCCTGGCTACACCCCACTCCAGATCAGCAACGACCCCGACCTACGGCCGAACGCCAGCCTCTTTCAAGTTCCCTGACCCACCATTGCCGGACGTTGGCTGCGTGTATCAGGTGGCGTTCTCCCCGGACGGCAAGCTGATTGCCGCCGCCTGCCAGGACAAGACAGTCCGCCTGTTCGCATCAGCCGATCAGCCGAAGCCGCACCTGAAACAACTCGCCGTCGGCCGGGAGCACGCCGACTTCGTGTACACCGTGCAGTTCTCCCCGAACGGCAAGTCGCTGCTGACCGTCGGCCGGGACGCGGTCAAGGTGTGGGACGTGGCCGAGTTGCTCAAGCAGACCCCGAAGCCGGACGACTGGCTCACCCCGGAAGCGGCGGTGAAGATGGAGCACGGCCGGTTCGTCGGCATCTGGCGGGTGGAGTCCATGACCCAGGACGGCCAGGCGGTCCCGGCCGACCGGCGAACGGACGAGCACATCTACTGGGCCGACGGCACCGCGGAGCGGACGAAGGGCGAAGTGATCCTGAAGGCGACCGTCACCGTGGACCCGACGGCCACGCCCAAATCGCTCGACTACGCCCTGACCAGTGGCCCGGACGCCGGCAAGACGGTGAAGTGCGTTTACGAGTTCACCGACCCGGACACGCTCCGCATCCGGTACGGCGGGGTGGACCGGCCGACCGACTTCGCCGCCGGCCGGGTGGGGGTGTTGAAACGGGTGCTGCCGAGGAAGTAGAGGGCGGGTCAAGCCGCCTGCGGCGCCGACCCGCGGCCCGGGCAAGCACCCGTTGCCACGCCCGGCGGGCCTCCCGAAGCGTCGGCACCGCCCTACGAGACCCCGGCCGGCGTAGGGCGGCGCCGACGCTTTGGGAGGCCCGCCGTCTTGGGGCGGGGCGGTTGCCACCCGGCGGGTCGGCGCCGCAGAGCCGGCTTGACCCGCCCTACGAGTACACCGTCGGGTCCGACACACCGGCCTCGGCGAACCCCTTCTTCCGCAACGCGCACGAGTCGCACCGGCCGCACGCCCGGCCGGCGGTGTCCGGGTCGTAGCAGCTCAGCGTCAGCGAGTAGTCCACCCCGAGCCGCACCCCCTCGCGGATGATCTCCGCCTTCGTCAGCTTCAAGAGCGGGGCGTGGACCCGGTACTTGCCACCTTCCACCCCGGCCTTGGTCGCCAGGTCGGCCAGCCGCTCGAACGCCTGGAGGAACTCCGGCCGGCAGTCCGGGTAGCCGCTGTAGTCCAGCACGTTCGCCCCGAGGAACAGGTCGAACGCCCCGACCGTCTCGGCGTACCCGAGGGCCAGCCCGAGCAGGATGGTGTTCCGGGCCGGCACGTACGTCACCGGGACGCCGTGCCCGATGGCCGCGTCGGTCCGGTCCTTCGGCACCGCGATGTCCGCCGTCAGGGCCGACCCGCCGACGGCCCGCAGGTCGAGGGCGACGGTCTTGTGTTCGACCGCCCCGAGGGCGTCGGCCACGGCGGCGGCCCGGTCCAACTCGACCCGGTGCCGCTGGCCGTAGTCGACGCTCAGGGCGAACGGCTCGAACCCGTGCGATTTGGCGACGGCCAGGGTGGTAGTGCTGTCGAGGCCGCCCGACAGCAGGACGACGGCGCGGGGCATCGGGGCCGCCTTTCGGTCAGCTCATGGCTAGCAGAACGCCGGAGAGGACGGCCACCACCAGTCCGGGTGGGGCCGGGCCGATATACACAGCCCGGCGGCCGGCCCAGTCGAGGCACTTCACCTGGTCGCACAGCACGACGCCGGTTATTGGCAACCCGGCCGGGATGGGAACTTCGGACGAGTACCCTTTGGCCCGACCGGTGATCGGACAGACGATCATTAGCCCGGTCTGGGCGTTGTACCCGGTCCCCGACAGGACGAGCGCCGGCCGGCGGCCGGACTGTTCGTGTCCGACCTGCGGGTCGAAGTCCAGCCAAACGAGATCACCGCGGGCCGGGGAGTACGGGGCGGAGCGGGCCATCACCCGACCTTCGCGTAGCCGGCCGGCGGGTCATACGGCTCGTGTGGGTCGGGCATCGTTTCGGGGGTGATCCCCGCTAGCCAGGCGTCCCGAGCCGCCTCGAAATACTCCGGCTGTTTCACGACGAGCATGTGGGCCATCACCTCAACCTCGACCACGGCCCCGTCCCGCAGCCCGGCCTGGGCCGCCAACTCGTCCGGGATGAACAGCCCGTACCCGCCCTCGACCTTTTTCAACTGCACGGTCATCGGATCGCCCTCCCCGTCTCGCCGCCGGGACGCTGGTTCCCAAGATAAAGACTGTCGTCCCGCCTCACAACACAGCCCGGCCATCATGGACTTCACCGAAACCCCGTCCGCCGACCAACTGGAGACGTTTCCGAACCCCAGCCCGGGGCGGGACTACCAGATCAAGATCGTCTGCCCGGAGTTCACCAGCGTCTGCCCGAAGACCGGCCAGCCGGACTTCGGCACCCTCACCTTCACGTACACCCCAGATCAGACCTGCGTCGAGCTGAAGTCGCTCAAGCTGTACCTGCAGCGGTTCCGCAACCAGGGCATCTTCTACGAGGCGGTGACGAACCGCCTGCTGGACGACTTCGTGGCCGCCTGTCGGCCGGTGCGGTGTGAGGTGGTGTCCGACTGGACCCCGCGGGGCGGGATCACGACCGAAGTGACGTGCCGGTACGAAGCGGCGGGGCGGGGGTGACGGCCCCGGCCGGCCGGGGTTCGACCCGGATGGCGTTCCGGATCACCGCCCCGGGGAACTCCTCCCGGGCGGCGTGCTGGGCCAGTTGCTTGACGTGGAACGACGGGGCCGACCCGCCGAGTACGACCACCCCGGACTCGCACTCGACGGTCAGCCCGATCACCCGCCGGCCGGTGTACCGGACGATCCGGTCGACCAGGTCGGAGGATCGGGAAATGGTCGGGGCGCTCATATCGGACTCCGTGAACCGGCCGGCCTGCCCGCACGCCCGGCACCCGCGTCGAAACAGCCGCCCGGTCCGTAGGCGATCCAGGGCGCAATACGCCTTCCCCTCTAACACTAGCAATCCGCGGACCAGTCGGCCGTCGCAGTCACTCGTCGCCCGGATGGACGAACTTTAGACCCCGTTCGGTTCGATGTGCGGGAGAAAAAGTGTTAGCGGGGCAAATTGTTCCCGTTCGATTATCGGGGTCGTCCGGTTGGGCAAACTGTACCGCTCACGGCGACGCAACGGTCGGGATGAGACACGGCTCGGTTACAATGACCCGCCTCACGCCCCGGAGCGCCGCCGTGACCCGCGTTGTCGTTTCGTTTGTCATTCTGACCGCCGCCCCGGCCGCCGCCGGCGAGTACCACCCGGCCGAGCCGTGCCCGTTCACCGTGAAGCCGGACGGCACGGCCGAGGAGCTGGGGTTCGGGTCACAGTTCGACGGCCAGTTCCCGCTGCTGTTCACCGCCCGCATGAACGCTGCCGACGCCCGCCCCGGCCGGGCCGACAACCCGGACCGCAAGGCCATCTTGGCCCGGCTGGACAAGGACGCCGACCCGGCCGCCCGGGCGGTCGACCTGATCCGGCTGGGCCGGGCGGACGAGGCGGTCAACCTGCTCACCCCGCTCAGCCGCGGCCGGTCGCCGGACTTCCGGGTGCTGGCCAACCTGGCCCACGCCCACGCCCGCCGCGGGGAGTGGGGGGAGGCCGTCCCGCTGCACGAGCTGGCCGCGTTCGAGGTCGGGCTGCCGGCCGACCTGGCCGGCACCGCGTCAGACCAGCGGAAGTGGCTCACCCGGGTGGAGCGGCAGTACTACGCGAAGTGGCTGCACGTCAGCCGGGACCGGGCGGCGAAGCGGTATGCCGTCGAGTCGGAGGACGTGTTCCCGCTGTTCCCGGTCAAGTGGGTGAACGAGGCCGGCCGGTACGAGCCGGGGGCGCTGGCCGCCGCCGAGCGGGCCAAGCTGCCGGCGGACGCGGTCGCGGTCGTCCAGCAACTGCTCCTGTGGGCGCCGAACGACACCGGGCTGTACTGGCTGCTGGCCGAGGTGTACGCGGCGACCGGCCGGCTGCGGCAGGCGGACGTCATCTTCACCCAGTGCGTGGACGGCCGGCAGTTCTCCAACCGGCCGGTGTTCATGGCCCACCGGGCGGCCGTGGCGGACGCGGTCAAGCGGCTCCCGCCGGAGAAGACGGCCGAGGAGGTGATCCTGCCGGACGCCCCGCCCGCGGCCCCGCCGAAGCCGGCCGGCGGGGACTTCCTGCCGTCCCGGGAGCGGCTGATCGCCGTCGCGGTCGGGTTCGCCGGGCTGGCGGCCGTGCTGATCGGCTTGCAGGTGCGGTCCGTGGCCCGGCGGTGGGGCCGGAAGGGTTAGCCGGGCGGCGGAATGTGGTATCATGTCCACATGTCCACTCCGACCCCCGCGTTCCTCCGCAAGGCCGCCGCCCACCTGACGGCCGCCTCCCCCGAGCTGGCCCCGGTCATCAAACGGGTCGGCCGCTGCACCCTGGCCCCGGAGCCGGACGTCTACCGAGTGCTCACCCGGGCGGTGGTCGCCCAGCTCATCTCGACCGCCGCGGCCAAGACGATCTCCGGCCGGCTGCTGGCGGCCGTCAACGGGAAGCTGACCCCCGGACGGGTGCTCGAGCTGACCCACGACGAGCTGCGGGCGTGCGGCCTGTCCGGGGGCAAGGCGAAGGCCATCCGCGGGGTGGCCGAAGCGTTCGCCGACCGGCGGTTCGCCAAAAAGCTGGCCGCCGCGGATGACCTCACCGCCCGGGAGTCGCTCCTGGCCCTACACGGGGTCGGGCCGTGGACGGTGGACATGGTGCTGATGTTCTCCGTCCCGTGGCGGGCGGACGTGCTGCCGGTCGGGGACATGGGCGTCCGGGCCGGGGCGAAGGAACTGTTCGGCCTGCCGGCGCTTCCAACAGCCAACGAGCTGACCTCCCTGGCCGAGCCGTGGCGGCCGTACCGGACCGTGGCGAGCTGGTACATCTGGCAGAGCCGCGGGCTGCCGCCGGAGCCGGCGGACGGGGCGGCTCGCTAGAACAACCGGCACCCGCCCCCGAGGCCGCGATGACCGACCCGCCCCCGAGTCCGCCGGCCGACGAACCGCTCGTCCCGCTGGAGCCGGCGCAACCGGACCCGGCGGCCGACTGGCCCGGCTTCCCCCAGGCGTCCGACACCCCGACCCCGTGGGCGGCCGAGGCTGACTGGCCCGGCCGACGAGCCGCCTCCGGTCGTGGTGCCGCCCACGCCTGCCCCGAACCGGCTCCGGGCGTGGATCGCCGTCGGGGTCGGGCCGTGCAAGTGCTGGCCCTGCTGCTGTGGGCGTATTTCGTCTGGTAGTTTTGTAGGGCGGGTCAAGCCGGCTCTGCGGCGCCGACCCGCCGCAAACGGCAACCGCGTCCTGCCCGGGCCGGCGGGTCGGCGCCGCAGAGCCGGCTTGACCCGCCCTACATAAAACCCCGTCATGAAACCCTGTATCAGCCAGGCGTGTACCCTCTCCACCCCGTTCGCCGCCGACCTCGCCGGGCTGGCCGACGGCGGTGCCACGGCGGTCGAGGTGTGGCTGACCAAGCTGGAAACGCACCTCGAAACCGCGTCCGTTGACGACACCCGCCAACAGTTCGCCGACCGCGGCATTACCCCGGCTGTCGCCTCCTTCCAGGGCGGGCTGTTGCTGTCGCAGGGGGAGCAGCGGAAGGCCCACTTCGATCACTTCAAGCGGCGGCTCGACCTGTGCCAGGCGCTGGGCGTCGGCACGCTGGTGGTGGCCGCCGACTTCGCGCAGCGGCCGGATCGCACGGCCGTCGAACGGGCGGTGGTGTCGCTGGCCCAGGCGGCCCAGTGGGCGGCCGGGTTCGGGGTGACGCTGGCCCTGGAGTTCCGCGGGGCGGACGCCTTCTGCACCAACCTGGACACCGCCCTGACGCTGGCCGAGGCGTGCCGGGAGCCGAACGTCGGGGTGTGCCTGGATGTGTTCCAGTTCTACAAGGGGCCGAGCAAGCCCGAAGACCTGGACCGGCTGACGGCGGCCAACCTGGCCCACGTCCAGGTGTGCGACGTGGCCGGGGTGCCGCGGGAGCTGATGACCGACGCCGACCGCGTGTTCCCCGGCGAGGGGGACTTCCGGCTCGGGCTGATCGTGGACCGGCTGAAGGTCATCGGGTACGCCGGGTGGGTGTCGCTGGAGGTGCTCAACCCGGTGCTGTGGCAGGTGAAGCCGAGCCAGGTCGCCGAACTCGGGCTGACGGCGGTGAACCGGCTGCTCGGCCCAATGTAGGGTGCGTTGAGGAGGCTTTGCGACGAAACGCACCGGCCCCGCAACGATGTCCACCCCGGGATGACGTCTCGACGGTGCGTTTCGCAAAGCCTCCACGCACCCTACAAAACCCCGCCCGGCTCCTGGCACCGCGATTGCTCCCACCCGGCCGAGGCCAATCCCGCCCACCCTCGCGGTCCGGTCATGCGCGTCACCGTTCTCACCCAGCAGGTCGAAGTCGACGGGCACCCGTATGACCCGGTCGCCGACCGGATCGCCGACGCCCTCAAAGCCAACAAACACAAGGCGTCGGTGCTCGCCGTCGACGGCGACGCCCGCAGGCTGATCGCCGGGCTGGGCCGCCGCAAACCGGACCTGGTGTTCAACGTGCTGGAGGAGTTCGGCCCGACCCTGTACGGGGCGGTCGGGGTGGCCGGGCTGCTGGAGATCCTCGGGTACACGTACACCGGCGGCGGCCCTGGCGAGCTGTACGTCCGCCAGGACAAGGGGCTGGCCAAGAAGCTGCTCCGGTTCGAGAAGGTGCCGACCCCGGACTTCGCCGTCTTCTCGCTCGACGCCGACCTGGAGACCGGCGGCAACCTGCGGCTGCCGCTGTTCGTCAAGCCGCTGCGGATGGACGCCAGCATCGGCATCGACGCCAAGGCGTTGGTCACGTCCGCCACCGACCTGCTGGCCCGGGTGAAGCGGATCCACGACCAGGTCGGCGACGCGGCCCTGGCCGAGGAGTTCGTGGACGGCCGGGAGTTCTACGTCGGGGTGATCGGCAACACCATCCCGACCCCGTTCCCGCCGATCGAGGCGGACTTCACCGGGTTCCCCGACGGCAAGCCGCGGATCATGGACAGCAAGGCCAAGTGGGACGAGACGAGCGCGGAGTTCAAGGGGACGAAGTCGGTGCTGGCCGACCTGCCGCCGGAGCTGACCGCCCGGCTGCAGCAGGTGGCGGTGGACGCGTACAAGGCGTGCCGGGTGCGGGACTACGGCCGGGTGGACCTGCGGCTGGCCCCGACCGGGGACATCTTCGTGATCGAGGTGAACGCAAGCTGCTACCTGGACCCGGCGTCCGAGTTCGCCACGGCGGCGAACGCGGCCGGGCTTGAGTATCCGGCGCTGATCAACCGCATCGCCGAGCTGGCGGTGGAGCGGCACAAGAAGGGGAAATGAAGCGAGACCTAACATCCGAGCGCGGGGTGGTGTAGCGGGGCCGCCACCGGCGGCCCGCGTCCGGCCGGGGGCCGGACCGCTAACGGCTCCTCCCCCGATATCACCCCTCGCCCGGGAAGTACTCCCCGCGGTGGACGTGGGTCATGGCCAGCGCCGTCACCAGCGCCGTCAGCCCGACGACGGCCGCCGGCTCCCGCCGCCGATCGTACACCTGGCCCAGCTCGTCCGCCCGGCGGGCGATCAGCCGTAACAGCGGCAGCGTCCGTTCCGGGAAGTGGCCGGTCCACCGGAACACGTTCGTCACCAGCTCCCGGGTCAGCCGGCGGACCAGCCCGGACGCCGGCTTCTGATCCGGCACCCCGTCCCCGTCCAGGTCGGGGTCCGGGGCGGCGTCGTCGAACGCCGCCCGCAGGGCCATGTCCAGCCCCGGCAGGTCGGTCAGCTCCGCGTCCTCCCCGTAGTAGTCGTCCAACGACACGGCGAACTCGTCCCACTCCTCGTCCTCGCCCTCTGCCTCGACGACGAACGGCTGCGGCGGGGTGCCGGCCACATCCCTCACCACCCGGTCGCAGTACTCCAGCTTGGCGAGCGCGGCCGGCCAGCCGGCGTACTCCCGCCGCCAGTCCCGGCCGGGGGTCATCCAGACGGCGAACGTCTCCGCCCAGTCCTCGTCCGGGTGCTTCTGGGCGTACCATCCCGGCAGGTGGCGGACGAACTTCGTGCTGAACGGCCGGGGGGTGTACTCCTCCGGGTACGGGGCGTCGAACGGGCCGAACGCCGCCGCCCAGTCCGGCCGCTCGTACAGCCGGTAGGCGTAGTTGACCACGTGCCCCATCTCGTGCCGCAGGTAGCGAAGGATGTCCGCCCGACCGGCCCCCTCGACCAGCCCGGTGCGGTCGGCGTGCAGGGCGGTCAGGTCCGGCCGGGCCAGGTAGAACGGGATGGCGATCGACTTGGACGGGAACGGCACCCCCCACTCGGTCGCCAGGTAGAAGTCGGGCTTTAGCCCGGCCAGCCCGACCCGCTCCAACTCGCGGGTGAACTCGGCCAGGACCGGCTCCAGTCGGGTGCCCTCGATTTGTAGCCCGAGGTCGCGGAGGGGGGTGCCGGTCAGCCCGGCCTCGGGGAATGGGTCGGCCATGTGGTATCACCCTCTGTTCGCGGACCGGCTCGATGCAAACCCTGCGCCCCGTCCGGCTGTAACGGCGGGGTGGCCCGGGTAAAACCGGCGGACGGTAGCGGCTGGGGCGCACGGCAGGCCGGGGTGTGGCATGTTTAGTCGACGGCCCGGACTTGCCGGCGCCGCACCCGCTGGAGGCCTGGCATGGCGAAGAAGAGCACCCTCGGGAAGGTCCGGGAAGCGGTCACGGACGCCGCCGCGGCCGTCGCCCAGGCGGCCGAGGCCCACGTGGTCAAGCCGGTCGGCAAGGCGCTCGGGCTGACCGGCGAGAAGAAACCCGCCGCCAAGAAGTCGACCGCCAAGAAGGCGGCCAAGCCGGCGGCGGCAAAGGCCGCGGCCCAGAAGCCGGTGGCCAAAGCCGCTGCAAAGCCCAAGTCCAAGTCGCCGGCCGCCCGGGTGATGACAAAGGCGGTCCCGCCGCCGGCCCCCAAGGGCGGCAAGGCGGTCGCCACCAAGGGGCCGGGGCGGGGCCGGTAGGGTTAGGTTCACCCCGGCCCCTGCGGGGTGTCGAACGGCCACGTCTTCCGCCGGTACGCCCACGCCAGGAACACGACCAGCCCGGCGACCAGGGTGCCGGCCCCGAGCAGGACGTACAGCCGGCCGGTGCTGGCGTACACGTACCCCCACCCGACCAGGGACACCAGGCACGGCAGCGGGTACAGCCACATCCGCCACGGCCGCGGCCGGTCCGGCTGGAGGTTCCGCAACAGGATCAGCGCCACCACCTGGGCGACGAACTGCTCCAGGATGCGGGTGGCGATCAGGGCGGTGATGATCGCGTCCAGGCTGAAGAAGCTCCACACCAGCACCAGCCCGCCGATGAGCAAGAGCGACCGGTGGGGGATGCGGTGGGCCGGGTGGACGGCCCCGAACCAGCGGAAGAAGTGCCCCTCCCGGGCCGCGGCATACGGCACCCGGGAGTACCCGAGCGTCCCCGAGAAGCAGGACGCGAAGCAACTGCCGACCAGCCCGACCGTCACCAGGGCGGCCGCCCACGGGCCGTGCACCCGCGCCATGAACTCGGCCGGCAGGCTCTCCTGTTTGGCCGCCTCCCGCCACGGCACCACCCCGACGAACGCCAGGTGAACCAGGGCGAACAGCACCACCACGGCGGCGGCGCTGAGCAGGATCGACCGCGGGATGGTCCGGGCCGGGTCGCGGACCTCCGCCCCGAGGTAGCACACGTTGTAGTACCCCAGGTAGGCGTAGATCGCCAGGCCCATGCCGGCCCCGAGGGCCAGCCCCCAGTTGTCCGGTCGCTCCGCGTCCGTGAGCGTGGTGTCGAACGCGACGGCCGGGTCGAAGTGGGCCGCCCCGGCGACCAGCACCCACCCGAGGATGCCGAGCACCCCGACCAGGAACAGCAGGCTGAGTCGGCCGAGCGCCGTCACCTGGCGGTACAGCAGCACCAGGATGAGTACCCCCAGTCCGAACCCGAACAGCCGGGACGGGCCGACCGCCACCGCCACCGTCTGCCCGTCCGCGATCTCGACCTCCGCCCGCCGGGTGTGCTGCCGGTCGAACTCCTTGAAGTCCGGGTGGACGGCGGTCGAGAATTGGGCGGCGGCGACCAGCCCGGACCCGACCTCCAGCGGCCCGCTGATGAGGATCTGCCAGACGAACAGGAAGGACATCAGCCGGCCCCACCGCTGTCGGCCGAACCCTTCGAGCAGAAAGTGGTACGACCCGCCGGCGGACGGCAGTGCCGCCCCGAGTTCGGCCCACACCATGCCGTCTGCCAGGATCAGCACGCCGGCGACCAGCCAGGCGAGCAAGGCGTAAGGGCCGGGCAGCACCCCGAGGATGAGCGGGACGGTGACGAACACCCCCGCCCCGACGATCTGGGTGATGTTGATGGCCGTCGCCTGCCACAGCCCCAGGCCGCGGGTCAGGTGGGCGTCGGGCGGGTGCATGGGCGACTCGAGTTGCGGCGGGGTAGGTGGAGCGTGCGGGGAGGCTGTCCGGATGGCACCGCGAGGCATCGCCGGGCTGGATCGATTGCCCCTTGCCCCGCGGCCCCCGGAGGGGAGGGCGAGGCTCCTGCCGAGCCGGGGAGCGCGTGGCAACGGGTCCAAACCACACCCGCGGTTGCCACCGACATCGCTTCCTGCCGTTGCCACGCGCTCCCCGGCTCGGCAGGAGCCTCGCCCTCCCACGGCCCGGCGATTAGGCAGGGAGCGGTTGCCGTTTGCGGCGGGTCGGCGCGTCCAAAGCGACGCTTGACCCGCCCTACGGAAGACGGGCCGTCACTCGAACACCAGCGTCCCGAACTTGCGGAACTCGTGGAAGCTGGCCCCGACCCGGGACCAGTCCCAGCTCGCCTGTTTCGGGCCGTCATAGTCCATCCGGTAGAAGTTCGCCCGCCACCGGCTGCCGGCCTTTGGCGGCACGTTCCGCAGCGGGCTGAGCAGCTCATACGGGATGAACACCTCCGCCCGCCACCCGCTCACCGCCGCCCCGGACTTCTTCTCCCCGCCGACCGCCGCCGTCGCCTTGCGGGTCTTGCGGCCGCCGTCGTAGTGCCACGGCGTCCACCCCAGGAACTTGCCGCCGAGGTTCGGGACGAGGATCGGCAGCTCCGTGCCGAGCGGCGAAATCTCGTACTCGAAGTACACCGGGTCGCGCTCGTCCGTCCACAGGAACACCTCGAACACGTCCTCCGTCCACAGGTTGTCGAAGTCCTTGGTCATGGTCGCCGTCAGCTTCGTGTCGGCCGCGTCCATCAGCACGTACAGCCCGGTCTTCGAGTACAGCACCTTCACCTTCGTCTCGTACCCGGCCCCGGCGTCGCCGCGGCGGTGCAGCGGCTCCCACTCGGCCTGCTTCCACGCCTCCGCCGACCCGTCCCCGGTCAGCGCGAAGTCGGCCGTCGGCTTCACCCGCAGCTCCCGCTTCGGGGCCGGCTGCGCCAGCCCGAGCACCCGCTCGGCGTTGGTCCGGTACACCTTCTCCAGCACCTCCGGCGGCAGGAAGATGCCGTAGATGTTCCAAAACCCCTGGCGGTGGTGGCTGGCCGCGCAGTTGAAGTACTCGTCGTCCGTCTCCAGGAACCGGTAGTAGGTGCGGTACGCCTCCCGCCGCGGGGTGGTGTCGGTGCCGAACAGGATGCGGTCCTGGTACTTCAGGAAGAACCGCCGGGCGGTGTACGGCTGCCGGCCCAGCTCCGAGATGCGGGCGTCGATGTCCACCAGCATGTTCGGGTACTTGTCCAGCTTGTCCGCGACGGACGCCAGATCCTCGGCGTTGTTGCCGAAGTGGGTGTTGATGAAGGTGGTCTTCGGGTGCTTGGCGATGACCCGGTGGAGCTGGTCGAGCAGGTCTTGCCGCTTCGGGTTCTGGCCGCCGTAGAACAGCCAGCCGGGGTTGGAGTTCAGCTCGTGCCACCGCTCGTTGAACCGGTCGAGCGGGGTGAAGAAGGCGGCCGGGTCGGCGATGTGGATGACGACCGGCTTGCCGTGCTTGGCGCACGTCGCCCAGACCGGGTCGAGCTTCGGGTCGTCCACCGGCACCAGTCGACCGTCCTTGTACCGGTGCCGCAGGCCGAACGTCTTGTGGAACTTCAGCCCCTTCGCCCCGGCCTGGAAGCCCTCTTCAAGCCGCTTCGCCTCCCGCTCCCCCCAGTCCGGGTCGTCGATGCCGTCGAAGTTGACCAGGGCGAAGGTGAGGAACCGGCCGGGGTGCGCCTCGTCGAGGGCCGCGAGCGTCTCCTTGAGCCGGTCGCCCCAGCCGCCGTCCAGGTTGACGACGGTGCGGACGCCGGCCTCGTTCATCTCGGTCAGGTAGCGCTTCACAGTCTCCGCGGTCAGTCGTTCCTTGCCGCCGCCGAGGTGGTTGTGAACGTCGATCACCGGGAACGCCGGCCGCTCGATAACGCTCGCCTTGGTGACGAGCATCGACCGCGGCTCCCAGTCCTTGAGCTTCAGGTCGCGGATGTCGGTCGGCTTCGCGGCCGGCGGCTGGGCCAGGGCGACGGACGGGAGGGCGGCGAGCGCCGCCAGCAGGACGCGCATGGTCACGGCCTCGGGGACACGGGAGGCCACATCCTACCCGAGCCGGGCGGAGAAGGAATGGACTGCTCGCCGCTTGCTCCCCCTCTCCGCTTCGGGGAGGGGGAGAGAGTTTACATCAGCTCCTGGACGCGAGGCGAGCGGGGGAGCGTCAGCCCCCTGTTGGAGCCGCGGACGGGGCAGCCAACAGGGGGCTGACGCCCCCCGCTCGCCAAGATTAACCGCTGGACACGCTTTACCGCTTCGCCGACCCGCTCATCACCAGCGACAGGGCGTTCACCACCGCCCCGCCTTTGACCGTCATCCCGATCACCGTCCGCCCATCCCCGCCGAGCTTCACGTCCTTGGCCCCGGCGGCGGCCGTGTTGCCGAGCCAGTCGGTCGTGTACGAGTCGGACGGGTCGAGGGTGCCGTCGGGGTTCAGTTTCATGTAGACCACCTGGAAGGCGTGGGTGAGCTTGGTCGCCTTCACCACCAGCCCGCCGACCGCGTACCCGGGTTTGGCCACCTCCTGCCGGACCCCGGGCATGATCCCCTTGAGCGGCATGTCCCGGTCGTAGACCGGGTAGACGTGGGCCAGGCACTGCTGGCCGTCCCAGGTCCAGACGTTCCACTCCAGCCCGAGGAGCGGCCGGCCGGCCTCGGCGTACCGGAAGCTGGGCGGGTTGCCGGAGGCGTCCCCGGCGGTCGGGGTGTCCTGGCCGACCCCGTTGTGGACGTTCGCGTCCGGCCACTTCGGGGCCGGCTTGCGGAGCTTCGCCGCCTCGTCCGCGGTCCACCCGCGGGCCAGGGTCGCCCCGCCCTTCACCTCCCCGACCGTGGCCGAGTTGGACACCTTGAACGTCGGGTGGAACCCGGCCCCGTAGGACTGGTCGGTGACGGTCAGATAGTACTCGCAGTTCTGGAGGGCCGGCAGGTCGCTGGCGAACGGGAACCCGGTGCGGAACCCGACCTCGACCTTGCCCGCCCGGTCGTGCGGCATGGCGATGCGGACCGTCTCGTCCCGCTTGCCGGACGGTCGGATGACCAGGCTGGCCACGCCGCCGGCGGTGCCGTCCCGGACCCGCTCGTAATCGACCACCAGCCGGGGGAACGGGGACGGCCCGCCGCGGTCGATCCGCGGGTTGGAGATCTTGTACACGGAGTCGGTCTTTCGCGGCCGGAGCGGGGCGGAGGCGTGCCCGTCGGCCGGTAATACGTCTTCGGCGAAGTCGGCGTACAGGTCGGCCGCCGGGTCGGCGGCGGGGGTAAGCACCCGGGCGGTGAGGGCGCCGCCAGTCTGGGCCGGGGCGGGGGATGTCGGGGCCGTCGGTGGATCGACCTTTTTGCACCCCACGACGACCAGGGCAGTGACAATCGGCAGGACGGTTCGCATGAACGCTCCGGGGAGAGAGGACAATACAGGGGTGGGAGGGCCGGGCCGGTTTGGACGTCGGCCGAAGTCAATGGACTCCCGGTATCTTGCTCCCCCTCTCCGCTTCGGGGAGGGGGAGGAAAACCGCCGGTCCGAACCGGGCGCGGCGCACACTGACCTACAATCCCCGCCCGGTTCCGGTCAAAATACCCGGTGATGCGACTCCTGCACACCGCCGACTGGCACCTGAACGACCGGCTCGGCCGGATCGACCGGACCGACGACCTCCGCAAGGCGGTCGAACGGGTGGCCACGCATTGCAAGGAGCAGAAAGTCGATGTCCTGCTCGTCGCCGGCGACCTGTTCAGCGAGCTGGCCCGGCCGGACGCCCTGCGGGAGACCATCCGCCACTGGCAGGACGTGTTCGCCGACTTCCTCACCGCCGGCGGCACCATCCTCACCCTGACCGGCAACCACGACAACGAGAACTTCTGCCAAACGTTGCGGCACGCCATGATCCTCGCCGCCCCGGCCGTCGGCCGGACCGGGGAGACGGTCCCGCCCGGCCGGCTGTACCTGGCGTCCGAGCCGACCCTGCTCAAGCTGCGGGACCGGTCCGATAAGTTTGACATGCAGTTCGTGCTGATGCCGTTCCCGACGCCGACCCGGTATCTGAAGGGCGAGGCCGGCCAGAAGTACGGCAGCCCGGACGAGAAGAACAAGCTGCTCACCGCCGCGTTCGAGCAGGCGATCCGGGACTTCCGCCAGCACCCGCGGTTCGACCCGGCGGCCCCGGCGGTCCTCGGGGCGCACGTCCACGTCTACGGGTCGCAGGTCGGGCCGAGCCTGTTCCGGCTGACCGAGCAGGAGGACATCGTTGTCGCCGGGGACGCCTTCCACGACCAGTTCGCCTACGTCGCCCTCGGGCACATCCACAAGCCGCAGAGCCTCGGCGGGCACGACCACGTCCGCTACTCCGGCAGCATCGAGCGGATGGACCTCGGCGAAGCGAACAACTCGCTCGGCGTGGTGCTCGTCGAGATCGGCGAGCGGGGTCGCGTGAGCGAGCCGACGGTGCTGCCGCTGCCGGGGACGCCGATCTACGAGGTGGCGATCACCGACCCGGCCGAAGACCTGTCCCGGCTGCGGGCCGAGTACCCGGACGCGGCGACCGACCTGGTGAACCTGCACATCCGCTACACCGCCGGCCGGGACAACCTGGAGGAGGTGCTGCGGGAGCTGGAGGCGATCTTCCCCCGGTGGTACGCCCGCGACTGGGTGGAGACGGGCCAGCTCGGGCCGACGCTGACCGTCGGCGATGCGGACCGGAGCAAGGGGTTCGCCGAGACGGTCCGGGAGTACCTGCGGCAAGAGCTGATCCAGTACGCCGACAGCGACCGGGACGAGCTGCTGACCCTGGCCGACGAGCTGATCAAGGAGTGCGAGTAAGAATTCGCCGCACGATTTCCGCCGAGCCAAGCACGATCCGATCTGAATCGATTTTGGTTTTGATCGTGCTTGGCTCGGCGGAAATCGTGCGGCCAATAATTCGGGTGGCCTGCATTGATCCCCCATCGCATCAAGCTGACCGGCTTCCTGTCCTACAAGGACGAGCAGGAGGTGCGGTTCGACGACGCCCCGCTGTGGATGCTCGCCGGCACCAACGGCAGCGGCAAGTCGAGCGTGTTCGACGCCGTCACCTACGCCCTGTTCGGCCACCACCGCGGCGGCAGCCAGAACGCGGCCGAACTCATCAACAAGGAGTCGGCGTCCCTGTCGGTCGAGTTCGACTTCCGGCTCGACGGCCAGCTGTACCGCATCAAACGCACCCTCCGCAAGAACGCCCGCGGGGTGGTGAGCGGCACCCAGCAAATCTTCCGCGACCTCGGCGGCAACGACTGGGAGGCGGTCCCGGACACCAACAAGAAGGTGGACTTCGACCGCTGGGTCCACGAAAAGATCGGCCTCAACTACGAGACGTTCACCTCGTCCGTCCTGCTGCTCCAGGGGCGGGCGGAGAAGCTGCTGGACGCCCGCCCGTCCGGCCGGGCCGAGGTGCTGGCCGGGATCGTCGACCTGGAGCGATATCAGCGGCTGCACGAGAAGGCGAACGCCCGCAAGCTGGAATTGAAGGCGAGACTGGAAGCCCTGTCCCACCAGGCGGACGCGGTGCCGGACGTGTCCGACCTGGAGCTGTTCACCGCAACCAACAAGATCAGCGAGTGCGAGGACGCCCGGCAGCAGGCCCAGGCGGCGGCCGACGCGGCGGTGCAGGTGGAGATGCAGGCCGGCCGGTGGGCGGACCTGCAAGGCCGGCTCGTCGCCGCCCGGCAGCGGTTGACCCAGGCGGAAGGGCTGCTCGGCGAGGCGGTGCGGATCGAGAAGCAGGTGAACCGCCTCCGCGAGCTTCGGGACGTGCTGCCGGCGGTGAACACCGTCGTCACCATGCGGGGCCAACTGCAAGAGTCCGACCGCAAGACCCAGCGGCTCCAGAAGGAGAAGGACGAGGCCAAGGCCCGCCAGGAGCGGGCCGAGCACGCCCAGAAGCAGGCCCAACAGAAGCGGACCAGCCTGCAGAAGAAGCTGACCGCCGACGAGGCCCGGCTCGCCGACCTGAACGCCCGGCTGCGGGAGTTGGCCGGGGTGTTGAAGACGGTGGAGCAGGCCGAGCGGCAGGAGGCCGAGCTGAAGCGGCTCGACGCCGACCTGGCCCGGCTGCCGGCGAAGCCCGAGGAGGCGGTCGAGCAGGTCCACCGGGAGGTGGACCACCTGACCGAGCTGAACCGCGTCCTGCCGCTGCTGGAGCAGTTCCAGACCGACCGGCACGAGCTGGGCGTCGCCGTCCGGGCCGAGCGAGAAACCCGGGCCGAACAGCAGAAGGTTCAGGCGGACGGGGCGGCGAAGAAGGCCGAGGCGGAGAAGCTGGCCCCCGAACTGGCCGCCGCCAAGCAATCGCTCGCGGCGGCCGAGGAGCGGGTGGCCGTCACTCGCACGCTGGCGGATCAGGCCCGGGCGGCGGCCGACGAGTTCGGCAAACTGACCGGGGCGAAGACCTGCACGGCCTGCGGCCAGCCGCTGACCAAGGAGCACCACGCGGCCGAGAAAAAGCGGCGGGACGACGCCGCCAAGGCTGCCGACCGCGACCACAAGGCGGCCATCGACTCCCGGCAGACGGCAGCCGATACCGAGCGGCAACTGTCCGCCCGGGAGGCCGAGTTGAAGGTGGTGTTGGACAAGCTGCGGGACGCCTACCGCGACAACGCCCTGCATTTGAAGCAGCACGCGGCCGACGGCAAGCGGCTGGCCGAGGCGCTGGCCCTGCGGTACGCCCAGCTCCCCGCTGACTTCCAGCGGAAGATCGCCCCCGCCCCGCCGGCCGACTGGACCGCCACCCACTACCCGGAGCGGGACGAACTGGTCGCCCTGCGGCGGGAGGCCGGCGGCCTGGAGGCGGCCAAGCTGCGCAAACGGGACGCCGAGCAGACGGCCGCCCGGGTGCAAGGGCTGCGAGCCAAGGCGGACGCCGCCCGGCAGGCGCTCGACCACCTGCGGGCCGACCTGCCGCCCGGCGACCTGGGCGGGCTGCGGCAGGAGCACGCCACCCTGCAGGCCGAGGAGACGGCCGTGGTGAACGCCATCCGGGCCGGCAAGCAGGCCATCGTCGGGGCCGACACGGAGGTGGACAAGCTCGGCCGGGAGGCTCACGCGGCGGTCACGCTCATCACCGACGCGGTCGGCAAGCTGCACACCGAGGAAGTCACCCGCAAGCACTGCACCGACGCCGCCGACCGGGCGCTCAGCTACCTGCCGCCGGCGTGGCAGGCGTCCACCGCCGCCGCCGGGCTGACCGACTACCATGCCTGGAAGTCCGAACTGGACGAGCTGCAAGCCGGCGGGGCGGAGGAGAAGTTCAACCGGCTGGAGCAGGCCCGCGGCGGGCTGGCGTCGTTGCGGCAGGACATCACCGACCTGGACGCCCAGGCGGACCGCTTCCCGCAGGACGCCCGCCGCACCCCGGAGGAGGCGCGGGCGCTGGTCGCCGCGGCGCGGGCCGACGTGGAGTCACGGGAGAAGGCGCTGCGGGACGCCCAGCGGGAGAAAGCGATCCTCGACGGCCACCGGGAGCAGCGGGCCAAGCTCGGCGAGCAGGTGAAGCGGCTGGACGCCGGCCACAACCGGTACAAGCAGTTGAGCGAGCTGCTCGGCCGGGACCGGCTCCAGCGGCACCTGGTCCGCCAGGCCGAGCGGCAGATCGTCGATTACGCCAACGCGGTGCTCGACCGGCTGAGCGGCGGGCAACTGTTCCTCAAACTGGTCGGCGGCGAGGACGGGGCCGGGGCCGACCGGGCGCTGGAACTCGAGTGCGCCAACCGCGTCACCGGCGGCGCCCCGATCAACGTGGCGTTCCTGAGCGGCAGCCAGCGGTTCCGGGTGGCGGTGAGTCTGGCACTCGCCATCGGCCAGTACGCCAGCCGCCAGCACCGGCCGATCGAGAGCGTCATCATTGACGAGGGGTTCGGCTGCCTCGACCGCCAGGGCCGGCAGGTGATGATCCAGGAGTTGCAGAACCTGCGGGGGCACCTGCACTGCATTTTGCTGGTCAGCCACCAGGAGGAGTTCGCCGACGCCTTCAGCGACGGCTACCGGTTCGAGCTGCAAGACGGGGCGACCAAGGTGAGCCGGTTCCGGCGGTAGACTTGGGCGGCGACCTGGGAGGGCGAGGCTCCTGCCGAGCCGGGGAGCGCGGGGCAACGGCCCGAAGGCTCACCCGATGCCGTCGCCGGGCAAAGGACGGAGCGGTTGCCGCAGGCTGACGGCTCGGCAGGAGCCTCGCCCTCCCAGGTCGGGGAGAGGCTCCGGTCGCCGGGCGGTGGGACAGCGATATGTTGTCCGCACCGCCGCGGAGGTTCCCCGATGATCCCGCTGTTCGCCGACCTGGCCGCCGACATCGCCAACGACTCCGGCAAGAAGCTGGCCACCGCCGTCATCGTCACCGTCGTCTCGACGGTCGCGTCGTTCCTGGTCGGCCGGTACTGGGGCCGGTATCAGGCCGGCCGGCAGTGGGCCAAGAAGGAGTTCCTCGACCGGGTGATCGTGTCGCTCAACATCTTCGCCGACGACACACTGAAGATCCGCACGGTGATGGAGCGGTCGCTGGACGAGGTGTTCCTCAACCGGGTGGCGATCGACAAGGTGCTGGCCGCCGCCCGCAAATGCACCCCGGACCAGCCGATCCTGCCCATCGCCAAGGCCGACCGGTGGTACCTGCTCAACTTCGTCCTGAACGCGGTGGCCGAGCACTTCGTCGCCGGGCAGATCAAGCAGGACGCCGGGGAGAAGGTGACGGCGGTGCGGTACGCGCTGTTCCTGACCGCCGAGTTGGTCGGGGACGAGCGGATCCGCAAGGTGCGGGCGATGCTGGTGAAGCGGGACCACCTGGTCAACTTCCCGTACCCGGACGCCCCGCCGAAGCTGGAGAACCCGTGGCACATCGACCGGGTGAAGACGCTGAAGGCGGCCGCCGCCCTGTATGCCGCCGAGCCGGACCACTTCCTGACGCTGGAAGTGTGCGTGTGATTATTGTAGGGCGGGTCAAGCCGGCTCTGCGGCGCCCGACCCGCCGGCCCCGCAACCGCTCCCCGCCCGGGCCGGCGGGTCGGCGCCGCAGAGCCGGCTTGACCCGCCCTACGCCAAACCTGCCCTCTCGCCTTCGCCGCCGCCGTCGGGTAGGATGCCGGCCACGCCACCCGCCGCCACCGAGGGTCTCCCGTGGGCGAAACCACCCCGTCCGTCCCCGCCGCCGGCCACCCCCGCGGCCTGCTGTTCTTCTTCTGGGGCGAGTTCGCCGAGCGGTGCAGCTACTACGGGATGCGGGCCATCCTGCCGCTGTACCTGACCACCCGGCTGAACATGCCGGACGACCAGGCCAGCCAGTGGTACTTCGCGTTCAAGATGGCCTGCTACTTCCTGCCCCTGCTCGGCGGCTGGCTGGCCGACCGGTATCTGGGCAAGTACTGGACGATCGTCGGGTTCTCCGTCCCGTATGTGATCGGCCAGTTGCTCATCGGGATCGAGAACGACTGGGTGGTCATGCTCGCCCTGGCCCTGTGCGCGATGGGCAGCGGGGTGATCAAGCCGAACATCTCGGCCCTGATGGGGCTGACCTACGACCAGCAGCGGCCGGGGAACACGACCCTGCGGGCCAGCGCCTTCCTGTGGTTCTACTTCGCGGTGAACGTCGGGGCGCTCATCTCCCTGTTCGCCCTGCCGGTCATCCGGAACAAGTTCGGGTATCAGGTGGCGTTCCTGGTGCCGGCCGGGTTCATGGCCGCCGCCCTGCTCATCTTCGCCCTGGGCAAGCCGCACTACGCGACCGAGACGGTCGGCCCGGCCCCGCCGATGACCCCGGCGGAGCGGGCCGAGCAGCGGAAGGTGCTGGCCCGGCTGCTCGGGGTGTTCTTCCTGGTCATCTTCTTCTGGGTGGTGTACGAGCACAACGACACCCAGTGGACGTTCTTCGCCCGGGACCACATCGACCTGACCATGCCGAGCTGGGCGCCGGGCTGGCTGGAGGCGGCCGACAAGGACGGCAAGCCCACCGGGCAGGTCGCCCCGGACCAGTTCCAGTTCATCAACGCCCTGTTCGTGCTGCTGCTCGTCCTGTTCTTCCAGTGGTTCTGGCCGACCGTCGACCCGACCGGCAAGCGGGTGCCGCAAACGACCAAGGTGCTGTTCGGGTTCGTGTTCACCGGGGCCGGGCCGGCGATTCTCGCCCTGGCCGCCCAGGGGACGGCCGGCGGGGCCAAGGTGTCGATGCTGTGGATCGTCGGGGCGTACATCGTCCTGACGCTCGGCGAGGTGCTGCTGTACGGCACCATGCTCGACCTGTCCTACGCCTACGCCCCGGCCCGGATGAAGGGGTTCATCACCGCCTGCTTCCTGGTGACGAACGCGCTGGGCAACCTGATCAACATGCAGTACGCCAAGCTGTACAACACCCGGCTCAGCCCGGAGACGTTCTTCACCATCGACGCGGCCCTGTGCTTCGGGGCGGCGGTGGCGTTCTTCTTCGTCGCCCAGCGGTTCAACCGGGCCAACGCGGCCGCCGCCACATAGCGGCGTCTAACCCGTAGGGTGCGTTGAGGAGGCTTTGCGACGAAACGCACCAGCCCCGCAAGGATATCCCCACGGGGGGAAGTCTCACGGTGCGTTTCGCAGAGCCTCAACGCACCCTACGAAAGCCCGCCATGCTCACTCTGCTGCTCGCCATGACCCTGTCCGCCGACCCGTCCGCCGAGGACGCCAAGCTCGCCGCCCGGTTCCAGCGGTACGTCGAGGAGGAGTGCCGCCGGCACCCTCTGTGGGCCACCCAACAGGGGAACCACGACTACGACGACCGGCTGGACGACCTGTCCCCGATGGCCCGGGCCGAGGACATCCGCCGGGCCGAGGCGCTGCTCGCCGAACTGCCCAAGGCGATCGATTACGCCAAGCTCTCCCGGGCCGGGCAGATCGACTTCGAGATCTGGACCCACGCCCTCAAGTACCAGCTCTGGCAGGCGGCCAACGCCGACCCGTACACCACCGACCCGCGGGTGTACGGCGAGTACCTGTCGGACAGCGTGTTCCTGCTGTTCACCCAGAGCACGCTGCCGAAGGGGCGGAACGTGGCCAACGCCGCCCGGCGAATCACCTACGTGCCGCGGGTGATCGAGGCGGCCAAGGCGTCGCTCAAGAACCCGCCCCGGCTGTACACCGAGATCGCCATCAAGCGGACCAAGGGGGCGATCGGCTTCTTCGAGAAGGACATCTTCGGGTTCGCCGGCGTGACCCCGGGGACCGGCGAGCTGGCCGGCCCGTGCCGGGACGCGGTCGCTGCCCTCAAGGAGTACGCCGCCTGGCTGGAGACGGAGTTGCTGCCGAAGTCCGACGGCGAGTGGCGGCTGGGCAAGGACAAGTTCGCCGCCAAGCTGGAACTCGAACTGGACGCCGGCCTCACCGCCGCCGACGTGCTGGCCGCCGCCGAGCAGGAGGCGGTGCGGGTCGAGGCGGAGATGTACTTCGTGGCCAAGCAACTGTGGAGCAAGCTGTTCCCGGGCAAGCCGGTGCCGCCGGACGCCGCCGCCGGCCGCCGGGAGACGGTCAAGCTCGTCCTCGACGAACTCGGCAAGGACCACGGCACCGAGAAGTCCATCGTCGCCGACGCCCGCCAGACGGTGGACCGGATCAAGGCGTTCATCCAAGAGAAGCGCATCCTGACCCTGCCGGACCCGGACCGGTGCCAGGTGATCGAGATGCCGGAGTTCCAGCGGGGGTACTCGACTGCTTATCTCAACCCGGCCCCGCCGCTCGACCCGACCGCCGCCAGCCTGTACGCGGTCAGCCCGCCGCCCACCGACTGGCCGACGGATCGTCGCACCGCCTACCTGCGGGAGTACAACCGGGCGATGATGCAGATCCTCACCATCCACGAGGCGTACCCGGGGCACTACGTCCAGCTCGCCTACGGGGTGCGGCACCCGTCGCTCGTCCGGCGGGTCTTGTACAGCGGCACGTTCGCCGAGGGGTGGGCGGTGTACACCGAGCAGATGATGCTCGACCAGGGGTACGGCGACGGGGATTTGTCCCTCCGGCTGCACCAGCTCAAGTTCTACCTTCGGGCGGTGATCAACGCGATCCTCGACTACCACATGCACTGCCGGAACATGACCGACGAGGAGGCGCTGTCCCTGCTGGTCGGCCGCGGGTTCCAGACGGAAGGCGAGGCGGTCGGCAAGGTCGCCCGGGCGAAGCAGAGCAGCACCCAACTGTCAACGTACTTCACCGGGCGGACGGCGTTCTACCGGCTGCGGCAGGCGGTCCAGCGGAAGCAGGGGGAGGCGTTTGACCTGGCCAAGTACCACGAGGCGGTGCTGAACCAAGGGACGCTGCCGGTGAAGTATCTGCCGGAGCTGATGGGTCTGAAGTAAACGAGAATTGGTTAGCGGTCCGGCCTCCGGCCGGACCCCGGCGATGCCGCAGGCGTCGCCGCTAACCCCCGCGCGTCACTCGCCCTTCTCCAATTCCGCCACCAGCGCCCGCAGGAACGGCTCGGCGTCGGACACGATCCCGACCGTCTGGGTGCTGCCGCGGTCCATCAGCTTCGTCACCGTCGCCGGGCTGATGTCCACGCACGCCACCTTCACCCACGCCGGCAGCAGGTTCCCGACCGCGATGCTGTGCAGGGTGCTGGCCACCATCAGGCAGAACCCGGCCCCGGGGACGTGCCGCCGCATCGCGTCCTGGCACTCGATCACGTCCGTAATCACCTCCGGCAGCGGGCCGTCGTCCCGGATGCTGCCGCACAGCACATACGGGATGCCCCGGCTGACGCACTCGAACATGATGCCGCTGGTCAGCTTCCCCGCCTCGACGGCCTTGCCGATGCCCCCCAGCCGGCGGATCGTGTTGATCGTCCGCAGGTGGTGTTCGTGCCCCTCCTCCGTCGGCAGCCCGTGTTCCAGGTTGACGCCCAGGCTGGTGCCGTAGAACGCCTGCTCGATGTCGTGGGTGGCGAGGGCGTTGCCGGCGAACAGCACGTCGACGAACCCGAGCTTGAGCAGTTTGACTACCAGCTCCCCGCCGCCGGTGTGGACGACCGCCGGGCCGAGTACGGCGATCACCTTCTCCCCCGCCTGCTTGGTCCGCCGCATGGCCCGGGCCACCTCCCGGACGCTGACCGCCTTCGGCCGCTCGCTGGACACCGGACTGGCCATGAACTCGAACAAGTCGTGTTTGCGACTCTCGGCCTCCGGCGGGAACACCCGGGTGCCGGTGCGACCGACCACCACCCGGTCCCCCTCCCGGACGCCGGCCATCGGCACGCACCGGGCGGCCAGCCCCTCGGGATCGACCACGATGCCGCAGTCCATCTCCTGGTCTTCCACGTCCACCCACTCGCCGTCCAGCCGCACCTGGGTGCGGAAGTTGGACGAGCAGTAGAACCCGTCCGGGAAGCACCCGTCCCGGTCGGCCGGGGCGGTGGCGCAGTCCCGGGGGTGGGCGGGGACGGCCCCGTGCGGGTGGATCTCGGCCAGGATGGCGTCCAGCCGTTCCGGCGTCTCGGCCCGCACCTCGATCCGGGCGAAGCTGCTGTCGTCCTGTTTCTCCCCGAGCCGGAGCTGGTCGATGTGGTACTGGCCGCCGCGGGACAGGACGGCGTCGAGCACCTTGGGCAGCAGCAGCGAGTCGATGATGTGGCCGGACATCTCGACGTGCTCGACGAACGGCAGGCGCGGGCCGGGCATGGCGGTCGCTCCGGGACGGGAGGTCTGTACCGGGCAGATTACCGCCCCGGCCGGCCGACCGGAAGCCGGCGGGGGCGCGAACCCGCGGCCGGGCCAGGTGTCGTCTTGTCAGCGGTGCGGGGGCCGCTAGAATTCAGTCTGAATGGACGGTGGCTGTAGCTCAGTTGGTTAGAGCGCCAGATTGTGGATCTGGATGTCGCGGGTTCAACTCCCGTCAGTCACCCTGAACCGAAACCCCGCAGGAGCAAGGACTTGCGGGGTTTTTCTTTTTGACGAATCAGATCGATCATAGCTCTGGTTGTATTCTGGGTTGCACCCAATCCGCATTTCGCTCACCGATCAGCACCCCTCTGGATACACTCCAGCCAGTTTCAAGACGTAGTGGCAGACGAAATCCGGGCGTGCCTCCAACGAATACGCTCGCAACGGTCGGACTCGCTGCCACCAATCGACCGTCGCCTCGTGGAGTACCACCCCCGTGTCTGCTACCGGAAGTCTCCTCGCCTTCGGGGTTCGGTACGCCTTCAACGTGTCCGCGGATCACGTCATCGGCGTGATTGAGAAGCGGATGACTGACCACAGCCAAGCACTCCCGAAGGCACTCTCGAAGGCGAACGACCGGGCTTGGGAGGCGGTCGGGCTGGCCCTGGCCGGCGACGGCCTGTTCAACCGGATGCTAGACGTGTTCCGTGACGCCGACATGAGGGGCGTCCGAGACCAGATCAAGAAGTTCCTCGACCAAACCCCGACAGGGCTGGAGAATGCCGCCACCGGCATCCGGGTGAAGGCTGCTGAGGAGTGGACGCGGTTGCGGAAGGCCGGGCGGTTTGTTGCCACCCCGGTGTCGGCTGGTGAACTGGCCCGCCGGGCGGCCACGATGGAACGGCACGGCGACCCAGCCCGGATGACCGTCGCCGCACACCACACCGTCAAGGAGACGGCAGAAGCTCTCCGGGCCGATGCCCCCAATCTCGCCGACCTACTGACCGCTGCCCCGGATGGTGGCACGCCCCTCTTGGCCGCCGCCTTCGCCTTCTTCTTCCGCCGCGAGGTGGAAACCAACGCCGAACTCTCCCACGGCCTGTCGTTCGACTACCTGCGGCTCATCAGCGAGCGGCAAGAGCGCGGCCTGGACGTTCTCGACTTCCGCACCGCCGGCATCCTCGACCAGATCAACGTCCTGTTCGACGCCCTGGAGAAGTGGTTGCCGCGAACCAAACGGGAAGCGATCCACGTCAATGTCATCGAGACGAAGGAGACAGTCCGCGAACTCACCGAAGAGTTCCGTGCGTTTCTGCACGACCAAAGCGAAGCACAGAAAGCAGGCAGGAAAGGCGGTACGTTCAGTTCCATAACGACCGAGCAGCGGGAACTTCTGCTTCGCGTACTCGCGGTGTCCCGCCGCAATCCGAAGGCGTTCAGCACGGAGTTGCTCGACCAACTTGGCGACACCATGAACACCGAAAGGATGTTCGACGCTGCCGGTCAAGCCCACGAAGCCGCCGCTGCGGCCGCGCACGCCGTCGCCCACCGGGATGCCGAAGCCGCCCAGCACTACAAGGCGTATCTTTCCGCTTGCGACGGCGGCGATTGGGAGAAGGCCGCCGACTTCCTCTGGTCGGCAGCAGCAGTTCGCCCCGATCTGTATCGTCCTTTCCACCCGTCCGATTTCCAGTTCGTTCGCATCTTGGGGGCGGGTGCCTTCGGGACCGTCTTCCACTGCCGCAACGAGTGGAACGAAGACGTGGCGATCAAGTCGTTCCGGTCGGCCGCGGCAGGCACGGAGGCGTGGACCCTGCGAAACGTCAAACACCCGGCGGTCATCGGAGTTCGATCCAGGGGGTACGGGAACAAGGACGCCAAAACCCGCCCGTACATCGTCATGGATTTCTTCCCTGGCGTGACGCTCGACCAGTTCGCCGCCGAGAACCGCCCGTGGAAGATGACGGAGTTCCTGTTCATCGCCCGGCAGGTGGCCGAAGCGGTTCACGCCGCACACTCGCTTCCCGAACCCGTGTACCACTGTGACATCAAGCCCGCGAACATCATGGTTCTGCGTAACCCGGATGGCTCGCTGGTGGTGAAGGTGATCGACTTCGGTTTGGCAAAACGCACGGGTGCGGTCCAAACCAGTAAGGGCGTGCCGAAGGACAAACTCTCGACCAGCGAAATGAGCCAAGCGGGGACGGAGCGGTATGCCCCACCCGAGCAGACCGGCGAAGTGGCAGGAGCCATCGGGCCGTACTCGGACGTTTACGCCTGGGGCATGACGTTTAAGGACGTGCTGTTCGGCCACCTCCAGGCAGGCGACGACGAATGGGAGGTGGATGAAATTCCCGAGCCGTATCGCTTGACGTTCAAGCGGCTTTTCGCCCAGTGCGTGAAGCGTGATATCGACTCCAAGAGTCGTTTTCCGCGGTTGCAGAGTTTCGTCCCGGTGCTGGAAGCATTGAAGGTGCTGGAACCCGCAGGAAAGGCAAAGCCAACCGGCGGCGACGAAGACCACAACATCCCCTTCGCCGAACCCATCAAGGAGTCGCCCGCCGAACCGCCGCTCCAGCCCGGCGAGGTGCGGTTGGTCGTGAACGACCACTACAACATCACCCGCAACCTGAACCCGTGGCTAACCGAAGACGTGTGCCGGGCATCGGTGCTGACGGTCGAGTGCGTGGGGATGGCCGGGAACCCCTCGTTCCGCTTCGTGCCGTTCGACAAGGGGCCGGCATACGGGATGAAGTTGGCCGGTGACGCCGACCGAGCCGGATGGGGCCGGATCACCGCCGCTGCCAGCGACAGCAACCGGGTTTCGCTTCGCGTGCGGTCCAGTGCTGCTCCGGTCACGCCGGCGACCGAGTCGCCTGTCCAGTACCTCCGGCGAATGAAAGCCGAAGCACAACGAGTCGAGGAAAGTGCGGCCGCGAAACTTCAACAGGCGAAGACCCTGATTGCACGACACGACTACGCAGCGGCCGTCCGGTTCTTGACGAACTTCACCTCTGACGAAGTGAAACACCGAGACGACGGCCTTCTGCGCGAGGCCACAGAGAAGCTTGCTCGTGTAGAGGAACTTCAACTCAGCATCCGAAAGTTGCTTGAGGCTCGTCGCTTTCATGACCCTCGATTGCCGTCGTGGGTGGCTAGTTATCTAACCCTCAAGCCCAACGACGCCGAAATGCGGGAGTTGGCTGAGGAACTCCCGCCGCCAGTTGACATCAGTGCCCGGATCGGACAACTGATTAAAGGTGATGCCGCGTTCTGTGATGCGATCAAGAAGGCTACCGGGGTAGTCGGCCCCGTCACCATTTCTGATCTGACGAGTCGTCTATCCCACGAGAACGCCTGGGTGCGGTGGGGTGCGGTGGTCGCGTTGGGCAAGATCGGCCCGGCCGCCATCACCGGGGTCGCCCACATCGTTCCGCGGCTGGCCGACGTGGACTCCAACGTGCGAGAAGCGGCGTGGCAGGCTCTGGCCTCTCTCGACGGCTGGGCGGCGTCCGAAGAGGCGAAAGAGGGCCTGCCCGCCCTGGCCGCCGGGATGGTGAACAGCGACACCAAAGTCCTCCAGTCGGCCGCCCGAGTGACGGAGGCGAT
>JAXMAZ010000016.1:0-163375 GCA_046350115.1 Gemmataceae bacterium
GTCGCCGGTGGTGATGACGCTGCGGACGGTCATCGACCCGGGGTCGGCGTACAGGGTGCGGGCGGCCGGATCGGCTCTGGTGTTCGGGTTCATGGGCGGCCTCTGAAACGGGGTTGAGTCGCGGACAGACTTGACAAGGTGACGGGGTGACACGGGGACAAGGTGAGTGCCGACGATCCCGTACGACCGCCGACCAAGTTCCGTCCCTCACCTTGTCCCCGTGTCACCCCGTCACCTTGTCAGAACTGGCAGGCAGCGGCCCGAGTCCCCGGGCCGCGCGAATCTCGTTCACCGTCCGCAGCCCGAGCCGGGCGTCCAGCTCGTCGTCCTTGCGGCGGTCCTCCGCGACGCGAGGCGAGCAGTCGGGGAAGCTGATGGCGACGTCCGGCCCGTACCGACGGCCGAGGCCGCGGGTCAGCGACTGGGCGATCAGGTCGAGCTTGGGCTGCACGGTCCCTTCGCAGAACATCACCCGGGCGCCGTGCCAGATGTCCGCCCCGAGGCCCAGGTTCTCGACGATCCCGGTGATCGGCACCGGCACCCGGAACACGGCCAGGATTTCGTCCCGGGTCATGCGGGCCGAGTTGAGGAAGTCCGTCTCGGCCGGGGTGAGCGTCCACGGGGACGCCTTCAACCCCTGCTCCAGCACCAGCGGCCGGTGCCAGTTCTGCCGGCCGGCGAACTTCGCCTCCAGCTTGTCTTCGAGCCGGGAAACCGTCTGGTCGGACAGCGTCTGGTCGGTCTGCAGCACGACGCCGGGCCGCGGCCCGGCCTGGAAGGTGTGGAACCGGCTCCGCAGCAGTTCGGTGTGGGCGTCCACCGTCAGGGCGTTGGCGTGCAGCGGTGACAGGCCGTAGTGCGGGTCGAGCGGGTTCGGGTACTTCAGGTGGACGATCTCGGCTGGGGCGAACGTCTCGGCCGGCACCCCGGGCGCGGCGACCGTGTACCCGGCGACGTACTCCCGCTTGTCCGGGACGACCGTCACCCAGGGCGTCGGGATCACCCACAGCTCGGCCGGCTCCCCCTCGGCCACGTACCAGAAGCAGTTGCCCGTCAGAACGTGGCAACCAGCTCAGGACAGGAGTGGTCGACCGCGAGGCGGTCGTCGGTGTCAGCCGACCGCCTCGCGGATGCCCTATCGCTGCCGCCACCGCCTACTTGAAGTGGACGAATGACCGCCGTTCCTCCACATCGCGATGCCGAGGCATAGAGACGGGGCAGCCCGATCAGTTGGTGTACAAATGATACAGATCTGAATGCGACCTCCTATGTCGCCCACCTCGACACCGGCACGTTCGACGTGAACGAGGGAGGGGGTTCCGTCACCAGGACATGGTGGGCAACGGTGGAGCGGTTGGGCCCCGAATTGGTGTCGGTCGGTGCCGGCCACCTATTGCTTAACCGGTGGGGTGTGCTCTCGGATCCGCCAGGGGGTTCACGACCTCCTGGACGGCGGCGATGCGGGAGAGGTGGTGGTCTACCGGCAGACAAGTGGACTGGGTGGATGTAATGCTTGCAACCGGACCCAGGTATCCTGGGCTGTCCGACGTGGATCGCGTGAGAGTCAGTCTGACCAGAGCGTGGCCCGGCTGCCCGGCCGGTGAAAACGAACTCCTCTCCCAGCTCTGCCAATGGTCTTGTCGTGATTCCGTTCCGTCACCAAGGGACGCCACCGATGACCCCCCGTACCGCCTGGCTCGTAGCCGCGCTGGCCGCCGGGTGTTCCGCCCCGCCGCCGCCGCTGTCCCCGCCGGAACCGCCGGTCGTGACCGTCGAGCACCCGGTCGAGCGGACCCTCGACTCGTTCGCCGAGTTCACCGGGTGGCTGGACGCGGTCGAGCGGCAGCAGGTGCGGGCCCAAGTCACCGGGTACTTGAAGGAGGTCAAGTTCAAGGACGGGGACTACGTGAAGGAGGGGCAGGAACTGTTCCTCATCGACCCGGTGCCGTACCAGGCGGCGCTCGACAGCGCGAAAGCCCAGCTGGCCAAGACCATTGCGGACGAGGCCAGCGCCCAAGCCCAGCTGGTGAACGCCGAGAAGGACTACGAGCGGAGCAAGACGCTGAGCGGGGTGAGCAAGCAGGAGCTGGACAAATACATCTCCGCCCGGGACTCGGCGGTGGCGACCAAAGGGGCGGCGACCGCCGCCGTGTCGGCCGCCAAGGCGGCGCTGGAGAAGGCTGAGTTCGACCGCCAGAACTGCACCGTCCGGAGCGAGGTCAAAGGCGTCGGCCGGACCAGCCGGACCCAGGTGACGCCGGGCAACCTGGTCACCACCAGGCAGACGGTGCTGTGTACCGTCACCAGCCTGAACCCGGTCTACGCCTACTGGGTGGTGGACGAGCTGACGAGTCTGGAGTACCGCAAGACGATCTTCGACAAGAAGGAACTGCCGGACCCCCGCGACCCGAAGGGGCCGGGGCTGAAATGCGTCGTCGGGCAGAAGGACGACAACCGGTTCCCCTACGCCGGGGTGGTGGATTACGTCGCCCCGGAGATCAACCGGTCCACCGGCACCCGGGAGATCCGGGCGACCATCCCGAATCCGGCCCCGTACAAGCTCGGCCCGGGGGACAGCATCCGGGTGCGGGTGGAGAGCGGGGCGGCCCGCAAGGCGATCACCGTCCCCGAGGTGGCGGTCGGCAGCCAGCAGCGGCAGAAGTACGTGTACGTCATCGGCAAGAACGAGAAGGGGGAGGAGGTGGCCGAGTTCCGCCCGGTCACGCTCGGCCCGGTCCGGGAGGTGGACGGGGTGCGGCTGCAAATGATCGATTCCGGCCTGACGTCGGCCGACCGGGTGGTGGTGAACGGGCTGCTGCGGGTACGGCCGGGGGTGCCGGTCAAAACTGTGACTAGCGGGGCAACGTCGGCCAGCGCCAAGCCGTGATGGCGAACGCCCACGGACGGCGGTTCGTGGGCGTTCGGGACCTCCTCTCATCACCCACTACCCACATCCCCGTATGTTCCTGTTCTTCGTCCGCCGGCCGGTGTTCGCCATCGTGCTGTCGCTCGTCACGGTGCTGGTCGGGCTGCTCGCCCTGACCGCCCTGCCGATCGCCCAGTACCCGGAGGTGGTGCCGCCGCAGGTGGTCATCACCGGGTTCTACCCGGGGGCGAACGCCCTGACCGTCGCCGCCACCGTCGCCTCCCCGATCGAGGAGCAGGTGAACGGCGTCGAGAACATGCTGTACATGGAGTCCCAGTGCACCAACGACGGGTCCATGCGGCTGACCGTCACGTTCGCCACCGGCACCAACCCGGACACCGCCCAGGTGCTCGTCCAGAACCGGGTGGCCATCGCCCTGCCCAAGCTGCCGGACGTGGTCCGGGCCATCGGCGTCACCACCAAGAAGCAGTCCAGCGCCATCCTGCTGGTGGTGTCCCTGTACTCCCCGGAAGACCCGGCCACACGCAAGCCGAAGCTGGAGCAGCTGGAGGTGAGCAACTACGCCCGGCTGCAGGTGAAGGACGACCTGGCCCGCATCCAGGGGGTCGGGGACGTGTACATGTTCGGCGAACGGGAGTACTCGGTCCGGGTGTGGCTCGACCCGGACAAGATGGCCGACAACAGCCTGTCCGCGAGTGACGTGACGAACGCCATCCGGGCGCAGAACCGGGAGGTGGCGGCCGGGCAGATCGGCCAGGCGCCGACCCCCGGCGGGCTGAACTTCCAGCTGGCCGTCAACACCCAGGGCCGGCTGCCGGACGCCAAGGCGTTCGAGGACATCGTGGTCAAGGCCGGGCCGGACGGGATGGGCGGGGAGCAGCTGGTCCGGGTTCGGGACGTGGGCCGGGTGGAGCTCGGCGCCCGCAGCTACGACACCGCCGCCACCCTGGACGGCCGGCCGTCCATCGGCATGCCGATCTTCCAGCTGCCCGGGGCGAACGCCTTCCAGACCGCCGAGGCGGTGCGGGCCAAGATGGCCGAGCTGCGGGCGTCGAGCGGGTGGCCGAGCGGGATCGAGTACGCCATCATCTTCGACCCGACCACGTTCATCGAGGCGTCCGTCGAGGCGGTGTTGGACACCCTGTTGGAGGCGGTCGTGCTGGTAGCGATCGTGGTGCTGGTGTTCCTCCAGAGCTGGCGGGCGGCGGTCATCCCGATGCTGTCGGTCGTCGTCTCGCTGGTCGGCACCCTGGCGGCCATGTACGCCTTCGGGTATTCGATCAACACCCTCACCCTGTTCGGGCTGGTGCTGGCCATCGGGATCGTGGTGGACGACGCCATCGTGGTGGTGGAGGCGGTGGAGACGCACATCGCCAACGGGCTGTCCCCACCGGCGGCGGCCGAGCAGGCGATGCGGGAGGTGGCGTCGGCGGTCGTCGGGGTGTCGCTGGTGCTGGCCGCGGTGTTCGTGCCGAGCGCCTTCCTGCCCGGGCTGACCGGCCAGTTCTTCCGCCAGTTCGCCGTCACCATCGCCGTGTCCACGGTGCTCAGCGCGATCAACTCGCTGTCCCTGTCGCCGGCCTTATCCGCACTACTGTTGCAGCCGCATGTCCACGGTCATGGGCCGCGTCGGGACGCCTTGCCGTGGGTCGGGGTCGGGCTGCTGGCCGGGCTGGCGGTGGCGACGTTCTTTCCGGCGACCCGCGGTCTGCTGCCTGCCGGCTGGCCCGGGGCGGTCAAGTGGCTGGCGGTGATCGTCGCCGTGGCCGTCCCGGGGACGCTGCTCGGCTGGCCGGTGAATTACGCCCTCGGCTACTTCTTCATGGGGTTCAACTGGGCGTTCGAGAAAGTGATCGCCGCCTACGGCTGGACGGTCGCCCGGCTGCTGCGGGTGTCACTGATCGTGTTGGCCGTGTACGGACTGCTGCTGGCCCTGACCGCCGTCGGGTACGGGCGGGTGCCGGCCGGGTTCATCCCGCCGCAGGACCAGGGGTACGGGGTGGTGAACATCCAGCTGCCGGACGGGGCCAGCCTGGAGCGGACGGAGGCGGTCGTCCGGCGGGTGGTGGACATCTGCCTCGGACCGGCCGGGGCGGACGGGAAGCGGCAGAACGGCGTGGCGGGGGTGACGCACACCACTGCCGTCGCCGGGTACAGCATCTTCACCCAGTCGAACCAGTCGAACGCGGCCGGCATCTACCTGACGCTCGCCGACTTCAAGGACCGTCCCGGGCGGACCGGGGAGGCGATCGTCACCGACTTGAACAAGCGGTTCGCCGAGATCCAGGAGGCCCAGGTGCAGGCGTTCGGCCCGCCGCCAATCCTAGGGCTGGGGAACGCCGGCGGGTTCAAGTTGCAGATCCTGGACCGGCAGAACTCCGGCCCGGCGGTGCTGGAGGGGACGGCCCGCAACCTGATGGCCCAGGTGTTCGCCGACGCAGCCAAGAACCCCGGCATCCCGTACGTGTTCTCCAGCTTCAGCTCGGCCGCCCCGCAGCTGTACGTGACCGTAGACCGGGAGCGGTGCCAGCAGATGGGGGTGAGCGTCCAGGTGGTGAACGACACCCTGCAGACGTACCTGGGCAGCCTGTACGTGAACGACATCACACTGGAGAACCGGAACTGGCAGGTGAACGTCCAGGCAGACGCCCCGTACCGCGCCCGGGGGGAGGACATTCGCCGGCTCAAGACGCGGGCGCCGAACGGGGAGATGGTGCCGCTGGCCGGGCTGGTCCGGATCGACCGGATCGACGGGCCGACCAAGGTGAACCGGTACCAGATGTCGCCGTCGGCGGACGTGAACGGGTTCACCATCCCGGCCCTGATCAGCACCGGCCAGGCCCTCTCCAAGATGGAGCTGCTAGCCGCCCGGGAGCTGCCGCCGGGGATGACCTACGCCTGGACCGACATGGCGTACCAGCAGAAGCTGGCCGGCGAGCAGGAGATCAAGGCCGGGTCGTTCGTGGTGTACAAGGGGGACACGACGGTGCTGGTGTTCGGGCTGTCCGCCCTGGCCGCGTTCCTGGTGCTGGCCGCCCTGTACGAGAGCTGGCTGCTGCCGCTGGCGGTGGTGCTGATCGTGCCGATGTGTCTGGCGGCGGCCCTGGTCGGGCTGATTGTCACCCGGCAGGACCTGAACATCTTCACCCAGATCGGGCTGGTGGTGCTGGTCGGCCTGGCGTGCAAGAACGCCATCCTGATCGTCGAGTACGCCAAGAAGAAGCGAGAGGCCGGGGCGCCGCGGTGGGAGGCGGTGACGGAGGCGGCCCGGCAGCGTCTGCGGCCGATCCTGATGACCAGCTTCGCGTTCATCCTGGGGGTACTGCCGCTTGTGCTGGCGACCGGGGCCGGGGCGGAGATGCGGCGGGCGCTGGGCACCGCGGTGTTCAGCGGGATGATCGGGGTAACGGTGTTCGGCGTCTTCTTCACCCCGGTGTTCTACGCCCTGCTCCAGCGGGTCCGGGACCGAGGGGCGGCTCGCCCGTCGAGTGGCCCAGGCCGCTAGGCCACGGGCCACTCGGCTGTTTTTCCAAGATCATCCCCGCCGGCCACACCGGTACATAGGCTCCAGTTCCCGGACCCGGTCGTTGGTCTGACCGACCTGGACGCCGTTACCCGGCAAGCCGGTGCCTCGGTCGAGGGGGCTACGTTGGGTTTAGCCCGTCCTCCTTGAGATGGCTGTATGCGGTCGTTTAGCTCACCTGGAGCTCGGCCATGATCTCCGTGTACCGCCGCTTCTCCCGCCGCAGAGCGATTATCCGATTGGCCAACTTAAGATCGACCCGTGGCCGGTCACGACTGTTCACCGGCATCCGGTCCAGACCCCGCTCCAGCCAAGCCGAATTCGCCGGCTGGCAGCGAGCATTTCAGCTCGCCGCCCGGGTCCGGGAGGGGGTGGCGGCCAGCATCAGCCACCGCCAGCCGGGGTCGACATAGGCGGCGGACAGGACATGAAACGTGCCCGCTGGCCGGCCCGTCAGCCGGACCTCGACCATCCGCCCCTCGAACAGGCCGAGCGCCTCGTACTCCACCTCGGCCAGCCGCACCCGCAGCCCGCGGCCGACCTCCACCACCAGCCCGTACACCAGCCGCCCGTCGATCGTCAGCGGGGTCATGGCTGCCTCCGTCGGGGAAAGGGGACCCGGTCCGACCCGGGCCGGGCGGGAACACAGGGGGTCACGTTTGCGGTTTACCTTTTTGCCTAGCTGATCCCCGTCAGTTCGAGGTAGACCGTGGTCAGGTACCACAGCTCCCAGGGCGTGAGCCACGGGTTCGGCCGGTCGAGCAGCCGGGCGAGCGGGTGGGCGTGGGACAGCGGCTCGTACTGGTGCTCGGCCTGGCCGGCGTTGCGGTACAGGTACGGCCGCTGCCGGGCCACCTCCTGGGCGATGGCCGACACCGCCGCGTACACCCAGGAGCGGTAGTTGCGGAGCTGCTCGGTCGGGTCGGCGTGCCACCACCCGGCCGGCGGGCCGAACGGCGGGGCGAACAGCCCGGCCACCCGGGTCGGGGCCGGCGGGGCGGCCGGGCGGAGGGCTTTGGCCAGCGACCGGAGGCGGCGGAGCAGGGGCATGGGCGGCTCCTCGAAAGGGGCAAGGGGAGAGGGGCAAGGGGCAAGCAAAAACCTCGCACGTTCAAGTCATGGGGGTGGGGACGGCTCGGGTTGAACTTGCCCCTTGCCCCTCTCCCCTTGCCCCTTCTCTTTGCGGTAGCCGAGGGCGTGCAGCACCAGAAGCACCTCCCGCCAGGTCGGGTAGCGGCGGGCGTGCCGCCGCTGGTACCGTTCCATCGCCTTGAGGAACTCGACCTCGTCGGCGGTGAAGTCGCTGCCGGGGAAGGTTTCCGTCGTCCCCCCGGTCGAGTACGGGGACTTCTGGGCAGGCACGCTCACCTCGTCACAGCTTCGCTATATGAACTAGTGAACACTACTGATATAAATTTCACTTCCTGGAAGTCAAGCGAGAAGTCGGAATCGGCCGGCCGGGCGGGTACGATGCGAGGGGTCAAACCGGAGGGAACGCCATGCGGGGCGCGGGGTTGAGACGGGCGGATGGGGCGGATTTTCGTAGGGCGGGTCAAGCCGGCTCTGCGCGCCGACCCGCCGCGAGTCGCAACGGGCGCTGCCCGGGCCGGCGGGTCGGCGCCGCAGAGCCGGCTTGACCCGCCCTACATCAAACCGGATCATCTGGGCCGTCGCCCTGCTCGCCGTGCTGTCCGGAGCGGCCGCCGGCTTCGCCGACCCGCCGAAGAAGCCGGCCTACGAGACCCGGGAGGAGTTCGACCCGGACGGGATCAACAAGTTCTACCTCGGCCGGCAGATCGCCCACGTCATGGGCTATCAAGCCGCCGGCTGGCTGGAGCGGTCGGAGCGGGAGAAGGAGGAGGAGCCGGCCAAGCTGCTCAAGGCGCTCGACCTGAAGCCGGGCATGGTCGTCGCGGATGTCGGGGCGGGGAGTGGGTATCACGCCTTCCGCATGGCCCCACTGGTCGGCCCGGCGGGGAAGGTGTTAGCGGTGGACGTGCAGCCGCAGATGCTCAAGCTGATCGAGGCCCGGGCGAAGAAGGAGCAGGTGGCGAACGTCGTCCCGGTGAAGGGGACGGCCACCGACCCGAAGCTGGAGGCGAACAGCGTCGATCTGGCCCTCATGGTGGACGTGTACCACGAGTTCTCCCACCCCTACGAGATGGGGCAGAAGCTGGTGGCCGCGCTCAAGCCGGGCGGCCGGCTGGTGTTCGTCGAGTTCCGGCTGGAAGACCCGGCGGTGCCGATCAAGCTGGTCCACAAGATGAGCGAGCGGCAGGTGATCCGGGAGATGAGCGAGTTCCCGGAGCTGGAGCACACCCGCACCGTCGGGACGCTGCCGTGGCAGCACGTGATCGTGTTCACCAAGAAGGGGGCGAAGTGATGGCCGACGGGACCAGGCCGGACAAGGTGCAGATCGGCTGCTGGTCGCTCATCCTGATCGCGCTGATCGTCATGTTCTTCAGCGGCCACGGGACCGGCGACCTGGAGCGGGAGGTCCGCGGGCTGCGGGACGAGGTCCGCCAGTTGCGGGAGGCGATCGACCGCCAGTCGCGGGAGATCGAGCGCCTGCGGCCGAAGCCGGACGACCGCCCGCCGGACCAGAAGCTCGAGCCGTTCAAGAAGTGAGTGAAGCGAACCGGTCCCGTCGCGCCGCCGAGGTCCGGAGCCGCGGAGCGGCGGCGGATGCGCAGCCAGGGGCGTAAGCCCCTGGTGAGATAGTGGGAATGGATCAAGCCCCGGAGGGGCGACAGATGAGGTCATCTGTCGCCCCTCCGGGGCTTCGGGTTCGGAGTGGTGTCTACCAGGGGCTGGCGCCCCTGGCCGCGCATCCGCCGCCGCTCCGCGGCTCCGAGCCGGTCCCACCCCGCGCCTACGTCGCCAGGAAGCTCAGCGTCGGGGCGGCCAGGCCGGGCCAGTCCAGATCCCGGACCAGCTCGTCGGCCGACTGATACCGGGCGTCCGGCTCCTTCGCCAGCAGCCTGCCGACGATCCGGTCCAGCCCGACCGGCACGCCCCGCTCGACCGACCGGGCCGACGGGAACTCGCCCTTCTCCTTCGCCTGCAGCAGCTCGACCAGCGACCCGGCGGGGAACGGCGGCCGGCCGGTCAGGCAGAAGTACAGCACCCCGCCCAGGGCGTACAGGTCGCTCCGCGGGTCGGCCCGCTTGGCGTCCACGATCTGCTCCGGCGGGGCGTACAGCGGGGTGCCGATGCCGACCCCGGTCTGGGTCATGGCCGTGTCCGAGTCGTCCGTCGCCTTGGCCAGCCCGAGGTCGGCCAGCTTCACCCCGCCGGCCGCGGTCAGCAGGATGTTGTCCGGCTTCACGTCCCGGTGGATGAGGCTCAGCCCGTGGGCGTACCCGAGGGCGACGGCCGTGTCCCGGGCCACCCGGACGGCGTCCCCGACCGGCAGCCGGCCGAGCCGCTTCACCCAGTCGCCGACGCTGCCGGCGTCGGCCAGCTCCATCGCCAGGTAGACATGCCCGTCCGCCTGCCCGGCGGCGAAGCAGCGGACGACGTGCGGGTGGGTCAGCCGGCCCATCATCCGCACCTCCCGGTGGAACCGGGAGACGAACCCGGGCCGCTGGGTCAGCTCGGCGTGCAGCACCTTGAGGGCGACCGTCCGGTCCTTGCTCCGCTGGGTCGCCTTGTACACGGTGCCCATGCCGCCGGACCCGAGCCGGTCGAGCAGGGTGAAGTCACCGATGGCGGCGGCCGGCAGGACGGCCATCTGGAAGTCGGTCCCGGCCAGCGGACCGGGGCGGCCAGCTCCTGGGTGCGGTCCAGGCCGGCGGCCGCGCGCTGTCGACGGGCATGGCTGCTCCTCGTGAGCCGTCGAGTGTACCGCGCCGCCGGCCGGACCGGCGAGCGCCGACCGGGCGACGGGGCCGGGTTCTCCCTTCGCTTCGGGGAGGGGGCCGGGGGGTGGGGTTGAAGCCGCTCACCTCCCCCCCGGCCCCCTCCCGAAGCGGAGTGGGGAGCCAGTGGGGCGAACCAGACGACAGGCCAGTGCGACTTCGGCCGGGTTACTTGTCCTTCACTTCGGCCCCGTACTTCTTCGCCTGCTCCTCGACGTGCTGCCGCAGCCGGGCGTTCTTGGCGTCCACCATGCCGACCGCCTTCTCGGCCGCCGCCTTGGCCTTCGCCTTGTCGCCGACGGCGGCGTGGGCGGCGGCCACCCGCAGGGTGCCGCTCCAGTCGGCGTCCCCGGCCACCGCCGTCTCGGCCGCGGCCACCGCCTTCGGCCCGTACTCCTTCAGCTTGGCCGCATCCCCGGCGGCCGCGTAGGCCTTGGCCAACGCGATCAGGGTGGCCGGCGTCTCCCCGTCGATGGCCCGCCACGCCTCCGCCGTCTTCACCCCGATGGCGGCCAAGGCCGGCTGGTCGCCGACCGCCTCGGCCACCATGTCCAGGGCGTACAGGTCGTTCCGCCTGACCGCCTTCGTCGCCACCGCGTCGGCCAGGGTCTTGGCCTCGTCGAACCGCTTGGCCGCCACCAGCAGCTTGAGCCGGGACCGGGTCATGTACGGGTCGTTCGCCGGCCCCGGCCACTTGGCCGCGAACGCCGCCCACGCCTTCAGTTGCTCGGCCGGGTCGCCCGGCTTGCTGATCGCCGCGTAGGTGGCGTCCCACTGCTTGTCCGCCGCCTCCAGCTCGGCCTGCCCCTTGGCCGCGTCCCAGGTGCCGGCCAGCACCTTCGGCAGCACGTCGTCCAGGAACAACGGGTGGCCGATGTACGCGATCTTTCCGTCCTTGCCGATCACGAACGAGCACGGGATGCCGTTCTGCCCGGCCGCCTTCATGTACGCGTCGTAGGTCTCCCGGTCGTCGGCGTAGGCGATCGTGTACCCGAGCTTGCCGCCCCGCTTCTCGACGAACTTCGTCACCCGGTCCTCGGTGTTGCCCGGGTCTTTGGCGGTGAACCCGACGACCGTCACCCCCTTCGGCCCGAGTTCCTCCTGGATGTCCCCGAGGTGAGGCATCATGACGATGCACGGCCCGCACCAGGTGGCCCAGAACTCGACCACGTACACCTTGCCCGGCTCGAACGCCTTCACCTCCGGGCCGGTCAGCCACTTGGTCGCCTTCAGCGGCGGGGGCGGGTCACCGACTTTCAGGGTGGGGGCCGGCTTGGCCGGCTTCGGGTCGTCGGCGGCGAGCGGCCCGGCGGCCACCGCGGCCGCGGCCAGGGTCAGGAGGACGGTTCGCATCGGTGACACCTTTCGCACGGGGAAACGGCCGCCCACAATCTACGCGAACCGTGCGGCCGTGTCGCCGGCGCCTCCGCTTCGGGAGGGGGTTTGATGACTTCGATCCGTCTTCGAAACCTTCCAGTTTCCCGGCGACGTCCGGGGGCCCCTCCCCGGCCCCCTCCCCGAAGCGGAGAGGGGGAGCAACCGCCCCGGTCCTTCGTCCCGGAGATGGGTATGCGAGCACTGATGCTGGTAGTCGCTCGGCGCTCGGCTTCGCCTCGCGGCTGAACGGGGCGGACCGGCCCAACGTCATCGGATCGTCGCCGAAGACCTGTCCCCGAACCTCGGCTGTGCTACGCCGACCCGGGACGCCCGCACCCCGCACCTGGACCGGTTCGCGTCGGAAGGATGTCACGGGCTCACCCGGGCGTTCACCCACGCCCCGGTGTGCGCCCCGAGCCGCAGCGGCCTCATCACCGGCCAGTACCCGACCACCCTCGGCAGCCACCACATGCGGTCCAAACTGGTCGCGCCGCCGAGGCTGTGGGCGGACGAGCTACGGCAGGCCGGGTACTTCGTCGCCTGGCCGGGCAAGACCGACTTCAACTTCGACGCCCCCAAGGGCTGGTGCGACACCACCGCGGACTGGACGAAGAGGCCGGACGTGCTGCCCAAAGACCGGCCGTTCTTCGCGTACATCAACCTGGCCGTCACCCACGAGAGCCAGGCCCGGCCGACCCCGGAGCAGTACAAGAACACCGCCCGGCTCACCCCGGACCAGCACGACGACCCGGCGAAGGTGTCGCTGCCGCCGTACTACCTGGACACTCCGGCGGTGCGGCGAACGTGGCCACCTACCACGACAACGTCTCCGCGATGGACCACCAGGCCGGGGTGCTGAAGCCAGGATCGCCCGCGGGTGGGACAGTAACACGGTGGTGTTCTTCTTCGGCGACCCAGTTGGGCCGGGGCTGCCGGTGCGGGGCAAGCGGTGCCTCTACGACTCCGGCAAGGCACCCGCGTGCCGCTGCTGGTCCGCTGGCCGGGGCACGTCCCACCCGGCAGCGTCCGGGACGACCTGACCTGCTTCCTCGACCCGGCCGAGCTAGCCTGGCTGGCGTCGAGAAGCCGGCCCGGATGCAGGGTCGGGTGATGCTCGGGGCGAAGGCCGAGCCGGCCCCTGGCGTTCGTGGTGAGCTGCCGCTGTGGACCGATGGACGAAGCTCCCGGACCGCATCCGCAGCGTCCGGGGGAGCGGTTCCGGTGCGGAACCCGGCCGGAGGTGCCGTACTTCCAGTGGCTCAACTACCTGGACGAGATGCCGATCACGAAGGAGTGGCGGCGGCTCGCCTTCGCCGGACAACTGAACGATGTACAAATGCAGTGGTTCACCCGGACCAAGCCGGCCGAGGAGCTGTACGACACGCAGGCCGACCCGCACGAGGTCAGGAACCTGGCCGCCGACCCGGCCCACGCGGCGACGTTGGCAGGGATGCGGGCCACCCTGGACAAGTGGATGGCCGACACGAAGGACTTGGGCGCCGTCCCCGAGGCGGAGCTGGTCAAGCGGGGGCTGGTGAAGGACTTGCTCGCTACCGAGTACGCCGAGCGGGTGAAGAAGCACCCGAAGATGTCCCCGGTGCCGTGACCCGGCGACCGACGGTATGATGGGGGCGATCCCCGACGGAGGTGCCCGGCATGTGGGTGAAGATCCGACACCCCGAGAAGCTCATCTACCCGGAAACGGACGGCCAGCCGATGGGGAGAACACGGCCCAGGTGCGGTGGATCGTCACCCTGTTGAACGGCCTCCAGGCTGTTCTGGCACCGGCCGGACGTGTTCGTCGCGGCCGACCTGTTCTGCGTACCCGGTGTACGGCGACCTGACCACCGTCACCGCCCTGGACGTGCTGGTCGCGTTCGGCCGGCCGAAAGGGACCGCCCGAGTTGCCAGTGGGAGGAGGGGAACGTCCCGCCGCAGGTGGTGTTCGAGATCCTCTCGCCGGGGAACAAGGCGCCGACGAGATGCGGGGAAGAAGCGGTTCTATCGGCGGCATGGGGTCGAGGAGTACTCCGTACGACCTGGACGGCCACGCCCTGCTGGCGTTCCACCGGGCGGGGGACAAGCTGGCCGCGGTGAAGCCGGCGGACGGTCTGGTCAGCCCCCGGCTGGGGGTGCGGTTCGACGCCCCCGGCGAGCAGCCGATGCGGCTGATCGGCCCCGACGGCCGGGCTCTCAAAACTTACGAAGACTTGGTGGTGGAGTCGGAGGCGGCCCAGCAGCAGTTGGCCGACGAGAAGCGGCGAGCGGACGCCCTGGCGGCCAAACTGCGGGCGCTCGGCGTCGACCCGGACGCCGTCTGACCCCCGGGTCGTCCGTCGGCCTCACTTACCCGCCCGATCGTCAGTCTGACCCCCTACAAACCGACCCCGGAACTCGGGGTGACGGCCGTTTTCACAGTTTGGTATGGCCTGTGGGCGGTCGAGTCGGATAGGATCTGTCCAAATTACCTATCCTGCCAACCGCTTAAAGTCGCCCCGGACCTGTGAGTGTCACCACGATGAGAGCCTGCCCCTCGATCCGCCACACCGGTTGGGTCTGCCTAATCGCCCTTTTGACCGTTACCGGACCCGCCCGCGGTCAGACCGACTACTACTGGAACGAGCCAGCCGGTGGGGCCGGGAACTGGAACCTCGCCCTCCAGAACTGGGCGACCTCGATCGGCGGCACGAGCGACCAGCCCTGGTTGAACAACGGACTTTTGCGGGCCAACTTCGGCGGGACGGCCGGCGGGGTCGTCACCTTGGACGCGGGCGGGATCACCGCCTTCGGGGTCAACTTCACCACCACCGGGTACACCCTGAACGGCGGGCCGCTCACCCTGGCCGGGACCGGCGGCCCGATCAGCACCGGGACAGGGGTGACGGCCACCATCAACTCCGTCATCACGGGATCGGTCGGGCTGACCAAGTCCGGGGCCGGGACCCTCATCATCGGTACTGCCAGCACTTACACAGGAGACACCGCTGTCTCGGCCGGCACCCTGCGAGCAGGGGCGGCCAACGTGTTCGTGGCCGGCAGCGCGTACAGCCTGACCAACGCGGCCGGCGTCATCCTCGACCTGAACAGCACGGACCAGACCATTGGGTCGCTGGCCGGGGGTGGGGCAACCGGCGGGAACGTCGCCCTCGGGACCGGTACCCTGACTCTGGGCGGGACGAACGCCTCCACCACCTTCTCCGGGCTCTTCACCGGCACCGGCACGATCATCAAGAACGGGTCGGGCGTGCTCACCCTGGCCGGGAACAGCACCTGGACCGGCCCGCTGACTATCAACGGCGGGGTGGTCAGCATCGACAGCACGACCCGGCTCAACAATACCTCCGGCACCGGGACGGTGACCCTGAACGGGGGAACTTTGCGGCAGACCAACGCCGGGAACGGCGGGACGTTTATCCGTCCCAACCGCACGATCGACATCGGGCCACTCGGAGGGACGGTGGACTTCACCAGCTCTAATAGCACAAACGCCATCCTCTACCGGGGAACGATCACCGGACCTGGAAATACTTTGACGAAAGTAGGTCCGAGTGAATTCCGCTTCTTGGGTGACGGGACAGCGACCGCCAACTACGGCAAGCTGGTAGTGAACGAGGGTCTGTTCCGCCTGGGCAACGAAGGCGCGAACGCCGAGACTGGGTTCGGGGCGGCCCCGGCCAGCCCGCTAGCCGACGCTATCACCCTGAACGGGGCGACGGCCGCTATCGGGACTAGCTTCGTAATCACTCTGAACGCCAACCGCGGCATCACCCTCGGGCCGGCCGGCGGGATCTTTAACGTGTCGTCTGGCACTATGACTGTTCCGAGTGTCATCACCGGCAGCGGGGCTCTGAACAAAACCACCGCGGGAACGCTCGTCCTCAGCGGGGCGAACACCTATACCGGGGCGACGAACATCACCGCCGGTTCACTCGAGATGGGGGCGGTGAACACTCTGCCGGCAACCAGTACCATTCAACTGGGTGGGGGCACCTTGCGGACCAGGGTGACGTTGGGGGCGACAACCGGGTTCTCTCAGAACACTGGCCTGCTCGACCTGAACGCCAACTCGTTCATAGCCCTCGGCACCGGTAGCCACGTGCTGAACTTCTCCGGGCTGGACGTCAACCCGACCGGCACCCTGACCATCTCCGGGTGGACCGGTGGGCAGAACCAGACCGGGACCGCCGGGCAGATCGTGTTCAACAGCAACGCCAACTTCAGCCAGACGTTCCTGGACTCGGTCCAGTTCTCCGGGTTCACGCTCGGGGCCACCCTGATCCCGTTCGGCGGGGCGCAGTTCGAACTGGTCCCCGCCCCCGAGCCGGCGACCGTGCTGGCCGCTGCGTCCGCCGGGCTGGGGCTGGTCGGGGCGGTCCGCCGGGTCCGCCGCCGCAAGGCAGCCGCCCAGCCGGCCTGACCCGGCCCTCGGCCCCCTCCTCGCCGGCCGCCGCGGAATCCCCTCGCCCGGCGGCCGGCCGGCGGCAATGAATCGGAGGCGTCGCCCGCCTCCGGAGGGGCCGCCGTGTCCCGCCTCGCTCCCCTGCTCCTGCTCCTCCCCGCCGCGGCCCTCGCCGCCGACCCGCCGGTCGGCAACCTGGAACTGGTCGCGGCGATCGACGGGCCGATGCCGACCGGGATCACCGTGTCCAGGGCCGGCCGGGTGTTCCTCACCTTCCCCCGGTGGGGCGATCCGGTCCCGTTCACCGTCGCCGAGCTGAAGAACGGCCGGCCGGTCCCGTACCCGTCGGCCGAGATGAACCGGCCGGACGGCGGCGCCCCGGCCGGCCGCCTGCTGACCGTCCAGTCGGCCGTGGTCGACCCGCTCGACCGGCTCTGGCTGTGCGACACCGGCACCGTCAAGATGGGGCCGGTCCAGCCGGGCGGGGCCAAGCTCCTCTGCTACGACCTGACCACCAACCTGCCGGTCAAGTCACTGTCCCTCGGCGAGCCGGGGGTGCTGCCGACCACGTACCTGAACGACATCCGGTTCGACCTGCGGCGGGGCACGGAGGGGATGGCGTTCGTCACCGACTCGTCGGCCGGCGGGCCGAACGGGATCGTGGTCATCGACCTGGCCACCGGCCAGACGTGGCGGCGGCTGCACGACCACCCGTCCACCAAGGCGGAGAAGGGGTTCACGCCGACGGTCGAGGGCAAGCCGGTCGCCAAGAAGCCGGCCCCGGCGTCCGACCCGGAGCCGCTGGCCATCGGGTCGGACGGGATCGCGCTGAGCCAGGACGGCAAGACGCTGTACTACTGCCCGCTGGCCAGCCGCAAGCTGTACAGCGTCAGCACCGACCTGCTGGCCAACCCGGCGTCCACCGAGGAGCAGGTGGCGGCGACGGTGAAGGAGGTGGCCGCCCGGGACTTCGCCTCGGACGGGCTGGAGCACGACGCCCAGGGCCGGCTGTACCTGACCGACTACGAGCACAACGCGGTGGTCCGCCGGTCGGCCGACGGCAAGCTGGAGGTGATCGCCCGCGACCCGCGGCTCCTGTGGCCGGACACCCTCAGCCTGGCGGCCGACGGGTTCCTGTACGTGACGGCCAGCCAGCTCCACCGCCAGCCGGCGTACCAGGGCGGGACGGACCGGCGGGAGAAGCCGTACCAGGTGTTCCGGGTGAAGACGGACGGCACCCCGGTCCGGCTGACGCGGTGACGACTCGGGGAGGGCGTTAGCGGTCCGGCCTCCGGCCGGACGCGGGCCGCCGGTGGCGGCCCCGTTACACGCAGTCAAACCACCTCACGGGTCCACGCCCGGCCGGTCCCGGCCGTCCGGTATCACCGGGCACCCCGCCCGGGCCAGTTCCACCCGCGGGCCGCGAATTCGGCCCGCCGCCCGCAGGGCGTCCGGCCCGCACTCCCGCGACATCCGGCGGGCCGGACGCAACGACCGAAATCCGCCTACGCCGGCTGCCCCGGGTGCGGCTCGTCGGTGTGGCTGGCGGACAGCCGGCCCAGGATGCCGGCGATCGCCGCCGCCCCGATCACCACGGGGGAGACGGTCAGGAAGATCGCGATGCCGTACAGGATGTAGACTTGCTGGTCGGTCAGTCCGGTGAACACGACGGCACCTCACGGGTAGGTGGGAACGGCCGGTCCGCAGACGCTCGCGGGCGCCCGGTCGGCCCAGCACGGCTGCCAACAGCCGCGGTCGGGATGACGTAGCTCCGACGGTACGCCCCATCCGAACGCAACACCGGTGCCCGACCGCCGAAAGACCGACGCGACGACTGCAACCGCTGCCGCCGCCGACAGTTGAGCCGCCGAACGGGATCCACACCCGCCCGGGAACCCTCGAACGAATTCCAAGAAGCGGAAACAGGATTTCCATATCCAAGAATCTTGTTTATCGCAGTCGGCGAGTGCTGTTTCGTCCCCGCGGGGGCCGCCGGCCGGTGCCACAAGGGGCGGTGGCCACGGGGAATTCGCCCCCGGCCGGGGGTCCGACCTGTTATGCTGGGGCGGCGGGCGCGGCGCGCCGCCGGCCGCCCGCACTCACTGGGGGCCACGTGACCCGCACCGCCGTCGAGGAAGAGACCGAACGGTTCCGCCAACTCGTCATCGCCGCCCGCACCACGCCCAAGGTCCGGACCCAGGCCGACCGCTGCGTCGCCAACCTGAACACCCTGTACCAGCACGACAAGTCACTGTTCACGATCGAAGACGGCCGCTGGCTGAACGTCCTCCGCGGGTTCCTCGGGGTGCGGCTGGCGGCCCACGAGCCGGCCGTCCCGCACACCAAGAAGGCGAAGCGGAAGGGGGACCAGCTCGACCACTGCTGGCGGTGCGAGACGCCGGTGGACGAGCGGTTCACCGCCGTCTGCCCGAAGTGCGACTCGTCGGCCTACCACTGGCGGGTGTGCCCGGTCTGCGAGGCGTGCGGGTGCCAGCGGAACGGGGACGCGATCGTCTGACCCGGGGCCGACGGCCCGAATTCCGAGTTCCGCCCTCGCGTCGGCCGGCCGGGCGGGTATAGTGGGGGCACCGGCGGGGGCGATCCCCGCCGGGAGACGACGAACACTCGCCGCTCCTGTCCCGACCCGTCCCGGTAATGCTCCTCTGAGTCCATCTCCGACGACATCCCCGAGATCGATCGACCGGTGCCGCCCGTGGGTCCGGGGCCACGCGTCCCCGCAGCCCGTTCGCCCGTCCACGCCCGTCGGCACTCCGCCGGACGGGCCGCTTTCTTCGCACGCGGTCGGACCCGGCCGCGGAAGGTGACTCGTGAGCAAGAAGTTGTACGTCGGGAACCTGTCCTTCAACACCACCGAGGACGGGCTGCGGGCGGCGTTCGCCCAGTACGGGACGGTGAACAGCGCCCAGCTGGTGATGGACCGGGACACCGGCCGGCCGCGGGGGTTCGCGTTCGTCGAGATGGGGGACGGGGCGGACCAGGCGATCGAGGCGCTGAACGGGTCGATCCTCGACGGCCGGACGCTGACCGTGAACGAGGCCAAGCCGCGGGAGAGCCGGGGCGGCGGCGGCGGGTACGGCGGCGGCCGGTCGGGCGGCGGCGGGTACGGCGGGGGGGGCCGGTCGGGCGGCGGCGGCGGGTACGGCGGGGGCCGGTATTGACGCCCCGGCGCCGGGCGGCCCGCCGGGGCCGCTCCCGCCGGCCGCCCGGGCCTTGCTCGGCCGGCTGGTCCGCAGCTTCGGCCCGTGGCGGGTGGCCGGCGTCCGCGGGCCGGACCTGGCGGCCATGCGACAGTTGGTCGACGCCGGCCTGGTGGTGATCGAGCAGGGCATTTACCGCGTGACCGCGAGCGGGCGGGCGACCGCCGCGGCCCCCTGACCCCGCCCGTGTGAGAGCGGCTCATGCCCGCCGACAAGCCGGCGACCGAGTTGACCGTGGACGCCCGCCGGGCCATCTTCCGGGCGGTCGTCGAGGCCCAGGACGCCGGCTCCACGGTGGCCGAGTCCCGGGCCGATGCCGGCCGGCGGTTCGGCGTCACCGAGGACCAGGTGCGGGCGGTCGAGCGGGAGGGGGTCCAGCACGACTGGCCGCCGCTCTGACGGCCGTCAGCCGACCGGCACCGGGCGGCCCATCTCCTTCAGCCACCGGTAGTGGGCGACCAGCCCGGCCCGCAGCGTCGGGTGGGCCGAGTACCGCACCCCGTACTCGCGGCAGGTCGCCTCCACGACCGCCGCCAGTGCCGGGTAGTGGACGTGGCACACCCGCGGGAACAGGTGGTGCTCGATCTGGTAGTTCAGCCCGCCGAGCAGCCAGGTCAGGCCGCGGCTGCCGCGGGCGAAGTCGACCGTCGTCCGCACCTGGTGGACGGCCCAGCAGTCGGCCATGGCCGGCGAGGGGTCGCCGGCCGGCACCGGGAAGTCGGCCTCCCCGACGCAGTGGGCGAGCTGGAACACCGAGCACGTCGTCACCCCGAGCACGCCCATCACCAGCAGGTAGCCCGGCAGCACCACCCACCACGGGTGGAGTGCCAGCGGCAGGCCGAGCAGCAGCCCGATCGACACCGCCTTGCCGCCGACGAACACGGCCAGATCCCACCCCCGCGGCCGGCGGATCGGGTGCGGGCCGATCCGCCCGGCGGCCACCTCCTGGAAGTCGCTGTACAGGTGCCAGCGGGCGGCCGACAGGCCGTACAGCGGCCACAGGTACAGGTGCTGCCAGCGATGGAACCAGTGCCGCGGCTGGGTCGGGCAGAGCCGCATCAGCCGGCCCAGGTCGATGTCCGTGTCGTGCCCGGGGACGTTCGCGTAGGTGTGGTGGATGCCGTGCTTGAGCCGCCACAGGTAGGAGCTGGCCCCGACCAGGTCGAGGGTGCCGGCGGCCAGCCGGTTCACCCACCGCCGGCGGGAGACGGCCGAGTGGCCGCCGTCGTGGGCCAGGTTGAAGGCGACGGCGGCCAGGCCCAGGCCCAGGGCGACGGCCAGCGGGACGGCCTGCCACCAGGCGGTCGCGGCGAACACCAGCAGCCCGTAAGCGGCGGCCGTCCAGCCGAGGATGGCGACCGCCTTCAGGTACATCCGCCCGTCGCCCTGCTCGCCGTCCGCCGTGGCGAAGTGGTCGGCCGCCCGCCGCCGCAGTTCCCGGAGGAAGCCGTCCGTGTCGGCCGGGAACTTGGGGCCACGCCCCCCGGCTCCCACCGGGCATCCCGTCTCGTGCATGTCGGCTCCGGTCGCGGTCGGTCCGTCGGTCGAGTCTCAACAGGTAGTGTAGCTCGCGGGGCGACGGTTGACCGCACCAACTGGCCGACATCAGCCTTCGATCACCTGCCGCCACCGCCGCGGGACGGTCGCCCAGGCGGCCTGGTAGGTCGGCTCCAGGGGCAGCACCACGCACCGCCCCGGCTCCAGGAACAGCGGCACCTCCGGCAGCGGGTCGCCGACCGCCAGCGGCTCGACGAACGCCTCCACCACCGGGTCGCCGGCCGAGTACGAGACGACCGTCAGCGGCTTGTCCGCCGGCCGGCGGTAGCGGTCGTGTTCGATGGCCGTCCAAATCGCCCCGTGGACGCCGTTCGGGTCGCGGGCGGCCGGCGGGATCAGGTCGAGTACCAAGAGGTGCAGCCCGTCGCCGAGGAACTCGACCGACTTGTCCACGAACAGCCGCCACGCCTGGTCGCTGTCCTTGTTCCCCGGGGAGACGATCTCGACCACCGCCACCGGCCGGTCCCCGCTGGCGTGCCGGACGGACACGATGTTCTGTCTGCGGCGGTAAAGGGCCATGTCGCCGGCGTCGGTGGCCGGCCGGGGCGGGGCGGTCAGCGCCGTGCCGCCGCCCGCGTCCTGTTCGTCCGCCGGGCCGCGGAGGGTGAGCAGGTCCGGCAGATACCGCTCCTTGCGGGACCGGGCCGCCACCTGCTCGGGCAGGGCATAGAAGTCCGCCGGCAACAGCCCGGCGTTCAAGGTGTCGGCGATGGCCGAGATCCAACGGTGGTGGAACGCGTGAAAGATGCCGGCGTCCACCCGGGTCCAGTCGTGAATCGGCACGGCGGGCCTCCGCACAGGGCTGCCGTCAGTATACCCGGTCGGGGCGGCTAACTGTCCTCGTCCGTCGCCGGCCGGGCCTTCTCCTCTGGCAGCCTGGCCCCGCGCTTCAGCACCGCCTGCCGGAGCAGGTACTCGATCTGCCCGTTCAGCGACCGCAGATCTTCGTCCGCCCACCGCTGGACGGCGTCGAGGACCGCCGGGTCGATCCGCAACAGGAACGCTTTGCGGGCCATGCCACCGTCCGGTCAGCGGGACCGGGCCTTGAGGGTGAGGACGACACCGACCGCATCGATCAAGGAGCCGACGCCGATCCCGCCGAGCATCAGCGGCAGGTTCGGTCCGCCGTCGGCCGCCGGGAAGACGTAGACAGCCACCAAGACCGACGCGGCCATGACGGCGCCGCCGATGGCGGCGGCGACGATCAGCGGCAGGTTCGGGTTCGACATCGGGCGGCTCCAACGGGGGAAAGCCCGCGGACGATCGTCCGCGGGCTTTGAATGGCTCAGTTGTACAGCGTGCCGGCGTTCACCACCGGCTGGGCGACGTGGTGCCCGCACAGCACCACCATCAGGTTGCTGACCATCGCCGCCCGCCGCTCCGGGTCGAGGTCGACGACCCCCTTGGCGGACAGGTCGGTCAGGGCGTGCTCGACCATCCCGACGGCGGCGTCCACGATCAGCCGGCGGGCGGCCACCACGGCGGCGGCCTGCTGCCGCTGGAGCATGGCGGCGGCGATCTCGGCGGCGTACGCCAGGTAGCTGATCCGGGCCTCCAGGATCTCGATGCCGGCCGCCGTCATCCGCTCCTGCACCTCCTGCTTGAGCTGGGCGGCCACCTCGTCGATGTGCCCGCGGAGGCTGAACCCGTCCTCCTCCCGGCCGTCGTACCGGTACCGGCTGGCCAGGTTCCGCAGGGCCGCCTCGCTCTGGATGTGGATGAACTCCTCGTACTTGTCCACGTTGAACACCGCCTCGGCCGCGTCCACCACCTTCCACACGACGACCGCGGCGATCTCGATCGGGGTGCCGTCCCGGTCGTTCACCTTGCTCGGCCGGCGGGTGTGGGTGGCCGGGGCGAGCACCTTGCCGGTGGCCGGCTCCTTCACCTCCGGCGTCTCGCTGACGCCGGTCTCGAACGTCCGCACCCGCAGGCTCACCTTGGTGGTGACGTAGAACGGGTTGGCCCAGAAGAAGCCGACCTCCTTGAGGGTGCCGACGTACTCGCCGAACAGTTGCACCACCCGGGCGTAGTTCGGCCCGTTCACGACGAACCCGAACAGGCAGACGAACCACCCGAGGGAGGCGAAGATGATGACCGGCACCAGCCACCCGAGGTGGGCGGTAGCGGCCACCACGATCAGCAGGATGATGAACCCCAGGCCGGCGGCCATCGCGGCCAGGGCCGGCCAACCGGACATCAGTTTCAGTTCGCGGTCCCGCATGGGCGTCCCTCCGGTAAGGCTATCGATGTGATATCACATCGATAGCAGTCTGTCTACCAGGGGTTCGCGGCGGGTGGGAGCGGATTTGGGGAAATCGGGGCAGCGGACATTCGTCCTCCCCTTTCCCAGTGCGGGGAGGGGGAGAACAAAATGAAGATGTGAGTCGGTCGCTTACTCCCGCCCGTCGAACCCGGTCGGGCGGATCTCGCTCGCCTGGGCGCGGTAGTAGGCGGCCCATCGGCGGACGGTCGGGTCCGGGTCGGCGTCGGCCAAGGCGGTCAGCCAGCGGGCGAACCGAACATTCACCCGGGCCTCGGCCGCCACCCGGGCGGCCCCGAGCCGGACGGCCGGGTCGGCGTCCTTGCTCAGCCGCTCCAGCCACGGCCCCGGGTTGGCCACCCCCGCCCGCCGCAGTTCCACCAGCAGGCTCAGCCGGCCGGCCGGGTCCGGGTCGGCCAGCCGACGAGCCAGCGACACCTGGTCCGGGGTCAGCCCGCGGTCGAGCAGGGCGTTCACCGCCGCCACCCGCACTTCGGCGTCCGGGTCGTGCAGCAGCTTGTACAGGTCGTCGTCGGCGACGACCGGCTGGCCGCCGGCCGGCAGCGGGCCGACCGCCAGCACCGCCGCCCGCCGCACCTCCGGGCTGGGGTCGGCCAGCAGCGGCACCACCTCGGCGAGGAGCCCGATTTCCGGCCGCAGGGCCAGCGCGACCGCCCGTGTCTTGCCCTCCGCCGCGGCCAGCCCCGCCCGCACCGCCCCCCGGGCTGCTTCGGCGGCCGCCGGGTCCGGGCACTTCAGCAGGTCGGGGACCAGGTCGAGACAGGCCACCTTCGCCGGGTCCGGGAAGCCGCTGAACCCGGCCACCAGCGGGCGGCACAGCTCCGCGTACCGGGGGTCGGTCGGCAGGGTGTCCGCGAGCCGGGCCTTCACCGCCGCGACGACGGCCGCCCCCTCCCCGGACCCGAGCGCCGACTGGAGCGCCCCGTCGCCCGCGGGGCCGAGGTCGAGCAAGGTGCCCGCCCACCGCGTCCGCTCCTCGTCGGTGGCGGCGGTGCGGAGCTTGTACCCGGCGTACCGGGCTTTCACCCCGGACCAGTTCAGGGCCGCGGTCCCGCCGGCGAGGACGGCGAGCAGGCCGACCGCCAGCCCGCCACGGGTGAGCCACTTCTTGACGGCAGCCATGCGGACCCCCGGTTCCGGACAACGACCGCGCGAAAATACGCACCCCGGGCCGGCCGGGCAAGGGCAACCGGAATCCCTCACGCCCCCCTTACCGGCGGCACGATAGATACCCGCGTCGTGCCGAGTTTTCCCGGATCGCCCGGGTGAGGTGAGCCGTGCCAATCCCCCGGTTCCCGGTCGCGTCGGTGATCGCCCTGCTTCTCACCGTCCCCCAGACCCCCGGGGCCGAGCCGGCCGCCGTCGCCGCCCCGGCGGCCGGCCGGCCGGCCGTGTCCGTGGTCGATCTGGTGCTGCCGCAGTACAAGGCGGCCGTGGCGGAGGTGGTGAAGGCCCCGACCCTGTCCGCCCAGGCGAGCGAGGACCCGTTCACCGCCCACGCCCGGGTGTACGACTGGCTGCTCGACCACCCGGACCGGGCGTCGGTCGCCTGGCGGCGGATGAACGTCCCGTGCGTGGAGATCGACGCCCTCGGGGACGGCCGGTTCCGGTGGGCGGACGGCAAAGGGGGCGAACTGGTCTGGCGGGCGGTCGGCCGGTACGCCGACGGGGTGGTGTGGTACGCCACCGGCAAGGTGAACCCCGGCGCCCTGCTGCCGACCATCCCGGTGAAGGCGGTGGCCGTGCTGCGGGCGCCCCGCGCGCCGGTCGCCAACACCGACGGCAAGGCGGTGCTGGAGCCGACCCTGAGCGTGTACCTGCTGACCGACAACCGGGCCGCCCAGGCGGTGCTCCGGGTGGTCGGGCCGGCCGCCCCGCGGATGGCCGAGCAGGGGGCGGACCAACTGCTCCTGTTCTTCAGCGGCCCGGCCCGGCATGTCCACCGCCACCCGGACCAGGCGGAGTCGCTGCTCGCCCCGAAAAGCAAATAAGCATTTCACCGCAGAGGACGCAGAGGGCCGCGGAGAGAACAGACAGAGCAGAGAACTGGTTTCTCTCTGCCTTTTCTCTCTGCGGCCCTCTGCGTCCTCTGCGGTGAATATTTTGAACAGCATGTCCGATCAGAAGCCGCTGACCTACGCCGCCGCCGGGGTAAACCTGGAGCGGTACGCCGAGACGATGTCCGGCATCGCCCCCCTACTGCGGGGCACCTGGGACCACCGGGTCATCCGCCCACCGCACCCGGGGGCCGGCGGCAAAGGGGGCGGGTTCGCTGCGCTGTTTGATCTCGACCCGGACGCCGGGCTGTTCCGCCGGCGGTACAAGAACCCGGTGCTGGTGACCTGCACCGACGGGGTCGGGTCGAAGCTGAAGATCGCCGCCCTGATGAAGAAGTTCGACACGGTCGGCATCGACCTGGTAGCGATGTCGGTGAACGACCTGATCTGCACCGGCGGGGAGCCGCTGGTGTTCCTCGACTACGTCGCCATGCACGCCGACGACCCGGCGCTGACGGTGCAGCTGGTGAAGGGGATCAGCGACGGGTGCAAGCTGGCCGGGTGCGCCCTGGGCGGCGGGGAGACGGCGATCCTGCCGGACTTCTACGCCCCCGGCGACTTCGACCTGGCCGGGTTCTGCACCGGCGTCGTGGAGCGGGCCGGGGTGATCGACGGCCGGCACATCGAACCCGGGGACGCGCTCGTCGGGCTGGCGTCCAGCGGGGTGCACTCCAACGGGTACAGTCTGGTCCGCAAGATCGTCTTCGACGCGGCCAAGCTGACGGTCACTGACCCCGGGCCGGAGCCGGGCAAGACGGTCGGCGACGTGCTGCTGGAGCCGACGCGGATTTACGTGAAGCCGGTGCTGGCGATCCTGCGGCACTACCCGGTGAAGAAGCGGGTGGTGAGCGGGCTGGCGAACATCACCGGCGGCGGCCTCGGGGACAACCTGGGCCGCATCCTGCCGCCCGGCCGGCGGGCGGTGGTCCGCCGGGGGACGTGGCCGGTGCCGGCGGTGTTCCCGTGGCTTCAGAAGCTGGGCAACGTGCCGCAGGACGAGATGGACAAGGTGTTCAACGGCGGGGTGGGGTTCGTGGTGGTGTGCCGGCCGCACTTCGCCGACAGCATCGTCAAGCAGCTGGACCGCGAGGGGGTGCCGGCGACCCGGATCGGGGAAGTAGTGGAAGGGGAGGCCGGGGTGCAGATCGGGTGAGGCTGCCTTCACCCATCGGGGATATCAAGTCGGTCGACGAGCGAGAGGACCACCGCCCATGCCTCCGCGAACGGCGGGAACTCGCCCTGCGTCAGTTTCAGGATGTCGTCGTACCCCGTGCCGGCCCTCCGTTCGACCTCGGGGTTCCGGAACGCCGCACGCGTGGCTGTGACTTCCCGCTCCACACACTTGCGGACCAGGTACTCCGCGACACGACCCAGGTCCAGTGCCGGAGCGGGTAGTCGGACGATCCGGGCAATGTCGAACACATCCTGCGGTCGGGTCCGGCCCCGGGGAACCTGTTGGAGTAGTGCCCGCAGCTTCTCGGCGACGATATCGTTCAAGGTGCAAGCCCGGATCGTGGCGCCGTCGTCCGGGCCGAGGGGCCGGTACTCGGTTTCACACACCACGTCGTTGAAACTCACTTCCAGTACGATCGCCGACGGCACCGCCCGGTCAGTCGCCTCGTAGTCGGCGAAGTACCGATCCCCGGGAAACTGGAACCCGACTTTGATCTCATAAGTCGGGCGGGTCGCGGCCGGCGATGGCGGGTTCCGGTGGACCCGCTGGCACCGCACCTTGATGCCGTGCTTGCGTCCGCCGGTCCGGAGGGCGTCGTCGAACACCCGCCGCAGGTCCGGCTCCGTGTCCGGCAGCCCGCCTGTTACGGTGAAGTCCAGATCGACCGTACTCCGCGGGCTACCGAACAGGAACCGCAGGGCGTTACCGCCTTTGAACGCCAGTGTCCCGCCGACCGCCGGGCGGCCCGCGATGCTCACCAGTGTGACGAATTGGACGAACCGCTTCCGGGCCTCGTCGACCGTAACGCCAGTAGCCCGGCGCCAAACTTCGATCTGACCGAGGCTGGTGGGGTACGCGGGCGACATGCGATCAGTGTAACTCGGCCAGCACGGCCGGCGGAACGTTGAGCGACAGGTTCCACTCGGGACTGTACTCCCGGGCATACGGCTCGGACGCGATCAACCGGAGCGAGCCGCCCCGCTGGAGCTTCGCCCGCCACTCGGCCATCCGCGGGTGGTCGTGGCCGAGCTGCCCGAGCAGATAGCCCACCCGCTGCCGCAACACGGGCTGGTCGAACCGGTCCACGTACTCGACCAGCCGCCCGACTCGGAGAGCCGGACCGGCCTGCCGCCAGGCCCGGAACACCAGCACCGCTCCGCCGACCTCCGCCGGCGCCCTCAGGATGTCGATCAGCGTCCGCTCCGCGTCGGTGACATAGACCGGCTGGCCCTGCGAATATCCCACCTCCCACCCGAAATCCCACTCGCCCTTCGTGGTGTACCACCGGACCGGCACCTCGCCGACAAACTTCGGCCGACGAGCCGGGGGCGGTTCCAGTTCGTGCCACTCCTCCGGGCTGGTGCCGAGCGGCGTCCGAACCGGCTGCGGGTCGGCGTAGTGTGTCACCTGCACCTGGGAGGGTAGCTGGTCCGTCAGCCCGTGGTGAACGAGGGCGGTCAGGTGGCTGAATACGGCCGACGGGTTGGCCTCCTGAACGATCTGCTCTTCGGTCGCGGGGATGATGTCCGCGAACGCGACATCGATCAGGTAGACATCAGCCATCCCAGGCACTGGTTTGATGCTGGCATCGGATCGCAACTCCATCAACACCCGAGCCGTCTCCTTCCAGCCCGGCAGCGGTGCCCCCTCTTCCTGTGCGATGCGTCGGGATTCGATTTGAAGTCGCCAATCGCTGACAACCCGTCGTCGCTGAATGGCAAACCGACGCAGAAGCTGTGACGCGATTCGCCTCGACCACCGCATTTTACTAAAGACCCGTCTTAGGTAGTGTCCTTAGGACACTACCTAAGACGGGTCAACTTGTCAATGGCCAGGCGGTGCGATTTTTGTCACAGGTTCCTCTATGCCGATGTGTCGCGCGTGCCTCCCCTGAACAGCCGGCTCCGCTTCAGCCCGAGGCGGTGCAGCCAGAACGTCCCGACCGTCGCCAGTGTCGCCAGGCCGTACCGGGTACTCCGCTTGAAGTTGATCTGGCTCGCCTCGGCGAAGTACCGCACCGGCACCGGCACGTCCCCGAGCCGGAAGCCGAAATGCACCGCCTGCACCAGGAACTGCGTGTCGAACACGAAGTCGTCACTGTTCCGCTCGAACGGGACCGTTTCCAGCACCTTCCGGCGATACACACGAAAGCCGCTGTGCCACTCGCCGAGGTTCTGGCCGAGGGCCGTGTTCTCGACCAGCGTCAGCCCGCGGTTGCTCACGTACTTCCACCACGGCATCCCGCACGCCAGCGCCTCCGGCCGGCTGCGCACCCGGTTGCCCAGCACCACGTCGCAGATGCCCAGCTCGACGAACCCGACCGCGTGCGGGATCACCCGGGCGTCGTACTGGTAGTCCGGGTGGATCATCACCACCACGTCCGCCCCGCGGTCCAGGGCGTACCGGTAGCACGTCTTCTGGTTGCCGCCGTAGCCCGTGTTCTTCTCGTGGACGATCACCGTCAGCCCCATCCGCCGGGCGATCTCGACGGTGCGGTCGGTGCTGCCGTCGTCCACCAGGACGATCTCGTCCACGCACCCGGGGGGGAAGTCGGCGACGGTGGCGGCGAGCGTCTGCTCGGCGTTGTACGCCGGCAGGACGGCGATCACCTTGTGCCCGCGGGGGTGGCCGGTCAGCACCCGGGAGACGTGGAACTCGGCGTGGGTGGGGGCCAGCGGCGGGCGGTCGAGTAGCGGCATGGGATTGTTGTAGGGCGGGTCAAACCGGCTTTGCGGCGCCGACCCGCCGAGAGTGCCGATGAGCGGTTGCCGTTCGCGGCGGGTCGGCGCGTCCAAAGCGACGCTTGACCCGCCCTACTGTGACCCCGGCCCGCCGCCGGTATTCCGCCCGAGCTGCGCCCGGGCCTCGTCCAGCAGCCGCGTGGCCGCCTCGTAGGCGCCGCGGGGGACGCTGTCGGACAGCGCCTTCTCCATCACCCCGACCGCCCGCCGCAGGTCGGCCGCCTCCGCCCGCAGCGGGGTCAGCTCGGCCTCGGCCGCGTCCGCCCGGGCGGTCGCCGCCTTCAGCCTCGCCTCCGCGTCCAACAGCAGCCGCAGCCACTCGTACGGCTGGAACTCGTCGTGCACGTTGGCCGGCACCTGCAGGGCCGGGATGAGCGCCTCGTCCTCGGCCCGGACGTAGTACCGGTTCAGCCCGTCGAACGCCGCGAACCGGTAGTCGGCCGCCAGAACCACGTCCTCCCACCGGTCGTAGTTCAGGTCCGGCTTGCCCACCTCGGTCGCCTCGATCACCACCACCCGCGGGCGGAACCGCTTGAAGTCTCCGCCGGCCAGCACCGCCCGCTCGTGCCCCTCCACGTCCACCTTGAGGAAGTCGATGGTCCGCCCGCCGACGTGCTTCTCGCACACCTCGGCCAGCGTCACCGCCTGGACCGTCCGCGGGACGACGGTGATCCCCTCGGCCTGAAGCCGGTTGACCGTCCCCGGGTCGGCGCCGGCCCACCCGGGGTGGGTCGGCGCCTCGTAAAAGGTGACCTCCCCGGGGGCGTCGGACAGCACCAGTTGCAGGTTGGTGTCCCGCGGCCGGTCGGCGCACAGGGCGGCGTAGTAGTGGGACTGCGGCTCGACGTTGATCCCGCTCCACCCGCGGTCGTAAAAGAACTTCGTCACCGACAGCTCGACCGGGTCGGCCGCCCCGACGTCGATGTAGAACCCGTCGGCGTGCGGCAAGCGCTGCCCGGTGCAGGAGCACGTCCTCCCGGTTCTGGGCGTAGGATGCGATGAACGGCATCGGGGCTGCCCCCACTGCTGGGATGACGCGGTGCCACGGCGGCGCGGGAACCCTGCCGGGCCCTGCCGCCGGCACCGCGTCGCCTGGACTCAGGCCGCCTGGCGGACCGACAGGGTGCGGAGGAGCAAGTCCTCGACCGTGGTCATCCGCCCGGCCAGCTCGGTTTGCTCGGCCCGCAGCCCCCGGGACCGGTCGGCGGCCTCGGCCCGCAGGGCGGCCGCCTCCGCCTGGAGGGCGTCCACCCGCGCCCGCAGGGCGGCCGTCTCGGCCCGCAGGGCGTCGAGCTGCCGGCGGGCGTCCTGCTGGCCGCCGTCCAGCCGCCCGGAGGATGTCCCGGAGCCGGTACAGCATCGGCCGCATCAGCCGGCGGGCGGCCCGCCGGGCCGGCACCAGCACCGCCCCGGCCGGCGACCCCGGCCCGATCTCGTTATAGAACTCGCAGTCCATGACACCCACCGGGGCTGGAGGTTACGCCGCGTGCCGGCCCGACTGCGAGTCGGCCGGCAGGTCGCCCAGGTCGTCCGCCAGGGCCGGGTCCATGTACCCCGCCGACCGGGCGACCGCGTCCCGCAGGGCGGCCAGCTCCGCGGCCAGCGCCCGCTGGGCGGCCGCCAGCTCGGCCACCCGGTCGCCGGTCCCGGCCAGCTCCCGGACGGCCGCCCCCGCGCCCGCAACTGCTCGGCGATCCGGTCGTAACAGCCGGCGTACCGGTCGCCCAGCCCGCGGACCTCGGCCGCCACCCCGGCCAACTGCTCGACCGCCGCCGCCGCCGCGTCCCGGCGGACGGCCGCCGTCAGCCCCTGACCTCGGCCCGCACGTCCGCCGTCAGCCCCCGCAGGGCGTGCAGCACCCTCGGCCTGGAAGGCGGCCGACTGCTGGTAGTGCTTGTGGAAGTTCCACGGCAGGAACACCACCCGCTTGACGTACCGGATGGCGTGCCCCAGCACCGGCACCCGGTAGACGGCCGGGCGCGCCCGGCGGACCAGCCCGCGGCCGCGGGTGAGCAGCCCCCGCCGGGGCGGCGGGGCGGGCGACACGGGTTCACCTGCGGCACTCTCCGTCGGAGCGACTGCGGGGGCCGCGGGCGGGGCGGTCGCCGGGACCGGCCCGGCCGCCGCCGTCTCCGCCAACAGGGCGTTCAGCTTGCCCACCAGCCCGGCCAGCGGGTCGGCGGGGACCGGGGTCAGGTTCAGCGCCTTGCGGTGGGCGTCCGCCAGGTACTCGCGGGCCGCGGTCGGCGGGCCGTTGACGCCGGACAGCACCGCCGCCCGGAACCGGGCCTCGTAGGCCGCCCGCGAGAACTCGGCCGCCCGGTCCGCCGCCCGGGCCCGCCACTCGGCCGCCGGCACCACCCGGCCGTTCACCGGGAACCCGCCGGCCGCGACAGCCGCCGCCAGGGTGCGGAGCCGGTCGGCCAGGGCGGGCACGTCGCCGACCGGGTACACCAGCCCCAGCCCGCCGGCCGTCTCCGGGCACGCCCCGGCGTCGGACGTGACCGGGAAGCAGCCGGCCGCCAGCGCCTCCACGATCGGCACCCCGAACCCCTCGTGGTACGACGGCAGGACGACGGCATCCGCGGCCGCGTACAGCCCGGCCAGCTCTTCATCGGTCGCGTCCAGGTGGACGCGGAACCGGTCGCCGAGGGCCGCCTCCCCGGCCGCCCGCACCTCGGCCAGATACGCCTCGTCCGCCCACCGCCCGCTGCCGGCCAGGTCGAGCCGCAGGTTCCCGCTGACCGCGGCGACCGCCTGCACCAGATCCCGGACCCCCTTGGCCGGCACGAACCGGCCGACGTACAGCAGCCGCAGCGGGTCGCCGGCGGCCCGGGCCGGCCGCTCCCCGGCCGGGGCGAACGCCACCCCCAGCCGGACCATCCGCACCCGGTCGTCCGGCACCCCGACCAGGGCCAGATCCTTGCGGATGTGGTCGCTGGTCACCAGCACCCGGTCGGCGGCCAGGATGTTGCTGGCCTGCTTGTACGACTCGTGGATCACCCCCCGGCGGTCCGGCGGCAGGAGCTGCGGCGGGGTGACGCCGTAGTAGCACACCACCACCGTCGCCGTCCGCGGGGCCAGGTGGATGGCGTCGAACAGCGGGTAGGCGATGCCGAAGTTGAACACGACCAGGTCGGCCGCCCGGAAGTGGTCGTGGGCGGCCAGGGCGAGCGGGTCGCCGACCTCGGTGACCCGGGAGTCGGGCACCTGGCAGCCGTGGGCGAACACCCGGACGTCCGCCACCCCGGCCAGGGCGTCCGCCTGCTGCCGGGTGATGTTCGAGATGGCGTCGTGGGGGACCACCACCCCGGTGATCACGCACGCCTTGAGCCGTCGGCCGGTCATTGCGGGTCTCCTCGGGGTACGGGTCAGGCGGCGGCCGACCGGGCGGCCGGGGCGGTGGCCGCGGCGTACGCCGCCGCGGTACTCCGGGTCATGATAGGGGCGGCGAACCGGGCCTCATACGCCCGCCGGGCGGCCCGCCCCTGCCGCTCCCGCAGGGCCGGGTCGGACGCCAGCCGCCGTAGGGCCGCGGTCAGCGACGCCGGGCTGTCCGGGAACACCAGGAACCCGGTCGCCCCGTCCTCGACGATCTCGGCCATGCCCCCGGCCGCGGTGGCGACGGCCGGCTTGCCGAGCATCATCGCCTCGACCAGCACCAGCCCGAACGACTCGTACCGGGCCGGCAGGCAGAACACGTCGCAGGCCGCGTACTCGGCGTACAGGTCGGCCTCCGGCACCGGCCCGCGGAACGCCACCCGGCCGGCCCACGGCTCCTTGCCGTGCTCCCGCTCGAACCACTCCCGGTACGACCCGCCCAGCCCCTCGACGGGGATGGCGTCGTTGCCGACCAGGACGAACTCCAGGTCCGGGAACTCGGGCAGCAGCTCGGCGGCGGCGGCCAGGAACAGGTCCGTCCCCTTCCGCCGCTCCAGCCGGCCGACGGTCAGCACCCGCACCCGGCCCGGGGTCTTCGCCGCGGGGGCTGCCGGCCGGTCCGGCAGGCCGAACGGGATGACCGTCGGCGTGGCGGCCAGCCGGCCGTAGTCCGCCCGGGCCTTGGCCAGCACGTCCCGGCTCGGGGCGATCAGGTGCCGGGCGGTCCGCACCGCCTCCCGCTCCAGGGCCAGCAGTTGGGCCACCCCCGGGTCGTCCTGCCAGGTCGGGTTCAGGTCGACCGCCGTCTTGAGCGTGGTCTGCAGGTTGAGGACCGTGGTCAGGCCGTCGTCGAGCTGGCAGAACAGCCCCTCCACGTCCCAGATCGGCACGGACACCACGTCCAGCGGCCGGGTGGCCGCGATCCGCTTCACCTCGGCGTGCGCCGCCGCCGCCCACCCGAGTACCCGCCGGACCAAGGGAGGCTGGCCCGGCTTGGCCCATGCCCCGTCGGTTTGCGGCACCATCCGGTGGACCCACACCCGGTCCTCCACGTCCACCCGGTTGTGGTCCGGGGAGCGGGCGATGACGTGCACCTCGTGGCCCAGGTCGGCCAGCCCGGTGGCCAGGGCGTGGGTGTACCGGCCGATCCCGCCCAGCGGCTCCGGCGGGTAGTTGGACGAGACGAAGCAGACGGTCAGCCGGCGGCCGGCCGCCCGCCGGGTGGGGAACCGGAGGAACGCGGCCGGGTCGGCCGGCGGGACCGTCACCCCCTTGCGGGTGCCGGTCAGCCCCCGCTCCAGCCCGGCCTTGACCGCGGCCTCGATGTCGGCCACGAACCGGGCGTGCTCGGCCGGGGTGAGCGACCCGTCGGCCACGTAGTTCCGCCCGTGCTGGAGGAACTCGTCGGCGAACTTGGTCGCGTCCCGGACCGCGTCCAGCACGCTCGACCCGTCCCGGCGGGCCGTCTGGAGGGCGAAGTAGAACCGGTTCTTGATGACCGGGAACGGGCGGCGGACCACCCGTTTCTCGCTGCGGACGTGGCTCGGGGCGGACTTGTGCAGGATGGCCGCCCGGTCCAGTTGCACGACCCGGTGGCCGCGGTCGTTCAACTGCAGGCAGAGTTCGGTCTCGTCCAGGAAGTACTCGATCTCCTCGTCGAACCCGCCCACCGCGGCGAGGACCGCCCGGCGGTAGCTGCTGTTCCCGCCCGGCACGTAGATGAACGGGTCGGCCTTGGGCAACTGGTACGGGGTGAGCGGCGGGTGGACGTTCCACTGCGGGTTGCCCCGCCGGTCGCACACCTTGGTGACGTACTGCAGCCCGTACCCGGTGTGGTCGTACACGATCCCGCCGACGGCCGCCACCTCCGGCCCGGTGAACCCGTCGGCCATCTCCTCCAGCCAGCGGGGGTCCGGGACGCCGTCGTCGTCGATGTACGCCAGCACCTCACCGGCCGCGTGGGCCAGGCCGATGTTCCGGGACATGCTCAGGTTGGTGAGCGGGCACTTGTACGCCCGCACCCGGCCCTCGTACTCCCGCAGGACGGCCGGGGTGTCGTCGGTGCTCGGCCCGTCGACGACGATCACCTCGAAGTCCGGGTAGGTCTGGGCCTCCAGGGCGAGCAGCAGGTCGCGGAGGCACTTGGCCCGGTTGTACGTGTTAATGATCACGCTGAACCGCATCACCGGCACCCCCCGTTGCGGGCGACCTCGCCCCTACACATCGGCCGACCGGAACGACCGGCTCCACGCAAACAACCGTCCCGATCGGGTCTGCCGGTCGTCCCGACCGTCAGGCGGCCCGGGCGGCCCCGCCGGCCGCCGCCCGGAACACGGCCAGCGTGTCGCGGGTCATGATAGCCGCGGTGTACCGGGCCTCGAACGCCCGCCGGGCGGCCCGCCCCATCTCCGCCCGCCGGACCGGGTCGGCCAGCAGCGGGCGGAGGGCGGCGACCAGCGACGGCACGCTGTCCGGGAAGGCCAGGAACCCGGTCGCCCCGTCCTCGACGATCTCGGCCATCCCGCCGGCCGCGGCCGCCACCACCGGCCTGCCGTGGGCCATCGCCTCGACCAGCACCAGCCCGAACGACTCGTACCGGGCCGGCAGGCAGAACACGTCACACGCCGCGTACTCGGCGTGCAGTTGCTCATCCGGCACCTCGCCGCGGAACACGACCCGGTCGGCCCACGGCTCGGCCCCGTACTCCTGCTCGAACCACTGGCGGAAGGTGCCCGGGTGCCGCTCGGCCGGGATGGCGTCGTTGCCGACCAGGACGAACTCCAGGTCCGGGAACTCGGGCAGCAGCTCGGCGGCGGCGGCCAGGAACAGGTCCGTCCCCTTGCGCTCTTCGAGCCGGCCGACGGTCAGCACCCGCACCCGGCCGGGCGGCTTCGGGGCCGGGGCCGCCGGCCGGTCCGGCAGGCCGAGCGGGACGACCGCCGGGGCCGGGTCGCCGAGCCGGCCGAAGTCCCGGGCCGCCTTGGCCAGCACGTCCCGGCTGGGGCCGACCAGCCGGCGGGCCGCCCGCAGCAGCTCCCGCTCCAGGGCCAGCAGGTCCGGGATGCCGGGGGTGGCCCGCCACGACGGGTTCAGGTCGACGACCGTCTTCAGGGTGGTAACGACCGTGGTCACGGTGGTCAGGCTGTCGTCGAGCTGGCAGAACAGCCCCTCCACGTCCCACACCGACGCGGACACCACGTCCAGCGGGTGGGCGGACGCGACCCGCTTCACCTCGGCGTGCGCGGCGGCGGCCCACCCGAGCACCCGCCGCACCAACGGTGGCTGGCCGGGCGTCGCCCACGGGCCGTCGTCGTGCGGCACCATCCGGTGGACCCACACCCCGTCTTCCAGGTCGACGCGGTTGTGGTCCGGGGAGCGGGCGATGACGTGGACCTCGTGGCCGAGGTCGGCCAGCCCGGCGGCCAGGGCGTGGGTGTACCGGCCGACCCCGCCCAGCGGCTCCGGCGGGTAGTTGGACGAGACCAGCCCGACGCTCACCCGGCCGCCGGCCGGGCGGCGGGTCGGGAACCGCCGGTAGTCGGCCGGCACCGGGGGCGGGATGACGCCGCACTTACGGGCCTGGGTCGCCCCCCGCTCCAACCCGACCGCCCGCCCGCGCTCCACGTCGGCCACGAACTCCCGGTGCTCGTCGGCGGTGAGCAACCCGCGGGCCACCCACTCCTCGGCCGACCGCAGGCACTGGTCGGCGAACCGGCCGGCGTCGGCGACCGCGTCCGCGGCCGACCGGCCGCACACCCGGGCCGCCTGCAGGCAGTAGTAGTACTTGTTCTTGACCACCGGGAACGGGCGGCGGAGCACCCGCTTGTCGTTGCGGACGTGGCTCGGGGCGGACTTGTGCAGGATGGCCGCCCGCGGGGACTGCTCCAGCCGGAACCCGCGGGTGTTGAGCTGCAGGCACAGCTCCGTCTCGTCCAGGAAGTACTCGATCTCCTCGTCGAACCCGCCGACCGCGGCCAGCACGGGCCGGCGGTACGCGCTGTTCCCGCCCATCAGGTGCAGGAACGGGTCGGCCCCGGGGAGCTGGTACGGGGTGAGCGGCGGGGGGACGTTGCCGGTCGCGTTCCCCCACCGGTCGCACACCACGTTGGCGTACTCCAGGGTGTACCCGGTGTGGTCGTACACGATCCCGCCGACGGCCGCCACCTCCGGCCCGGTGAACCCGGCCTTCAGCTCGGCCACCCACCGCGGCTCCGGGATGCCGTCGTCGTCGATGAACGCCACCACCTCGCCGGCCGCGTGGGCGATGCCGATGTTCCGGGAGACGCTCAGGTTGGTGAGCGGGCAGGAGTACGGGCGGACCCGGCCGGCGTACTCGGCCAGCACGTCCGCCGTCCGGTCGGTGCTCGGCCCGTTGACGACCAACACCTCGAACTCCGGGTCCGTCTGGTACTCGAGCGCCCGGAGCAGATCGCGGAGGCAGCCGGCCCGGTTGTACGTGTTGATGATGACGCTGAACCGCATCCACGGTCCCCCACGTCCGCCGGGCCGGGCGGACGCCGGCCTGCGGCCGGAAGGTACAGTTTACATCGGCCGGGGGGAGTAGCCGCCTGTAAGCAAACTGCCGGTCGGGCGGACCGTGCGGGCTGGCTAAACTGGCGAAGTGGGGCAGAGCCGGCCCGGCACCTCCAGCCCGTGCCGCTCCATCAGGGCGGCGTCGGCGAGCAGCTTCGCGGACGGCCCGTCGGCCGCCACCCGCCCGCCGTCCAGCACCACCGCCCGCGGGCACAGGTCGAGTACCAGGTCCAGGTCGTGGGTGGCGATCACCTGGGCGGCCGGCAGCGTCGCCAGCAGCCGGATCAGTTCCCGCCGGCCCCGCGGGTCGAGGTACATGGTCGGCTCGTCCAGCAGCAGCACCTCGGGGGACATGGCCAGCACCCCGGCCAGGGCCGCCCGCCGCTTCTCCCCGCCGGACAGCTTGTGCGGCACCCGGTCCCCCAACCCGGCCAGCCCGACCGACGCCAGCGCCCCCTCGGCTAGCTGCTTCGCCTCGGCTGCCGGGTGCCCCAGGTTCAGCGGGCCGAACGCCACGTCCTCCAGCACGCTCGCCGAGAAGAGTTGGTCGTCCGGGTTCTGGAACACGACGCCGACGGCGGCCGGCAGCTTCTTGCGGTGGGCCGGGTCGGCCGGGTCCAGCCCGGCGACGGTGGCCTGCCCCCGCGGCCCCGTCAGCACCCCGCACAGCCGCAGGAACAGGGTCGTCTTGCCGGCCCCGTTCGGCCCGACCACGGCCACCCGCTCCCCGGCCGCCACTGTCAGCGACACCCCGTCCAGTGCGCGGCGGCCGTCGGCGTAGGTGTGGGACAGGGAGTGAATGCGGATTGCGGATTGTGGATGGCGGACTTCCGCACCCGCCGGAACGGCATCCCCGGTGGACGGGCCGGGGTTCAATTCCGCATTCCGCATTCCGCGTTCCGCATTACGAGATGAGCTGGTCGGCGATCACCAGGGCTATCGTACCGGCGGCGACCGCCGTGAAGGAGAGGGCGTCGGCGGGCGTGGTGCGGAACCCGGTCAGCGGGTGGGCGGTGCCGTCGTACCCGCGGCACCGCATGGCGGCGGCCACCCGGTCGGCCCGCTCGCCGCTGCGGACCAGCAGCGCCCCGACCCCGTGCCCCAGGGTGCGGTAAGTGTGGGCGTCGGTCCGGGGGCGGAACCCGCGGGCGCGGAGGGCGACCCGCACCCGCCGCACCTCGGCCGCCAGCAGGAACGTGTACCGGTGGGCCAGTTGCGCCACCTGGACCAGCGGCCCCGGCACCCGCAGGGCGTGGGCGGCGGCGAACGTCCGGTCCGGCGGGGCGGTCCGGACCAGCACTACGGCGAACGCCCCGACCGCCAGCACTCGCAGGGCGAGCGCGACGGCCGGGGCGAGCGACGGGTCGGTGAACGGGGCCAGGAGCAGGAATGGGGCGACGCCCAAAAGCAGCAGCCCGAGCCGGCCGGCAACGACCCCGAACGGTATGCCGGCGAGTCGGGTGAGGGCTAGCCCGGCGGCGAGGGCGACTGCCGCGGGCACGACGTGTCGGGTGGCCGCCACGCCGGCCGCCGCGATCAGGAGAGCGGCCAGTTTCCACCGGGCGTCCCACCGGGCGACCGGCGAGTCGGGGACCGACGGGTCACGGGGGGCGAGGTTCATCGCGGTCGGTTCGGCAGGGGTTCGGCCGGCCGGCCGGCGAACTCGGCCCGCAGTTCGGCCTCGGCCTCCAGCCAGTCTTGTTGGGCGGTGCCTGTCGGCTGCCCCTTCGCCACCCACTTCTCGTAGGCCCGCTGGGCGATCTTGTCCTGCGGGAGGTCGATCTCCGTGTCAACCGTGGGCGGGTCGGCCGGGGTGATCTCGGCCGGTTCGACAGGCGACGACAGCTTCTTCAACCAGCGGATCATCGGGACATCCCTCCGCGTGCGGGCCGGACGGCCGGCCTCGGCAGGGGATTTTAGCACCGATGCGGCCGGCCGTCGGGGGCGCTTCATTGAACCCACCCGGAGCCGGCGACCGCCGCCCGCACCGCGGCCGGGGTCGGCGTGCCGGGCAGGTCGAGCCGCCGTAGGGTAGGACCGGTCGGCAGGCCGATCACGACCGCCGGGCCGTCGATGCCGGCGAAGCGGACGACTTGCACCGTCTGGCACCCGGGGCACGGGGCGGCCGGCTGGCCGACCCACACCACCAGCGGCACCCGGTCCCGGACGGCGGCGGCGTACTGCTTGGCGTAGGTCGGCGGCTTCGGGGCGGCGAACACCAGGGCGAGCGCCGCGCGGGCTTTGAGGCGGACGGCGTCGGGCGACGGATCGGAGGCCGAGAGGGTCAGGAGGCAGAGGAGCGTGAGCATGGCGGAATCTCCGAAGGGGGTTCTTGTAGGGTGCGTGGAGGCTCTGCGAAACGCACCGATGGGACAGCGTCGTTGCCGGGCCGGTGCGTTGCGCAGAGCCTCCACGCACCCTACGGTCGGTAGATGTCACCTGGCCCATCTCTTGACGAGTTCAACGAGGGCGACAACAACGACCCAGAGCATGAAAATCAAAAGGCATCCCTTGGTTATCAGCCAGTTGTGGACCCGGAGAGTAGCTTCGGCCTTGTCGTGCATCGACATTTGTGACCATCGACGAGGCGGCACCGGTGGTCGGTCACACGTCGCCCCGACGGGACTTTCCGCAGGAGCCACCTGGGACGGATTCGGTGTCTTCAAAACGGCCGAGATCACCCAGCAATGCGGGATGTGCTGGTTCGGCGTTCGGCAGTGCAGAAGCACGAACTGGTTGTCGCACCCGGCTTCCTCAAGGGCGTCGGCCAGGATCGGCATCCGGTCGAACGCCCGCTCGGTCTGGATCGACCGGGCCAGGGCGAGGACTGTTTCCGTCCGCCAGCGCGGATGGATGAGCGGCTCGTCGAGAGTCCAGTTGACCCGCGAGAGCGGGACACACGGTTCTTCGGGGCTGAAGCCGGACATCATCTGACTCTAACACGGGACTCTTGTCGGGTGCGTTGAGGCTCTGCGAAACGCACCGCCGGGACAGCGACCCACCGAGGTCAGCGGCACCACGCTGCGGCCGCCGTGGGGGAGGGCGAGGCTCCTGCCGAGCCGGGGAGCGCGTGGCAACGGCAGATCGCTTCGCCAGTGCCAGCCGCAAGGCATGTGTGACAGTTCTTGCCGGGGCGTCCCCGGCTCGGCAGGAGCCTCGCCCTCCCCCACGGCGGCCGCAGCGTCGGGGCACCGTCGTTGCAAGCCGGTGCGTTTCGCAAAGCCTCCACGCACCCTACAACAGACGACCGTCACCAATGGCAGGGAGGTTAGGGACGGCGGGGTTAAACCCCGCCGCTCGCCTTCGGCAGCGGCCCCGCGTACCAGTCCAGCTTGCGGGCCGGGAACCCGGTGAACCCGCTGAACGCCCACGAGTCCCCCTCGCCCAGCATCCGGTCGAGGACCGCGGCATCGACCCAGAACCCGGCCGGCGGCGGGTCGCCGGCGCCGCCCGGGCCGGTGTGCGCCCGGTCGCCCCAGGAGTTCAGCAGGAAGCCGCCCGGCCGTGACCCGCCCCGCACCCCGACCACCGCCATGCAGTGCATCCACACCCCCTGCGGCCGGCAGAACCCGTCCGCGTCCCGGTGCATCGTGAACCCCTGCGAGCTGCACACCGCCACCGGGTAGCCGTTGCGGACCGCCGCCCGGCACTCGGCCCACGTCCGGACCGTGGTGACGGCCTTCACCGGGTGTTCCTTCGCCAGCCGCTCCAGGTCGTCCGACAGGCCGACCGCCCCGAGCCGCCGGCAGGTCCGCTCGTCGTACCGGGACAGGTCGAGCGCGCTGTACACCCCGCGGGGGACCACGCCCCAGTCGCGGACGAACTTGGCCGCCCACGCCCCGACGCTGCCGTCCCCGCTCACCTGCCCGCCGCCGACCTCCACCCGGCTGCCGGCGTAAATCACCTCCGGGGCCAGCTCGCGGAACCGCTCGGCCGCCCCGGACGCGATCTGCACGCAGATCAGGTGCTCGATTGCGGCCGCGGTGCCGAACCCGACGCACGCCCCGACCGCCCCCTGGTCCCGGGCCGGCAGCGGGTGCCCGGTCGCCTTCCGGCAGGCGTCCCACAGGAAGACGTCGTCCGGCCCGGCGTCCCCGGCCTGGAACGCCTCGGTGGCCCGGAACTCGGGACACGGCAGCGTCGCCGTCACCGCCGCGACGGCCTCCGGGTTCGGCACCCAGCCGAAGAACTTCGGTGGCTCGTTCACCACAGGCGGGGCGGGGTCGGGCGGCCCCTTGAACTCGTTGGCCAGGTATGCCGCCGCGGCGGCCAGCCCGGCGAGCAGGGCGGCGAGCAGCGTCCGGCGGAGGTTGGGTGAGGTGTTCATTTCGCATCCTCCAGGGCGGTGGCGATCCGGGCGAACAGGTCGGCGGCCGCTTTGCGGGCCGCGGGGTCAAGTTCCTTGTCGGCGTCGAGCGGCAGTTGTTTGGCGATCTCCTCGGCGACCCGCTTCCGCAGTGACACCAGGCTGTCACTCGGCAGGAGTGCCGACACGGCCGTCTTGATCCGGTCGGCCAGCTCGGCGGCGGTCCGCACGTCCGGCCGGTCGGCGTACCGGACCGCCTCCCGGTACACCGCAGCGAGTTGGGCCAGGTGGGTGAGCTTGTCCGGGCCGCGGTCGGCGGCGACCAGCGCCTTGACCTCGGCCCGCAGCGGGTCGGCCGGCGGGGCCGGTCCGCCGACCACCACCCAGCACCGGGCGGCCGGGGACGGCACATCGCCCGCTGCGGTCCAGGCGAGCACCAGATACCGGCCGGGGGTCGGGCAGACGAACACCGCGGACTTGGACCCGGCCAGCGGCACCAGGTCGGCGTCGTCCGCGGTGGTCAGCCACTGGAGCTGTTTACCGGCGGTGGCCGCGGTCAGGGTGACGATCCGCCCCGGCCGGGCCTGGACCTCGGCCGGCAGGGTGACGGCCGGCGGGTCCGGGTCGCCGGCCGCGGCGAGCGCAAGGGTGAGCAGAGCGACAGACATGGGCGGGCCTCCAGGGCTGGGAAGGGGAAGTGGAGCAGATGTGAACAAAAGAACAGTAAATTTCAAAACGCGGAAGTCAAGCGGGTTGGCGGAAGTGGCGACCGTGTGGGATGTGCGACGGGTCAATCGGCCGGCCCGTGGAAAGGAACCACCACCCAGAGAAGCCCACGGACCGCGGTCCGTGGGTGAACTGGCAACCGCTGCCGCCCCCCGCGGCTGCGGGTTCCAAGCGCGGGCAGGCTCGCCCACCCGTCGCAACGGGTGGGCTTTTGGGGTCGCTATTCTTCGGCTTGTGGCTCAGTAGGTGGAAGTGGACAACGCGCCGCCCGTTTAGGAGCTGGCCTCATCCGCAAGTCGCAACCGTGCGATGATCGCCGGGTCGGCCGGGCGGTACACCCGCTCGCGCGGGGTCAAGAGGGCGGACACCCCACCGGAGGCCAGCCGGGTCCGCTGCTCGGCCACGAACTCCGACAGGTCGATGACCTCGACCAGCTCCCGCCGCCCGAACGCCTCCAGCACCTCGCCCCGGAACCCGAGCTGGATGGCCCGGCGCTCGAGCTTCGCGCCCGACGGGTGGTGGTCCGGATCCCACTGCAACCGCACCGACGACCGGGTCACGGCCCGCGCCCAGTCCGGCTCCGTGGCGAACTGCTCCCGGTCCCAGGCCGACGGCACCGCCTGGGCCAGTACGCTCTCGAAAAAGGCCCGCCGTACCCGGAGGGCGAGCGTGACCTCCTGGTCCGCCTTCATGCCCCACCCCGAGCGGTACATCATCCACAGGAAGTTGGGCTTCACCCAGCTCATGCGGGAGTAGCTGAAGTCCCCGCCGAACTGGCCGTGTTCGGCCGCGAACCGGCCGATCGCCGGGCGATACGCCTGGTAGACGACGACGGTGTCGTCGTCGAACTGCGCGAGGATGTGTCGGCCGGCCTGCGGCCAGACCTTCACCTGCTCGACGTACGGCTCTGTGACCAGCACCGCCTGCACCTCCTGCTGCCGAGCCAGTGACACCGGATGGGCGGGTTGGGTTCGCTCCGCAGTGCCCCGCCCCCGTGGCTGCGGGTTCCGGCGCGGGCCGTCTCGGCCCACCCATTGTCATGGGTGGGCTTTCGAGTCACTGATTGCGTGTGGCGGTCGGGGCGGGGGTTACTGCTTCCGCCGGCGGAACACGTCGGCCATCATGTTGTCCACCGGGGCGAACTGGTCGGTCAGCACCGCCGGCGGCAGCCGGTTCAGCAGCCGCTCCACGTCCGCCGAGTCGGCCGGCCGGTGGGTGGCCGGGGTCTGCCCGCCGTTGCCACCCAACGCGGCCCGCAGTCGGGCCGGGTCGAACGGGGCGCTGGCCGCGTAGATCACGTACACCTGCTGTCCGTCCGGGTCGAAGTCCGGGTTGGCGGACAGCAGCTCGACGTGCGGGAACTGGGTCCGCAGGGTGTGCACCGCCGCCCGCCACAGCCGGCCGTCGCCCAGCCGGTCGATCACCGTCAGCAGGTACACCCCGTCCGGGGTGAGCGCGGTCCGGACCTCCTTGGCGAACTCGGCGGTCAACAGGTGGGCCGGCACCGTCAGGTCGTTCACCGCGTCCAGGGTGATCAGGTGGTAGTGGCCGGGCGGCGCCTTCTCGGACACGAACTGCCGGCCGTCCATGTGGAACGACCGGATGCCCAGCTTCGGGTCCAGGAACAGGTGCTGGTAGCTGACCGCGGTGACGCCGGGGTCGATCTCCACCACGTCCATCCCGCAGTTCGGCACCACCGTCTTGCCGCACCGCGGGAAGGTGTACCCGCCGCCGCCGATCACCAGCACCCGCGGCCCACCGGGGTGGGCGGCCGCGGCCGCCCGCAGGAACTCCAACTGCACCCGCTCGTGGGCGTAGTGCAGGAAGGTCGGGTCGGACCGCTTCACCACCGAGTGCAGCAGGGCGTCCAGTTGGAGCTGGTACTTGTCCGGGTCGTCCTCGTCCTGCCGCACCTGGATCGAGTAGTAGTTGGTGTCCCGGACGGTGCCGACGTGCAGCTCCGGGATGAGGGCGAACCCGAACACCACGCACCCGGCGACGAAGCTGGCCGGGTACAAGAGGGCGTTGCGGGTCCACAGCCGGGTGGCCAGCGCGGCCGCCACCGCCGGCAGGGCGGCGGCCAGCAGCACCGTCCGGTACACCCCGACGGCGGACAGCAGGACGAACCCGGTGGCGAACGTGCCGGCGATCGCCCCGGCGGTGCTCCAGGCGTACACCCGGCCGGCCACCCGGCCGGCGTGGGCCACGTCCGGCACCGCCAGGCGGATGGCCTGCGGGGAGACGGTGCCGAGCAGGAACATGGCCGGCAGGAACAGCAGGAACGTCCAGGCCAGCACCCGGACGATCAGGTCGGCCCGGTACAGCGGGTCGCCGACCGGGGCGGTCCGGACCGGCGGGCTCTGGGCGACGAAGAAGGCCAGCAGCACGAACACCCCGGCGGCCGCGGCGGCCACCAGGCAGGCGGCCAGCGGGAACCGGACGGCGTCCGGGTCGAGCCGCTTGCCGGCCCGGTCGCCGAGCTTGCCTCCCACCCAGTTGCCGGCCGCCGTCCCGGCCAGCATCACCCCGATCACCCCGGTCCAGGTGAACAGCGACACCCCGACCACCGGGGCCAACAGGCGGGCCGCGGTCAGCTCCAGGGTCATCCCGGCGAAGCTGCTCAGGAAGACGATCAGGCAGGCCCGGGGGAGCGGAAGGCAACCTAACCCCCCGTCCCCCTTCCCTAAGAGGGAAGGGGGAGCAAGCGGCGCGCTCGCCCTGCCCGAACCGCCAGTCTTTTCCCCAGACCCGCCACCCGCTTGCTCCCCCTTCCCTCTTAGGGAAGGGGGACGGGGGGTTAGGTTGACCGCCAGCACCACCCCCGCCGCCGCCACCAGCATCAGCCCGGTCACGCCGACCAGCCCGTTCACCGTCATCGCCGGGATCAGGTAGAACCCGGTGACGTAGTTGCCGGCCAGGCTGCCCAGGGTGCCGAGGGCGAACACCGTCCCGGCCACCCGGCCGGCGTGCCGCACGTCCGGGGTGGCCAGCCGGACGGCCAGCGGGGTGAGCAGGCTGAGCGCGAACCCGGCCGGCACGCACAAGAGCGCCGCCAGCACCGGGATGCGGACGGACAGCGGCAGATACCGGTGGGCGGTCGAGGCGGTCAGCCAGTCGGGCAGCAGGATCATCCACCCGGCGGCCAGCCCGCCGAGGGCCAGGAAGGCGGCCAGCTTCCACGCCGCCGGGGACCGGTCGGCGGTCCGCCCGCCGGCCCAGTTGCCCAGCGCGATGCCGGCCAGGAACGCCCCGATGACGGCCGTCCAGGTTTCGAGTGAGGAGCCGACGAACGGGGCGAGCAGCCGGCCGGCGGCCAGTTGCAGGACGAGCAGCCCGGCGTTGGCCAGGAACACCACCGCCCCGACCCCGGCCAGCCGCCCGGCGGCGGACCCGACGGCAGGCGGGCGGGCGGCAGGCGGACCCATCAGAAGTAGCCCCGGGGGAGGTGGGGGAGCGGTTCCGATTAGGATACGAAGTCGCCGGCCGGGAATCCGCCCCCGATTCGGGCCGCCCGGTATGATAGGGCAGTACCCCCCGAGGGCCGGACCATGACCCCGACCATCGACCTCACCGGGTTGACCGCGACTGATATCCGTCTGGTTGAAGAATTGGTCTTTCGCCTCCGTCAGACTCCCCCCCCCCAGCCCCCCGTCGACAAGCCGGCTCTTCTCAAGTGGTCGGGAACCGTCATCGGGCCGCTGACCCGTGAGGAGATGTACGACGATGACAACTGACCGGGCGGCGGTCGACACCACCGTCCTGGTGTACGCCCACTTTCCGGACAGCCCGCACTACGCCGCGTCCGTCGCGCTCCTGGAGCAGGCTCGCGTGCCGACCGCCGGGCTGTGTCTGTTCCCGCAGATGCTCACGGAGTTCTTTGCCGTTGCGACCAATCCGAAGCGGGTGACGGTCCCGATGTCGGCCGTCACGGCCGTCGCCGCGATCGACCACCTCCTCGCCTTTCCCGGGCTGGCGTTGCTTCCCCTCCCCGCGGACGTAGCGGCCCGTTGGACGGCCCTCGTTCGCGCCAGGCCGGTGATCGGCCGCCACGTCTACGACTACCAGATCGCGGCGGCGATGCTCGCCTACGGGATCGGGACCGTGTACACGCACAACACCCGGGACTTCGCCCCGATCCCCGGCATCACCGCCGTCGCCCCGCCCGAGCCGACCGCCGGCCGCGCGAACGGCCCGGTATAATGCCGGCACCGCCGAGGGCAGGGCCATGAGCCAGCAGCTGACGCTCGAAGTGCCGGACGAGGTGTATCAGGCGCTCGCGGACGAGGCCGCGACGGCGGGCAAGACCGTCGCCGAGGTGGCCGGCGAACGGCTGGCCAAGCCGCCGGCGACCAAGCCGGGAAGCGGCTTACTCGCGATGGCCGGGACGTTCGACTTCGGAGAGATCACTGACCTCTCCACCCGTCACCACGAATATCTCGGCCAGTCGCTAGCGGACGAGATGCGGGGCAACCATGACCGGTGACCGGTTCGTGGACACGTCCGGCTGGGGCAGGATGGCGTCCCCGAAGTAGCCGTTTCACGCCACCGCCGTCGCGCGGATCGCCGAGACGGCCGGGGCGAACCGCCGTCTCGTCACGACCAACTGGGTACTCGGTGAGCTGACTGGGCTGTTGATCAGTCCGGTCCGGTTGCCGAAAGCGGAGCAGATCCGGCTGATCGATGGCATCCGGGCCGACTCGTCGGTGACGGTCGTTATCATTGTCGCGGCACTGGAAGCAGACGCCTGGCAGTTGTGGCGGAGTCGGCTGGACAAGGACTGGTCGCTGGTCGATTGTGCCAGCTTCGCCGCCATGACCCGGCTCGGGGTCGTCGAAGCGATCACCGCCGACCACCACTTCGACCAGGCCGGGTTCGTCCGCCCGCTGAAGTAGGGCGGTGCCGAGTCTTCGAGGCCCGCCGTCGGGGCGCGGGCCGTTGCCCGGACCGGCGGGCCTCCCAAAGCGTCGGCACCGCCCTACGAAAAGCCGGCTACCGCTCGGCCCGGGCGGCCGCCTGGGACACCGGGGCGAACGCCGCCCGGAACGACACCACCGCCGCCCCCAACGTCGCCGGGTCCCGGTCCTTGGTCGCCTGCTCGGCCGTCGCCAGACACCCCTTCGCCGCCGTCAGGCTGTCGCGCAACTGGGCACCCGTCGGCGGCTCGTTCCACTTCGACAGCGCGCCCGGGGCCGGGCCGGCTTCCAGCCGGGCCAGCGCCTCCGCCGCCCGGCGGACGTGCCCGCGCATCGCGTCCCAGTCCGTCGTCGGGATCGCCTTCTCCAGTGCATTCATCGACGCGTCGATGCTGCCGACCGTCTCGACCGCCCACGGCCGGGCGATCTTGCTGGACGGCAGCCCGAGGATGAGCGGGATGACCATCGACCCGCCGGCCACGAACGTCGCCGCCGTCAGCCCGAGGGCGACCGCGCTGAGCGCCGCCTGCCGCATCGCCCCCTTGTTCTCCCCCCGCACCCGCCACTCGAACAGCCCCCACACGGCCAGCGCCCCGAGCAGCACCCAGGTGGCCAGCGACTCGAACGCATACGACACCCCGCGGAGGTACGAGTACATCCACGACACCTCCACCTCGGCCGAGTCGAAGTTGAGGTAGCCGTCCGCCCTCAGCTTGTGCAGCTTCGGCAGGATCATCGTCGAGACGAACGCCAGGAACAGCAGGTTCAGCCCGATCACCCCGAGCAGGCCGACGTAGGTCCACGTCGCCCAGAACCACTTGGCCCGCATGGTCGCCTCCTTCCACCGCAGCGCGGTGTCGATCGTCACCCCCAAAAAGCGATGCCCGTGGGTCGCCTCCAGCTCCGCCCCGACCGCCTCCGGGCCGCCGAAGTCGGCCAGCGCCCGGTCCAGCGCGTCCGCCTCCGACAGCCCGGCGGCTTGGTGGCCGGCGACCGCGTCCAGCAGGTGTTCGCGGAGTTCCTGGCGGACGTGCTGCCGCAGCCCCCGCGGCCCGCCGACCCCCCGGCACACCCGGTCCAGGTACTGCTCAAGCCTGTCCATCGGACCCCTCCAGCACCCGGTCTATCGCCCCGACCAGCGCCCGCCAGGCCTCGGTTTTCTGCTTGAGCGCCGCCCGCCCCTTCGGGGTGAGTCGGTAGTACTTCCGCTTCCGGCCGGAGTCGGTGTCTTCCCACTGGCCGGCGATCAGCCCGTCCGCCTCCAGCTTGTGCAGGTTCGGGTACAGCGACCCCTCCCGCCAGGTGAGCGCCCCGCCGGTGTCCGCACGGACGGTGGCCGCCAACTCGTACCCGTACATCGGCTTCCGCCCGAGTAGGGACAGGATGAGCAGCGCCAGCGTCCCTTTGAGTAGCTCCGAGTCCATGCCCCGCCCGCGTGTCAAGAGATCCGATGCATCGGATAACTATGTATTAGCACGGAAGGTCAGCCGGTGTCAAGCGGCGGCCGTCGGCGGCGGGTCGGGGTCGCGAGAAGGGAGGGTGCTTTGTTGCCGTGCGGTGCGGCGTAGGGCGGTGCCGAGGCTTTGCGAGGCCCGCCGGCGGGGCACCGAGTCCGCCCCAAGACGGCGGGCCTCGCAAAGCCCGGCACCGCCCTACGCCGCGCCGGATCGCCATAGAGCGCGGTGGTGGGTCAGCCGTCGAACCGGAACACGCCGGGTTCGACATGGAAGTACTTGGCCAGCTTGCCGATTTGGGCGCGGGTGAGGGTCCGCTTGCCGGCCAGTACCTCGGACACGGTGGACGCGGCCAGCCCGGCGTCCCGGGCGACGGCCGCCTGGGTGACGCCCTTCTGCTCGATCAGGAACCGCAGCATGTCCCCGTCGGACGGCTCGGCCATCGGGTAGTGGACGTCCTCATACGCGATGATGACCTGATCGAGTATGTCCAGGTAGTCCCGCTCGGCCTGCGATAGTGTCTCCTCCGGCCGGTCGTACAGGGTCCGGGCGACAGCGGTCGCGTGGTCGAGTTCGGCCTCCGACCGGATCGGCTTCAACGGGAATTGGCGGATCAGTTCCAGATAACGGTCCTGATACCGGCCGTAGAGGCCGCTGAGAGTGGGAGTCCGGCGGTTGGCGGTGGTGGCTGGCATGGTCACTCCGTCTTCCAGTCTCCGCGGACGTATTCCGCGTGGGTCAGCACGTTTCGCACGAACACCTTGCGGCGGTTGAAGTGGATCGCGGCGATCAGCCGGTACTTGTTCCCGCCGATGTCGAACACGACCAGCGGGTTCACCCAGTCGGCCGCCGGGTGGGTCGCTCTCACATCCACGAACGACTTCCAATCCGCCCGACAAGCAGCCTTATACCATTCGGTCAGCGCCCCTTTGGCTCGCGGATGGATCGCCCAGAACCGGCGGAGAGCGGCCTTCGAGACGACATGCATGAACGGGCATCCTTAAAGCTGCCTCGGCCGGCGGACCTCCCTGTCTGTTAGCGACCATCGTCAGTCGTACCCGGCTCATTACCGTGAGTGTACTTCGCGATTTGCGAAGCCGTCAACCCCGCTCCGCAAGCGTCCGGGCTTGCGAAACCGGTACAATACCCGCTCACGCCCTCCGCCCGGGAACCGCCCGCCATGACCACCCGCTTCGTCGTCGGCATCGACCTCGGCACCACCAACTCCGCCCTGGCCTACGCCGACACCGGGGCCGGCGGCGACCCGAAGGCCCAGGCGTTCCCCATCCCCCAGGTGGTGAACCCGGGGAGCGTCGAGCCCCGCGACCTGCTGCCGTCGTTCCTGTACCTGCCGGGGCCGAACGAGCAGCCGGCCGGGGCGCTCAAGCTGCCGTGGGACGAGTCCCGCGACTACGCCGTCGGCGAGTTCGCCCGCACCTTCGGGGCGAAGGTGCCGACCCGGCTGGTGGCGTCCGCGAAGTCCTGGCTCAGCCACCCCGGGGCCGACCGCAAGGCGCCGATCCTGCCGTTCCGGGCCGGGGAGACCGACCGCAAGGTGTCCCCGCTGGACGCCTGCACTCGCTACCTGAAGCATCTGGCCGAGGCGTGGAACAGCGTCCTGGCCCGGGACGTGCCGGAGTACCGGCTGGAGGCCCAGGAGATCATCCTGACGGTGCCGGCGTCGTTCGACGCGGCCGCCCGGGAGCTGACCGTGGAGGCGGCGCGGGCCGCCGGGTTCGAGCACTTCACGCTCCTGGAGGAGCCGCAGGCCGCGTTCTACGCCTGGCTCGACGCGCTCGGGGAGCGGTGGCGGGAGCAGGTGTCGGTCGGGGATCTGGTGCTGGTGGCGGACGTGGGCGGCGGGACCACCGACTTCACCCTGATCGAGATCGCCGAGGAGGGGGGCAACCTGGCCGTCACCCGGCTGGCGGTCGGCGACCACCTGCTGCTCGGCGGGGACAACATGGACCTGACCCTGGCCCACACCGTCGCCGCGGCGCTGGCCAAGGGGGGGACCAAGCTGGACGCCGGGCAGATGCAGCAGCTCGTCCACGCCGCCCGGCACGCCAAGGAGCAGTTGCTCGGTGACACCGCGCTGTCAACGGCCCCGGTGACGGTGCTGGGCAAGGGGCGCAGCGTGGTCGGCGGGAGCATCAAGTACGACCTGCCGCGGGCGGAGGTGGAAAAGGTGCTGGCCGACGGGTTCTTCCCCGACTGCCCGCGGGACGCCGAGCCGGCCCGCAGCCGGACCGTGGGCCTGCAAGAGCTGGGGCTGCCCTACGTCTCCGACCCGGCGGTGACGAAGCACCTGGCCGCGTTCCTGGCCAGGCAGGCCGAGGCGCTGGCCGGGCGGGAGAAGCCGGGGGGCAAGAAGAAGAAGGGAGGGGCGGAGGCGGCCGGGCTGCCGACCGCGGTGCTGTTCAACGGCGGCGTCTTCAAAGCGGACCTGCTCCGCAAGCGGCTGCTCGACGTGCTGAGCGGCTGGGCCAAGGCCGCCAAGGCCGACCCGGTCCGGGCGCTGGCCGGCAACGACCTGGACCTGGCGGTGGCCCGGGGGGCGGCGTACTACGGGCTGGTGCGGCGGGGCAAGGGGGTCCGCATCCGCGGCGGGACGGCCCGGGCGTACTACATCGGCGTCGAGACGGCCCAGCCGGCCGTGCCCGGGTTCGCCGCCCCGGTGAAGGCGCTGTGCGTCGCCCCGTTCGGCATGGAGGAGGGGACCGAGGCGGACATCCCTCAGCAGGAGTTCGGGCTGGTGGTCGGGGAGGAGGTGGAGTTCCGGTTCCTGGGCAGCACGGTCCGGCGGGACGACAAGCCGGGGGCGGTGGTGGACGAGTGGGAGGGACAGATCGACGAGCTGGCCCCGGTGCGGGCGACGCTGGACGGCAAGGCGAACCAGGGGCGGGTGGTGCCGGTGCACCTGCACAGCAAGGTGACGGAGGTCGGGCAACTGGAGCTGTGGTGCCAGAGCCGGGACGGCAAGCAGCGGTGGAAGCTGGAGTTCAACGTCCGGGAGGGGCGATAATCAGGGGTGGGGGTGCGTCATGCCCGGGTTGTCGGACACGTCGCCGGACATCGAGCGGGTGCGGACCGAATGCTACCGGCGGATGCCTACGTGGCGGAAGCTGGCCCTCCTCGATGACGCGAACCGCACCCTCCGGGCGCTGCACGCGGCCGGGTTCCGGAGCCGTCACCCGGCCGCCCCGCCGACGGCGGTGTGGGCCGACTGGCTGAACAAGTCACTCGGCCCCGCTCTCGCCGCCAAGGTCTTGGAGGTCGTGCCGATGAGCCACCTGCCGGCAGAGGCCGTCCGTGTGACCGCCGAGGTCATGTCTGCCCTGAAAGGGCTGGGCGTCCGGTGTGCCCTCGGCGGGTCGTTCGCCAGTACCGTCCACGGCGACCCTCGGAGCACCCAGGACGCGGACGTGATGGCCGAGCCGTTCCCCGGCCGGGAGGAGAGTCTGGCGTCCGTTCTCGGGCCGGTTTACTACCTGAACACCGATACCGTCCGCGAGGCGAACCGCCGGCGGTCCGGGTTCAACATCATTCACACCACGACCGGGTTCAAGGTCGACGTGTTCATCCAGAAGGTCCGGTCGTTTGACGCCTCCGTACTCGACCGCCGCTCGCCCCACCCGTTCACCCCAGAGCCGTCCGACACCCTCGATGTCGTTAGCCCCGAGGACTCGATCCTCCTGAAGCTGGAGTGGTTCCGCATCGGCGGCGAAATCTCCGACCGCCAGTGGGGCGACATCCAGGGGGTGATGCGGACCCAGGCCGACCGGCTCGACCTGGCATACCTTCACAAGTGGGCGGACGAAATCGGCGTCGGCGACCTGCTGGCGAAGGCGCTGGCGGAAGCGGGATTGATGCCCTTCTGATCGACAATTGCCGCTGTATTTCTTACACGCCCCCAGGTTGCCCCGTCGCCCTGTAGAAGTTACACCGGTCGGCCGGCCGCCCTCCCGACCGGCCCGCCCGGACCGGCCCGCAACTCCCGCCCACACCGCACGTTAAAGTTCCCCGCCCGGCCGGCCGACACGCCATTTTTCCGACCGGCACGCCCGCTGCTAGGTATCCTTCCGACGCCCCAGGGAAGTGAGGCGTCAGGCCCGCTTCTCGCCACCGGCGTCCGAACGACTCGTTTCGCCGCCCCCAGACGACCCGCCAGGACGGCAGGCCGCCCGGAGGAGTGCCGGAACCCGTTGACCGGCCGCCGGCCCCCGGAGGTCAACGGAATGCACCTTCGCCGGCCGTTCGGCACCGCCGCGCTCGTCCTCGTTCTTATCGCCCCGGTCGCCCCCGCGGCCGACTACCGCACCCGCAACTTCACCGTCACGGCCCCCAGCGCGGAGCTGGCCAAGACGTTCGGCGAGTACGCCGAGAAGTACCGCCAGGAAAAGGCCTTGGAGTGGCTCGGCACCACCATGCCGGACTGGTCCCGGCCGTGCCCGCTGAAGGTCGAGGTGAAGATGGGCCAGGCCGGCGGGGCCACCACCTTCACCTTCGGCTCCGGGCCGGACGGCCGAGGCGGGGTGCTGTCCCAGGAGATGAAGATCTTCGGGGACGTGAAGCAGCTTCTGAACAGTGTCCTGCCGCATGAAGTGACACACACCGTCCTGGCTTACCGGTTCGGCCAGGCGGTGCCGCGGTGGGCGGACGAGGGCGGGAGCGTGCTGAGCGAGAACGACGAGGAGCGGTACAGCCACGACATCCGCTGCCGGGAGATCCTCAACCAGGGGCGGGGCATCCAGCTCGCCAACCTGTTCCGCATGACCGAGTACCCGCGGGACATGATCGTGGTGTACGCCCAGGGGTACTCGATCTGCCAGTACCTGATCGACAACGGCGGCCGGCGGAAGTTCCTGGAGTTCGTCGAGACCGGGATGCGGCGGGGCAACCGGAACTGGGACGAGGCGGTGCAGATGTACGGGTACAACAGCATCGACGAGATGCAGGCGGCCTGGCTGGCCGACCTGAAGACCCCGCCCAAGCCGCTGGCCGCCCGCGCCCTGGCCGCCCGCCCGGCGTCGGCCGCGGCCGGCAGCGCACAGACCGCCAGCCGGGGCACCGTCGAGACGCGGACGAGCGGCGGGTCGGTGCTGCCGCGGCTGGAGCCGCCGGTGGTGGCCCGCGGGGCGGCCCCGGACGACCGGCGGACGGTCAGCCAGGCGAAGCCGGCCAGCCCGCCCCTGCCGTCGCTCGGGGCGCCGGAGTTCCCGACCCGACGCTGAGTCGACGCCGGTAGCAGAGAAGAGGCGTCAGCGCCCCGCCCCGCGGACCGGAACCCGCGGGGCGGGGTCGTTTCGTGGACGAGGCCGCCCATGCCGATCCCCGACCTGGTGGACAACGTCCTGCCCGACGGCGTCCACGACTGCACGCCCGACGAGGTGGCGGCGGCGTTCGGCCGGTTCCAGCGGTCGGACCGGCGGACCCGGCTGACCGAGCAGTTGCTCCGCTACCTCGCCGAGGCGAAGCGGTCCGGGCTGGTGGCGGCGGTGGTCGTCGACGGCAGCTACGTGACGGCCAAGGACGAGCCGGGGGACATCGACCTGATCGTGGTGCTGGCCGCTGACCACGATTATGCCCGGGAGCTGAGGCCGTTCGAGTACAATGTGGTGACGAAGGCGGGGATCAGGCGGATGAAGTACCCGTTCGACGTGCTCATCCAGCCCGACGGGTCCGCGGCGCTGGCCGCAGACATTACCTTCTTCCAGCAAGTGAACCCGACGAAGGACGCCGGGCTGACGGCCCGGACCCGCAAGGGCGTGTTGAGGGTGCCGTTACTATGACGACCGACCAGAAACTCGCCGGGCTGAACGCGACACTGGAGGCTCTCGCCTGCCTGGAGCGGTCGTTGTTCCACACCCATCAAGACAAAGCGAAGTACCACCCGTCCTGGTATCGGGTGTTCGCGGAGCCGACGGCCGAGGAGATTTGCAAGCTCCGGGCACAGGTCGACGCGATGATCGGGCTGACCGAGTTCGCCACCTCCGCCGAGTTCCGTGACACCGCGGCCGAGACCGGCCGGCCGACCGTGGACCCGCTCCCGTCCGCTGCCGCAACCGCGGTCGAACCGATTCCGGGCTGACCGTCTTGCGACCGGGCGACCGCCGCGTCATGCTGGACGCGGAACCTGGAGTCGCCCGCATGTCCGCCGACCGCACCGCCCGCACGCTCCCCCTTCCCCCGGACGACGCGACCCCGGGGTCGCCGTCCACGGCCCCGCCGGGCGACCCGACGCGAACGCTGCCGCACGCCCTCCCGCCGACCCCGCCGGCCCCCGCCGGCCGCTACCAGTTCGGGGAGGAGATCGCCCGCGGCGGGATGGGGGCGGTGTACCGGGCGACGGACACGGCGCTCGGCCGCGAGGTGGCGGTCAAGGTGGTGCAGTCGGGGTCGGACGCCCTGGCCCGGCGGTTCGCGGACGAGGCCCACATCACCGGCCAGTTGCAGCACCCGAACATCCCGCCGGTGTACGACCTGGGCACGCTGCCGGACGGCCGGCCGTTCCTGGCGATGAAGCTGATCAAGGGGCAGACGCTCGACGCCATGCTGAAAGCCGACGGGCCGGGGTCGGGGCGATGGCTGCCCATCTTCGAGCGGATCTGCGAGGCGGTCGGGTACGCCCATGCCCACGGGGTCATCCACCGGGACTTGAAGCCGCAGAACGTGATGGTCGGGGCGTTCGGCGAAGTCCAGGTGATGGACTGGGGCTTGGCGAAGGTCTTGGCGAGCGGGGGGCGTCAGCCCCCGGTTGGCGCGGACCCCGAGGCGACCGCCCCGGGCACGGCGATCGTCCCCACCCGGGACGCGGACGAGGCGACCCGGGCCGGGAGCGTCCTGGGGACGCCGGCGTACATGCCGCCGGAGCAGGCGATCGGGGCGGTGGACCAGATCGACGCCCGGAGCGACGTGTTCGGCCTCGGGGCCATCCTGTGTGCGGTGCTGACCGGGCAACCGCCCTACGTAGGGGCGGACGCGGAGAGTACCCGCCAGTTGGCCGCCCGGGGGAAACTGGACGACGCCTTCGCCCGGCTGGCCGCCTGCGGGGCGGAGCCGGAGTTGGTGGCGCTGTGCAAGCGGTGCCTGTCGCCGGAGAAGGGGGACCGGCCGGCCGACGCCGGCGTGGTGGCCTCCGAGGTGGCGGCGCTGCGGGCGGCGGCCGAGGACCGGGCGAAGCGGGCCGATCTGGACGCCGCCCGGCTCGAGGTGCGGGCGGCCGAGGAGGCGAAGCGGCGGCGGGTGCGGCGGGCGTTGGTCGCGGCGCTGGCCGCCGGGCTGGTGGCGTCCACCGGGTTCGGGCTGTGGGCGAAGGCCGAAGCCGACCGGGCGACGGCCCAGGAGAAGGAGACCGAGAAGGCGCTCGGGCAGGTGTCGGCCGAGAAGACGGAGACGCAGAAGGCGTTGGCCCAGGTGACGGCGGAGCAGGGGCGGACCCGGGAGGCGTTGGCGGCGGCCGAGCGGAACCTGTTGGACCGGGACGCCGCCCGCAAGCGGACTCTGGACGCGCTGCGGAAGCTGACGGACGAGTTGGTCGGGGAGCGGGCCGGCCGGCAGGTGGCCCTGACCGACCGGGACCGGCAGTTCTTCCGGGACGTGCTGAAGCTGTGGGACGAGTTCGCCGACTCGCGGGAGGCCGGGCCGGACGCAGACGTCCTGCGGGCGGAGGGGGCGTACCGGGTCGGGTTTCTGCGGTTCAAACTGGGTGAGCACACCGAGGCAGAGGCGGCGTACCGGGCCGCCCTCGGGGTGTATGCGAATCTGGCCGCCGCCCACCCGGCCGTCCCCGACTACCAGGCCGGGCTGGCCGCCACCCACACCAACCTGGGCATCCTGCTGCAGACCACCGGCCGTCCGGCGGACGCTCTGCCGCTATTCGACCGGGCCATCGCCACCCTCACCAAGGTCCGGGCGACCGTGCCGGCCAACCCGACCGCCCGCCAGTTCCTCCGCAACAGCCACATAGGCCGGGCCGCGACGCGGGACCGGCTCGGCCGGTTCGCCGACGCGGCCGCCGACTGGGACAAGGCCATCGAGCTGGACCCCGGCCCGGCCCGCACTGTCCTTCGGGCGAAGCGGGCCAGCTCCCGCCTCCAGGCCGGGCAGGTGGCCGAGGCGGTCGCTGACGTGGCCGAGTTGACCAAAGGCAGCGGGTGGGATGCGAACCAGTGGTACGACTTCGCCTGCGTGTACGCCGTTGCCAGTAGCAAGCTCGCGGACAAGCGGGAGGAGTACGCCCGCCGGGCCGTCGTGCTGCTCCAGCGGGCGGTGAAGGCCGGGTACAAGAACGCCGCCCACCTGGCCAAAGACCCCGACCTCGACCCGCTCCGCGGCCGGCTCGACTTCCGCTGGCTGCTCGCCTCCCTCCCGAAGCCGCCGGAGGCCGCCCCGCGGCCGCGGTCGGTGCGGTAGCGGCGGTGGCCGACTCCCGGTAAGCTGCAAGCGTCCCCGCGTCGGGAGGTGTCGTATGTCCGCCGTCCTGTCCATCCCCGTACCGGATCACGTCTTGGCCCGCCTCCGGGAGCGTGCCGCCGAACTAGGGTCCACCCCTGAACAAGTGGCCGCCGCCGATCTGGCCCAGGCCGCCAGCCCGGTCCGCCCTAGCGAGCGGCTGCGGCGACTCGCTGGCTCCATTCCGCTGGGCGATAGCAACGTCGCCGAACGAGTCGATGAACTCCTCGGCGACGCCCTGATCGATGAGCTTCGAGGCCGCCCCGATGCCTGACCGGTTCGTCGATACTTCCGGCTGGGCCGCCTGGATCAGCCCGACCGAGCGGTTACACCCGATCGCCGTCGCGGCCGTCGACGACACCTGGGCCGGCGGCGGGCGGCTGGTGACCACCTCGTTCGTGCTGGCCGAGTTGACCGGGCTGCTCAACCGGCTGCGGGTGCCGAAGCCCCAGCAAATCGAGACACTCGACGCCATCCGGTCCGACCCGGCAGTGGTGGCCGTGTCGGTCGCCGGCCCGCTGGAGGCGGCCGCCTGGGCACTCTGGGCCGCCCGGCCGGACAAGGAGTGGACGGTGGTCGATTGCGCCAGCTTCATCGCCATGCAAGAGCGGCGGTTGACCGAATCGCTGACGACTGACCACCACTTCGAGCAAGCCGGGTTCGTCCGCCTGCTGCGCTAACCCGTCGGGAGGCGGGTGGAACAAGCCAAGTACACTCCGGAGGCCGACGCGGCCGGCTCGACTTCCGCTGGCTGCTCGCCTCCCTCCCCCCGCCGCCGGAGGCCGCCCCGACGCCGCGGCCGGGGCGGTAGAATGATGTCGGTCCACATCCGGAGGACGTTCATGACCGTTACGCTACCCGACGCGGCCACCGCCGCCCTCTTGGCCCAGGCCGCCGACCGGGTTCCGGTCCGCGGGCCGGACGGCACGCTGATCGGCTTCTTCGACCCGTTGCCCCAGTTCGAGATGTCGGACGAAGAGGTCACGCGAATGATCAATGACCCGAACACCAAGTGGTGTACCCCCGACGAGGTGACGGCCCGGCTCCGGTCGCTGGACGGGCAAGGCTGATGTTTACCGTCACCTGGGCGGCCCCCGTACTCGACCGGCTAGCCGATCTGTACGTCGCGGCCGACCCCGCTGACCGGCGACGGATGGCGGACGGCGTGGAAGCGTTGAACCGACGGCTGGCCCTGCGGCCGTGGGACGAGGGCGAATCCCGCGACGGGCTGTATCGGCTCACCTTCCCCCCGCTGCTGGCTGTCCGGTTCCATGTAGACCGGATGGCGGACACGGTTCAAGTCGTCGGGGTGGCTCGCTGGGGCCGCTGACCGCCGGAGGCCGCCCCGCCGCCGCGACCGGTGCGGTAGAATGGCAACCGCCCCCCTTGGAGGTCTGCCCATGTCGATTACCATCACCGACCCGACCGCCGTTGCCGCCCTGGCGACCGCCGTCGACCCGGACGAAATCCGCGGCCCAGACGGCCGGTTGCTCGGCCGGTTCATCCCGGCCAACGCCCCGCAACCGGCGTTCCCCGAGTTCGGCCTCACCCTCGCCCAGATGGACCAGCTCCGCACCGACCCGGCCGCCGAGTGGGTGCCGGCCGACCGCGTGCTCGACCGCCTCCGCGGCCGGGCGGGGACCGCGTAATGTTCACCGTCATCTGGCGGGCCGCGGCGTTGGACGCCGTGTCCGACTTGTACGTCACACTCAACTTGGACGGCCAGAACCGGCTGGCGTCGGCTATCGACTCGCTCAACCATCGGCTGGCCGCCGACCCGTTAGATGTCGGGGAATCGCGGGAGGGCAGTTATCGGGTCGCGTTCCCGGACGTACTGGTGGTGTCGTTCTGGGTCGATACCCCGGCCGCGCTCGTCCAAGTAGTCAGCGCCGCCCGGTTCAGCCGACAACGGCCCGGGGGTTGACGGCCGGAGTCCGCCCCGCCGCCGCGACCGGGGCGGTAGGATAAGGGCAACACCCCGGGGGCCGACCTGAACGCCGAATCGGTCCGCGACCGGCTCCGCCGACAGCTGTTCGAGCCGTTCGAGATTCGCATGACCAACGGCGACAACCACGTCATCCGCCACCCGGAGCTGGTCAGGGTGGTCGGCAACCGGCTCGTCATCGGCTACCCCGAGACGGACCGGATCGCCATCGTCTCGCTGCCCCCATCAACGGCATCGAAGTGCGCCGGCCGGGGGGCGATCCGGGTCCGATTCCGCCTGAGACTTGGCAGGGGGCACCAGGCGGAGAGTGAACCGGTCGCCCCGCGTGCCCACGGCTTGTCGGCCGTCAGTCGTCGGCCGTCCCGGACTCGCCGCCGTTGCGGGTACTCAGCGCCTGCAGGACCGGCAGCGGTAGGGTCTGGCGGAAGAACTTCACCGACCCGTCCGCCCGCACCAGGTTGGCCCCGCCCGAGTGCCGGCTGCCGTACGCGCTCAGCCGGTCCCAGAACCCGGCCGCCATCTTGCCCCAGTCGATCGGGGTCGGCGGCGGCAAACCCGGGCCGGGCGGCGGCGGGTTCCACGGGGTCGGGTAGGAGGTGTTGAGTATCACCGTCCCGGCCAGCAGCAGCCCGGCGGCCGGGCTGTCCCCCGGCACCCGCGCCCACGAGGCGGTGGCCAGGATCGGCTGGAAGATCGGCGTCGGCGGGGTCATCCACGGCGCCTTCTGCCACGAGTCGAAGACGCTGTCCCCCACGTCCCGCTCGCCGAACAGCAGGGTGTTCGACGCCCCGTCCCCGATGTCCAGCAGGCGGTACTGCCGGCGGTCGGCCGGGGTGCTCACGTCGAACACCCCGTCGTGGGTCATCCGGGCGTCCGGGAAGGTGCGGCTGCCGCCGTTCGCCCCGTAGGTGGTCAGGCCGATGTGCTGGCTGCCGAAGGCGGCCGGGTTCCCGGCGATCCCGGCGGACGGGCAGACGAACACCCGCAGCGGGGTGGCGGCCGGGGTGCCGGGGCCGCCGTAGTTCGGGCCGACGTTCTTGAAGTCCCACCGCTCGTACACCGCCTCCTGCTCGACGTACGGCAGCAGCTCGACGTACAGCGAGCTGAACCGGCCGTTCGGCCCCGGGTGGGCGATGCCGGGCGGGAAGATCCGCTTGGCCTCGTGGTAGTTGTGGGCGGCCAGGGCGATCTGCTTCAGGTTGTTCTGGCAGGCGGATCGGGCGGCCGAGTCCCGCACCTTCTGGACGGCCGGCAGGAGCAGGCCGATGAGCACCGCGATGATGGCGATGACGACCAGCAGCTCGATCAGGGTGAACGCCGAGCGGGGCCGCATGGCGGACCTCCGGGGAGCGGGATCGCTGTCCCCGAGGGTATGCGGCCCCGCCGGGCGGGGCAAGCGGGAATGCGACCGAGGGGCGGGACCGGCCGAGCGGGCGAACAAGCCGGGAGCAGTTGTGACAACTGTATGAGTCGTCCCTCCGGTCCGATTGACACGGACGTGCGAGCCGGTAAATATTCGGCTGTCCGTCATCCTGACGGGACTGACTCCGGCTCGTGCGACACCGCCGGACCACAACCGGCGGCACGAACGGCCGGCGCGGTGCGGGCGACGGCGGGGGCGGCGGACCCGGCGACCCGGGCGGGGCGATCATGGGACGGATTGCGTTCGTCGCGCTGGCTACGGTCCTGATGGCGGGGTCCGGACGGGCCGAGGATCCGCTCGCCGCCGCCATGCGCCGTCGCCAGGAGGCGGCGAAGACGGTCCGGGTCGGGTTCCACCTGAAGGAGTTCGTCGCCAAGGGCGGGGTGACGGCGGTCATCGCCGCTATGCCGGGCATGGTGTCCGGCGCCCTGCCGCCGGCGGACACGGAGTTGGAGTCCGACAACGTACTCGTGCTGAGCGGCCCCAAGGTTCGTGCCGAAAACAACCACCCGCTCTGGAACATTTCGACCGGCAAGGCGGACCGGAATGCCAAGGTCGCGGTGTCGGACGGCCGGCTCGGCGGTGCCACCTACGACAACGCGGAGGGAGGGAACGCGACCCCCATCGGCGTCATCAGCCGATTCGCGTACGCGGCGGACATTAACACGTACACCTTCGAGCCACTCCTTCTGCACTACCGCGGGGTGCAACCGGGGCTGTCTCGGCTCCTCCGGGACGGCCTCAAAGCGACCGGGAGTTACAGCCTCGCCGACGGCCACAACTGCAGCGTCTATCGGGCCGTTCTGTCCGAAGGCTACACCGTTGAGGTGTGGGCGGACCCCCAGGCGGATTACGTCGTCCGGCGGTGCCGTCACGTGAAGCAGGGCCGAGTCACCCGCCAGACCGACATCCGGTACACGCCCGGCGGGGCGGCCGGCTGGACGCCGACGGATTGGACCCAGTCCGAATTCGCCCGGGACGGCCGGGTGGCATCCGTGGCCACAGGGGTCGTGACCGCGGTCGCGGTCAACTCGACGGAGGCCGACGATCTGTTCGAGCTTCGCTTCGCCCCAGGCGTGTACGTGTTCGACCAGCGGAACAGTCAGAACTATCGGGTGCGAGATGACGGCTTCCTGCAAGCCACGACGGCGGACGGGAAGGATCTGGCCGCCGGCCCGGTTGCCCCGCCCGGGGCCGGGTGGGTCGTGCGGAACCGCTGGCTACTCCTCGTGTCGGGGTCCGTGGTGGCGACGGCAGTGGTCGCGTGGTGGTGGCTCCGCCGGAGGCGCTCGGTGTGAGGAGCGGTCGTCGTCCCTTGTTTGCCTGGTCGAGTGAGGTCGTCCTGTGAACCCGGAGGTTCCTCCTGACGGTGTTCACTGTCGGGCGGTGTGTGATTCCGGCTTCTGTCGCAGTCAGCCGGGGCTGCCGTGCGATAGCAGGTGTCCCGTGAGGGTATTACAAGGCGGTCGCGGGCGGCTGACACCTCTGCGCCGGCCCGACCATGCCGGCCCCGGTCGCCGGCCGTTGCCGCGGGGGCTGAGCCTGATCGAACTGGTGGTCGTGCTCGCCGTTCTCGGGGTGCTCGCCGCCCTCGTCCTCGGGGCGGTCCAGCGGGTCCGGGCGACCGCCGCCCGGGCCGCCTGCGGGAACAACGTCCGCCAGCTCGCCCTGGCCGTCCAGCAGTACGATGCCGCCCACGGGGCGCTGCCCCAGGGGTGCGGCTACCCGTACACCCGGCCGCTCGTCGGCTACGACCGCCAGGCCGGGCTGTCCTGGCACACCGCCGTCCTGCCGTACCTGGAGCAGGACGCCCTCTGGGCCGAGGCGGACGCCGCCTTCCGGGCCAACCCGCTGGGGGACGACTTCGTCACCCACGGCCGGGTCGGGTGGCACGTCGTTCGAGTGTTTCTCTGTCCGACCGAGCACCGGGAGCGGATGGCCCACATGGAGTACGGGCTGACGTCGTACCGCGGGGTGGCCGGCACCGGCGTCCCACGGAACGACGGGGTCATGCACCCGGGGCTGCGTGTCCGCCTGCCGGACGTCACCGACGGCACCTCGAACACGGTGATGATCGGCGAGCAGCCGCCCGGCCGGGACGGGCAGTCCGGGTCGTGGTACGGAAACTGGGGGGCGACCTGCTGCTGGGCGGCCCAGGTGTTCCCGGCCGGGATCCTCGCCCGGGCGGTGTACGGGAGCGGGTGTGACCTCGCCACCCCGTCCCTGGCCGCCGGCTCGCCGGACGACGACTGCTCGTCCAACCACTTCTGGTCGCTCCACCCCGGCGGGGCGACCTTCGCCTTCTGCGACGGGTCGGTCCGGTTCCTGCGGTACTCGGCCGCCGCCGTCCTGCCGGACCTGGCCACCCGGGCCGGCGGGGAGGCCGTCGCCGCCCCGGACTGACCGGCCCGGTCCGGCCGTGCGGCTGATAGAATGTCCGGCACACGTCCCCGCCGGACCGCCGCATGACGCCGCCCCAGCCGACCGACCCGACCCGCCCGTTCGGCCCGGCCGACCCCCCGTCCACGGCGGACGCCGCCGTCTGGGAGGACGGCCCGCCGCCGGCCGTCCCCGGGTACGAGGTGGGGGAGGAACTGGCCCGCGGCGGCATGGGGATCGTGTACCAGGCCCGGCAGCCCAGCCTGAATCGGCCGGTCGCCCTCAAGATGCTCCCCGGCGGCGGCCCGGCCGACCCCCGGTGGCTGGTCCGGTTCCTGGCCGAGGCCGAGGCGGTGGCCGCCATCGACCACCCGCACGTCGTCCGGGTGTACGAGTTCGGGGAGGCGAACGGCCGGCCGTTCCTGGCGATGGAGTTCCTGCCCGGCGGCACTCTGGCTTCCCGGTTTCAAGGGGGGAGGGGGAAGGCTGAGGGGGGAGAAACTGGACCCGCCGTCCGCCGTCCGCCGTCCGCCTTTTCCCCGCGGGAGGCCGCCGAGCTGGTGAAGAAGCTGGCCGAGGCGGTGGCCGCCGCCCACGCCGCCGGGATCGTCCACCGGGACTTGAAGCCGGGGAACGTGCTGTTCGACGCGGCCGGCGAGCCGAAGGTGGCCGACTTCGGGCTGGCCAAGCGGGGGCGGGGGGTGGACCTGACCCTGACCGGGGAGTCGCTCGGCACCCCCGGGTACATGGCCCCGGAGCAGGTGAGCGGGACCGGCCGCGGGTACCCGCTGGCCACCGACATCTGGGCGCTCGGGGTGATCCTGTACGAGTGCCTGACCGGGGCCAAGCCGTTCCCCGGGGCGGACACCTTCTCGGTCTTCCGCCGGGTGGTGGAGGACGACCCGCCGGCCGTCCGGTCGGTCGCCCCGGACGTGCCCCGCGACCTGGAACACATCTGCCGCAAGTGCCTGGAGAAAGACCCGGCCGACCGGTACTCGTCGGCCGTCGCGCTGGCCGCCGACCTGGGCCGGTTCCTGGCCGGGGAGCCGGTGTCCGTCCGCCCGCCCGGGTTGCCGGAGCGGCTGGCCAAGTGGGCGCGGCGGAAGCCGACCATCGCCCTGGCCTGGGCGCTCGGGCTGCTGGCCGCGGGGCTGACCCTGGGCGGCGGCGTGGTGTCCGCCCTGTGGCGGCGGGCGGAGGCCGCCAAGAGCGGGCTGGAGGAGGCGAACCACAGCCTGCGGGCCGTCCGGGACGACCTCCAGGACGCCAACGGCAAGCTGCGGGACGCCCAGGACGCGGTCCGCCGGCTGCGGGCGAACGCGGCCGTCGACCTGGCCCACCGGGAGTACCTGGCGAACAGCTTCCCCCGCGCCCGCAGGTTGCTGGACGAGGTGCCGGCCGACCTGCGGGCGTGGGAGTGGCGGTACGTCCACCGGCTGCTGACCGCCGAGCACCGGGTGTACGCCAAACACCCCGGCCCGGTGCACGCGCTGGCGGTGATGCCCGACGCCCGGACGGTCGTGTCGGCCGGGGCCGGCGGGGCGGTACGGGTGTGGGACCTGGCCACCCTGACCGACCGGGCGACCCTGCCCGGCCTGCCGAACGCGGTGTTCGCCGTCGCCGTCAGCCCGGACGGCCGGCGGCTGGCGGTCGGCGGGGACGACCGGATCGTGGTCGTCTGGGACACCGCCACCTGGACCGTCGCCCGCACCCTGCCCGGGTTCCCCCACCCGGTCCGCGGGCTGGCTTGGTTGCCGGACAACAAGCGGCTGGTGGTCACCGGCGACGTGGTCTGATGGAGGCCGGGGCCACGGCCAACCCGCCCGATGAAGGCCGGGGTGTGCACGGGACACCGGGCGCGAGGCTGGTCAAGCTCGCCCTGCCCGTCCCGAACCACGGGGCGCGGGGGGTGGCGGTCAGCCCGGACGGGCGGCGGGTGGCGGTGGCCGGCGGGGTGCGGTCGGTCGGCCTGTTCGACCCGGACACCGGGGAGCGGGCGGCGCTGCTGGCCGGCGACGCCCCGGCAGGAACCTGCGTGGCCTTCACCCCGGACGGCTCCCAGGTGGTGGCCGGCCAGCTCCGACTACCAGCCGGGTCCAGCGGTGGGCGCCACGAAGACGGGCGGCCCACACCGCCCGGGAGGCGCACACCGGGGCCATCCTGGCCGTCGCCGTCCGCCCGGACGGCCGGCACGTGGCCACCGGGTCGGCCGACCGCACCCTGCGGGCCTGGCAGACGGACCAGGACACCGACCTGTACGCCGTCCGCGGCCCGGCCGGGGCGGTCCGGGCGGCGGCCTACACCCCGGACGGGACGTACCTGCTGGCCGCCGGGGACGACGGCCTCGTGCGGGCGTGGCCGGCCTGGCACGGCCCGGAGTGGGTGCGGCTGAAGCACCCGCGGAACGTCCGCGGGGTGGCGGTGACGGCGGCCGGCGACCGGGTGCTGACCGCGTGCGAGGACGGGGCGGTGCGGGACTGGGGCGTGGCCGCCCGCACCGTCCGGGCGGTGCCGGCCCACGCCGGCCGGGTGTACGCGGTCGCCCTGTTCCCGGGCCAGCAGCGGGTGCTGACCGCCGGCGGGGACGGCACCGCCATCATCTGGGACTACCCGAAGTGGACCCGCCGACAGGTGTTCCGGGGGCACACAGGGGAAGTTCTCACAGCGGTGACGGTCCCCGGAATGCGGAATGCGGAACTCGGAATGCGGAATGAAGACCCAAACACCTCGTCTTCCATTCCGCATTCCGAGTTCCACATTCCGCATTCGGAAGTGCTGACCGGCGGCGAGGACGGCACCGCCCGGCTGTGGGACGCGGAGACCGGCCGGCCGGTGCGGACGTTCGCCGGGCACACCGGGCCGGTCCGCGGGGTGGCGGCGACGGCCGACGGAAAGCTCGTCGTCACCGCGTCGGCGGACGGCACCGCCAAGGTGTGGGACCGGGCGACCGGGGCAGTCCTTCACACGCTCGACGCGAAGGCCGGGGAGTTGTGGGCGGTGGCCGTGTCGCCGGCCGCCGGGCTGGCCGTCACCGGGCACGGGGACGGGACGGCGGTGCTGTGGGACCTGGCCACCGGGGCGCGGCGGGCGGACCTGCTCGGCCACCACGGGCAGGTGGGGGCGGTCGGGTTCTCGGCGGACGGCAGCCGCGTCCTTACCGGCGGGGCGGACCGGCTGCTCAAGGCGTGGGACACGGCCACCGGCCAGCCGGTGCTGTCGGTCCGGGGGCACGTCGGCTGGCTGACGGCGGTGGCCATGTCGGCGGACGGGTCGACCGTGGCCACCGGCTGCGGGGACGAGACGGCCGACGTCTGGCTCGCCGATCGGTGACGCCGTCGGGCGACCACGTCACCCGTCCTTCTTCTTGTCGTCCCCCTTACCCTTGCCGGGCGGGTCGGCCTTGCCCTTGCCTTTCCCCTTACCGGGCGGCTCCTCGGCCGGGAACTTCGGCGGGGGTGGGGGCGCTTTCCGGGCCGGGGCCGCCGGTGCCGTCGCAGGCGGCGGGGGTGTCGGGGCCGGCTTGACCGGCGGCGTCGGCCGGCCGGCCGGCGGTTGAACCGGCGTCGTCTTCGGCGGCGGCGGGGCGGCCGGGGGCTGACCGGCCGGCGGTTTGGGCGGGGTGACGGGGGGCGGTGTCGGGTCCGTGGGCCTCGGGGCCGGGGTCGGCTGGGGGGCCGGGCGGGTGGCCCGCGGCAGGGCCGGGACGGTCAGCCCGACCGGGGCTTTGGGGGGCGTGGCCGCTTTCCCCTGTTGGGCCAGCCGCTGGGTCTGGGTCTCCTGGTACGCCTGGGCCGCCTGCCGCCGCCGGTCGGCCGCCTCCTTGTACCGGGCCTGCCGGTCGGCCGCCACCCGCTCCACCTTCAGGTTGGTCACGTTCTGGATGTTCTGGATCGTCTGCTGGACGGTCTGCTGCACCGTGTTGTTGGTGACGTTGTTCACCGTCTGATTGATAGTGGTGGACGGGGCGTTCACCAGCGGGGCGACCCGGGCGGCCTCCGCGTGCCCGCCGGCCCGGACGACCTGCTGTTGCTGTGCCCAGGTCCGCGGCGGGCGGGCCGCCTGGCCGGCGTACCGGGCCGCGTACAGCGCCCGCACCGACCGCTCCCAGTCGGCCTGCCGCTGGTACGCCCGGTAGTGGGCGAACAGCGGGTCGACCGCCACCCGCGAGGTGCGGTAGTCGAACCACGGGACGAACCCGGCCGTCTGGTACCGCGGCTCGAAGAAGTCGCCGAAGTAGTAGTGCTTGGTCGCCGCCCGGACGAACAGCGCCCCCTCCAGGAAGGCCGGCCGGATCAGGTACTGTGGGACGTACACCACCTGCCGGTTGACGGCCGCGGTGAAGTCGATCGGGGCGTACAGGAACCCCCGCTCGGTCAGCGGGTGGTCCCAGTACCCGTCCACGAACAGGTAGCCGTTCGGGGTCCACACGTACTGGGCCGGCTGCCACACCCACTCGGCCGGCTCCTCCACCCACCGGCCGGGCCGCCAGGCGTACCGGTCGCCCTGCCACACCCACGTCCCCGGGACGAACACCTGGTTGGCGGCCGGCGGCTGGCCGGGGTCTTCCTCGACCGGGGCCGGCGGCTGGGGCAGCAGCGTGAGTCGGGTGGTCCCCTCCGGCAGCCAGACGCCGCTCACCCAGTGATACCCGTCGGCCACCCGCACCCACTGGCCGGGCAGCCAGTCCCGGTCGGGCGGGGCCTCCCGCCAGCACCCGGACACCCACAGGAAGTCGTTCCGCTCGTCCGACCAGTACCAGTACCCGCCGACCCACTCCACGTCGTCCCCGGCCGGCTTGACGTCCGGCGGCAGCTCGGCGAGCGGCGGGGGCGGCGGCTTGGGCACCACCGGGGTGGCAGCCATCTTCCCGTCCACCACCGACGCGAACGCCTCGTGGACCGGCCCGCGGGCCAGCACCTCATACTGGACGACCTGGGCACCCGGCGGGGCCTGGCCGCTCGCGGCCGGCGCCAGCGCGACAAACCCGAGCCCGACAACGAGACTGGAACGCCACATCGCCTTCACCCTCCGGCCGCCGGTGTACCCGGGCGACAGGCGGGGACGCGGTGCAAACGGCGAGCCGGACCGCGGGTCAGCCGCCGTACACGGCCGGGTTGACGCAGGTCGGCAGCCGCTCGCCCCGCACCCCGGCGAGCAGGTTGGCGGCGCACATCCGGGCCATCGCGTCCCGGGTCTCGACGGTGGCGCTGGCGATGTGCGGGGCGATGACGCAGTTGGGCAGCGCGTACAGCTCGTGGTCCGGCGGCAGCGGCTCCGGGTCGGTCACGTCCAGCCCGGCGGCGAAGATCACCCCCCGCCGCAGGGCGTCGGCCAGCGCCGGCTGGTCCACGTGCGGGCCGCGGGCGGTGTTCACGAACACCGCCGTCCGCTTCATCTTGGCGAACTGCTCCGCCCCGAACATCCGGGTGGTGCTCGGGTTCAGGTCCGCGTGCAGGCTAACGAAGTCGCTCTCGGCCAGCAGCGTGTCGAAGTCGACACGGGACGCCGTCAGCTCCCGGTCAGCGTCCGGCTTCGGGGTGCGGCTGGTGTACAGCACCTTCATCCCCCAGCCGTGGTGCAGCCGCCTCGCCGTGGCGAACCCGATGCGGCCCATGCCGACGATGCCGAGCGTCCGCCCGGCCAAGTCTTGCCCGAGCCAGCCGAGCGGCTCCCAGGTGAGCCACCGGCCGGCCTTGGCGTCCGCCGCGCTCTCCCCGAGCCGGCGGGCGGCGGCCAGGAGCAGCGTCACCGCAATGTCGGCGGTCGCCTCGGTCAGCACCCCGGGGGTGTTGCCGACCGGGATCTTGCGGCCGGTGCAGGCGGCCAGATCGACGTTGTTCACCCCGACGGCGAAGTTGCTCACCACCTTCAGCCCCGGGGCCGCGTCCAGCAGGGCGGCGTCCACCTTGTCCGTCAGCAGCGACACCAGCCCGACGCAGCCGCGGACCTTTTCCCGCAGCACCTCGGCCGGCGGCGGCAGGCGGTCCGGCCACACCTCGGCGTCGCAGGCGTTGAGGATCGGGTTCAGCCCGGCGTCCGGGATGCGGCGGGCGACGAACACCTTCGGGCGACTCATGCGGAACCTCCGGCGGGAGTGGAGGATTGTAGCCCGGCCGGCGTCTACACTGACGGGACCGGAGGGCGACGGATGCGGGCGGGACTGGCGGCGGTGTTGGCGACGATCGCGGTGCCTTTGGCAGCCGGCCCCGGACCGCGGTCGGCCGGGTTCGCGCCGACGCTGGTGGAAGCGGCCGGGCTGCACAACGTCTTCCGTCTCACCCCCGGCTTCTACAGCGGCAGCAGCCCGGACGGGCCGGCCGGGTTCGCCAGTCTGCGGCAACTCGGGGTGCGCACCGTCCTCACCGTGGACGGAGCGGCTCCCGACGTTGAAACGGCCCGGACTTACGGGCTGCGGTACGTCCACCTGCCGGTCGGGTATGACGGCGTGCCACGGGACAAGGGGCTGGCCGTCGCCAAGGCGCTGCGGGACCTGCCGGGGCCGGTGTACCTGCACTGCCACCACGGCCAGCACCGCGGGCCGGCGGCGGCCGTCTGCGGCGTGTTGGCCCTCGACCCGTCCGTCACCCCCGAAGCTGCGGCGACGTGGCTGAAGGCCGCCGGCACGAACCCGAAGTACGCCGGGCTGATCGCCGCCCCGTACACCTTCGCCCGGCCGACGGCCGGCGAGCTGTCCGCATCGCCGGCCGCCTTCCCGGCGAAGGCGGTGGTCCCCGACCTGGCCCGGCTGATGGTGGACGTCGACGCCCGCTGGGACGAGGTGAAGGCGGGCGACCGCACCCACGCCCCGGTGCAGTTGGCCGAGCTGTACCGCGAGGCGGCGCGGCTGTCGGACAGCGGCCGGCGGGGGGCGGAGTTCGTGGCGTGGCTGAAGGAGGCGGAGGCGGCGGCGAACTCGTTGAGCCGGCCGGGGACGGGTCTGGCCGAGTCGCAGCGGCAGTGCCACCGCTGCCACGAGAAGTACCGGGACCGGTGAGTCGGGGTGTAGGCCGCTGTGCGGACGGATACGTCTCCGGTCCGCACAGCGGACCCTACCCGGTTACCCGGCACCACCGGGCACAGCCGGACCAGGTTGAGCCGCCATCCGCCCGTCCGGCTCTGCACCTCCGACCGGGTGCCGAGCCAACTGAACGGCTGCACCCTCACCCCGCCGGCCCAGGCGACCGCCGCGAACACCGTCCCGGCCGGGGTGCCGTCCGCCCCGCCGGTCGGGCCGGCGTACCCGGTCGTCGCCACCCCGATGTCGCTGCCGAAGACCGCCCGCGCCCGCTCGGCCATCGCCGCCGCCACCGGCTCGCTCACCGCTGTGTGGGCGGCGATCAGCTCGGCCGGCACCCCGAGCAGCGTCGCCTTCATCTCGTCGGTGTAAGCCACCACCCCGCCACGGAGGACAGCGCTCGCCCCCGGCACCAGGGCCAGCCGGTGGGCGACCAGCCCGGCGGTCACGCTCTCGGCCGTCGCCACCGTCAGCTTGCGGGCGGTCAGCTCACGCACCACCACGTCCTGTAGCTCCTCGTCGTCCACCCCGTACACCAAGTCGCCGAGCCGCTCCCGGATGACCGCCTCGACCGGGGCGGCCTGCGCCCGGGCGTCGGCCTCGGTCGCCCCGCGGGCCAGGATGCGGAGGCTGATGACGGCGTCGCTGGCGGTGATGCCGACCTCCGGCACCGCCCCCCGCCGGGTCACGTCCCCGAGCCGCTCGTCCACCTGCGACTCGCCGCTGCCGAACGTGTTGATCTTCCGCTGGATCACCACCCCGCCGGCCAAGCCCATCGCCAGGAGCCGCGGCCGGACCTGCTCGGCGAACATCTTGTACATCTCGCTCGGCACCCCGGGCATGGCGGCGAACGCCTTGCCCCCGGGGAACCGCATCCAGATGCCGGGCGCCGTGCCGACCGGATTGGGAATCGGCTCGGCCCCTTCCGGGAACTGAGCTTGCACCCGGTTCCGGTCCGGCATCACCCGGCCCCGGCGGCGGTACAGGTCTTCGATGAACGCCAGCGACTCGGCGTGCTCGACCAGCGGCACCCCGGCGACTTCGGCCAGCACCTCCCGGGTCAGGTCGTCCAGGGTCGGGCCGAGGCCGCCGGTGGCGATCACCACGTCCGCCCGCTCCAGGGCCGCCCGGACCACGGCCACGTTGTCGGCGAAGTCGTCGGCGACGGTGGTGTGGAAGGCGACCGGCAGGCCGATCTCGGCCAGCCGCAGGCTGAGCCACTGGGAGTGGGTGTCCAGGTTCCGGCCGCTGGTGATCTCGGTCCCGATGGACAGGATTTCGGCACGCATGGGCGGGGTCTCAAAGCCCACCCGTTGCAACGGGTGGGCTTTCCGGGGGTGTTGCATTTCTCACGCGGTTCGGGTATCCGCACGCGCATGATACGCCTCAGTCTAGTCGCCCTCGCCCTGTCCGCCGCCAGCGCCGCCGCCCAGCCGCCGCGGCCGGGGGAGCCGACCGACACCCGGGTGGTGCTACTCCTCGACGACTTCTCGGTGGTCGAGGCGGAGCCGGTCAAAGGCGGGGACGGGTACGTCGTCCGCCGGGGGAAGGCGGCCGAGCCGATCCCGTCGAGGCGGGTGCAGTTCGTCGCCGCCTCGCGGGCGGACGTCCACAAGTACTTGCAGGCGAAGGCGGCGTCCGGGGCCGTCGCCCCGCCGACGGTGGGCGGGTCCAACCCGGCCGCGTTCCCGTTCTTCGCCGCCCGGGTGCAGCCGGTGCTGATGAACCTGTGCGCCCGCTGCCACGCCCGCCCGGACCACCCCGGCGAGTTCAAGCTGGGGCGGGCGCCCGAGGGGTACGCCAACCCGGACGAGAGCCAGCGGAACGCCCGGGCGGCGGCCCTGTTCCTGGACCGCGCCGACCCCGGCAACAGCCCGCTGCTGCGGTTCGCCCTGGCCGCCCACGGCGGCCAGCGGGCGCCGGCGTTCGCCGACCGGCTGCACCCGGCGTTCAAGAGCCGCCGAGCGTGGGCGCACTGGGCCGCCGGGCCGGACGGGTCGGCGGCTCCAGCCGTCATCCCGCCGCCTGGGGCGCCGAAGGCGGTCGCCGTCCTGACCCCGGCAGCCGCACCGGTCCCGGCGAAGCCGACCCCGTTCCCGACCCCTGCCCCGCCGGCCGCCGACCCGGTCGACCCGGCGGCGTTCAACCGGGCCGTGCACCCGGACCGGCGGTAATCCCCTCGGCAACGACTACCCCCTCCCCCCTTGTGGGGGAGGGGGGAGGAGGTCGGCCGTGCACCTGGACCGGCGGTAGCCGGCGGATTGCCGTCCGGGTGTCCGGCCGTAGAACCATCATGCCCGGCCGGGCTGTCCGCGCCGGGACACATCGACCCAGGAAGGACGCGGTCATGACGCTGGTTCGCGCGCTGGTTCTCGGGGTGGCGGTGACGGCGATGACGGCGGTGGCGGCCGACGACAAGCCGGCCCCCCTCGACCCGGCCAAGCTGGTCGGCGAGTGGAAGATCGTGGACGGCAAGAAGGCCGGCGAGAAGGTCGGGGACGACGTCAAGAAGGGGAAGGTGATCGTCGAGAAGGACAAGATCAGCCTCAAGAGCGACGACATGACGTTCGTGTTCGGCTACAAGGTGGACGCCAAGAAGTCCCCGGCCGAGATCGACATGGAGCTGCTGGAGCCGGAAGGGCTGAAGGGGGCCAAGGCGAAGGGGATCATCAAACTGGAGAAGGACCAGTTCACCCTCTGCTACCACCCGATGGGCGACCGGCCGGCCAAGTTCGAGTCGGACAAGGACAACGGGTTCTACCTGTTCGTGATGGAGAAGGCGAAGAAGGCGGACAAGTAACCCGTTACGCCCGTTCGGCGGCCCGGCGACCGGCCGGGCCGCGGGGGCGCCGGTGGCGTCCCCCGCTCACCCTTCACCCACGTCTCCGCCATGACCGCTCCCGTCACCCGTCGGGCCGCCCTCGCCGCCCCGGTCGCCCTGGCGGCCGCCGCTCCCCGGGCCGTGGCCGCCCCGGCCGAGCCGTTCAAGTTCTGCCTGAACACCAGCACCATCCGCCTGCCCCAAGGGGACTGGGGCAAGTCCCGGCCGATCGTCGAGGCGATCGCCGTCGCCCAGAAGGCCGGGTACACGGCCATCGAGCCGTGGGTGAGCGAGCTGGACGAGTACGTCCAGGGGGGCGGGTCGCTGAAGGAGCTGGGCCAGCGGTTCGCCGACGCCGGCTTGGCGGTGCCGGACGCCATCGGGTTCGCCGAGTGGCTGGTGGACGACGACGGCCGCCGCAAGAAGGGGCTGGAGCAGGCCAAGCGGGACATGGACAAGGTGGCCCAGGTGGGCGGCAAGCGGCTGGCCGCCCCGCCGGTCGGGGCCACCGGCGGCGGCAGCCGGCGGGACGACCCGAAGTTCAGCCAACAGGTCGCCCCGCTGGTCGCGGCCGAGCGGTATCGGGCGCTGCTCGACCTGGGCAAGACGATGGGCGTCACCCCGGTCGTCGAGGTGTGGGGGCACTCGCGGTCGCTCGGCCGGCTGGGCGAGTGCTGGCTGGTGGCCGCCGAGTGCGGGGCGGCCGGCGGGTGCGTCCTGCCGGACGTGTACCACCTGTACAAGGGCGGGTCCGATTTCGTCGGGCTGTCGCTGCTCAGCGGCCCGGCGGTCGGCATCTTCCACGTCAACGACTACCCGAAGATCGACCGGGCGGCGATCAAGGACCAGGACCGCGTCTACCCCGGGGACGGGGTCGCCCCGCTGGCCGACGTGTTTAAAGCGTTGCGGGCCATCGGGTACGCCGGCTACCTGTCGCTGGAGCTGTTCAACCGCACCTACTGGCGGCAAGACCCGCTGGCGGTGGCCAAGACCGGGCTGGAGAAGTTGCGGGCCGCGGCCGGCTGACGCCGCGGCCAGGATTTTCGCGATCTCTTCATGTCCGTCCGGCTGAATCTGGTTATCATCCCTAAATCCATTTCCTTGTCCCCCGAGGTGCCCATGCGGTCGAAACGTTCCGCGTTCACGCTGATCGAGCTGCTGGTGGTGATCGCCATCATCGCCATCCTGATCGGCCTGTTGCTGCCGGCGGTCCAGAAGGTCCGCGAGGCGGCCGCCCGCACCCAGAGCCAGAACAACCTGAAGCAGATCGGCCTGGCGTCGCACAACTACAACGACGCCACCGGCCACCTGCCGCCGGCGTTCGTCGAGTACGGGCTGACGAAAGGGTACAAGGACGGGTCGTGGGTGGTGCACACCCTGCCGTTTATCGAGCAGGACAACCTGAAGCGGCAGGTGGACAACAACACGTCGGCGAGCGGCCAGTACTACGCCATCACGTACAACCAGTCGCCGCCCAAGCCGTACATCAACCCGCTCGACCCGTCCCAGTCGAACGGGGCGTACAACGACAGCGGGTGGGGCGTCTACAGCGTCACCGGGTACGTGGCCAACTACCTGGCCCTGGGCGGGATGGTGAACAAGACGACCAGCCCGACCTTCCTGCTGGACACCAAGAAGAAGCTGCTGGACCTGACCGACGGGACGTCGAACACCGTCCTGTACACCACCCGGCTGGCGGTGTGCGAGAAGATTCCGTGCGCCTACCGGCCGTCGTACACCGGCGGCACGTTCTACAACATCGCCCCGTACGCCAACGCCAGCGACTGGTACGAGTGGATGCCGGTCATCAACTACTGGAAGAACGGCGCCACCTCGACCGGGTATCTGACCGGGGCGGCCACCAAGTTCCAGGTGAACCCGACGTGGGCCGGGAAGACGGCCACCTGCGACTTCCGGCTGGCCACCCAGGTCGGGTCGGGCGGCATCCTGGTCGCCCTGGGGGACGGCAGCGTGCGGGTGGTCACCGGCAGCGTGTCCGGCGACACCTGGTGGGCGGTCATGACCCCGACCGGGGGCGAAGTCCTCGGCGGCGACTGGAACTAACCCCCTGAACTCGGAGCCTGAACGTGACCCGTTTCGCTCGACCGCTGGCCGTCGCCCTGCTGGCGTCCGTCGCCCTGGCCGGGTGCGGCGAGGAGACCAAGCCGACCGGCAAGGACGCCCCGCCGCCGACCGAGAAGCAGCTCCAGAAAGAGGGGCCGCGGGCCGGCGGCGGCGCCGGCCCGAAGAGCAAGTGACAGCCTGCCGGCGGCCCGCACGGGCCGCCGGCACACTTCTCCGGCCGCCAGAGGGGCGTGGTCACCCCGCCCCCTCTGGCGGCCGATCTGATGAAGCACGCCAGTTGGGACGCGTGACCAGCAGCCTGTACGGGACGAGGCCCACCCGGCCGCGGGACGGGCGAACCCGGCGGGGGTGGGCGGTGTCCGTGTGGGTGGCGAATGTGGCCGGAACCGCTCTTGAACGCCGGGGACGGTTCTCCTTAAATACCGGCGACGGCCCCGCTAGCTCAATTGGCAGAGCAGCTGACTCTTAATCAGCGGGTTTCAGGTTCAAGTCCTGAGCGGGGCACTCTCCCTTCACCTGGCCGTCAGCGTCACCCGCCACCGGACCGCGCGCATCTTTAGTGCGGGTTCCGAGACCGCCGACATAGTGCGGGACGTGGTCGGCGTACCACCGGCCGAACACCTCCATCACCGCCTGGTGCCAAACGGCGACCCTTCCAGCCCGCCGGCTCGTCTGACGGTCCTGGCGTCGGCCTCCCGGGCGCGCGCCGGCGGGAAGGGAAGACGGCGTACACCCGCCGCGGAGGGGCCGGGTTGCCGCTATAACGCCACGGAACCGACGCCGATCTTGCGGCCCGACCGCGAACTCCTGATCCTCCGGGGCAAACTCTGTGAAGACCAAGGGTGAACTCGAAACCGAGGTCAGCAACGCCGTCATCCGGTTCAAGCGGGAGTACATGGGTCGGGGGCCGCAGGAGGTGCGGACCTTTTTGGTGGAAGACATGGCCGTCGTCCGGCTCCGCGGGGTGCTGACGCCGGCCGAACAGCGGCTCGCCCAGGTCGAAGACCCGCACCGTGGCCGCGACCTGATCAAGCAGTTGCGGGTCGAGTTGATCGAGCACGGCCGGGAACTGCTGGAGGAGGCGGTCGGCGGCATCCTCGGGGTCGGGGTGCTCAGCCTGCACACGGACATCAGCACCCGCACCGGGGAGAGCGTCATCGTGTTCACCCTGGCGGCCGACCCGGTGGAAAAAGCCCGATCCGGTACTTGACTTGCCCCGGGGTAACGAGTAGAACTTCTCGACTCGATCAGGCAGTGGAGGGCGGCACCGCCGCCGGCCGGCTGCACGGTCGGGACAACCAACGCTGAAAGCCGACCCGGCGTGACCCGTCGGGCAGGACATAGGCCGGAGAACCCCACTCAGGTGGGTCGTTCTCCGGCCTTTTTTCGTTTCCCGCCCGGAGGCCCGTGATGACCGCCCGTCCCCCCCGCCCCGTGCCGATGCCCACGCCGGTGGACGCCGGCCTGCCGTTCAGCGTCGGCGTCGCCTACTACCGGACCGACTACGAACGGGCCTTCTACCTCCGCGCCCTCCGGCACGTCAGCGACGGCCGGCTGGTGGTCGTGCTGGGCCTCCGGGCCGGCAGCCAGGTGGACCCGGCGGACCTGCCGGACAACGTGCGGCTGATCCAGACCGGGGCCGGCCTGCCCAACCCGGCCGAGCGGGTCGGCTGGTTCGTGCCGGACCCGCTGCAGGCGGTCGTGGTCGGGATGACCGGCCGCCTGCCGGGCGAGGGGCTGATCCTGCTGTTCCCGGACGACTGGGCCGGCGACTCCCCCGACGCCCTGGTGGACGCGGCCCGCCGCTGGCGGGCCGGCCCCCACTCCCCGGAAGACGACGTGTACTTCAACGCCGCCCACCCGAACTGACCCCCCCAACCCGAGGTTCCGTCATGCCGCCGGCCCGACCGACCAAGAAGACCGTCACCCTGATCCCCGGCGACGGGATCGGCCCCGAGTGCGTCGAGAGCGCCCGCCGGATCGTCGACGCCGCCGGCGTCGGCATCGCGTGGGAGGTCCGGCACGCCGGGGAGAGCGTGTTCAAGCAGGGCGTCCCGAGCGGGGTGCCGCCGGAGACGATCGAGTCCATCCGCCAGACCCGGTGCGTGCTGAAGGGGCCGCTCGGCACCCCGGTCGGGTACGGGGAGAAGTCGGCCAACGTCACCCTGCGGAAGCTGTTCGAGACGTTCGCCAACGTCCGCCCGGTCCGCGAGCTGCCCGGCGTCCCGACCCCGTACAGCGGCCGGGGGATCGACCTGGTGGTGGTCCGGGAGAACGTCGAAGACCTGTACGCCGGCATCGAGCACATGCAGACCCCGGGGGTCGCCCAGTGCCTCAAACTCATCAGCCGCAAGGGGTGCGAGAAGGTCGTCCGGCTGGCGTTCGAGCTGGCCCGGGCGGAGGGCCGCAAGAGCGTGGCGTGCGCCACCAAGTCGAACATCATGAAGCTGACCGAGGGGACGCTGAAGCGGACCTTCGAGGAGATCGCGAAGGAGTACCCGGACATCCAGGCCTGGCACGTGATCGTGGACAACTGCGCCCACCAGCTGGTGAAGAAGCCGGAACAGTTCGACGTGATCGTGACGACGAACATGAACGGGGACATCCTGAGCGACCTGACCAGCGCCCTGGTCGGCGGGCTGGGGTTCGCCCCGAGCGCCAACCTCGGGAACGAAGTCGCCATCTTCGAGGCGGTCCACGGCAGCGCCCCGAAGTACGCCGGCAAGAACGTCATCAACCCGACGGCGGTGATCGGCAGCGCGGTGATGATGCTCCGCCACCTCGGGGAGCTGGACGCCGCCGCCCGGATCGAGAACGCCCTGCTCGTCACCCTCGAAGAGGGCAAGGTCGCGACCGGGGACGTGGTGGGCTACGACAGCGGAAAGGCGTGTGCCACCTCCGCGTTCACCGACGCGGTCATCGGCAACCTCGGCCGGCGGCCGAAGACGGTCGCCGCCCGGACGTACCGCCCCCTGACCGTGCCGGCCGTCTCCGCTGACCCGGTGGCGGTGAAGCCCCGTACCCGCCGGGTCGCCGGCGCGGACGTGTTCGTGGAGACGGGCCACCCGCCGCACGTCCTCGGACCGACCCTCGGCGAGCTGGCCGCCGGCTTGCCGCTGAAGCTAAAAATGGTGTCCAACCGGGGGACGCAGGTGTACCCGGACAAGGGGACGCTGATCGACTGCGTGGACCACTACCGCTGCCGGTTCGTCCTGCGGGAGCCGGCCGGCGAGCTGGGCGACGCCCCGCTGCTCGACCTGCTCGGCCGGGTCGCCGGCAAGTACCGGTGGGTCCACGTCGAGAAGCTGCAGGAGTTCGACGGCCAGCCGGGGTATACTAAGGCGCAAGGCGAGGACTGAGAAACCGATGGGCGCGACGGACCCCGATCACTCGGCGGAGGCCCACGGGGCCGGGCACGGCCACCCGCCGGCCCGGCCGTTCGACCGGCTGCGGCTGCTGCTCGATCCGGAACGGCGGGACATCGGGACGGTGGCGGTGTTCGCCGTCGCCGTGGCCGTGCTCTCCCTGGCCACCCCGATCACCGTCGAGGCGCTGGTGAACACCGTCGCCTTCGGCGTCCTGCTGTGGCCGGTGGTCGTCCTGGCCGGGGTGCTGATGGGGTGCCTGGGGCTGGCGGCGGCCATCCGGGCGATGCAGGTGTACGTGGTCGAGTGCCTGCAGCGGCGGCTGTTCGTCCGGGTCGTCGCCGACTACGCCGACCGGCTCCCCCGGCTGCGGCTGGAGGCGTTCGACCACCGGTACGGCCCCGAGCTGGCCAACCGCTTCTTCGACGTGCTCACCCTGCAGAAGTCGTTCGCCACCCTCCTCCTCGACGGGGTGGCGATCGTGGTGACGGCGGCGGTCGGGATGGTGGTGCTGGCCTTCTACCACCCGTTCCTGCTCGGGTTCGACGTCCTGCTCGTCCTGCTCATCGCCTTCGCCCTGTTCGGCCTCGGCCGGGGCGGGGTCCGGACCAGCCTGCACGAGTCGCACGCCAAGTACGACGTGGCGGCCTGGCTGGAGGAGCTGCTCCGCTGCCCGCGGGCGTTCAAGTTCGCCGACGGCCGGCGGCTGGCGCTGGAGAAGGCCGACCGGCTGGCCGACGAGTACGTCACCGCCCGCCGCCAGCACTTCCGGGTGGTGTGGCGGCAGACCGTGTTCTCGCTCGGCCTGCAGGTGGCCGCCAGCACCGCCCTGCTCGGGATCGGCGGCTACCTGGTCATCAACCGCCAACTGACCCTCGGCCAGTTGGTCGCGGCCGAGCTGATCGTCGCCCTGGTCGTCGCCTCGGTGGCCAAGCTGGGCAAGTACGCCGAGGCGTACTACGACCTGCTCGCCGCGGCCGAGAAGCTGGGCCTGCTCACCGACCTGCCGGCCGAACGGGCGGGCGGGGAGACGCTCCCGGACGACGGGGCCGGGATCGCCGTCCGGGTTCACCACATCGGCCTCGTCTCCCGCCGCACCCTGCCGGACCTGGCCGACTGGCGGGTGGCGGCCGGCGAGCGGGTGGCCGTGGTCGGCCCGCCGGGGGCCGGGAAGACGACGCTGTTCGAGGTGCTGTGCGGGCTGCGGGAGCCGGGCCGCGGGGTCGTCGAACTGGACGGGGTCGACCTGCGGGGGCTGTCGCTGGACGAGCTGCGGAAGCAGGTCGCCCTGGTCGGCGGGCCGGACCTGTTCGCCGGCACGGTGGCCGAGAACGTCCGCGCCGGGCGGGCCGAGCTGCCGCCGGCGGCGGTCCGGGAGGCGTTGCAGGCGGTCGGCCTGCTCGGCGACGTTCACGCCCTGCCGCACGGGCTGGACACCCCCCTCACCCCGGGCGGCGGGCCGCTGTCCGCCGGCCAGGCGCTGCGGCTGGCCCTCGCCCGGGCGGTCGCCGGCCGGCCCCGGCTGTTGATCCTCGACGGGGTGCTGGACGCCCTCGACCTGCGGGACTGCCCCGGCCTGCTGCCCCACCTGTTCGACCGGCCCGCCCCGTGGACGCTGCTCGTGGCCTCCGCCGACCCGGAGGTCATCGGCCGGTGCGACCGGACGGTCGAGCTGGCCCGCCCCGAGGCTCCGCTCACGCTCTCCCTGGCGGGGGTGCCGGACCGATGATCGCCTCCCCGAACGGCCGCCCGGCGTTCTGCCCCCGGGTCCCCTTCACCACCCTCCAGCGGGTGCGGACCCCGCGGCCCGCCCGGTGGTCCGGCCGCCTCCTCCTGCTCGCGTTCCTGGCGTCCCCGGTCGTCCTGCTGTTCGTCCCGTGGCAGCAGACCGTCCGCGGCCGGGGGCAGGTGGTCGCCTACGCCCCGACCGAGCGGAAGCAGGTGGTGACGGCCCTGGTCGGCGGGCGGGTGAAGAAGTGGTACGTGGTGGAAGGGTCGAAGGTGAAGGCCGGGGACGCCGTTGCCGATATTGAGGACATGGACGCCGACCTGGACGGGCGTCTGGCCGCCCAGCGGAAGTTTCTGTCAAGTCGCAAGGCGGCCGCCCTGGACGAGGTGGCGGAACAGACGAAGGCGGTCGAGGCCCAGGAGAAGGCTCTGACCGCGGCGGTCGGGGCGGCCCGGGCGAACCGGGAGGCGGCCGTCCTGATGGTCGACGTCGCCAAGCAGACCCGGCGGAACAACGAGTTCGCCCTGACCTTCGAGCAGCGGCGGTCTGACATGTTCGACCGGCTGTTCAAGGACAAGCAGTTCGGCGGGCTGGAGTCGGAGCTGAACCGGGACGAGGCGAAGGCCCGGGCCGACCGGGCGGCGACCGACGTGAGCCGGGCCGAGGCCGAGGTCAAGCGGGCCGCGGCCGCCGTCCTGACCAGCGACTCCCTGGTGTACCAGGCCGAGGCGACCGGGCTGTCGGCGGTGGCCACCACCCGCCGCGACCTGCGGCGGGCCGAGCAGAACCTGTTCACCGTCGAGCGGGAGCTGCAGGAGCTGGACACCCGGGTCGAGCGGTACAAGGCCCGGTTCGTCAAAGCCCCGTGCGACGGGACCGTGTTCCGGGTGGCGGCGGACGTCCAGGTCGGCCAGTACGTCAAGGAGGGGGACGAGCTGGCGGTGATCGTCCCCGACGTGACCGACCGGGTGGTGGAACTGTTCATCGCCGGGGTGGACGCCCCGCTGATCGCCGCCCACATGGACCAGACCGGCCGGGGGCCGCACGTCCGGCTCCAGTTCGAGGGGTGGCCGGGGGTGCAGTTCGCCGGCTGGCCGTCGGTGGCGGTCGGCACGTTCGGCGGCCGGGTCCGGCAGATCGACCCGGCCGACGACGGGAACGGCCGGTTCCGCATCCTGGTCGAGCCGGAAGAGATGTTCGACGGCGACCAGTGGCCCGAGGCGCTGTACCTGCGACAAGGGAACCAGGCGGTCGGCTGGGTGTTCCTGAACCGGGTGCCGCTGGGGTACGAACTATGGCGGCAGTTCAACGGGTTCCCGCCGGTCGTCGCCCCGAAGGCCCCGGAGAAGGACAAGAAGGACGGCGGCAAGCCGCCCAAGATCAAGCCCGGCTGACGCGGCGGGCGGCCGTCCTCTTGGCCCTCGCCCTGAGCGGCCCGGGGTGCGTCGGGCCGCAGCCACAACTGCCGCCCCTTTCCGTACCCACCCCGGCGACCCAGCCCGCCGCCGACGCGGACCCGGCCGGCAAGTCCACGACAAATCAGCCGCTCCCGCCTCCGAGGCCGACCGACGCGGAGGCGAAGCCGGGGGCGGTGCCGCCGACCCCGCCGAAGGACTTGCCGCCGGTGACCGGCTCGCCGCCCAGCGGCGGCGGGCCGCTCGCTCTGGACGAAGTGCTGGTGGCCGTCGAGCAGCACTACCCGCTGCTGCAAGCCGTCGAGCAGGAGCGGGCCGTCGCCGGCGGGCGGCTGGTGTCCGCGATGGGGGCGTTCGACCTCAACCTGGTCGCCTCGGCCGACGGGCAGGGGACGACCTACGACAGCTTCCGCAGCGGGGTCGGCGTCACCCAGGGGCTTCCGGTCGGCGGGCTGGGCGTGTTCGCCGGCTACCGCAACGGGTACGGCCAGTTCCCGACGTACAACCTCGGCCAGAAGACGGCGGACGGGGGCGAGTTCCGGGCCGGCGTCTCGGTGCCCCTCCTGCGGGACCGGGCCATCGACCGCCCGCGGGCGGCCGTCCAGCAGGCCCGGCTCGACGTCGCCCTGGCCGAGCCGGTGATCGAGCGGCAGCGGCTCGACTTCCACCGGGCCGCCGCCCGGACGTACTGGAACTGGGTGGCGGCCGGCCACCGGCTCAAGGTGGCCGATGCGCTGGTCAAGCTGGCGGTGGACCGGGACGAGCAGTTGAAGGCCCGGGTCGAGGGCGGCCCGGTGGCCAACATCGAGCGGATCGACAACCAGCAGAACATCGCCTTGCGGAACGGCCTCCTGGTGCAGGCCCAGCGGGGCTTCCAGCAGGCGGCCATCGACCTGTCCCTGTTTCTCCGCGACCGGTCCGGCGGGCCGACGCTCGCCGGCCCGGACCGGCTGCCGGCCTTCCCCGACGCCCAGCCCGTCGACCCGGCGGGGTTCGACGCCGCCCTCCGGGCGGCGTTCGAGGCCCGGCCCGAGCCGCGGCGGCTGCGGCTCCAGCGGGAGCGGGCCGCCGTCGACCTCCGGCTCGCCGAGAACCAACTGCTCCCCAACCTGAACGCGGTCGTCGCCGCCGCCCAGGACGTGGGCTACGGTAAAAGCCCGCTGTCCGGGCCGAACGGGCTGGACCGGACCACCCTGAGCGCCGGGGTCTCCTACCTGCTGCCGGTGCAGCGGCGGGAGGCCCGCGGCCGGGTCATGACCGCCCAGGCCCAGCTCGCCCAGATCGAGCAGCAGCTCCGGCAGGCCGAAGACGTCGTGCGGGCGGACGTGCAAGACACCTTCTCCGCACTGGAGCGGGCGTTCGAGTTCTACCAGCAGGCGCGGAAGCGGGTGGACCTGGCCCGGCTGGTGGCCCGGGCGGAACGGGAGCAACTGCGGCTCGGCCGCAGTGACGTCCTGCGGGTGACGCTGCGGGAGCAGGCGGCGTTCGAGGCCGAGGTGATCGAGATCGGCGCCCAACAGGACTACTTCCGGGCGATCGCCGACTTCCGAGCCGCTGTGGGCAGCGACGGGTTGTCGGGGCCGCCGGGCCGGGTCAGCCGGTGAACGCCGCCCGGGCGCCCGGGAACCGCCGACTGCTGACCTGACCCCGAGTCAACTTTCAGCGTCCGGCCGAGAACAGCGACAGTTCGGCAACGAGCACTTCAGGAACGCCCGTGCCCTGTTGAAACCCCTCCCATGCCCTGGCGAGCCGGGGGCGTCCGGCCCCGGGTGACGGCTCACCCGGGGCTGACGCCCCCGGCTCGCCAGGGCTTCCGCAGACCAACCCGCGGGTCCGTCGGGGGCGGCCGCACACCCGGCGGCGCTCGGCGACTGTGGCGCGTGTCGTGGCCGCGGGCGGGTCGCTTCTGCCCGGCCGGCGGCCGGTGTGTCCAAATCTCCGGCGCCGCCGGCCGGTCGGGTTGCCCATTTTTCGGACCCTGCGGCGCGATCGGACGGAAATCCCGTTCTACGGTTCATCCGGATCGTCGTGTCCGTCGCCCGCAAGAGGAGTGGCCATGATCGCCGGCCACAGGCGCCCCGCCGACCGCCGGACCGCCGTCGCGGCGGTCGAGACGTTCTTCGTCGTCACCTTCGTCCTGATCCCGGTGCTGATCGGGGTGTGGGAGGTCGGCCGGCTGGTCCAGGTCCAGCAGATCGTCAGCAACGCCGCCCGGGAGGGCGCCCGGCTGGCCGCCCAGGGGCGGACCATCCAGACGGACGGGACGGTCACCCAGATCGTCGTCGAGGTGCCCCCGCCGAACACCGGCAACACGCCGAACGTGAAGGCGGCGGTGTACCAGTCGCTGACCGGGGCCGGGCTGACCACCCTGGACTGGAACGACGTGACGGTCGACTTCCAGTGGCAGACCCCGATCATCAACGTGCCCGGCCCGCCCGCCTACCCGCCCGGGGCGACGAACGTGTACGAGGGGCAGAAGGGGCAGCGGTTCCAGGTGACCGTCACCATCCCGTTCAGCAAGGTGCGGTGGAGCACCCTGGGGCTGGTGAACCCGACCCAGGTGACGTACACGGTCCAGTGGCGGATGATGGTGGACGACCCGTTCGTCATCAACCCGGCCCTGCCCGGCCCGCCGTTCGCCAGCCAGTGACCCGCACCCCCGGAGGGCCTCGCATGTTCGCCAGCCGCAATCGCCGGGCCGCCCGCCGCGGGGCCGCCCTGGTGGAAGCCGCCCTGGTGCTGAGCCTGTTCTTCATGTTCCTGTTCGGGGTGCTGGAGTACTGCCGGTACCTGCTGCTCCTGCACACCGTCACCAACGCCGCCCGGGACGGGGCCCGGTACGCGACGGTGAACACCATTCAGGCGAACGACTTCGACACCACCGACGCCACCTTCGTGGACGCCGGCGGGGCCACCCAGCCGCGGCTGGACTCTCAGGGCAACCGGCTGGTGTCCATCCAGCAGTACACCAAGAACCGGATGGGCGGGGTGGACCGGATGATCTCCGGGATCAAGATCGACGTGTACCCGGTGGAGCCGACCGGCCAGTACGCCTCCCCGCCGACGTTCGACCCGAAGGCCGGGTGGGGGCCGGACCCGGCCACCCGGACCGTCCACTGGAACGCGGCCGCGTTCACCGAGCGGATCGCCGTCCGGGTGACCGGCACGTACAAGCCGATCCTGCCCAGCTTCCTGTGGATGCAGAACACCGCCCCGGTCAAGATCGTGGCCGTCATGGGCAGCGAGGGGTAACCCCGCCGCCCGGCCGTCGGCCGGCTCGCCCGGCCCGCAGACTCACCGTCCCCGTCCGCCGCAGCCTTCGCCCGTCGGGAAAGGTCACATGATCCGCCACCCGCACCCCCGCCCGGGGAGTACGCTCCCGCTCACCGCCCTGTGTGCGGTCGGGCTGTTCGCGTTCGTCGCCCTGGCCATCGACCTGGGCCTGCTGCTGGTCGCCCGGACCGAGTGCCAGGACGCGGCCGACGCGGCCGCCCTGGCCGGCGCCCGGACGCTGGACAACAAGCCGACCAGCGTGGAGAACAACAAGGCCGGGGCGCTGGCCACCGCGTCCGCGGTGGTCGGCCAGAACTACCTGCACACCCAGGCGTTCGACCCGGCCAAGGCGACCGTCCAGGTCGGCTTGTATGACTATTCGACGGCCCAGCTCCAGTTCATGCCCGACTTTACCCAGGCCACCCGGCCGACCGGCCGGTCGTGGACGGCCGTGCAGGCGACCGTCCAGGGGAACCAGCCGGCCTTCTTCTCCAAGATCTTCGGCCTGCCGGCCCTGCAGACGAACGCCCGGGCGCTGGCCGTCCACCGCCCTCGGGACATCGCCCTGGTGCTCGACTACTCGAACTCCATGCGGTACGGGACGATGTTCAATTGGGCGTCGGTCATCCCGACGACCGCGGCCGACTACGACCAGGGCGGGGGGATGCTCAGCCCGGACCCGCTGTGGCCGCAGTTCGGCCACTACTCCCGATACCTGGGGTACGACTCGGCGTCCGTGCCGACCTCCGCCAACCAGCGGGCCAGCTCCCCGGGCACCCGGCCGAACCCGTTCTACATGACCAACACCTTCCCCCACCCGCAGAGCAAAGAGACGCTGGCCCCGCACAACTACACCGTCCGGACCGGGGGCGGGGACGCGGCCGTCCACGACTTCTACACCGACCCGGCGAACGCCGCCACGCCGAAGACGGTGGCCTCCCCGGTCAACCCGAACGCCCTGGTGAAGGCGTTCCACATGTGGAACCCGGCCGGGTTCGACCCGTCGTTCGACGGCACCCCGGCCGCCTACAACGCCACCGCGTACAAGACGGCCACGTTCAGCGGGTACGACCCGGCCACCGCCGCCGTCCCGGCCCCGCCCAGCTACATCGAGCAGAACGACGCCGGCGGGGTGAACTACGCCGGCGACCGGTGGCCGCGGAAGTGGGCGGCCGCCACTGGCACCAGTTGGGACGTGGCCGACCCGAACGGGACGGCCATCACCGCGGCCGAGTTCCTCGGCTGGAACCGGGCGAAGTTCGCCAGCGGGAACAATAGCTGGCCGTCGTCCACCTCCACCGGGTACACCCGGGTGGCCAAGAAGGGGACGAGCAGCTCGACCGACTCGACCAGCCTGAAGGACAACCTGTCCGGGGTGACCACCTGGACCCGGCAGGGCGGGGCGTACACCGGGACGGTCACCCGGAACCAGACGTGGGACAACTTCCGGGACGCCACCTGGGAGCGGAACGGGTACGACCTGGACGTGACCGACTACGTGGCCAGCCGGGGGGCCAACTGGGATCCCCGGTGGGACTGGGACGCGACCACCCAGGCGTGGGCGTCCAACGCCGACTTCCCCCGCAAGGCCGACCCGCCGTCTGGCGTGTACAAGCCGAAACTGAAGCCGGCCGCCGACCGGTTCAAGGGGTACTCGATGGGGCCGGGGTACTTCGGCAAGACGTTCTTCATCTGGCCGCCCGACCCGCGGCAGCCGGTCGGCGAGTACGGGGACAGCAACTTCCAGCCGGGCGACTGGCGGGAGCGGTACTTCATCTGGACCCCGCCGAACATGCCGACCCCGCCGACCAGCCCGCCGCCGGGCCAGGTGTGGACGAAGGCACCCCGGGGACCGAGGACGGGAACAACCAGTGGCGCCCGGACGTGGGGGACCAAGGCGGCCCCGCCGCCCCCGCCCCCGCCCCCGCCGCCGCCGCCCCCGCCCCCGCCGGGACCGCCGCCGGCCGCCGCCCCCGCCGCCGCCCCCGCCGCCCCCGCCGCCCCCGCCCCCGATCCCGCCGCCGCCGCCGATCAACTCGGAACGGCCGGCCGAGCGGGCGGACGGGACGGTGTCGCCCTGCTGGTGGCCGCCGGCCCCGTACCCGAACCCGAGCCAGTTCGGGAACCTGAACAAGTCCCTGTTCCGGAACGGGACCGGGCAGACCCTGGCCACGCCGTTCACCAACACCAGTACGTGGTCGTTCCAGGTGAACTACCCGGCCATCCTGAAGTGGATCAAGTCCCCGCCGATGACCCTGCCGGCCAACCTGCGGGCCGGGCGCGTGGTGTACTACACGTCCATCCCGGACGACGTGAACACCGGCGTCGGGACGACGGACGAGAAGGCGGACAAGCTGTTCTGGCGGGAGTACATCAACTACGTGCTCGGCATCTCCGGGAACAACACCAACATCCAGGGCCACCTGGCCGGCCGGGAGGACATGGGCTGGCCGGAGCTGGGCGGGGTGCAGGTGACGCCGCGGGTGAACCAGGCGGCCACCGCCCTGGGCGGGGTGTCCCCGATCGTCACCGGGAAGAACGGCGGGTTCGACCCGAACCCGCTGTACAACCAGACCGCCCTGGTCAACGACACGCCGCCGGCCGGCACCCAGATCGCCCGCGACCTGCGGCCGTACATGGGGTACATGGACAACCCGAGCCGGCCGCGGATGCAGATGTGGTTCGGCCCGCTGTCGATGATGGCGTACATCGCCAACTACCGGGGGAACATGTGGCCGGGGACGGTCCACGAGGCCCAGGCGTGGCAGCTCAAGGCGGCCGTGTCCAGCGCCCTGGACGACATGCGGAACAACCACCCGAACGACGCCATCGGGCTGGCCTACTTCTCCTCCCTGTTCAACACCGACTGGACGGTGAACAGCGGGTACAGCTCGGTCGTCGCCCCGCTCAGCCAGGACTTCTCCCGGCTGAAGAACTCCCTGTTCTACCCGCTGACCATGGTCAAGGCCGGCGACCTGGCCACCCCGACCAAGGAGCTGCGGCCGTACGACACCAGCTTCAACTACACCGGCCGGGGGAACGTGCCGAACGCCCAGGCCGGGACCGACCCGAACTCCGGGTTCGCCCTGGCGTACAACGTCCTCACGTCGTCCGGCCACGTGTCCCTGGGCACCACCCCGGCCGAGCGGGGCCGGCGGGGGGCGTCCAAGATCGTCATCTTCGAGACGGACGGGGTGCCGACGTCCACCCGACAGGTGCAGTTCAACCCGAACGGGGTGAACTCGTACTACACGGTGCTGAACAACGGGGACGCGTACACCAGCCCGCAGACGGCGGCGATCACCGTGGTCAGCCAGATCGTCGCCCCGATGAACACGACGGCCGGGACGGCCAGCGGGTTCTCCACCCCGAACAGCCCGGCCCGGGTGTACGCCGTCGGGTTCGGGGACATGTTCACCACCGACACCCCGGAGCGGGACACCGCCCTGGACTTCCTGCGGGACGTGCAGATCGCCGGCAAGACGCTGCCGGCGTCCGCCGCCGGCACCCCGGGCAAGCTGGCCCTGCCGCCCGAGCAGATCGTCGGCGGCAAGACGTTCGACGAGCGGAAGGAGAAGCTGCGGCTGGCGTTCCAGCGGATCATGCAGAACGGCGTGCAGGTGACGCTGATCGAGTAACCCGGCTTTGTCCCCCTCTCCCCCAAGGGGAGAGGGGGACCAGAACGAAAGCCCGCCCACGGCCGTGGGCGGGCTTTTTTTTGCCCGCGTTCGCCCCCGTCTGAGATCGCGTTCTAGAGTTCGGCTGCCGGCGGAATCGGTTTCCCGTTGGCAACACCCGGGAGGGCGTCCGGTGACGGCGACCGCGGTCGGGTTCGAGGGGGTGGTCAAGACGTACAAACCGGGGCCGTTCGCCACCGGGGTGCCGGCCGTCCGCGGGGTGACGCTGACCGTCCCGGTCGGGAGCGTGTTCGGGCTGCTCGGGCCGAACCGGGCCGGCAAGACGACGCTCGTCAAGCTGCTCCTGTCGCTGGCCAAACCGACCGCCGGGGCCGTCACCCGGCTCGGGGAGCCGGCCCGCCACCGCCGCACCCTGGCCCGGGTCGGCTACCTGCACGAGAGCAACGCGTTCCCCCGGTATCTGTCCGCTGCCGAGGTGCTCCGGCTGTACGGCGGGCTGGCCGGCGTCCCGGCCGACGACCTCGGCCCGCGGGCAGCCAAGCTGCTCGACCGGGTCGGGCTGGCCGACCGGGCGCACGAGCCGATCGTCCGGTTCAGCAAAGGCATGAGCCAGCGGCTCGGGCTGGCCCAGGCGCTGATGAACGACCCGGACCTGCTGGTCCTGGACGAGCCGACCGAGGGGCTGGACCTGGACGGCCGGCGGCTCCTGCGGGAGGTGGTGCGGGAGTTCCGCCAGGCCGGCAAGACGGTGCTGCTGGTGTCGCACGTGCTGACCGAGGTGGCCGAGCTGTGCGACCGGGTCGGGGTGATCGTCGGCGGGCGGGTGGCGTTCACCGGGCCGCTGGCCGAGCTGACGGCGGCCGGGCCGCTGGAGGCCGCGCTGGCCCGGCTGTACGCGGCGCCGGCCGCCGGCGAGTAATGCAGGGGAGGGCGGGGCTCCTGCCGAGCCGCGCCCCCGGAGTCACTGACCGCACGCACGTCCGGCGGCTGTCGCCGGGTGTGGCCCGGACCAATTGTCCCGCGCTCCCCGGCTCGGCAGGAGCCTCGCCCTCCCACGAGACGCGGCCTGCGAAGAGGAACGTGCGATGACGCTGCCGGAGGCGATCCGGACGGTCCGGTGGATGGTGTGGGACACCGTCCGCCAGGCGGTCGCGACCAAGCTGTTCTGGGTGATGCTGGCCGTCACCGGGGTGTGTACCGCCGTCTGCCTGAGCGTGTCCGTCGCCGGGGACGACCCCGGCCCGGCCCTCACCGACGCCGACCTGCCGGCCGTGCTGCCGAAGAAGGAGGCGGAGCGGATCGGGGTGGACAAGGTGAAGGCGGACGGGGTGCGGGTGGTGACCGGCCAGGTGTCGATCGGGTTCGGGGCGGTGACGGTGCCCATCGGCCGCAACCGGGCGGACTCGGTCCGGCTGATCGAAACCTGGCTGGTGGCCCTGGTCGCGGACACCGCCGGGGTGCTGCTGGCCCTGCTGTGGACGGCCGGGTTCCTGCCCACCTTCCTGGAGCCGCAGGCGGCCTCCGTGCTGCTGGCCAAGCCGGCCCCGCGGTGGGCCATCCTGCTCGGCAAGTACCTCGGGGTGGTGCTGTTCGTCGCCCTCCAGGCGGTGGTGTTCATCGCCCTCACGTGGACGGCGATCGGGCTGCGGACCGGGGTGTGGTTCGGGGCGTACTGGCTGGCGGTGCCGCTGCTGGTCGTCAACTTCGGGACGTTCTACGCGGTCAGCGCATTTCTGGCGGTGGCCACCCGGAGCACCGTCGCCAGCGCGTTCGGGGTGCTGGTGTTCTGGCTGGTCTGCTGGGCGATGAACTTCACCCACCTGCGGCTGGCCGCCTACCCGGTGGACGGGATGAGCCAGGTGTCCGTGTTCCTGCTGGACGTCGGGTACTGGCTGTTCCCGAAGCCGCTCGACCTGGGCGGGCTGTTCTTCGACGCCATGTCGGCGGACGGGGTGGCCGCCCCGGTGCCGGAGCTGGCGGCCGTGAAGGCGGCCGGGCTGTCCCGGCCGGAGCTGTCGGTCGCCTCCTCGGCCGCGTTCGCGGCCGTCACCCTCGGGCTGGCCGCCTACGAGTTCGAGTCGCTCGACTACTGACAAGGGCAACGTCCGGTCTCGATCCGGGCGAGCGGGGCGTCGGCCCCCGGGAGCGTCCAGCTGCGGTTCAGCGGCCGTCCGGCCAACAGGGGGCCGCCCCCGGACCGGGCTGTGCCCGAAGAGTCCAACCGACCAACGGGACGCCCCGCCGGCCAGTCACGGCGGACTACTCGCGCCGCGGCCGATCCAAGCTCGGAGCAAGGCGTCGTATTCCTGGCGGAGGGCGGGCGTCGGCAGGGCCGGTCGCGGAGCCGGTCGAGGTGGAACCGGGCGGCGGTCGCCTGGCGGGCGTCGCCGGCCGCCCGGTCGCCGTCCGCAGGTGAAACGGTAGCGGGCGGCGTCGGCCGCGGCCTGCCGGCGGGCGGCGGCCGGAGCGGTCCGCCTCCCACACGAACACCGTCCCGTCGTGCTGGTTGACGGCCAGGTGCTTGCCGTCGTGGCTGAACGCCAGCCGGGCCGGGTGGGCGTAGTCCATCAGCCGGCCCGGCTGGCCGGGCAGGGAGTACACCTCCCGGCCGGTCCCCGGCTCGAACAGGGTGACGGTGCCGGTGTAGTTCGTCCCGGCCAGCCGCCGGCCGTCCGGGCTGAACGCCAGGTGGGTGAACACCCCGTCGGCCCGCCACCGGACCGCGCGGGTAGCCGTGTCCCAGACGATCAACGCGCCGGTGTACCAGCAGCCGCCGGCCAGCAGCGCCCCGTCCGGGCTGAACGCCAGCGGGCGGAGGGCCAGCGGGCCGGCGGCCGGCCACTCGGCCGCCGTGCCGGTGGCCAGGTCGATGCGGACCGGCTGGACCGGGGTGGTCTCGGTGGACGCGTCCGGGGCGGCGACCAGCGCCCGCGAGTCCGGGCTGAACGCCAGGGCGGCCCCGTAGAACGGCATCGGCTGGCGGTGGACCTCCCGGCCGGCCGCCAGATCCCAGACGACGACCGTTCCGGCCACCCGCTTGTCCGGCCGGACGGCGTTCACGTAGGCGGCCGCCTTCGACCCGTCCGGGCTGACGGCGGTGGCGGCCGGGACGCCGGGCAGGTCCGAAAACCGGCCCAGCTCGGCCCCGGTCTCCCCGTCCCAGACGGCCACGCCCCACCGGGGGCCGGGCACCGCCGGCAGCCCGGCGGCCGTCCCCCCGGCGGCCGCCGCGAACGCACCCGGGCCACCCCGTGGCAGGAACGGAACGGTCTGCGGGTACTTGCCGACCAGCCGCCGCCCGTCCGGGGTGAACGCCCAGTCGATCTGGTCCCGCTCGTACCGGTCGACGTATGGCGTCCCGACCGGGCGGTAGCCGACCGGGTTGACGGTGGCCGGGTCGTAGTCGGCCAGCCCGCGGCGGGTGTCGGCCAGCCGCAGCCGGCCGTCCGGGGTGAACGCCATCGCCCCGAAATGGGCCGCGATGTACTCCCGCCCGGGCGGGGCCAGGACGGCCCGGTGCCGCGGGGTCTGCCGGGTCAGGTCCCACATCAGCACCCGGCCGTCGGCCCCGCCGGTGATCAGGCCGGCCGCGTCCCAGGTGAACGCCACCCCCCGCACCCCGGACCGGTGGCCGTGGAGCACTTGCACCGGCGCGCCGTCGGCCAGCCGCCACAGGCGGACCGTGTGGTCGTCCCCGGCGGTCGCCAGCAGCCGGCCGTCCGGGCCGAGGGCGGTGGCGTTCACCGCCCCCTGGTGGCCGCGGAGGGGGTAGCCCATGCCGCCGGCGGCGGCCGTCCACACCCGCACGTCGCCGGTGTCGACGGCCAGGTCGGTGGCGTACCGGCCGTCCGCCGTGAACTGGAACCGGCTGACGTTCGTCCGGTCGGCCGGCCGGTCCCAGAGCGGCCGGCCGGTGTGGGCGTCCCAGGCGGCGGTGCCGGTGTGGCGGCGGCCGGCGTGGCGGCGGCCGGTCAGCAGCGTGCGGCCGTCCGGGCTGACGCCCGCCAGCCCGCCGCACTCCGGGCGGGTGAACCGGCGGACCCCGGTGGCCGCGTCGAAGCAGTGCAGGTCCGATTCCGCGTCCGTACACGCCACCGTCCCGCCCCCGATCCCCTCGGCCGACAGCCGCCGGCCGGGGACGCTCAGCCGGGGGCCGGCGGTGCCGCGGACCGCGTCCCAGACGAGCAAGTCGGCCGGGCCGACCGCCACCACCGCCGCCGTCCCGTCCGGGCTGAGGTGGGCGTCCCGGGCCGGGCTGGTGTCGGCCGGCCCGGTCAGCACCGGCCGGTCGGCGGCCGCGTCCCAGACGTGGATGACCTGGGACTGGCTGCGGGTGACGAACCGGTCGGCCGACTGCCAGACGAGGTCGTAGCACTGCCCCTTCAGGGCCGCCTTCCACACCCGCTCGACCCGGCCGTCGGCCGTGCGGATCAGGTACAGGGTGGTGTCGCCCGGCCGGTCGGCCGGCTGGTACGGGTCCCAGGCGGCCACCGCCACCCGCCGCCCGTCCGGGCTGGCCGCCAGCCCGCGGACCCACTGGGGGCCGTCCGCCCCGCTCGCCCCGGCCAGGTCGACCTCCCACAGCCAGGGGCGGAACACCCCGCGGACGTGGTGCCACTCCCAGTCCCGGACGACCCCCGGCGGCGGGTCGGCGGAGATCAGCGACTCGGCCTTGGCCGCCTCCCCCTTGTCCCACAGGTCGGACGCCAGGGCCAGCCGGGTGGAGTCCAGGGCGGCGGCGGCCGTGGCCCGGGCGACCGCGGCCGCGTCCCGCTCCGTCTCGGCCGCCGCCTTCGCGTACACCGCCTTCGTCTCGGCCACCCGGGCCGACTGGGCGTTGGCCTCCGCGTCCGAGCGGGCCGCCTCGGCCGCCTGCCACTGGACCAGCACGCCGGCCAGCCCGGCGACCGTGGCGGCCACCACCATGACCAGCAGCCCGGCCTCGGTCGGCCGCCGCCGGGCCTTCTTCCACAGCCGCTCGATCGCCGACGCCGGCTTCGCCTTGACCGGCTCGCCGGCCAGGTAGCGGGCCAGGTCGTCGGCCAGCGCCTGGGCGGTCGGGTACCGCCGGGCCGGCTCCTTCTCCAGGCACTTCAGGCAGACCGTCTCCAGCTCCCGGGGGACGCCCGGCTGGAGCCGGCTGGGCGGCACCGGGTCGGCCGTGACCACCTGCCGCAGGATGTCCAGGCCGTCCGGCCCGTCGAACGGCGGGCGGCCGGTGAGCAGGTGGTACAGCACCGCCCCGAGGGCGTACACGTCGACCGCCGGGGCGGTCCCGGTCGGCCGCCCGCCGGCCTGCTCCGGGGCCATGAACTGCGGGGTGCCGATCACCTCCCCGACCCGGGTCAGGGACGAGGACACGCCCCGCCCGGCGTCCGTCATCCGGGCGGCCCCGAAGTCCGTCACCTTCGGGGTGCCGGCGGCGTCGAACAGGATGTTGGCCGGCTTCAGGTCGCGGTGGACCACCCCGTGCTGGTGGGCGTGGTGCATGGCGGCGGCCACCGCCCGCACCACCTCGGCCGCCTCCCGCGGCGGCTGCGGCTTGTTCCCCGTCTTCTCCAGCAGGCTGCCGCCCGGCAGGAATTCGAGCACCACGAACGGCCGGCCGCCCTCCGCCCCCACCTGGTAGATCTGCACGATGTTCGGGTGGTGCAGTTGGGCGACCGCCTCCGCCTCGGTCTGGAACCGGGCCAGCAGGTCGGACTGGTCCGGGCCGGCGGCATCCCGGATCATCTTGATCGCCACCCGCCGCTTGAGCCGGTCGTCGTACCCCTCGTACACCACCCCCATCCCGCCGCGGCCGACCGGCCCGACCACCTGGTAGTGCCCGACCCGGGCCGGGGACGGGTCGACCGCCGCCACGGGATGCAGCCGGTAGGTGGACCCCCCGACGCGGGGGATCAGGTCCAGGCTGGGGCAGACGAACGTCTCTTCCGACGCCGACTGCTCGACAGGTCGCGGGGTGCTCGTCATCTGCCAGCTCCCGGTGGGCGAAGCGCTGGCAAAAGTTAGCACAACCTTTCCCATTCGGCGGGCCGAAACGGCGCCGGCGTCGGGGGTAAGGGTGATTGAGGCGACCGTTCGGCTGAGAAAGGAATTGCAGACTCGGGCGCAAGGCGAGCCGGGGGCGTCAGCCCCGGTGTCACCGGCGGCCGTCGGTGCCGGTTCACCCGGGGGCTGACGCCCCCGGCTCGCCAAAACTCTGCCGAGCAGGAGCGTTTCTGCGGACTACTTCTTGCCGGCCGGGATTTCTGAGGCCGCCAGCTTCTTCACCTGCCCGCTGGCCAGCAGCGCCCACCCGCCGGCGGTCGGGGCCGCCTTCTCGTAGGCGACCGGCGCCCCGCCCCCCTTGGCCGCGTCCCCCTCGCCGAGCATCGGGGTGTTCCACAGCACGACCACGTCCCCGGCCTTGATCGCCTGGTACGCCCGGGGGAAGTTCGACTCGAACCGGGTCAGGTCGGCCAGCTTGGTCGGCGGCCGCTCGCCCGTCCGGAGCAGGTCGCCCACCTCCCGCAGGAGTGCCTCCTGGGGGTCCAGACCGGCGCCGACCCCGCCGGTGTCGCTGCCGCAGCCGACCGCCGCCAGCCCCACCGCCACCGCCACGAGCGCCCGCATCACACGCCTCCGTCCCCGGGTTCCACCTGAGTGATAGGAAAGACGGGCCGGCCGCGCCTCCCGACGCGGCCGGCCCGGTCGGGTCAGTCCATGTTGAACACTTCGGACCCGCCCCGGGTGCCGTAGGCCTGCCAGGCGGTGAAGTCGACCGCGTCCCGGACGAACCGGACGCTGCCGTCGGCCGCGCACACCCCGACCCCGCCGGTGTGGTAGCTGCTGGCCGACAGGTGCTGGTAGGCGATGGCCGTGTCCCCGCAGTTGTACCGCTGGGTGGCGTCCTGGCCGGTCTTCCGGTTCCAGTTCGGCGGCAGGGTGTGGTTGTAGGTGGTGGTGCCGGTCAGGTTGCGGGCGAACTGCAGGCCGACGTACTTGATGCTGGTCGTCCACGGGGTGCCGCCGGCGGCGCACGACCCGATCGCCCGCACGTCGTACTCGTTGGTACTCCACGCCCCGCTGGCCAGCACCATGACCGTGTTGTCCCGGACGTTCGGGATGGACGGCCACGGGTGGGTGGACCGCATCACCTCGGCGAACAGGGCGGTGTTGCTGGTCCCGTCGGTGATGGCCAGCAGGGCCGGCCCCTTGAGCAACTGGCCGGCCGCCCGGGCGCCGGAGAAGATGCCCCCCTTGGACGCGTCGGTCGGCACCGTCAGCCCGCTGGCCCCCAGGCAGGCGAAGTAGTTCAGCCGGCCCTGGTACCCGTCGTTCCCGTTCGCGTCGTTCGACCCCCGCTGGCTGGTCGACGGGTCGGACGGGCACATGTACGACGGCACGTCCTGGGTGCGGGCCGGCAGGTTCACCTTGGCGATGGCCGGCAGCCCGCCCAGGGCGGCGTCGTTCCACACGTTGTAGTTGAAGTTGAACTGGTTGAACTTGTTCCCTTGTTCCATGTACGACAGCAGCAGCGCCTGCGGGCTGGCGTCGTTGCTGTACGCCGACCCGTTGATGAACACGGTCCCGTACCGCGGCGGCAGGGTGCCGTTGGTGCTCTCGTAGTTGTGGGCGGCCAGCCCGATCTGCTTCAGGTTGTTCTGGCACTTGGCCCGGGCGGCGGCCTCCCGCACCTTCTGGACGGCCGGCAGGAGCAGGCCGATCAGGATGGCGATGATGGCGATCACCACCAGCAGCTCGATCAGCGTGAACGCACGAAAGCGGCGAACGGAACGGAGCATGATGACACCTGGGACGAGCAGAGGGGTGCGGCTGCGGAAGAGATCGACCGCACGAATAACGGCAGGCTTCCCATCTTCTTCGGCTCCCAGTTCGGCGGCAAGGGCCGTTTGGTGAGAAGTCCAGGAGAGCGGGGCCGGCCGGCTACTGGCCGCCGGCCGCCGGCCGGGCGACGTAGTAGCTGTTCAGCGGGTCGTGCGGCAGGGTGTGGACCCGCACGCTCGGGAACCCGGCGTCGGCCAGCATCCGCAGGGCCAGCTCCTCCCCCCACGCCGCCCCCAGCCCGGCCCCGCCGCCGGCCAGCGACACCGACATGCAGTGCATGCACGAGATGGTGTACACCCACGGGCCGAGCGGCAGGTCGCGGTTGCCGTGGACGTGGCTGCACGCCTTGATGTCCTGCATCAGGAACACCCCGCCCGGCCGCAGCGCCTGCCGGATGCGGGCCAGCACCGCCGCCGGGTCCGCCTGGTCGTGGATGGCGTCGAACGCGGTGACGAGGTCGAACGCCGAGCGGTCGGTCAACCCGGCGGCGTCCCGGACCGCGAACCGGGCGTTCTCCAGCCGGGCCGCCCGGGCGGCCCGGGTCGCCGACCCGATCGCCTCTTCGGAGAAATCGTACCCGACGAACCGGCTGGCCGGGAACCGCCGGGCCAGGGCCATCACCGCCTGCCCCCGGCCGCACCCCACGTCTAGCACGTCGATTCCGACGGCCAGCCGGGCGGTCAGCCCCGGCACCAGCGGCAGGATGTGCTCCTCCAGCCCGGCGACGGTCGTCTGGTCGCTCTCCTCGGCCATCACCTCGTGGAACCGCGGGTAGGCCGAGTACGGCACCCCTTTGCCGTGCTTGAACGCCGCCGCCACCTGGTCCTCGGCCGCCCCGAGTACGGCCACGAACTGGGCGCCGACGGCCAGGTTGTTCGGCCGGGCCGCCCGGGTGAGGACGGCCGCGTGTTCGGCCGGCAGGTGGTACGTGTTGGCCGCCGGGTCGTGCTCGACCACCCCGCCGGTGGCCATCGCCCCGAGCCACTCCCGGACGTACCGCTCGCTCAGCCCGGCGGCGGCGGCGATCTGCCGGGAGGTGGCCGGCGGCAGGGCGGCCATCACGTCGAACAGCCCGGTCCGGTGGCCGAGCGAGGTCATCAGCATGACGGCCGCCCCGTTCAGGTGGCCGACCATCTTGCCGGCGAACGCCTCCACCGCCGCCGGGTCCGGTTCCGTCCTCGTCATCGTGCTGGTCATCGCGCACCCGTTCTGGTTGGGCCGCCGGCGATTGACCGGCGGCCGGGAAGTCGGACGGTGTCGTCCGGGTGGTTCGGTGTTGGTCAGAGTCGGACCGCCGGGTCCACCCGCGGGGCGAGCGGCGGCTCGACCCGGGGCGGGCGAATCCGGGGGACGAGCATCGGCACCCGGCGGCGGTAGTCGGCGTACTCCGGGTGGGCGTCCGCCAGATCCCGCTCCTCCCAGCGGATGGCCGCCAGGATGTACACAGTCATGCCGACCGCGAACAGCAGGTGAGCGGCGGTCATCGTCGGGGCCGCCCAGAACGCGGCCAGCCAGCCGACGTACAGCGGGTGCCGGACCCACCGGTACGGCCCGGGGGTGACGAACGGCCGGTGGGTGTACGCCCGGCCCCGGAAGTACAGCCACGCCTGTCGCAGCCCGAACAGGTCGAGGTGGTCGATCAGGAAGGTGGTGGCGAGGACCGTCAGCCAGCCGGCCGCGGCCGCCGCCCAGACCGCCCACCGGGCCGGACCCGTCACCTCCCACACCACCCCGCCGAGCGGTCGCCACAGGGCGAACACCAGCAGCAGGGCCAGGCTCGACATCACCACGTAGGTGGTCCGCTCGGCCGCCGCCGGCACGTACCGGGTGAGCCACCGCTTGAACACCGGCCGGGCCATGCCGCTGTGCTGGACGGCGAACAGGGCCAGCAGCCCGAGGTCGATCGCCACGGCTCCGGCCAGCTCGCCTTCACGGGGGCCGTCCAGCCGGGTCGGGGTCAGGAACCCGCCGATGAACCCGACCGCGTAAAGGAACGTCCCGAGGAATAGGGCGTACCCGGCCACCCCGTACCCGAGGATTAGCACCCGTCGCATGGCCGCCTCCGCGCTGGGGGAGAGAGCCGGACCGGGCGAGGCGCTTCCTCCCCGCCGGCCGGCGAACATCGAACGCGACGTCGGCCCCTCTCCACCGGCGGACGCGCGGGGTACAATCGGGCCTGGCAGTCTGAAAGGGCGTTTTGAAACCTCGTGGGCGGATCGGTGTCGGGTGCGTTGAGGCCCGGCGAAGCGCACCGCCGGGACTCCGCCCCGTGGTCGGGGTCGCTGCCGGGCCGGTGCGTTTCGTCGCCGAGCCTCCTCAACGCACCCTACACCAAACCGGTCACGAACGGTTTCAAGACACCCTCTAAGACCAGCCGGCCGTGCGTACCGGGTCAATCCGGGCGGCGGCCCGGGCCGGCCAATAATTTCCCCGGACCGGGGGCGGGCGTGTCCGACCACCCATCGTTCGACGACCTGATGACCCGCCTGCAGGCCGGGGAGGACGACGCCGCCCGGGCGGTGTTCGAGCGGTTCGCCGGCCGGCTGGTCGGGCTGGCCCGGGGGCACCTGGGCGGCCGGCTGGCGGCCAAGGTGGACCCGGAGGACGTGGTCCAGTCGGCGTACAAGAGCTTCTTCGTCCGCCACCGGGACGGCGGGCTGGCGGTCGGCTCCTGGGACGGGCTGTGGGGGCTGCTCACCCTCATCACCCTGCGAAAGTGCGCGGACCGGGCGACGTATTACCAGGCGGACAAGCGGGACGTCGGGCGGGAGGCGGCCGCCCCGACCGACTCCGCCCCGGCCGGCTGGCAGGTGGCCGTGGACCGCGACCCCCGGCCGGACGAGGCGGCCGTGCTGGCCGAAACCGTCGAGGCCCTGTTCCGCTCCCTGGGCGACCCGGACGAACGGGGGGTGCTGGAGCTGAGCCTCCAGGGGTACACGGCCGGCGAGATCAGCGCCGCCCTGGGCCGGGCCGAGCGGTCGGTCCGGCGGCTGCGGGAGCGGGTCCGCAAGCGGCTGGAGCGGATGCAAGCGGAGGCGTGACGGGCCGGCACCGCGGACGCTCGTTATAAGGTCTACCGGTGCTGGTCAGCGAGCCAGGCTCTCATAATCCTGTAAGAAATCGCCCGCGTCCGGGTAATCATCCCGTCCCGCCCGTACCCGAGGCCGCCCCGATGCCGGCGCACGACTCGCTCGCGGACACCGCCTGGGCCGAGCACGAGGCGGTCATCCGGCGGTTCGAAGACGCCTGGCGGGGGCCGGACCGGCCGGACCCGGCGGCGTTCGTCCCGCCGGCCGCCCCGCACCCGACCCGGCTGCTGGCCGAGCTGGTCCAGATCGACCTGGAGTTCCGCGCCCGGCTCGGGGAGGCCGTCCGGGTGGAGGAGTACCTGGCCCGGTTCCCGGCGGCGAGGCACCCCCGGGCAGCCGCTCGACCTGGTGGCCAGCGAGTTCGTCCTCCGCGGCCGGCACGGCCGCCCGCCGGTCGCCGACGAGTACCTGGACCGGTTCCCCGGCCTCCGCAACCAGCTCACCTGCCTGCTGGCCGACCGGGGCGGGCCGGAGTCGACCGTCAGTCCGGACCGCGGGCGGATGACGGACGCGCCGGCCGTCGCCCCGGCGGTGCCCGGGTACGAGATCGTCGGCGAACTCGGCCGGGGCGGCATGGGGGTGGTGTACAAGGCCCGGCAGCCGGCCCTCAACCGGACGGTGGCGGTCAAGACGCTGGCCGTCGCCCCCGGGGCGGAGGCGGTCGCCCGGTTCCGCCGGGAGGCGGAGGCGATCGCCGGCCTGGACCACCCGCACATCGTCCCGGTGTACGAGGTCGGGGAGTGGGACGCCGGCGGCCGGCCGGTCCCGTTCTTCGTCATGAAGTGGTACCCCGGGGGGAGCCTGGCGGACGCCCCGTGCGGCCCCGGGTCGGACCCGCAGGCCCACGCCCGGACGGTGGCGGCGGTCGCCCGGGCGGTCCACCACGCCCACCGGCGGGGCGTCCTGCACCGCGACCTGAAGCCGGCCAACGTCCTGCTGGACGAGGCCGGGGCGCCGCACGTGGCCGACTTCGGGCTGGCCGGGCGGGTCGGCCAGCACGCCACCGCCGCCGGGCTGGGCACGCCGGCGTACATGGCCCCGGAGCAGGCCGCCCACCCGGCGGGGGTGACGGTGGCGACCGACGTGTACGGGCTGGGGGCGGTGCTGTACCACCTGCTCACCGGCCGCCCGCCGTTCGTCGCCGACACCCCGCTGGCCACCCTCGACCGGGTGGTGTCCGCCGCCCCGGCCCGGCCGGCCGCCGCCAACCCGGCCGTCCCCCGGGATCTGGAGACGGTCTGCCTGAAGTGCCTGGAGAAAGACCCGGCCCGGCGGTACGCCTCGGCCGCCGAGCTGGCCGACGACCTGGACCGGTTCGCCGCCGGGTTGCCGGTGCAGGCCCGGCCGGTGTCGGTGGTGGAGCAGGCCCGGGGGTGGGTCCGCCGGCACCCGGCCCCGACGGCCGCCGCCTCCCTGGTCGCCCTGACGGTCATGGGCGCCGTCTCCGCCCTGGGGGTGAGCCACGCCCGGCTGGTCGAGAAGGAGGCGGAGGCGACCGCCGCCCTGGCCCGGGAGCGGGCGGCCCGGACCGACCTGGCCGCCGCCCTCGACCGGGAGCAGCAGAACGCCTACCTGGAGCGGGTGGCCACCGCCGGCCGGCTGTACGGGGCGAACCAGCTCCCCGAGGCGTGGCGGCGGCTGGACCAGTGCCCGCCGGCCCTCCGCGGGTGGGAGTGGCACTACCTGGACGGCCGCCGCCGGGCCGCCCCGGAGCCGATCGGCCGGCACCCGGACTGGGTGGTCGGGGCGGCCTTCCTGGCGGACGGCCGGCTGCTGACGGCGGACATGGCCGGCGGGGTGCGGGTGTGGGACGCCGCCGCCCGCCGGCTGCTCCACCAGTGGCCGGCGGACGGCCCGGTGACGGCCGTCTCCGCCCCCCCGACCGATCCGACGGTCGTGATCGCCGACCGGCAGGGGGCCGGGGTGTGGGACGCCGACGCCGGCCGGCTGGTCCGCCGGCTGCCGGGCGGCGGGTGGGCCGGGTTCGCCCCGGACGGGCGGGCGGTGGCCGTCGCCGTCGGCCCGGACGTGACCCTGTTCGACCCGGCCACCGGGGCGGCCGGCCGGTCGTTCCGCGGGCACGCCGGGGAGATCACCGCCGCCGCGTTCTCGGCCGACGGGGAATGGCTGGCCACGGCCGCGACGGATCGCACCGTCCGGGTGTGGGAGGTGGCCACCGGGGCGGCCGTCGGCCCGGTCCGCAAGCGGGGGTTCCCGGTCCGCCGGCTGGCGTTCACCACCGACCGCACGAACCTGTGCGAGGACCGGCCGAACGGGCTGGTCCTGACCGACCCGCGGACCGGGAGCGTGATCGACGAGCTGTCCCCGGACACCGACCGGCCGGCTCTGGCGACCGGCCCGGGCCCGCGGCAGGTGGCGGTCTGCGGGCGGAACGGGGAGGTGACGGCCCGGCACCTGACCGTCCGGTCCCAGTCCCGCACCTTCCGCGGGCACACCGCCCCGCCGACCGCCCTGGCGTTCAGCCGGGACGGCCGGCGGGTGGCGTCGGCCGGCGGGGATGGCACCGTCCGGGTGTGGCCGCTGGACGAGCCGGACGCCGGCCACCTGGCCGACCTGGACGAGTTGGCCGGCGGGCTGGCCGTGGCGGCCAACGGCCGGCGGGTGGCGGTCGCCCCGCAGCCGCAGACCAAGCCGTCCCCGGCCCGGCAGGTGCGGGTGTTCGACCCGGCCGGCCGGGAGGTGTGTCGGTTCCCGGGGGTCGGCGGGGTCGGGTTCGGCCCGGACGGGTCGTGGCTGGCGGCCGGCCGGGAGGACGGCGGGGTGTCGGTCCGCGACCCGGACACCGGCGCGGAGAAGTGGGCGGCGGCCGGCGGCGGCCGCCCGGCCAGCCGGGTGGCCGTCCGCCCGGACGGCGGCCGGATCGCGGCCGGCGACCTGGCCGGCCGGGTGCGGGTGTGGGACGCCGCGGGGAAGCTGGTCGCCGAGTGGGCCGTGTCCGACGGGCCGGTGTACGCCCTGGCGTTCGCCGCCGACGGCCGGCTGGCGGTCGGCGGCCGGGACTTCAGCGGGGTGTGGGACGTGACCGCCCGGCGGCCGGAGTGGACCGTCCGCACCGGCACCTTCGCCGTCGCCTTCGACCCGGACGACCGGCGGCTGGTGACGGCCGACCGGGACCGGGCGGTGCGGGTCCGGGACGCGGCCACCGGGGCGGTCGAGCGGGGGTTCGCCAGCAACCCGATCGCGTCCGCCGGGGCGGCCTTCCGGCCGGACGGCCGGCGGCTGGTGACGGCCGACGACCGGGCGGTGCGGGTGTGGGACACGGCCACCGGGCTGGAACTGCTGAGCCTGCCGGACCCGCCCGGCCACCCGGCGGCCGTCGTCTGGGTCGGGCCGACGGTGTACGTGGCGGGGGACACCGTCCGGGCGTGGCGGGCCGAGCCGGAACGAGCCGGGGGCGTGTTGCCGGCGGCCCGGGTGGAGTGGTCAACGGCGCGCTCCACCGCCCGGGGGCGGACGCCCCCGGCTCGCCAGGGTTTCGACAGAGCATGGCGATGTCACAGGCTGATACCCTGCACCGCACAAGGCGAGGTGAGCTGCCGAACCGACGCCGCGACAAGCGGCGGCTACGGTCGGTCTCATCTCTGCAATGACTCTCGCGGTCGGCGAATTTATTTCGGATCGGTGGTCACATTTTCTGGCGGACCGTGGGGTAAGTGGTAGCCACGCCAGACTGTCCGGTGTGGTCATCCCTGTCACCCGCTGGACGCTTCGATGCCCGCCCTCCCGCCCTGGCTCCGCGGCACCCGCACCCGCCCCGTCCGCAAGACCCGGCTCGGCGTCCTCCCGCTGGAGGACCGGACCGTCCCGTCCTGGCTGGGCCAACTCGGCGGGGCGGGCAACCTCGTCCCGGCCCGGCAGCACGCCGCCGACGCGGCCGGGAACGTGTACGTCTGCGGGTGGTTCGACGGGACGGCCGACTTCGACCCCGACCCCTCGGCCAGCACCGGCACGGCCAGCGCCGGCTCGTACGACGGGTTCGTGGCCAAGTACACCCCGTTTGACCCGGCCGGCGACCCGCTCCCGGGCGGGGCGATGCGGCTGGCCTGGACCCGCCGGGTCGGCGGGGCCGGGTTCGACACGGCATACGCCGTGGCAGCCGACCCGGCCGGCGGGGGGGTGTACGTGACCGGGGGGTTCCAGGGGACGGCCGACCTCACCGGCGACGGCGTCCCGGACGCCACCAGTGCCGGCGGCGACGACGTGTACGTCCTCCGGTTGGATGCCGGCACCGGGGCCACCGGCTGGGCCCGCACGTTCGGGTCGGCCGGCACCGAGGACATGGACGGCGGGTCCCTGGCGGCGACCGACGGGTTCGTGTACGTGGGCGGGTCGTTCGCCGGGGCCATCGACTTCGACCCCGGCCCGGGCGTCCGCACCCTGACCCCGCTCACCAAACGCAACACCACCCCGGAGGACGGGTTCGTCCTCAAGCTGGACGCGGCCGGCAACCACGCCGCGTCCTGGCAGTTCGGCGGCACCGACTCGGCCGACCGGGTCCACGGGCTGGTGGCCGACGGGGACACGGTGTACGTGTCGGGCATGTTCCAGGGGACGGCCGACTTCGACCCCGGCCCGGGCACGACCGCCCGGACCAGCCGCGGCGGGTGTGACTTCTTCCTGGCCCGGTACACCACGGCCGCCGGCTCCCCGACCCCGGCCCTGAACTGGGTCCGGGACTTCGGCAACGCCGACACCCAAACCGGCGGGCACCTGGCCGGGGACGGGGACGCCCTGTACCTGACCGGCCAGTTCACGGGCACTCTGGACCTCGACCCGACGTCCGCGGCCGTGCCCGCCCTGACGTCCGCCGGCGGGACCGACGTTTTCGTCGCCCGGTACGCCAAGGCGGACGGCGGCCTGGCTTGGGCCCGTCGGTACGGCGGGGCCGGCGGCGACACCCCGAGCGGGCCGGCCGCGGTCGACCCGGCCACCGGGACGGTCTACGTGGGCGGGTCGTTCAGCGGGTCGGTCGATCTCGACCCCGGGGCGGCGGGCGGGGAGTACGCCACCCCGACCGGGGCCGACCGGGACGGGTTCCTGGTCCGGCTGGGGGCGGCGGACGGCGGGTACCGGAACTCGTGGCGGGCCGGGGGTCCGATGGACGACGGGGCCATTCGACCGGTCGGGGTGGGGGGCGGGAGCGTCCGGGCGTTCGGCACCTTCCGGGGGACGGCCGCCCTCCCGACCGGGGACGTTCGCACCAGCGAGGGGCAGGCGGACGGGGGTCTGATGGTCCTGGACCCGGCCGCCCCGGCGGCGTACCCGCCACCGGTGGTGAGCGTGGCCGGCGGGGCGGTGGCCGAGGGCGGAGCGGGCGGGCGGGTGGCGCTGACGTTCACCGTGTCCCTGTCGTGGGCGTCCGACCAGCCGGTCACCGTGTACTTCCGGACGGTCGACGGGACGGCCGCTGCCGGCAGCGACTACGAGGCCCAGCAGGGGAGCCTGACGTTCGCCCCGGGGGAGACGACGAAGACGGTGACCGTGTGGGTGCTCGGGGACACCGCCGTCGAGGCGGACGAGACGTTCTCCCTGGCCCTGTACGCCGCCCCCGACTGGACGAACCTGCTCGGCCAGGCGACCGGCACCATCACCAACGACGACACCGGCGGGGGCAAGCCGCGGAAATAGCTGCGGCTGGCCGTCGGTCCGCTGCACCGCGAGGATGTCACCGCCGGACGTCCGTCCGGCGGTGAATTCCGCAAAGCCTCCACGCACCCTACCAGCCCGCTCGACCACCGGAAGCCCCGTCCCCATCCCCCGGTCGGGGGGCGGAAACGGGGTCAAGCCAGGAGGTCGCGGAGGACGGCGCCGTGGACGTCGGTCAGCCGGCGTTCGATGCCGTTGTGGTAGAACGACAGCCGCTCGTGATCCAGCCCGAGCAGGTGAAGCACCGTCGCGTGCAGGTCGTAGATGGTCGCCACCCTCTCGACCGCCCGGTGGCCGAAGTCGTCCGTCGCCCCGTAACTAAAGGCCCGCTTCACCCCGGCCCCGGCCAGCCAGACGGTGAACCCGGCCGGGTTGTGGTCCCGCCCGCTCGCCCCCTTCTGGAACGTCGGCATCCGGCCGAACTCCGTCACCCACACCACCAGCGTGTCGGCCAGCAGGCCGGTCCGCTTCAGGTCGCGGAGCAGGGCGGCGCACGGCCGGTCGAAGATCGGGGCGTGCACCGAGTACTGCTCCTTCAGCTTGCGGTGCCCGTCCCAGTTGCCGACCCCCTCGCCCATCGCGTACCCGCCGTTGAACAGTTGGACGAACCGCACCCCCCGCTCCAGGAGCCGGCGGGCGAGCAGGCAGTTGCGGGCGAACCCGGCCGCCACCTTGTCCGCGGCGTCGGTGCCGTACTCGGCGTGGACCGCCTTCGGCTCTTTCGCCAGGTCCGCCACCTCGGCGGCGCGGAGTTGCATCCGGCCGGCCAGCTCGTGGGCGGCGATGCGAGCGGCCAGCTCGGCGTCCCCGGACCGTTGTCGCAGGTGGCCGGCGTTGAGCGTGGCCAGGAAGTCGCGGGTGGCAGCGTCCGCGTCGGCTGGTAGCCCGGCCGGCCGGGTCAGGTGCGGGATCGGCTTGTCGGCCGTGAACGGCGTGCCCTGGAAGACGGCCGGCAGGAACCCGCTCCCCCAGTTGTTCGGCCCGACCTGCGGCACCCCCCGCGGGTCCGGGATGGCGACGAACGCCGGCAGGTCGCGGCACTCGCTGCCCAGGGCGTAGCTGACCCACGCCCCGGCGCTCGGGAACCCGTCCAGGGTGAACCCGGTACTCATCTGGTTTTCGGCCGGCCCGTGGGTGTTGCTCTTGGCCGTCATCGAGTGGACGAAGCACAGCTCGTCCGTCAACTCGGCCAGGTGCGGGAACAGGTCGGACACCATCTTGCCCGACTGCCCGCGGGGGCGGAACGCCCACAGCGGCTTGACCAGCCCGCCGTTCTCCCCCTGGAACGTGACCAGCTTCTCCGCGCCCGGCAACGGCTGGCCGTGCCGCTTGACCAGCTCCGGCTTGTAGTCGAACGAGTCGAGGTGGCTGACCGCCCCGGAGCAGAAGATGGTCAGCACCCGCTTCGCCTTCGCCGGGAAGTGCGGCGACCGCGGGGCGGTCGGGGCGTCCGGGCGGATGGCCGGGCGGGCCGGCGACTTGTCCGCGGCGAGCAGGTTCTGCTCGGCCAGCAGCGCGGCCAGGGCGATGCCGCCGAGGCCGGTGCCGGCGTCGGCCAGGAACGCCCGACGGTCGAGCAGCAGGCGGCCGGCGGCGGACAGCGGCATGGGGGGACTCCGTGGAGGGGGGCTTCAACCTAACCCCCCGGCCCCCTTCCCTACGAGGGAAGGGGGAGCAAGTGGGAGGAAGCGCCCGGGCCAGGCAACCGTCGCTGAACGGACGGGAGTTCAACCTAACCCCCCGGCCCCCTTCCCTATGAGGGAAGGGGGAGCAAGGGGGATGAGCGTCCGGGCCGTTGGCGTCGGTTTCCGGGCGGGACGGCGGTTGTGAAACCGCCCCACCCCCCGGCCCTGCCTTCCGTCCTCGTAGGGAAGGGGGAGCCAGCGGGGCGCTCCCACCGCCCACGCCCGAACCCACTCCCGGAACCATCATCCCGCTTGCTCCCCCTTCCCTCGTAGGGAAGGGGGCCGGGGGGTTAGGTTTCGACACCCCTGCCCCATCCGCTACCGATATCACAGCCCGGACCCCGATCCCGCTTGCTCCCCCTTCCCTCTTAGGGAAGGGGGCCGGGGGGGGTAGGTTGAACCCCCATCCCATCAATCCACGTACAGGAACTCGTTCGCATTCAGCACCGCCCGGCAGACCGCCGCCAGCCCGTACTTCGCTGCCAGCTTCACAGCGGCGTCCCGCTCGGCCGCGGTCGGCGGCCGCTGGAATGCGAGGGCGAACACCCGGCCCACCTGGTCCGCCACTTCCGGCCCCGCCTCCGCCTTCGCCCGGTCGGCGAGGAACCCGGCCTGCTGGACCAGGAACGGGCTGTTCAGCAGGTTGAGCGCCTGCAGCGGGGTGGTGGAGGCGGACCGCTTCGGGGCGATCTGCCCGCCGTCCGGGCAGTCGAACGCCCCGAACGTGTCGTCCACCTGCATCCGCGGCTTCTGCTGGTACACCATCCGCCGGAACTCGGCCGGGCCGAACGTCGTCTTCGGGGTGTACACCTTCACGTAGTTGGTGTTCGGCTCGAACAGGTCGAACCCCGGCCCGCCCGCCCGCAGGTCGAGCTTACCGGAGACGGCCAGCACGGCATCGCGGATCGCCTCCGCCTCCAGCCGCCGCGGCGGGTAGCGCCACAGCAGTCGGGACTGGGCGTCCGCCGCCAGCGCCGGCGAGGCGGCGGACGACCGGCGGTAGGCGGCGGAGGTGACGATCAGCCGGTGGACCGCCTTGAGCGACCACTTGCGGGCGATCAGCTCGCCGGCCAGGTAGTCGAGCAACTCGGGGTGCGACGGCGTCCCGCCGTTGCGGCCGAAGTCGCTCGGGGTGTCCACCAGCCCGGGGCCGAAGTGGTGCTGCCAGAGCCGGTTGACGATCACCCGCGGCGTCAACGGGTTGGCCGGGTCCACGACCCACCGGGCGAACGCCTGCCGTCGCTCCGCGTCCGTCGCCCCCGGCGGGATGACCAGCTTCGGGCCGATATCGGACAGCACCCCCGGGCCGACCGGCTCCCGCGGGGCCATCGGGTCGCCGCGGTGCAGGCGGAACGTCGGCTCCGGGGTCACGAACCGGCCGGCGTACACCAGGTCGGCCCGCTCCAGGGTGGCGAGTTTCTCCCGCGCCGCGGTCAACTCCTTCGGCGGCGGGACCGCTTTCGACCCGGGCGGATGGCGGTCGTCGGACGACGCCACCACCTGCCACGCCTCGCCGTCGGAGGACACGTCGATCCGGTAGCGGGTGGCCAGCCGGTCGGTGAACTTGCCCTCGCGGTCCCGGCCCCAGACGACGCGGTCGATGACGGCCGGCTCCCGCAGGGCGACCGTCACCCGACCGCGGCCGGGTCGGTTCGAGATCCAGCTCCGGCCGTTGCCGTACTGGCCGTCGATGAGGAACGCCAGCCGGTGGATGTCCGGCGAGGCGGTGTAGTCGCCGGCCGATGTCACCGTCGCCCCGGCCGACGCGAGCGCCACGTTCGTCCGTCCCGGGCAGGCGGTGAACACCTCCAGCTCGTCGAGGCACGGCTCCAGATTGTTCGTGCCGAGGACGACGAACCGCACGAACTTCGCCGTCACCGGCGTGAACCGCTCGACGTTCCGCCGCGGGCCGACCGGCTCCCGCCGCGGGTCGGTGGCCGCCGGGTCGGCGAGCGGCTGGGCGTCGTCCAGCTTCGCTTCAATGGTCGCTAACTCGGCCCGGGCTGCCGCGATTTGCCGTTTGCGGCCGTCCGGGTCGGCCGGCGAAACCGCCCGCTCGCCGTGCTGCACGCCGGCGAACACCGCTGTGAGCCGGTAGTAGTCGGCCTGCGGGACCGGGTCGAACTTGTGGGCGTGGCAGCGGGCGCAGCCGACCGTCAGCCCGAGGAACGCCGACCCGGCGGTGCTGACCATGTCGTGCAGCTCGTCCGCCCGCTGCTGCCGGGTGAGCACCGGGTCCGGGCTTTTCACCTGGTCCCACGGGCCGGCCACCAGGAACCCGGTGGCCGCGTCCGCCCCGAGGGTGTCCCCGGCCAGTTGGGCGGTGACGAACCGGTCGAACGGCAGGTCCGCGTTGAACGCCCCGATCACCCAGTCCCGGTACGGCCAGGCGGCCGGCCGCGGCTGGTTCATCTCGAACCCGTGGCTCTCGGCGAACCGCACCACGTCCAGCCAGTGCCTGGCCCATCGCTCGCCGAAGTGCGGGGACGCCAGATACCGATCGACGAGCTTCTCGTAGGCGTCCGGCGACCTGTCGTTGACGAACGCTTCGACCTCCTCCGGGGTCGGCGGCAGGCCGAGCAGATCGAACTTGAGCCGGCGGATGAGCGTCCGGTGGTCGGCCGGCGGGTTCGCCGTCAGCCCGACGGCATTCAGCTTCGAGTCGATGAACCCGTCGATGCTCGCCCCGGCCAGCGGTTTGGCGAGCGGCCGGAACGCCCAGTGCGTCGGGGCGGCCTGCTGGTCCGCGGTGGGCCATGCGGCACCGGCGGCGATCCAGTCCTTGAGGGCGCGGACCTGTTCGGCCGGGAGCGGGTCGCCGTCCGGCGGCATCCGCTCCGCCTCGTCGTGGGCCGTCACCTTCTTCAGCAGCAGGCTGTCGGCCGGCTTGCCCGGGGCGACGGCCGGCCCGGAGTCGCCGCCGCGGAGGACGTCGGCCCGGCGGTCGAGCCGCAGCCCGCCGAGCTGCTTGGCCGGGCCGTGGCAGCGGACGCAGGTGGCTAAGACGGATCGGGCGCGGGCCGTCAGCCCCGGGTCCGGCTGACCGACGACGGCGACCGCCAACAGGAGGCTGAGGGGCATTGCACGAGCTGTGGGAAAGGGCGCGGTGGCGGGGGGTTGGCGGGGCGTATTGTAACCGGGGCCGGCCGCCGGTGCGACTCCGAACCGGCCGGCGCGTTTCCGGAGCGTGTGATGACTGGACTGGTACTGGCCGCGTTCCTGCTCGCCCGGCCGCCGGCTGACGGCCCGCTGGCCGGGGCGGTGATCGTCGTCGACCCGGGGCACGGCGGGCAGGCGTACTCCAAGAGCTACACCGGCGGCACCCGCGGGACGGCGAGCAAACTAACCGAGAGCGAGCTGAACCTGCGGGTGGCGGTCGAGCTGGCGAAGCGGCTGCGGGCGAACGGGGCGACCGTCCACCTGACCCGGGAGGCCGACCACCGGCTCAGCCGGGAGGGGTCGACCGCGGCGGACGAGCTGCACGCCCGGATCGACTTCTTCGAGCACCACAACTGTCACTTCTTCCTGTCCGTCCACCACAACGCCGGCCCGGCCGCCACCACCGGGCACACCTGCCTGTACAAGCACAACGCGGCGGACGACACCCTGTACGAGGCGGCCGCCCGGCTGGTGAACGACGCCCTGGCGGCGGCCGTCCCGGGGCCGAAGCTGGCCCTCATCAAGGGCAGCTACCACATCCTCCGGGAGACGCCCATCCCCGGCACCATCAGCGAGGCCGGGTTCATGACCAACAGGGCGTTCGACGACCTGGCCAACACCCCGGGCTTCCCGGCCGCCGAGGCCGAGGCGATCTGTGCCGGGGCGGTCCAATACTGGGCGGCGCACAAGCCGGCGCTGGTGGCCCTGCGGGACAAGCTGGGGGCCGAGCGGGCGGCCAAGCCCCGCGACCCGAACACGTACACCGCCGTCGCCCTCAACCCCGCCTTCCGGGCAAAGATGGCGGCGCTAACGGCGAAGGTGGTGCCGGACGGCCAGCCCGACCCGGCCCACGTCGGCCGCTACCTCGCCGAGCTGCGGAAGATCGCCCCGCCGGCGTCCGGGGCCACGGACACGGTCACGGCCGAGTTCGCCGACGGCCGCGTCCGGCTGGCCGGCGAGACCACCGACCGGGCGTTCCACGACCGGCTGATCGACCTGCTCGTCGCCCTCAAGCTGTACGCCGTCACCAACGACATCCGGCTCCCCAAGGCGGCCCGCCCGATGAAGACCGCACTCACCCGCGACCAGGCGTCCGCGTTCGCCAAGCTCGGGCTGAAGAACATCCGCCGGGAGTACCCGAACAAGCCGGAGCACGTCCTCGCCGGGCCGGCCGACGCCCGGACGCCGAAGGAGCTGCACCCCGCGTTCTACGGGTGCTACGACTGGCACTCGGCCGTCCACGCCCACTGGATGCTGGCCCGGCTGCTCCGGGTGTACCCGGACCTGCCGGAAGCGGCCGACATCCGGGCCGTGTTCGACCGGCACCTGACCCCGGAGGCGATCAAAACGGAGGCGGCGTATTTCGCCCGGCCGGACAGCCGGTCGTTCGAGCGGCCCTACGGGTGGGCCTGGCTGCTCAAGCTGGCCGAGGAGCTGCACGGCTGGGACGACCCGGGGGCGAAGAGGTGGGCCGCCGCGCTCCGGCCACTGACCGACGTGATCGTCGCCCGCTACCTGGGCTACTTCCCGAAGCAGACGTACCCGATCCGCACCGGCGTCCACCCGAACACCGCGTTCGGGCTGGCGTTCGCCCACGACTACGCGACGGCCACCGGGCACGCCGACCTGAAGAAGCTGGTGGAGGAACGGGCGAAGGCGTACTTCGGGGCGGACGCCGACGCCCCGGCGAAGTGGGAGCCGAGCGGGGCCGACTTCTTCTCGCCGACGCTGATGGAGGCCGACCTGATGCGGCGGGTGCTGCCGGCGGCCGAGTTCCGGGCGTGGTTCGCCAGGTTCCTGCCGGTCGCGGCGAAGGCGGAGCCGGCCGGTCTGTTCGCCCCGGCCGTCGTCACCGACCGGACCGACCCGCAGTTGGTCCACCTGGACGGGCTGAACCTGAGCCGGGCGTGGGCGATGAAGGGGGTGGCCGCGACGCTTCCGGCCGGCGACCCGGCCCGGGCCGCGCTGCTGAAGGCGGCCGATCGGCACGCGGCCGACGGGCTGAAGCACGTGGCCAGCGGGGACTACGCCGGCGAACACTGGCTGGCCACGTTCGCCGTCTACCTGCTCACCGCCCCGCCGGGCTGATCCGAACGCCGTCGCCGCCGACGGCCGGCCACGGCCGCGACGGCCGCCCCGACCGCCAGCAGCCCGGTCGGCTCCGGCACCGGGGACACGTCCGCCCAACTGCCCCCGATCCGGATCTCGTCGAACTGGGCGGCCGAACTCGTGCCGGAGAAGTTGCCCAGCACGATCTGGTTGAAGTCGAAGTTCGTCGCGGCCGAGAAGGTGGCGGTCGAGCCGCCGGTCGGGGCGGCCCCGGTGCCCAGGCTGCTCACGTCCGGGTCCAGGTACAAGGTGACGGTGTTCGTCGCCCCGGCCGCCCCGAGTTGCAGGTGGGCGGCGAGGAAGTGCGTGGTGACGCCGTCGGCCGCCACCCCTGGTGCCACGGTCAAGGTCTGGGTGCCGGCCCCGGTGGCCTGGGCGAACAGGCTCATCCCGAACGCCGCGCTGCCGGCCGTCGGGGTGCCGAACTGGGCGACGGCGGTGGGGCCGTTGTACAGCACCAGCACCTCCGCCCCGGCGGTGTCTGGCCGCATTAGGAAGCTGAGCCATACGTCGTTCCCGGCCCCGCCCCGGCTGCTGCCGAGCGAGCGGACGCTGCCGTTCGCACTGCTGTTGAAGCCGTTCATCTGCACCCGGTTGCCGGCGGTGCTGAGCGGGCCGTAGGCCAGGCTGCCGGACACCACCACCCCGCCGTTGCCGAACGCCGGCCCCCAGGTCTGCGGGCTGTTCGGCCAGACCGCCCCGCTGCCGCTGCTGGCGAACCCGTTCAGTTGGCCCAACGGCTGGGCGAACGGGTCGTAGGCGACCAGTTGGGCGACGGCCGCGGGGGTGGCGGTCAACAGCAGGCCGAGCGCCAGGGCCGGCCGGGTGAGGGGGAGGACAGGAGAGTTCATCGGTGGCGGTCGTCGTTCGGCGGGCGACCTCACACGCTAGTCGCTCACACCGCCGCCCGTCAAGCGAACGGCCGTCGAACCCGGGGAGAATCGGGCACGCCGCCCGACTTTTCCACATCAGCCGACCGGCCGGCGGGCAATACACTCACGGACGCCCGCTGACACGACCTGCCAGCGGCCGTGCGTCCGGTGTGTTTCTCGCCGACGGGGATCGTTGCATGTCCACCGGCCGGCTGGCCGACGGGGTCCGCGCCCTCGGCCTGCTCACCCGCCCGCCCGACCCGCGGCCGGACTCCGAACTCGTCGCCGGGTTCGCGGCCACCGGGGAGGAGGTCGCGTTCGCCGAGCTGGTCCGCCGGCACGGCCCGACGGTGTACGGCGTCTGCCGGCGGGTGCTGGGGAACGGGCACGACGCGGACGACGCCTTCCAGGCGGTCTGGCTGGTGTTCGCCCGCAGGCCCGGCCGGGTCCGCCCGCCGGGGGCGGTCGGGGCGTTCCTGTACGGGGTGGCGGTGAAGGTGGCGACCAAGGCCCGCGCCCAGGCGGCCAAGCGGAGGCAGCGGCTCATGGCGGCGGCCAAACCCGACCGGGCCGACGACCGCCCGGACTGGTCCGACCTCGGCCCGGTGCTCGACGCCGAGCTGGCCGCCCTGCCGGAGAAGTACCGGCAGGCGGTCGTCTTGTGCGACCTGACCGGGAAGTCCCGCAGCGAGGCGGCGGCGGCCCTCGGCTGGCCGGAGGGCACCGTCGCCGCCCGGGTGGCCAAGGGGCGGGAGCTGCTGGCCGCCCGGCTGCGGAAACGGGGCATCACCCTGTCCGCCGCGGCCCTCGGCGGGCTGCTCACCCCTGAAGCCACCGCCTGCCCGGTGCCGGCCGCCCTGCAAAGCCTGGCCCTGGACGTGCTCGCCACGGACGCGGTGATTCCCCACGCGGTTCAACTCCTCGCCGAAGGGGCGGTACGACCGATGAAGACCGGAACACTGGCGATGCTGGCCGCCGGCCTGCTGACCGCGGCCGGCCTGACCGCCGGGGCGATGCTCGGCGGCAATGGGGACGGGAAGGACTGGGAGCGACCGCCCGGCGGGCCTGCGGCCATCGCCGCCGACCCGCCGCCGGGCGGCCCGTGGCGGCTGGTGGCCACGTTGAAGGACCACGGCCAGATGGTGTACGACGCGGCGTTCGCCCCGGACGGCCAGACGTTCGCCACCGCCGGGGCCGACGGGACGGTGATCGTCTGGGACACGGCCACCCTGAAACCCCGCTACTGGAAACAGGCGACCACCAACCGACCGCCGGCGGGGGGCGGCAATCCGCCGCCGCTCGGGCTGCGGTACCAGGGGGCGGACGGCCTGGTCGCCTGGTACGCCGCCGGGGCGAAGACCGACGAGAAGTACCTCGACCCGGCGGACGGCAAGACGAACGCGGTCGTCACCGGCACGGACCGGCCGCTCGCCGCCGGCGGCGGGGTCGGGGTGTACGTGGACGGCCGGGACTACCTCGCCCACCGGCTGTACGACCGACAGAAGGCGGTCCGGCTGGACCTGCCCCGGCCGGACGGCACCGAAACCGGCCTGGCCGGGGTGAGCGGGTGGGCGGTGTCGCCGGACGGCCGACTGGTGGCGGCCGGCGAGTTGTACGTGTCGATCAGGAGCAAGCTGCGGCTGCTGGACGCGGCCACCGGCAAGGCGGTCGTCGAGCGGCCGCTGTTCGACGCCGACACCCCGAACACGCTGGCGTTCGCCGCCGACGGCAAGCGGCTGGCGGTCAGCACGGGCGGCGGGCGGCTGGCCGTGTTCGCCGGGCCGGACTGGGCCGAGGCGTACCGGCACGCCGACCCGCTGGTCCGCAGCGGCGACGCCCTGGCCTTCACCCCGGACGGCCGGCAGCTGATCTCGGCCGGCTATCGGGAGGAGCCCGAGCGGAACTGGCTCGGCCTCGTCCGGGCGACCGTCGTCCACCGCGAGATCCGGGTGCGGGACGCGGCCACCGGTGCCCTTGTCCAATCGGTGCCGGTCCGGGAGCCGGCCCCGCTGACCGACGGCCCGAGCTTCGTCGCCCGGTTCGGACTCGACGTCAGCCGGCTGGCCGTGTCGCCGGACGGCCGGACGCTGGTGGCCACCTTCGGCAGCCCGTACCGCGGCGGGCCGGGCGAGCCGGCGACCGAGCAGGTGGCCAAGGCGGCGGCCGGCGAGGTGCGGGTGTACGTGAAGGACACGCCGGCCCCGCCCGCGGCCGAGTACGGCCCGTGGGAGTTGCAGGCGGTGCTGAAGGACCACGGGGACCTGGTGTATGGGGCGGCGTTCGCCCCGGACGGCAAGACGTTCAGCACCATCGGGGCGGACTCGACGCTGACCGTCTGGGACGCCGCCACCCGGGCCAAGAAGCACTCCTACCCGGTCAAATGGGACCGGCCGGCCGACCCGAACGTGGTGTCCCCGCCGCCCCCGCCGGGGGCGCGGCAGGGGGTCAAGCTGCCGCCGTGGCGGTGGCTCCAGTACCTGCCGGACGGCACCCTGTTCGTCACCGCCCAGGCGGGCGGCGGGATCGACTACCACCTGCTCGACCCGGCCAGCGGCGCCCGGCTGGACGAGGGCGAGCTGCCGGGCAACGGGCGGAGCACCGGCATCCGGCTCCCGGGTGTACTGGCCATGTCCGCCGACGGGTCGCGGATGCTGCTCGGCGGCGGCAGCGGTCTGCGGATCAACCACCGCGGGCCGGGCCGGGGGAACGACGCCGCGATCGAGAAGTCGGCCGCGGCGGGCATCGTCGGCACCCCCTGGCTGCCGACCGCTTACGCCCTCAACCGGGACGGCACGCGGCTCGCCGTGGTCGAGCTGATCGTCAACCGGGACAAGAACGAGGTGCGGTACGTCATCCGCATCTGCGACGCCGACACCGGCAAGACGGCCGCCACCCTGACGTGCGACGGCAACCCGTATGCGGTCGCCTGGTCGCCGGACGGCAAGTGGCTGGCCGCCGCCTGCGGTCCGGAGGCGCGGCTGTGGGCGACGGGCGACTGGACCGCGGATCCGGTGCTGTGGAAGCCACCGTACATGAACGCTTACGCGGTCGCCTTCACCCCGGACAGCCGGCAGATGCTGCTCGGCTACTGGCAGAGCGAACGCGGCTTCTGGTCGTCGAAACTGGTGAACAAGGTCGGGGCGTGGTCGCTGCCGGGGATGAAGCACGAGCAGTACCTGGACGTGAACCCGGACGAGGGGGTCATCGGCATGGCCGTCTCCCCGGACGGCCGGACGCTGGTGGCGGCGGTCGGCAACCACCAGCACACCCCGGACGAGGGCAGGCACGCCGACCGCGAGTTCCGCCGTAAGAACGGCGAGGTGCGGGTGTTCACCCGGAAGCCGATCGCCAAGCCGGCCCCGCCGAAGGCCGAAGAGAAGCCGAAGGCGGACGACGGGCCGGAGCGGAACCAGGACTTGTGGGTGTGGCAGCAGCGGATCATCGACCCGGCTAAGTACCCCCAGCAGTTCACCGGCGAGGTGCGGCAGGTGGCGTTCAGCACCGACGGCACGCGGCTGTTCGCCTCCGGCTCCGGCGAGTACAAGCTGCCGTCGGCCGGCCGGAGCGTGACGGGCGGCACCATCCTGGCGTGGGACGTGGCCCGCACCCGGCCGACGTGGTCGCACCACCCGTTCGCCGACGCGAGGGGTCAGGCCGCCGTGATGGCCGTGTCCCCGGACGGCCGGACGCTAGCCGTCACTTACAAGGACGGCTACGTCCGGCTGCTGTCGGCGACCGAGGGCGGGCTGGCGATCACCCCGAACGGCGAGCCGATCCGCGACTTCCAGCCGGCTACCGCGCCCAAAGCGATGGCGTTCAGCCCGGATGGACAGCGGCTAGCCCACACCGACGGCCGAACCCTGCTCGTCCGCGACCTGGGCCGGAGCGGTGAGGTGCAGTTCGGGCCGATGGCCGGCACCCCCAAGGACGGCGACCTGCCCGCCGCCGTCGCGTTCAGCCCGGACGGCAAACGGGTGTTGTTCCTGAGCAACGACAAGATCGACCCGGCGTGGGCGAAGGCGGCCCCGCCCGGCTCCACCGCGGACCCGGCGAAGGCGACTCACCACTTCGCCCAAATCTGGGGGGCCGGGTCCGGCGAGGCGATGGCCATGCTGGTCCACGGCACCGCCCCGGTCACGGCTGTCGCGTGGTCGGCCAACGGCAAGCGGATCGCCACCGCCGATGACAAAGGCGAGGTCGTCATCTGGGACGGCGAGACGTTCAAGGAGGTGAAGCGGCTGAAGCTGACCGGCCCGGTGACGGCCCTCGTCCTGCGGGCAGACGGCCAGCGGTTCGCCGCCGCCGTGAACGGGCCGCCGGCCAAGCCGGGGGACGGCGAGTTCGCCGCCCGGGTCCAGGTGTACACGGAGTGGGAGCCGAACAACTGGCTGTCGTCGTCCGCGATGCCGGTCGGCCCCGGGGCGGTCGTCCGGTCGGTCGCCTTCTCCCCGGACGGCAAGGTGCTGGCCGCCGGCGGCACCGACGGGCTGCACGTCTGGGACCGGGTAAAGGTCGCCCCGAAGTGACGGATTGAATACAACGGCACGCGGATGACGCGGATTTCACCGCGGATGAAAACCGGATCGGAACCCAGTCCGATTAGGGTCTGATCCGCGTGAATCCGCGGTCGGAGATCGGCGTCATCCGCGTGCCATGTATTCCTGCCCTCTCTGGCGCCGACCATGATCCCGATCGACTTCACCAACAAAGTGGCCCTCGTCACCGGGGTGGGCGACAACGAGAGCTTCGCCTGGTTCATCAGCAAGGCGCTCAACGCCGCCGGGGCCAAGGTCGTGCTCGCGTGCCACCCGCGGGTGGTCGGCATCGTCGAGAGCTTCCTCACCCGGGACGCGGACCGGGAGAGCCGCCAGCTCCCCTACGGCCGCGGCGAGCTGAAGGTGGAGAAGGTGCTGGCGTGCGACGCCAGCTACGACACCATGGCCGACGTGCCGGAGGAGGTGCGGACCGACCGCCGGTACGCCAAGTTCGCCGACTACAGCATCCAGGGCACCGTGGACGCGGTCGGCAAGGAGTTCGGCGGGATCGACATCCTGATCCACTCGGTCGCGTTCAGCCGGGAGATCACCAAGTCGGCGAAGGACACCAGCCGCAAGGGGTACATGGAGGCGCTGGGCATCTCGGCGTACTCGCTGACGAGCCTGCTGCGGGCGGCCGAGCCGTACATGAGCAACCGGCCGGGCGGCGCGGCGGCGGTCGGGCTGACGTACCTGGGCGGGGACCGGGTGGTGCCGTACTACGGCGGCGGCATGAGCACGGCCAAGGCGGCCCTTCAGATCGATTGCAAGCAGCTCGCCAGCAACCTCGGGCCGAAGGACATCCGGGTGAACCTGATCTCGGCCGGCCCGTATGCCAGCCGGGCGGCCCGAAGCATCCGGCCCGGGGAGTTCGAGAAGTCGATCGAGTACGCCGCCTCGCGGTCGCCGCTGCCGCGGCCGATCAAGCCGGAGGAGGTGGCGGACGCGACCGTGTTCCTGTGCAGCCACCTGGCCAGCGGGGTGACGGGTCACGTGCTGTACGTGGACTGCGGGTACAACGTGATGGGGGTGTGAGACAAGGCAAAAGTAAAAAGGAAAAAGGAAAAAGGCGAAAGTGAATCGGACGGGGTTCACTTTCGCCTTTTTCCTTTTTCCTTTTTACTTAGTGATGGTGGTGATGCCCGTCGGTGTGCGGCGCCGTGTCCGCCAGCGTCAGCTCGCCCTTGTGGACGCCCTTCAGCCCCCGCAACTCGGCCGCCAGCGCCCGCACCTCGCTCCCCTTGCCGCGTAACACGATCACCTCCATGCAGTGGTCGTGGTCCAGGTGGACGTGTAGGGTGGCCACCACCAAATCCCCGTGCCGGTGCTGCACCTCGACCAGCTTGTCCGTCAGCCGCGACTTGTGGTGGTCGTAGACGAGCGTCAGGGTGGCCATCACCGGCCGGGCGTCGGCCGCCCACGCCTCGGCGGTGAGCGTCTGCCGGAGCAACTGCCGGACCGCCTCGCTGCGGGTGGCGAACCGGCCGTCCGTCACGAACCGGTCGAACGCCGCCAGCAGGTCCGGCTCCAACGACACCGAGAACCGCGTCACCTCGGCCATCACACCCTCCCGCTTCGACGCCCCGGATTTTAGCCGAAGAATTCACGTGACTGGGGGTCGGCGGCCGGGTATTACGATCTGTACATTCGTCACACCGAAGGGACGGCCATGCCCAGACCCCGCGGGTTCACGCTGATCGAGCTGCTGGTCGTCATCGCCATCATCGCGGTGCTGATCGGCCTCCTGCTGCCCGCCGTGCAGAAGGTGCGGGCGGCGGCCCGCCGGGCCGAGTGCCAGAACAACCTGCGGCAGATCGGACTGGCCGTCCACCAGTATTACGACGCGACCAACGGCCAGTTCTTCCTCCACCACCCGTTCGACGCGGACGTGGTGAGCAACACCCAGCACTCCAACTCGTTCGCCGAGATCTACTGGGCGGACAAGCTGATGCCGTTCATCGGCGGCACCCGCGAGGCGGACGAGAGCCTGTCCAAAGGCGGCTTGGTCCTGGCGAGCGACAAGATCTACCGCTGCCCGACCGACCCGTCCGAGCGGAAGCCGTTCGTCGACCCGGACACCGGCCAGGTGAACGGGGTCGAACACCGGGTCAGCTACCTGATGAACTCCCTGCTCAGCCACAAGTCCCGGCGGTACGGCCAGTGGACGCTGATGCGGTTCGTCAACGAGGTCGGGACCAGCCAGTTCGTCTGCTTCAACGAGCGGAACGCGGCCGTGTTCAACGCGGCCGACGGGGAAGACCCGCGGCAGGACGACTACGACATCTGGCTCGGCACCGGGATCCTCAAGCCGTGGATGGCGTCGGATCGGCACACCCAGGTGGCCAACTACCTGTACCTGGACGGGCACGCGGTCAGCCTGCGGTGGGAGGAGGCGGTCGTCGACATGTACCCGGACAAGAAGGTGCTCGATACCGACGGGAGCTACCCGTGAGGCGGGCCGGTCTGCTGACACTGCTCGCGCTCGCCGGCTGCCGGTCCGAACCGCCGCCGGCCGGGTCTGGCGCCCGGGAGGCGGCCTACCGGTACTTCGACGCCCTCGTCCGGTCCGACTGGCCGGCGGCGTACTCGGCGCTCGCCGCCGAGTCCCGGAAGCGGGTGAGCGGCGACGGGTTCGCCCGGCTAGCGGCGGCGTACCGGCGGGGGCTGGCGTTCGACCCGGACGCGGCCCACGTGACCGCGTGCGAGGAGCACGGCGACGGGGCGATCGCGCACGTGTCGCTGACCGGCAAGGGGCGGCACGGCCGGCGGTTCAAGGAGGCGGTGACGCTGCGGCGGGAGCCGGCCGGGTGGGCGGTCGTCCTGCCCGCTACCTTCGGCCGCGGCGGTCGATAGGATACCCCCCGGCCACACCGCCGCGAGTCGTATCGGATGCTCGGCCGTCGGTTCCCGATCCCCGGCCTTCCGACGCCCCGCCAGCTCGTCCTGGCGTTGCTGGCGGTCGTTCAACTCATGGCCGGCGTCGGCTTCCCGATCCCCACGTCTCGGGCGTCGAAGGACCGCTCTCAGCCGTACCCGTGCATGGACCGGCCGTGCGGCTGCCTCACCTACGAACAGTGCTGGGCCGGCGACTGCTGCTGCTTCACCCTGCGGGAGAAGGTGGCCTGGGCGACCGCCCGCGGGCTGGTCGTCCCGGCCGCCGTCGGGCGGTCCTGCTGCGACCCCCACGACGGCGACGGCGCCGGCCCGGACTGCCGGCCCGCCTCATCGGACTGCCCGCACTGCGACCCGCCGGCAGCGGACGCGAGTCCCGCGTACCGGTGGGTCGACGGGGCGATGGCCCAGCGGTGTAAGGGCCGCTCGCCGGCCGGCTGGTCGCCCGCCGGCCCGGCCGTCCCCCCGATCCCCGCGACCGTCTGGGCGTTCGAGTGGGTGCCGGCCGGGGCCGTCCTCACCGGCAACTCCACCCCCATCAGCTCGACAATCGACCCGGTCGTCCCGCCCCCTCGCGCCTGACCCCGTCCGCCGACCCTCACACACCCGCGCCCGTCCGGGCGGCGGCCGCGCGTCGGCCCGCCCGCGACCGGCGTCCACCCATCGAGACACACCGGAGTTCCCATGACGTGCGTCCGCCGTGCGTTCACCCTGATCGAACTGCTGGTGGTGATCGCCATCGTCGCCATCCTGATCGGCCTGCTCCTCCCCGCGGTGCAGAAGGTGCGGGGGTCAGCCGCCCGGATCAAGTGCGCGAACAACCTGAAGCAGCTCGGCCTGGCGATGCACAACCACGAGTCCGCCCGCGGCACGTTCCCGCCGGGGCGGAACGCCTACCCGAAGGTGGTGTCCGCCCCGGCCCGGCTGCTGGCCTACGTCGAGCAGGAGAGCCTGCACCGATTGATCGACCCGGACGGCACCCTGGCCGCCGGCGGACAGAACGACGCCGCCGGCAGGAACCGGGTGTCGCTGTTCGTCTGCCCGAGCGACCCGCAGGCCGGGCAGGTGCCGGGCAGCGCCTACTACGGCACCAACTACGTCGCCTGCAACGGCACCGGGGTGGCGCTCGACCCGACCGGGGCCGTCACCGGCTATCTGAAAATCCCGGACGGGAACGGGGTGTTCGCCCAGACCCCGGTGCGGGTCGGGGACGTCACCGACGGGCTGTCGAACACGGCCGCGTTCAGCGAGAGCCTGGTCGGCAATGGGGTCGCCGTGTCCGGCCCGCCAGCCGACCCGCAGGCGGCCCGGCTGGTGATCCTGGAGGTGCCGGGCGGGGCCGACCCGGCCCCGGCCGTGTGCGCCGCCGGGGCCGGCACCTGGAACCCGCGGCGGGGCGAGCAGTGGGTGAACGGGCACTATGGGAACACCCTGTACAACCACTTCTTCACCCCGAACCCGGCCGGCCAGTGGGACTGCGGGAACGGCAGCCACAACAAGGGGCTGACGGCCGCCCGGAGCGGGCACGCCGGCGGGGTGAACGTGCTCTTGTGCGACGGGAGCGTGCGGTTCGCCCGGGACGCGACCGACCCGGCGACCTAGCGGGCGCTGGCCACCCGCGGCGGCGGTGAGGTGGCCGGCGAATGGTGAGGCGAGAACCGCCTTCACATGGGCGTAGCGTACCCCACCAGCCCGACGCGCGAGCGAGGGTTTCTCTGACACCCTCGCTCGCGCGTCGGGCTGGTGGACACGCGATCCCGATGCGTGGGGGGGGCGTTGAGGCTCTGTTACAAGGCGGCGAAAAGTGTTCGCCCAATCGGTGACGACATGGCCGCGGGTCAGTCGGAGCCGGCGGCGGGAGCGGGGGATGGGGCCGGGCCGACCTGCCCGGTCAGGAACACCAGCCGGCGGTTGCACAGCAGGAGCTGGTCGCCCGGCTTCAGGTTGGTCGGGCCGGCGATCTTGTGCCCGTTCAGCACCGTCCCGTTCTTGCTGGCCACGTCGTGCACCTCGCACCGGCCGCTCCGGTGGATGATGATCGCGCAGTGCCGGCGGGAGACGTGCTCGTCCCGGATGACCACGTGGTTGTCCGGCAGCCGGCCGACACTGTTCACCCCGATGGACAGCGGGTGCAGGTGGTCCCCGTCCTGGAGCCAGTACGACAGGGTGGTGCCGGGCGGGGCGACGACAGTGGCCGCGTCCCCGGGGTCGTCCGGCGGGAGTTGGCCCAGCTCCCCGGCCAGGGTGAAGTGCCCGCACGCCGCCCGGACCCGCTCCCGGGCGGCGCGGAACTCGTCCCGCCGGGGCTGGCCCTCCAGGTGCAGGCTGTACAGCCGGGAGTCGGACATGACCGGCCCGGGCGAAAGGATCGGGCGGCGGGCCGCGACGGCGGTCCGGAGGTCGTGCCGGGCGTCGGCACAATCGCCCTATCTATATTAACTTTTCGTCACGCACGCTAGTCCGTCAACACCCGAATCCGCGGTTCGACCGAATCGATCCGGCCGACCGGTGTTACCGCCCGTCCGCCCGCCCGGCCCCGATCAGCCGGCCGCCGTCACGACCGCGGCCGCCATGTCGGCCCAGGTGTAGGCCCGGAGGTCGGCCGCCAGCCCGGCGAACCGGGCCGGCCAGGCGTCCGCCGTCCGCCGCCACGCCCGCAGCCGGTCGGCCAGCAGCCGGGCGTCCTCCGGGGCGGTCAGGACCGCGTCGGCCAGGTCCGGGCCGAGCCGCTCGGCGAACCCGGTGGCGGCCGACACCAGCACCGGCAACCCCCGGCAGACGGCCTCGTGCGGGGCCAGCCCGTAGGCGTCGTACCGGGCCGGGTGGACCAACAGGTCGCACGCCGCCAACAGGTCCGGCACGTCCGACCGGTGCCCGAGGAAGGCGACGCGGTCGGCCAGCCCGTCGGCCCTCGCCTGGGCCGCCCATCGGGCCACCGCCCCGCCGCCGACTACGGCCAGGTTGGCGTCCCAACCCGGCTCCCGGCACAGCTCCCGCCAGGCGGCGTACAGGGTGTCGAACCCCTTCACCCGGTTGGCCAGTTGGCCGACGAACCCGACCCACGGCCGGTCCGCCCACCCCAGCGCCCGCCTCGCCTCGGTCCGCTCCCCCGGACGCAGCGGCGGGAACCGAGCCGGGTCGCCGCCGAGGTACACCACCCGCACCCGGTCGGCCGGCACCCCGAGGAGTTCGGTCACGTCGCGGGCGGTCCGCCGGCTGTTGCACACCACCACCCGGGCCGCCCGGATCGCCGGCCGCTCCTCCCGCCGGTGGACCGCGTGGACGAACCGCCCCCACGGTCGGGCCGACAGGGCCGGGTACGCGGCGTGGACGCAGTGCACCCAGTTGACGTCCGGCCACCGGCAGTTGCCGCCGTTCACCACCACCCGCGCCCCGGGGATCCGCCGGGCAACCCGCACCCCGGCCCGGGCCAGGAACCGTTCGCCGAGGAAGTGCCGGCCGAACGGCCGCGGCACCGGATGCACGGTGACGTTCTGGTGCGCGGCGAGGGCGTCGGCCGCCCGGTGGGTGACGAGGTGGACCGGCCCGCGGGCGGCCAGGTGTTCGGCCAGGGCCAGGTTCGCCCGGTCCATCCCGCCGGTCGGGGCGACGTCCCCGGCCACCAGTACCCACGGGGTCATGGTTGCCCCGCCAGTCGGCCGAGCACCCGCCAACCCCGTGGCCGGCATCGGCCCAACGCCTCGTCTGGCTCCCGGGTGGCGAGGAAGCTCGGCGGGTCGTAGCCGCCCGCCGGGCCGCTCGCCTCACTTTCGCGAACGACCAAACCGCGCATCGACCAGCCGAGGGCGAACAGGCAGTACCCCGCCCCGTGGAGCACCCGCCCCGCCTCGCCGCCGTCCGGGGCGTGAGCCTCGAACACGACGTGCCGGACCCGGCCGGCGGCCAGCGCCCGGGCGGCCCCCCGGAGGACGGCCGCCTCGTGCCCCTCGACGTCCAGTTTGAGGACGCCGACGGGCCGCTCCCCGATCGCCTCGTCCAGAGTCGTCACCCGGACCGACACGGCGTGCCCGCCGGCCCCACCCGCCGGGCCGAGCGTCGCCACCCCGTCGTTGGCCGCGTACTCGGTCGGCACGTGAAGCCCCGCGGTTCCCGGCCGCTCGCCGAGCGCAGCCTGGTGATATTCGACCGTGACGCCGGTCAGCAGCCGGCCGGAGGCGGCGAGCGTTCGCAGGCCGACGGCGTGCAGTTCGGGGTGCGGCTCGAACGCCAGGACCGAGCCGCCCGGGCCGGCGACCGCCCCGGCGAGCACGGTCATGTACCCGACGTTCGCCCCCGCATCGACCACTGTGTCCCCGGGCGCGATCAGTCGGGCCAGCGCCTCGGAGACGGCCAGGTCGTACAGCCCGGTGGTCAGCAGGCTGCGGCCGATCGCCCGGGCCGGGTCGGCGACGATTCGCCCGCCCCAACACGTCCGGATGGGAACATACCCCGGGGGCGGCGGCCACAGCCCGACGACGGCCCGCCGGACCAGTTGCCCGGGCCGGTAGACGAACCACGGCTTCCACAGGCGACGGACCAACTCCCCTCCCCGGCCGGCTACGCCCGGAGCGCCGCGGCCAGTTTGCCCAACTGCGTCGCCGGGTCGCACAGCGCCCGCGCCCGCGGCGGCCCCGCCCGCCCCAGCGCCCGGCGGCGGGCCGGGTCGCGGATCAGCCCGGCGAGCGCGTCGGCGACCGCGGCCACGTCCCCCGGCGGCGCGAGGATGCCGCACTCCGGCGCGATGATCTCCCGCGGCCCGGCCTCGTCGCTGGCGACCACCGGCAGGCCGGCGTACAGCGCCTCGACCAAAGCGATCCCGAACGGCTCCGGGGCGGTGTTCGGCTGGCAGTACACGTCGGCCGCCGCCAGCACCGCCCCCAGGTCCGGCTGCCAGCCGACGAACCGCACCCGGTCGGCCACCCCGGCCCGGCCGGCCGCCGCCCGCACCTCGGCCTGGTACGCCGACTCGGCCGGCCGCTGCGGCGCCCCGACCTGCCAGCACACCCAGCCCGGCAACTCCCGCAGCCGGCCGAGGGCGGCGACGTGGGCCAGGTGCCCCTTGTGCCGCTCCCACCGCCCGACCTGCACGATGACGACCGCGTCCGCCGGGGTGTCGAACCGCCGGCGGACGGCGGCCCGGTCGGCCGTCACCGGCAGCGGGGCGACCGGGCAGTACACCACCTCGCTCGGCACACCGGGGAACAGGCCGGCCGCGGCCGAATACTGGCTGTTGACCACCACCCGGTCCGGGCGGGTGCGGGCGGCCAGCCGGTCCAGCCAGCCGAGCGGGGCCGGGTGCCGGTCGTGCGCCCAGAACACCAGCCGCGGCCCGGCCCGGCGGACGACCGGGGCGAACACCGCGTGGACCCACGCCTCGTGGCAGACGACGACATCGTACCGGGTGCGGCGGAGCACCGCGGCCAGCCGGCGGCGGGCGGCCAGCACCGTCCACGGCCGGCTCAGCCGCACCCCGCCGAGGACGTGGACCGTCGCCCCGGCGGCCCGCAGCCCGGCGGCCGCGGCGACGTCGAAGCAGACGCCGTAGTCGGCGGCCGTCCCCGGGCACAGGTGGGCGAACCGGGCCAGGGTGAGCAGGTTCACCTCGATCCCGCCGAACAGGTTGCCGGCGTTCAGGTGAAGGACTCTCACCGCCCCCCCTCGGCTCGTCCCACGGGCACTGTATCCGCCCGCGTCGCCAGCGTAACCCCGCGGCGGCCGCAAGAGGCACGGACGGCCCGAGAAAGTCGGGCGGGCGGGGTGGATCGAGTCCGGACGGTGCGGTTAAACTGCTCACGCTGGTCGGCGGGCTGAGGCTCATTGGCGGTCGCGCCCCTCTCGCCGATACCCGACACCCACTACCCCAGGCTGGCCACAGGAGGGGGCGATGTCTCGCCGACACGGAGCGTCGCTGATCGAAGTGCTGATCGTCGTTGCCATCTTGGCGGTCTTGATCGGCCTGCTCCTCCCGGCCGTCCAGAAGGTGCGGGAGGCGGCCGTCCGGTCGCAGTCGCTGAACAACCTGAAGCAAATCGCCATCGGTTGCCAACACTACGCCGCAGCCCATAGCGACCGCCTGCCAGGCTGGCCCTCGGTTGCCACCTTCGCACCGGTCCAACCAGACCTCACCGCCCCCGTGCTGTACCGGTTAATACCGTTCATCGACGGTGAAGCGGGGTATCAACCTCCTGAGGTAGCGGTCGCGACTAATACAGCCCTCCTACTCCCCCAGAACCAGTGGCGGAGGGCGTTCACCAGCCCGGCCGACCCGACCTTGGACGGGCTACCATATGACCCCCTCGGACGGGCCAGTTACGCAGCCAACATGGTTGGGTTTGTCGGCCCACCCGAGCTGGGCCGGTCGTTCGCCGACGGCACGTCGAACACGATCGCCTTCAGCGAGCGGTACTCCGGGATCGGGACGGCTACCATGCAGCCTGACGGGTTCGTGTACCCACCGCTCATCTTCCGGTATCTGTATTCAAACCCCGCGTCCCGACCGGGGTCGGAGCCGGACCGGCGATGCACTTTCGCCGACGCCGGCTGGCAGGACGTGATACCGGTTACGGAAGACAGGGTTACACGAGCGTCGGTGGCGGGCAAGACATTCCAGACCCGTCCGAAACCAGAAGAAGCCGATGCCTCGGTGGTCCAGACGCCGTTCGCCGGCGGGCTGCCGGTGGCCCTGTTCGACGGGAGCGTGCGGACCATCCGCCCCGGGGTGGCCGAGGAGGTGTTCTGGGCGGCCGTCACCCCGGCCGGCGGGGAGACCGCCCCGCTCGACTGACCCGACGGTCGGCCAGCACCCGCTCGTAAATCTCCAAACTGCGGGCGGCCATCACCCGGTGGTCGAACCGCTCCTCGGCCTCCCGCGCCGCCCCGGCCGACAGTCGCTCCCGTAGCCCTGGCTCCGTGGCCAGCCGGCGGGCGGCGGCGGCGAACGCCACCGGGTCGTTCACCGGCACCGTCAGCGCCGCCACCCCGTGCCGGGCGACCCACGGCACCCCGCTGTCCGGGATGGCCGCGTTCACCACCGGGCAGCCGCACGCCATCGCCTCCACCTGGACCAGCCCGAACCCTTCCGCCCGGGAGGTGCTCGGGAACCAGAAGCCGGTGGCCGCGTGCAGCGCCCCGACCAGCTCGTCGGCGGTCGCCCGGCCGAGCCAGGCCACCCGGTCGGCCACCCCGGTGCTCTCGGCGAGTCGCTTCCACCCCGGGCCGGCCGGCCCGTCCCCGATGACCACCAGCGTCCCGGGGACGTGCGGCAGCGCCCGGACGGCCACCTCCACCCCCTTGTAATAGATCTGCCGGCCGGCCGCGACCCACAGCGGCCCCGGGTGCCGCTCCCGCAAGCCGTCGGCGAAGGCCACCGCCGCCGCCGACGGGGCGCGGAACGGGGCCAGGTCGACCCCGAGCGGGAGGACGGCCAGCCTGGCCCGGAACCGCCGCAACACGGCCGACCCGGCCGGATACCCCGGGCTGTCGGCCAGCAGCCGGGCGGCCCGCCGGTACACCTCGTGCTCGAGCGCCCGGTAGGCCGGCCGGAGCACCCGCTGGCGGACCACGTCGCTGTGGTGGCTGACCACCAGCGGCCGGACCCACGGGTGGGCCAGGGCGGCCAGCAGCATGGTCACGTTCGGGGCGTGCAGGTGCCAGACGTCCGGCCGCTCGGCCGCCGCCGCCCGCAGCACCCGGCCGAGGTGCGGGGTGACGTCCCACTTGGCCAGGTTGGCCCACCGGCCGACCCGGTCCACCCGGACCGGCCCGTCCCATTCGGTCACGTCCGGGGTGCGGGCGAACGGGGCGAAGGTGACATCCCGGCCGGCCGGGTCGGCGTGGTTGACGGCCACCACCCGGACGGCCGCCCCGAGGGCCGCCTGGGCGCGGGCCAGGGTGCGGGTGTGCGTCTCGATGCCGCCGGCGGCGGGCGGGTAGTACTTGCCTAAGTGGACAATGCGCAAGGGGGAACCGGAGGACGGGCGGGCCGGGAGGCCGGCGGCCTCGGCTCCGGAGAACAGCTAGTCTAACCCCGCCCCCCGGGCCGTCAACCGGCGGGGCGGCCGGTCGGCCGACCCGACGGTCGTAACGGGGCGCACAGCCGGAACGGGCCGTCGCCCGGTTCCCCCGGCCGGATCTCCGCCCGGGGGATGAAGAGTCCGCCCGGCGGGGGTCGAAAACACCACCGGGAAATCGGTCGCGCGGCCCGCCGCGTCGGAATCGGGAGCCGGCCGTCGCCCGGCCGCCCTCGTAGTATATCCGCATCGCCCCCCGACGGGTCCGACATGGCATCCGGTTCCCCGCCCGCCCGCCCGCCGCTGCTGATCCGCTGGACCCCCGGCCCGCTCCGGTTCGTCGTCGGCTGGCTGGTGTGGGCGCCGCTCCCGCTGCGGATCGCTTTCGTGCTGATCACCGTCGGCGGGGCGGCGGCCGGCGGGTTCTACCTGTGGCAGCACCGGGCGATGGTGAAGCGGAACCGGGCGGTCGGGGCCGGGTGGCGGGAGTTCGAGGCGGCCCGGCGGACCGGGGACGAGGCCGGGATGCGGGCCGCCCTGAACGCGGTGCTGGCCGGCGACCCGGTCGAGGAGCAGGCGGTCCGCCGGCTGAAGGCGCTGGACTCCGGGGCCGGCGACCCGGCCGACCCCGAGATGCTCGGGCTGCTGATCCGGATCCACCTGCGGGCCGGGCGGACGGCCGACGCCGAGCGGGAGGCCGACCGCCTGCTGGCCAAGGTGCCGGGGGACTGGTTCGCCCGGTGCGTCAAGACGGCCGCCCGGTGGAACGCCGGGGACCGGGCCGGGGCCGAGCGGGAGCTGGACGCCCTGACCGCCCCCGGCGCCCGGGCCACCCGGATCGACCCGCCGGCCCTGCTGTGGGCGTTCCAACTGTACCGGCGGGTCGGCCGGGACACCGCCCCGCTCCGCACGTTCGCCCAGGCCGGGCTGCTCCCGGCCCTCCGCCTGCCGGCCGCCACCGCCCTCCCCCCGGGGGACAAGCTGACCCTGGTGGACTGCTACCTGGAGGCGTTCGACCCGGCCCCGGACCGGCCCCAGCCGCCGCCCGTCGTCCAGGCGTGGGCCGGGGTCGACCAGTTGTCCGACGCGGCGGTCGAGCAGGCCGCCGCCGCCGGGGACGTGCCCGCCCTGGTCCGGGCCGGGCAGCACGGCCCGCGGCTGCACGCCGCCCTGCGGCTGTTCCGCAAGCACGACCAGATCACCGCCGACCAGTTCGCCGAGCTGGCCAAGGAGGTGGAGGACCGGACCCGCAAGGCGTGGGAGGCGGTGCTGGCCAAGGAGCCGGGCCGGGCCGAGGCGCACACCGGGGTGGCCCTCTCCTACGTCCGGTCCGGGGACTACCCGACCGCCCGGGACCGGGTGGTCCGGGGGATCGAGGCGACCGGCGGGGCCGACCCCGACCTGGCCGCCCTGTTCGCCCGGATGCTCACCCTGGTGGGCCGGCCGCTGGACGCCTACGCGTCCCTGAAGCGGTCGGCCGAGCAGCGGCCGGGGGAGCCGGTCTGGTGGGCGCTGGCCGCCGAGGCCGCCCTGTCCGCCGGCAACCGGCAACTGGCCCTGGCCGCCTGCGAGAAGCTGCGGCAGACCAACCCGACTGACAAGTGGGCGGTGCGGACCGAGGCCCGGCTGTGGCTGGACGCCGACCAGCCGGCCAAGGCGCTGGCCGTGCTCGCCCCGGTGCCGACCGCCGACCTGCTGACCGACCCGACGGCCGTCCGGCTGTACGCCCGGGCGGCGGCCGAGGTCGGCCCGGAGTCGAAGCCGGCCGAGTTCGCCGCCGCGGCCGAGGCGACCGCGGTCCAGGCGAACAACCCGGCGGTCGTCGCCGCCGCCCTCCGCGGCTGGCTGGACGCCCCGCCGACCGCCGCCCGGGCCGACGCGGTGGCCGCCCGGGCGGACGCCCTGCTGGGCCGCTGGCCGGCCGACGCCCCGCTCCTGCGGGTGGCCGCCGACGCCCGCTACCTGGCCGCCGAGCGGGCCGACCCGCCGTGGCCGGCGGCCAAGGTGCGGGCGGCCGTGCAGGCGATCGACCAGTTGCGGCTGCGGCTGCCGGACGACCCGGACTCGCTGGTCCCGCTCGGCTGGCTGCGGCTGCTCGGCGAGCGGAACCCGGAGCAGGCGGCCCGCGACCTGGCCCCGCTGGCCGAGGGGGCCGACGCCCCGACCCGGTCGGTGGCCGAACTGGAGGTGCTCGGGGCGGTGTACCTGGCCACCGCCCGGACGGCCGACGCCCTCCGGGTGCTGGACCGGGCGGCCCGGTCCCGGGACGCGACCGCCGGGTGCTTCATCTACCTGGCCCTGGCCCAGCACGCGGCCGGCAACACCCAGGCCGCCCGGTCGGCCCTGGCGGTCGCCCGGGAGCGGTCGCGGTCGCCCCGGGAGCAAGCCCCGTACCGGGCCGCCGTCGAGGCCATCCTGCAGTGAGCCGGCCGGACCGCTTCCCCGAACGTGCCCCCGCCAACCGACGAACCCAGCACATGACCCACCGCCGACCCGTCGCCCTGTTCGCCGTCCTGCTCCTCGCGGCCGCCGGCCGCGGCCAGCCGCCGGCCCCCGCCCCGGCCGTCAGCCCGGAGGAGGAGAAGGCCCGCAAGCTGTTCGCCGAGGGCAAGACGGACGACGCCCTGAAGGAGCTGGCCGCCGCCGTCCGGGCCAACCCGGCCCTGCCGCCGGCCCGGCTCCAACTGGCCGGGCTGTTCCTCCAGGCCGGCAACGCCCCGGCCGCCCGGGCCAACCTGGAACTGGCCGCCGCCGACGACCCGAAGCACCCGGAGGTGTACCTGCTGAACGCCAGCCTGGCGTTCGGCGAGCGGCGGCTGACCGACACCGTCCTGAGCTGTCAGGTGGCCCTGCAACTGGCCACCACCGACCCGCGGTGGGGCGGGGAGAAGAAGAAGCAGGACGTCCGCAACGCCCGGCTCGGACTGGCCGCCGCGTTCGAGGCCCGGCGGGACTGGGCGGCCGCCCGGGAGCAGATGGCCGCTCTGCTGGCCGACGACCCGCAGAACGGCCCGGCCCGGGTCCGGCTCGGGTCCGCCCTGTTCCACCTGGGCAAGCCGGACGAGGCGCTGGCCGAGCTGAAGAAGGCCCACGAACACGACCCGGCCACCGACCTGCCGGAGCTGGTCCTGCACGCCCTGTACGCCGGGGCCGGGGACACCGCCAAGGCGGAGGAGTGGGTGAAGAAGGCCCGGCAGGCGTACCCGCAGAACGCCAAGGCCACCCGGGCCTACGCCGGCTGGCTGATCGACCGCGGGGAGCCGGACACCCTGGCCGAGGCCGAGCGGGTGCTCGACGGGCTGACCAAGGCGGACGCGGACGCCCGGGAGTCGGTCGCCCTCCGCGGGCTGATCGCCCGCCACCGGCGGAAGTTCGCCGACGCCGAGCGGCCGTTCGAGCGGCTGGTCAAGGAGCACCCGGCCGAGACGGTGTACGCCTGGAACCTGGCCCTGGTGCTGGCCGAAAGCGCCGACCTGAGCAAGCAGCGGCGGGCGATCGAACTGGCCGAGGCCGAGGTGCGGAAGGCGCCCCGCAGCCCGGAGGCGTATGCCGTCCTCGGGTACTGCTACTACAAGGCCGGCCGGCTGGACGACGCCGACCGGGCGCTCGGGACCGGCGCCCAGCTCGGCCCGCTCACCCGGGACGCCGCCTACTTCGTCGGACGGCTGTTGGCCGACAAGCAGCAGCCGGAGAAGGCGGCCAAGGTGCTGGACGGGGCGCTGCGGGCGACCGGCCCGTTCCTGTACCGGACGGAGGCGGCCGCCCTGCTGGCCGAGGTGGAGCGGAAGCTGCCCAAGAAGGACGACAAGAAATGACCCCGCCGGGCGGTTTTGGCTTGGTCCCCTCCCCCTTGTGGGGAGGGGTCGGGCTGCTCCTCGGGGGTCGGGACTCCCTGCCGAGTCAGAGCCATCGGAGCGGCGAACTGTCTTTGCCCCCCCTAACCCTCCCCCACAAGGGGGACGTGGGGACCAAACCGCCGAACGGAGACGTGACCGGAAATGACGCCCGTATCGCCGGAGTCGCCGCCGCCCGACTGGCGTGCCCTGATCCCGGCCGGCCGGGCCGACCGGCTGAGCTGGGCCGCCGTCGCCGTCGGGGCCGGGCTGCTGGTCGCCGCCCTGGCCCGGTTCTGGGGGGCCAACCCGGGGTACGCCGACCGGTTCCTGGTGCTGCTCGGGGCCGGCTACGCGGCCTACACCCTGGCCCCGACCTGGGCGCGGCGGCCGGTCCGCCCGCTCCCGGCGGTCGGGCTGACACTGCTGGCCGTCGGGGCGGCGGCAGTCGTCCCGGGCATGTACCTGCTCGCCCGGGTCGGGCCGCGGAGCCTGCTCCTGTGGTGGATCGCCGGCGGGCTGATCGTCACCGCCGGCGGGCTGGCCCTGGCCCGGGTCGGCTGGCCGCGGCTGCGGGCCGGGCTGTTCGCCCTGGTGTTCCCGCTGTTCGCCCTGCCGATCCCGAACCGCATCCTGCTCCCCCTCCAGGACAACCTGCAGCGGGTGACAACGGCCGCGGCCGAGGTGGTGCTGAGCGGGCTGGGGTACGAGGTGAAGCGGGACGGGTTCCTGCTCACCCTGCCCACCGGGACGCTGCTGATCGAGGAGGGGTGCAGCGGGGTGCGGTCGGTCACCGCCCTGACCGCGATCGCCGCCTTCGTCGCCTTCTGGACCGGGTTCGGCCCGGCCCGCGGGGTGCTCCTGGTGGTGCTGTCCGTCCCGGTGGTGGCGGCGGCGAACGTCCTGCGGGTGGTGGCCAGCGGGCTGATCCAGGAGGGGATCGGGCCGGAGTACGTCAAAGGCGAGTGGCACGAGGCGCTCGGGTTCGGGGCGGTGCTGGTCGGGCTGGGGCTGGTGCTCGGGGTGGCGAGGCTGCTGACCCCGCCGGCGGCCGGCCCGGCCCCGCCGGCGGACCCGCTCCCGGACGCCCCCCGGTCCCGCGGGCGGGCCGCGGCGACCGTCCTGACGGCGGCGGCCGCGGCCTGGGTCGGGGCGGCGGCGGTCGGCGGGGCCATGGTCGCCCGGACCAGTCAGACGGCGCCCCTGGCCGACCTGCCGCTCGTCCTCGGCGGGTGGGACGGCACAGACCAGCCGGTCCCGGACGCGGTGCAGGAGAAGCTGACCCCGGACCGGGCGGTGTACCGGGTGTACACGAACAACATCGGCCGGCAGGCCCACACCTGGGTGATGTTCTGGGGGGCCGGGTCGGCGATCAAGGGGTATCACCACCCGGACGTGTGCTGGGGCGCCCGCGGGTTCGAGGCGGCCGCCAAGTGGACCGAGTCGGTCCCGGCCGGGAACGGGGTGGCGGTGCCGGCCATCGCCCGGGAGTTCGCCCACGACGGCCGCCGGCAGGTGGTGCTGTACTGGACCCAGGAGGGGCCGCGGGTGTGGTCCGAGGCGGACGAAGAGGCGGCCCAGCGGGACGTACTCACCTCGTCCACCGTCGGCCACCTGTGGTCGCTCGACCTGTTCGGGCTGCGGCAGTCGCACGACGACCCGCGGCTGGTGGTCGTGGTGGTGGTGCCGGACGGCGGGCCGGCCGCCCGGCGGGAAGCGGCGGAACTGTGCCGACTGCTAGCGGCCGAGCTGTACGCCCGGTGCCCGTGGGCGAGGCCGGCCCCGTGACCGGAGGTGGCGGCCGGCCCGAACCGCGTGCCCGGCCCTTGTCCGGGGGGCGGCCGCCGGTAATCAATGCTGCGTCCGACATCGGTCCCAGGTCCGCCTGGTCGCCACCACGATCAGCCTGAATTGGCAGCCCCTGTCCGGGTGGGAGGGGGCGGGTTAGGCGCCGCGGTCCGTTCGTCCGAACTGCTGGCGGCTGAATTTGGCCTGGAAATAAATGGCGTTACGGACCGAAGCCGATACTTTGGGCACAATAGGGTGACTCCCAGCTTGGGTAAGACGGGGGAACACCACGCGGCCCTGGACCGTCTCAGGGTCGGCCGCGCCCCGCGACGGGAGCCGTCTGCGGGGCCGCTGAAGGGGTACCGGTCGTGACACCGTGGATTCTGTTCGCCGTGGCCGCCGGTTTCGGGCTGGCGGCCACCTGGGCCGCCCGGGAGGTTGCCCTCCGGGTCGGGCTGGTGGACCGGCCGGACGGCCGGCGGAAGACCCAGGCCCAGCCGGTCGCGGTGGCCGGCGGGCTGGCGGTGCTGGCCGCGGTCATCGCCACGCTGGCCGTCGGGGTGTCGTTGTCTCCGGAGGTGGCCGCCGCCTTCTGGGGGAACCTGCCCCGGGCGGCCGCCCTGCTGGGGGCGTTGGGGGTGATCGCCGCCGTCGGGCTGGTCGATGACGCGGTCAACCTGCGGGCCAGGTACAAGCTGGCCGGCCAGTTGGCCGCCATCCTGTTGCTGGTCGGCCCGGGCGGGTTCGTGATCGACCAGGTCAGCCTGGCCGGGGCGCTGGTCCCGTTCGGCCCGCTGGCCGTGCCGGTCAGCGTCCTGTGGTTCCTGGCGGCGGTGAACGCGGTCAACCTGCTGGACGGGATGGACGGCCTGCTGGGCACGATCGGGCTGGTCGTGGCCGGCAGCCTGGCCATCATGGCGTTCGCCCTGGGCAACCCGTTCCCCGGGCTGGTGGCCGTCGCCCTGGCCGGGGCGCTGGTCGGGTTCCTGCGGTTCAACTGGCCGCCGGCCACGGTGTATCTCGGGGACTGCGGGAGCATGCTGATCGGGCTGACGGTCGCCGCCCTGGCGATCGCGGCGTCGCTCAAGGGGCCGGCGGTGGCCATCGCCGGGCCGGTCGCCCTGTTGGCCCTGCCGTTCCTGGACACGACGGCCGCCATCATCCGGCGGAAGCTGACCGGCCGGGGGCTGGCGATCGCCGACCGCGGGCACCTGCACCACGTCCTGCAGCGGCACGGGATGACCCGCCCACGGGTGCTCGCACTGGTCGCCGCCCTCGGGTGCGTGGCGGCCGGCGGGGCGATCGCCGGGGTGGTGTACGGGCAGGACGTGCTGGCCGCGGTGGCCGGCGTCGCCGTCGCCTTCATCCTGATCGCCGGCGGGCTGTTCGGGACGGCCGAGGTGCGGCTGGTCCGGGAGCGGATGGCCGGCATGTACCGGTCGGCGGTGTCCAAGTCCGGGCACGTCGAGCTGACGGTCCGGCTGCAGGGGACGGCCGACTGGGCGTCCGTCTGGGTCCGGCTGGTGCGGGCGGCGGACGACCTGGCCCTGCGGTCGATGCGGCTGGACGTGAACGCCCCGGCCTGGCACGAGGGGTTCCACGGGCGGTGGGACAAGACGGCCCCGGCGGCCGCCGAGCTGGACGTGTGGCGGCTGGAGCTGCCGGTGTTCGGCCGCGGGCAGGTGATCGGCCGGCTGATGGTCGCCGGGGTGCGGTCGGACACCCCGATGGCCGACCTGCTCGGGCGGATCTCCGGGGTGCTGGCCGAGGCCGAGGCCGCCGCCTGTGAACTGACCCCGCCGCCGGTCGCCGTGCCTGCCGTCGTCCGCCCGGTGCCCGTCCGGGCGACCGCCTGACACCCGGCACGGCCGGTACGATCGCCCCATCTTTTCGCCCACCCCGCCCCGGCCGGCCGTGCCGGGTGGGGGTCGGCCGTCCCCGCGGTCGAAACAGACTTGGGCCGTTCATCCGGAGGGATTCCGCCGTGTCCGACGACCGTCCGCCGCCCGCCGAACTGGTGCCCGCCCCGTCCGCCCGGCTGGTCCGCCCGGGGGACGACCGGGCGCTGGCCACCGACGCCCCGATCGACATCGACCTGCCGGGCGGCGGCGGCCCCAGCCCGCTGCTCATCCTGGCCCGCCGCTGGCCGCTGCTGCTGGTCGGGCTGGTGGCCGGGCTGGTGATCGGGGCGTTGATCCACTTCTCCACCGCCCCGACGTACGAGTCCCGGGCCCAGGTGCTGGTCATCAAGAAGCGGGTCGAGTCCACCCAGAACGACACCCGGATGGCCATGGTCGAGGACTACGTGGCCACCCAGGTGACGCTGCTCAAGTCGGAGCGAATCCGGCTCGCGGCCGTCAGCCTGCTTAAAGACGCCCCGCTGAAGAACCCACTCCCGGCGGACGAGCGGGACGCGGCCAACGTGGTGGGAGGCGGGCTGAACGTGGCCCGGGAGCGGGAGTCCGGCACGGCCACCGGCCAGGTGCAGATCGGCAGCGGGGTGCTGCTGCTCTCCTACCGCGGGGCCAACCCGTCGGACACCAAGCTCATCCTCGAAAACGTGATCTTGGGCTATCAGAACGTCCTGGACACCCTGTACGACCGGGCGACGCAGGACCGACTGAAGTTCCTGGACACCCAGATCGGGCTGGAGGCGGACCGGGAGAAGAAGGCCAGCACCGAGCTGATCGCCGCCCGCCGCAAGCTCGGCCTGATTACCAACGAAGACGTGCCCGGTGTCCGTCAGCGGTTGACCGCGAACAAGAGCAAGGAGGCCGAGTACGAGGGCCAGGTGATCGGGCTGGAGCAGGAACTGACCCTGATCGCCCGGGCCGGGCAGAACCAGCGGGACCGAATGGCCGTGCTTCACCAACTGACCGGCCGCCGGGAGGCCGGCCCGCTCGGGATCGGCAGCCCGGCCGACCAGTACAATCCGGAGGCGGTCATCCGGTCGAACGAGCTGCGGCTCCAGCAGTTGGGCAAACAGCTCGGTACGGACCACCCGCAGATGAAGGCGCTGGCCGCCCAGATCGAGCTGCAGAGGGCGGCCATCCGCCGCGACAACCCGGATCCGAACGCCAACGTCGACGCGCTCGAACTGCACGCCATGTCCCTGCGGACCAAGAAGGACACGCTCAAGCTCCAGCTCGACTTCGTTAAGCAGAAGATCAATCTCGACACGGACATGCTCACCAAGGCGGACGGGGTGCAGGCCCAGATCGACTACCTCGGCACCCAGATCGCGGCCGCCCAGAAGGAGCAGGCCAAGTACCAGGCCGAGCGGCAGACCACTCAGGCCACCCAGACGTCCGGCGGGTACTCGACGACCGCCATCACCCCGCCGGCCGACGGCGCCAAGGTGGCTCCGGTGCTGGTCCAGTCGCTGCTCATGGGGCTGGCCGTCGGCCTGCTGCTGGGCGGCGGGGCGGTGGTCCTGGCCGAGTACAGCGACCGCGGGTTCCGCTCCCCGGCCGAGATCCGCCGCCGGCTCGGGCTGCCGATCATCGGCCACCTGCCGCAGCTGCGGACCGACCAGCCGCCGGAGACGGCCGCCCCGGAGAACCTGAAGGCGTCCCCCACCCTGGTCGCCGCCCTGCGGCCGAAGTCGTCCGAGGCGGAAGGGTATCGGGGGGTACGGACCCAGTTGTACTTCTCCACGCAGGGCCGCGGCCACCAGGTGATCCAGGTGACCAGCCCGAACCCGGGGGACGGCAAGTCCACCCTGGTGGCCAACCTGGCCATCTCGGTCGCCCAGTCCGGCAAGCGGGTGGTGCTGATGGACTGCGACTTCCGCAAGCCGCGGATCCACAAGCTGTTCAACGTGACCGCCGAGACCGGGCTGGCCAAGGTGGTGAGCGGGGAGTCCACCCTGGCCCAGGCGCTGGTCAAGAGCGGGGTGCCGAACCTGGACCTGCTGCCGTGCGGCCCCCGGCCGAACAACCCGGCCGAGCTGCTCACCAGCCCGGACTTCCAGCGGGTGCTGGCCGAGCTGCGGGCGGCGTTCGACTTCGTCCTGATCGACACCCCGCCGATGCTGGCCGTGTCCGACCCGGCGGCCGTCGCCCCCCGGGCGGACGGGGTGATCCTGGTGTTCCGGCTGACCAACAAGGCCCGGCCGAGCGCCGAGCGGGCCAGGGAGCAGTTGGCCGCCCTCGGGGCGAACGTGCTCGGGGTGGTGGTGAACGGGTGGACCGGCACCCAGCACGCCGGCGGGTACTACGGGTACAACTACGGGTACGGGTACAACTACGGGTACGGGTACAACTACGGGTACGGGTACCGGTACACCGATTACGAGTACGCTGACAACTACGACGACACCCCGTCCGGCGAGATCCAGGTCCGGAAGTAGCCCGTCCCCCGTCGGCCCCCGGGCGCGGTCCGCACCGCCCGGGGGCCGGTCGTTTCCGGACACGGAGGTTCCCCGATGCTCCCCCTGGCCGACACCCACGTCCACCTGCTGGCCGGGCTGGACGACGGCCCGCCGGACGACGACACCGCTGTCGCCATGTGCCGGATGCTGGCCGCCGGCGGGTGCCGGTTCGCCACCGCCCTGGCCCACCAGAACCCGACCTACCCGCAGAACACCGCCGCCCGGCTGGCCGCCGCCGCCGACAGGCTCAAGGCCCAACTGGCCGAGCACAAGATCCCGCTCACCGTGTACCCGACGGGCGAGGTGATGCTCACCCCGGACCTGCTGGCCGACTGGCAGGCCGGCACGCTGCTCAGCTACGGCGGGCACGGCAAGCACCTGCTGGTGGAGATGCCGCACGGCCAGTACCTGGACGTCCGGCGGGTGGCCGACGGGCTGCGGGCGGTCGGCGTCCAGCCGGTCATCGCCCACGCCGAGCGGTACGAGGAGCTGCTGTTCGACCCGCAGGTGGCGGAGGCCGCGGTCGCCGCCGGGTGTCTGATCCAGGTGTCCGCCGGGGAGCTGGCCGCGCCGCCGTCCGCCCGGCTGGAGAAGGCGCTCAAGGACTGGGCGAAGCGGGGGCTGATCCACGTGCTCGGGTCGGACGGGCACGGGCTGGACCGCCGCCGGCCGGAGATGCAGGGCGGGGCGGCCCGGCTGGCGAGTTGGGTCGGCCCGGCGGCGGCCGACCGGATCGGCTCGATCTGGGGCCAGGCGGTGTTGGAGGGCCGCCCGGTTCGCCCGCCGAAGCCGTTGCCGAAGCCGCGGTCGTGGTTCGCCAGGCTGTTCGGCGGGTGACGGGTTCGGCGTAGGGCGGGTCGAGGAGGCTTTGCGACGAGGCCTGCCGGAACCGCAGCGGCAGGCCTCGTCGCAAAGCCTCCTCGACCCGCCCTACGCGGCACTGCCCTGCCCTCGGTTGTCGAACACGTAGTACACCGGCTCGCTGAACCGGCTCTTGGCTGCGGACGCGGCGGACACCGCCCGCCGCGACCCAAACGCCCCGTTCCGCCGGCCTGCTCGTCCGGTCTTCCGCACCGCCCCGACGCGGACGAACCCGGCCCGCTCGAAGAACGGGTTGGCGTGCCCCATCGCGGACAGCGTCTCGACCCACGGCACCGGGCACGTCTCACATGCCCGGCGGACGAACCCGGCGGCGATCCCGGCCCCACGATACGTCGGGTGTAGCACCACCCGCTGCAACACCCATAGTTGCTCGTTCAGCGCGGCGAGGGCCGCCCGGTCCCGCGGGTTCCGTAGGCCGAAGAACTTCGACCGCAGGGCCAGGCTGGCGGCCGGGCTGCCGAACACGCACACCCCGACCCGCTCCTCGCCGTGCCACAGCACCACCACCCGCCGGACGAACGCCAGGTGGTGGCTACGGTAGTGCCACCGGGCGAAGTGCTCCCAGTCCGCCCGGCTCCCTTCGGCCAGCCGCAGCTCGCCGGCGAAGCTGACGGCTGTCCGCTTCACCGCCCGCCGCTCGACTTCGACCTGCCCGTCCCCACGGCAGCGGACCAGCACGTCCGGGTTCAAGTCCTCGACGACATCGTCGTGGGTGGTCGCGGCCAGCACCCCGACGCCGGCCCGCTTGGCCAGCTTCCGCAGGCTGAACGCCAGCACCTTCGCGGTCGGCCGGTCGAGCACGGCGGCGAACTCGTCCAGTAGCAGCCAGGAGCAAGGAGCGAGGAGCGGGTCCGAACCGCAGCCTTCGCTCGATCCTCGCTCCTCGATCCTGCTCACTGCCAGGGCGACCCGGAACCGCCACCGCTGGCCGTCGGACAGCTCGGCCGGGGTGCGGAGCATCAGCCTCGCTTCCCCGAGTCCGCACCCGGCCAGCGTGGCCAGCCGGGCGTCGACCGGGCCGGGGAGCGCGTCCACAAGTGGGGCGTCCGGCAGTGACAGGGCGTTGACATCGACGGCCCCGAGCTGCCCCCCGGCCGCCCGCAGCAGGGACGACTTGCCGCTCCCGGACGGGCCGACGAACAGGGCCACGTCCCCGGGGCGAAGGTCGAGCGACAGGCCGTCGGCGACCGTGTGCGGCGGCTCGTCGGCGGCCAGCCCGAACAGGTCGGCGACGTGGGCGGTGGCCAGGCTCCGGCGAACGGGCCGGACCGGGTAGCGGACGGCGATCGGGGCGAGGGTAGTGTCTCTGTTTGGTCCCCTCCCCCTTGTGGGGGAGGGTGGGTGGGGGTCGCAGGCTCCCGCCCGGTCCGGAGTCTCCGACCTGGCACGCGGCTCCCGACCCCCACCCTCACCTGGCCCCCACAAGGGGGAGGGGACCAAACCCCAAACTGAGACACTACGGGGGCGAGCATGGCGTTCCTCCGAACCGGGACAGCGGGTACACTGACGGCGACAGCCGAGGGATTCCGATGAACATGCGGATCGATCAGCCGGTTCTCGACCCGGAAGAGCTGGCCCTGTCCGGCGAGGGCAGCAGCTACGAGTTCGTCCACGGCAAGCCGGTGGAGAAACCGATGGGAGCGGAATCGGACGCCCTCGCCCTGGCTTTCGGTGCCCAGTTATTTGACTTCGTCCGGCGTCACGGTCTCGGCAAGGTCGGCGGGTCGCAGACAGGCTACCGCTGCTTTCCCCACGACTCCCGACTGGTCCGTAAGCCGGACGTGTCGTTCGTCGCCGCGGCGCGGGTGCCCGGCGGCAAGGTGCCCAAAGGCGACTATCGGATCGCCCCGGACTTGGCCGTCGAGTTCATCTCCCCGAACGAGCTGTTCGAGGAGGTCGAGGAGAAGCTGACCGACTACCACGCGGCCGGGGTGCGGCTGGTGTGGGTGGTCAGCCCCGGGTCGAAGACGGTGCAGGTGCGACGGGCCGACGGGTCGTGTGCGGTGCTCCGCGAGGCGGACACGCTGTCCGGCGAGGACGTGGTGCCGGGGTTCGCCTGCAAGGTGGCCGACCTGTTCGTCTGACCGGCCGGGGCGGGGGCCGCCCCGGCCGCTGCCGGGCGATCACTTCGTCAGCCGGACCGTCAGCCCCTTCACCGGCTTGTCGTCCTTGTCCACGAACCGGGCGCACCCGCCCCACTCGCCGGCCTCCTGCACCACCTTGAACAGCAGCACGTTCGGCCCGGCCTTGAGCGTCACCGCCGCCTGGTCCTGGTCCTTCTCGGTCGCCCGGGCGTCGGTGTTCTTGACCACCTCCTTGCCGTTCAGGAACACCTTGCACTGGTCGTCGCTGCCGACCTTCAGCGTGCAGGCCGTCTCCGTCTCGGCCACCACGTAACAGACCGCGTACCCGACGCAGTTCTCCTGCCGGTCGGTGATCGCGTCGTGGAAGTCGAAGTAGTACTCCTTGGCGACCAGCTTCTTGACCGTCAGCTCCTTGTCCCCGGCCTTCACCTTGCCCCCCTCTTTCGGCGCCATCGCCGCCTCGCCCTTGACGAACTCCTTGTCCAGGGCGGCGGCCGGCTCCGAATCCCCGAGCGGGATCGGGGCGGCGACCAGCCAGGTGCGGATGAACCCCTCGTCGTCGATCGGCTTGTCGTCTCGGGCCGGCCGGGCGGCGACAACGGCCACCGCCAGGGCGCACGCGGCGAACGGGACCAGGCGCTTCAGTGACATGACAACCCCTCCTGAGTGGGACGCGGGCGAAAGCTCGTCGGCCGGGTGACGTGTCGTTGGCCGACGGGGGTTAGGGTCGCCGGCCGCACGGCGGTTGTCAAGCGGGTCGGGGGCTCAACCTAACCCCCCGTCCCCCTTCCCTACGAGGGAAGGGGGAGCAAGCGGGGCGCTCGCCCGGGGACGGGCCGTGACCATTGCTCGACGACCTCAACCCGCTTGCCGGCCCCCTTCCCTCGTAGGGAAGGGGGACGGGGGGTTAGGTTTTAGCCCCCGCCCGGTCCGCGACGGTTGCCTCGTCCGGGCGCGTCGCCCCGCTTGCTCCCCCTTCCCTCGTAGGGAAGGGGGACGGGGGGTTAGGTTGCCTCTCACACCCAGACCCGCGGGGCCGGCCGCCCCAACAGGTACTCGACGCCGGCTGCCAGCGCGTCGAGTTGGTCGTCGTGGGCGGTGAACGGGAAGGTGGTCAGCTCCTCCCACAGCCCCCGCTGGCCGGCGTCCACCCGCCCAGACGCATCGCCCCTCAGCCGCACGGTGCCGTTCTGCACCGGCACGCTCAGCGCCGCCACCCGGGCCGGTTTGCTGCGGACGGCCGGCTCTCCCTTCACCCGCGGGCCGAACCGGGCGTGCCGCACCAGCAGGTCGCGGATGCCGGCGAACGCGGCGTTCGCTTCGAACAGGACCGCGTCCGGCCGCCACCGTCGGTCCGCGGCGTCGATCAGCTCGACCAGCTCCGGGGTGCTCACCCGCCGGCCGCTCGCCTCCAGCACCCGCACCTCGTTCGCCCCGCTCACCCGGCCGAGCGCCACGATCGCCGACGCGTCCGCGGTCGCCTTCGCGCTCACCGCCGGGTCCACCGCAACCACGACCGACTCGAACCGGTCCCGCGGCAGCTCGTCCACCCACACCCGCACCCATTCGGGCCGGACCGCCACCTCCTGCTCGTCGAACGCGGTCAGCCGGTAGCCGCGGGCGAACGCCGCCGCCCCGACCTCGGCCAGCCGTTCCGCCAGCCGCTCCCGCGGCCACTTGGCCGGCCACACCGGCTCCAGGTCCGCCCCGACCGCCCGGCGAAACAGGGCGAACCCGCCGTTCGTCTTCAGCCGCGAATTCAAATCGTCGGGGTGCCAAGGTGTGGATAAACCCCAGAAGCGTCCGTCCGGTTCGAGCAGGTTCCACAGGTTGTTGTGGAAGACGTCCGCCGCCCGGTCGCGCTCCGCCTTGCTGTGCAGAGCCTTCACGTCCACGACGTCGTCGCACACAAGGAGGTCGGCCCTCGCCCCGGTGGCCCCGCTGCCCAGGCCGAACGCCGCGACGGTCGGCCCGATGGCGTCGGCCGGCCGACGGACGGTGAAGCTGTCGGCCGCCCACGGGTCGGCGGGGAACAGGTCCGGGAACACCATCCGCACCCGCGGGTTGCTCGCGACCGCGTCCCGCAGGAACCGGGTCCGCTCGGCGGCCAGGGCGTCCGTCGCGCACACCAGCTTCACCCGCAGGGCCGGGTTGTGACCCAGCTCCCAGACGATCCGGCCGCACACCTGCACGCTCTTGCCGTGGTCCCGCGGCAGCTCGATCAGCCCCTTGCGGTGGGCCGTCAGGAAGGCTTGCAGCTCGCGGTGGACGGGGGCTTGCTGGAGGGAGTGGCCGGCCGGGTCGGCGAAGCAGAACTCAAGGAACGTGCTCGGGTCCGCCCGCGCCGCCGGGATTTTCAGGGACACCCCGGCCAGCGTGAGCGGTGAGCCAGTGCCGCACGAGGTCGTCGAACAGGCGGGCGAGCTGGTCATGGGTGAGGGTCTCCAGGTAAGCGGCCGCCCGCTGGACGTCGGACGTGGGTTTGGCCGCGGCCGGCCCGGGCTTGGGCTTCGCCGTCTTGCCGACCGCCACCCGGAACTGGATCAGCTTCTGGGCGGCCTCCCGGCTGGTCCTCTCGTCGTCCGACCGGAGCTGCCGGCGGAGGGTGTGGACGGACTCGGCGGTGGCGTCGGCGAGCAGTTGCCGCTCGGCCGCCCGGGCGGCCCGGGCCCACCGCTCGGCGTACACGGCCGGCCACCGGCGGACGGTCGCCGCCTTCCGCCCGACCAGGGCGGCGACGGCCTCCCACGACGCCCCGCCGGCCCGGGCCTCGGCCGCCTTGCGGAGCTGGGACGCGGACGGCGGGCGACGGGTCATGAGCGGACTCCGGAACGACGTGGGCGGCCGAGGGCGCCACCGGGATGTGATGTGAATATGTGTACACTATAAAGTCGAGAAGTCAAACCCGTCGTTCGAGGCGCGGCCCGGCCCGGGGTTCGGTTGCGGCCCGGCGGCCGGGTCGGGTACACTATCGGTCCTGCCCCACCCGCCCGTCCGTGGTAGCCGTATGCCGCTCCGCCCCCTGCTCGTCGCCCTGCTGCTCGCCGGCCCGGCGGCCGCGTCCGACCCGGCGTCGGCCGAGTTCTTCGAGACGAAGGTCCGGCCGGTGCTGGTCGAGCACTGCTACAAGTGCCACTCGTCTCAGTCGAAGGAGCCGAAGGGCGGGCTGCGGGTGGACGGCCGCGACCACCTGCTGGCCGGCGGTGACACCGGGCCGTCACTCGTCCCCGGGAAGCCGGCCGCCAGCAAGCTGATCGAGGCCGTCTGGTACGGCAACCCGGACCTGCTCATGCCGCCGAAGGGGAAGCTCTCGCCAAACGTCGCCGCCGACCTGGAGAAGTGGGTAGCCGCCGGCGCTCCGTGGCCGGGCGACCAGACGGCCGCTGCGAAGAAGGCCGGGTTCGACCTGACCGCCCGGAGGGCGACGCACTGGTGCTGGCAACCGGTCACGCCACATGCCCCACCGGCGGTCAAGAACGCCGGCTGGCCCCGCGACCCGGCCGACGCCTTCCTCCTGGCGAAGCTGGAAGCCGCCGGCCTGGCCCCGGCCCCGAACGCCGACCCGCTCACCTGGCTCCGCCGCGTCACCTTCGCCCTCACCGGCCTGCCGCCGACCCCGGCCGAAGTCGATGCCTTTTCCGCCGTCCTCCTTCCGCCGTCCGCCTTCGAGAAGGTCGTGGACCGCCTGTTGGCCTCGCCGGCGTTCGGCGAGCGGTGGGGCCGGCACTGGCTCGACCTGGTGCGGTACGCGGAGACCCACGGCCACGAGTTCGACCCAGACATCCCGCACGCCTGGCGATACCGGGACTACGTGGTGCGGGCGCTGAACGCGGACGTGCCGTATGACCGGTTCGTCCGCGAGCACCTGGCCGGGGACGTACTGCCGACCCCGCGGCTCGACCCGGCCACCGGGGCGAACGAGTCCATTGTCGGCACCGGGTTCTGGCTGCTGAGCGAGGAGCTTCACTCGCCGGTCGATTTGCGGCAGGACCAGGCGGACCGCTTTGACAACCGGATCGACGTGTTCGGCAAGGCGTTCCTCGGGCTGACGATCGCCTGCGCCCGCTGCCACGACCACAAGTTCGACGCGATCACGGCCAAGGACTACGCCGCCCTGTTCGGCGTCCTGCAAGGCAGCGGCTACCGGCAGGCGCGGCTCGACGGCTGGGCGCAGAACCGGGCGGTCGCCGCGGAGCTAGCGGGGCTGAGGAGCCGCGACCGCAAGGGAGCGGCCGAGCCGGGCGGGGAGCGGTTGCCACTCCAGCCGCTCCTTAGCAGTCGCGGCTCCTCGCCGGGGCTGACAGTCGTTGACTATGCGAACCTGAAGCCCGGCGAGTGGCTGCCGGACGACGTGACCTTCGGCGACGGCCCGCGGCCGGCGGGTGCAATGAGCGTCCGCAAGGTCGGGGACAAGTTCCAGGTCCGGCGGGAGGAGCGGACGGCGGCCGTGTTCGACCGCTTCTGGAGCGGGCTGAAGACGTCGCCGGACACGGTCGTTGACTACGGCGAGTTCGGCAAGCGGACACGGGCCGGGTTCACCGTCCGCACTCCGCTGTTCACCCTGGAGCGGGACGCCCTGTACTACCTGGTCCGCGGCGGCGGGACGGCGTATGCCGGCGTCTGCGGGCACACCCTGATCGCCGGCCCGCTGCACGGCAAGCTGCTGCTCAGCTTCCCGGCCGCCGACGGCTACCGGTGGGTGAAGCACGCCCTGCCCGGGTACAAGGGGCAGCGGCTGCACGTCGAGCTGACCGCCGACCCGCGGACGGACTTCGCCGTCGCCGCGGTGGTGCAGAGTGACGAACCGCCGCCCGCCCCGCCGGCCGGCCCCGGGTGGGTCGATGCGCCGGCGGAGTTGGTGCCGGAGCTGGCCCGGCTGCACGCCAAGGAGCAGGAGCTGGCGAAGCGGGTGGTGTGGGAGTCTCGGCTGGCCCCGGCGCTGTTCGACGGCCCGGGGATCGACGAGCGGGTGTTCGTCCGCGGCAACCCCCGCACCCCCGGCGAGGTGGTGCCGCGGCGGTCCCTGGAGGCGCTCGCCGGCCCGGACCCGCTGCCCATCGCCCGCGGCAGCGGCCGGCTGGAACTGGCCGACCAGCTCACCGACCCGGCCCGCAACCCGCTGCTCGCCCGGGTGGCGGTGAACCGCGTCTGGCACCACCTGTTCGGCCGCGGGCTGGTCGCCACCCCGGACAACTTCGGGGCGCTCGGCGAAGCCCCCTCCCACCCCGAGCTGCTCGACCACCTGGCGACGACGTTCGTGGCGGACGGCTGGTCGCTCAAGCGGCTGGTCCGCCGGCTGGTGCTGAGCCGGGCGTTCGGCATGGCCTCGGCCGGCACTGACCCGAAGGCGGCGACGGCCGACCCGGGGAACGCGCTGCTGCACACCTTCCGGGTGAAGCGGCTGGAAGGGGAGGCGATCCGCGACGCCATCCTCCAGTGCAGCGGCCGGCTCGACCGCACGCTCGGCGGTCCGTCGGTGCCGGTCCACTTGACCCCGTTCCTCGACGGCCGCGGCCGGCCGTCGGCCAGCGGCCCGCTCGACGGCAACGGGCGACGCAGCCTCTACCTGGCCACCCGGCGGAACTTCCTCTCCCCGTTCCTGCAGACATTCGACGCCCCGATCCCGTTCAGCACCGTCGGCCGGCGGCAGGTGTCGAACGTGCCGGCCCAGGCGCTCACCCTGCTGAACGACCCGTTCGTCCACCAGCAGGCCGAGGTGTGGGGGACCAGGCTGGCCACGACGGACGGCGACCGGGTCGGGGCGCTGTACCGGGCCGCGGTTGGCCGACCGCCGACGCCGGCCGAGGTTGAGGCGTGCCGGGAGTTCGTCGCCGGCCGGGACCGCGACCCGGCGGCGTGGGCGGCCCTGGCCCACGCGACGTTCAACCTGAAAGAGTTCGTGTTCGTGCCGTGACCGTTTAGCCGCGAGGCGGAGGCTCTGCGGAGCCGGAGCGCTGGGACCCGCCGATTCATCGAGCATGTAGCCCGGGGCGCGGTCCCGGCGGCTCGGTCCGCAGAGCCTCCGCCTCGCGGCTAAACGAGGAACCCGATCATGCCCCACGTGTTCGCCCCGCTGTCTCGCCGCGAGTTCCTCACCCGTTCGGCCAACGGGTTCGGGGCGGTCGCGCTCGCCTCCCTGCTCGCCGACGACGCCCACGCCAGCCCCACGCTCCACCACAAAGCGACGGCCGACGCGGTCATCTTCCTGTACATGGACGGCGGCCCGAGCCAGGTGGACACGTTCGACCCCAAGCCGCTGCTCGACAAGTACCACGGCCAGGATCCGTCGAAGGTGATCGGCAAGCTGGAGCCGACCCAGTTCGCCAACAACGGCACCGTGTTCCGCAGCCCGTGGGGGTTCAAGCAGTACGGCCGGTCCGGGCTGTGGGTGAGCGACCTGTTCCCGCACGTGGCCAAGTGCGTGGACGACCTGGCGGTGGTGCGGTCGGTGGTGTCCAAGTTCCCGGAACACACGGCGGCCAACTACTTCCTGCACACCGGCAGCGGCATCCAGGGGCGACCGAGCTGGGGGGCGTGGTGCGGGTACGGCCTCGGGTCCGGGAACAAGGAGCTGCCGACGTTCGTGGTGCTCAACGGCGGCCTCATCCCGCCGGGCGGATTGGACAACTTCAACAGCGGGTTCCTGCCGGCCGCCTTCCAGGGGTCGGTGTTCAAGCCCGGCCGGCAGCCGCTGGCCAACGTCGCCCCGCAGGAGCGGTCGCCGGCCGACCAGACGGCCAAGCTGGACCTGATGAAGCGGCTCGACGCCCTCGGCCGGTTCGGCGCCAGGCCGGCCGACGAGGTGGAGGCGGCCATCGCCAATTACGAGACGGCGTTCCGGATGCAGTCGGCCGTGCCAGCGCTCACCGACCTGTCCGACGAGACGCAGGAGACGAAAGCCCTCTACGGGCTGGACGCCAAGTACCAGCCGACGGCCACGTTCGCCGCCCAGTGTCTGACCGCCCGCCGGCTGGTCGAGCGGGGGTGCCGGTTCATCGAGCTGACCTGTCCGAACGTCGGCCACGACCGCTGGGACCAGCACGGCGACCTGAAGGGCGGGCACACCAAGAACGCCCTGGCCGTGGACCAGCCGATCGCCGCCTTGCTCACCGACCTGAAGCGGCGGGGCATGCTCCACCGGACACTGGTGGTGTGGGCCGGGGAGTTCGGACGGACGCCGTTCGCCCAGGGGTCGGACGGCCGGGACCACAACCCGTTCGGGTTCACCGTCTGGCTGGCCGGCGGCGGGGTGAAGGGCGGCATCACCCACGGCGAGACGGACGAGTGGGGGTACAAGGTGGTCCGCGACCGGATCGAAATGCACGACCTGCACGCGACCATGCTGCACCTGCTCGGCGTCGATCACACCCGGCAGACGTTCCGCTTCGGCGGCCGGGACATGCGGCTGACCGACGTCCACGGCGAGGTGGTGCGGGGCATCCTGGTCTAGAGCGGGTGGCAATGGGGTGGGCCGGTTGCGGGTCCACGGGCCGCCACGGAGGGCGGCCCCTACCCCGGTAGGGGCCGCCCTCCGTGGCGGCCCGGACTACTACCTGCGGCAACCGCTCCACCCAAACGCCGTCCCGCTCTAGCCGACGCGGACGAACCGCGGGCCGGCGTACCCGTCGCGGTCCACCGGTTCGAGGAACATCGCCAGCGGCCGGACCCACAGCCCGCCGTCGCCGTACAGCGGGCGGTAGACGACCAGCGGCTCCTGCGTTTCCGAGTGTCGGGCGATGCCGAGTACCTCGTACTCATTCCCCTTGAAGTGGCGGTAGCGGCCCGGCTCGACCTGGGTCATGGGTGCTTGTCTCCGGCTGAAAGCCCACCCGTTGCAACGGGTGGGCTTTGCGACTTCCTCTCTCTGAGCAAGGGGCGTAGCGCAAACAACCCCAGCAGCGGCCCCGGCGCCAGCACCCACGGGGTGAACACGCCGAGCCGGTCCCACAGGGCGGCGGTCAACTGGATCGCCACCACCGTGATCGCGAACCCGACCCCGTTTTGCCCGGCCAGCCCGCTGCCGACCGCCTCCGGCGGGCAGTTGGCCGCGGACAGGGCCGAGAACTGCGGCGAGTCGGTCAGGATCGTCAGCCCCCAGACGGCCAGTAGCCCCAGCCCGACGGCGGTCGGCAGGTGCGGCAGCAGCGGGGCGAGCAGGCACACCAGCCCGGACCCGGCCAGCGACACCGCCGCCACCGGCGCCCCGCCGACCCGCTGGCTCCACAGCCCGCCGATCACACAGCCGACTGCCCCACAGCCGATCAGCCCGCCGGCGGCGAGCAGCGACAGCCGGTCGCCGGCCTCGCCGCGGAGCACGACCGCGGCCAGCGCCGGGCCGAGCGCCCAGACGGCGTACAGCTCCCAGGCGTGGCCGAAGTACGCCAGCGCGCTGGCCCGGAACCGCGGGGCCTTCGCCGCCGCCCACACCGTCCCCCAGCGGACTGCCGCCCCCGGCCGACGGTACGGCCCCTGCCCGAGCGCCAGCACCATCAGCCCGCCGGCCGCCGCCAACGCGGAGCCGGCCGCCGCCGCGTCCTGCCAGCCGGGGCTGAGGTCCGTCCCCCGCAGCAGGAACGGCGTCGCCGTGCCGAGGGCCAGCGCCCCGACCAGCCAGCCGAGCGCCGCCCCGGCCCGCGGCCCGGCCCAGCCGACCGCCAGCTTCATCCCGACCGGGTACACCCCGGCCAGTGACAGCCCGGTGACAGTCCGGAAGAACAGCGCCGCCGGCAGGTCGTGCGACAGGTAGGCGAAGCCGAGGTTGGCGAGGGCGGCGGCGAACGCGGACCCGCAGAACAGCCGGTGGGCCGGCACCCGGTCGGCCAGGGCGGTGGACGCCAGCAGCAGGGTGCCGGCGATGAACCCGAGCTGGACGACGGTGGTCAGCCACGCGGCGTCGGCGGGGGACTGGTGCCAGCGGGCGGACAGGTCCGGCACGGCGGCCGTGCCGGCGAACCAGACGGCCGTGCCGCACAGCTGGGCGAGCACCACGACCGGGACGGCGAGGCGGTCACGCCGGGCGGAGTTCGTCACGCGCCCTCTCCGCCGCGGCCACGATCTTCGCCTCCCAGTCCGGGTCGTCCGGGCGGAACGGGAACGTCACCCCGCGGCTGCTGTTCACGATGGCCCCGAGGCCGTCCGGCCGGTACGCGGCTTTCACGTCCGCCGCCGTCCCGCCCTGGGCGCCGTACCCGGGGACGAGCAGCCAGCAGTCCGGCAGCGCCGCCCGCAGCTCGGCCAGCTCCCGCGGGTGCGTCGCCCCGACCACGGCCCCGACAGCCCCGAGGCCGCACGCGTCGACGGTCGGCGCGTTCCACCGGGCGACCGCGTCGGCGACGTGCCGGTACAGCGGCTTCCCGTCGCACACCAAATCCTGGAACAGCCCCGCCCCCTTGTTGCTGGTGCGGACCAGCACGAACAGCCCGGCGTCGTGCTTGCGGGCGGCAGTGACGAACGGCTCGACCGCGTCTTCGCCGAGGTACGGGTTGACGGTCAGCGAGTCGGCGGCGAACGTCTCGAACGCGGCCGCCGCATACGCCTCGGCGGTGCTGGCGATGTCCCCCCGTTTGGCGTCGAGGACGGTGACGAAGCCGAGTTCCTTCGCCGCGGCCAGCAGCGAGTGCAGGGCGCCGGCCCCGGCCGGCCCGAGCTGCTCGAAGAACGCGGCCTGCGGCTTCACCACCCCGCAGAACGGCCGCACCAGTTCGAGCACCCGCCGGCCGAACGCCTCGAACGCGGCGGCCGGCTCGCGGTCACGGACGGCCGCCGGCAGCATCTCCCACCGCGGGTCGATGCCCACGCACAGCGGCCCCTTGCGGCGGACGGCGTCGGCCAACCGGTCGGCGAACGACATGCTCGCTCCTGTAGGGTCCGCTGTGCGGACCGTTGCGCCCCACCGGTCCGCACAGCGGTACTCGACCGCCACCGGCCGCCGGCCCAGGAACCCGCTCGCCCGGATCGGCCCGTCCAGCTCCGTCCCGTGCCGCAGCCACAGCACCAGCGGGGTGGTCATCACCGTGGTGACGACGGCCATCAGCACCAACATGCCGAACACGCTCTTCGGGATCACCCCCAGGTCGTACCCCAGGTTGATGACCACCAGCACGATCAGCCCGCGGGTGTTCATCAGCACCCCGGCGACGGCCGCCTCCCGGGGCGGGAACCCGGCCATCCAGGCGGCCACCCCGCACCCGCCCACCTTGCCGACCACCGCGGCGACCAGCAGCGCCCCGCACAGCAGCCACATCGTCGCCCCGCCGGCCCCCCCGACCTCGGTCCGCAGCCCGGTGTAGGTGAAGAACACCGGCAGGAAGAAGGCGGTGACGAAGTCCTGCACCCGGGCCGTCACCGCCCGGCGGACGGCCGGCTGGTCGGACAGCACCGCCCCCAGCACGAACGCCCCGAACACCGCGAACACCCCGATCCGGTTGGTGGCCAGGGCGGTCAGCAGCAGGGCCGCCAGTACCACCCCCAGGGCGTTCAGGGTGAGCGCCCCGTCGGCCGCCCGCAGGCTCCAGTTCAGGTAGCGGGTGAGGGCCGGCCGGACGAGGTACACCATCCCCAGGACGAACCCGACGGTCAGCCCGACCATCCGGGCCGTCTGCCACGGGTCGAACGCCGACTCGGCCAGGGCGGCGACGGCGGCCAGCAGCACCCACCCGACCGCGTCCCCGACGGCGGCGGCGGCGATCACCACCGCCCCCAGCTTGGTCCGGCTCACCCCCAGCTCGTGCATCATCCGGCCGAGCACCGGGATGGCGGTGATGGCCAGGGCCACCCCCAGGAACAGGGTCAGCCCGACCAGCGGGACCGGGCCGGCCGTCGGGTGCGGCTCCAGGTGCGGGTGGAGGACCGGGCCGAGGGCCGCCCCGAGGGCGAACGGCAGGGCCGTCCCGGCGACCGCGATCCCGGCCGCCGCCCGCCCGCTCCCCCGCAGGTGGGCGAACTCCACCTCCAGCCCGATCAGGAACAGCAGCAGGATCAGCCCGAGTTCGGCGAGCGTCTGGAAGACGAGCGGCAGGGCGGCGGCGGCCAGCTCGTCCGGCACCCCGGGCAGGGGCGGCCGGAACACCGCCGCGAACAGCCCCGGGGCCAGCCATCCGACCAGGGACGGCCCGAGCACCAGCCCGGCGACCACCTCCCCGACCACCGCCGGCTGGCCGACCCGCCGGGCCAGCGTCCCGAACACCCGGGCGGCGGCGATGATGACGGCGAGCTGGACCAGCACCGGCAGGAGGAGTTCTTCCGCGCTCACCCGGCGGAGGGTCGCGGCCAGCTCGACGGCGGTCATCGGTTCTCCAAAGGCAATGGCCCGCAGAGGACGCCGACTCCGACGCAGATGAAAACCGGATCGGAATTTAGAACTACGCTTTAAATCCGGTTTTCATCTGCGTCGGAGTCGGCGTCCTCTGGTGGCCATTCTTAACTCCCGCCGGCGTGCCGCAGCACCCCGGCAGGTTGCTGTCCACGATCCGCTTCCGGCGGGCGGTCCGCGGCGTCTCCGGCTCCGCCTGCAGCTTCGCCAGGTCGTCCAGGTTGGCCCGGCAGAAGGAGCAGCCGACCGTCTTCAGGTGGAAGTCGATGTAGTCCAGCAGGTCCGGGTCGTTCGTCCGCGCTGGAGCAGGTAACCGCCGAGCTGCTCGCGGGTCGGGCAGGACAGCCGCTCCCGCCGCCACACCGCCCCGACGGAGTGCTCCCCGCGGTCCGCCTCTTGACGCACCTGGTTGAACAGCGACTGGACCGCCGGCTGGGTCCGCAGCGCCTGCTCGACGGCCGCCGTCTCGGCGTCCGGCAGGGCGTCGGCCAGGTAGTCGCGGAGGGTTTCCCGGGTGATCTCGGGCATGGCGGGGTCCGGCGGCCACGGGGCAGGTGACATCTTATCAGAATCCATCCGCCGGGCCGGGGCAAGGCGATCGGGCATCCGGCCGGGAGATCGCGCACCCGACCCATCGACATCACCCCACTTCCTCCCCCTCCCGCTTCGGGGAGGGGGCCGGGGTGGGGTCAGACCCCGACCCGTTGCGGAGATTTTGAAGGCGGCTGGACCGGGTGGCAGTCGTGACCCCACCCCCCGGCCCCTCCCCGAAGCAGGGAGGGGAGAAAAACCCTGTGCGGCGGCTGAACGGGACGGCACAATCCCGGCATGAGCCAGAACTACGACGTGATCGTCTTGGGCGTCGGCGGGATGGGGTCGGCGGCCTGCTTCGAGCTGGCCAGCCGCGGCCGCCGGGTGCTCGGGCTGGAGCAGTTCCCGCTGGCCCACGACCGCGGCAGCTCCCACGGCCACACCCGCATCATCCGCCAGGCGTACTACGAGCACCCGGCCTACGTGCCGCTGGTGCAGCGGGCCTACGAGCGGTGGTACGAGCTGGAGCAGCTCACCGGCCGGCACCTGCTGACCGGGTGCGGGTGCCTGACCGTCGGCCCGCCGGGCGGGGAGCTGGTGACGGGGGTGAAGCGGTCCGCCGCCCTGCACCGGCTCGCCGTCACCCCGCTGACCGCCGCGGACGTCGAACGGCACTTCCCGGCGTTCCGCGTGCCGCACGACATGGAAGCGGTGTTGGAGCCGACGGCCGGCTTCCTGTACGTGGAAGACTGCGTCCGGGCGCACTGTGACGCCGCGGTGTCACTCGGGGCGGAGGTCCACGCCGAGGAGCCGGTGCGGGAGTGGCGGGCGGTCAACGACGGGGTGGAGGTGCGGACCGACCGCGGCACCTACTCGGCCGCCCGGCTGGTCGTCACCGCCGGCCCGTGGGCGACCACCCTGCTCCGCGACATCGGCGTCCCGCTGGCGGTGATGCGGCAGGTGCTGCTCTGGTTCCGGCCGACCGACGCCGCCCTGTTCCGCCGGGACCGGTTCCCGATCTTCCTGGTGGATGATTCCACTGGCGCGTACTACGGGCTGCCGATGGTGGACGGCCGCGGGGTGAAGCTGGCCCGGCACTACGGGGCCGAGGAACTGCCGACACCGGACGGGGCGGACCGCGAGACGCACCCGGCCGACGGGGAGGCGGTGCGGCCGTTCGTGCGGCGGTATCTGCCGGCCGCCGACGGGCCGCTCGGCGGGGCGCAAGTGTGTCTGTACACCCTCACCCCGGACCGGCACTTCGTCCTCGACACCCATCCGCGACACCCGCAGGTGGCGGTGGCGTGCGGGTTCAGCGGGCACGGGTTCAAGTTCGCGTCGGCGGTCGGCGAGGTGCTGGCCGACCTGACCGAGACCGGAACCACCCGGCACGACACCGGGCTGTTCCGGGCGGGGCGGTTCCTCGGCCTCGTTTAGCCCTGCACCAGCCGCTTGTACAGCCCGTCGAACTCCGGGCTGGTCGCCTTCGCCCCGGCCTTCAGCTCGCGGAGCAACTGCGTCTCGTAGGGGTCCACCTTGCCGTCGGACAGGACGAACCGCTGCAGCCAGACCGCCTCGGCCGCGTCCAGCCGGCCGTCGGCCAGCAGCAACTTCTTCACCACGCCCAGGACGAACCGGTGGAAGTCGGCGTGGGCGACCGACGCGGACCGCCGCAGGTCGAGCAGGAACTCGGCCTCCGACCGGTCGATCAGGTGGTCGGCCAGGAACTCGGTTTTGACGACCTCGGTCTCCCGCTGGCCGATCGCCCCGTCGGCCAGGATCAGGTTCTTGGCCAGCCGCTTCCAGTCCGCCATTGGGTGCCCCTCCCCGGTGGGTGACACCCCATTCCTAGCCGGCGGTCAGCGGCGGGCCAATTCACGGGAGATGATCCGCTCCAGCTCGGCGGCGTCGGCCGGGTGCCCCTGCCAGAGCACCTCGCCGGTGGCGTCCAGCAGCACCAGCGTCGGGAACGCCTGCACCCCGAACCGCCGCATCACGGCCCCCGGCTGCCGGCCCGGCTCGACGTACAGCAGGTAGTTCAGCCGCTCGGCCCGCTGGTACTGGCCGGCCACCGCCCGCCGCTGGGCTTCGTCCGCCTCGTCGCACGTCACCCCGACCACCTCCAGCCCCCGCAAGCCGTACTCGGCCTGGAGCCGGGTCAGCACCGGGGCGAACTTCTTGCACGGCAGGCAGCGGGTGGTCATGAAGTCGAGCAGCACCAGCTCGCCGGCCCGGCCGGCCGGCACCGCCCGGGCCTCCCCGATCGGGTCGATCAGGGTGAACTGGTTCCCCTTCGGGACCGGGACGCTGTTCGACTGCGACTTGGCCGGCGGCAGCGGCGGGACGGTCGGCGGCGGGCCGGTCGGGATGTTCGTCACAGGCGGCCGGGCCAGCCCGCCGCCCCCCTCGGTCTGCAGGTCCGGGCGGGTCGGCGACCGCGGGGCGTCGGCGGCGGGCGGCGGCACCGGGGACCAGGAGCCGTCACCGCTCGGGGCGGTGGCGGTCGGGGCCGGCAGCGACGGGGCGGGCAGGCCGCCGGCCGGCGGGCGGTCGTCCGATGCAGGCCGGCTGCCGGTCGGCTTGCCGGGGAAGTTCAGCCCTTCCAGCAGGGTGATGCGGACGTACTGGCTCCGCGGCTGGCCGGTCTGCGCCCACACCTGGCCGCCGTAGGGCTTGCCGTCCAGGGTCATGCGGACGGTGAGCTGGTAGGACTGTCGGTGCTGCAGCCCGCGGATGAGGAAGTGCCCGTCCTTGCCGGTCTGGACGCCGACCTCGGCCCCGCCGCCCCCGCCGCCGGCCGGCTCGACCGAGATGAACGCGTCCCGCACCTTCCGCCCGTCCGGGTCTTCGACCCACCCGGCCAGGATGCCCCGGCTGTCCCGGGCCAGGTCGTACCCGGGGCTGGACGGGTCGGCCCAGGAGTCCGCCTTCGGGGTGCCGACTTTGTCCAAACCCGGGTTCGGGCCGTCAGTCCACCGCTGACCGGGCGGCTTGGTCCGGGCGGCCGGCTCCGCGGACCGTTCACGGTCGCGGTCCCGGTCCCGCTCGGCCCGGTCGTCCCGCTCCCGGTCCAGGTTTTTACACCCGGCCAGGGCGAGTACGGCCGCGAGTCGGATGGCCCACCGTCGCATCGGACGCCCCCGGCCGACCGGTACACCCCGTATAACCGGACCGGTGTTTGAATATAGGCGTCGCATTCTTCCCGACGACGGGGGAGGCGTCAAGCCCGAGCGGCGGCGGGGCAGGGGAACCGCTCGCTTGCGGAGTGAGCGGACCGGGACGGTCGCCCCGGTTAACCCAGCTTGCCGTGGACGGGACGCAGCACCCGTGGTGAGGTTTTGCTCCCCCTCCCTGCTCCGGGGAGGGGGCTGGGGGGTGGGGTCACACCTGCGACCCGATTCTGGGACTCCGAGTTTACAGCGATGGGTGGCAGGTCTGACCCCACCCCCCGGCCCCCTCCCCGAAGCGGAGAGGGGGAGAAAGAACAAGATGGGCGGCCTTGCGACCACAGGTGTTGCCAGTTATAGCGGTCGGGGACGGTCTGCCGACCGTGCCGGTCGGATCGCTTGACGGGTCCGGCCGGCCCGGCTACCGTGCCAGTGTCCCTGCCTTCCTCCGAGCGACCCGCGATGTCGAACCCGTCCCCCCGCTCGTACCGCTGGCTGCTGGTGACGCTGGCGGTCGTCGGGCTGCTGGCCGACCTGGGCACCAAGTACGGGATGTTCCGCTGGCTGTACCAGGCCGGCGGGGCGGACATGCTCCGCGGCGAGTCGGAGGTGGTGCCCGGGTGGTTCAAGTTCACCGCCGAGTTCGACCCGACCGTGCCGCCGTGCGGGTGCTGGTTCGAGCCGCTGCAGACGTGGAGCGCCCCGGTCATGCCGCGGGTCAACCACGGGGCGCTGTTCGGGCTGGGCGGCCAGCACAAGGGCGGGGCGAACCAGTTCTTCGCCGGGGTGAGCGTGGTGGCGGCGGCGGCCATCCTGGTGTGGGCCAGCCGGCGGACGACGGCCGCCGACGGGTGGCTGTGCGCCGCCCTCGGGCTGATCCTCGGCGGGACGGTCGGCAACCTGTACGACCGGGTGGTGTTCAACGGGGTGCGGGACTTCCTGTACTTCTACCGGATCGAGTGGCCGGTGTTCAACGTGGCCGACTGCTGCCTGGTGGTCGGGGCCGGGATGCTGCTGGTCCACGCCTTCCTCACCCCGACCGAGCCGAAGCCGGCGGCGGTCCCGGCGACGGTTTCGTAGGGCGGTGCCGACGCTTTGGGAGGCCCGCCGGTCCGGGCCACGGCCGTCGCCCAGGCGGCGGGCCTCGAAGACTCGGCACCGCCCTACGGACAATCCGTGTCACTCGTCCGGGGGCTTCGGCCCCCGGCGGCGTTTACGGGGGTGCCCATGACCGACGCCGAGTGGCAGGCGGCCGACTGGCACGTGGCGTTCGACGCCGTGTTTCGGGCAGGCCGGCGACCGCGGGGGAAGGGGGTTCAGCGGAGGCTGCGGCTGGCCCTGTGCGGGGCGGCCCGGCTGGCCTGGGACCGACTGCCGGACGACCGGTGCCGGGAGGCGGTCGAGGTGGCCGAGGCGTTCGCCGACGGCCGGGCGACGGCGGACGAGCTGGCCGCGGCCGAGCGGGCGGTGATGGCCGCGATGGCCGACGCGGTCCAGGCCCGCTCGTCGGCCGCTTTGGGCGGGATCGGGGCCGCGTTGCGGCGGACGGTAGCCGGCGAGCCACCCGTCGTGCTCGATCTCGGCTCGCTGCTTGGGCGGGCCGGCGGGATCGTCCGGGCGTCGCGGCGGCCCTGACGGACAGCCTGCGGTTGGCCGGCGGAAGCTCCGTCGCCCGGGCCGCGGTCGCCTCCCCGGTGACGCCCGCGTCCGCCCGCCACGGGCTGATGCAGTCGCTCGCCCTCATGCCCCCGGACGACGGGGCGGACCGGCTGGCCGGCGTGGTGCGGGACGTGTTCGTCAACCCGGCCGACCCGGTGACGTTCGACAAGCGGTGGCGGACGCGAGCCGTCGTCGGGCTGGCCGAGGGGATCGCCGCGGACGCCGGGTTCGACCGGCTGCCGGTGCTGGCCGACGCGCTGGAAGAAGCGGGGTGCGACGACCGGCGGGTGCTGGACCACTGCCGCGGGCCGGGGCCGCACGTCCGCGGCTGCTGGGTGGTGGACGGGCTGTTGGGAAAGTGAGTGGGCGAAAGCCCACCCGTTGCGACGGGTGGGCTTGTGGGACTTCACGCCGGCTGCAGCGCCAGCACCTCGGGCACCAGTTCCGGCACCGGCAGCGCCTCCGGCGCCCGGTCGATCAGCGCCGCCGCCAGCCGGGCCACCTCGGTCCGCACGGCGGTCAACTCCTGGGCCGTCCGCTGCGACTGCTCCAGCTTCACCGCCAGGTCGGCCGCCCGCTCGTCCAGCTCCCGGGTGCGGGTCAGCCGCTCGGCCTCAACGAGTCGCTCGGCATCGGCCGCCGCCTGCCCCCGCTCGGCGGCATCGGCCGCCACCCGCGCCCACTCGCGACAGCGGTCGTCCGCCCGGTCCGCCTCGGCCGCCAGGCTCCGCCGGCGGGCGTCCAGCTCCTGCCCGGCCCGGGCGAAGTGGGCCTCCCACTTCTTGCCTGCCAACCGCAGCTTCCGCTCGGCCCGCTTCTGCTGCGGCCCGTCGGCCAGGGCCGCGGTCGCCGCCTCGACGGCGACCGCCCGGCCGGCCACGGCCGCCGCCCGGTCGGTCAACTCGGCCCGGTCCCGGTTCAGGTCGGCGAGCAGGCCGGTATACCGCTGCCGGGCCTCCACGCACGCGGCCAGCTCGGACCGCAGGGTGTCGATCTCCCGCCGCCGGTCGGCCGACCACCGCCGGCTCAGGTCGGTCAGGGACACCTCCCACCGGTGCAACTGGTCCCGGCGGGCGGTCAGCTCGGCGACCGCCTTGTCCCGGGTGGACGCGAGCGCCGCCTCGTGGGCGGTCAGAGCGGCTTGCCACCCTTCCAGCTTGGCCCGGAACTCGACCAGTTCGGCCTCTCGCTCGCGGACCCGCTGCTCGGCCCGGGCCACCTGCCGGCCGCGGGCGTCCACCGCGTTCTCCCGGTCGCACACCACCCGGGCCATCTGCTCCAGCTCGGCGACCGTCTGGCACTCGGTCGCCTGCCAGGCGTGCCGGGCCAGCGTCACCGCCTCCACCTGCTCGGCCAGCACCAGCCGCTGGTCGTACAGCTCGGCCGCCCGCTTCTCCAGCTCGACCCGGGCGGCGGTCAGCCCGGCCCGTTCCCGGGCCAGATCCCGCTCCTTGTCCGTCAGGTCGGCCATCAGTTGCAGGGCGTTCTCGCCGGCCGGCAGGTCCAGCGGCACGGAGTTGACGAACACCATCGGCCCGGCGTCGGCCCGGGGCGGGGCGAGTTCGCCCTCCAGGGCGGCCCGCCGCTCTTCGAGCTGCTGCACCACCGCCCGGGCGGCCACGGCCCGGGCGTCCAGCCGGGCGATCTCCGTGAGCAGATCGGCGACCCGGGCCTCGGTCCGGTCCCGGGCGCCGGTCAGCCGGTCGACCTCGGCGGCCAGGTCGGCCGCCCGCTGTTCGACGGCGGCCTGTTCGGCGGCGACGGTCCGCTCCGCCTCCTGGCGGTCGGCCAGCAGCCGCCGCTGGCCGTCGGTCAGCAGCGCCCAGCCGCGGTTGAGCCGGTCCCGGGAGGCGAGGGCGTCCTCGTGGAAGCGGGCCTGCTCGGCCCGGAACCGCTTCACCTCGTCGGCGAACCGGCGACGGTCCTCGGCCAGGTTCTCCCGCTCGGCGGCCCGGGCCGCCTGGGCCGCGGCCTCCTCCCGCCGCATCCGCTCCTTGAACCGGGCGTAAAGCTGCTTCGCCCTCACCCGGTCGGCCCGGGCGGCGTGCCGGAGGCGGTCGGTCTGGGCGGCGTGGCGGTCGGCCTGGGTGCGGGCGGCGTCGGCGTCCGCCCGCTGCTGCCGGACCTCCGCCCGCTTCGCCCGGACGTGTTCGAGCCACTCGGCGGCCTGCGGGTCCATGTCGTCGCCCCCTCTGTGGTGGCAAGGTGACACGGTGACGAGGCGACAAGGTGAATGTCCGGTTCACCTTGTCGCCTCGTCACCGTGTCACCCTGTCGCCTCCCCGCCCCGGCGGAATAACCCGCATAGGTTATCGGCCGGTCCGGGGGAAGAATTCAGAGTGGCTCAAGTCGTGGGAGGGGGCGCAAAAAAAGCCCAGGGACGGTCGTCCCTGGGCTTTGGAGACTTTGCGGGGCCGGCGGCTTACAGGTGGGACTGGATGACCTTGGCCAGCTCGGCGTCCGAGATGGTGCCGACGTGCTGGAACACCGGCCGGTCGCTCCCCTTGAACATGAGCACCCGGGGGATGGTGGCCACGTCGTACTTGACCGCCAGGTCGCTGTTCTCGTCGACGTTCACCTTGCCCACCTTCACCTTGCCGGCGAACTGGTCGGCCAGCCGGTCGATGACCGGGGTGAGCTGGCGGCACGGGCCGCACCACGGCGCCCAGAAGTCGGCCACCACCAGGGTGCCGCTCTTCACCTCGGCGTCGAAGTTGTCGGTCGTCAGTTCGAGCACGTTCGGGCTGGCCATGACAGGCTCCTGCGGGGTCTGGGTCGCGTCCGGTGGCCCAACCCGGATTGTATGCCGGGCCGGCGGGTTAGAGAGAGATATCCGCCAACCCGGTTCACCTTTCACGCGGGGAGGGTTGACGACCCGGCCCGCCCCCTTTAAAAAGTGGGAGTTGGCACGGCCCTGTCGTCTAGAGGCCTAGGACACGACCCTTTCAAGGTTGAGACCGGGGTTCGAATCCCCGCAGGGTCAGTCGGTCGTCCGGACTGTGTCCGTCCGGACGGGACAGCAGCCGCCGGAAGCCTTCGCTGGGAAGGGTTTCCGGCGGCTGCGTCGTTTCCTGTCCGCTCCCGGCCGCTGCTGACTGCACCGCATTTTGCACCACAACTGCACCGCTTTCTGCACCGCCTCCGGCCGCCCGGTCGAACAGGTGGTCCGGAACCCGGGCGTAGTGCTTGAGTGCGACCGTCGCCGAGTGCCCCAACCATTCCGTCACGGCGCTGATCGGGAACCGCTCCAGTAAATCCGTCTCGCAGCTCGCCCGCAGGGTGTGGAACAGGCGGGGCCACCCCGGGAGACCGGCCCGGCGGATGAGCTTGGCGAACGGGGTCCGCAGGTTGGCGTTCACCCACCCGTTCGGCCCCTGCGAGGCCGCCCGGTAGCGGTCCCCCTGAGCCCCACCGACGACGTACACCCCGCCCGGCTCGGCCAGCTCGAACGCCTCGTCCAGGTACGGGCGGAGGGCGGCGAAGATCGGCGCGACCCGGTACTCCTTTCCCGGGATGTGCTCCGTCTTGGGGGAGGTGATGGCCATCCGGTTCGTCTCGAAGTTCACGTCCGCCCACGTCAGGGAAAGCACCTCGGACGGGCATCGCAGCCCGCCGAACCGGCACAGGGCGATGATGACCCGCCACGTCGGGGTGGCGGCCGCGATCAGCCGCTCGGTGTCGAACACGGACACGTATGCTTTCCGGTCCGCCGGCAGGGCGGATGCCGCCCTCACGCCCGCGAACGGGTCGGTGGCGATCAGCTTCTTCTTGACGGCGAAGGCGAAGATCGACCGGACCCGGCGGATGCGGCGGGCGACGGTGGCCGGGGCGAGTTCCCGCTCACGCAGGTGGGCCAGAAACCCGAGCGCGGTCTCCGGGGATATGGAGCGGAGGTCAATGGTCGGGGTGTAATAGCCGAGCAGGTCGTTGGTGATGGTGCGGTGATTGGTCCGGGTGCCGGGCTTGTTGCCGCTCTCCTTCTCCGTGGCATACAGGTCGAGCAGGCCGGCCAGTGTGGTTGCCATCGGCCGATCCGGGATGAGGCCGACGGCGGACAGCCTGGCGGCCAGGTCGTCTCCGATCCCGGCCACCCACGCGGCCGTGTCGGGGTCCAACGGCAGCTTGGCGATGATGCTGCTGTTCAGCGCTTCCACCTTCAGCTTGACCGACTCGGCTACTTTCTTGGACACCCTGCCCAGCCGGATGCTCCGCCGTTTGCCGTCCGCGGCCACGAACTGGATGGTCCGGTTGCCGCGATCATCCGCACTCAGGGACGCCATGTCAGCCTCGTGTGTATGGGGGTGGTGATCGTACCGGCCCCGGGCGGGGCCGGTCAAAGTCGGAGGGGCCGGTGCGAGTCAGTGGCCGATGGTGTCCCAGACGTCGGTGTTCGTCACCCCGTCGCCGGTCCCGAACAGCCGACCCCCATGACGGGACTGTGGGCTGGCACCATGTCCGGGATCACCGGCATCTCCGGCGGCCGGACTAGCCCGGTCCGGTGATCCCGGCGATCCCGGACATGGGTCAGCCCCCGCCGGCCGGCGGACCGCCCGGACCGTCCACCGATTCGTCTTGTGCCCGTCCGACCCGGCCTTGTCGATCATCCGCCCGCCGAAGTTCCGCCGCTGGAAGTGTCGGAACTTGTACCCGAGCGCCCGCCCGTCCAGCTTGCCGCACAGCTCCTCCACCCCCGCCCGGGCGTCCGCCAGCTCGTCCGGGACCGGGTCCGCCTTGAGCCGGGCCACCACCTCGGCGGCCGTCAGCCCGCGGCCGGCCGGGTCCAGGGCCGCCAGCCCGGCGATCACGTCCCGCATGGCGGCGGCGTCCCGGTCGGCCGCCGCCTGCAGCGCCTCCCGCGTCTCCCCGGGGTCGGGCAGACCGGCGAACACCACCGCCTCCCGGACCACCCCCGACCACTCCTCGTAGCTGCCCCACGCGGCCAGGCCGTGGGTCGGTCGGCCGGCGGCCAGCCACCCCTTCAGGACGGTCAGGGCGGCGGAGAGCAGCCGGCCGCGGTGCTCCCGGGCGTACCGCCGCAGGTCGGGGTGGCGGAACCCGGTCCGGGTCTCCGGCCGCTCGTCCAGGCTCTCCATCCGGATGTGGCACACCCGCCGGGACGAATCGGCCCGGAACTGGACGTTGTTCCCGGTCGCGTACCAGGTCAGGTGGAGCGGGCCGCGGTACGTCTTGTTCACCCCGAGCAACCGGTCCTTCCACACGTCGGCCGTCAGGGCGGCGTCCAGCACGTCGTTCCCGACCGGCCCGTCCAGGTTGTCCAGGAGCACCAGCCGCTCCCCTTCGACGGCCAAGGCGGTGATCTTCTTCCGCAGCTCCTCCCGGTCGCTGGTGTAGCTCATCACCGGGAACCGGTGGCCGAGCAGGGTGAGGGCGATCACGTCGGCCAAGAGGCCGGCCCCGGCCCCGCGGACGTTCTTGTCGATCAGGAACAGGGGGGCCGGGCCGTCGAACAGGAACCAGGCCAGCGGGGTGAGCAGCCCGGCCACCCAGGCGGCCCGGTGGGCGCGGGTGAGAAACGGGAAGTCGGCCACCACGTCGAGCAGGGTGTCGACCGCCGCGGCCACGTCCGCCCGGGTCGGCCGGTCGGGCACCGCGACGGCCAGCTCGGGCGGCAGGCAGGCCAGCAGCCGGGCGGCCGGGTGGTACCCGTTGGCCTTCAGCACCGTCCCGTCGGGCAGGACGACGGGGAACGGGACCAGGGCGTCGAGGGGGCGGACGCCGGGCCACCGCCGGCGGCGGTGGATCGCGCTGACACACCAGGCCGGCGGGTGGACCGGGACCAGCACCTCCCCGTCCTTGGCCCGCCGGACCTCGACCCACCGGGCCACCCGAGACAGCCGCTCCCGGACCAGCGGCTCGGCCAGCTCCGCCACCGTCGGCCCTTCGGCCGGCCGGCGTCCGCGGCCCGCCGCATCCTCGCCCCCCTCCGGGTCGAACACCTGGACGAGCAG
>JAXMAZ010000017.1:0-157987 GCA_046350115.1 Gemmataceae bacterium
CCCTCCGGCCGGTCGCCGGGCCGGTCAGTAGTTGCCGTTGAGCGACTGGCCGTCGTTGCGGACGCACAGCCGGCGGACCGTCTCCGGGTCCGGGTTGAACCGGATGTTCCGGACCGACCCGTCGCACATGACCACGTTGCACCCGGCCGGGTGGGACGAGCCGAACTGGTCCAGCCCGGAGTCGGGGTCGGGCCACCGGCAGACCTCCGGCGTCGTCCGGATGTCCCGGCTCGGCCCGCGGTCGCCGAGCGGCCGGTCCTCGTCCCAGACCGCCCGCCGTTGGACCTCCGAGTCCCACCCGGGGTGGGTGAACGGCTCGTTGTCGTCGTAGCTGACCCCGAGCTTGTCCAGCTTCAGCCGCTTCTCCCCGGCCATCACCGTGTTGCTCGTCCCGTCGGTGACGCCGTCCAGCCGGAGCGGGCCGCGGAACTTGACCATCACCACCCCGTTCGTCCCCAGGCTGTCGGTGCCGGCGTTCCCGGCGTAATCCCCTTTGGCCTCGTTCCCGTAGAGTTGGGCCGGCCGGCGGGACGGGCAGTAGTACGCCTTCACCGGGGTGCGGCCGATGAGGGCGTTGTTGGCGGCCGTCGGCGGCAGCCGGGTCAGGCTCTCCTGCTCCAGGTACGGCAGGATCTGGTACGGCCAGCTCCACTCCTCCCGGGTGGCGTTCAGGTTGCACGGGGCGGTGTCCCGGGTCGGGTCGTTGTCGCACCCGGGGGTGCCCGGGACCGGCACCCCGTTCACCACGTGGAAGCCGTTCCGGCCGCCGTCCGGTAGCCGCTTCCGGGAGTCGTGGTAGCTGTGGAACGCCAGCCCGATCTGTTTCAGGTTGTTCTGGCACTGGGTGCGGGCGGCGGCCTCCCGCACCTTCTGGACGGCCGGCAGCATCAGGCCGACGAGCACCGCGATGACGGCGATGACGACGAGCAACTCGACGAGTGTCAACCCCGGGCGCGGGCGGGCGGGGGCGCAGGGCACTTGACGGCCCTCCGAAGCGATGTGGCGATCGGGTTGCGAGTCGAAAAGTGAGGGATCGCCAAGATCGAGTCTAACCGCACCCCCGGGTGAGTCCAGCCGAATTTGGATAGTGTCTCCGGTTGCTTGGGCATTTCTCCCCCTCTCCGCTTCGGGGAGGGGGAGACAAGACACTAGATCCACCATACTGAGACGCCACCCGCATTTGGGTTGAATCCCCGTTTGGTCCCCTCCCCCACAAGGGGGGAGGGGACCGGCTTAGGTGTGGGGGCGCTACCCGAATTCGTCGGACGGGTTACGGATCGCCCCACGCCGTGGGAACGGTTCAATCTCGTGAGGCGTCGGACGAAGTATCAGTGGCGGTCGTTGCCGGCGGTCCGGCCGGGTCCGACACTGTATCCGGAGTGCCGAACACCACGACCGAGGGGACGATGATCCGGTTCGCTTGCCCCGGGTGCGGGGCGGTCTACACGGTCGAGGACGCCAAGGGCGGGAAGACCGGCAAGTGCCCGAAGTGCCAGGCGCAGTTCGTCATCCCGGCGGCGGACCCGTCGGCCTCGGCCCCATCGTTCCCGGCCGCCCCGCCGCCGGTGCCGGCCCCGCCCCCAGCCCCGGTTCCACCGCCCCCGCCGGCCGCCGACCCGAACGCCCCGGTCGAGATCGCCCCGTGCCCGAAGTGCCAGGCCCGGCTGAGCGTGGCGACGGCCGACCTCGGGGCGGACGTCGAGTGCCCGTACTGTAAGACGGTGTACACGGCCCGGCGGCCCGGACAGGGCGGGTCGGCGAGCCGGGGGGCGTTGCCGGCGGCCCGGGACGACGACCGGCCGAGCCGCCGACGCCGCGAGGAGGACGACGAGGAGGACCGCCCCCGGCGCCGGCGGGACGAGGACGAGGAGGAGGACCGCCCGCGCCGCCGGCCCGTTCGTGACGAGGCCGAGGAGGACCGGCCGAGCCGTCGGCGGCGGGACGAGGACGATGATGACGACCGGCCGCGGCGCCGCCGGGACGAGGACGACGACTTCGACGACCGCCCGCGCCGCCGGCGGCGGTCGCGGGGCCGGAGCAGTCAGGTCGATACCGTCGCCCGGCTGAACTACGTACTCGGCGGGCTGTCGCTGTGCTGTGGGTGTCTGGTGACGGGCGTCGGGGCGTTCGCCGGGGAGGCGATGAAGCGGCAGCCGGGCGGGGCTGCGAACAACGCCGGCCCGATCGACCCGGGCCTGCTGACCACCATCATGTTCGTCCTGGGGGTGGTGTACCTGCTCCTGTCCGGCGCCCTGATCGCCGCCGGGGTGGGGGTCAGCCAGCGGAAGAACTGGGGCCGCATCCTGACCTTCTGCACCGCCGGGGTGGGGCTGATCCTGGGGGTGCTGTCGCTGGTCGGGGCGGGGGCCAACTTCATCGGCGGGGCCATCCCACAAGGGTGCGGGGGGCTTGTCGCCACCGGCATCTGGGGCGGGTACGGGGTGCAGGCGCTGATGACCATGATCAAGTTCGGGGACGAGTTCGAGTGACCGCGGGGAGGGAGTGATGATCCGGTTCGCGTGTCCGGGGTGCGGGGCGGTGAACACGGCCGAGGACTCGGCCGCCGGCTCGACGGCCAGTTGTGCCAAGTGCCGGGCCAGGTTCGTCGTCCCCGCCGCGTCGCCGAAGCCGGCCGCCGGCGCCCCGGTCGAGATCAAGCCGTGCCCGGGGTGCGGGGCCAAACTGTCCGTCCAGCCGGGCGACCTCGGCAACGATGTCGAGTGCCCGTACTGCAAGGCGGTGTACAAGGCGGCCAAGCCCGGCGGGGGCGACGGCGGCAGCCGGTGGGCAAGGGAGGACGAGCCGCGGCCGAGCAAGCGGCGGGCCGTCCGGGACGAGGCGGACGACGAGGACGATGACGACCGCCCCCGTCGCCGCCGCCGGCGGGACGAGGACGACGAGGACGACTACGACGACCGGCCGAGCCGCCGACGGCGGGACGACGAGGAGAGCAAGCGGATCACCGCCGGGGTGTTCGCCCTGCTGCTCGGCGGGTGGGGGGTGCACAAGTTCTACCTCGGGTACTCGACCGCCGGCATCATTCAGATCGCCCTCACCCTGTTCACCTGCGGGCTGGGGGCGTTCGTCCCGCTGATCGAGGGGATCATCTACCTGACCAAGACGGACCGCGAGTTCATCCGCACCTACCAGCGCGGGACGAAGGAGTGGTTCTGAGCTGGGGCGAGGGTGAAACCTAACCCCCCGGCCCCCTTCCCTACGAGGGAAGGGGGAGCAAGGGGGGCGATGCGCTCGGGTGGTGGGCGCGGTTTCGGGCGGGGTGGTGGTCCTGAAACCTAACCCCCCGGCCCCCTTCCCTACGAGGGAAGGGGGAGCAAGGGGGTGAGAGCTAGCGTCCGTAAGCGGTGTTTCTGTCCGGACACACGCCCCGCTTGCTCCCCCTCTCCGCTTCGGGGGGAGGGGGGGGGCGGGGGAGGGGTCACGCCTCCCACCCGTGTCTGTGCCTCGGAACTCTCCGGATCGGGTCGGGGCGGCAACCCCTCCCCCCGCCCCCTCCCTCGGCGAGAGGGGAGCAAGCGGGGTGCTCTTGCCGCCAGGACCGGGAGCCGTCGTTCGGACGTTGCCGCCCACTCGCTCCCCCTTCCCTCGTAGGGAAGGGGGCCGGGGGGTTAGGTTGATCTTCCTGCGGCTCTCATCCCACTTTCCGCGACACTATCCCGGCCAGCCGGTGTTAATCTCCTCACGACGGCCCCGACGACCCGGGGCCGACCGGGAGGTGCCGACCGTGAAGGCCATCCGCTTCTTCGGGCTACTCGCCCTGACCGCCGGCGTCATCCTGGCCGACTTCCCGGCCGAAGCCGCCGACCCGCCGAAGACCCCGCAACAGATCAAGAAAGAGAAGCGGCAAAAGCTCAAAGCCGCGCTCGCCGAGAAGACGGCTGCCGCCACCCCGCCGGCCGTCCAGCAGGCGCCCGCCCCGAAGCGGTCCGCGCCGGTCCCGGCAGACCCGGCCGGCCTGGCCAAGCTCATCGATGACGAGGTTAACGCCAAGCTGGCCGCCGAGAAGGTGATGCCGGCGGCCAAGGCGTCCGACGCCGAGTTCCTGCGTCGGGCGTACCTCGACCTGACCGGCGTCATCCCGACCGCCGCCCAGGCCCGCGCGTTTCTCGAGGACAAAGACCCGGCCAAGCGGGCCCGGCTGATCGACGAGCTGCTCGCCAGCCCGAAGTACGGCCGGCACCTGGCCGACATCTGGCAGGCCAAGCTACTCCCCCGTGACTCGGACAACCGGTTCATCGACCGCAAGCCGATGATCGACTGGCTGGCCGAGCAGTTCAACCACAACACCCCCTGGGATAAGGTCGTCCGGGAGATCGTCACCGCGACCGGCACCCAGGACAAGAACCCGGCCGTCACCTACTTCCTGACCAACCGGTCGGTGGACAAGCTGACCGACAGCGTGACCCAGCACTTCCTCGGCGTCCGGCTCGGGTGCGCCCAGTGCCACAACCACCCGTTCACCGCCTGGAAGCAGACCGAGTACTGGGGGATGGCGGCGTTCTTCAGCAAGGTACAGCCGGACCGCGGAATCCGGCCGGCCAAGGCGGACGCCAACTACAGCCCCGGGGTCCGCGAACTGCCGGTCAAGAGCCGGGCCAAAGATTTCTTCCCCGAGTCGGCCAAGACGGTGCCGGCCAAGTTCCTCAGCGGTGACACCCCGAAGATCAGCGGCAGTGAGGCGTACCGGCCGCACCTGGCCAACTGGATGACCAGCCCGGACAACCCGTACTTCGCCCGGGCGATGGTCAACCGCACCTGGGCGCAGCTGTTCGGCCGGGGGTTCGTCAACCCGGTGGACGACATGCACGACGACAACTCGGCGTCCCACCCGGAACTGCTCGACGCCCTGGCCAAGCGGTTCGCGGCCAGCGGGTTCGACCTGAAGGCGCTGACCAAAGCGATCTGCCTGTCGGACGCCTACGGCCGGTCGAGCAAGCCGGCCCCGGGCAGCGAGAAGGCCGATCCGGCGCTGTTCGCCCGGGTGCAGATGAAGGTGATGAGCGCCGAGCAGTTGTTCGACAGCCTGGGCCAAGTGACCGGCCAGCCGGCGGCGATGGCCCAGGGGCCGAAGAAGGGGGCCGGGGCGGCCCCGGGGCTGGTGCTCACCCCGCGGGACCGGTTCGTCCAGTTCTACCTGGCCGGGCGCGGAGGAGACGAACCTGACCGAGTACGACGCCGGCATCCCGCAGCGCTCAAGCTGATGAACAGCCGGCTGGCCGCGGCCGCTGGCCGCCCGCCAGTTCGTCAAGCCGGGGCAGCCCCGGGGCGGCGGTCGAGGAGCTGTACCTGGCGACGCCTCCCGCCGGCCGACACCGGCCGAGCAGGACCGGGTGCGGAAGTACGCGGCCGGCGGGCGCCCCGCAGGAGCGCTCGGCGACCTGCTGGGGCCGCTGCTGAACAGCAGGAGTTCGCGATGGTGCGGTGACAGCCCGAAAGCCCACCTGTTGCAACGGGTGGGCTTGGCCCAACCACTCCCACCCCATACCGAACCATGTTCCCCGACACCCTCCGCCGCGACTTCAAGCTGTCCGCCGCCGGCGTCGGCCTGCTGTCCACCTCCGGCTGGCTCAAGTGGTGCTGGCCAACCACGCCGCCGGCCCGGCTGCCGGCGGAAGAAGACGAAAAGCTGCATCCTGCTGTGGATGGACGGCGGGCCGAGCCACAAGGACACGTTCGACCTGAAGCCGGACAGCAGGGGGCCGGCGAGTTCTGCCGATCAGCACCAGCGCCCCGGGGGTGCAGATCAGCGAGCACCTGCCGAGGGTCGCCCAGGTGATGCACCACGGGGTGGTGGTGCGGGGGATGTCCACCCCGGAGGGGGCGCACCCGCGGGCCAAGTACAACCTGCACACCGGCTACCGCGAAGGGCAGGGCGGGCTGACCTACCCGAGCCTCGGGGCGATCGTCTCGAAGGAGCTGGGTCGCGGCGACTTCCCGGTGCCCAACTTCGTCAGCATCGGCAACCGGTCCTACGGCAGCGGGTTCCTCGGGCCGAAGCACCAGCCGCTCATCGTCACCGACCCGGCCCGCGGCGTCGAAGACCTGAAGGCCATCGTCTCGGACAAGCAGTTCGACCGCCGCTCCGGCCTGCTGGAACAGATGGAAAAGGCGTTCTACCACGAGTACCAGGACGGCCTCATCACCGACCACACGACGACGTACCACCGGGCGGTGGCCCTGATGCGGTCGAAGGAGGCGAAGGCGTTCGATCTGGGGCAGGAGTCCGCGTCAGCGAAGGGGAGGTACGGCAGCGGGCGGTTCGCCGAGGGGTGTCTGATGGCCCGCCGGCTGGTCGAGGCCAGGGTGCCGTTCGTCGAGGTGAACCTCGGCGGTTGGGACACCCACCAGGACAACTTCGCCCGGGTGAAAGCACTATCTGGCCAGGTAGATAGCGCCCTGGCCGCCCTCGTCACTGACCTGAAGGAGCGGGGCTTGCTCGACTCGACGCTGGTTGTCTGGATGGGCGAGTTCGGCCGGACCCCGCACATCAACACCCGGGGGGCCAAGCCGGGCCGGGACCACTACCCGAAGGCGTGGAGCCTGGCCATGTTCGGCGGCGGCATCCGGGGCGGCGGCGTGATCGGCCGGACCGACAAGGAGGGCGCCACCGTCGAGGACGGCAAGGTCGGCACGACCGACTTCCTCGGCACCGTGTGCGAGCTGCTCGGGATCGACCACACCAAGAAGAACGAGACGCCGAGCGGCCGGCCGGTGCAGGTGGTGGACAAGCCCAAGCCGTTCACCAAGCTGATCGTCTGACTGACCGGTCGGGCCGGTTTGCGCGAACGCCCACCCGGTATCGCGGGTGGGCGTTCTGCCGTCCGCTTGACGCCGATTCCGGTGACGGCGTAGAGTGGGGTAGTTTACGGAAACCGGACCGTGATCTATATTTGCTAATCATCCCGGGGGGTTGCCCCCGTCCGGTCCCCGGCCAGTGAGTCCCGGCGTGAAGGCCATCATCAGCGACATCCACAGCAACCTGGAAGCCCTCCAGGCGGTGCTGGCGGACATCAAGAGCCAGGGGATCACCGAGATTTACTGTCTCGGGGACGTGGTCGGGTACGGCCCGAACCCGCGGGAGTGCATCGACCTGGTGTCGGACATGAAGCTGGTGCTGATGGGCAACCACGACCAGGGGGCGATGTTCGACCCGGACGGGTTCAACGCCAGCGCCGAGCGGGCCATCTTCTGGACCCGCGCCCAACTGGAGGGCGGGCCGGACCCGAAGCCGATCCGGGAGAAGCGGTGGGAGTTCCTGGCCGAGCGACCGCGGACCCACAAGGAGAACGGCCACCTGTTCGTCCACGGGTCGGCCCGCAACCCGCTCAACGAGTACGTGTTCCCGGAGGACATCTACAACCAGCGGAAGATGGAGCGGATCTACGCGCTGGTGGAGAAGTACTGCTTCCAGGGGCACACCCACGTGCCGGGCGTGTTCACCGAGAACCTGCAGTTCCTCTCCCCGGAGGACATCAACGGGGTGTACAAGCTGGACGGCCGCAAGACCCTGTGCAACGTCGGCAGCGTCGGCCAGCCGCGGGACGGGAACTGGCGGGCGTGCTACGTGGTGGTGGACGACGACACGATCAAGTACCGGCGGGTCGAGTACGACGTGGAGAAGACGGTCAAGAAGATCTACGACATCCCGGACCTGGAGAACTTCCTCGGCGACCGGCTGCGGGAGGGGCGGTAAGCGGCGGACCCACCGGGTCCGCGGGGCGACGGGCGGACCCGGTGGGTCCGCCGCTACACCGCCACACTCTCCGCCTACGCCCTACGAAACCATCCCCGCGAACACACTTCGCATCTCTTCGCCCATCCGCTCGGGTGTGAACTGCCCCGCCCGCTCCCTCCCCTTCCGCACCAACTCCGTCACGAACGCGGCGTCGTCCCGCACCCGCCGCAGGGCTGCCGTGAACCCCTCCACGTCGTCGGGTTCGACCAGCACCCCGGCGTCGCCGACCACCTCGGGCAGGCTGGTCGCGTTGCCGGCGACCAGCGGTACGCCGAGGGCCATCGCCTCGATGGCCGGCAGCCCGAACCCTTCGTACCGGGTCGGGTAGAGCACCGCCACCGCCCGGCTCATGGCGGCCAAGAACGGCCCACGGTCCAGGTTCGGCAGGATGACCACCCGCCCGTCCCGGCTCCGCCACGCCCCGCGGTCCACCCCGCCGCCGGCCAGCTCGTCCGCCGGGAGCAGCTCGCCGAGCAACTTGTCGTGCAGCTTGCCGGTGCTGGCGATCACCAGCGTGAGCGACGGGTCGCCGAGCCGGCGGAACGCGGAAACCCCGGTCGGCACGTTCTTCCGCACCCGGTTGAACCCGGTCGCCGCCCCGACCGGCAGGAACACGTACCGCCCCCAGTCGGCGAGCGTGTCCCCGCCGTCCCACAGCGGGCCGTTGAACCGCGTCCGGTCGCCGGCTTCCGCGAATGCTTCCGGCGGGTCGGACAGGGCGTGCCAGACGACGGCGGTGCGGGCCGGGTCGAACGGCAGCAGCCGGCAGATGCGGTCCCGGGCGTCGGCCGACACGCACACCAGGGTGTGGACCGCCGGCCGGGCGGCTTCGACGGCCGCCCGCCGTCGCCGGGCCGTCTCGCCGAAGACGTGTGGGAATTCGAGGAACCCGGCGTCGTGGAACACCACCGCCTGCGGGCACGGCGGGCCGGCCATCCCGGTGTAGTACGAGCAGAGCAGCACGTCCGGCCGGGCGGCCGTGACGGGTTCGGCCAGCACCGGGTCGAGCGGGTCGGCCAGCGACGCCCCGGCCGGCCAGGGCAGCGGGGTGAGCGTCACCCGCGGGTCGGCGACGAGCGGTTGCCAGGTGTCGTCCAGGCCGGCTAGGGGGAACAGGTCGAGCGGCCGCTCCGGGGCGAACACGGCGAAGGTGTCGGCCGGGGACACCCGCAGGAGGGCGGCGAGCAGCCCGCGGCAGTGGACCCCCAGCCCGCCGGACACGCCCAGATGCGGCAAGAACAAGGCGACCCGCACGACAACACCTCGGAGGACGACACCCCTGTCGTCCTACGGCCGGCGACCGGCCGGTTCAACCCGCTCCGGCGTGATCAGCCGACGGTGAACTCCGTGTGCGACCGCACGTCGGCCGGCTGGAAGGCGAGGACGATGTCCGATTTGAGGACGCCAGCCCGCACCAGCTCGTCGGCCACCGGCCGGTCGGTGGCGTCGTGCTGGACCCACACCTTGCCGCCGATCAGGTCGATGTGGTAGACGACGTAGTGGACCGGCCGGCGGCCGTCCCAGCCGACCCGGATCAGCTCGAAGTGGTCCCGGGTCGGGTCGTGGACGACCTCGGTCGTCACCCCCGGGTCGGCCCGGTAGACGGCCGCGTACCCGTCGAGCACCTCACGAACGACCTGCCGCTAACGGGTCAATTGGTCCATCGGGTGAACCTCCGGGTCTCGGGACCGAACACGACCGCGGGTGATTCATTCGTAGGGCGGGTCGAGGAGGCTTTGCGACGACGACCCGCCGGCCGCCGGGGACCGGTTGCCACTTCACGGGCCGGGCCTGCGTAGGTGCGTGGAGCGAGGCTTTGGAGCGCAACGCACCGGCAACGATGTCACCCGAGGGCGGAAGTCCCGCGGTGCGTTCCGCAAAGCCTCCACGCACCCTACGAAGACCGAGGCCTTCAGGAGCGGCAGTGCGGTCCCGCCCGGGCCGGCGGGTCGTCGTCGCAAAGCCTCCTCGACCCGCCCTACGCCGATCCGGCTCGACGGCCGGCCGTGGGGCCGATCAGGACGCCGCCCTCTTGCACCCGACAGTCCGCTTTCGTTTCCTGGGTTTCCACCCCTGCGGGGGCGGGGCCGGAAACCCTTCGGGCCTCCGCGGGGTGGGTAACGACGCCCGCCAGAATGAACTCGGGCACCCTACCTCGGCCGGGCCAGCTGCGGTCCTGGCGGACCGGGACCGCCCGCCCCTTCAGCCGGACCCCCTGGAGGGCGTCCACAGCGTACTCGAGCAGCTCCCCGGGCACCTCCACCAGCGAGAACCGGTCGGCCACGTCGATCGACCCGATCTCCCGCGGCCCCAGCCCGGCCATGTCCCCGAACGCGGCTAGCAAGTCCCGCCGGCCGACCCCCGCCTCCCGGCCAGCCCCGACGAACACCCGGGTCATCTCCCGACCCGGCCGCCGGTCCCGCGGCTCCGCCCGGTGGTTGTGGGTGGCCCGCTCCCTCGCCCCGGACCGGTCGTCCGCGACGGCCGGGATGTCCGGCCCGTCGGCGACCGGCCGCCCACGAACGGCCAGGGCGACCGCCGCCAGGGCCACGTCCTCGGGCGCGAACTCGCCGGCCAGCCCCTCGACTACGCCGCGGAACTCGTCCAGCCCGCCGGCCTGGAGGGTGTCCCGTAGGGCGTCCCGCAGCCGGTCGAGCCGCCGCTTCTTCAGGTCGGCCGTCGTCGGCACCCGGCCAACCGTGATCCGCCGCCCGGTCGCCCGCTCGACCTGCCGGAGCGGCTGGCGGTCGCGGGGTTCGGCCAGGGTGATCGCCACCCCTCCCGGCCGGCCCGGCCGACCCGCCCGATCCGGTGGACGTAGGCCTGGCGGCCGGCGGCAGGTGGTAGTTGAACACGTGCGACAGCCGGTCGATGTCCAGCCCGCGAGCGGCCACGTCGGTCGCCACCAGGACGGCCGTCGCCCCGTCCCGGAACTTCCGCATCACCCGCTCCCGCTGCTCCTGCGAGAGGCCGCCGTGCAGCGTCTCCGGCCGATGCCCGCCGTTTGCCAGGGCGTCGGCCACCCCGTCCGCCTCGTGCCGGGTCCGACAGAAGACGATCGCCGAGGCCGGCGCCTCGTGGTCGAGCAGCCGCAGCAGGGCGGCCGTCTTGAACCCCGGCGGGACGACGTAGGCCGTCTCCCGCACCTTGGGGGCGACTCCGGCGACCGGGGGGGCGGCGGTCACGACCACCCGTACCGGGTCGGTCAGGTGCTTGGCGGTCAGGGCGGCGATCCGCGGCGGCATGGTGGCCGAGAACAGCATCGTCTGCCGGTCGGCCGGGGTGGCGGTCAGGATCGCCTCGATGTCCTCGGCGAACCCCATGTCCAGCATCTCGTCGGCCTCGTCGAGGACGACGGCCGACGCCGAGCCGAGGTCGAGCGTGCCGCGGCGGAGGTGGTCGAGCGCCCGGCCGGGGGTGGCCACGACGACATCGACGCCGGCCCGCAGCCCCTTGGCCTGGTCCCCGAACCCGGCCCCGCCGTACACCGGCAGGACGCTCAGTTTGAGTGGCCGGCCGTACCGGCTGATGGCGGCCGTGACCTGGACGGCCAGCTCCCGGGTCGGCACCAGCACCAGCGCGGCCGGCTTGCCCCGCCGCCCGGCAGAGATCCGGTGCACCAGCGGCAGGGCGAACGCAGCCGTCTTCCCGGTGCCGGTGGCGGCCAGGCCGATCAGGTCGCGGCCGGCCAGGAGCGGCGGGATCGCCTCCCGCTGGATCGGGGTCGGGTCGGTGTACCCGTGGGCGGCGAGCGGGGCGGTGAGCCGGGGGTCGAGTCCGAGGGCCGCGAACCCGGTCGTCGGGTCCGCGGTGAGCGTGTCTGTCAAGCGAAGCGACCTTCCCCCCGGGCGGGCGCCGCGGGAGCCTTGAAACGGAAAGCGGATGCCAGGGTTCCGCTTGCGCGGAACCCGTCCCTGATGTCTAGAGAGGTCAGGATACGGCTTCGGTTCGCCGTCGGCTGAGGAATCTTCAGGCTGGCTCTAATCGTCTCTTGCCAAGCCCCTGGGCTGGTGACCCCGAGGCCGCATTTCTGTTGACCTCGCCTCGTGTGGCGGTACGATCGGCACAATTCGGTTATTCGGCTGGTAGTCGTATTGACTTGACCTTGACATCCCGGTATCCGGTATGACATTTGCTAAGACGGCTGTCGTCGGATGCCGGTTCGACATCGGGGGCGTCCATCTCGTCTCTGTTGAAGGATTGCCGGTATTGGACACAATCGACTCCCGGCGCTGCTCGCGAACGCTGGATCAGTGGGCCGAAACAGCCAGACCATACACCCCCGAGTTGATGCCACAGTTTCGCCGCATGCCTAGGGAGCACAAGGACTCGGACGCGTACTCCGCACCCTGGCGGCGAGCCTGACCTGCTTCCACACCCTGGCCAGCGACGCCATCTGGCGCGGCAAGTTGTGGTAGAGTTTTCTTGCCTGTTGTGTGAGTTCTGAAAGAAATAGCTCGTCTGTGAAATTATTAGTTAGACGGCGCCCGGCCTCGCTACTTACGGATGCCCATGTCCACCACCGTCAGCCACCCGACGACCGCCGTCCTGTACGCGTTCCACTGCGGGCGGTTACAGCCGGCCGACCAGTCGGATGTGGAAAGCCACGTGGGCGGCTGCGGGACGTGTGCCGGGATTCTGGCCCGGCTGCCTGACACCCCGCTGGTCCTGCTCGCCCGGGAGGCGGTCCGGCTGGCCTCGGTGACCGACCCCACCCCGTTCCCCGGGAGCCTGCGAAAGTCCGACCTATGACCCCGGACCCGCCCTCCCCGGACGACCGACTCCGCCGGGCGCTCGACCTCTACCGGGCGGCGGTCGACCGCACCCCGGCCGGGTCCGCCCCGCCGGACCCCGCCCCCTTCCTGACCCCCCTCTCCGCCGCCGACCGCGACCGGTTCGCCGCCCTGATCAGCTCGACCACCCAGACGCTCGCCGCCCCTCCGGCCGACCCCGCCCAACCCACCGGCCAGTACGACGCGCCCCCGGACCGGCCGGAGACGCAGTCCTTCGCGAACGACCCGCTGGCCTCGACCGCCGACCCGGACACTCCGGCCGACCCGGGCCGGACCAAGGTGGTCGGCGAGTACGAGAGCGACGGCCGGGGGGAGTTTGCCCTCGGGTCGGGGCTGTCGGGGGAGGGCGGCCCGCGGTCGGCCCATGCGGACAAGCTGTCCGAGTACGAGATCCTGGCCGAACTGGGGCACGGCGGGATGGGGGTGGTGTACAAGGCCCGGCAGACCCGGCTGAACCGGCTGGTCGCCCTCAAGATGGTGCTGGCCGGCGGCCGGGCCAGCGCCGCCCAGCTCGCCCGGTTCACCGCCGAGGCCCGGGCGGTGGCCAAGCTGGACCACCCGAACCTCGTCCGCGTCATCGACATCGGGGACCACGACGGGCTGCCGTTCTTCGCCATGGAGTTCGTCGAGGGGGGCGCCCTCGACACCCACTTGCGGAAGCACTCGCTCGAACCCAAGGACGCCGCCCGGCTGATGGAGCGGGTCTGCCGGGCCATGCACTACGCCCACACCAAGGGGGTCATCCACCGCGACCTGAAGCCGGCCAACATCCTGCTCGCCCCGGACAAGTCGCCCAAGATCACGGACTTCGGGCTGGCCAAACAGCAGGACGACTCGGAGGCCCACACCCGGACCGGGGCGGTCATGGGCACCCCGAACTACATGGCCCCGGAACAGGCCGAGGGGAAGACCAAGCACATCAACCACCTGGCCGACGTGTACAGCCTGGGGGCCACCCTATACGAGCTGATGACCGGCCGGCCGCCGTTCAGCGGCCCGAGCGCGGTCGCCGTGCTGGCCCAGGTGCGGTCGAGCGAGCCGGTCAACCCGAGCCGCCTCCAGCCCGGGGTGCCGAAAGACCTGGAGACCATCTGCCTGAAGGCCATGCAGAAGGAGGCAGGCAAACGATACCCGTCGGCCGAGAGCCTGGCCGACGACCTCCAGCGGTACATCGACGGCCAGCCGATCCTGGCCCGGCCGGTCAGCTCGGTCGAGAAGGTGGTCCGGTGGGCCAGGCGGAAGCCGGTCCAGGCCGGGCTGACGTTCGCCGTCCTCGGGCTGTCCGCCCTGCTGGTCGCGTCCGCCGTCGTGTACGGGCTGAACCTGCGGGCCAAGAACGAGGTGATCGAGGGGAAGAACCGCGACCTGGAAGTCAAGAACATCGAGATCGAGGGGAAGAACGTCGCCCTGGCGGCCGAGAAGGCGGAGGTGGAGAAGCAGGCGAACGCCACCGCCGACCGGGTCCGGTTCCTGATGCGGAACGTGGTCGAGACGCTCACCCGGCTGGGGCTGGCCGACCAGCGGGTGCCGCTGACCGAGTTCGTCCGCAAGGACTTGGAGCGGCTGACGGCCGTCACCGGGGAGAACGCCGGCATCCGGGACCGGGTGCTGATCGGGGCGCTCGTCACCCTCGGCCAGCAGTACCAGGAGGACGCCCGGAACGCGACCGACCCGACCAAGCGGAAGCAGCTTCTGGAGGACGCCGAGAAGCAGTACCGTCTGGCCGTCGAGCGGGCGGAGGGGGTGGCCCAGGCGAACCCGGACAGCGACCTGGCCCGGGGCAACCTGGCCCTGGCCCTGACCCGCCGGGGCAGCCTGGCCCTGGACGCCGGCCACCCGGACGCGGCCGCCGAGGACATTGCCGCCGGGCTGAAGCTCCGGAAAGAGATCGTCGACGCCCCCAAGAGCCCGGCCGGCACCCGGGACCACCTTTTCCCGGCCGACGCCCGAGCCTCCCTGGCCGAGTCCCACTTCAACCTCGGGGAGCTGGCCCGCCGAACCGGCCGGGCGGCCGACGCCCGGCGGCACTACCAGGACGCGATCGCCGACCGGGAGGAGGCCCTCCGGCTGGCCGAAGCCGGGGCCGCGCAGCCGGGTGGGGCGAAGTGGACCGAAACGACCGACGGGCTGGCCGGGTTCCGCCGCGGGCTGGCCGCCGTCTACTCGGCCTACTCCCTCACCCTGGCAGCAGACCCGGCCAAAGCTCTGGAGTACGCCCGGAAGGCGGCCGAGATGCGGGAGAAGGTGACGGCCGGCCTGCCGGCATCCATCCCCGATCGGCTTGAACTGGCGTCCGCACACGGGTGGGTCGGCGACCTGTGCCTGTTCCAGGGCAAGCCGGGGGACGCGGCCGGCCCGTACCAGAAGAATTTCGTCCACCTGACCCAGGCGACCGCCCCGAGCGACGTCCGCAAGAACTGGGCGATGGCCTACTACCGACTGGGGGCGGCCCAGCAGATGACGAATCACCGGGCGGAGGCGAAGGCCACCTTCGAGCGGTGCCTGTCCATCCGGGAGGAGCTGGCGCAGACCGCCCCGACCCAGAGCAACCTGATCAACCTGATGCTCGCCCAGGTGCGGGCCGGCCGCCCCGAGGCGGCGGCCGCGACCCTTCGGGAGACGGCCGACAAGTACCCCACCACCGTCCCGTTCGTGTTCAACGCCGGCGCCACTTACGCCCTGGCAGCCGAGGCGGTCGAGGCGGCGGCCGGCGGCAAGCTGACCTGGGCCCAGCGGCTCGCCCGGGGGGCGTACCTGAACCTGGCCTGGCAGTACGTCGGCCGGCTGGCCGCGGTGCCGGCCAAGTACGCCGAGGTGCGGACCGACCCCGACTACCTGTACCTCCAGAAGCAGCCGGACTTCGCGACCCGGTTCGCGGCCCTGCGGAAGAAGTAGCCCTGTCGGTCACTCGTCCGGGGACCGGAACCGCATCTCCAGCGCCTGCCGCACCCGGAACGACACCCCGATCTTCGGGTACGCCAGCGCCTTGAGCGCCGGCAGCGCCCCCGGCCGGAGCACCGCCCGTAGCCCCAGGGTGCCGACCGGGTTGTGGGTCACGTCCAGTTCGCCGAGCCGCCGCAGGTGCGGGGACTGGGCCAGGGCCGCCAGCCCGGCGTCGCCGATCCGGTTGTTCTGCAGCCGCAGCCGCCGGAGGTCGCTGACCGCCGCCGCCTCGGCCAGCCGCACCGCCCCCGCGTCCCCTAGGCCGGTCGCCGACAGGTCGAGCGCCCGTACCCGCAGCCGGTCCGCCAGCAGCTCGCCCAATCCCGCCGGCCCCAACTGGGTGTCGCTCAGGTCCAGGGCGGCGACCCGGGTCAGCCCCCCCAGGCCGGCCCCGGTCGGCCGACGGTGGAGGGCGTTCCCCCGCAGGCCGAGCCGGTCCAGCCGGGCCAGGTAGCCGGACCCGGCGACGGCCGCCGCCCCGGCCGCCGACAGGTCGTTCCCGCCCAACTCCAGCCGCCGCAGGTTGGCGAACCGCGGGCACCCGGCCAGCACCCACGCCGCCCCGTCGGTCAGCTCGTTCTCGGACAGGTCGAGGTCTTCCAGCCCGGCCAGGTGCGGGGCGTCGGCCAGCCACCCGACCCCGGCGTCCCCGAGCCGGTTGCGGCCCAGGTGCAGCCGCCGCAGGTTCGACAGGTGCCCGGCCTCGGCCACCGCCCGGGCGAGCAGCCCCTCGCACACCGACCGCTCCCCGAGCCGCTGGGCGTACACCGTCAGCCCGGTCAGCCGGGCCAGCAACGGGGAGGCGAGGGCCGCCGGGCAGTCCCCGAGGTCGAGCAGGTGGACGTGACGGACCGGGTCGGCGGCGAACAAATCAGCCCCGAACGCCACGAACTGCCGTGCCGAGACCTTGATCTCGTCCACCAGCCCGCGGCGGAACACCGGGCCGGTCGCCTTCCCCTGAAAGTGTGCCGCCCACCGGTCGGCGTGCCGGTCGAGCAGCTGCCGCTCACGCCGGACCAGACCCGTCCGGGCCTGGTCGAACCGGGCCAGCCGGGCCAAGGCGACCTGTACCCGGACGAACTCGGCCCGGTCCGGGTCGCCGATCTCGTCCAGCCAGTCGGCGAAAATGAGCCGCGGGGCGTCGTCGTCCGGCACCTCGCGAATGCGTTCCAGGAATCCGTCCGCGTCACCGCTCATAACGCCGCCCCGACGCTTCCGGTCCGAATCGCTGAACTGTAGAGCGCCGCTGCACCGGTCACCAATTCGCCGCCCAATAGCAACCGAGTTGTCTGGACAAATCGCGTAATTAGTTTAACCTAATCGACTGGTTCACCGATCCTTCGAGGGTCGCATCGTGACTGGCCCAACGCGAAAACTCGGGTTCACCCTGATCGAGCTGCTGGTGGTCATTGCCATCATCGGGACGCTGATCGGCCTGCTCCTGCCCGCGGTGCAGAAGGTGCGGGAGTCCGCATCCCGGACGAAGTGCCAGAACAACCTGAAGCAGATCGGGCTGGCTTTGCACAGCTACGAGGGGTCGCACGGCCGGTTCCCGTCGGCTTATGTCACGTCCGACCCTCGGGCCGACGGGACGGCGTTCGGCATCAGCTACGGGGACGAGCACCGCAACGGGCCGCCCGGGTTCGCCTGGGGGGTGTTCCTGCTGCCGCACCTGGAACAGGACAACCTGTACCGCCAGTTCAATCTGGACCTGCCGTGCTGGGCGCCGGCGAACGCGGCCCCCGCCCGAACCCGGGTGGCGGTGTTCCTCTGCCCGTCGGCCACCGGCGGCGGCGACGGGTTCAACGTCCAGAGGGAGGGGGCGGACGTGCGGCACGGGGTCGATTTCAGCCCGGCCATCCGGTTCGCCCACTCGCACTACGTGACCAACGCCGGCATCCACCAGCCGTGGGGTCGGACCACCGCTTACTGCTACGACTACGACGTGCCGGAGCCGATCCCGGAGAACGGTAACAAGCCGGCCCGGATCGACGGGCCGTTCTACCGCAACTCGAAGGTCCGGGTGGCCGGCGTCACCGACGGGCTGTCGAACACCATCTTCATCGGCGAACATAGCTCATTGCTGAGCAACAAGACGTGGGTCGGGGTGGTGCCGGGGGCGGTGACGCCGCCGCGGCTGGACCTGCGGCCGTGGCCGTCGGAAAACAACGGGGCCGGCTGCCTGGTCGGGGTACACAGCGGGCCGGACACCCACGACCACCCGCAGGTCATCATCCACGCCCCGAACGACCCGTTCGGCCACACCGACCAGATGTGGGGGGAGCACGGCACCGGGTGCAACGTGCTGCTCGGGGACGGGTCAGTCCGATTCGTCGGCACGTTCGTCAACCCGCTCACCTGGGTCGCCCTGGCCACCCGGGACGGGGGGGAGGTGGCCGGTGACTACTAGCGGGACCGGCCGGCCGTGGGTCCGGCCGACGGCGTTCGGCGGGGTGGCGGTCGGGGTGATCGCGGTCGGGCTGTTCGCCTTCCGGTCGCCGCCGCAGATGGGGGTGGACGAGGACGCTTTCCGGGCCGTGGACGCCCTCTACACCGCCGTCCGTATGCGTGATGCGGCCAAAGTGGCCGATTGCGAGCGACGGCTACAGGCGCACCGAACAGACGGGAAGTTGCCGGCGGACGCGGCCGACCACCTCGACCGGCTGATCGCCCGGGCCAAAGGTGGCGACTGGGAGTCGGCGACCGAGCAGCTGTATACGTTCATGCTGGCCCAGCGGCGGGACGGGCCGTTGGAGCCGAAGGCGAAGCCGTCGCAAACCAAGACCCGCCCGACTCGGCGCTGACTCACGAAACCAAGGCCCCGCGGGCGGTGGTGCGAGAATCCCTCGTCGCCCGGGACGTGTTGCCGGTCCATTCGTGCCCCACCAGCCGCAAGGACTTCACCGCCCACCAGCTGTTCGCCGTCCTGGCCCTAAGGACGTTCCTCAAGACTGACTACGGGGGGTGGCCCAGCTCCTGGCCGACTTCGCCGAACTCCGGGACCACCTCGGGCTGGCCACGGTGCCCCACTACTCGACCTTGTGCTATGCGGCCGCCCGGCTGCTAACAGGCTCGGACACATCCCTGATCTCGGCGTAACGAGCGGCTGAAGCCGAAGGGCTGACTCCTGGGCCGGTGCTCCGAGCCGGAGGGGTGGAAGGCAAGCGCCGTCCGAGCTTCGTCGGGTGTGCGGTCGGATTCTGTACCGCGGGCAGCGGGTCTGGGCGTTCTGGAAGCCGGGCGTCGCCGCGGTGAACGCGCCCCTCCTGCCTTGGACGGAGGCGATCAACGACCCCGGCGCGGGCCAGATGATCCACGGCCGGCGGCGGATCGAATCCCGCCTGTTCCTCACCCGCATCCCGGACGACTCGGTGATCGTGACGGATCGGGTGGCCACGTCCGTGTCGTGGGCCGGCACTCGGCGGTTCGTTGCCACGCGGGACTCCGCCGGCACCTACGCAATGGCGTACGCCCCAATCGGCCGGCCGTTCAAAGTGAAGACGGCCGCCGTCAAGGGGGAGACGGTGAGCGCGTGGTGGTTCAACCCGCGGGCCGGCGAGGCGACGAGTATCGGCGAGTACCCGAACACCTGCGGGCGGGAGTTCACTCACCCGGACAAGGGGGAACTGCTCGATCGGGTGCTGGTGTTGGACGTCGCGGCGAAGAAGTACCCGCTGCCGGGCAAACGGAAGTGAGCGCGAACCGGACGGTGGTTCGTGGCCGGGCCGAAGCCTCCCTTCACTCCGGTTGGGTCGGGGTGCCTTGTTGGCCGCCGGCCGCCGCCGTACACCATCTCCCGCGATCTCGATCCCTCCCGCGGCGTCGGCGTCATGCCCTTTCGCATCGGCCTCACCCGTGACTTCCTCACCCCGACCGGTGACGTCGCCTTCGGTGACATCGGCCTGTCGCTGCTCGACTCGCCCGGGGTGGAATGGGGGTTCCTGGCAGAGAACACCCCAGAGCTGCGGCCCGACCAGATCGCCGGGTACGACGGGCTGCTGGTGCTCGGCCCGAAGGTGACGGCGGGCACGCTGGCAGGGAACGACCGGCTGGCCGTCGTCGCACGGTTTGGGGTGGGGTACGACAACATCGACGTGCAGGCCTGCACCGCCGCCGGGGTCGCCCTGACCATCACCCCGGACGGGGTTCGCCGCCCTGTGGCGGTGAGTGCCATCACCTTCCCGTTGGCATGTTCGCACAAGCTGTTGGTGAAGGACCGGCTCACCCGCGCCGGCCGTTGGGCCGAAAAACTCAACCACATGGGGATGGGTGTGACCGGCCGCACGCTCGGCGTCATCGGGGTGGGCAACATCGGCCGGGAGATTTTCCACCTGGCGAAGCCGTTCGACATGCGACACCTGGGGTACGACCCGTTCCTGACCACCGCCTCGGACGGCGTGGAGCTGGTGCCGCTCGATCGGCTGTTGGGCGAATCCGACTTCGTCGTCGTCTGCTGCTCGCTATCGAAAAAGACGCACCACCTGTTGAACGCCGAACGGCTGGGGCGGATGAAGCCGACGGCGTACCTGATCAACGTGGCCCGCGGGCCGATCGTCGATCAGGCGGCGCTCACCGCGGCGCTGCAACAGAACCGCATCGCCGGGGCCGGGCTGGACGTGTTCGACCCGGAGCCGATCGCGGCGGACGACCCGCTGCTGACGCTGGACAACGTGATCCTCGCCCCGCACGCCGTCTGCTGGACGGACGAGTGCTTCCGCAACAACGGCCGCAGCGCCTGTCATAGCCTGCTGGCGGTGGGGCACGGGAAGGCTCCGGAGTTCGTGGTCAACCGCGAGGTGCTGACCTCGCCGAAGTTCTTGAACAGGCTCGCACAATTCACGAGAGGCCTCGCGTGAGAGACAACCGGGTGAAGCAGACGCTGGCTGCCGGCGGGGTGAGCCTGGGCACCATGAACATCGAGTTCGCCACCACCGGCACCGGTCGCATCATGGCCGAGGCCGGGGCGGAGTTCTGCGTGTTCGACATGGAGCACTCCGGTTGGAGCATGGAAACGGTCCGACAGGTGATCGCCACGTCCCGGTGTGCCGATCTGGTGCCGTTCGTCCGCCCGCCGACTACCCAGTACCACCTCATCAGCCGGGCGCTCGATGTGGGGGCAATGGGCTTGGTCATCCCGCTGGTAAACACCCCTGAGCAGGCACGGTTCGCGGTCGAGTGTGCGATGTACCCGCCGCGGGGGAAGCGGGGGTGTGCGTTCGCACTCGCCCACGACGACTACAAGGGCGGCGACCTGACGGCCAAGATGCAGCACACCAACGACAACGTGTTCCTCATCGCCCAGATCGAAACCGAAGAGGGGCTGCGGAACGTGGACGCCATCGCGTCCACGCCGGGCGTCGATGCCCTGTGGATCGGCCAGTTCGACCTGACCACCTCGCTCGGCATCCCCGGCCAGTTCGACCACCCGAAGTTCCAGAACGCGACGAAGCGGATCGTGGAGGCGTGCCACAAGCACAACAAGGTAGCGACGCTGGCGGTGATGAATCCGGACGAACTGGCCGCCGGCCCGGAGAACGGCTTTCGGCTGCTAGTGTACGCCGCCGACCTGTGGATTTACCAGCAAGCACTCAGGCGGTGCTTCCGCACCGTGCGGGACAAGATCGGGCCGCAACCGTGAGCGTGCCGCTCTGCTACTACGGTTCGCCGGAGCCGCTCCCGCCGCGGCGGGTGCTGCGGGCCGGACCGCTCACCGCCGTGTACGAAGCGGGTGATTTGCGGTACGTGAAGGTCGGCGGCATCGAGGTGTGCCGGAGGTGGTACGCCGCCGTGCGGGACCGCAACTGGGGCACCGTGCCGGGGGTGATCTCCGACGAGATGACCGAGGAAACGCCGGAACGGACGCGGGTGCGATACACCAGCACGCATCACCGGGACGACGTTCACTTCGTGTGGCACGCCGACATCGTTCTGCAGGACGGGCGGATCGCGTTTCGGTTCGACGGCGAAGCGAAATCCACCTTCATGCGCAACCGCATCGGCTTTTGCGTGCTGCACCCGCCGGAGACGTGCCGCGGGCAGACTGCCACGCTGTGGCACCCGGATTACTCGAAAACGGAAACGGCGTTCCCAGCGTTCGTCGCCCCGCAGAACCCGTTCCACGACCTCGCCGCCCTACTTCACACCACATCAGCGGGCGTGATCGCGCGGTGGCGGTTCGAGGACGACCTGTTCGAGACGGAAGACCAACGCAACTGGATCGACGCCTCGTTCAAGACGTTCTGCACCCCGCTCAGCCGGCCGTTTCCGGTGGAGGTGAAGACGGGTGAGCGGGTGACGCAGACGGTGACGCTGACCGTGATCAACCCCCACCCGCCGGAGCCGACGGTTCCGGCGACTTCCCCAAGGGGAGGTGGGGGTGGTCGCGTTCCCCACCCCGTCCACCGATGCCAACCCACCAATCACCTCCACCTCCCCCCTTGAGGGGGAAGTCGCCGCGGTGAGCGCAGCTCACCCGGCGGGTGGGGGGTGCAAATTCCCCTCCATCGGGCTGTCGCTCTCCGACCGGCCGGCCGACCCGACCCTCCTTCCTGTCCTCCGGCCCGCACACCTCCGCGTTGAACTCGACCTGACGAGACCCGACTTCATCGACCGATTACGCCACGCCACCGCGGAAGCGAACACGCTCGGCGCTGGGGTCGAACTCGCCCTGACAATGCCGGATGAATGCGACCGGCAACTCGAATCGATCCTCCTCGCCCTGGAGGGCCGCGGCCGGCCCCGGTTTTGCCGGCATCTGCTGTTTCGACACGGCGATTGGACGGCGAGCGGCGATTGGACTTGGCACGCCGTTGCGCGGCTCCGGCACTACCAGTCTCGTGCGGTTTGCTACTCCGGCACGCAGGCCAACTTCACCGAACTGAACCGCAACCGCCCGCCGGTCGAACTGCTCGACGGCGTCTGCTATTCCATCCAGCCGCAGGAACACGCCTTCGACAACGCATCGCTGGTGGAGTGCTGCGCCGCCATCGCCGACACCGTTCGCACTGCCCGCAGCTTCTGCGGTGACAAACCACTGTCCGTCGGGCCGATCACCCTCCGCAAGCGGGTGAACCCGTATGCCACCGGACCGTGGGTGCCGCCGCCGCCCGACCCGCGGCAGGGGTCGCTGTTCGGGGCGGCGTGGACGCTTGGGGCGCTGAAATACCTCGCCGAATCCGGTGCGGCGTCGGCCACCTTCTACGAGACCACCGGCCCGCGAGGGGTGACGGACGGCGGCCGGGTGTTCCCGCTGTTCCACGTACTGGCCGATGCGAACGAGTGGCCGGGGGCGACGGTGTTGAAGTGCGTGGCATCCGACCCGCTCCGGTTCGACGCGCTGCTGCTGAAACGCGGCACGGCATCCCGCGTGATGCTGGCGAACATGGCCGCCGAGCCACTAACCGTGACCGTGGATTGGCCGTTCGGCCCGCAGGTGTTCGCGCGGACGCTCGATGAGACCACCTTCGACCTCGCCACCGCCGACCCTGTTGCATTCCGGGCGAGCATCGGCGACACTCTCCCATCCACCGACGGGCGGCTGACACTCCTCCTGAAGCCCTACGCCTATGTCCGCCTCGACGGCTGACACCCTGTTGTCACTACGAGGCGTTCACAAACGCTTCCCGGGGGTCCACGCACTCAAGGGGGTGAGCCTGGACGTGCGGCGGGGCGAGGTCCACGCGGTGGTGGGCGAGAACGGGGCCGGTAAAAGCACCCTCATGCAAATCCTGGCCGGGGTCTACCGGCCGGATGACGGCGTACTGACGTTCGACGGCACCACCGGCTCCTTCGCCACCGAGCGGGAGGCCCAGGCCGCCGGCGTGGCCATCGTGTTTCAGGAGCGGAGCCTGTTCGGCCCGCTGAGCGTGGCGGAGAACGTGTTCGCCGGCCGCCAGCCAGGGACGCTCGGGGGGATCGACTTCGCCAAACTGTACACCGACACTGCCCGCCTGCTCGAACGGGTCGGGCTGCGGGTCGATCCGTCCGCCGCGGTGGAAACGCTTTCGCCCGGCGAGCAACAGTTGGTGGAGATCGCCAAGGCGCTGTCGCTGAACGCGAAGTTACTCATCCTCGACGAGCCGACCGCCACCCTCACCCCGGCCGAAACCGCCACCTTGTTCGGCGTGGCCCGCGGGTTGAAGGCGCAGGGCGTGGCGGTGGTGTATATCTCCCACCGGCTGGAGGAGGTGTTCGAACTGGCCGACCGGGTGACGGTGCTGAAAGACGGCGAAGGGCAGGGCACGTTCGCTGTGGCGGACGTGACGCCCCAACTGCTGGTGCGGCGGATGGTCGGCCGCGACGTCGAATTCGATCGGCCGACGGATCGCGCGCCCGAATCGCGGGCCGTGCTGGAGGTGAACGGGCTGACCGACACCGGCTCGACCGGCCGGGTGCGGCTCGCGGACGTGTCATTCACGGTACGGGCCGGAGAAATCCTCGGCCTCGGCGGGCTGGTCGGCGCGGGCCGCACGGAAACCGCCCTCGGCGTGTTCGGCGGGCGGCCGGGGTGCGTCGGCGAGGTGCGGGTGAACGGGAAGCCCGTTCGCATCCGTTCGCCGCAGGACGCCATCGCCGCCGGCATCGGGTACGTACCCGAAGACCGCAAGGACGCCGGCCTGTTCCTCGACATGGGCCTCGCCGCCAATGTCGTCGTCGCTACCCTGCGGGGGGTGGTGCTGAACGACGCCGCACAGGAGCGGACCGGGAACGGCTACCGGGAGAAACTGCGGATCGCTTCCCGCGGTGGGGACGAGCCGGTGCGGGCGCTGAGCGGCGGTAACCAGCAGAAAGTACTGCTGGCGCGGTGGCTGGAGGTGAACCCGGCGGTGCTGATCGTGGACGAGCCGACCCGCGGGGTGGACGTGGGGGCGAAGCGAGAGGTCCACGCCGTGCTGTTCGACCTGGCCCGCAAGGGCACGGCGCTCGTGGTCATCTCGTCGGATCTGCCCGAGTTGCTGGCCCTCGCCGACCGGGTGGTGGTCCTCCGCGGTGGCCGGGTGACGGGCGAACTAAGCCGCGACGAGCTGACCGAAGAAGCAGTCATCGCTCTGTCGAGCGGGGTGTCTCGATGAAATCGTCCCGCGAACTCGACCTGCTTGTAGTCGTCTTCCTGGCGGTCATCGTCTTCTCCATCCTGTACCCGCGGTCGTTCTTCTCGCTCGACATGGCCGAGGCGGTGCTGCGGAACATGGCCATCGACGGTATCCTGGCGGTGGGCATGATGATGCTGATGGTGGCCGGGGTGTTCGACCTGTCGGTCGGGGCGGTGATGTCGCTGGCCGGGGTGGTGACCGGGACGCTCCTGATGAAGGCCGGGATGCCCGCACCGGTGGCCATCCTGGGCGGGCTGTTCGCCGGGGCGGTGGGCGGCTTTTTTAACGGGCTGGTCGTTACCCAGTTCAAAGTGAACGCGCTCATCACCACCCTGGCGACAATGGGCATCTGCCGCGGGGTGGCCCTCTTGCTCGGCGGGGTGGCGATTCCCGACCTGCCGGCCGAGTTCTGCGTACTCGGGCAGACCGAGTGGCCGAAGGTCGAAGTGGGCGGGGCGGTGCTGAAGCTGCAATCCCCGGTGTGGCTGATGCTCGGGCTGGCGGTGGTGGCGCACCTGGCGATGAGCCGCACCCGCTGGTTCCGTCAGCTCTACTACATCGGTGCGAACCCGAAAGCCGCGACGCTGTCCGGCATCCCCGCCGCCCGCGTGCAGTGGGCGGCGTTCACCCTGTGCGGGGTGATTGCGGCCGTCGCCGGCATCACCTTCGCCGCCCGCATGGGCACGGCGGTGAGTACCGCCGGCGACGGCGCCGAGTTGCGGGTGATCACCGCCGTCATCCTCGGCGGGGCGAGCTTGCAGGGCGGGCGGGGCACCATCCTCGGGGCGGTCGTCGGGGTGGTGTTCATGTCGCTGGTGTACAACCTGCTGCTCGTCACCCGCGTGAACAGCTACTGGCAGGGGATCGTGTTCGGGCTGATCCTGATCGCGGCGGTCGGGCTGGACTCGTGGAAGAACCGGGGGCGAAGCACATGAAACTCACGCCGACGCGGCGGGACGCGCTGGTGCTGGGCGGCGGGCTGGCCGGCGGGGCCGCCCTGTCCACCTTCGGCCGCCAGGAGGGGTTCGGCGGCACCGGCCCCGGCGGGCGGAAGTACGGCAAAGACCTGGAGTACGTGTGGCTGTCCGCCCACGCCCACCTGCCGCTGTTCGTCGGTCGCGACCACCCGGCCCTCAAGCTGGCGGGCGAAGAGCTGGGGGTGACGGTGACGATCGCCGGGCCGGAGACGGTGGACAAGCCGGCGCTGGTGGCCGCCATCGAGCAGACGGCCGCCCGCAAGCCGGCCGGCATGATGGTGGTCGGGTGGGACGCCACCCTGCTGGTGAAGCCGATCGACAACGCGGTGGCCGCCGGCATCCCGGTGGTGTGCGTGGACGCCGATGTGCCGACGAGCAAGCGGTATGCCTTCATCGGCACCGATTGGACCGACATCGGCGTGCGGCAGGCCGAGGCGATGGTGAAGGCCCTAAACGGCCGCAAGGGGACGGTCGCTCTGCTCGGGCTGGTCGATCAGAACATCGATCTGCTGGCGTTCGCCGGGTTCCGCGGGGTGGCCGAGAAGGCCGGGCTGTCCGTACTCCCGCCTGTACACGACGAGGGCAAACAGGACGTGGCCACCCGCGTGGCGGCCGCCGTCCTCCAGCGGGAGAAAGACCTCGTCGGCGTGGCCGGGTTCGACTCCGAGAGCGGGCCGGGCATGGGTCAGGCGATCAAGGAGGCGGGCAGAGTGGGCCGGGTGATCGCGACCTGTGTGGACACCAGCGAGCAGCACCTGAAGCTGCTCCGCGAGGGGGTACTCACCGCCTGCGTCGGGCAGAACCGCGAGCTGTTCACCTACATGGGAGTGAAGGTGCTGCACGACATCGTCCACTCGCCCTTCCCGCTCACCCCGGAGGAGCGGGCGATGGGCCGCACCCCCGTGCCGGTCAACTTCAACACCGGCACCTACACCGTCACCCGCGACAACGTGGACCAACTCCGCCAATGACCCCCTTCCGCTTCGCCGCCCTGGGGTGTGGCTTCTGGGCCGATTATCAACTCGCCGGCTGGCGGGAGGTGCCGGGAGTCGAGTGCGTAGGCGTGTACAACCGGACCAAGGCAAAAGCCGAGCGGTTCGGCCTCCCCGCGTACGACGACCCCGAGCGGATGATCGCGGAGCTAACGCCCGACTTCCTCGACGTGATCACGGACGTTGGGACACACCGGCAGTTCGTCGAACTGGCCGCCAAGTACCGAGTGCCCGTGGTGTGCCAGAAGCCGATGGCCGAGACGCTGGCCGACGCGGAGGCGATGGTGGAGGCCTGCCGTGCCGCCGGGGTGCCGCTCCTGGTGAACGAGAACTGGCGGTGGCAGACGCCGCTCCGCGAGCTCCACCGGGTACTGCAATCCGGGGCCATCGGCACGCCGTTCCGTGCCCGCATCGACATGATCTCCGGCTTCCCGGTCTTCGCCAACCAGCCGTTCCTGGCTCACCTCGAACGCTTCATACTCACCGACCTGGGCAGCCACACGCTGGACGTCGCCCGATTGCTGTTCGGTGAAGCCCGGAGCCTGTACTGCACCACCCGCCGCACGCTGCCGCACATCAAAGGCGAGAACGTGGCGAGCGTGATGCTGGAGATGGGTCCGACGACGGTGCTGGTGCAGCTCGCCTACGCCCAGAATCCGCTCGAACGCGAGTGCTTCCCGGAAACGCTCGTCTTCGTCGAAGGTGACCGCGGCAGCCTCGAACTGTGCCCCGGCTGTGTACTGAAGGTGACTACCACCGACGGCACCCTGAGCCGCCGTGTGCCGCCACCGCAGTACCCGTGGGCGAACCCGGCCTACGCGGTGGTGCATTCCAGCATCGTTCCCTGTCAAACGGATCTGGCCCGGCACCTCCGTGGTGAGGGCACGGCCGAAACCACCGGCGAAGACAACCTGAACACAGTGCGGCTGGTGTTCGCCGCCTACGACTCCGTCCGCGACAACCGGGTTGTCCATTTCGCGTGACCGCCATGAACCTCGATCCGTCGTCTGGCGTCGACGGCGTATGCGGACTTCGGCAGATGGGCTCGTCGGCCGCCTGATTCAGTCGGGCCGGGTACAAGGTGCCGCTCTGCGGCCGCGACTCGTCCAAACGCGCCGCCATGCCCCCCGCAGCTCACCGAGCTGCACGCCTTCCTCGACGGGCACGTTGGCCCGCCCCCCGGCACGATCGGTGACATCGAGCTGTCCTCGGAACTGAGGCTGGTGGATGTGCGGGCCGATGTGATCCTGGAGGGCGTGACCGAAGACCTCGGGCAGAAGGCCGAACTGCTCGGTCAGCTGACGGCGTCGAAGGCGACGGGAACGCTCTTACGGAGTACCACCAGCGGGCTGAGTATCACCGCGATGGGGGGGCGGAGTGGCACCGAACACCGGCTCGTCGGCACGCACTTCTGGAACCCCGCTCACCTGATGCCGGTTGTGGAAGTCATCAAAGGCGACGACACACCGGAGGAGCGGATGGGCTGGGCGACGGAACTGGTGAAGCGGATCGGCAAAATCCCGGTGAGGGTGGAGAAGGGCGTGCCGGGGGTCATCGGCAATCGACTGCTGCACGCCCTGTGGCGGGAGGCGATTCACCTGGCGGAAACAGGGGTGGCGTCCCCGGCGGACGTGGACCGGGTGACGTTGCGCACATTCGGCCTACGGCTGCCGGCGGTTGGCCCGTTCGCCAACATGGGCCTCGTCGGGCTGCCGCTGCTGGCCCAGATTCAGGCGTACCTGCTGGCCGATTTGTCGAACGCCGCGGGCGTGATGCCGGCGGTGCGTGAGCGGCTGGCGACAGGACACACCGGAATGCGTTCCGACCGTGGGTTCCACGACTGGACCACCCGCGACCCGGCCGCAGTGATCTCCCGCCGCGACCGCCAGATCGTGTACCAGCTCCGCTTCTCAGCCGACCCTTTTAACGCTGGACGGCCCTTCCCGGAGGTCAGTCTGTATCTGTGAGCCATCAAGCCAGCGACCAATCCGCAAGACCCTTCGTGGCCGGTGGAGAACCCGACACCGGACAGAGGCTCCCGTGCCTACTCCGGTCCGACACGCCGAGGGCACTTCGAATCGACTGACCGGCAGGTAGGTATCCCGGTCCGTCCCGCCGCCGGCCTGGGACCGGGAGATCGGACGGATCCCACACTCTCCGCACCAGCCCCGGGTCGAACTTCCACCCGATCGGCCGGTCCACGATCTCGTCGCCCAGGTCGCTCAGCCCGCCCGGGGACGTGATAGGCCAAAACGGCCCGGTGCCGGAGGCGTATGCCCGGTGGCGGTGGATCCGCCGGGGCACGGTCGCCCCGGGCGACGGGGCCAACTTCGCCTGCGGCGGCCCGCCCGCGACCACGCTGGAGGAGCCGGTCCGGATCGCCGGGATCCGCTGGGCGAACGAGAACCTATTTGAGGTGGCGAAGGGCGACTGCGGGTTGGACGAGTATGAGGTGCGGTCGTGGGTCGGGTGGCACCGGCACGCCACCCTGAGCCTGCTCTCCCTGGCCGCGGTGGCCGTGATCCGGCCCCGGGCCGGCGAAGCTCGTGCCACTAACCGTACCGGAGGTCCGCAATCGGCCTCTCCGGCTGGTGTGGGACGGCCTCACCCCGGCCGAGCAGGCGCTGGCGTGGTCCGCGTGGCGTCACCAGTACCGGGGGCGGCGGTGCCACTACCGCTGCCGCGGAGCCAGACTGCCGAACTGACCAACTACGGCTGAGGGACTAGAGCGGTTTGCAGTTGGTTGTAGCGTCGTACCCGGCGTGCCGGAAGTAGTTCCGGCACTCGTCGGCGGAGAAGGCGTCGAGTGATCGGCCGAGGAGCGCCCCACAGCCCGTCGATGGCGCGCTCCTCCGCTGCCCGCAGCATCGCCTTCAGCTTGCTGAACGCGTTCTCGATCAGGTTCAGGTCGGGTGAGTAGGCGGGCAGGAACCGCACCTCCGCCCCGACCGCCGCCACCGCCGCCCGCGCCTCCGCCCGCCTGTGGCGGGCCAGGTTGTCCCACACCACCACGTCCCCCGCCCGCAGGGTGGGCACCAGCACCTGCCGCACGTAGGCGACGAAGTGGTCGCCGGTCATGGCCCCGTCGATCACCATCGGGGCGGTCAGCCGGTCGCTCCGCAGGGCGGCCACGAAGGTGGTCGTCTTCCAGTGCGAGTGGGGGCCGGGCACACCACCCGCTCGCCCCTCCGCCCGCGGGCCATCCGCCGGCTCATGGCCGTGCTCGCCCACGTCTCGTCCACGAACACCAGCCGCTCCGGGTCGAGGGCGGTCTGGGCGGTCCGCCAGGCGGCGCGGGCGGCGGCTACGTCCGGGCGGTCCTGCTCGGCCGCGCGGACCGACTTTTGAGCGTCAGCCCGAGCCGGGCGATGGCCCGCCAGAGGGTGGCCAGGCTGACCGCCAGGTCGAGCCGGGCCTTCAACTCGGCCAGGGTGGCGTCCGGGTCGGCGGCGATGGCCTGCCGGATGCGGTCCCCGTCGGCCGCCAGTGCTTGCCGCCGGTGCCCCGCCGCCGCGGGCTCGTCTCCCCGCCGTCCCGGTGCCGCTGGCGGACCCGCCGCACCCACGACGCGCTCCACCCCGAACCGCTCGGCCACCGCCGGCGGCGACCGCCCACCCTGAACCGCCGCCAGCACCCGCGACCGCAAGTCCGCCGAGTACGCCCGCATGGCCAACCCTCCGGGATTGGCTCCGTCATACCCGATCCGCCCCGACCGCGCTACAACCAACTGCAAACCGCTCTAATGCTCCTCACCGCACGTGGATAGAAGGATTCAACCGAGTAGGATTGACCCTCACCCCGGGCCGGCGTGTCGATCAGCCAGGCTTAGCAGAACCGGCGTCGGATGCCGGCGACCAACCCCAAGCTACCAGCTGCCAAGCCTAGCACCGTAACCGGCTCCGGTACGGGGACATACACGGCTTGGAAGTTGTCATAATACCCCGACTGGGCTCCCTGAGCCGTGTTACCCGCACCGTAGTTCCAGTAGAAACCGAAGTTCGGTAGAGCGACGGTTGTGTAAGTGGAGTTCTGCGTCGGGGAGCCGATCTGATTGTAGCCTGTCAGGTTGGTCGGATCACCCGCCGCGGTCGCCCCGTCGTCCCGCACAAACAGGGTCCAGTTATTGTTGGCGCCGTTGTAAGTCACGCGAACGCTGGTGAAGTTGGTCGGGCCGACCTGGTTCGGCTGGCCAGAGACGATGCTCGTGAAGTTGTTCTCGTTATCCAGGCCACCCGTGAACTGGATGAGGTCGTAACGGTCAGAGTTACCGTTCCGACCCCGGATGATCGCGTATCCGTTCGCCGTAGTCAGATCGTTGCTGGTCGCGGCAAGAACAGTCGCGATACCGAATTGCGATTGTTGGCCCTGTCCCGTTCCAAACCCGCCGAGACTGGCGGTGCTCGTCTTCATGTTTAGCGCCCAGCTTACAGTGGTGTTCTGGTTAAGCTGGGAGTTGAACCCACCACCGCTGTATGTACCAGTGTAATAAGCACCGCCACTGCTGTTAGCCGGAGCGTTCGAAATAATCTGCACCATCCTGGCATTCGCACCACCGAAAAACGACCCAGCAACCAAGTTCGTGCCCGAACCAGCAGTGCTCGACGCAGATCCGGAATAGATCGCTGTGGTCGGGGCATCGCCCGAATAGCTAAGCCCCGGCGGCGGGCCGCCAGTTTGCAGTGAGCTTCGGTTGTAGGTGTCGAAAAACGTCTGGGCTGGAGCCACCCGGGCCGACAAAGCCACGACCGCAAGGGCGGCGACGATCGAGTGGGCCAGCGTTCGGTGTCGCAAGATCTCGTCCTCTCGCCCCGGGCGCGGGCTGGTATTTCCGGTAGACTCGGCACCTTCGGCCTATCCGTCAAACTAGGAAGAACGGGTTGTATAAGTAGTCCGCTGGCCTGGGAAGTCAACCCGCACCTACCCGATTTTAACGAAGCTGCGAACCCGACCTCGCCCGGTCAGAAGCCTTGACTGGCACGGGCGATGCTTTCGCTTTCCACTTGCCATTCGGCCCGCGGCGGGTCAACCTATCCCCTCATCCGACCCGCCCCACTGCCCCCCGGTGGCCGCCATGGCGTCCGACCCGAAGTCGTCGTTCCAGCCGTTCGTCCCGGCCGACCAGTCGCCCCCCGAGTTCACCTTCTCGGCCGTGGTTACCGGCACCTGCCTGGGGCTGATCTTCGCCGCCTCGTCCCTGTACCTGGTGCTCAAGGTCGGGATGACGGTGTCCGCTTCCATCCCGGTGGCGGTGCTGGCCATCACCCTGTTCCGCGGGGTGTCGTCGGCGTTCGGCCTGCGACGGGCGACCATCCTGGAAAACAACATTGTGCAGACGGCCGGTAGCGCCGGCGAGTCGATCGCGTTCGGGGTCGGGGTGACGATGCCGGCCCTGCTCCTGCTCGGGTACGGGATGGACCTCGGCCGGGTGATGACGGTCAGCATCCTAGGCGGGCTGCTCGGCATCCTGGCCATGATCCCACTGCGGCGGGCGTTCATCGTCCAGATGCACGGCCGGCCGGGCCAGCCGGGCACCCTGCTCTACCCCGAGGGGACGGCGTGCGCCCAGGTGCTCATCTCCGGGGAGCGGGGCGGGACGACCGGCAAGACGGTGTTCGCCGGGTTCGGGCTGGCCTTCCTGCACAAGTTCCTGACCGAGGGGATGAACCTGTTCGTCACCCCGGCCAAGGCGACCGTCGGGTTCATCAACAAGGCGGCGGCCGTGTCCGTGGACATGGCCAGCGAACTGCTCGGGGTCGGGTTCATCATCGGGGTGCGGACCTCGTCGGTGATGATGGCCGGGGCGGTCCTCGGGTACCTGGTCATCATCCCGATCATCTACTTCGTCGGGGAGCATGCCGCCGCGGTGGTCCCGCCGGCGGACAAGCCGATCAAGGACATGTCGATCCGGGAGATCCGGAACAACTACCTGCTGTACATCGGGGCCGGGACGGTGGCGACGGCCGGCATCATCAGCATGTTCAAGACGATGCCGATCATCGTCCGCGGCCTGCTGGCCGGCCTCCGCGGCGGGCGGGGGGGCGACGGGGCGGGCGGGGGGAAGCGGACCGACCGGGACATGCCGATGCCGTTGGTGCTCGGCGGCGGGGCGGCTCTGATCGGCCTGCTCACCGTCTTCCTGGCGGCCGACGTGGGCTGGGTGCCGGCCATCCTCGGGGCACTGCTGGTGGTGGCGTTCGGGTTCCTGTTCGTCACCGTGTCCGCCCGGCTGACCGGGGAGATCGGGTCGTCGTCCAACCCGATCAGCGGGATGACCACGGCGACGCTCATGGTCACCTGCCTGATCTTCCTGGCCCTCGGCTGGACCACCTCGTCCGACCGGGTGATGGCCCTGTCGGTGGCGGCGGTGGTGTGCATCGCGTGCAGCAACGGCGGGACCGTCGCCCAGTCGCTCAAGACCGGGTTCCTGGTCGGCGGCACCCCGGCGTACATGCAGTACGCCATCTCGGTCGGGGCGCTGGTGAGCGGGCTGGTCATCGGGGCCACCCTGATCTACGGGCTGAACCGGCCGGAGACGGTGTTCTCGGCCAAGCCGGAGCACCTGCCGGCGATCACCCTGACCCAGCCCGAGGTCGGCCGGCTGACCCAGACAGAGACGCACGACGGCAAGACGTACAAGGTGTTCGACCCCCGCAACGACGAGCTGACCGCCGACCACCCGGGGTACACCCCCCGGCCGGAGGTGAAGGCGGTCAAGCCGGGCCGCTACCTGATCGACCCGGCCAGCGGCAAGCCGGAGCTGCTGCGGGACGACGCCATCATGGGCAAGCTGGAGCAGCGGGACGACGGCTCCCCGGTCAAGCGGCAGTTCGAGGCGCCCAAGACGCAGGTGCTCGGCATCGTCATCAACGGGGTGCTGAAGCGCGACCTGAACTGGACCATGATCGGCATCGGGGCGATGATCGCGGTCATGTTGGAGTTGTGCGGGGTGTCCGCTCTGGCGTTCGCCGTCGGGGTGTACGTGCCGATGAGCGTGTCCGCCCCGATCTTCATCGGCGGGCTGGTCCGGTGGGCGGTGGACCGGCGGTTCGCCACCCAGGCGGCGGCCGAGATCGCCGCCGCCGGGGACGACCCGGAGGCGAAGGCCCGGGCCGAGGTGGAGGCGATCCGCAAGTCGGAGACCAGCCCCGGGGTGCTGCTGGCGTCCGGGTACATCGCCGGCGGGTCGCTGGCCGGGGTGATGCTGGCGTTCTTCGCGTTCAGCGACACCCTGCCCCGCGACCTGACCGCCTACCAGTACGCCGAGCGGTCCGTCGGGGCCGAGCTGCCGCTGCCGGAGGCCGCCCGGAAGGTGGCGGCCGACCGGCTCGGCGACGGGTTCACGTCCGAGCAACTGGACGCTGTCACCAAGGAGGTGATCGGGCAGAACGACGAGGTGCCGTACCTGTGGGTGCGGGTGCCGGCCGGGACGGTGCTCAAGTTGCCGGAGAACAAAACGCACACCACCCCGGCGGACACCACCCTCGGCCGGGCGGCCGCCGAGGCCCTCGGCCGGGAGTGGAAGGCGAAGCAGATCTACGACCTGAACAAGGACAAACTGAAGCTGCCGGACAAGCTGCCGGCCGAGGCCAAACTGACCCTGCCGCAGCCGGAGTGGCCGACCCTGGTGGCGGTCGGCGCCCTGGTGCTGATCCTGCTGCTGGTGGGCACCGAGCGGCTGCTCAAGTCGCGGACCGACTGATCGTGAGATGAGGTCGCCCCCGCAGGCCCACCCGATCAGCGGGGGGCTGCGGGGCTGCCCAGTTACCGCCGGACCGGCAGGCCGGGGCTGGACGCGGGGCCGGCCGGCCGGCCGGCCATCACGTCCGCCGCCCGCCGTTGGAACTTCTGCATCTGCTCCCGCAGGCCGGCGTCCCCCCGCTGGAACATCTCCAGCTCGTGCTGGATCTCGGTGCTCAGCCGCTTCAGCTCGGTCTCCTGGCGGGCCAACAGCGCCCGCTCCCGGGCCATGCCGACCTCCATCTCCCGCATCTGCTTCTCAAGCGACTCCTCGTCCTCCCGGAGCTGCCGGCGGTCCTCCTCCAGCCGCTTCCGCTCCTTGGCCAGCTTGGCGCTCTCCTTCTCCAGCTCGTCCGCCCACTCCTCCAGCTCGGTCCGCGTCTTGGGCACGGCCGGGGCCGCGGGCGGGGCCAGCGCCCCGCTACTGAGCTGTTCCTCGAACCCTTTGACCTGGGCGGCCAGCTCGTCGAGCTGCCGCTGCTTGTCGGCCAGGGAGGACTGGTACTCCTGCTCCTTGGTCGCGTTCCGCTGCTCGCTCTCGCTGGCCTCCTGAAGGAGCGATTTCATCTCCGCCAGCAGGTTCCGCAGCTCCTTGTTCTCGGACTTCAGCCGCCGGGCCTCGTTGTACAGCTCCTCCGGGGTGCGGTCTTCCAACCGCCGGGAGCTGGACGCCTTGACCGGCCCGGACCCGTGGTGCGGGGCGGCCGGCGGCGGGGACGCCGGGAGGCCGACGATGGCCACCGGCGGGGTCGTCGGCAGGCCGAGGATCGAGTTCCGTTTGGACGACGGGCCGGGCGTGGCCATCGGGACCGGGTCCGGCCCGCGGCCCGGCAGCCGCAGTTTCTGCACCGTGTCGGCGGCCCCGAAGGTCGTGACCCCGTTCGCGGGAGCGGGTTGCGGCTCGGCGGGGGGGGCGGCGTCCGGGCCGGCGCCGGGCGGCGGGGAGGCGAGCAATCGCCGCCGCAACTCGACCGCCGAGAGTGTCGGCGGCGAGTCCGGGGCGGGGGATTCGGGGGTCATGTGGCCCTCCTGGGACGACGCCGGCGGTCACAGGCAGGATGAACGGACAGGCCGTTCTCGCCGGCGTATCAGGACTTCCCGTAAGGTCAAAACCAAGGCTAGGTTGCACCCCCGGCAAGTCAAATAAAACCGCACCGGTCCGTCCGTACCGGCTGCGCCCGGCGGGAGGGTCGGCCGGACCCGCCCGAGCGGACCGGACCCGTTTCCTGCCAACACCTTTCGCCCCCTGCCGTTAGCCCGGGTAGAGTTGCCCGATCGACCGACCGGCCGTCCCGGTCCGGTCGGGCCGTGTGTGCCGGGTGCGCTCGCGCCGCCCCATCGGCCTGAGTGTCCGTCCAGGAATTGGGTTGGCGGCCGAATCGGCCCGCCCGGTACACTGACCGCACACCTTCGCGTCCGTCCGTCGGGGTGCGTCGCCCCCCGCCCGGTACTTTGAGGAGCCCCTGGGCCATGACGATCGTGAAACGGCTCCGGCTGGTGACCGCGGGGCTGACCGCGGCGGCCGTTACCGCGGCGGTCGGGAGCGCCGTCTTCGGCGACCTCCGGTCCGCCCGCCCGTCCCCGACCCCGGTCCGGGTCGCCGGCCCGGCGCCGGCCGACCCGTTCGCCACCACCCGGTTCACCGACAAGCCGGCGGTGACGTACCAGACCCCGGCCGGCGAGCTGCTGTTCGCCTGGCAGGTCAAGCCGGCCCTGACCGCCGCCCCCCGGCCGCGGGACGTGCTGGTGCTGATCGACACGTCGGCCAGCCAGGCCGGCGCCCCGCTCGCCCAGGCCCAGGCGGCCCTGGCCGGGCTGACCGCCGCCGCCGGGGCGGACGACCGGTTCGACGTCTGGACGGTCAACATCGACCACCCGTCCGCCACCCGGTCGCTGACCGGCGGGTTCCACCCGGCCGGGTCCACCCCGGTGAAGGAGGCGCTGGTCAAGCTCGCGGACGCCGAGTTCGGGTCCGGGGCGGTGGACCTGAAGGCCGGGCTGGAGAAGGCGGCCCGGGAGTTCGCCGGCCGGTCCGGCCGGGCGGCGGTCATGCTGTACCTCGGGGACGGGGAGTCGGCGGCGAGCAAGGAGCCGTTCACCGAGGCCGCTCGGGTGGCCGTCGGGCAGGCGCTGGCCGACAAGGAGATCGCCTTCTACGCCGTCCCGCTCGGGGCGGCCGTCCACCCGCACAACCTGCACGGGCTGGCCACCCTGACCGGCGGGGTCGTCGTCCGGGCGACCGCCGACCTCGGCACGCCGACCGGCCAGGCCGACCTGGCGGGCAAGCTGACCGCCGCCTTCAACGCCCCGATCCTGCGGCCGGACCGGGTGGCGTTCGGGCCGGAAGGGATGGAAGTGTACCCGACCCGGCTGCCGCCGCTGCGGGCCGACCGGCCGACGCTGGTGGTCGGCAAGCTGAAGGGGCCGGCCCAGACCCTGTCCGCCCGGGTGGAAGGGCGGGCCAACGGGGTGCCCGTGACGGTTGACCTGTCCGAGCGGGTGCCCGGGCCGGAGGCGGCCAACTTCTTCCTGGCCTCCGTGCTCAAGCAGTGGAAGGACGCCCCGGCCAAGGACGCCCCGGCGGTCCTACCGGCCGACCGCACCCTGGCGATGGCGGCCGAGCAGTTCCGCATGTTCCGGGACGAGTTCACCCTGCAGGGGGTGTGGGCGCTGTCGGCCGAGCGGCTGGACCACGCCCAGAAGCTGTTCGAGGCGGCCCTGAAGGTGGACCCGCAGGCGGCCGACGCCGTCGCCGGGCTGCGGGTGCTGAACAAGCTGCGGACCGGGGAAGCCAAGACCGAACAGGTGAAGGCCCGGATCGCGGCCGGCGCCACCCTGGAGCGGGTCGCCCAGGATCCGGCCCAGCCGGCCGCGGCCGGCGGCCAGCCGGCCCCGGCCGTCGCCCCGCCCGCCCCGAGCCTGCTCGACCAGCAGCGGGCCGCCCAGCAGGTGGCCGAACAGGAGTTCCGGGTGCTCGTCGATGACACCCTCCGCCGCGCCCGCCGGCTGTTCCAGACGGACCCGGACGGGGCTTACGAAGACCTGAAGCGGCAGCGGGACGCGGTGCTGAACAACGACCAACTGTCCGAGATCGTCCGCCGCCGGCTGGTGCAAGACCTGGAAGCCCAGATGCGGGAGGTGCAGCTGAAGGGCGCCCAGATCAAGCGGGACATCTCCGCCCAGCGGGAGCGGATCGCCCAGGCCCGACAGCGGCTGGCCGACCTGGACCGCGAGACCACCCTGGAAGAACAGACCCGGGCGCGGATCGACGTGTTCAAACAGCTCATGAGCCAGGGCCGGTTCGAACTGGCCCAGCAGGAAGCCCAGGCGATGATCCAGGAGCGGTTCAACCGCGGGCTGCGGCTGCCGCCCGAGGCCTACGCCGCGTACCGGATCTCCCAGGCGGCCGGCAACATCCGGGAGCAGCGGGAGCTTCGCCGCATCCGGGAGGACCGCTACCTGCTGACCATGCTCCAGGCGGACAAGTCGTTCATCCCGTACCCGGACGAGCCGCCGGTCCACTTCCCGCCGGCGTCCGTGTGGCGGGAGCTGACCGCCGGCCGGGTGGCCCGGTACGGGTACGGGTCGATGGGCGTCGGGGAGGACATCCCCGAGTCGTTCCGTCGGCTGCGGACCCTGCTCGAAGGGGAGACCGACCGCCGGGTGAACATCCGCGACCTGGCGAACATGAACCTGGGGTCGCTGCTCGACCAGCTCCAGACCCAGTTCGCCGACTACGGGGTGCGGTTCGTGTTCCGCACCGACCTGTTCAGCCAGGACATCGCCGGCACCCTCCGGGACACCCGGCTGCGGACCAGCAGCGACCTGTCCGGGCTGCCGCTCGGGTCGTTCCTCGACGTGGTCCTGCGGGACATCGAGATGAGCTGGATCGCCCGGCCCGATTACATCGAGATCGGGCCGAACAACGCCACCACCTCGCTGCGGTATGACGAGAAGGTGACCCGGGCGTTCGACGTGGCCGAGCTGATCGTCGGCATCCCGAACGCCCAGTCCACCCAGGCACTGCTCCAGAATCTGGCCTTCCTGGGCGCCCAGGCGACCATCTTCGGGGCGGCCCTCAACCCGTTCAACGGGCTGAACCCGTTCGGGTTCGCCGGCGGCGGGGTGGGGATCGGCGGGTTCGGAGGCGGGCTGGGTGGCGGCGGGTTCCCCGGCGGCGGGGTCGCCGGGGCCGGGCTGGGGGCGCTCGGGGCGCTCGGGGCCGGCGGCGGCATCGGGGGGGCCGGGCTGGGGGCCGGCGGCCAGCAGTTCGGCGGGGCGGCCGGCCAGGCCGGGTTCGGCGGCGGGGTCGGCGGGCTGGGCCAGCTCGGGGCCGGCGGCGGGTTCGCCGGCAACCCGCTCGGCAACCTGACCGGCCAGTTCGGCATCCAGGGGAACGACCAGTCCCGGTTCCTGCTGACCGAGATCTTCTACAACGTCGCCTACCGCGAGTGGGAGATCCCGCCGGGGGTGCAGGCCAAGCCGGACTACCAGCCGAAGGTCGAGCCGGACAAGATCAACAGCATGGGCCTGTACCCGCCCAGCCGGGCGCTGATCATCCGGGCGACCCACCGGTATCACCCGACCCCGACGTTCGACCTGCGGCGGGCCGGCGGGATGGCCGGGGCCGGCGGGCCGGGGCTGAAGCGGGACGGCCAGTTCGCCGGCAAGCCGGCGGGCGGCGGGGCCGACCAGGCGGACGCCCGGGCGGCGGCCGCGGCCATGGCCAAGCGGACCGACGTGGACCCGGCCAAGGTGTGGAACCAGGCGTTCGGCACCACCGTCACCAAGCCGGAGCTGGTGGCCGACGCGGCCGACATCCTGTTCGAGCTGAAGGAGTTCAAGCACGCCGCCGAGGCCATCAAGGCCGGGTTGCGGCACGGACGGGTGACCGGCGGGTGGGCGCAAGACGCGCTGGCCGTCGCCCTCCAGGCGGACGGGGCGGCCGGGCCGGAAGTGGAGCGGGTCGCCCTGTCCGGGGTGGACCTGGAGCCGGCCGACCCGAAGGCGTACCTGAAGGCGGCCAAGGCCGAGCGGGATCTCGGCCGGTACGACGTCGCCCTGGCCTACTGCCAGCGGGCGGCCGCCCTGGAGCCGAACTCCCCGGCCGCGTATGTAGAAGCCCTCGGCGTCACCGACCGGGCCAAGGACGTGACCGCGGACGTGGCACAGTGGGCGCTGGCCGAGCTGCTCAACCGGGACTGGCCGACCGACGGGGCGGACTATCACGTGGTCGCCAAGGACCGGGCCGCCCGGCTGGCCACGAAGTACACCGCCGCCGGCAACCGGGACGCGGCGGCCAGGCTGCAGGCGGTCGTGAATGCGGGGGCGTCCAAGACCCGCGACCTGGTGATCGAGCTGCTCTGGCAGGGCCAGGCCGACCTCGACCTGGCCGTCACCGAGCCGTCCGGGGCGGTCTGCTCGGCGACCCACCGGCGGACCACCGGGGGCGGGGTGCTGAAGGCGGACATCCTGGAGCAGCAGGACGACAACCGGTCCGAGGTGTACACCGCGGCGTCGGGGTTCAGCGGCACCTACCTGGTGGCGGTGAAGGTCGGGCTGGGCAAGGCGGTCGGGAACACCGCCCGGGTGAAGGTCACCCGGTTCCAGGGCACCCCGAAGGAGTCGGTCGAGCTGGTGTCCGTGGACCTGACCCGGCCGACCCCGATCACGGTCGCCCTGGACGGCGGCAGCCGGACCGACCTGGCGACGGTGCCGGTCGAGGTGAGCGAGGCTCGGCTGGAGACGACCCTGGCCCCGATGGACCAGAGCGGTCCGAGCGGCGGAACGTCGGCCCGGGCGGCCTCCCGGCCGGCCCTGTCGGTCGCCCAGCCGACCATCGAGACGAAGGTGCCGGGGATCGCGGCCGGGCAGCCCGGCCTGCGGATCGAGCAGAAGCTGTCGGCCGACCGGAAGAAGCTGGAGATGTCGGCCAACCCGGTGTTCACCGGCCCGGCCAAGGACATCCCGCTGCCCAAGCTGGGGCTGCTGCCCGGCGGGGCGAACTGACATAACCCGGGTTTGACGCACGCGGCTCGGCGGGGAAACTCGCCGGGCCGCTTCACTTTCCTGGGTGCCCGGGTAGGGTCCGCTGTGCGGACCGGTTGGAGCGCGACGGTCCGCACAGCGGACCCTACCCGGCCGCTCGCCGTTCGTTCAACCCCGAACCCTTCCCCTGCCCGCACCGTCTAACTGTTCGGGCGGGCCGCGGCGTTTTCCCGTCCCGGTGCCCACGCCGGGCGGGCCGACCGCGGCCCCTTCCGATTGTCCCGATTGCATTCCCGGCCGGTGTCCGTCTACAGTGACGGCTCCGGCCTCCTCGTGCCCAGGAGCCGGCCATCCGAGGGTTAGCCATCAGCAGAGCGTTCGACACCCAGCGGGACGACCTGTCCGTCGGCCAGGAGAAAGCCGTCCTGGTCAGCGTCGCCCTGCCCGACCGGCCGTGGCTGTCCGCCGACCCGTGCGACGAGATCCGCGGGCTGGCCGAGACGGCCGGGGCGGTGGTCGTCGGGGAGATGACCCAGAAGCGGCACGACATCCACCTGGCCACCTACATCGGATCCGGCAAGGTGAAGGAGCTGGCCGAGCTGGTCGAGGCGACCGACGCCGACGTGGTCGTGTTCGACAACGACCTGAACCCGGCCCAGGCCCGCAACCTGGAGAAGGCGCTCGGGGTCAAGGTGCTGGACCGCAGCGAGGTCATCCTCGACATCTTCGCCAGCCGCGCCCAGACGCTGGAGGCCCGGCTCCAGGTGGAGCTGGCCCAGCTCGAATACTCGCTGCCCCGGCTGAAGAACATGTGGACCCACCTGTCCCGGCAGGCCGGCGGCGGGATCGGGCTGCGGGGGCCGGGGGAGACCCAGCTCGAAGCCGACCGCCGGCTGGCCGGCAAACGGATCAGCGACTTAAAACACCGCCTCGACGAGGTGATGGCCCGCAAGGAGCGGGAGGTCCGCAGCCGGGCGGACGAGTTCACCGTCTCCCTGGTCGGGTACACGAACGCCGGCAAGTCCCGGCTGATGACCACGCTCACGAAGGCGGACGTGCTGGTCAAGAACCAGTTGTTCTCGACCCTGGACACCCGCACCCGGCAGTGGCACATCCCGGACTTCGGCAAGGTGCTGCTGAGCGACACCGTCGGGTTCATCCGCGACCTGCCGCACGACCTGGTGGCGTCGTTCAAGGCGACCCTGGCCGAGACCCGGCACGCCCGGCTGCTGCTGCACGTGGTGGACGCCAGCAACCCGCAGGCGGAGGAGCAGATCAAGGCGGTGAACGCGGTGCTGACGGAACTCGAGTGCGACAAGAAGCCGACGCTGTTGGTGCTGAACAAGGTGGACAAGGTGACGGACCGGGCCGGGCTGGACATCCTGCGGGCGCACCACCCGCGGGCGGTGGTGGTCAGCGGGCTGACCGGCGAAGGCCTGCCGGAACTGACGGCCGCGGTGGTGGAGGCGTTGAGCGCCGACTTCGCCCCGGCGGAGGTGGTCACGTCGGCCGGCAACGGCAAGGTGATCGCCTACCTGAACGCCCACGCGGAGATCTTCCGGCAGGAGTTCCGGGACGAGGACATCGTGATCCGGTGTTACCTGCCGCGGCACCTGCTGCACCACATCGCCGGCGACGGGGTAAAGGTGCGGTGGCTGCCGGGGGAGCCACCAGTCGTTTAGCCGCGAGGCGGAGGCTCTGCGGAGCCGATCGCGGGTGCTTCCTGCCACTGAACCTGGGTGCTACACTCGGGCGGACGCCGGGGCGCGCTCGGCCCCGCAGAGCCTCCGCCTCGCGGCTAGAGCGGTTTGCGATGGGGTGTAGCGGTTGCGGTTCGCGGGCTGCCACGGAGGGCGGCCCCTTGCGGTGTAGGGGCCGCCCTCCGTGGCGGCCCGCGTCCGGTCGTTCGCCCCACCCAATTAGAAACCGCTCTAAACGGGTCGCCCCGATGGTCATCGGCTACCACCTCGTCTTCAGCGCCTACGGGTTCTGGCTGCCGAACGACCCCCGCGGGTCGTGGTTCGAGTTCGTCGGCAACTGGGATCTGTACCGGGCCGGCGGCCGGGCGACCAGGACGACCGAAACCCGCTCTCCGGCCAAAGACCCGCACGACCGCCGTCGGCGGCTGGCGACCAAGCGAGTCCTGAGTCGTCCGCCGGTACGGTTCAACCCGAGCCAACGGGCCTCCGTCGGACTCGGGTTCGAGGAGTACGTAGCCAGGTCCGGGTTGCCGGTTTGGGCGCTGGCCGTCATGCCGGATCACGTCCATGTGGTGTGCGGCCGGTTCAGGCTGACCGCTGAGCAGGTTTCGATGCAGCTCAAAGCCGCTGCCACTCGGCGGCTAGTCGAGGACGGGTTGCACCCGTTCCAGGAGTCGAAGCCGGAGGGCGGCCCGCCACCGAAGTGTTGGGCGCAGGGCGAGTGGAAGGTGTTTCTTCATCAACCGGATGTGTTGCGGGCGATCCGGTACGTGGAGCAGAACCCGGTCAAAGACCGGGCTGCCGACGCAGCGGTGGCCGTTCGTAGTCGCACCGACCGTTTAGCCGCGAGGCGGAGGCTCTGCGGAGCCGAGCCGCGGGGACCGCGTCCCGTTGCCGGTGGCGTCACCGGTGTGGGATCCATCGCCCCCGCTCGGCTCCGCAGAGCCTCCGCCTCGCGGCTAAACGGTAACGATCAGCGTACCTTCGCCCGGAACTTCACCACCCCGGACCCGCCCGGCGGCACCGGCCCCGGGATCTCGAACCGCACCTCCACCGACCCGGCCGCGTTGCCCAGCGTGGTCACGGTCATCGGCCGGTCCGACTGGGCCGACCCGGGCACGTACTCCAGCCGGCCGCTCAGGCTGTCGCTCAGCACCAGGTCCGACACCGCGTCGTGCAGCCCGTTGCGGTACCGCAGGGTGAACATCACCTCGTCCCCTGGCTTCACCGGACCGGCCGGCTCGACGCTCTTGGTGACGGTCAGATCCCCCATGCTGGTGATCTCCTCCACCTCCAGCGTCGACGCGATCACCTGCAGCCCGGCCCGGGTGGCGGTCATCTGCGGCCGCTGCAGCCCGAGGAACTGGGCCACCCCGCCCGACTCGATGATGATCCCCGGCCGCAGCCGGGAGACGTTCACCACCGCCTTCTCCCGCTGGCCGACCGCCGCCGGCACCGCGTTCATGCTGGCCACCTGCCGCATGTCCACCTGCCCGATACCGTCCAGCCCGGCCCGGCTGTGCAGCCCGCCGATCGCCAGGTCGGCCCGGCGGATGACGAACCGCGGGGCGCACACGCACACCTCGTTCGAGGTGGTCACCCGCCGCTTGCCGTTGACCGTGTAGGCGGCGGCCACGTCCGTCGGGTCCAAACCGCCGATGCGGCCGAGCGGCCCGACGCCGAGCGGGGCGAGCTTGTCCCCGCCGTCGGTCAGACACTCCTCGGTCGCCGGCCGGGGGCCGAGGATCGGGTCGTACAGCATCTGCCCGCACCAGCCGAACACCGGCGGGGCGGCCGGGGCGGCCAGCGCCTGCTCGCCCGGGAACAGGATCGTGTTGGCGACCGTCCCGCCGGCCAGTTCGTCGGCCCCCGGGGTGCGGTCGCCGATCCGCAGGATGGCGACCAGCCGGCCGTTCTCGATGGCGGCCTTGATCGCCGCCTCGGGGCTGGCGTCCCCGACCTCGATCGGCTGGTCCGGGGTGGTCGCCTGCGGCAGCGCCTTGGTCGGGTCTTCCAGGTAAATCACCTTCGCCACGACACCGCCGGCGAAGGCCTTCTCGATGTCGCCCGGGGTGACGAGCACCGGGGCGAAGTAGTCCATGTAGTTCATCCCCGGCCGCGGGACGATGCTCCCACGCACCTCCAGCGTCGGGTACAGGATCTGGCCCGGCCGGCCGGCCAGGTTGCCCAGGGCGAACCGGTACGGGTAGCCGGGCCGCAGCCCGACAGTCACCGGGGCCGGGAAGCTGCGGGCGGCCGGGGTGCTGGGCAGGAACGTCACCGACGCCCCGGCCGGGGCCAGCACCTTGACCGCCAGCAGCGGCGCCGGCGGGCCGAGCGGCGGGCACGGCTGCTGATACCCGCCCGGTCCCGGCGGCGGGTAACTGGGGCCGAGCGGCATCGTGAACCGGCCGGCCGGCGGCGGGGCGACGGTCGGGCAGCACCCGGCCTTCTTCCCCAGCCCGGACCCGACGGCGGTCGGCACCAGCACCGCCAGGGCGGCCGTCGTCGCGCACAGCTTGGTCGTCAGGGTCATGACGAAGCCCCGATGTGATGGCGGGTCGAGAAAGCCCACCCACGGTCGTGGGTGGGCTTTTGGACTTCTACACTCTCAACCCCGCGTCACTTGCTGCCCGGGATGGTGACGCTCGGGATGCTGATCGGCCTGGTCCCGCCGGCCGCCGGGGCCGGAGCCAGCTTCGGGGCCGCCGGCGGCATGGCCCCCGGGGCCGGGCCGCCCGGCATGGCCGGCGGCGGGGTCATGGTCCGCGGCGGGGCGGCCATCGGCGCCCCCATCATGCCGGGGCCGCCCATCATCCCACCCGGGCCGGCGTCCATCGCCGGGGTGTTCGGGTCTTGCAGGTCGATGTCGCCGATCCGGACGACCGCCAGGATGGACCCCCGCCGGTTCGCCTCGGCCACCGGGTCAACGCCCGGCTCAAGCCGCGTCGACACCAGCTCGTCCGCCCCGGCCGCCGCCGCCGGGTCCTGGAACGCCGGGTCCGGCAGGTAGATCACCTTGATGACCACGTTGCCCGCGTTCACCTGCTCGAAGTCCTCGGCGGTGAAGGTCAGCGGGACCGAGCTGTGCGAAAGGTACGTGACCGTCTTCGGGGTGGCCGGGTACACCTCCAGGGTCGGGAAGTACACCTTGCCCGGCCGGCCGGCGATGCCGCTCAGCCGCAGCCGGTAGACGCCCCCCTGGGCGAAGTTGTACCGGGCCGGCGCCTCGAACGGGGCCGGCTCGACGAACGACCCGCCCGGCCCCTGCCACGTCACCTTCATCCCGGCCGGGTTGGCGAACTTGATCGACGTCCGGCCGTTCAGGTAGTACGGGCTGTACATGCCCGACCCGGGGCGCCGATCGCCCCGACGGCGGCGACCGCCCCGGCCGGCCCCATCCCCGGGGCGGGCAGGATGCCCCGGCCGGCGAACGGGCCGCCGGACATCGGGCCGAACGGGGACGCCCCCGCCGCCCCGCCGCCGGAGCAGTGCGAACACCCGCTCCCGCCGCACGACGAGCACGCCCCGCCGCCGCGGATGCGGGACCAGCCGGACGCCTGCTTGACCTCCCCGTCGCCCTTGCCGCGGAGGTCCGCCCGAACGACCTTGGCGTCCTTGCCGGTCGGCATCTGGGCGGCGGCGGTGACGGCCACCGGCGCCCCGTCCGGGCCGACCAGGCCCGGCACTTCCTTGGCCCGGGACGCCTGGCCGAACGGCGTCGGCGCCGGCCCGGCGGTGGTCCCGCCGTCCGGGGTGGCGCACCCGCCCAACCCGGCCAGCATCACGACAGTGGCTGCGGTCCGCTTCATGGTTCCCCCCAAACGGTCGGCGCCCCCGATCGCGGCCGGGTCGGCCGGCCCCCCTACGGTCGATGAGTCGGCGCGTCTCCGCGTCAGCAATCAGTTCGACCACCGGGCGGGCCGAACTTTGGTCAAATCCGGAACCGTCGGCACAGCCGGACCAAACAGGGCAGTCTGCGGAATCTGGTGTAACCCCCGTTTAGCCGCGAGGCGGAGGCTCTGCGGAGCCGAGCTGCGACATGTGGAACCCGATTCGATGAGCACATCGGTACGGGGCGATGTCGGCGCTCGGCCGCAGAGCCTTCGCCTCGCGGCTAAACGGCCGACCAGCACCGCCCCAAACCCCGCCTGTTACCGATCCGTTACACCCTCCCCCAACGCCGGGCGGTAAACTGGCGTCTGGATCAGCGGGGGCCGCCCGTCCCCTCGTTCCCCCTCCGGAGCCTGTGATGATCCGCGCGCTAGCCCTGATCGGGGCGTTCACCCTCGGCCTGACCGCCGTCCTCGCGGCCCAGGAAGTCAAGCCGGCCGACCCGAAGGCGGCCGACGTGAAGCCGGCGGCCAGCAAGGTGACGGCCGTCACCGTCTACCAGCAGACCGCCCTCGTCACCCGGGAGGTGGCCGTCCCGGACGGGACGGGGCTGGCCGAGGTGATCGTCTCCCCGCTGCCGCCGACCGCCCTGGCCGCCACCCTGTACGCCGAGGGGTCGGACGGCATCCGGGTGCTGAGCGCCCGGTTCCGCACCCGGGCCATCGCCGAGGACACCCGCAAGGAGGTCCGCGACCTGGAGGCCAAGATCAAGGAGCTAAACCGGAAGAAGCAGCAGCTCGAGGCCGACCTGGCGGTGTCCACCCAGAACGGGCAGATGGTCACCAAGCTGGAGAACTTCACCGCCGCCACCCTCACCCACCTGACCGACAAGGGCCAACTGGACAGCAAGCAGACGATCACCCTGGCCGAGTTCATCCAGAAGACGCGGACGGAGATCGCCAAGGCGGAGATCACCGTCAAGCAGCAGATCGAGGGGGTCCAGGAGGAGCTGAACTTCGCCCAGCGGCAGTTGCGGGAGATGGCCGGCGGCCGCACCCGGACCGAGCGGGACGCGGTCATCGTGCTGGACAAGACCAAGCCGGGGGGCGGGACCGTCCGGCTGAACTACCTGGTGAGCAACGCCACCTGGCGGCCGCAGTACAAGATGCGGGCCGGGGCCAAGGCCGGCGACCCGGTTCAACTGGAGTACCTGGCGGCCGTGTCCCAGAACAGCGGCGAGGACTGGGCCGGGGTGTCCCTGACCCTGTCCACCGCCCAGCCGCTGCTGAACGCTGCCCCGCCGGACCTGCGGGCGCTGGAGGTGACGGTCAATCCGGGCGGGATGTTGGCCGGGCTGGGTCAGTTCGGCGGGCAGATGGGCGGGTTCGGCGGCGGCGGGATCGGCGGCGGGATGGGCGGTCCCGGCGGGCGGCCGGGGACGGGCGCCGGCATGATGTCCCAGGCACCCGCCCAGCCGCAGGCGGCCGACATGCCAAGCCGGATGGCCTACCTGAACAGTCTGGAGGCCCAGACCCGCGACCTCCGCAAACAGGCGACCGACAACCTGAACACCAACCGGACCGAGGTCGGCGGCAAGCTGGCCAACGACGCCGCCGCCCTGGAGCAGTACAAGGACTTGCTGACCGAGAAGGAAGACCTGACGGCCGCCCGCGCCCCGGTGTCCGACCTGGTCGAAGCCCCGAGCGTCACCTTCCGGCTGAAGGACAAGCTGTCCCTGCCGGCCCGGTCGGACGAGCAGGTGATCGAAGTCGCCCGGCTCGAGCTGGCCCCGAAGTTCTACTACAAAGCCGTCCCGGTCCTGACGACGCAGGTGTACCGGCTCGCGGACCTGACCAACACCACCGATTTCGTGCTGCTGCCCGGCGAGGCGACCATGTACCAGGGGACCGACTTCGTCGGCCAGACGAAGCTCCCCCTCGTCGCCATCGGCAAGCCGTTCACCGTCGGGTTCGGGGCCGACCCGCAGCTCCAGGTGTCGCGGCGGCTGGTGGACAAGACCCGGGTGGTGCAGGGCGGCAACCAGGTGCTGACGTTCAAGTACCGCATCCTGCTGAGCAGTTACAAGCAAAGCCCGGTGGACGTTCAGGTGTGGGACCGGCTGCCGCACACCGAGGCGTCCCAGACGATCGGCGTGACGGTCGTCCGCACGACGCCGGAGCTGAGCACCGACCCCCTGTATGTGCGGGACGACCGGCCGAAGAACCTGATGCGGTGGGACGTCAAGCTGGAGCCGAAGCAGAACGGGGAGAAGGCGCTGGCCATCGAGTACGAGTTCAAGCTGGAGCTGGCGGTGAACGTGAACATCAGCGCGTTCATGCCGTCGAGTACGGTGAACCCGCCGGCCCCGGCCGCCCCACCGCGGCCCTAATTCAGAATGGCCCGCTGATGACGCAGACTTCGACGCAGATGAAAACCGGATAAGAATTAATCATGTATTTAAATCCGGTTTCATCTGCGTCGAAGTCTGCGTCATCAGCGGGCCGTGTCGGAGACGACCATGACCAAGGCGCGGATCGTGGTGGTGGAGGACGAGCCGGCCATCCGCCGCGGGGTGGTGGACGCCCTCCGGCTGACCGGGTACGACGTGGCCGAGGCCGCCGACGGGGCGTCCGGGCTGCGGGAGGCCGTCGCCGGCGGCGTCGACCTGGTGCTGCTCGACCTGCTCCTGCCGAAGAAGGACGGGCTGACCGTCCTGTCCGAGTTGCGGAAGGTGTGCCCGGCCCGGCCGGTGATCGTGCTGACCGCCCGCGGCGGCGAGGAGGACCGGGTCCGCGGGCTGACGATGGGGGCCGACGACTACGTGGTGAAGCCGTTCTCCGCCCGGGAGCTGCTGGCCCGGGTGCAGGCCGTGCTGCGGCGGACGATGAAGCCGATCATCGAGGTAAAGGAGGTCCGGTTCGGCCGGGCGGTCATCGACCTGCGGCGGCGGGAGGTGCGGTGGTCGGCCGACGAGCGGCTGGATCTGTCGGAAACGGAAGCGGCGCTGCTCGAATACCTGCTGGCCAACAAGGACCGGGCGGTCGGCCGGGAGGAGCTGCTCGGCCGGGTCTGGGGGATCGGCACCGCTGGTCTTGAGACGCGGGCCGTAGACATGCACGTGGCCCGGCTGCGGGCGAAGTTGAAAGACCCGACCGGGGCGGATACCCCGGAGGCGATCGTCACCGTCCGGGCGGCCGGGTACATGGCCGGCCCGGGGCTGACCGTCGTCGAACACGCCGGTGTGTAGTCCGCTCGCTCCGCGAGCGGTTCGGGCGCTTCACCCCCGGGGGACGGACGCCTCGGGTCCGAATCCCAAGACCGCTCGCCGGAGCAGCGGACTACACCGGCCGGCCCGCCAACGACACCATTGAACCGAGTCCGCGTCGTGAACCGCTCGTCGATCTGCCGCCCGGCGACCCTGTGCGTCGCGTTCCTGGCCGTCGCCGCCCTGGTGGTCGGCGGGCTGGGGTGGGTGACGGTCGCCGCGCTCGGGGTGGAAGCGTCCGACCTGCAGGCGACCGCCCGGGCCGACCGGGCGAACAAGGAGCGGATCGCCCTGTGGCGGCTGGACGGGCAACTCCTGCCGACCCTCGGGCTGGAGAACAACCGCCCGTACAGCCACTACACCGCCCTGTCCGACCCGCTCCCGGCGGTCGCCGCCGACCGCGGGGAGGTGCTCACCCCGGGCGAGGTGCGGCTGCCGTCCCCGCTGCTCGGGGCCGACCTGCCCGGGTGGATGACCCTGCATTTCCAGCTCGACCCGGACGCCGGCTGGTCGTCCCCGCAAGTGCTTGCCCCGGCCCTGGCCGCCAAGCTGCGCAGCCCGGGGTTCGACCTGGCGCTGACCAACGTCACCCCGGAGCGGGCCGCCCGGCTGGGCGAGTTGAAGGCCCGCTTCCCGGTCGCCGACGTGGCCGAAGTCCTGGCCGACCTCGACCCGATCGACCCCGCCGACCCGACCCCGGTGGTCGTGCCGGCCACGGAGTTCCTCTCCCAGAACACGACCGACCCGTCGAACGCCCTCACCCGCAACAACCCATTAGCCCCCACCCAGCCGGGCGGGTTCGGCGGGGGGGGCGGTTCTGGTGCGAACGCGATGCAGGCCCGCGGCGGGTTCGGCGGGGGTCTGGCGCCGGCCCAGCGGTCCGCCCCCCCGCCGGCCGGCCAGATGCCGCAGTCGAACGACCCCGAGTTCATGTCCCGCCTCCAGACGATGCAAAAGAGCATGCCCGCCCCGGGGTACGATAACACCGCCGGGCTGCGAAACGTCGTCCCGCCGCCCAGCCCGACACCGGCCCCGGCCGCGATGGCGGCCACCCTGCCAGCAACCGGCGCATCCGCCGGCACGACCGGCAAGCCGGGCGGTGGACAGGAGGCCGAGGCCGTCCCCCCGGCCGGGCGGGGGACACCGCCCGCCCCGAAAGCGATAGGCCGCCCGGCCGCACCGACCCCCGTGCCCAAAGACGCGCCCGCCGCCCCGGCCGGCGGGATGCCGGGCGGCGGCCCCGCCCGGGGGCTGGGCGACCCCGACGACGCCCGTAAACAGGCCGAGGCGAAAAAGCTGAAGGAGGCCGCCGACCTTCATGCTGACCGCCTGAGCGGACCCAAACAGGACGTGCTACCTGACGCCGCACGGGCCGTCCGCTTCGGGGCGACCTCGCCCGGCCCCGGCCACCAGGCGGCGGCCGGGGCCGCCGTCGCCCTCGACCTGGCCCTGCGGGCGAAACAGACCCGGGAGCAACTACCCGTCACGCCGCCGGTCCCGCTCGGCCGCTCCGACTGGGAGCCGGAGAAGAAGGAGGCGGACAAGCCGGCGGCAGCCCGGCGGGTGATCGCCAAGCCGGTCGCCGCCCACCTCGGCCCGCTCCGCCCGCTCTGGCTGACCGCCGCCGACGGGTCCGACGCCTTGGTCCTGGTCCGGGCCGCCCGGCTGGAGACGGGCAAGGTGGTGTACCAGGGGGTGCTGCTCGACTGGCCGGCCCTCCAGCGGGAGCTGTGCGCCCAGGTGGCCGACCTGTTCCCGGACGCCGCCCTGGCCCCGGTCCACGTGCCCGCCCCGGCCACCCCGGAGCGGACCATGACCGCCATCCCCGCCCGGCTCGACCCCGGCCCGGAGCCGCCCGCCCCGGCCGCCGGCTGGTCGTCCCTGCGGCTGGGCCTCGGGCTGGCATGGCTGGCCGCCGTCCTCGGGCTGACGGCCGTCGGGGTCGGCGGGCGGACGCTGGTCGACCTGTCCGAACGCCGCATCCGGTTCGTGTCCGCCGTCACCCACGAGTTGCGGACCCCGCTCACCTCCCTGCGGCTGTACCTCGACCTGCTGACCAGCGGGCTGGTCACGGACCCGGACAAGCAGCGGGAGTACCTCGGCACCCTGTCGAACGAGTCCGACCGGCTGAACCGGCTGATCGAGAACGTGCTCGACTTCGCCCGGCTGGAGAAGCGGACGGTCAAGGCCGCCGCCCACCCGACCCCGGTCGGCGAGTTGCTGGATCAGGTGCAAACGACCTGGGCCGATCGGCTGGCGGCCGACGGCAAGGAGTTGGTTGTCCACTCGACGCTGCCGCCGGGCCAGGCGGTGCGGACCGACCCGCGGATGGCCGCCCAGGTGGTCGGCAACCTGATCGACAACGCCCGCAAGTACAGCCGGGAGGCGGCCGACCCGCGGGTGTGGGTGTGGGCGAAGCCGGGGTCACGGGGGCGGGTGCTGATCGAGGTAGAGGACCGCGGCCCCGGGGTGCCGGCGGCCGACCGCCGGGGCATTTTTCGGCCGTTCCGCCGGGGCCAGGACGCGGACACGACTGCCGGCGGGGCCGGGCTGGGTCTGGCCCTGGCCAAACAGTGGGCCGACCTGCTCGGCGGCGACCTCAGCTACCGCCCGGCCGACGGCGGGGTCGGGGCGTGCTTCCGGCTGGAGCTGCCGGCCGTGCTGACGAACTTACCCAGCCCGGCGCGCGGCGAGGGTGGTTTTGTCTTCCTCGCTCGCGCCGGGCGGGTAAGCCTTTATGTATCACCCTCGCTCGCGCGTCAGGCTGGTGACTGGCGTTCCAGCACGTATGCGACCGCCTCTGCGAAATACGCCTCGTCGTTGATCCACTTCGTACTCCCGCCTTCCGTCCACCACTTCCGCTTCCGGCCGAGCGCCTCCGACAGCGTGCGCGATCCCCACGCCTTGAACTGTTCCATCACGTCGTCCGGCGGGCGGCTTGCGGCGACGACGACGTGTACGTGGTTCGTCCGCACGTTGACGGCGTGTAACTTCCAGCCGCGAACCTCACAGTGCCGGCGGATCGTGGCGTCCACGATGGCCCGCTGGTCCGGCGTGAGCGTCACCGGGTCATCGGCCAGAGCACCTGCCGCGAACTCTTGACGGCGGGGGTCGGCCGGCCGGATTCCGGGCGCGATGTCGCTCACCCAGCCGCGGTCATCGCCGGGCAGCCAGGTGCCGTAGGTCGTCCAGGTCAGGTGGTACGCAAGTGGGGCGGACATTCGGCATCTCACCAGCCCGACGCGCGAGCGAGGGTGATACATAACGGCGTACCGGCCCGACGCGCGAGCGAGGGAAGATCGAAAACCACCCTCGCTCGCGCGTCGGGCTGGTAACAGAAAACCCTCACCCTCGCTCGCCGGCTCACCCGCCGCAGACGGACAGCCAGCCGTCGAACTCCTGCGGGGTGGCCGGCCGGCGGGACGGGTCTTTCGCCATCCCGATCATCAGCGACTCGTCCAGCTCCACCGACACCCGCGGGTCCAGCTTCCGCGGCGGGGTCGGCGAATCCCCCGGCGGCCGGCCGGTGAGCGACTCGTACAGACACACAGCCAGACTGAACACGTCCCCCGCCGTGGTCGGCTGGCCCCCGCCGGCCCGCTCCGGCGCCCGGTACATCGTGTCCCGGTCGGCCGGGTCGGCCCACGTCCGCGGGCGGAGGGTGATGCCCCCCTCGCCGGTCGCCACGAACAGGTGGTTCAGCTTCGGGGTGCCGTCGGCGGCGAACACCACCCGGCTCGGGGTCAGCTCCCCGTGGGCCACGTCCTTCGCCGCCGCCAGCCCCTTGCACACCGCCCGGCCGACCCGCACCGCCTCCGCCGGGTCGAGCCGGTTGCCGCCGGCCAGCTTAGCCCTCAGGCTGACCGGCAGGTACTCGGTCGCCAAGTACCACACCCGTTCCCCGGACCGGCGGACGAACCCGGTGCGGTACACCGGCACCAGGTTGGGGTGCGTCAGCCAGTCCCCGTCCCCGACCGCCTTCACCCAGGCCGTCACCGCCTCCAGGTCGCCGGCCGGGGGGATCAGCCGGACGGCCGCCGGCAGCCCGCTCCGCACCCACCGGGCGACCCGCAGCTCGGCCCCGCCGGGGGCGGCGTGCAGCACCCGGCCCAGCTCGAACTCGCCCAGGTCGGGGCGGGCGTAAGGGGTCAGCTTCACCGTGTACTCGGTCGCCCCGACCTTCAGCCGCGACCCGGCCGGCAGCGGGACGGCGCTGGTGGCCGCCCCGTCCACCCGGATGCCGGTCCGGGTGGCCAGGTCGTACACCCACCACCGGTTCGTCTCGTGGCAGGCGATCAGGGCGTGCCGGTCGGACACCGCCCGGTCGGTCAGCCGCAGGTGGCAGTGCGGGCCGCGGCCGATCACCGCCCGCCCGCCCGGCCGCACCCGCAGGGCGTGGACCACCCCGCCCGGCGCCCACAGCTCCAGCGCCTCCCGCGGGGCCACCCGCAGCGCCCGCACCCGCCGCCTCTTCTCGACCGCCAGGGACGCCTCCAGGGCCGGGTCGAGCGGGGGTAGCCCGTGGGGGGACGCCAGCCGGGACTCCTCCAGTTCGACCAGCACGTCCCGGGCGGACCGGAACCGGCGGGCGGTCGGATCCTTCTCCACCAGCCCGGCCAGGACATCCAACAGCACCGACGGCACGTCCGGCAAGGCCTGGGACAGCGGCGGCAGCCGGCGGCCGGGGTCGGCGTGCCAGCCGGTCCAGGTGCCGTCCGGGCCGGGGTGGGCGTCGTCGCCGAACAGCCGGTCGAAGGCCGCCGGCCCGGCGAGCAGTTCCAGCGCCAGGTAGCCGAGGGCGTACAGGTCGGCCCCGACCGCCCGGGCGGTGGGGCTGGAAGCCAGGGTCGGGGCGAGCAGTTCGGGGGCCGGGTGCCGGACCGGATAATCGGCCGGCGGCAGCGACTCCCACCCGTCGGCCGCCCGGTAGCCGGCGAAGTCGCCCAGCTTGACCGTCCCGTTCGGGGCGACCAGAACCGACTCCGGGGCAAGTCGGCCGTGGGCCAGCTTCCGCTCGTGCAGGTAGGCCAGGGCGGTCAGACACTCGATCAGGACGCGGGTGACGGCCGGCGGGCTGAGGTGGCCGTCCCGCCGCAGGTGCCCCTGCACGTCTTCGAGCAGGAGCCGGCCGTCGGCGGGGTCGAACGGGGCGACGGGGAGGGCCAGCCGGGGGCAGTTCAGACGGGCGAAGAAGGCGTGTTCGGCGGCCAGCCGGTCGACGACCGCGGCCCGGGTTTCGGTGGGGAGGCCGGGGGCCGGCTCCTTCACCGTCACCCGCTTGGCCACCTCCGGGTTCGGGTGCCCACCCCGCCAGACGACGGTGAGCGGGCCGACCCGGATGTCCGTCAGCCGGTGGTAGTCGCCGGCCGCCGACTGGGGCGGGGGGTCGTCCGCGCCCGAGAAGGAGGTCATCGCACGGCCGCCGTATGGGCCCGCAGCCGAGCCTGCTCCGCCCCGACCGCCCGGACCAGCTCACCCAGCCGGACGTCCCCCGGCCGGGCGGCCAACGCCCGGCTCAGGTAGCGGGCGGCCCGGTCCAGGTCGTCCGCCCGGTGGCCGTCCGGCCGGCTGTCGTCGCACCCCTGGGACCAGCACACCACACCGATGCTCTCGTTCACCACCGGGTCGAGCGGGTTCTGGTGGTGCATCTGCTTGAGCACCCACCGAGCGTTTTCGGGCAACCCGGCCCGCCACAGGAACTCGGCCAGGGCGAACAGGGCGGCCGGCCGCCACGGGTCGCCGGCCAGCGCGATCTCGTGCCCGGCCAGGGCGTCCGGGCGGGCCAGCACCGGCACCGGGTCGGGCGGCAGGGCCGGGCCGGGGGCGAGCGGCGGGTCAAGCTGGCGGGGGGTGCGGGCGTGGGCGTCCTGGAGCCGCCGGCAGAGGGCGTTGGCGGCGGTGATGGTGCCGGCGTCCGGCGACGGCAGCCGGGCCGGCCGGGGGGTCGCCGGCAGCGCCTTGGCCGGTGTCGTCCCCTCCGGCCGGTTCATCTCGTTCACCGTCTCGGCCGACGGCGGGGGGATCGGGGAGGGGGTGGATAACCCGCCGTAAACCCGGTCGAGCGGGTCCGGCTCGTCGTAGTGGGCGGTCAGCTCCACGTCCCCGAGCCACACCGACTGGCCGGGCGGGACCGGGTCGGCCCACTTCGGGGTCGGGTCGGCCAGGGAGGTGACGCCCGGCTTGCCGAGCACGAACAGATACCACCGGTCGACCACCTGGGCGAACAGGGCGTGATGCCGGTCCAGCCCGGAGTCGAGGGGCAGCACCAGGTCGCAGTCCGGGGCGGTGCCGATCACGAACGGGCCGGAGCCGGAGATCACCCCGTCCCACCCGCGAGACCGGGCCGTCAGCTCGGCCTCCGCCCCGCCGAACACGGCCGCCAGGGCTTCGGTCGCCGGCGGGGCGGTGCACTGGTCGATGAAGAACCGCTTGGCCCCGAGCATCAGCACTTCGCCAAACCGCAGCGCGGTCGGGCCGGCCGGGGCGTGGCCGTTCACCCGGACGGCGCCGACCGACCCGACCGGGATGACCACCCACCCGGGCGGGACCGGGGCGAGGACGGCGGCCAGCCGGTCGTCCCCCTTGCCGGCGACCACCGGTTTCGGCCGGGTCATCGGCGGCGACGACACCCCGGTGTCCAGGTTGCTCAGGACGAGCGGCATGAGAACGGCTCTACGCGGAGGCGGCTGGCCGGCCGTGGAGGCGCACCGGTAGTCTCACCGATTTTACCGCACGGTTAGAGCCGGTCAACGAGCGGTTTTGTAGATATGCCTGATCGTTCAGGTTATAGCCGAACTCGAACCAGCCGGTGATTCCATTGGTTAGCGACGCGTAAACCCTTCCGCCGTAACGGGTGTCGCTGCGGAGGTCACTCGCCGCCGGCGGTCAGCCCGTAGGCCGCCAGTCCGATCGCGCCGGCCGCGACCAGTCCGGCCCACGCCCACCCGGCCAGCACCCCCACCAGCACCCCCAGAGCCACCACGACGAGCAGCCCGGTCGGGTTGCGGTGCGGGCGGGCCAGCGACCGGCCGACCGCCGCCAGCCCGAACGTGGTCGAACTGCTCACAGGTTCGGCCACGGCTACCGCGGCCGTCGCCTTGACGGCGGCCGGTTCGACCGTGGTCGGCCGGTCGGCCTCGGACGGCTTCGGCTTCGCCGGACGGCCCGGCTTCCCGGCCGGCGGCTTGGGGTCGGTGAACGGGCTGGGGGTCCGGCCGGACTTCGGGGGCGAGGACTCGGCCAGCCGGACCGTCGGGACGGCCTTCGGCAGGGTCGGGAACGGGCCGGTCTGGAACCCGGACGGCGGCAGGTTGGCCAGCAGATCGGCGACCGTCCCCCGGAGGGCGGACAGCGGCCCCCGGGCGGCCGGGTCGACGGCCGTCATCTTGACGATCAGGTCGGCCAGCGGGGCGGGCACGTCCGGCCGCTTGGCCCGGGCGTCCGGCCGGGGGCCGTGGGTGTGCCGCTGGATCATGGTGGTCATGATCTGGGCCCGGCTGCCGCCGACCACCGACCCGAACGGCGGCTCCCCGGTCAGGGCGTAGTACAGGGTGCCGCCCAGGGCGTACACGTCCGACATCGGGACCGCCTCGGACGCCCCGTTCCACTGCTCCGGCGGCATGTACTCCGGGGTGCCCAGGATCTGGAACTGGCGGGTCAGCTCCTCGGCCGGCTTGGACCCGTCGGCCGGCAGCACCTTGGCCAGCCCCATGTCCAGCAGCACCGGCTTGAACCCGCCCCCGGGGATGTCCTGGACCATCACGTTGGCCGGCTTGATGTCCCGGTGCAGGACGATCTCGTGCCGCGGGTTGTCGGCGTGCAGGTAGGCGAGCACGTCCAGCAGGTCGGCGGCCAGCTTGGCCACCACCGGCCAGGGGACGAACTTGCCGGCCGAGTGCCGCTGCTGCACCCGCACCCCCAGGGTGACGCCGGACACGAACTCCATCACCAGCAGGTTGTCCCGGGTCGGGCCGAGCTTCTCCCGGCTGAACAGCTTAGCCAGGAACGGGTGGTCGAGGGCGGTGAGGACGTCCGCCTCCCGCTCCTGCCGCTTGACCGCCTCGGTGGACGTCTGGAACTCGTCCAGCATCTTCTTGACGGCGACGAACCGGCGGTGGACGCGGTCCCACGCCTTGTACACCTTCCCCATCCCGCCCCGGCCGGCCACCTCCAGGATCAGGTAGTCGTTCCAGAGGAGCGTCCCGGGCAGGGCGGCCAGCGACCCGGCCGACCGGGCGGCGTCGATCTCCACCCGCTGGTACGGGGTGACGGCCGGGGTGCGGTCGCCGGCCGGCGCCCAGGGGGCGGGGGTGCGGCCGAGCATGTCCAGGGCGGCGTCCAGCCCGGCCGGCCCGCCGGCCCGGGCCAGGGCGGCCGCCCACTGCTCGGCGGACACCGCCCCGAGCCGGATCAGCTCGGCCCCCAGTTGGTCCGCGGTCACGTTCTTGCCGGCCGTCACAGACACTCCCCCGCCGGGTGGTTGGGTGTCAGTTTAGCCCACCGGGGTGCGGGTTCCCAGCGGCGGCCGGCGGATTGTCCGCGGGCGGGCGGACCGCCGGCCGCTCATCCCGCACCCGGCACCCGCACCCGCGCCAGGTAGATGCTCGTCTTCCCCTCGTGGGACGAGTAGTAGCTCACCCAGAGCAGCCCGGCGTGCCACACCAGTCCGGCGTAACTCGTGTCCCCGCCGGACGGCAGGGCGAGCCGCTCGGTCAGCGCCCCCTTCTCCGGGTCGAGGTCGCACACGGCCGTCCGCACCTTGCCGTCGTGTAGCCGGACGACCGCGACCAGCCGGCCGTCGGGCAGTTGGAGCACCTGCGGCCCGCCGACCCGCACCCCGAGATCCTTCCACGCCCAGTCCGTGTACGGCGGCCGGGCGGTGCCGAGCAGCCCGGTGCTCGGCTTGCCGTCCCGCCGCAGCAGGCAGACGGCCGTGCCGTCCGGGCGGAAGACGATGGCCGACTCGTTCGGGTAGCCGGTGTCGAACAGGTTGTCGACGAGCCGGTCGTACCGCTTGCCGTCCGGGCTGCGGTACAGCCGCACCCGCCGTGGCTCCGGGCCACACCCGTAGCCGAGGCCGTACCAGGCGTCCTCGTGCCGGGTGACGCGCCACAGCCAGTACCCGGGGTCGGCGACTTCGACCGGGTCGCCCCAGGACTTGCCGTCGGCCGAGAACCAGGCGAGCGACTGGTGGGTGTGCGGGGTCGGCTTGTGCCAGGCGACCGCCCCGCCGAGCATCAGCCGGCCGTCCGGGGTGACGGCGATCTTGGCGTCCCGCAGGTCGCCGGCCGGGTGCGTAAGTCGGGCGGCCGACTCCCAGGCGACGCCGTCTACAGAAGTGATGACCCGGAGGGCGCCGTCCGGGGATACGTGCTTCTGCCCCTCGCGGAACACGCAGTACCAGCGGTCCTGGAACCGGACGAGGTCGGTGAAGGCGTTGTGCGGGGCGGCGTCCCAGATCTTGCGGACGTCGACCACCTCGTACCCGGGGGCGGCCCCGACGGCGACGGCGACCAGTAGGGGGGGCATGAATGGGGTTCCGCTGGGTCGGGCCGCAAAGTAGCGTCAGTCTGGGTACAGCCAGGCCGGCCGGGCGAGCTCGCTCTCACGCACCTTCTCCGCAATCACCATCGCGTGCCGCAGGCCGGACGGGTTGCCGTTCCCGGACCCCTTCCGGCACAGTTCGATCGCCCTGCGTGCGGCTCGCCCTTTGATGGAAGCCGCGTCGGGGTCGAGAAAGCTGCCGACAAAGAGCGGCCGGCACCCCATCCGCTCGACCAGGTCGGCCAGCTCGGCCGGGGCGTACTCCCGCCAGTGGGTGGAGAACGGGTAGGTCCGCCGCAGCCGCAGGCTGACCGAGTTCACCCCGCGGAGGTGGTTCAGGGTGTGCTGATACCACAGGGCGTTCGGGGTGGTGATCGAGATCAGGCCGCCGACCCGCAGCCCGCGGACCCCTTGCCAGACGGCCATCGCCGGGTCCGCCTGCATGTGCTCGACCACCTCCCACAGCAGAGCCAGGTCGAACCCGGTCAGGCCGTCCGGCAGGTGCTCCCGCTCGACGTCCAGGGCGTGGGCCTGGCACCGGACCGGGGCGGCGTCCGGGCCGCGGAGGGTGAGTTCCTCGACCCGCGGCACCCCCGGCTCCGGCGCCCGGACGCACACCGCCCGCCGGCACCCGAACACGGACGCCAGCAGCGGCGCCTCCCGCCCCCAGGAGCCGATCAGCAGGGCGGCGAACCCCGGGGCCAGTCCCGGCAGGGCGGTGAACGCCTGGGCCAGTCGGTCGGCGTGGGCGGCCGTGTAGTCGTCCACCTTGCCCGGGGCGTCGGGCGAGGAGTACCAGTGTCGGATGTCGGCCGCGGTCACCTGCATCACCGGCTCCTGAATGTCGGCCCGTCCCGTCACGGCTTGGCCAGAAACTTCACGCACACCGGCCGGCCCACCGTCACGCTGTTCCCCGTCGGCTTCGGCAGCCCGGTCTCGGGGTCCACGGCGAATACTACCACACTGTCCCCGTCCTGGTTGGCCACCAGCATCCACTTGCCGGTCGGGTCCAGGTTGAAGTTCCGCGGCGTCTTGATGCCCTCGGTGGCGTGGCCGACCGGGGTCAGCTTGGCCCCGTCCCACCGGAACGCGGCGATGCTGTTGTGCCCGCGGTTGCTGACGTACACGAACCGGCCGTTCGGGTGGATGCGAACTTCCGCGGTGCTGTTGCCCGGCACCGGCTTGCCGTCCGGCAGGGTGGAGATGGACTGAAGGAGCTTGTTCGTCCCCTGGTCGGTGAATGCAAACACGTTCAGGGTGGAGTCCAGCTCGCCGCAGACGAACATCCGGTCGCCGGCCGCGCTCATGACGAGGTGTCGCGGGCCGGCCCCCGGCGGCAGCACGAGCGGGTCGAGGTTGTCGCCCGTCCCGAGTTGGTAGCCCTGCCGGCCCGGCTCGTTGACCTCGGTCAGCGACACCCGGTACGCCCACACCTTGTCGGTGCCGAGGTCGGCGACGAAGAACTTGCCGCCGGCCGGGTGGAACGCCCCGCAGTGGGCGTGCGGCTTCTCCTGCCGCTGCTTGTTCGGGCCGGTCCCGGCCAGCGGGTTGAAGATGGTCGACCCGAACTTGCCGTCGGGGTTGAGGTAGAAGAGCTTCCAGCTGCCGCCGCCGTAGTTGGCGACGAGGAGCAGCCTCCCGCTCGGGTCGGTGACGACGTGGCACGGGCCGGGGCCGCCGCTGGTCGCCTCGGCCAGCTTCGTCAGTTTGCCGGAGGCGGCGTCCACCGTGTACGCGAACACCCCGCCGCCGTCCTTGCCGCCGGTCTCCCCGACCGCGTACAGCACCTTGCCGTCCGGCCGGAACGTCAGGAACGACGGGCTGGTGACTTCGGCCGCCAACTCCGGTTCGGACAGCCTGCCGGTGGCCGCGTCCAGCTCGCACCGGTAGATGCCCTTGCTCCCGCCCGGGCCGCCGGTGTAGGTGCCCAGGAACACCCAGTACTTCTCGGCCGGCGGGCCGGGGGGCGGGGCGGCGGTCAGCCGGGCGGCGACGCCGACCGCGGACACCGCGACGGCCAGGAGTGCGAGACGGGTCATCGGACGGCTCCGGGGAAAGTGCGGATTTCGTCGTTGCCGGGCGGCCGGCGCGGGGTTGATGATAGTGGTCCGGTCCGCCCTGCGGAACCGAAAACCCCTCCCGGAGTTGGTCATGCGTGCGGGCTGGTGGCTGGCTTGGGTGGCGGTCGGCGCGCTCGGCTTCGCCCCGCGGCTAACCGGGGCGCCGCCGAACATCATCCACATCCTGGCGGACGACGTCGGGTACGACGACTTCGGCTGCTTCGGGTGCAAGGACATCGCCACCCCGAACGTGGACGCCCTGGCCGCCCGTGGCACGCGGTTCACCAGCTTCTACGCCCCGCACCCGACCTGCACGGCCAGTCGGGCGGCCCTGCTCACCGGCTGCTACGCCGTCCGGGTCGGCCTGCCGCCGGTCCTGTTCCCGGACAGCAAGATCGGGCTGAACGCGGACGAGGTGACGATCGCGGAGCTGCTCAAGGCGAAGGGGTACGCCACCGCGTGCGTCGGCAAGTGGCACCTCGGGCACCAGTCGAAGTTCCTGCCGACCCACCACGGGTTCGACCGGTTCCTGGGCATCCCGTACCCGAACGACCACGTGCCGGAGCGGCTGGACAAGAACGGCAAGACCCGCGGGTTCCCGCCGATGCCGCTCATCCGCGACCTGCGGGTGGTCGAGCAGCCGGCCCAGATGGCCGCCCTGCCGGAGCGGTTCACGAAGGAGGCCGAGGCGTTCATCGCGGAGAACAAGAACCGCCCGTTCTTCCTCCACCTGGCGAACGTCGAGACGCACACCCCCTGGCTAGTGCCGCGACCGTACCAGTACACCTCCAAGGCCGGCGTGTACGGGGACGCGGTCCGGTGCTTCGACGCGACCGTCGGCCGGGTGGTGGCGGCGGTCGAGAAGGCCGGGCTGACGGCCAACACGCTCATCGTCGTCACCTCGGACAACGGCCCGCTGGTGCACGAGTACCCGGAGCTGGAAGGCATCTACGGCCACGCGGCGGCGGTGGACACGGCCCGCAGGCACGTTCTGCGAGAGGGCAAGTACCAGGCCCGGTACGAGGGCGGTAGCCGGGTGGCGTGCGTCGTCGCCTGGCCGGGGACGGTGCCGGCCGGGCGGACCTGCGACGAGGTCGTCGCCGGGTTCGACCTGTTCACCACGTTCGCCAAGCTGGCCGGGGCCGACGTGCCGGCCGACCGCGTCATCGACGGCAAGGACGTCACCCCGCTGCTGAAGGGCGAGCCGGGGGCGAAGTCGCCGCACGCCGCCTTCTACTCGTACCAGGGGCCGAACCTGATGGCCGTTCGGGTGGGCAACTGGAAGCTGGTGTTCCCGGCCGGCGGGCCGAAGAAGGCCGGCAAGCCGGAGCTGTACGATCTGGCCGCCAACCTCGGGGAGACGACCAACCTGTACGCCTCGCAACCGGACGTGGTGAAGCGATTGGAAGCCGTCGCGGAAGCCGCCCGGACCGATCTCGGCGACGCCCGCACCGGCCGCAAGGGGAAGAACCTGCGGCCGGCCGGCACGGCGGAATAACGTGCGTTGCCTTGGGATGAAGTCCCCGCCGGGCCGCCACGGAGGGCGGCCCGCGACGACCCCGAGCCAGGGCTGCACCTTAAACGCCTCGTAAACCCACTCAATCCGTGGAGCCTCTCATGCGATCGCTCGTCTTGCTGCTCGCCCTCGCCGTCCCCGCCGCGGCGGCCGACGGCGGGTGGACCGACCTGCTCACCGACGCCGCCTGGAAGAAGGTGGACAAGAACTGGGTGAAGGCGTCCGCAGTGAGGCTGAAGCCGGGCACCGAGAACCGGCTCGAAGCGACCCCGGCGGCCGACGGCCCGGTCTGGGTGAACGGCCCGCTCGGCCGGCTGCCGGACCTGTACACCAAGGCCGAGTTCGGCGACTGCGAGGTGCACGTCGAGTTCCTGATCGCCCGGCGGTCGAACAGCGGGATCAAGTTCCACGGGGTGTACGAGGTGCAGATCCTCGACTCCGCCGGCAAGCCGGCCGACAAGCTGAGCGGGGACGACTGCGGCGGCGTCTACCCGCGGGCCGAGTACCAGCAGAAGAAGTACGTCCATCTGGACAAGGGGATCGCCCCACGGGTGAACGCGGCCAAGCCGGCCGGCGAGTGGCAGACGCTGGACGTGACGTTCCGCGCCCCCCGGTTCGACGCGGACGGCAAGAAGGTCGAGAACGCGAAGATCGTCAAGGCGACGCTGAACGGCCAGGTGATCCACGAGAATCAGGAGCTGAAGTACCCGACCGGGGCGAACTGGACGGTGAAGGAGAAGCCGACCGGCCCGTTCATGATCCAGGCCGACCACGGCCCGGTGGCCGTCCGCAACGTTCGCATCCGGGCATTGGCCCGCTGAGGACGCAGACTTCGACGCAGATGAAAACCGGATAAGAGTTAAACATGTTTCAAATCCGGTTTTCATCTGCGTCGAAGTCTGCGTCCTCAGCGGGCTAATCCGAGAGCCCGTTTGATGAAGTCCAGTTGCAGCTTCTGGTAGTGCGCCCCGCCAATCCCGTGGCGGGCGCGGGGGTAGAACATCACCTCGAAGTCCTTGTTCGCCCGCTGCAGGGCGTCCACCAGTTGGGCCGTGTTCTGGAAGTGGACGTTGTCGTCCACCAGCCCGTGCAACAGCAGCAGCTTGCCGTGCAGGTTGCCGGCCGCGGCGACGACGGACGTCTTGGCGTACCCGTCCTTGTTCTCCTGCGGGGTGAGCATGTACCGCTCGGTGTAGATCGAGTCGTACAGCTTCCAGTCGGTCGGCGGGGCGCCGGAGATGCCGGCCGAGAAGACCTTGCTGTGGGTGAGCGCGTAGGCGGTCATGAACCCGCCGTAGCTGTGCCCCTGGATGCCCACCCGCTTGGCGTCCGCCCACGGGTTCTGGCACAGCCACTTCACCGCTTCCTCCAGGTCTTTCAGCTCGCTCACGCCCATCTGCTTGTAGCACGCCCACGCCGACACCGCCCCCTTACCGCTGGCGCTGCGGGGGTCCACCTGGAAGACGATCACCCCCAGGTTGGCCAGCGACTGCTCGCCGACGCGGGGGCTCCAGCCGTCGCGGATCGTCGGGGCGTGCGGGCCGGCGTAGGTGCGGAGCCACACCGGGTACACCTTCGCCGGGTCGAAGTCGTGCGGGTAGGTGATGGCGGCTTCGAGCAGGAACCCGTCGCTCATCGGGATCTGTCGCCGCTCGTACTTACCCCACTTGAAGTTCTCCCGCTCGTACATCGGGTTGCTGTCGGTCATCCGGACTTGCTTGCCGGTGGTCAGGTCGAACACCGCCGTCCGGGCCGGCGTCGTCTCGTCCGCGTACCGGTCGAGGTACAGCGGGCCGGTCGGGGCCAGGGTGACGGCATGGGTACCCCCGGCCGGGGTGACGCGGGCGAACGCGCCGCCGTCCAGGCTCGCCCGGTACAGGTGCGTGCCGGTCGGCGTGTCCTTCGACCCGACGACGTACAGCGTACCGGCGTCCTCGTCCACCCGGGCGACCGACTTCACCTCCCAGTCGCCGGTCGTCAGCGGGCGGATCAGCTTGCCGTCGGCCGTGTAGTGGTAGACGTGCTTGTAGCCCGATCGCTCGCTCAGGAACAGGAGCGACCCGTCCTTGAGTCGGTGCGGCTCGCCCAGGTCTTCGACCCAGGCTTTGGTAGTCTCCCGGAACAGCACCCGCGGGGCGGACGCCGGGTCCGGCCAGGTGACGACGTCCAGCCAGGTCTGGGTGCGGTTCTGCACGTAGGCGAACGGGGTGTTCGTCCCCGGCAGCCAGCCGACCCGGCTGACGACCGTGTCTTCCGGCTTGTACCCGGTCAGGCTGAGGAACTGGACCGGCCCGCCGTCCGCGGACGCCACCCCGATCTTGACCGTCGGGTTCGGGTCGCCGGCCTTCGGGTACGGGATCGTCTCCAGTACCCCCCGGGCCGGGAACATCTGCGTCAGGTGGAACGGCTTGACCGGGGTGTCGTCGAACCGCATGAAGGCGAGCTGCTTGCCGTCCGTGCTCCACCAGAACGCCCGGCCGTTGCGGTTGAAGATCTCCTCCTCGTACACCCAGTCGGCCTTGCCGTTCAGGATCTGCCCGCCGCCGTCGGTGGTGAGCTGCACGTCCTTGCCGCCGGCCGCCGCGTACAGGTTGCCCCCGCGGACGTAGGCCACCCGGTCCCCGGTCGGGGCCAGGGTGAGGAACTCCTTGCCGCCGGGCGACTTGGTGAACCGCACCGCCGGCCGGCCGTCGAAGTAGGCGAACCCGGTGTCCCCGCCGAGGTCGAACAGGGTGCCGGTCTTGGCCTTGTCCATGCGGAAGAACGGCTGCCGGGCGATCTGGTCGGCGGTCGTCGGGCTGACCTCCTTGAGCGCCGCCAGCGATTTCTTCAGCTTGGCCGGATCGACGAACGGCTCGCTGCGACCGGTCCGGGCGTCCACCTTCAGCAGCTTGCCGTCCCGGGTTTGCAGGAAGTGGTCGGCGTCCACCCAGTCGGTGGCCCCGCCGAACCCGCCCCGCCGGCCGCCGCCGAACCCGCCGCCGATCTGCGTGTCGGCGGTGACGGGCTTCGGGGCCGGGCGGTCCTCCGGCAGCGGCCGCGGGGCGCCGGTGAACACGGCCGGCGCGTCCTTCAGCCGGTACACCGGGTAGGCTGACCCGACCGCCGTGAACTCGTTGAAGAACTCCCAGGCGGCCAGCCCGTCGTCGCTGTCCGGCTCCAGCAGGTACGCCGCCAGCCGGCCGAGCGGCTGGTCGGTCTTCACCAGCGCCCCGCCGGCGTGGAGCTTGGCCTCGCCCGGCTTCCACTCGGACTCCAGGGTGACGACCCGGTGCTTCTGGAACGCCCGCTCCTCCCGCTTGAGTTCCTTGACCGTCGCCAGCTCGACGTCCAGGACGATGTCCTCCCGCAGTTCGTCCACCTTGATGCCGTGCCGCCGCAGCGTCTCGATGGCGGCCGGGGCGGTCGGCGGGACGTAGTACGCGGCCGGCAGCGCGACCGTCTGGGTCGGCTCGACCTTCGTCACCAGCTCGACCGGGTAGTCCTTGGTCTTGTCGGTCTTGGTCCGCCGGCCGTCCTTCACCGCCTCCTCGTAGCCGAGGACGGTCGCCTTCTTCTCCACGACGGACTTGGTCCGCAGCACCAGCGGCGTCTTCAGCTTGCGGGCGTCGGCCGAGACTTTCTTCAGCTCGTCGGCCTTCTCGACCGCGACCTCCAGCCCGGCCTTGACGAACGCGTAGCTGGCCTTCACCCGGTCGGCGAACGAGGCGTAGGTGTACGACTCGGACAGCAGCGCCACCCGACCACGCAGGGCCAGGTACTGGATGCCGTACCGCGGCTGGCACGGGTACGACTCCCACTGCGACCGGTCGCGGGTGAAGTTGCCGTAGGGGAAGGTGTCGAACCCGGTGGCCGCCTTCACCTTCCTGGCCATCTCGGGCAGGAACGTGTCCTGGCCGAGTGACACCAGCTTGTCACCGCTGCCGGGGTGCCGTGGGCCGTCGTAGGTCAGGGTGTACCGGTGGTAGCTGCCGTTGGTCGTGTGGCAGTCGATGATGAGTAGCGGGTCGGTCTTGTCCACCAGCCGGACCAGCGCCCGGATCTCCGGTGTCTCTAGCTTCACGAAGTCGCGGTTCAGGTCGAACCCGCCGGCGTTCGCCCGCTCGCCGACGGCCGGGGGGCCGTTCTGGGACGTGCGGTTCTTCGGGCTGATCTTCTCGTTCCCGTCCGGGTTCAGGTTCGGGACGATGAGGAGGACGAGCTTCTTGAGTAGGTCGGACTTGGCCGTCGCCAGGTCGCGGGCCAGGGCCAGCACCGCCTCCTTGCCGTCCACCTCCCCGGCGTGGATGTTGGCGAACACCAGCACCTTGGTTTTGTCCGACTTGGCCGCCGCCTCGACGGTGGCGACCGGCGGGTCGCTGAGGATGAGCAGCGGCAGCGGCCGGTCCTGCCCGCTCTTGCCGAAGTCGGTCCGCTTGACCGTCGGGAACTGTTTCGCCAGGTCGTCGCAGAAGGCCAGCACGTCGGCGTGCCGGGACGTCTCCTGGTAGTTGGTCCGCTCGGCGACGGTTTTCGGCTGGTCGGCCGAGGCCGGCAAACAGAGGGCGAGGACGGCCGCGAGGGCCAGGCGGGACATGGCAACGCTCCATGAGCAACGGAATCGGGTCGGCGTCAGTGTCCGGTTACAGGTTCGACCTAACCCCCCGGCCCCCTTCCCTAAGAGGGAAGGGGGAGCAAGCAGGGCGCTCGCCCCGGCGACGACTCCAAGGTCCGGGCCGGATGGCGGCTCCGAAACCTAACCCCCCGGCCCCCTTCCCTCAGAAGGAAGGGGGAGCAAGGGGGAGGCAGGTCCGGGCCGCGAACACTCTCCCTCACCCGCGGGGTCGAACACTCCCCCTTCCCTCAGAGGGAAGGGGGCCGGGGAGGTTGCGGGGGCACTGCCCCGCCCGAGCCCGAGCCCACTGTCGGGACGTGCATCCCGCTCGCTCCCCTTCCCTCGTAGGGAAGGGGGCCGGGGGTTCAAGGTTGCCTTCACTCCCCGCCGCCGCGCTTGCCGGCAACCGGTAGTCGAGCGGCGGCGGCTGGTCCTTGTCCAGCATCGGCCGGTACTCGCGGCCCGCCTTCCGCTGGGCGAACTCGGTCTTGGCGGCGGCGACCGTGGCCGGGTCGGTGAACAGGTCCCAGGCGGTGGCGGCGAGTGTCTTGGCGGCCAGTTGCATCCCCTTCTTGCCGATGGTGGTGCCGCCGCACGCGACCGCCTGCCACGAGTGCCCCGGCGTCCCCGGCACCCAGCATGCCACGTACACGCCGGTCGTCGGCACCACCCACGACACGTCCCCGACGTCCGTGGACCCCATTCCCACCTTGCCGGACACGTCCACCACCTGCCGGACGCTCTCCAGCGGCAGCTTGTCGGCGAACGTCTCCTGGAGCCGCAGGGCGAACCGGGTCTCCTCCGCGTCATAGCCCAGATCGTTCAGCGTGGTCAGGTTGGCTTTAGCTACCCGGGCCAGGGTGTCGTTCGGCAGCAGCTCCATCGTCCCGCCGAGGTTCTGCACTTCGAGCCGGGTTTCGGTCGCCAGCGCCCCGGCCTGGGCGCACTTGAGCAGCCGGGGGTAAAGCTGCCGGACCACGTCGGCCTTCGGATGCCGAACGTAGAAGAACCCCTCGGCGAACTCCGGGACGACGTTCGCCGCCCCGCCGCCGCTGGTGACGGTGTGGTGCAGCCGGGTGCCATCCGGCGTATGCTCGCGCAGCAGTTCGACCGCGTGCATGGTGAGGACCAGCGCGTCCAGGGCCGACCGCCCCTTTTCCGGCGACCCGGCGGCGTGGGCCGGGGTGCCGTGGAATCGGAACTTGGCCGCGATCCGGGCCAGGCACGACTGGTCGCCGGCGGCATTGCGGCTGCCGGGGTGCCAGTGCAGGCACACGTCGCAGTCGGCGAACAGCCCGGCCCGGGCCATGAACACCTTGGCCGCCCCGCCTTCCTCGGCCGGGCAGCCGTACACCCGCACCGTGCCTTTCAGCGTGCCGGCCTTGATCTGCTCGGCGACGGCGATCCCGGCGGACGCGGACGCCACCCCGAACAGGTGGTGCCCGCAGGCGTGCCCGTTACCGGTGCCGGCGGCCCGCGGCTGGCGGTACGGCACCGCCTCCTGGGACAGTTCCGGCAGCGTCGTACTCGCCGAGGATGCCGATCACCGGCTTGCCGCTGCCGAACGTGGCGACGAACGCGGTCGGGATGCCGGCCACGCCCCGTTCGACCTTGAAACCCGCCTTCTCCAGATGCTCGCTCAGTGCGGCGGACGACCGCTTCTCCAGGTAGCCGCCCTCGGCGAAGTCCCAGATTTGCTTTGCCAACGCCCAGGACGCCTCGGCCCGTGCGTCGACGGACTTCGCCAGCGCCTCCTTCTGGGCGACGGCCGGGGCGGCGGCGAGCAGGAGCGCAGTGACGGATAGGAGACGCATGGCGGGTTCCGGCAGCAGGAGGGACCGCCAGTGTACCCGGTCCGCCGGGCCGGGCAATCGTCAGCCGGTCATTCCGAGAGGCGGCCCCGGGGGAGGGCGAGGCTCCTGCCGAGCCGGGGGCGCGTGGGCAGGTCCGGCGTCCCATGCCGGTGACGGCCACCGGTGTGAAACACGCCGATTCCCACGCGCTCCCGGCTCGGCAGGAGCCTCGCCCTCCCCCGGGGCTGCTACCGACCCCTCAGACGGTCGGCGGCAACTGCTCCGTGAACCGCAGGGCCACCGAGTTCAGGCAATACCGCAGCCCGGTCGGGTGGGGGCCGTCGGGGAACACGTGCCCGAGGTGGCTGTCGCACCGGGCGCACCGAATCTCGGTCCGCACCATGCCGTGGCTGGAGTCCCGGACTTCGGCGACGTGGGCCTCGTCGAACGGCTCGTAAAAGCTCGGCCAGCCGGTGCCGGACTCGAACTTCGCCCCGGACTTGAACAGCGGCAGCGCGCACAGCCGGCAGAGGTAGACGCCGGCCGTCTTGTTGTTCAGGAGGCCGCCGCAGAACGGGGCTTCGGTCCCGTAGGCGAGCAGCACCCGCCGCTCCTCCGGGGACAGGTCGGCCTCCAGCCGGCGGCGGTCCTCGGCGGACGGCGGGGTCAGGTCGTATCCGGACGCGGACTTCGTGGGAGCGGCCATACGGCACCCGTGCGGTGAGGCTGGAGATCCGCTTACATGGTAGGCCGGCCGATTTTTCGTAGGGCGAGTCCAGCCGGCTCTGCGGCGCCGACCCGCCGAAACGGCAACCGCTCCCGCCCGGGCCGGCGGGCCTCCCAGAGCGTCGGCACCGCCCTACGGGGCTGTCCGGCGTAGGGCGGTGCCGACGCTCTGGGAGGCCCGCCGCGAACGGCAATTCGTCCCACCCGGGCCGGCGGGTCGGCGCGCAAAGCCGGCTTGACCCGCCCTACAAGATCGCGCCCGTCACTCCGCCGCCGGCATCTTCTCCGGCTTGCGGATCATGACCGGCGTCATCGCCCCGCCGGCGGGGTAGACCAGCACCTCGGCCGCCAGCATCCGCCCCCGGCCGCCGAGCTGCGTGACCGCGTGGTACGTCGCCTCGGCCGACAGCCCGGCGACCACGGCCACCGAGTACCGCGGGTCCGCCGGGCTGATGCCGGCTGTCACCACCGCCGTCCGCGGGTGGGCGTACACGGTGCCGTTCACCGTCGCCGACTGCGGGCCGAACGTCACCGGGAACGCCGCCGCGAACCGCTCGGCCAGTTTGTTCGCCGCCGGCCGGCCGATCAGCAGAACGTGCTTGCCCTTCAGGTCGGCATCGGCGGCCGTGTCGGCCAGGACCGGCACGGCGACGTTCTCCCACCGGTCCCGCAGGGCGTCCCGCAGCGTCTCCGCCGCCGCCTTGTTGGTCGCCGCGTCGTCCGTCGTGCCGTACACGATCACCAGCAATTCCGGGTCACGCGCCCAGGCCGCGGCGGACACCGCCCGCTTCTCCGTCGCCGGCCCCATCCACGTCGCCACGAACTTCTCCACCCCCCGCCGGGTGGCGTTGCCGACGGCCGTGGTGAACTCCTCGACCGTGACCGACTTGCCGGCGTTCACCCGGCCGAACTCGTCCATCTGCTTGGCGAACACGGCCGCCCCGAGCAGTTCCCGCAGGTCGTGCAGGATCAACACCCCGCGGGCCACCTGCTCACTGTGCCAGCGGTCGCGGTCCAATTCCTTCTCCAACGGGCTGACCCCCGGCGTGCCCGATTCGGTCCGCCACGCCGGCCGGGCCGCCACCGCCGCGGCGTAGTCCGACTGGTAGCGGAACAAGGCCAATTCGATCCGCTTCTTGTCCTCCGCGGACAGCTTGCCGCCCCCCTTTTCGGTCAGCGTGTTGACGAGTGCCACGACCCGCTCGTACTCGGCGAACCCGGCGGTCAGCCACAGGTCGGCGTCGGATTTCGGCACCAGCGTGCCGTGCCAGGCCGGGGCGGTGTGCGGGTCGTCCGCCCACCCGCCGAGCGACCCCGTCACCCGGTCGGACAGGTCGGCCGCCGCGATCTGGCCGCCCGCCGCCGGGGCCGCTGGCGTCAGCACCACCCACTCGTTCGGGACCAGCGGCCGGATCTCCGGGTGCTCGTTCCGCTCCTCGTGGGTCGGGTGCCACACCCGGCCGTAGGGCGGGCCGAACACGGCGTGCGTCTCCAGCCGCTTGGCCATGTCGGCGGTCGTCACCTTGGCGTCCAGCGACGGGTGGGCGGCCAGCGGGGCGGTGCGGAACGCCAGCTTGCCGAACTCCGCGTCCACCTTGCCACGGTGCTGCTCGTACAGCCGCAGCCACGACTTGTCCCGGTCGGACGGCCGCCACGTCAGGTTGAACGGCCGGTCGGCCAGACTGGGCACGGTGTCCAGCCGCACGCCCAGGTCTTTGGTGTTGTTGCACCCCCAGTAGAACCCCTCGGTGCCGGGCAACAGCCACTCGTTCTTCGAGCTGCGGCGGAGCTTGTACGTGGTGGTGCCGAGTTCGAGCGAGGCGATCTCGTTGGTGTTGGCGTCGCCGATCAGCCAGTCGTTCGTGTACAGGCCGTTGCGGTTGTCGGTCAGGTGCTTCACCACCTCGTCAATGGTGGCCCCGTACTGCATCGCCCGCCGGGCGCGGCTGGCCATCGGGGTGCCGTCCGGGTTGAACCGGGTCTGGCGGATGGTCGTCTCGGTCAGGACGATCCCGGCCGAGTTGAGGTAGTAGTCCTGGCCGGACCAGATCGCCCCGGGGAACCCCTGCATGACGACCCGGTGCCCCTTCGTCGGCTTCACGTCGATCCAGACGTTGGTGTCCAGGGCGTTCGACAGGCCGGACATGGTGATGTGGCCGATGACCAGCTTGCCGGCCCGGGTGGCCGGGCCGGCGGCGACGAACGCCGAGCAGTGGTCCGGGGCGACGACCGGGCCGGCCTTGGGCGCCGCCGGGCGGGGGAACCGCACCCCCTCGAGGCCGGTCGGCTGGGCGTCCAGGGCGGCGTCGATAGAGTCGTACTCGACCTGGACGTTGACGGTGGCGATGTCCACGAGGTCGATCGGCCGGCCGTCGAACGTGGCGCCGGCGGCGGCGGCCCCGTCGGCGATCCCCCGCATCTCTTCAAGTTGCTCCTGGTCGAACTTCCGTAGGAACGCCGCCCCGACCAGGGTGCGGGTCAGCCGCCACCCGTCCTCCGGAGCCTTGGCGCTCTGCCGGTGGGCGAGGATTTTCACATACGTGGCGATGTCCGACGCCAGCAACCGGCCGTGCTGGTAGCCGCGGTCGAACGGCTCCCCCTCGATGTGCAGCACCGTCCACCCGGCCTGCGGGTAGCGGTACGCCGGCCCGTACCGGCGGACGGCCGCCGGGTCGGCGGCGGAAGCGGCCGAGGCGGCGAGCAGAAGGCACGCCACGAACAGGAAGCGGGGCATGGCGAGTCCCGGTGGTTGTGGGCGGGAGATGGGGTGTAGTGTCGCACACCGGCCGGTGGAAGGAAACGGCGTAGGGCGGGTCGAGGAGGCTTTGCGACGACGACCCGCCGCAAGTCGCAATGATCGCCAGCCGGGGCGGTGAATCGGTCTTCGTAGGGTGCGTGGAGGCTTTGCGCAACGCACCGTGCCGCTTCCGCCCTGGGATGACACCATTGTCGGGCCGGTGGTTCCGGTCGCAAAACCTCCCTCCACGCACCCTACGAAGACCATCCCCGTCACCCGGACTTCCGCCCGTACCGCTTGGCCTTCGCCTCGTCCTCCCGTCGGAGGCCGCGGCGAACCTTGAGGGTGAACAGCCCCAGCCCGACCCCGACCACCACGAACAGCCCGACGAACCCCCAGGCGAGCGGGTCGCCGGCCGACAAGTCCTCGAACAGCCGGCTGATCGCCGCCCCGCGGTTGTGCCGCATGATCTCCCCCGTGTCGGTGACGACGGCCGAACCGCCGCACACACTACCCGACCGGACTACAACCCGCAACGTCCGCGGCCGTCGGTCGTGTCGCAGTTCGGCGGATTGCGTGTCATTGCTCCCCCTCCCCGCTTCGGGGAGGGGCCGGGGTGGGGTCACGACCCCACCCGGGCCGGAGGGTTTGAAGTCGTCGAACCAGGGTGGCAGGCTCGACCCCTCCCCGGCCCCCTCCCCGAAGCGGGAGGGGGCAATGACACGCAATCGAGACGCGACCGGGCCATCACCCCCGCTCCCCGGCGGTCAGCGGGCGGACGGCCATCTGCTGGGCGTCCAACCCGCCGTCCACCGGGATGACAATCCCGGTCGCATACCGGGCCGCGTCACTGGCAAGGAACACGAACCACCCGGCCACCTCGTCTACTATGGCGATCCGCCGAACCGGGATCTGCTCCTCCACCGCCCGCCGCGCGCCGGGTCGCCCCGCAGGCCGAAGTCAGTGAGCGGGGTTTCGACCAGCCCCGGGGCGACGGCCGCAGTCGTGAACCCGAGCGGGGCCAGCTCGACCGCCAGTTGCCGGGTGAGGGCGTTGATCGCCCCTTTGCTGGCGTCGTAGAGGGTGTGCCCGGGTTCCGACCGCGACCCGTTGAGCGAGGTTGTGAACAGCACCCGCCCGCCCCGCCCGGCCGCCCGGCGGACGACCGCCTGCGTGACCGCCACCGCCGACCAGACGTTCAGACCGAACACGAAGTCGAACTCCCGGCGGGTCAGGCTCAGGAAGTCCGGCTCCCGGAAGGTGCCGACGTTGTTCACCAGCACGTCCACCCCGCCGAACGCCTGCCACACCCCGGCGACTAGCTCCTCAGCCGTCCCGTCCTGGGTCAGATCGGCGGGCACGTACACCGAGCCGGGGAACTCGGCGAGTGCGGCCTGCACGTCCGGGCAGGCGGCGAGCGGCTTCTCGGAGTGGAACGCCACCCGCGCCCCGGCGGCGGCCATCGCCCGGCTGGCGGCCAGCCCGATCCCCTGGCTGCTCCCCGTCACCAGGACCGTCTTGCCCCGCAGCGGCATCGGCGTGGCCTCCGAGGATCGCGTCTCTGTGTGGCGGATTTGTGTCTTAGCTCCCCCTCTCCGCTTCGGGGAGGGGCCGGGGGTGGGGTCACGACCACCACCCGGGCCGGAGGGTTTGAAGTCGTCGAACCAGGGTGGCAGGCTCGACCCCTCCCCCGGCCCCCTCCCCGAAGCGGAGGAGCAGACAAAAGCAAACCGAGTCACGACCCCTCCGAGTTGGTCGTTCCGCCCGGCCCGATCTCGGGGTATCCTACCGCCGGCCGGTTCAATCGCGAGGGCCACCGATGCGACCGCTGCCTACCACCGACGCCCACGTGTGGGTGACACCGGACCGGGAGGAGGACCGGTATCTGCCGGAGGGGCCGCGGGCGGTCCGGCTGTTCGGCCGGGAGGGTCGCCTGGGTGAACATCCAGACCGGGCCGGACGCCGAGAGCGGCGGGGTGTTCGCCCGGTTCTGGGACACCGGCGAGGTGCAGGCGTTCCCGTCCACCTTCCGCCCCGGGTTCCTCCTGCCGACCGACCGGCCGGACGTGCTGCTCTGGGGGGCGGACAAGCACCTGTCGCTGACCGACCTGGCCTCGGGGCCACTGAGGGGCTGGCGTCCATCCCGGACCGGAACGACCGGACCATCATCAACGACGCGGAGGTGACGCCGGACGGCCGGGCGGTCGTGTTCGGCACCAAGGACGTGCGGTTCGCCGACCCGATCGCCGCCCTGTACCTGTTCACCGTCGCGGACCGGCGGCTGACCGAGCTGGCCGGCGGGCAGACCTGCTCGAACGGCAAGGTGATCCACCCGCACCCGGCCGGCGGCTTCACCCTGTTCGACATCGACACCCCGCGGCGGGTCGTCACCCGGTACGCCCTGGACGTCGAGAAGCGGACGCTGACCGAGGCCGGCATCGCCATCGACCTGCGGGCCGAGCCGGGGTTTCCGGACGGCATGGTGGACTGTGGGGACGGGACTGTGGTGATTGCCTACTACAACCCGGCCCCGGAGCCGGCCGGCCGGGCGGTGCGATACCGCCTGGACACCGGGGCGGCGGTCGAGGAGTGGCGGACGCCGGGGTCGCCGCGGGTGACGTGCCCGCTGTTGGTGAAGCGGCCGGACGGGGTGAAGCTGGTGCTGACCACGGCCGTCGAGGGGATGCCGGCCGACCAGCGGGCGGCGTGCCCGAACGCCGGCTGCCTGTTCCTGGCCGACACCGGGCTGACGGCCGTCCCGCCGGTCGTGAGCGTGCGGCTGGGCGGGTGACTCCCCGTTTCGCTGAACCGACGCGAGCCGCGACCGCAGGTCGCGATGACGACCCCACCGGTCCCCGCGAGTTCGGAGTCGCAGACGGCGGCGGGCCGTCGTCACCCGCGACCTGCGGTCGCGGCTCGCGTCGGTTCCGACAGTCGGGTATACTCCGGAACCGCTGCCGCTGTGGTCCGAGTCATGGACCTGAACACGCCCCAACCGTCGGTCCTCATCCCGCCGCCGCCGGACCCTCAGTTCGGCCGGGTGCCGCAGTCCCGACCGCCGGTCTCCGTGCCCGGGTTCCATGACCTGCGGCCGATTGGGGCCGGCGGCATGGGGCTGGTGTACGCCGCCACCCAGACGGCCCTCAACCGCACCGTGGCGGTCAAGTTCCTGCGGCCGGAGCTGTGCTGGCGGCCGGACGCCCTGGCCCGGTTTCGGGCCGAGGGCGGCGGTGGTCGCCCGGCTCCAGCACCCGAACATCGTCCAGGTCTACGAAGCAGGCGAAGCCGACGGCCGGCCGTTCCTGGCGATGGAGCTGGTGCCCGGCGGCAGCCTGGCCGACCGGCTGGCCCGCGACCCGCTCCCGCCGCGGGCGGCGGCCGAGCTGGTGCGTGCGGTCGCCGATGCCGTCCACACCGCCCACCAGGCCGGCGTCATCCACCGCGACCTGAAGCCGGCGAACATCTTGATGTCGGGAGTCGGGAGTCGGGAGTCGGGAATGGGGCCGGACACCACACCCCGACTCCCGACTCCCGACTCCCGCTCCCAAGGTGGCCGACTTCGGCATGGCCAAGACGCTGGCCGGGGCGACGGCCGACACCCCGACCGGCGGGCTGACCGAGAGCGGCACCGTCGTCGGCACCCCCAGCTACATGGCCCCGGAGCAGGCCGGCGGGCGCGCGGCCGAGGTCGGGCCGGCGGCCGACGTGTACGCCCTCGGGGCCATCCTGTACGCCGCCCTGACCGGCCGGCCGCCGTTCCAGGCGGCCACCCTGATCGACACCCTGGATCTGGTCCGGTCGGCCGACCCGGTGCCGCCGCGGCGGCTGGTCCCCGGGGTGCCGCGGGATCTGGAGACCATCTGCCTCAAGTGTCTGCGGAAGAACCCGGCCCAGCGGTACGAGACCGCCCAGGCGCTGGCCGATGACCTCGGCCGGTTCCTGGACGGGGCGCCGATCACCGCCCGCCCGGTCGGCTGGCCGGAGCGGGCGGCCAAGTGGTGCCGGCGGCGGCCGGCGTGGGCCGCCCTGATCGCCATCGGGGTGTTCCTCCCGGCGGTCGGCGTGGCGGCCGTCCTCGGCCACAATGCGCGGCTGCAGACCGCGCTCGCCGAGAAGACGGCCGAGGAGGAGAAGGCCCGGCGGGAGAAGGAGCGGGCGGACGAGAACTACCGGAACGCCCGGCTGGCCCTCCGCCGGACGCTGGACGCCCTGGCCGACAAGCGGTTCGCCGACCTGCCCCGGATGACCGAGCTGCGGAAGACCCAGGCGGAGGCGGCCCTGGCCTTCTTCCGCATCGTCGCCGACCGGCCGGACGACCCCCGCCCGGACGCCCGTCACGACGCCGCCCGGGCCGACTTCGAGACCGGCCAGTTGTATTCCGCCCTCGGGCAGCAGGAGCAGGCGGTCGCCCACCTCCGCCGGGCGGTGGACGCGCTGGACCGGCTGGTCGCGGCCCACCCGGACCGCCGGGACTACCGCCGGGACCGCGGCCTGGCCCTGCTCAACCTGGGGGGCCAGTCCGGGGCGACGGCGGAAGCGGTGGCCATCACGGAACGGGCGGTGGCCGACTTCCGGGGGCTGGCGGACGACCCGGCCGCCGGGTACGAGGACCGGTCGTACCTGGCGAACGGGCTGAACACCCTCGGGCTGATCCACCGGGCGGGCGGCCGGCCGGCGGACGCCGAGCCGCTGCTCCGGGCCGCCCTCGACCTGCGGTCGGCCCTCGGGGCCGGGCGGGAGGGCGAACCGACGTACAACCGGCTCCTGGCCGAGAACATGCTCAACCTGGGGAGCATCTACCGGGAGTCCGGCCGGACCGGGCCGGCGACCGAGCTGCACGAGAAGTGCGAGGCGGTCCTCCAGCGGCTGATGGACGCCGACCCGACCGACCGGCCGGCGGCCGTCAGCCTGGCCGTCGAGCGGGTCAACTGGACCTACGTGCTACTCAACCAGGGACGACAGGCGGACGCCCTGAACCGGCTGGCCCGCTCGCTACCGTCACTGGAGCGGCTGAACCAGCTCGACCCGAGCGACGCCAAGGTGCGGGATGCCCTGTACCGGGTCCACGGGGTCCGCAGCACGGTGTACGAGAACCTCGGCCGGTTCGCCGACGCGGTCGGCTGCTGGGAGCGGTCGCTGTCGTTCTGCCCGCCGGCCGACCGCCGGGTCAACTCCTGGCTGCTGGCCCGCACCCGGGTGATGGCCGGGGACGCGACCGGGGCGGTGCGGGACGTGGGCCGGCTGCTGCCGGAGACGGACGCGGCGGCCGAGTTGACCCACGGGGCGGAGACGGCCGCCCTGGCGGCGGCGCGTCGACGAGCTGCCGCCGCGGCCTGCTCCGGGGCCGCGGCCGACGGGATCGCCCAGGCCGACGCCCTGACCCTGGCCGTGTTGGCCAAGCTGAAGGCGGTTTCTCCGGCCGCCGACTGGGGGAAGACGTCGCTCGGGCTGTGGTTCGCGCCGCTGTACCGCCCGTATCACGGCCGGCCGGCGTTCGACACGCTGCTGGCCGGGAAGTAGCCCGCGGTTCGGCCGACCGGCCCGCTCGGGGTTGGGACCGCTGTGCGGACCGGGGGCACCGCAACCGGTCCGCACCGCGGACCCTACCCCGATCACCAGTCACCCGCAGTACACCAGCAGCCCCAGGGCCGCTAACTCCTCCTCCACCTCGGCCGGGTCGCCCGTCGGCAGCCCCTCGGCGATCACCGCCCGCAAGTGTTCGGCGAACCGCTGGCGGGCGCGGTGGACCAACTGGCGGACCCCCTCGGCGGTGAACGGCCGGCCGAACTCGGCGGTGAACTCCTCGGCCAGTTGGGCGGACGTCCGGAGCGGGTCGTCCGCCTTCCGCCGCAGCACCAGGTACGCGGACGGCCGGCCGTCGCTCGCTTGCTCCATGCGCTCCCAGGCCCGGTTGAGCAACTCCCGCCGCCAGCAGGCCAGGAAGTCCGGGTCTGGGTCCGAGGCCGGGTCGGCCGCCGCGGCGAACAGCCCGCTGTCGTAAGGCACCCGCATCCGCTCGGACCGGGCCTTCGCCCGGTACTCCCCGACCAGGTGGACGAGGGCGGTCCGCAGGTAGTCGCGGAACCGGCCGCGGTCCGGCCGGGCGTGCCGGAAGTCGCCGCGGACGAACCGGTAGGCGAACTCCTGGCACAGATCCTCGGCCGCGGCCGGGTCGTGGACCGCCCCGAGTACGTACCGGTAGACGACGGCCGTGTACCGCGGCAGCAGCTCGGCCTGGGCGGTCCGGGCGGCGGCCGGGTTGGCCCGCTCCTGGGCTTGAGCGATGAGCGTCCACCGGGTGGCGAGTTGGCTCAGCCGGAGGTCATCGAGGGGCACGCGGCACCCGGCCGGGAACGGCGGGGGATGATCGGGGACAGCAGCGACCGAGACCAGTGTAACCTCACCCTGGGGCGGGGCACCCGCGAATTCCCTCCGGACAGGCGGCACGGTCGGACGGGTGAGGGGTAGCGTTCGGCCGACGGGCAGATTACACTCGGACACTCTCGCCCGAGCGCCCCATGAACGACCTCACACCCACGACCGGCCCGCCCCCATCGCCGACCGCCGGACCGGACGGCGGGACGACGCCCTCGGCCGGCCCGGGGCACGGCACCGTTCCCATCGACGCCCCTCCGGGAGCCGGCCCCGACGCGCCCCAGGTTCGCGCCCCGGCAGGATACGTGATCGACCGAGAGCTGGGCCGCGGCGGGATGGGGGTGGTGTACGCCGCCCGGCAGGCGGAGCTGAACCGGACCGTCGCCCTGAAGATGATCCTGGCCGGTGCTCACGCGTCCGCCGCCGAGCTGGCCCGATTCCTGCGCGAATGCCAGGTGATGGCCAGCCTGCACCACCCGAACGTGGCCGAGGTGTACGACGCCGGCCGGCACGACGGGCGGCCGTACTTCGCCCTGGAGTACGTGGGCGGCGGCACCCTGGCCGACCGGGTGCGGGGCGGGCCGCTGGCCCCACGGGAGGCGGCCCGGGTCATGGAGCAGGTGGCCCGCGGGGTGGCCTACTGTCATCAGAAGGGGGTTTCGCACCGGGATCTGAAGCCGGCGAACGTCCTGCTGACCCGGGACGGCTTGCCCAAGGTGGCCGACTTCGGCCTAGCCAAGCGGCTGGACGCCGGCAGCGGAATGACGGCCTCCGGGGCGGTCATGGGCACGCCCAGCTACATGCCCCCGGAGCTAGCCCGCGGGGACGCCCGGGACGCCGGTACGGCGGCCGACGTGTACGCCCTCGGGGCCACCCTGTACCACCTGCTGACCGGCCGCCCGCCGTTCCAGGGGCCGACCGCCGCCGACACGCTCATCCAGGTGCTGACCGACGACCCCGTGCCGCCGCGGCGGCTTCAGCCGGGGGTGCCCCGCGACCTGGAGTTGATTACCCTCAAGTGCCTGGAGAAGTGGCCGGACCGCCGCTACCCGACCGCGGAAGCCGTGGCCGACGACCTGGCCCGGTGGCAGGCGGGCGAGCCGATTTCGGCCCGCCCGCCGGGGCTGATCACCCGCGTCTGGCTGTGGTCTCAGCGGATCGACCGGGTCCGGGACGCCGGGGCGTTCACCGTATTCATCGCAGTCGCCCTGGCCCTGTGGAACTTGGTCGCAATCGCGAGCTTCACCTTCGACCCAACATTAACCAAGTATGGCGAACCAGCCGTCCGGCAGTTGTCGGCCAGCATCTTCATAGTGAGCGTCCCGCTTGGCATGATCGGCTACTGGTGCACACGAATGCGGATGTGGGCTTTCTGGGTCGGGATGTTGCTAATCTGCTGTTACCTGGGATTCATTATCGGATGTCTGACGGGCGTCGGGAGACTGAGGGAACTGATTAACTTGGGTGGGTTTTACACAGACAACCCGGCCGCCCGTGAGCCGGTATTCAGTCTCATCGCTGTAATCACGGCGATGGGGCTTCCGACCTACGTCGCCGGGGCTATCGCCCTGTACGCCAACCGCGGCCGGCCGCTGCCGCCGTCGACGTGGCTGTCCCGGTGAGCGCGCAAAAAACCGCGGGCGGGGTCCGCTTCTTGACCCCGCCCGCGGGAGCGCCGGCCCTCGGGGGCGCTGCTAGCTCGCCATCGCCGACCGTTGGACCAGGACTGCCGCCAGCGGGGACGGGTCGCCGGCGTACTTCGCGTCGTGCGGGTGCCACAGCGCCTGCTTCAGCTTCGCCCGCAGTTCCAGCACCGCCATCTTCTCCGGGGTGCCCGGGGCGGCCGTCGTCGGCTCCGGCAGCGGGGCGTTGCCGGTGAAGTTGCCGACCCCCCGCCGGGCGTACTTGCTGGTGCTCGGGTACTGGTCCTTCACCCCGTCCGTATAGTAGCAGCTCCAGCACAGCCCCCGCGGCCGGTTGACCTTCGCCTTCTGGCAGTGCTTGCAGACCGGGATCATGGGCGTCGCCCTCTGTCAATGATCGGTTGAGTGGGGTTCGGGTTCGGGATTTACGCGGCGGCGATCTTCGACTTCGCGACCGCCGGCTCCGGCAGCTCGACCGGGATCCGCTCGGCTAGGGCCAGCTCCACCTCGGCCAGCAACTCCCGCCGCATGTCGGAGCGAGGGGTGTCGTCGAACCAGTTCAGGAACCACCGACAGGCGGCCGGCTCGCCGAGCCGCTGGTCGGCCTCGAAGCAGCACTTGGCGAAGTGTTCCTCCACCTGGCCGACCGTTTCCAGCCCGTCCCCAAGCCAGCCGCAGACACCGAGGGCGCAAGCCGCCTCGACCGGCCAGTCCTGGACGCACATGAGCGGCGGCGGGGTGGTGGTGGACCCCTGGGTGAGCCGCGGGTCGTCGGTGCGGAGGGCGTCCCGCAGGGCCATCAGACCGGTGGTGGAGAGGACCGGGACGAACCCGTCCCGCCAGACCATTCGCCAGCTTTCCATGGTCGCTCCTCCTGTCCGCTGGGGGCCGCGGTTCGGCGGCCAACTCCTCATTGCTCTCGACAAGGGAAATATACGGACGTTCACTGTCGATTGCAACAGGAAAATGACCAAAAACCGGCAGCCAACCGACCTTTTTCGGGCGATCAGCTTGAAAGTTCGGGCTTAAATAGACGAAACTAGACAGGCGGGCCGGCTCTTACCGCGCGATGCAAGACAGGCCTCTGATGGGTCCGATGGCAGGTGATGACCAGGCGGTTTTGTGATGCCGAGCCGCGGAGTGGCAGGCGGAGGAACGGGAGCGCCAGACCAACCAGCCACGCGGCCTGTTCGCCTCGAAGAACCCACGGGGTCGGACAGACGGCAGGGGCGGCAATGGGGTGTCGGTCAGCGACCGAACGGCGGTTGCGTCCATGCGCACCGACCGCAGGGAGGGCTGTTTATCCGGCCAAGGATGCTGAGGGGGCGTTTGGCTCACGTCGGTCCGTCGGCAAATCTCACTCGGCGGTTTACAGGAATCTGAAAAACTTGAAAGAATCTGTCACTTACTGACATTTCACGTGTGACCCGCAATCGGCCGTCACCGGTCGAGCATTCCGTCCCCTTCTTCTCGCAGCCGGGCGAGCACTCGGGATCGCGCGATGAACACGGCGTTGGGCGTCAAGTTTAGGTTGGCCGCGACCACCGCCGGCGGCTGCCCCAGGATGGCCGTCTGCCAGAACGCCTCCCAGGTGGTCGGCTGGAACTCCCGCCGGACCGACTCCAGCAGCACCGCGATCAGGTGGCGGTCGTGCTCCTCGTCCCAGCGGCGGGCCAGCTCCGACGTCGGGTCGGTTAGCCTGGCCAGGTACTCGTCCACGCCGACCCCCGCGACCGGGCTTTGCAGCTTCTTCCGCCAGTGCGTCTGGAGCCGGTGGGTGAGGATGTTTCGCAGCCAGCACCGGAACCCGCCGGGGTGGCCGGTCGGCTTGAACTCTGGCAGCTTGCGGACCACCACCACCAGCACGTCCTGGATGATGTCGTCCACGTCGGCCGGCTGGAGCAGGTGGGGCTGGAGCCACCGGCGGAGGAGGGGGCCGTACAGCGACACGAACTGGCCCCACGCCGGGGAGCCGTTCCCCATACGGACCCTCTCGAGCAGGCTGCGGGGCGTGTCAGGCATCGGCGTCGGGCGGGAGGCTGGCGAGTCATCCCCGCGACCATTCTGACCGCCCTACGGTCGGGCGGCAAGCGTTCGTTTTGCTTTGTCGGGAGAGAAGCCGGGCAACCCGGCCTCTGTCTGCGGAGGCGGTTATGGCAGTCGAGTGGCTCACCCAGGTGTTGGCCCGGTTCACCTGGTCGTCCCGGACGGTCGGCCGCGGACGCCGGCGGGTGACCCTCCGCCGGTGGGTGCCGTGGCCCAACCTGGACCGGCTGCTGACCGCCCGGCTGCGGTTCGAGCACCTGGAGGACCGGGTCACCCCGGCCACCGTCACCTGGGACGGCGGCGCCGGCACGCTCAACTGGGAGGACGCCCTCAACTGGGACACGAACGCCCTGCCGACCGCAGCCGATGACGTGGTCATCCCGGACCTGCCGGCCCCGGGGAGCACGTTCGTCGATCTGTACTCGGGGCAAGCGGTCAAATCGCTTACCGTAAGCGGCACCGACGTTTACACCAACCAGGGGGCGAACCTGTCGCTGAACCCTGGGGCGAGCCTGACGGTGACGAACGGGGTCAGCGTCACCCACGGGGACTTCCGGGTCTTTGACGCTGCCGTCTCAGCGACCACTATCACTCTGAACACTGGCGGGTTCCTGGACGGGGCGAAGGCCACCGTCACCGCGGCCGTGGCGAACGTGAGCGGCGGGCTGTCCTGGGGCGACGGCGGGTACGGGCTAACCGGCTTCCCGCTCACCATCGCCGGCACCTACACCCAGGGGGCGGCCGGGAACTTCTACGTCGTCTCGGACGCGGTCGCCAACTCGGCCGGTGGGGTGGTGTCGGTCACGGGCACCGCCAGCTTGGACGGGTTCATCGTCCTGAACCCGCTCGACAACGACCCGCTCGACATCACCCAGGGGTTTACCGTCCTGCAGGCCGGCGCCGTCAGCGGCGGGTTCGCGTTCACAAGCTGGTACGGCAGCGGCTACGGTTCCTGGTCGCTGGCCGCCCCGTTCAAAACCAGCCAGACGGCCACCGACGTCACCCTGACCGGGACCGTCCGGGTCGTGACCAGCGCCGCCGACGCCGGGGCCGGGTCGCTCCGCCAGGCGATCCTGGACGCCAACGCGTCCGGCCAGCCGTCCCTGATCGGGTTCCGGAACACCGTCGGCACGATCACCCCGGCCTCCGCCCTGCCAAGCCTAACCGTCCCGGTCGAGATCAACGCCACCCAACTCTTCGGGTACGCCGGCACCCCGCTGGTCGAGCTGCGGGGGGATGCGGCCGGGTCGGGCAAGAGCGGGCTTCAGCTCTCCGGGGCCGGCAGCATCGTCCGCGGGCTGGCGATCAACCGGTTCAACGGGTTCGCCGTCCGCGTCTTCGGCAACAGCGCGGTGATCGCCGGCAACCGGATCGGCACCAACCCGGCGGGTGACACGGCGGTCGGCGGCGGCGGCATCCAGGTGTTCGCCGGCAGCGGCACGGTGATCGGCGGGCCGAACCCGACCGACCGCAACCTGATCTCGACCGGGACCGGGGTTGGTAACGGGGTGTCGGTCGACTCCGCCACGTCGAACACCACCGTCCGGGGGAACTACATCGGCACGGACGCGGCCGGGACCGCCGCCCTGGGCAACTTCATCGGGGTACTCGTCGCCGGGCCGAACGCGGTCGTCCGGGACAACGTGATCGCCGCCGGCTCGTCTCACGGGCTGAGCATCTCGGGGATCGACGCCACCGGGGCGGTGGTGCTCGGCAACCGGATCGGGCTGGGGGCGGACGGGAGCACCGCCCTGGGGAACGGCGGGTCCGGCGTCGTGGTGTCCGGCGGGGCGGACACCGCTACCGTCGGCGACGGCACGGCCGGCGGGCGGAACGTCATCTCCGCCAACGCCGGGGACGGGATCACACTCAGCGGGTCGGCGGCCGACAACAACCTCGTCCGCGGCAACTACATCGGCACCGACGCCACCGGCCTGCTGGCCCGGGGCAACACCGGGGCCGGGGTGCGGGTGGCCGGTGGCGGGGACGACAACCAGATCGGCGGGTTCACCGCCGTCCCGGGGACCGGGGCCGGGAACGTGATCGCCGGCAACGGCGAGCACGGGGTCGCCGTCGAGGTGGACGGCACCGACGGCACCCGGGTGTGGGGCAACCTGATCGGGCTGGGGGCGGACGGGTCCACGGTCCTGGGCAACGCCAAGAGCGGCGTCTACCTGGCCGGGGCGGCGAACACGCAGATCGGCGGGGACGACGCGGCCGACGGGGCCACCGACGGGGCCGTCCAGGCCCGGAACGTCATCTCCGGGAACACCCGGCACGGGGTCGAGGTGGTCGGGTACGGGGCCACCCGGGCGATGACCAACACCATCGCCGGCAACTACATCGGCACCGACCGGGCCGGGGCGGCGGACAAGGGGAACCTGCTGTACGGAGTCGGATTCGTCGACCGGGCGTCGAACAACGCCATCGGCGGGACGACCGCTGGAGCCGGCAACGTCATCAGCGGGAACGACGGCGGCGGGGTGCTGTTCAACGGCGGGAACGTGTTCAACAACATCGTCGCCGGGAACCTGATCGGCACAGCGGCAAACGGCACCGACGTCCTGGGCAACACCGGCTCCGGGGTGACGATCCAGGCGGGCAGCGTGTCGAACACCATCGGCGGGACGACCGTCGCCGCCAGAAATGTGATCAGTGGGAACACCGGTAACGGGGTCTCCTTGTCCGGGGCCGGTACCAGCGGTAACCGGATCGCCGGGAACTACATCGGCGTCGATGCGGGTGGCAACTCTGCCCTGGCCAACGGCGTCGACGGCGTGGGGGCCGGCACTGGTGCCGCCGGTAACGTCATCGGCACCGACGGCGACGGCAGCGGCGACGTCGGCGAGGGGAACGTCATCTCCGGCAACGCGGTAGACGGCGTCGCCATCGGCGGGGCGGGCGCGGACAGCAACGTGGTCGCTGGGAACTTGATCGGACTGGGTGCCGACGGGACCACCCCGCTGGGCAACGGGGTCAACAACGTCCTGGTCTTCAACGGCGCCCTCGGCACCCGCATCGGCACCAACGCGGACGGGGAGTCCGATGCCGCCGAGCGGAACGTCATCTCGAGCGCCAAGACCCAGTGGGGCATCCTCGTGCTCGGCAGCGGCACGAACCTCACCCGCGTCGCCGGCAACTACATCGGCACCGACCGCAGCGGCACCATCGCCCGGGGCAACGCGTTCGACGGGATCGGCATCCTGGACGGCTCCGCCAGCACGACCGTCGGCGGCTTGACCGCCAGTGAGCGGAACGTGATCAGCGGCAACCTGATCCTCGGGATCCACATCCAGGGGTCGGCGAGCAATACGGTCCAAGGCAACTACATTGGGACCAAGGCCGACGGCAGCTCCGCCCTCGGTAATGCCTCGGACGGCGTCTACATCAGCGGGGCCGCCACCGGCAACACCATCGGCGGCTCCGCCGCTGCCGCCCGCAACATCATCTCCGGTAACGGTTTCAACGGCGTCGAGGTCAGCGGCAGCGGCACGTCCGGGAACGCGATCCTGGGTAACTACATCGGCACCGACTTTAGCGCGCTGGCCCCGGTCCTGACTGACACGGCCACGGCCAACGTGCTGTGGCTGCGGGGCGAGGCCGGCGGGATCGACTCGTCCGCCCAGGGCAACACCGGGACGCTCACCGGCGGCGTCACGACCACCGCCGGGAAGGTCGGCCGGGCGTTCGACTTCCCGGGGAACGTCGGCGACTACATCCGAGTGCCGGACTCGCCGGCCCTGTCACCGACCGGGGCCGTCAGCGTCGAGCTGTGGGTGAAGGGGACAGCCCCGGCCGGCCTGTCGTACCTGCTGGCCAAGGGGCCGGCTGGAGCTGGCAACGCCGCCTACGCCCTGTACAGCCTGACCGGCGGGTTGCAGTTCTACGTGTACACGGCCGCGAGCGGGCTGGTGCTGTCCCCGGACGCCGGGGCGGGCGTCTGGGACAACACCTGGCACCACGTCGTCGGGGTGTACGACGGCAGCCGGGTGCGGCTGTACGTAGACGGGGTCCAGGTCGGCACCGGCACGCCGGCGACCGGAGCGATCAGTTACTCCCTCACCGCCAACACGCCGGACCTGTTCGTCGGCAACTACCCGCTGGTGCCCGGCGTGTACCCGTCGGGCGACTTGCCGTTCAAGGGTCAACTCGACGAAGTCGGGGTGTTCAACCGCGCCCTGACCGGGGCCGAGGTGGCCGCGATCGTCGCCCAAGGCGGCCGCGGCGTGGCCGTCGCCAACAGCGTCGGGGTGCAAATCGCCAACGGTGCGACGGGCAACACCGTCGGCGGCGCCATCGACGGGGCCGGGAACGTCATCAGCGGGAACACCAACCAGGGCGTCCGGATCACCGCCGACTCGAACAAAGTCCAGGGGAACGTCATCGGCCTGAACGCCGCCGGCACCCTGAAGCTCGCCAACAACCGTGGGGTCGAACTGGGCGCCTCGTCCAACCTCATCGGCACCGACGGGGACGGGGCGAGCGACAGCAAGGAACGGAACGTCATCAGCGGAAACGCCACTTACGGCGTGATCCTGATTGGCGGCGGGAATAACCGGATCGCCGGCAACTACATCGGCACCAAGGCGGACGGCACCGGCGGGGCGGTCGGCAACGGCAGCGACGCGATCTTCCTCCAATCCACCAGCGGCAACGTCATCGGCACCGACGGGTCGAACGACGCGTTCAACGCCAGCGAGAAGAACCTGATCAGCGGGAACGGTGGCCGCGGTGTCGTCCTGGCCGGGGCGAACGTGGTGGCCGGCAACTGGATCGGGGTGGACGTCACCGGCGCCGCTCTGGGGAACGACTACGGGATCCAGATCACCGGCACCGGGTCGCGGGTCGGCACGAACGCCGACGGGGTCGCTGACACCGAGGAGCGGAACGTCATCAGCGGCAGCACGAACGCCGGAATTATCATCCGCAACGCCAGCACCACCGGGGCGGTGGTCGCCGGCAACTACATTGGCACCGACCCGACCGGCAGCCTGGCCCGGCCGAACGACGTCGGCATCGCCATCGTCCTCGGGGCGAACGCGAACACTGTTGGCGGCACGGCGGCCGGGGCCGGGAACGTCATCAGCGGGAATACCGGATACGGCATCCAGATCACCGACCTGACTTCGACGGGAAATACAGTCGCTGGCAACCTCATCGGCACGAACGGCGCCGGCAAGGCCGCGGTGGCGAACGCGAACGGGGTGCTCATCACCGCCCCGAACAACATCATCGGCGGGGCGACCGCCGCGTCCCGGAACGTGATCAGCGGGAACACCGGATACGGCGTCGTGACCAGCGGAACGGCGGCCACCGGGAACGTAATCCGGAACAACTACATCGGCACCGACACCGACGGCAAATCGGCCCTCGGGAACGGGGTCGGGGCGAGTATCCAGGACGGGGCGAACACCCTGCGGGACAACCTGATCTCGGGCAACTCCGGGGCCGCCGGTCACGGGGTGTATGTGTCCGGGCCGGCCGCCGGCACCGTCATCGCCGGCAACAGCATCGGGCTAGCCGTTGATGGCACCACCGCCCTGCCGAACGCCGGTGACGGGATCAACATCCTGGCCTCACCGGGGATACTCGTCGGTGGGACGACCACGGCCGACCGGAACATTATCAGTGGGAACACTGGCTATGGGGTGCTGGTCTCTGGCACGGGTGCTGACGGGAACATCATCCGCGGGAATTACATTGGCCTGGCGGCCGACGGGACCACCTCTCAGGGGAACAAACAGGACGGGATCCTCATCCAGGCCGGAGCGGCGAACACCGTGGTCGGCGGGACGGCCGCCGGGGCCGGGAACGTGATCGCGGCCAACCGGTACGGCGTCCAGCTCAACGCGGTCAGCGGCGGCACTATCCAGGGGAACTACATCGGGCTGGCGGCCGACGGCGACACCGCCCGCGGCAACACCCTGGGCGGGGTCGTCTTCTCCGCCGGGGCCAACTCGGTCACGATCGGCGGCATGACCGGGACGGTCGGCCCGTTGGGGGTCGCCGGGTTCGCCGGCAACCTGATCAGCGGCAACACCGGGGACGGGGTCGGACTGGTCGGCGGCGGCACGGGCAGCACCATCCAGGGGAACGTCATCGGCACCGACGTGACCGGCACCAAGGACCGGGGGAACACCGGCCACGGCGTCTTCCTCGGGTCGGCGTCCGACGTGGTGGTCGGGGCGTTGACCGCCACCCCGGGCACGGCCGGCGGCAACCTGATCGGTGGGAACGACGGGGACGGCGTCCGGGTGACGGCTACCGGGGGCGGGGCTAACCACCTGATCCGCGGCAACCTGATCGGCACGAACGCGGCCGGCACCGGGGCGGTCGGCAACGCCGGGGCCGGGGTGGCGATCACGTTCGGCGACGGCATCACCATCGGCGGGTCGGCGGCCGGGGCCGGGAACGTGATCAGCGGGAATGCCGGAGAGGGGGTGCAGATCACCGGCACCGGCACCACAGGGAACGTGGTGCAAGGGAACTACATCGGCACGAAGGCGAGCGGCCTGTCCGCCCTCGGGAACACGGGCGCCGGCGTGTACGTGTTCGGCGGGGCGACGAACACCGTCATTGGCGGGACCACCCCGGCGGCGCGGAACGTCATCTCCGGCAGCGCCGGGGCGAACGGGGTGGCGGTGTCCGACGCCGGGACGGACGGCACCGTCATCCAGGGGAACTACATCGGTACGGATAAGGACGGCACGGCCGCGGTCCCGAACTTCTTCCCCGGCGTGGCCGTCATCAACGGGGCGACGAACACCCGCATCGGCGGGCTGACAGCCACCCCCGGCACCGGGGCCGGGAACGTCATCTCCGGGAACAAGCAGCACGGCGTCATGGTGCGGGGTGGCGGCACCGCCGGGACGGTCGTCCAGGGGAACCTGGTCGGGCTGGCGGCCGGCGGGACGGCCAAGCTCGGCAACGGCACCACCGGCTCCTACGGCGGGGTGGTGGTGTTCAACGGGGCGGCCGACACCACCATCGGGGGCACCGACCCGCTGGCCCGCAACGTCATCTCGGGGAACGAGAACCTGGGCGTCGGCCTGCTCGGGGCGGCCGGCCAGGTCGTCACCGGGACGGTCATCCAGGGCAACTACATCGGCACCGACATCACCGGGGCGACCCCCGTCGGCAACGGCCTGACGGGGGTCGGGGTGCTCGACCTGGTGGCGGACACGACCGTCGGCGGGACAGCGGCCGGGGCCGGCAACCTGATCTCCGGGAACGCCGGGGCCGGGGTGCTGGTGAGTAACTACTTCGGCGGCGGGGCCCCGACCGGCACCGCCGTCCAGGGGAACCGGATCGGCACCGACCAGGCGGGGACGGCCGCCCTGCCGAACACGTTCTTCTCGGCCCGGCTCGACGGGTCCGGGGTGATCCTGGAGAAGGTGGCGAACACGGCCGTCGGCGGGACGGCGGGCGGGGCCGGCAACCTGGTCAGCGGGAACGCCGGCCACGGGGTCCGGCTGACCGGGGCGGGGACAACCGGCAACACGATCGCCGGCAACTTCATCGGCACGAACGCGGCTGGGACCGCAGGCCTCGGGAACGGCGACGCGGGCGTGTACCTCGCCCCCGGGGCGAGCAACAACACCATCGGCGGGGCCGCCGCCGCGGCGCGGAACGTGGTCTCGGGTAACGCCGGCCGCGGGGTGTACTTCTTCGGGGCGGGCACGGGCAACCTGGCGGAGAACAACCTGGTCGGGCTGGCGGCCGACGGCGAGTCGCCCCTGGGCAACGTGTCCGACGGGGTGCGGGTGGACAGCTCCCCCGGGGTGACGATCCGCGGCAACGTCATCGCGGCCAACCTGCTCGGGGTGTCGGTGATCGGGGCGGCCTCGACCGGCACCGTCATCGCCGGCAACCGGATCGGCACCGACGACGACGGTGAGAACAAGGTCGGCAGCCAGGGCACGGGGGTGATCCTCAACTCCGGGGCGACCGGCGTTGTCATCGGCGGTCCCACGCCCGCCGACCGGAACCTGATCAGCGGGAACGTTGGGGCCGGGGTGCAGATCACCGGGGTCGCCACCACCGGCAACACGGTCCTCGGCAACTTCATCGGGACGAACGCCGGCGGGTCGGCCGCGGTGCCGAACGCCCGCGGGGTGAGCATCTTCGGCGGGGCGTCCGGGAACACGGTCGGCGGGACGACGGCCGCCGCCCGGAACGTGATCTCCGGGAACACCGTCCAGGGGGTGGTGCTGAACGACCCGGGCACGTCGAACAACGTCGTCCAGGGGAACTACATCGGCACCGACTGGACCGGGACCGTCGGCCTGAGCAACCTGGCGAACGGGGTGGTCATCCGCGGCGGGGCGTCGGCCAACACGATCGGCGGCACCACCCCCGGGGCCGGCAACCTGATCAGCGGGAACAACCGCGGGGTGCACATCCTGGAGCCCGGCACGTCCGGCAACCTGGTGCAGGGGAACTTGATCGGCCTGGACGCGACCGGCAAAGTGGCCCGGTCGAACGAAACCCAGGGGGTGGTCGTCGGCCAGGGGGCGACCGACAACACGATCGGCGGCACCGTGGCCGGGGCCGGGAACGTGATCAGCGGGAACGCCGGCGCCGGGGTGATGTTTGACGGGGTCGGCACGACCGGCAACCGGGTCGTCGGCAACCGGGTCGGGCTGGACCAGGTCGGGCAGAACGGGGTGGCGAACGGCACCGGCGTGTTGGTCACCGGCGGGGCCGGCAACAACACCGTCGGCACGGCCGAGTATGGGCAGGCGGTGCTGACCACCGACACGTACAACGCCCTCTTCTCCGTGGTCGTAGCCCCGAACGGTGCCACCTATGTCGTCGACTACACCACCGGCCCCGGCAGCGGGCTGATCTACCGCATCGACCTAGCCACCGGCGCACGCACCCTCCTCAGCTCGGGCGGGCTGCTCACGGCGGCCGCCACAGCGGCGGTCGAGTCGGACGGCAACCTGATTGTCCCGGCCGGTGGCTCGCCGACCATTCGATTGGTCCGGGTGAACACCCTGACCGGTGCCCAGACTCTCGTCTCCGACTCGGCCAACCCGTCCCAGGGACCGGCGATCCAGGGTGGGGCGGGCGTCGCCGTCGAGCCGACGGGGAACTACCTCGTCACGAGCTGGTTGGACGGGTCGGTGTTCCGGGTCGACCGGACGACCGGGGTCCGCACCTTGCTGACCACCGGCAACCTGCTCACACGGCCGAACGGGATCGTCGTGCTGCCGGACGGGACGGCCTTGGTGGCGGACGACGCCGGCCGCGTCGTCCGGGTCGACCGCGGATCCGGGGTCCAGTCGCTCCTGGTCGGCGGGCTGGTAGCGGTGTTAGATTTGAGCGTGGCCGCCGACGGGTTCGTCCTCGCCACCGAGAGCTTGTCGGCCGGGCAAAGCCGGGTCCTCCGGATCGACCCGTCGACCGGGGCGTTCAGCGTCCTCGCCTCCGGTGGCCTTCTCCGGGACGCCGTCGGCATCGCCGCGGAGCCGGGCGGCACGGCCCTTGTCGCCGACCTGCTGGCGGGCAGCCCGGGCGGCCGGCTCGTCCGGCTCACCCCGGAGGCCGCCCGGAACGAGATCGCGTTCAACACCGGGGACGGCGTCTGGATCAACGGGGCGACGACCGCCGGCAACACCGTTACCCGGAACCGGCTGTACGCCAACGGGCCGGCCGCGTCCCCGTCCAACCTGCGGCTGTCCGGCGGGGCGAACGCCGGCACCCCGGCGGCCGTCATCAGCGGGGTGCTGGCCGGGCCGGTAAGCTCCCAACTGCTCGGCCGCGTCACCCAGGCGGCCCCGAACTCGACCTACAGGCTGGAAGTCTTCTACACCCCGAACGACGCCCCCGAAACCCGGCAGTTCCAGACCGAGGCGGAGTTCACCACCGACGCCGCCGGGGCCGCCCTGATCGACCTGCCGCTCGGCGTCGTGTTCGCCCAGGGCGGGTACGTCACCACCACCCTCACCCGGGTCGGCACCGGGGACACCGGGCCGATCTCGGCCGCCGCCCCGCTCGGGCTGGTCGTCATCGACGGCCAGCCGGCCGCCGGCGTCGAGGGCACCCCGATCACCCTGACCACCCGGGCCATCGACCCCGGCCCCGGCCAGCGGGTCGGGTACGCCTGGCGGGTGACCAAGAACGGGGCCGAGTTCGCCGCCGGCAACGAGGCGGTGTTCACCTACACCCCCGACGACAACGGGGCGTACGTGGTCAGCCTGACCGTCACCACCACCGCCGGGCTGCGGCAGGACGTGCCCCTGTCCCCGCTCGCCGTGTCCAACCTCAACCCGGTGGCCGAGCTGGTGGCCGCCCCGACCGCCGACGTGCCGACCGGATCGTCGTTCACTGTGCAGGCCCGGCTGCGGGACCAGGGCGCCGCCGACCTCGGGTCGCTCCTGTACACCTGGGCGGTGAACGGGGCGCCGGTCGCCGGGCCGTTCCCGCTCATCCTCACCCCGGCCCTGTCGTACACCCCGGCGGCGGCCGGCCCGTACACCGTCACCCTGGCAGTCACCGACAAGGACGGCGGGACGAACACCCTGCGGTACACGGTGACGGCCGCCGGGGCGCTGCCGGCCGCCGTCATCGCCGTGCTCAGCCAGGGGCAGGAGGGGACGACCGTCCACGCCCGGGCCGACCTGACGGCCGTCCGGAACCAGGACGACCTGACGTTCGCCTGGCAGGCGGTCAAGAACGGGGTGCTGTACGCGGCCGTCACCGGCAAGGCCCGGCCGAACTTCGAGTTCATCCCGGACGACAACGGCACCTACGTCGTCACCCTCCGGGTGACCGGCCCGGGCACGGACGTGACTGCCCCGCCGCGGGCGGTGACGGTGGCCAACATCGCCCCTCAGCCGGCCATCGGGTATGCCGGCCCCGCACCGACCAGCTTCCCGGCCGGTGTGTCGATCAGTTACCAGGCGTCAGTCACCGACCCCGGCACGGCCGACACCCAGACGTACCTCTGGCAGGTGACGGACGCGCTGACCGGTCAATCGGTGGCGACCGCCAGCGGCCAGTCGTTCCCGTTCACCCCATCGGCTGCCGGCACGTACCTGGTCAGGCTGACCGCCACCGACGACGACGCCGGGGCCGGCGTCACCATGACCGAGTTGGTGGTGACGGCCGCCCCGCGGGCGGTGGCGATCACCGGCCCGACGACGGGCACCGAGGGCGGTCCGCTCACCTTCGGGTCGAGCATCACCCCGCCGGCTGGGGGCGTCGGGTTCCGGTACTTCTGGGAGGCCCGGCGGAACGACCAACTGGTGGCGTCGGCCAGCTCGCCGGCGTTCACCACTACCCCGCTCGGGTTCACCTTCATCCCGCCGGACAACGGCACCTACGTGGTCAGCCTGCGGGTGGTCGGGGCTGACCAGTCCGGGGCGACGACCAGCCAGGCGGTGACGGTGGCCAACGTCCCGCCGACCGTCACCCTCACGCCGTCCGCCGGCCCGTACCGGGAGGGGTCGCCGGTCACGTTCACCGCGACGGCCGCCGACCCGGCCGGCACCAATGACCCAATCAGCTACCGGTGGCTGGTGAACGGGGTGGTGCAGCCGAACCAGGCCGGGCCGACGTTCACCTTCACCCCGCCGGACAACGGCCCGTTCCAGGTGCAGGTGCAGACCAAGGACGACGACATGCCGGCGTTCGGGGCCGCCCCACCGTCGGCCGCGTCCGTCACCCTGTCGGTGCAGAACGTGGCCCCGTCGGTGGCCGTCGGCCCGGCCACCGACGCCGACGGCGCCCTGCTGCCAGGAGTGCCGGCCGGGTTCGCGTACAACCTGACCGCCGGTGCGACCGACCCGGCCAACCCGCCCGGAGGGCCGGTGAACGACCCGCTCGGGTACACCTGGACGGCCACCGTCTACCCGGCCGGTGGCGGGGCGGGGGCACCGCTGAACCCGGCCTTCTACGCCGCCTCGCCGGACGGCCGCTTCTTCTCGTTTAACGCCAACCCGGCCCAGCCGGGCACCTACGTCGTCACCGTCAGCGTGAGCGACGGAGACGGTGGCGTGACCGCCCAGACGACCAGTTTCAAGTTCGGGACGGCCAACGCGGACGTCATCACCGTCACCGCCGCCGACCTGGTCGGCGGGGCCACCCGGGTGGCGGTGTTCGCCCTCGGCGGGAACGACACCGTGTCCGCCGCCGGCGTCACCTTCCCGGTGGTGCTGGACGGCGGGGCCGGCAATGACACGCTCACCGGCGGGTCGGCCGACGACCTGATCCTCGGCGGGGCCGGGACCGACTGCCTGGTCGGCGGGGCCGGGAACGACACCGTCGTCACCCAGCACGGGAACGACTCGGTGTACACCGGGACGGGGGACGACTCGGTCGTCGGCAACCTGGGGTCGGACCTGTTCCTGAGCGAGGCCGACGGCGGCGGCCAGGACACCATCGACCTGTCCGGCACGGCCAGCCCGCTCGCCCTCGACCTGCGGCTGAACGACGGGGTGATGCGGACGGCCGACGCGGCCGGCAACCGGCTCGGGTTCGTCGGCCAGTTCGAGGCGGTCAAGGGGAGCCAGCTCGGCGACCGGGTGACGATGGCCGGCGGCATGGCCCTGTTCGGCGGGGCCGGGGCGGACGACGTCACCGTCCCGACCGGGGTGAGCGCCGTGACGTTGTTCGGCGGGGACGGGAACGACCTGGCCCACGTCGCCGGCGGGACGACCGTGACGGTGGTCGGCGGGGCCGGCAACGACGCCATCGACCTGACCGCCGGCAGCAACATCACCGTGTTCGGCGGGGACGGGGTGGACACGGTCGCCGCCGCCGGGGCCACCCAGGCGACGGTATTCGGTGGGGCCGGGGCGGACGACCTGGCGGTGACGGCCGGCAGCCAGATCACCGTGTTCGGCGGGTCGGACGACGACATTCTGCGGGTGCTCGGCGGGTCCAACGTGACGGTGTTCGGCGGGGACGGCGACCTGCCGGCCGGGACGACCGACGCCGCCCTCGTCACCCAGTTCGGCGGGTCCGGCAACGACCAGATCACCGTCGACGGCAACCCGAGCCTGGTGACGGTGTTCGGCGGGGACGGGAATGACATCGTTGACCTGAAGACCGGCTCGCTCGTCACCGTGTTCGGCGACGCCGGGGACGACGCGATCACGCTAGAGGCGACGGTCGGATCGAACATCACCGTCTTCGGCGGCGACGGGGTGGACGCCGTATCCGTGCTCGGCGGCACCCAGGTGACGGTGTTCGGCGACGCGGGCGACGACGCCGTCGCCGTCACCGGCGGGTCGCTCATCACCGTATTCGGCGGGGACGGGGTGGACCGCCTCGACGTGCTCGGCGGGTCGCAGGTGACGGTGTTCGGCGGACTGGAGGCCGACGCCCTGACGGTCGGCGGGACCGCCACCCTGGTGACGGTGTTCGGCGGGGACGGGAACGACCTGGTGACGGTCAGCGCCGCGACCGGCAACGTGACCGTGTTCGGCGACGCCGGGGCGGACAAGATCGATGTCACGGCCGGCAGCAACGTGACCGTGTTCGGCGGGGCGGACGACGACTTCGTCACCCTCCGGCCGGCGGTCGGGGCGGACGTGACGGTGTTCGGCGGGGACGGGAACGACCTGGTCGACGTTCGGGGCGGCACCCGGGTGACGGTGTTCGGCGGGGCGGCACCGACGCCGTCACCGTCGGCCCGGCGGCCGGCACCGACATCACCGTGTTCGGCGGGGACGGGGTGGACGCCGTTGACGTACTCGGCGGCACCGGGTGACGGTGTTCGGCGGGGCCGAGGCCGACGCCGTCACCGTCGGGGCCGGGTCGCAGGTGACGGTGTTCGGCGACGCCGGGGACGACGCCGTCACCATCGGCGCCGCGGCCGGCTCGGCCGTCACCGTGTTCGGCGGCGACGGCCGGGACAAGATCGACGTCCAGGGCGGGACCGACGTGACGGTGTTCGGGGACGCCGGGAACGACACCGTCTCGGTGGTTGCCGGGACCAACGTGACCGTGTTCGGGCTGGCCGACGACGACGCCCTGTCGGTGTCCGGCGGAACGGCCGTGACCGTGTTCGGCGGGGACGGGGTGGACGCGATCGATGTGACCGGCGGGTCGCAGGTGACGGTGTTCGGCGAAGCGGGCAATGACGTTTTGACAGTCGGAACCGGTAGCCAGATCACCGTGTTCGGCGGGGCCGACGACGACACCATCCATGTCCAGGGCGGGACGGCCGTGACGGTGTTCGGGGGGGACGGGAAGGACGCCATCGACGTGCTCGGCGGTACGCAGGTGACGGTGTTCGGAGGCACCCAGGCCGACACGGTCACGGTCGGGGCCGGCACCGACGTGACGGTGTTCGGGGGGGACGGGGACGACGCCGTGCAGGTGCTCGGCGGGACCAACGTGACCGTGTTCGGCAACGACGGGGCAGACGCCATCGGCGTCACCGGCGGGACGAACGTGACCGTGTTCGGCGGGGCGAATGACGACCACCTCACCGTGAGCACCCCGGCCGGGTCGAACGTGACGGTGTACGGCGGGGACGGGGACGACACCGTGTCCGTGTTGACCGGGTCGCAGGTGACGGTGTTCGGTGGGGCCGGGAGCGACCAGATCACGGTCGGGGCCGGGGCCGGCTCCGACATCACGGTGTTCGGCGGGGACGGGGTGGACCGGCTGGACGTGGAGGGCGGCACCCGGGTGACGGTGTTCGGCGGGGCGGACGACGACCGCATCACGATCGGCTCGGCGGCCGGCACTGACATCACGGTGTTCGGCGGGGACGGGAATGACATCGTGGACGTGCGGGGCGGCACGCTGGTGACGGTGTTCGGCGAGGCCGGCAACGACGTCGTCACCTCGGAGGCCGTCACCGGCAGCAACGTCACCGTGTTCGGCGGGGCCGGGAACGACGTCGTGGACGTCACCGCCGGGTCGCAGGTGACAGTGTTCGGCGAGTCCGGGAACGACACCCTGTCGGTCAGCACCGCCGGCACGACCGTCACCGTGTTCGGCGGCAGCGGAAACGACGTGCTGACGGCCACCGGCGGGACCGATGTTACCCTGCTCGGCGACCGCGGGAACGACTCCGTGTCCGTCGTCAACGTGTCGAACGTGACCGTGTTCGGCGGGGACGGGGACGACTCCTTGACGGCGACCGGCGGGCTGGACGACGACCTGTACGGGGACGACGGCAACGACCTGTACCGGGCGGTTGCCTCCGCCCTGGGGGCCACCCGGGTGCGGTTCAAGGAGATCCTCAACCTGGGCAAGGACAACGACCCGGCCCAGAAGACGACCGACGGCGACCTCGGCGGGCTGGCCCAGACCGACCGGCCGGCGTCCGGCACCGACGCGATCGACCTGTCCGCCTTCTACGCGGTCTACTTCGACCTGAACAGGCTCGGCAGCGACGCCGACCCGCAGGCCGGCTGGCAGACGGTCGCCACCCAGGGCGGGCAGTTGGCGACGGTCGTCCTCCAGGGGGTGTTCGAGAACGTCATCGGCACCCCGGGGAACGACACCCTGGTCGGCAACGCCGCGGACAATTGGCTGGTCGGCAACGGCGGGGACGACTCGCTCGCCGGGGCTGCCGGGAATGACACCCTGGACGGCGGGGCCGGGAACGACACCCTGGACGGCGGGGCCGGGAGCGACACCTACCGGTTCGCCGGGCCGGGCTTGGCCCCGGGCCAGTTGCCCGGCGGGGACGAACTCCCCCTACCGGTCGGCGGTCTTCCGCTCGGCACGGACACGATCGCCGGCGAAGCCCCGAACTCGCCGGCCGACACCGCCGACGCCCTGGACTTCAGCCGGCTGGCCGGGCCGGTGACGGCCGACCTCGGCTCGACCGCCGTCCAGACGGTGCCGGGCGTGGTCGCCTTCCAACTGCCGAACGGCACCGCCATCGAGAACGCGATCGGGTCGGCCGGCGCCGACAGCCTGACCGGGAACAGCCGTGACAACGTGCTGGAAGGCGGGCCGGGGGACGACACCCTGACTGGGCTGGCCGGGGCGGACACCTACGTGTTCGCCGGCGACAACCTGGGGGCGGACAGTCTGGTCGAAGCGGCGTCGGCCGAGGCCGACACCCTGGACTTCGGCCAGCTCAAGGGCGGCATCGACCTGGACCTGAACCGGGCGGGAGTGCAGAGCTTCGCCGCCGCCGGGACCGCGGTCGCCCTGTCCGACCCGGCGGCGTTCGAGAACGTACTCGGGTCGTCCTTCCCGGACCGGATCATCGGGAACGCGGCGGTGAACCTGATCGTCGGCGGGGGCGGCCGGGACTACATCGACGGCCGGGGCGGGGCGGACACCCTCCGCGGCGGGTCCGGCCAGGTCGTCTACCTGGACTTCACCTCGTCCGCCGACCCGTGGGACTGGGTGTACACCCCGGCCCAACAGGAAGCCGTCCGCCAGGCGGTGGCGGCCGACTTCGCCCTGTTCGGTTACTCGGTCACGCTCACCCGGCCGGCGAGCGGGCCGTACATCACCATCGTCCTGAACGACGGGTCGGCCGGCGGGTCGGCCGAGGAGCTGGACTTCCGGAACACCCGGCTGGATGGCACCGGGGCGGTAGACGCCTACGGGCTGAAAGACCAGTTGGCCCGCGACCTTTCGGCCGCGAATCTGCCGGTGCCGACGGACCTGGCCGGGTGGACCCCGTACATCGTCGGGCTGACGGCGACCGTCACCGCTCACGAGGTCGGGCACTTCGTCGGGCTGCGGCACGGGGACGCCTACGGGCCGCTGGGGTCCGGGGTGAACACGGCCGCCCAGGCGGCCCGCTACCTGCCGGCCCTGCCGGTCCCCGGGTCGGCGGGGGCGGCGGAGACCGTCCGGCACATCATGGCCAGCCCGGCGTCCGTCGGGGCGTCCCTGACCGACTCGGCCGGGCCGACCACCGTCGGCGTCCGGGAGGCGGTCAAGCTGGCGTTCAACGACACCGGCACCACCGTCCGCGAGCCGGCGGCCGGGTACAACGAGCACGGCACCCTGGCGACGGCCGTCCCGCTCGGGCTGCTCCCCGGGCTGTCCGTGCCGAACACCCTGCCGGTCGCCCAGTCGTTCAGCGTCCGGGCGGCGGCCGTCGTCGGCGGCATCACCCGTCCGGCCGGGGGGACCAGCGAGAACGACGTCTACTCGTTCACCGTGGACGACCCGACCGCCCTTTACCACTTCGAGGTGAACTCGTTCAACCTGGCCCGGATCAAGAACCCGATCGACTCGGTGCTGCGGGTGTTCGACGCGGCCGGCAACCCGGTCCCGCTGTACGGGCCGCAGACCCAGACGTACCAGGACGACGAGTTCGAGACGCCGGACGCGGTGGTGGTCGACTGGTCCCCGCCGGCCGCCGGCACCTACTACCTGACGGTGGACACGTACACCCCGGACGGGGTGACGGACTTCGACACCGGCGAGTACGAGCTGTTCGTCTACTCGTGGAAGGTCGGTCCGGACCTCGGGCTGGGGGACATCATCGTCACCGACCGGTCGGGCGAGGTGCCGCCGGACGACGCCATCCCCACCCGGCCGCGGACGATCATCCCGCCGGCCACCCAGCCGACGATCGTCGCCGGCACCCAGGTCGCCCTCACCCCGGTCCCGGCCGCGAGCTACGGGGAAGGCTCCGCGTTCGCCGCAACGGTCGGGCTGACCGGGGCGGCGAACGCCAACCCGGTTGCGTACCGGCTGGCCGCCCAGGACGGCTTCCCGCTGTCGGCCGGCGTCACCCTGGACGCCCTGACCGGCCGGCTGGCCGTCGCCATGCCGAACCAGACCACCGTCCGGTTCCGCGTCGTCGCCGAGGACGTGACCGGGGCGACTACCTACCGGGACGTGACCATCGGCGTGCAGAACTTGAACCCGACGGCGGCCGTCACCGGGCCGACGTCCGCCCTCCAAGGGCAGAGCGTCACCCTCACCGGGTCGGCCGCCGACCCCGGGCCGCTGGACGTGCTCACCTACGCCTGGCAGGTGACCGGGCCGGGCCTGTCCCAGATGTTCGGCAACGTCCGCCAGGTGACGTTCGCCGGGTTCCGGCCGGGTCAGTACACGGCTACCCTGACCGTGACCGACGGGGACGGCGGGTCGACCGTGGTGCCATACACGGTGACGGTCGGCAACACCGCCCCGGTGCCGACGATCGGCACCGTCTCCGGTCCGCTAACCGAGGGAAATCCGGTGACGGTCAGCGGATCTGCGACGGACGCCGGCGGGCCGGCCGACGTTGCCGGGCTGAGCTGGACCGTCACCCGCGGGGCCGTCACGGTCGCCACCGGGTCCGGCCCGTCGGTCGGGTTCACCCCGGCCGACAACGGGAGCTACCTCATCACCCTGACCGCGACCGACAGGGACGGCCTGTCGGCCAGCGTCAGCCGGACGGTGCAGGTGACGAACCTGGCTCCCGCTGTCAACCCGGTGGCTTCTCTGAGTCTGACCGAGACGCAGACGGCGGCGCTCGCCGGGTCGTTCTCGGACGTACCGTCGGACGCCCCGTTCGCCTACCTGTGGCGGGTGACCAGCCCGGCCGGGCCGGTGCCGACCGGGCCTGCCCCGACGTACTCGTTCCTCCCACCGGACGCCGGCACGTACAGCGTGCTGTTCAAGGTGACGGACAAGGACGGGGCGTCGGCCGAGCAGTTGGCCACCGTCACCGTGACCGAGGCCGCACCGACGGCCACCTTCGCGGCCACCCCGGTGGTAGCCGTCGGCAGCTCGGCGACGGTCGGGTTCTCGGCCGTGGCCGACTCGCCAAACGACCTGGCGGCCGGGTTCACTTACGATTTCGATCTCAACGGGGACGGGACGTACGAGGTGCTCGGGGCGGCCGGAGCGACCAGCCCGCCGACCCGGACGGCCAGTTTCGCCGCCGCCGGCACCTACACCGTCCGCGGGCGGGTGACGGACAAGGACGGGGCGAGCCGGGTGTACACGGCGACGGTCGTGGTCGCCCAGCCGGGGGCGGCGGTGCCGGCGGGCGGCGACCTGTACCTGTACGGGACGGCCGGCAACGACACCGTCTCCGTCACCCGGTCCGGCACCCAGACCCGGGTCCAGTTGAACGGCACCACCCTCGGCACGTACACGGTGGCCGGCAAGGTGTGGGTGTACGCCGGCACCGGGAACGACACCGTGACGGTCGATTCGGCCGTCACCCTGCCGACCGCCCTGTACGGGGAGGCCGGCAATGACCCCCTCCGCGGCGGGTCCGGGGCGGACCAACTGTACGGCGGGGCCGGGAACGACTCGCTGGCCGGCAACGCCGGGGACGACGCGGTCTTCGCCGGGGCCGGGAACGACACCCTCGACGGCGGGGCGGGGAACGACCTGCTGGACGCCGGCGGCCGACGATTTGAGCAGCAACGTCAACACCGTCTGGGCCGGGGCGGGCGACGACACCGTCCTGGCCGGGGCCGGGAACGACAGCATCACCGGGGACGCCGGGAACGACAGCATCGGGGCCGGGGACGGGGCCAACACGGTCTGGGCCGGTGCCGGCAACGACACCGTCACCACTGGCGCAGGCAGTGACACGATAACCGGGGACGACGGCAACGACAGCATCTCGGCCGGGGCCGGCAACAACACCGTGTGGGCCGGGGCCGGGAACGACACGGTCGTTTCCGGGGCCGGGAACGACAGCATCACCGGGGACGCCGGGGACGACAGCCTCTCGGCCGGCGACGGGCAGAACGTCGTCTGGGGCGGGGCCGGGAATGACACCGTCACCACCGGGGCCGGGGCCGACCTGGTCGGCGGGGATGACGGGAACAACGTCCTGTCCGCGGGCGACGGGAACAACACCGTCTGGGGCGGGGCGGGCAACGACACCATCACGACCGGGGCCGGGAACGACTCGATCGGGGCCGGTGACGGCACCAACCTGGTGGCCGCCGGGGCCGGCAACGACACCGTCTGGGGCGGGGCCGGGGCCGACCAGATCGACGGCGGCCTCGGGTTCGGGGACTCCCTGTCCGGCGGCGGCGGGAACGACACCCTCACCGACCCGGACGGGGTCGTCTACGCGTCCGGCGATGCCGGGACCGACCGGATCGACCTGACGTTCGCCGCCGGCTGGACCCTGAACGGCTCGGCCGCCGTGCCGGCCTGGGCGATCACCGGCGGGGCGGGCAACGACACCATCACGGTCGCCGTCTACAACCCGGCCCTGACCCTGGACGTGAGCGGGGACGACGGGACCGACACGATCGAGATGCGCGGCACCTGGAACAAGGTCCGCGTCTACGGCGGGGCCGGGTCGGACACCGCCCGCATCCCGGCGGCCGTCCCGGCGACCGCGTTCGAGCTGAACGGGGTGGAGGTGCTCATCCGCACCTGACCGCGGCTGCCGGTCGGCCGGTTGGCCCACCCGCCGGGTCGGGTGGGCTTTTTGCTGTCCCCCGCCCTCGTCGGGCCGTTATCCTGGGCGATCACCATGCACGTGCTGTTCTACCACCAGAACTTCCCGGCCCAGTTCGGACACATCGCCCGGGTGCTGGCCGCCCGCCCGGGGTGGCGTGTGACGTGTGTCTCCAAGGACGGGCCGCCGGAGGCGCCGGGCGTCACGCGGATCCTGTACAAGCCGGCCGGCGGGGCGACCGACCGCACCCACTACTGCGCCCGCACGTTCGAGAACCAGGTGGCCCACTCGCACGGGCTGTTCCAGGCGCTGGCCGCCCGCCCGGACATCAGGCCGGACCTGGTCGTCGGGCACAGCGGGTTCGGCTCGACCCTGTACCTCCGCGAGCTGTACGACTGCCCCCAGATCAGCTACTTCGAGTACTTCTACCGGATCGCCGGGTCGGACCTGGACTTCCGCCCGGACGTGCAAACGGACACGCTCGACAAGCTGCGGGCCAGAACCCGCAACGCCGGCCTGCTGCTCGACCTGGACAACTGCGACGCCGGGTACTCCCCGACCCGGTGGCAGCGGGACAAGCTGCCGGCCGTCTACCACCCGAAGGTGCGGGTCATCTTCGACGGGGTGGACACGAACGTCTGGCAGCCCGGCCCGAAGACCCCGCGGACGGCCGGCCGGTTCACCTTCCCGGACGGGCTGAAGCTGGTCACCTATGCCGCCCGCGGGCTGGAGTCGGTCCGCGGGTTCGACATCTTCATGAAGTTCGCCAAAGCCCTCGGCCAGCGGCGGGACGACGTGCGGTTCGTGGTCGTCGGCAGCGACCGCATCTGCTACGGCGGGGACGAGAAGCGGACCGGCGGTAAGTCGTACAAGCAGTGGATCCTCGACCAGGACCAGTACGATCTGACCCGGTTCGCCTTTCTCGGGCAGGTGCCGCCGACCACCCTGGCCCGGCTGTTCCAACTGTCCGACCTGCACGTCTACCTGACCGTCCCGTTCGTGCTGAGCTGGTCGCTGTTCGACGCCCTGGCGTGTGGGGCGACGGTGCTGGCGTCGGACACCGGCCCGGTCCGCGACCTCGTCACCCACGGCAAGACCGGCCTGCTGCACGACTTCTTCGACCCCGAGGGGATGGCGGCGGCAGCGGACAAGGTGCTGTCCGACCCGGCCCAGTACGCCCCCCTCGGGGCGGCCGGGGCGGACCTGATCCGCGAGCGGTACAGCCTGGACGTGTGTCTGCCGCAACTGGTCGGGCTGTTCGACGAGGTGGCCCGACGAGGGTGATGCGGCCCGGGCCGCGTCACCTCATCAGGCTGATGTAGGGTGCGTGGAGGCTTTGCGCAACGCACCGCCCCCGCAACGATGGCAGTTCAGGGTTGAAGTCCTGCGGTGCGTTGCGCAAAGCCTCCACGCACCCTACGGAGCGCCCGTCACCTCAACAGCTCGTCGGCCCCGAGCACGGTCAGGTTGTGCAGGAAGTGGAGGACGATCGGCAGGGCCAGCCCGCCGCTGTACGCCCGGGCGTACCCCAGCCCGGCCCCGACCACGATCAGCACCGGCCAGCCGCCCACGTTCCCCAGGTGGGCCATGCCGAAGATCACCGCCGACACCCACACGGCCGCGTGGACGCCCAGGTGCGACCGCAAGTGGCCGTACAGCAGGTGGCGGAAGAACAGCTCTTCGATGACGGCCGGCTGGACGCAGATCAGCAGGATCGCCCACGCCCCCTGCCGCAACCCGACGTCGATCATCACCGTCTCCGGGTCCGGCGGGGCCACCGCCTGGGCGATCGCCCGCAGGGCGAGCGTGTACCCGATGTTGAACCCGATCAGCAGGACGAACCCGGGGACGGCGAACGCCCACGCCAGGGTCGGTCGGCCGGCCGCCGGGGTCGGTCGCGGGCGACCGGCGACCAGCAGCCCGGCCAGTACGATCAGCGTGTCCACCCCCTCGAACACGAGCAACTCGTTGACCATCCGGGCGCGGATCACCTCGTCCGGCTGGTCCGCCGCCGCCTCCGCGGTGAACATCCCCCAGACGCTGTGGGCGAATGACACCCCCATCATGCCGGCGAACGTCCCGATCACCAGCATGAGCGGCAGGACGGACGGCGGAGGCACACGGCGGGGGCGGACGGTGGGGACGGCCCGGCGGGCCAGGGTGACGGGCGGCGGGGCGATGACGGCCGGCCGCACCACTCGCGGCGGGGACGGGTCAGAAGGCAGCGACGAGTCGGTCACAGGGTCAGTGTGACAACAAAGCCCACCCGTTGCAACGGGTGGGCTTTGGGAGGTGGTGTTGTTGCTATCGGCTCACTCGCCCAGGTCTTCGGACCGCTTGTTCACGTTCTCGTGCTCCTTCTCGTACCCGAACTCGGCCTTCAGCAGGGCTACCGCCTGGTCCCGGGCGGTTCGCCGCAACTCGTCCTGGTGCCGGCGGGAGACGGCCGCCCCGACGTCGTTGAACGGCCCGGACCCGCCGTAGACCGTGATCCCGAACTCGTCCACCATCTTCTCGTTCCGGCCGAGCAGGACGGCCACGTACTGCCGGTCGCCGGACGAGTCGGCCAGGGTCAGGGCGGTGGACGCCGGCTTGTCCTTGTTGTCCACCAGGGCGGACACCATCGCCGTGGTCGGGTACGGGATGAACGGGGTCGGCCCCAGGCTGAACGGGCCGACGGCGCTGCGGCCGGGCTGGAACGACACGTCCGTCACCAGCGGGGCCACCCGGTCGATCTCGTGGTACTGCACCCGCTCCTTGGCCGCCGGGTCGGCGAACTTGCCGGCGAACTCGGCCTTGATGTCCCGCAGCTTCGGCTCGATCACCACCTGGGACTCGCCCAGGTTCTGGCACTTCTTGGCCAGCTCCTCGGCCGCAGTCTTGGCCAGCTCCCGGGCCTTCTGCTTCCGCCACTCGGCGACCGCCCGCTCCTTCACCCCGGGGGCGTCCAGGGAGCGGGGGCTGTCGGCCGCCTGCTCGGCCGTCCGCCAGACCAGGAAGGCGGACTCGTCGGCCGTCGGCCGGGCGGCGAACCCGGGGAACGGCTGGGGCTTGAACAGCCCGGTGCTCGGCTGGGCCTGCCGCGGGTTGAGCGGGTTGGACTCGTAGAAGAACTGCCGGCCGAACACCGACGGGTCGAGGTACCCGCCGGCCATCTTGGCGGCCGCCTCGAACCGCTCGGCCAGCGGCTTCAGCCCGGGGTCGCCGACGATGTGATACACGTCCCGGAAATCGGCCGACTTGCCCACGGTTAGACCGCGGTCGGCGGCGAACTTCTTGACCGCCTCCTCCGCCTTCTTCTTGTCCGCGTCCTGCCCGAGCTTGGCCAGGTCGGCGGTGAACTTGGTCATGTCCTCGCCGGCCAACTGGCGGGCGAACTCGGCCGTCGCCTTCTCCTGGAGCTGGCCGCGGACGGCCGCCAGGGACAGCGGCTGGACGAACGGGGCGTACCCCTTGGCCACCCCGAACAGGGAGCCGAACCCGGCCACCCCGCCGCCGATCGGCGGCAGCATCAGCGCCCGGAACAACTCGGTCTTGGCGATCCGGTCGGCGGCGAACGAGTTGGCGACCAGGTTAACCGCCGGGGCCAGGGCCGGCCCGTGGGTGGCCAGGGCGCCGGCGATGGCGGCGGCCAGGCTGGCCACGTTCGCCGGCTCGGCCACGTGCGGGTCCAGCGGCCGGGGCGGGCCGCCGAACGGGCTACCGGTCCAGTTCGCCTGGACAGCCGCCGCGTGCTGCCGCTTGTACGCGTCGTACTGGGCGCGGAGGATCAGGTCCGGGGCGTTCAGCACGGCCGGGGCGGCGAGCAGGGCCGCCGGGGTCGGCTGGGCCGGGCCGAGCGGGGCGACCAGGAACCCGGCCACCTTGGCCAGCACCTCCGACTTGATCGCCCCGTCGGCCGCCGCCTTGGTGTAGTACGGCTCTTTGCCGGTCAGCTCGACGAACTCCAGCTTCAGCCGCCGCGGCTCCCGCAGGGCCGGCTTCGGGCTGGCCGGGTTCGGCTCCTGGTTCCGGGCCGCCTTGAACAGGTTGACCAGCTCCTGCTCGGTCGGGGTCAGCTTGGCCGCCTCGGTCAGGTAGTTCTCGGCCGGGACGGTGATCAGCCCGTACCGGGCCGGGGTGCACTGGTCGCGGTAGAACTGGTAGTAGTCGTAGGGGGCGTCGTACCCGTTGCCGAGCGGCCGGAGCAGCCCCTGGCCGATCACCGCCGCCTGGGCCGCCCGCACCCGGAACTCGTCCCCCAGGGCGGACAGGAGCACGTCCTTGGTAAACCCCTGGCTGCCCCGGACGGCGTCGTCGGCCGCCTGCCAGTCCTCGGCGGTCATCTTCCGGTAGAACTCGGCGTTCGCCAGGGTCATCACCTCGTCCGGGGCGAACCGGATGCCGAGCTGGTCCGCCTTCTTGGTCCAGAGCAGGAACTCCAGCGCGTCCCGGTTGGTCTGGTTCGGCTGGTTGACGAAGTAGTGGGCGCCGCCGGCCGTCTGGTCCAGGGTCATCAGAATGGCCGCCGACTGGGCCACGTCCTTGTCGTCTGGTTTGGCGGTGGCCGAGGTCATCAGACCGTTCAGCGCTCCGAGCAGGGCGGCGATCGTCCGCTCCCGGTCGGACAACATCTCGTCGGGGCTGGGCGGCGGGCCGAACCCCATCTGGGCGAACTGGTATCGGCGGCCCATGTCCGGGCTGAAGTACCCGGACTGCCGGGCGTCTAACACCGCCTGGACGGTCGGCTTGTTCTCGGTGGACACCCGGGTCAGGCTGTCGGTGACGTACTTTCGCAGGTTCTCGCCCGCCCGGGCGGCGGCCGCGGCCATGTACCGGTTTGCCAGAACCCGGTGCCGCTTCACCCCCTCTAACTGGCTCTCGTACACCTTGGCCCCGTCGACGACGGCCATCACGTCGCCGCCCTGCCGCTTGCTGCCCAGCCAGCGGGGGAACCAGGAGAAGAAGTCGCCCTGGCCGAACTGCAGGACGAACATGAACATCACGATGATGGTCAGAATGGCGAACAGGATCTTCTGGTTGCGACGGAAAACGTCGAACGGATTGAACGCCATGTCAGGCCTCAGTTTGCGGCGACGCGCCCGGCGGCGATGCGTGAGCCTTCGGGCGACTACGGGCTTGACACCCGTGTTATGCCTGTACTAAGGGTGATGGGCTAACCGCCACCCTCGTTTCCCCGATTGTATAAGTCCTACCGGTCGTAACAACCGCAACACGGAGCGTCCTCCCGGTGCCTAGCCCCCGCAAGAAGCCGACCCCTGAGACCGCGGCCCCGAAGCGCACCGCCAAGGGCAAGGCTGCCGCGCCGGCCGACACCACCGCCGTCCGCAAGGCGACGCCTCGGCGGAAGGTGGCCGCCGTCACGCCCGACGGGGACGCCCCGCCGCCGGCCGCCGGCGGGCGGAAGTTCGACCTGGTCATCGTCGAGTCGCCGGCCAAGGCGAAGACGATCAACAAGTACCTGGGCGGCAGCTACAAGGTGCTGGCCAGTTACGGCCACGTCCGCGACCTGGCCACCGGCCGCCGGCAGGCCGGGGAGGAAGTGTCCGGCATCAAGATCGGGGACGGCTGGAAGCTCCGCTACCTGGTGGACGCCGGCTCCAAGTCGAAGAAGCGGAAGGGCCGCCGCACCCAGCGGGACATCCTGGACGAGCTGAAGGCGGCCGCCGACAAGGCGAACCGCGTGCTGCTGGCCAGCGACCCGGACCGCGAGGGCGAGTCGATCGCCTGGCACATCGCCGACGAACTGCAGCTCGACCCGGCCCGGACGCGGCGGATCCGGTTCAACGAGATCACCAAGAACGCGGTCCAGCAGGCGCTTGCCCAGGCCGACCACATCGACATGGACCGGGTGAAGGCCCAGGAAGCCCGCCGGGCGATGGACCGGGTGGTCGGCTTCCCGCTGTCAGGGCTGCTCGGCAACAAGGTGACGCGAGGCCTGAGCGCCGGCCGGGTGCAGTCGGTGGCGGTCAAGCTGATCGTCGACCGCGAACGCGAGATCGAGGCGTTCAAGACCGAGGAGTACTGGGAACTCACCGCGCTGCTCGCCCCGCAAGGCGGCGGTGTGAGGTGGGTCGCCGACCCGAAGAAGTCGAAGATCTTCGCCAAGAAGAAGCCGGGCGAGGCCAAGCCGGAGGACGAAGCGAAGGCCGATGACCAGCCGGTCGCCGAGGGCGACGCCGTTGCTGCGCCGGCCGAGAAGGGGGGCATCCCGGCCCCGCCGCCGGGCAGCTTCCTGGCCAAGCTGGCGAAGGTCGACGGGGCCGACCCGGTCCTGAAGACGGAGGCCGACGCCGACCGGATCGCCGCCGCGGTCACGGGGGTGCCCTACGTCATTTCCAAGATCGAGCAGAAGGACCAGCAGCAGCGGCCGCGGCCGCCGTTCACCACCAGCACGCTCCAGCAGGAGGCGAACGTCCGCCTGCGGTTCGCCGCCAGCCGGACCATGCAGACCGCCCAGCGGCTGTACGAGGGCGTCGACCTCGGCAGCGAGGGCACGGTTGCCCTCATCACCTACATGCGGACGGACAGCACCCGGATCAGCCCGGACGCCCTGACCGCGATCCGCGGCCACATCCAGCATGGGTACGGCGACCGGTACCTGCCGGAGAAGCCGAACTTCTACGCGGCCGGCAAGAGCGCCCAGGAGGCGCACGAGTGCATCCGGCCGACGGACGTGGCCATGACCCCGGACCGGGCCGCCCGGGCCGGCCTGGCGGGCGACCAGCTCCGCCTGTACACGCTCATCTGGCAGCGGACGGTCGCCAGCCAGATGACCCCGGCCGTGTTCGCCGTCACCACCGTGGACGTGACCGCCGGCCCCGGGCTGTTCCGGGCCAGCGGGCGGATCGAGAAGTTCGACGGGTTCCGGAAGGTGCTGCCGACCAAGGCCGAGGACGTGGAGCTGCCGAAGCTGGCCGAGAAGCAGACCCTCGACCGGCTCGACCTGTTCGAGACCCAGCACTTCACCCAGCCGCCGCCGCGGTACAACGAGGGGTCGCTGGTCAAGATGATGGAGAAGGAGGGGATCGGCCGGCCGAGCACCTACGCCAGCATCATCGAGACGATCCAGGCCCGCGGGTACGTCCGCCAGGAGCACCGCCGGTTCTTCGCCACGGACGTGGGCAAGACGGTCACGGACCTGCTGGTCCAGTGGTTCCCGAAGATCATGGACCTGAAGTTCACCTCGCATTTCGAGGAAGAACTCGACGAGATCGAGACGGGCAAGTGCCACTACCAGGAGGTGCTGGACGAGTTCTGGGGGCCGTTCTCGGACGCGCTCAAGCGGGCCGAGACGGACATGCCGGTGCAGAAGGGGATCGAGACCGGCGAGAAGTGCCCCGATTGCGGCCGGCCGCTGATCGTGCTGTTCAGCCAGAAGACGGGCAAGCAGTTCGTCGGCTGCTCCGGGTACAAGGAAGACCCGGCCTGCAAGTACATCAAGCCGGGCGAGGGCGAGGAAGCCCGGCCGCAGCCGGTGCTGACCGACTTCGACTGCCCGGTGTGCGGCAAGAAGATGTACAAGCGGGTGGCGAAGAACGGCCCGTTCCTGGGGTGCAGCGGCTACCCGGAGTGCAAGGGGACGATGAACCTGGACGCCGAGGGGAAGCCGGTCCCGTCGGCGGTGGCGACCGAACACAAGTGCGACAAGTGCGGCTCGCCGATGGTCAAGCGGGAGGGCCGCCGGGGGCCGTTCCTGGGCTGCTCGGCGTACCCGAAGTGCAAGAACATCGTGGACATGGACGCCAACGGCAACCCGGTCCGGCCGATCGACCCCGGGGTGGCGTGCGACAAGTGCAACAGCCCGATGACGGTCAAGAAGGGGCCGCGGGGACCGTTCCTGGCCTGCACCGCGTACCCGAAGTGTCGGAACGCCAAGCCGCTGTCGGCCGAGCTGAAGGAGAAGCTCAAGGACGTGTTGCCGGCGAGCGCCCCGGCGGCCCCAAAGAAGCCGATGCCGGACGTGCCGATCACCCAGGAGTGCCCGGAGTGCGGGGGGGCGATGCGGCTGCAGAAGTCGCGGTTCGGCGGCCGGTACTTCCTGGGCTGCACCAAGTACCCGAAGTGCAAGGGGACGGCCAAACTGGACAAGGCGCTGGAGGCGAAGATCGCCGAGGCGGAGGCGGCGATGGCATGACGTTGCTTAGCGGGGCGGCCGACGGCCGCCCCGCTAATCGGCCCGCCGGTTCGGGTACGGGACCACGAAGGGCCACATCCGCTTCTGGGATTTGAACCCGTCCTTGACCGGATTCTTCTCGACGTAGTTGATGGTGCCGAGGATTCGCTCCTCGGTGAACTGGTACACGACCCACCACTTCCGTGCGAAGCACGGCGGCACCGACCCGTCCGGCTTCGCGTGTTCGGCGAACGGGTGTAACCCGTCCGCCTTCAGTTGCTTCGTCGCCTCGCCTTTGATCAGGTTGCCGACCGTCTCGATCGGATACCGGTGGCGGGCGATCACCAGGTGGGCGTGGTCCGGCATCACCGCGCACGCCCACACCGTCACCCCGGACTTCTCGGCGTACTCGCCGAACCCGGTCGCGATCGCCCGGGCCTGCAACCCGGTGAACCGGACCGGTGGGTACTTGAGCGACCGCTTGGCGGCCAGTCGCTTCCCGCGGTCGTGTGGCACCCCGGCGACCGACCGGTGGGTCTCGACCTTGGTCGCCTCGCCGAACACCCGTAGGTCCGGGCTGCGAACGATCCACGACCACGACCCCCGCGGGTCGTTCGGCAGCCAAAACCCGTAGGCGGACAGGATCAGGTGGTACGCGAGAACCGGGCGCCGCTCCTCCATCACATCCCCCACGGTTAGCGGTGCCGCCACCGGCGGCCCGTGGCGATCATACACCTGTTCACCCCCACCGATCCAGTTCCCGCAGCCGGCGGTCCGCGTCGAACGTCGGCGGCGGGAGCGACTCCGCCAGCCGCGCCGCCTCCTCCTCGCTCAGCCCCACCTTCGCTGTGCCGCTGCCCCGGAACACCGGCAACCCCTTCTTCATCGCCACGATCTCCCGCCGGGTGCGACCCTTCGGGGCGTCCGGCCAGCGGCCGATCCGCTCCCGGAAGTCGAAGAACACCGGCACCACCTGTTGGATGTACTTCCAGTACCCCGGGTTGTCGGTCTGGATGACGAGCAGCCCGCCCGGCACCAGTGACCGATGCACCAGGGCCAGGAACGCCGGCGTGACCAGCCGCCGGTGGACCTGGCCCGGGTCGTAGTACGGCTGCGGGTGGTAGCAGTGGATCTCGCTCACGCTGCCCGGCTCGGCGTGCCGCTCCAACAGCTCGTGCGCCCCCAGCACGGCGAACCGGACGTTGGCCAGCCCCCGCTGGTTGGCCCGCTTGCGGGCGTACCGGATGACCACCGGCAGGGTGTCGGTGCCGAGGTGGTCGTGGGTCGGCCGGACGACCGCGCTGCCGATGGCGAACCGCCCGTTCCCACACCCCAGGTCGAGCACCACCGGCGCGACCCGGCCGAACAGCGTCGGCCAGTCCAGTCGCCCCTCGGGCATCGCCTTGAGGGCGGTCTGGGTCCACCTCTCGGGCGGCAGAACCTCGCCGGGGAACGGCACCCCGAACTCGCGCTCGATCCGGCGGGGGGCGTCGCTCATCGGGGGTCCGGGTTGGGCTGGGGGTGAGAGTCGGATAGCATGATACCCGATGCCGCTCGCCCTCCCTCGTCGCCGCGTCCCCGAACTGATGGACGACCCGGCGCTGGACCCCGCCCGCCACCGGGCCGCCCTGGCCGGGCTGGCCCGGGTGAACCGGTGGACCGGGGCGGCGGCCCCGTTCTGGCCGCCGGTCGAACGGCTCGCCCGGTCCCTCGGCCGGCCGGTGCGGGTGCTGGACGTGGCCACCGGGTCGGGTGACATCCCGGCCGCGCTCGACCGGCTGGCCCGGCGTCGCGGGGTGGAGGCCGAGTTCGCCGGCTGCGACATCAGCCCGACCGCGGTGGACGCCGGCCGGTCGCGGGGAGCGATCCGCTTCTTCCAACACGACGCCCTCCGCGACCCGCTGCCGGCCGGGTACGACGTCATCACTTGCTCGCTATTCCTGCACCACCTGGACGAGCCGGACGTGGGCCGGCTGCTGGCAGCGATGAAGGCCGCGGCCGGCCGGCTGGTGTTAGTCAGCGACCTGGTGCGGGGCCGGCTCAACCTGGGATTGGTGACGGCCGCCTGCCGGGCGTTGTCCCGGTCCCCGGTCGTCCACTTCGACGGCCCGGCGTCGGTGCGGGCGGCCTACACACCGGCCGAACTGCGGGCGCTCGCCGACCGAGCGGGGCTTACCGGGGCGACGGTGCGGCGGCTGTTCCCGTGCCGGATGCTGCTCACCTGGAGCCGACCGTGACCGTCCCCGCGACCATCACGCTCGACGCCGCGGCAGCCGGCCGCTGGAACGCGGCGGTGGTCGGGGCCGGGCCGGCGGGAGCGATGACGGCCCGCGAGTTGGCCCGTCGCGGCCGACGGGTGCTGCTCATCGACAAGGCCACGTTCCCGCGGCCGAAGGTGTGCGGCTGCTGCCTGAACCGGACGGCCCTCGGGGCGCTGTCGGTGATCGGGCTGGGTGGGCTAGTCGGACGGTGCGGCGCAGTATCGCTCGGCGGTGTCGAGTTGGCGACCGGAGGGAAGCGAGTGCGGTTGTCGCTCCCCGGCGGGGTGGCCCTCAGTCGAGGGACGTTCGACGCGGCCCTGATCGGCGAAGCGGTCCGGGCGGGGGCCGACTTCTTGCCCGGCACGGCCGTCCGGCTCGGGCCGGCCACGGACGGAGGCCGCGAACTGCTGGCCGGGCCGACCGTGATCGGTGCCGGCGTCGTGATCGCCGCTGACGGGCTGAACGGCCAGCTCACCACACCCCCGCAGGTGGCCGACGGGTCGCGGATCGGGGCGGGGGTGATCGCCGACACTGCCCCGGACGCTTACCGGCCCGGCACGATCTACATGGCCGTCGGCCGGGGCGGGTACGTCGGGGCGGTCCGGCTCGAAGATGGCCGGCTCGACCTCGCTGCCGCGTTCGACGCCGTGGCGGTACGCGCGGCCGGCGGGCTGGGCGAGTCGGCGGCCGTCGTGCTTCGCGGTGCCGGGCTGCCCGCTATTCCGGACCTGGAAGCGCTCCCGTGGAAGGGCACCCCGCCGCTCACCCGCCGGCCGCGGCAAGTCGCCGGGGAGCGGTGGTTCGCGGTCGGGGACGCGGCCGGGTACGTCGAGCCGTTCACCGGCGAGGGGATGGCCTGGGCCATCGCCTCGGCCGCCGGGCTGGCCCCGATCGCCGCGGCCGACTGGTCCCCGGACCGTGCGACGGAGTGGGCGGCGACTTACGCCCGGCTCGTCGGACGGCGGCAGGGGGTGTGCAAGGCCGCCGCCGCCGTGCTCCGCTCGCCGGCTCTGTGCCGGGTCTGTGTCAATGCGTTGTCACTTGTCCCGGCCCTGGCCCGGCCGGTGGTCGCCGCCCTGAACCGCCCGTCCCGACTCACCCCGGAACCCGCCGCATGAGCTTCGCCCTGTTCGGCCTCGGCACCGCCGTCCCGCCCGCCGAAGTGACCCTGAGCGATGGGCTGGGCATCGCCCGGGCGCTGGCCGGCCCGACCGCCCGCCAGTCCGGGTTCCTGCCGGCCGTCTACCAGGGGACCGGCAACCGCACCCGCCGGCAGGTGATCGGCCGGGACGTGGTGGACGACGTGTTGGCCGGCACGAAACACAGCGGGTCCGTGTTTCTGCCGAACGGCGATCCGCGTTTCCGCGGGCCGACGACCGCCCAGCGGATGCGCGTGTACACGGACGAAGCGCCGCCGCTGGCCGTGGAGGCGGCCCGGATCGCAGTCGCCGAATCCGGCTTCGACCCCGTTTCGATCACGCATCTGGTGACGGTGTCCTGCACCGGGTTCGTCGCCCCGGGGATCGACCTGGCCCTGATCCGCGGGCTGGGGCTGCCGGTCACGGTGCAGCGGACGCACGTCGGGTTCATGGGCTGCCACGGGGCGCTCAACGGGCTGCGGGTGGCGAACGCCTTCGCCTCTGATCCCGCGGCCCGGGTGCTGGTGTGCGCGGTCGAGTTGTGCAGTATCCACTACCACTACGGCGACGACCCGGAGAAGGTGGTGGCCAACGCCCTGTTCGCCGACGGGGCGGCGGCCGTCGTCGGGGCGAGCGACCCCGCCCCGGGCCGCTGGCGGGTGGCGGCGACCGGGTCGTGCGTCATCCCGGACACCGCCGGCCTCATGGGCTGGACGGTCGGCGATGTCGGGTTCGAGATGGCCCTGGCCAAGAAGGTGCCGGCTGCTATCGCGACTCACCTACGGCCGTGGCTGACGGGCTGGCTGACTGACAACGGGGTGTCACTGGACGCGGTCGGGAGCTGGGCGGTTCACCCGGGCGGGCCGAAGATCGTGGAGGCGGTCGGTGAGGGGCTGGGTCTGTCGACCGAGGCGTTGGCCCCGAGCCGGGCGGTGTTCGCCGAGTTCGGCAACATGTCGTCGCCGACGGTGCTGTTCATCCTCGACCGGCTGCGGCGGGCGGGGGCGGCCAGGCCGTGCGTGATGTTGGGATTTGGTCCGGGGCTGGTGGCGGAAGCGGTGTTGTGGCGGTGACCGTAGGGCGGGGTCAAGCCGGCTTCGCGGCGCCGACCCGCCGGCCCAGGCGAGGAGTCGTTGCCGGGCCGGCGGGCCTCCCAAAGCGTCGGCACCGCCCTACGGTCGCCGGCGGATGACTCTTGTAGGGCGGTGCCGAGTCTTCGAGGCCCGCCGGCCGGGAGGCCGACTCGTTGCCACGCCGGCGGGTCGGCGCCGCAGAGCCGGCTTGACCCGCCCTACGAGTCTGCCGTCACTTCTTCGCCGGCTCGAACAGCTTCTTCCACTGCTCCTTTTCCTTGTCCCGCTCGGTGTACGGCACCCCCTTCGCCATCCACTCCGGGGCCGGGCCGCCCTTCAGGTGGTGGTCGAAGAACTGCTGCATCCGCACCGTGTAGTCCCGCTGGTTGGCCTTCTTGCGGAGGCCGTGCGGCTCCCCGTTGTAGTTCAGCAGGTACACCTCTTTGCCCAGCCGGCGGAGGGCCAGGTAGTACTCGATCCCCTGGTACCACGGCACCGCGTCGTCCTGGTCGTTGTGCAGCATCAGCAGCGGGGTCGTCACCCGGTCGGCCATGAACACCGGCGAGTTCTCGATGTACCGCAGCGGGCTTTGCCACAGGCTGCCGCCGATCCGGCTCTGGCCGTGCTCGTACTGCATCTGTCGGGGCATCCCCGACCCCCAGCGGATGCCGCTGTACGCGCTCACCATGTTCGACACCGGCGCCCCGGCCGCCGCCGCCTTGAACCGGTTGGTCTGCGTCACCATGTAGGCGATCTGGTAGCCGCCCCAGGAGTGCCCCTGGATGCCGATCGCGTCCTCCTTCACGAACCCCTTGTCCACGACCGCTTGAATCGCCGGCAGGACGCACTTGAGCGCGTTCTGGCCGGGGGAGCCGGTGGTGTACGCGATGTCCGGCATGAACACCAGGTAGCCGTTGCTGGCGTAGTACGTCGGGTTGATGCTCGTCCCCTGGCGGGGCAGGGTGAAGTTGTGAACCCCCTGCGACAGCCGCTCGTAGATGTACACGATCATCGGGTACTTCTTCGATGGGTCGAAGTCCTCCGGCTTGATGAGCATCCCGGACAGCGGTAGCCCGTCGGCGGTCCTGTATTGGACCAGCTCGGCCGTCCCCCAGTTGAAGTCCCGCACCTTCGGGTTGATGTCCGTCACCCGCTTCACCTCCCGGAAGTCCCGGTCGGCGGTGTAGTAGTCCGGGTAGTCGGCGAACGTGGACACGGTGAACAGCAGGGTGTCCGCCCGTTTCGCCTTGGTCGGGGAGCCGTACCGGCGGGCGCCCATGACCAACATCGACGGCTTGCCGCCGGGCGTCAGCCGGAAGAAGCCGGTGTCCCGCGTCTCCAGGTTCTCGGCGGTCAGCAGCAGCGGCTTGGACAGGTCGAACCCCTTCTCCTCGCCCTCCTCCGGCTCGGCGAGCCGGATCGGCCGGAAGCGGGTCTTCAAGGTGCGGCCGGTTTTCGTCAAGTTCTCCGCTCCGCTGCCGTCGAGGTTCACTTTCCACAGGTCGTACCGGTCACTGAGCAGCACCACCTTGTCGTCGGTGGTCCAGGCGGCCGGGCCGTAGGGCGGCTTCACGGTCGGGGTGTCGGCCTCCTCGTTATGGAAGGCCACCCCGAGCTTGGCCGTCAGATTAACCGCTTTGCCGTCCGGCACCGCCTGGGCGTGCCAGTGCTTGCCGTCGAACCAAACGGCGTGTTTCCCCTTCGGGGTCATCGTCACCCCGGACGACTGCTCGCGGAGCAGCGGCTTGCCGTCGCCGGTGCGGACGTTGAGCAGGGCGTAGTCCCGCGGGATCGGCGACAGCCAGTTCTGGCTGCGGAACCGCTTGTCGCTACTGGCCACCGCCCAGTCCCCGTGGCCGGGGACCGTCACGTCCGTGTCCGCGTCCGCCAGTTGGCGGAACTGCTTGGTGTCCAGGAACAGCACCGCCCGGAAGCTGCGGTTGCGTTCGATCGGGGCGCGGACCTTTTGCATCGGCTGGACGTACTCGTCCTTCCAGTGCCACAGGTCGAGTTCCACCCTGTCGTCGACCGTCCGCCCGGCGGCCCGGCCGGCGGCCCCGGCGACGGCGGCCGGGGCGGGGGCCGGCTCGGCCTTCGGCTCCTCGGCCCGGTTCGGGCCGGTAGCGAGCAGGAGCTTCAGCCCGTCTGTGGTGAAGCTCAGCCCGCCGCGGTCCACGACGACGGTGCCCGGCTTCAGCCCCGGCGTCTCCGGGCCGTACACCTCGACCGCCGGGGCGACGGTCAGCCCGCGTCTGACGAACGCCACCGGGGACACCGCCGCCGCGGTTGGGGTGGACGCGATCACCTTCGGCTCCCGCCGGTCCCAGACGTACACCCACAACTTGGGCGGGGTAGTGGCCTTCGGGGCCGGTTCCGATTTCTTGCCGTCCTTCGCCGCCTCGCCGGTCTTGGCCGGCGGGGCAGGCTGCTCGGTGACGAAGAACGCCAGCTTGGTCTGGTTCTCGTCCCAGGTCAGCCGGTGGTAGCGGCCGGCCCCGCTCTTGATTGCGGCCGCGTCCCCCTGGCCGAGCGGGGCGACGTAGACGCCGTTCTTCTCCGCCGCCTTGCCGCTGACTGCGTAGACCAGTTGTTTGTGGTCTTTCGTGACGCGGTGTTCGGTCACGTCGGTGAAGGTGTGTTCGGTGCCGTTGGCCAGGTTGCGGACGACCAGCTCGGCGCCGGACTGCGGCCGGGCCGCGACCGCCCCGCCCTTGCCGCCGCCGAACCCGAACGGCCCGACCCCGCCGCCTTGCCGGCCGCCCTTACGACCCGCCCCGCCTGGGCCGGTCGGCATCGGCGCCTGTTCCGGTTCGGTCGAGTCCGCCTTCGGCTTGTCTTCCGGCTTCGGCTCCTTGGTGTAGAGCAGGAACCCGGTCCCGGCGCCGACCACCTCGAACGACCGCACCTTCTCCAGCCGGGCCGTCACTTTGCCCGAGGCCAACTCCACGACGGCAAGGACGCCCTTCGGCTGCTCGTCTGGCTTCTTCTTGTCCGCCTTGGCCTTCTCCTGCTCGGCCTTGGTCGGCAGCAATGGGAAGAACACGGTCCTGGAATCCGGGCTGAACGCCGGGCTGCCGCTCGGCCCGCCGGCGCCGGTGGTCGCGGGTTCCGGCTCCGCCTTCTTCGGCGGCGGTTGGTCGTCGCCCTCGTCCGGGGCCGGAGGGGTCGGCGAGGCGGCGGCCGCGGCACGGGTGCCCGTCGGGAACCTGTACTCGGACCCGCTGGCCAGGTTGCGAACGACGACCGTGCCGTCCGCCTCGCCGTCCATCGGGCGGACGACGTAAGCGATGAACTTGCCGTCCGGCGACAGCGTGACGCCGGTGGCGGTGTTCCAGATCTCGTAGTCGGCGTGGGTGATCCGCTTCTTCGGCGGGTCGGCCGGGGCTAGCCCGGCAGCGAAGAGCAGGACGAGAGCAGCGCGAGCGAACACAGACACTCTCCGGCGAAGGGGGGGGTGAGGAGGGTGAGGAAGATTATCGCCGGCAGGCTGGGCAAGAGCTAGCGGTCGGGCGGATGAGAACGGGATGAGCCGGCCGGCATAACCGGACATGTTGGCCGGTCGTATACCATGCAGTGTGGTGATCGCTGACCGGTGCGGCCGAAACCTAACCCCCCGGCCCCCTTCCCTAAGAGGGAAGGGGGAGCAAGCGGTGGAGCGTCCGGGCTGTGATCCCCAGCGATTGCCGGGACGGCGTCTGCTTGCTCCCCCTTCCTCTTAGGGAAGGGGCCGGGGTTAGGCTCGGCCGCACAGGAGCCGCATGACTTCGGAAGCCGAACCGCCGTCCGCCCCCGGTCGCGCCCGCCTGGACCCGTTCTACCGCACCGTCGAGGGGGTGCTGATCGGCCAGCGGGGGCTGCTCGACCGACTGCTCATCGGCCTGCTGACCGACGGCCACATCCTGCTCGAAGGGGTGCCTGGGCTGGCCAAGACCCTGGCGGTGCGGACCGTCGCCCGGGCGCTGGCCCTGGCCTTCCGCCGCATCCAGTTCACCCCGGACCTGTTGCCGGCGGACGTGGTCGGCACCCAGGTGTACAACCCGCGGACCGGGGAGTTCACGGTCAAACCGGGGCCGGTGTTCGCCAACGTGGTGCTGGCCGACGAGATCAACCGCGCCCCGGCCAAGGTGCAGTCGGCGCTCCTGGAGGCGATGCAGGAGCACCAGGTCACGATCGGCGAAACGACCTTCCCGCTGCCGCGGCCGTTCTTCGTGCTGGCCACCCAGAACCCGATTGAACAAGAGGGGACGTACCCGCTCCCCGAGGCCCAGGTGGACCGGTTCATGCTCAAGGTGGTGATCGACTACCCAGGGAAGGCGGACGAGCTGGCCATCCTCGACCGGATGGGCGGCGTCAATTCCGCCACCGACGTGCAGCCGGTGCTCGACCTGGACGACCTGGCCGCCCTGCGAACGGCGGTGGACGAGACGTATTGTGACGGCAAGGTGAAGCAGTACCTACTGGACATCGTCCGGGCCACCCGGCACCCGGCTGACTACGGCCTCGACCTGAGCGGACTGATCCAGTACGGGGCCAGCCCGCGGGCCACCCTCGCCCTGTACCGGGCGTCGAAGGCCCACGCCTTCCTGGCCGGCCGCGGGTACGTGGTGCCGGACGACGTGAAGACGATCGCCCCGGACGTGCTCCGACACCGGGTGATGATCTCCTACGAGGCCGAGGCCGAGGAGCTGACCCCGGACCAACTGGTCCGCCGGGTGCTCGACCACCTGCCGGTGCCGTAGACGCGGGGCCGGTCGGGTGGGTAACGTTTCTCGGTCCCACGCTCTGCGTGGGAACGGTCTTCTGCACGCTCCGCGTGCAGTTCGCTGACCCGACGCGGAGCGTCGGTAGAAACGTTCCCACGCAGAGCGTGGGAACGAGGATGAGGTGAGATGCAACAAGTCCTGTTCCACATCCCGTTCACCGCCGGGCTGGTCCCGCCGGACGGCGTCCCGGTCCCCGGGTTCGGGGTGATGCTGTTCCTGACGTTCGTCGTCACGGCCATGCTGTGGGGGCCAGCCCGCGGGCGGAAGGTCGGCATGCCGGGGGACAAGGTCCAGGACCTGGCCATCGTCTTCTTCCTGGCCGGGATCGCCGGCGCCCGCCTGGTGTACATGATCCAGTACCGCCAGCAGTTCGTCGGCATGTCCCCGGCCGAGCTGGTGATCGCGTTCTTCCGCATCGACCGCGGCGGGATCGTCTTCTACGGGTCGATCTTCGGCGGGTTCCTCGGGTATCTGGTGTTCCGCCGGCTGGTCATCAAGCGGCTCGGCGTCAACGAGTGGAAACTGGCGGACGTCGTCGCCCCGCTGATCGCCGTCGGGCTGGCGATCGGCCGGATCGGCTGTTACCTGAACGGCTGCTGCTGGGGGCAGCCGGTGTGCGTCGAGTGCCAGCCGGTGCCGCTGGCCCCGAGCCTCGGGGCGTTCCCGCTGCTGCCGGCCCACGCCAAGGACCAGGTGGTCCGCCCGGCCACCGACCTCGACCGGTTGCCGGAGATTCGCGGGCTGCAAACGTCCGCCGGGTTCACCCTCGGGCCGCGGGAGCCGTCGGTCGGCACCGGCGACCCGCGGAGTGTGGTGGCGGCCGTGGAGCCGGCAACGGAGGCGTCTGCCGCCGGACTGAAGCCGGGGGACCGGGTCATCAAGGTGAACGGGCGGACGAACCAGGTCGTGGTCGAGCTGAGCGGGACGGACGGGGCGGTGGACGAGGCGGTCAAGAAGCTGATGGCGGCCGGCGGGCTGGACCCAGGGCTGCCGGGTGGCGGCAACTCCCCGGTCGCCCGGGTCGGGTTCGACGACCCGGGCAAGTACCGGGAGGCGGTGGCCAAGCTGACCGACCTGCGGGCGGCCGGGCTGGCCGTGTATGCCCAGGACACCCTTTGGGAACTGGCCCGCGACTGGCCCCGCGGGCGGAACCGGCTCGACCTGACGGTGGACCGGAGCGGAAGGCAAGTAGACCTGAGCTTCACCCCGCGGACCGTGCCGTTCTTCCCGACCCAGCTCTACGAGACGGTCAGCATGGTCCTGTTGATCGGGGTGTTGCTGGCGTTCCAGCCGTACCGCCGGCATGACGGACAGGTGATGGTGGTGTTCATGCTCGGGTACGCGGTCCATCGGTTCCTGAACGAGGCCATCCGCATCGAGCCGACCTACGCCTTGAATCTGACCCTGTCGCAGTGGATCAGCGTCGGCATCTTCGCCGCCGGGCTGGCCCTGGAAGCGTACCTGCGGCTCACCCGCCCGCCGCTGCCGCCCGGACCGCAGCCGCTGAGCTACGGGGCGAAACCGGTGCCGGCGTAGGGCGGGTCAAGCCGGCTTTGCGGCGCCGACCCGCCGAAGTGGCAACGAGTCATTGCGGGACCGGCGGGTCGGCGCGCAAAGCCGGCTTGACCCGCCCTACAGTTCCCCTCCAGCCGCACCCCCTCCGCGACCGATACTACCGGCGAGACCGGCACTGGCGGCCTGGAGGCTGGGTTCATGGACGTGTCCCGATTCCGCCCGCGGTTCGAGGAGCTGGAGGCCCGGGAGACGCCGGCCGCCCAACAGCTCACCCCGCAGATCGTCTTCGCCAACGCGGACACCGTCCGGGCCGCCCAGCCGATCCTCGATTATCTGGAGCGGAACCTCGAACAGTCCAAGGCCGGGGGCGCCGGCCCGACCCTGTTCAACCTGGCGGACACGAACCGGCAGGCGGCCGACAACCTGATCCAGTTCATGGCCGAGATGCAGCGGGTGATCGCGTCCACCCCGACCCCGACCCAGGAGCAGACCGAGTACGCCGGCCGGGCCGGGTATCTGGCCTACCGCGGGTATCAGATCGCGGCCGAGGCGGAGGTGCTGGCCACCCAGCTCGGGGCCACCCGCCCGCCGCCCGCGATCCCGACCGACGGGTCGCTGCTGGCCAAGAACATGCCGGACGTCAGCGGGGCGGACTTCAAGGACATCGGCAACGGGGTGCGGATCCAGGACGTGCGGGTCGGCAGCGGGACGGCGGTGACGGCCACCGGGTCGGCCGTGGTCCAGTACCGCGGCTGGCTGGCCAGCAACGGGACCGAGTTCGACAGCAGCGTCGGCAAGGCGCCGCTGACCGCCAGCCTGCCGAACGGGGTGATCCCCGGGTTCGCGGCCGGGCTGGTCGGGATGCAGCCGGGCGGCATCCGGACCATCTTCATCCCCGCCGCCCAGGGGTACGGGGCGGCCGGCTCGCCGCCGAGCATCCCGCCGAACTCCGACCTGGTGTTCCAGGTGCAGTTGATCTCGTTCACCGCCACCGGCACGTGAGCGGGTGCGGCCGGGGCGGTGGGAGTGGCGCCCCGGCCTACTTCTGCATGATCGGCAGGTAGTTGTTCGGCAACTGGAGGATGATGCACGCCATGGCCGTCCCGTAGGCCGGGCCGTGCCAGTCGTTCCACACCCCGTTCGGGGTCTGGCGGATCAGCCCGAGCAGCTCGTCCCGGATGGCCGGGAACCACTCGGCCCAGTAGTTCCCGCCGGCCGTCCACATGGCCAGGGCGGCGTAGTAGTGGCCGTAGTAGTAGTGGTCCGCCCGGCTCTCCCCGGGGATGGCCCGCAGCCGCCGGCCGGGCAGGAACTGGAACAGGTACTGCATCCCCCGCTCCACCTCCCGCCCCTCGTACACCCCGGCGCAGAACAGCCCGACCACCGCCGCCGCCGACCGGGCGAACGCCGACCCGGTGACCGCCTGCCCCTTGATGTAGCAGAACCCGCCGTCGTGCAGTTGGCACGCCTTGATGTAGTCGACGCACTTGTCGACCGCCGACTTGGGGACGAACACGCCGGCGTTGCGGGCGGCCCGCAGGGCCATCAGTTGGGCGACGCTGACCGACACGTCGTGCTGCCCCGGGTACGGGTCGTACCGCCACCCGCCCTCCCGGTGCTGGGCGCCAAGAGTGAGGGCGACCGCCCGCTCCAGGGCGTCCCGCACCTTCTTCTGGTCGGCCGGGGTCTGGAGCATCCCGTACACCTCGGACAGGAACAGCGCCCCGAACCCGTGCTGGTACATGGCCCCGTGGTTCGGGCCGACGCCCGTGTTCTGGAGGTAGCCGGGCACCTGGCCGTTCCCCCGGCCGGTGACATAGTCGGCCGCCCGCTTCACCTGGAGGCCGTACTTGCCGCGGCCCGGCTGGTGGCCGCCGGCCATCAGGGCCAGCCCGGCCAGGCCGGACACGGCCACGTTGCCCATCCCGGTGCGGAAGTCTGGATACGACCCGTCGGCCGCCTGGCTGGAGGCCAGGTACGCCAGCCCCCGGTCGACGGCGGCCTGGGCCTCGGACGGCTGCCGGTCGCGGTCGGCCGGGTCGTCGGCCTGGCCGGCGACGGCCAGCGCCCCGCCCGTCCCGGCGACGGCGGCGGCTCGGAGGAACTGACGGCGGGTGGTCACTTCATATTCTCCCGCTCGGAGTCTCTTGTAGGGTGCGTTGAGGCTTTGCGAAACGCACCGGTGGGACTACGACTCTTGGGTGGCTGTCACTGCGTGGCCGGTGCGTTGCGCTCCCAAAGCGTCACTCCACGCACCCTACGCTGTACCGCTACTTCTTCTTCTCCCGCTCGGCGAGCGCGCTGAAGTAGTCCCGGATGAGCGGGCTGTACTTGGGCATGAACTGCTCGCGGTAGTACTGACTCATTTGCTGGCGGAGCCGCTCCGGCAGGTGGCCCCACACCTGTTTGGCGACCGGGTCGTCCAGCGGCAGCCCTTTCCCGCCCACCCCCGGCTGCGGCGACCCGGCCTGGGTCGCCGGCTGCTTCCCACCCGGTTGGCCGGGACGGGGCATCGGGCCGGTCGGCATGGGTTGCGGGTTCGCCCCTTGCTGGCCGCCGGGCATCGGCTGCTGGCCGGCCTTCCCGGACTGCTGCCCCTGCGACTTTCGCTCACCCTTCGAACCGCGTGGCTGCTTCGACTGGCCGCCGCCCTGCTTTTGTTGGCCGCCCATCGGCTGCTGACCGCCGCCTTTCGGCTGACTGTCCCCCCCTTGAGGGGGCGGGTCGTTCTGGGATCCGCCGCCGCCGTCCCCGCTTTTCGGCGGCGGGTTCTCGGCCTGCTTGAGCAGCTCGTCGATGTCCTTAAGCGTCTGCTCCTGGGCCTTGCGGGTGTCGGTGCCGGTGTCCTGGTCCTTCAGCCGTTCGGCCGCCGCCTTGGTGTTCTTGGCGATCCGCTCGGCGATCTTGGCCGGGTCGTCCGGCGTCGTGGCCGGTTTGGCCGCGGCCTGTCGGAGTGCCGGACCGGGCAGGCGAGGCACCGGGACGATCACCCCGGCGAGGGCCAGCCCGGCGGTGGCCGCGGTTAGGGCCAGTGTTAAGAGCACGCGGGTCATGGCAGCTCCGCCGGCTGGGCGAACAGCGGGGCCAGCTTCTCGAACAGCTCGGCCACGTCCCGCTGGGCCTGTTCCAGTTCTTGCAGCTCGTCCCGCTGGTCGGCGGTCAGCTTGGCCGGGTCCGGGTGGGCCTTGGCGAACGCTGCGGTCCGCTCCGTCACCTCGGCCTGCATCGCCCGCAGCGCCTTGAGCTGGGCCAGCGGCGGGATGCCCGGCCCGCCACCCCCTCCGCCTTCCCCACCTCCACCGCCGGCCCCGTCGCCCCCGCCACCCTGGGCGGTGGCTTTGTCCTTCGGGTCGTCCTTCAGGGTGTCGAGGATCTGGTCCAGCCGGCGGAGGGCGAGTCGCAGCGGGCGGTTGAGCCGCTCGTCGGACACCTTTTCCGTTTCCGGGTCGAACCGGTCGGCGGTGGCCGCGTCGTCCCGCCGTTCGACCGCCACCCGGGCCGCACGGTCCATCGCCGCCGCCGCCTGGGCGGCCAGTTTGCCGAACACCGGCAGGTCGCCGAGCTGCTTGTCGGCGAACGCCCGGACCTCGCCGGCCAGGTTCTTCTCCCGGTCCTCCAGGTCGCCGAGGCTGGCGAGCAGCGGGCGGTCCCACTGCCTGGCCGCCGTCGCTGTGGCCTGGAGGCGGGCGGCCTCGTCCACGGTGGCCTTCTGTCGCTCGCGTATCCCCTTCAGCACCTCGGCGAGCTGCTCCCGCTTCTCGCGGGACAGTTGCTGGTCGGCCTGCTTCCGCTCTTGGTCGAGCCGGTCGGCCGCTTCGTCCAGTTTGTCCTTGGCGTCCTCCTGGCTGGCGGCCGGCGGCTGGCCCTGCTCCAGCTCCTGCCGGGCGGCGCCCATCTTGTCGGCGGCCCGCCGGACATCGTGGGCCGCGGCCCCGGCCTGTTCCCGGGTCAGCCGCTCGGCCAGCCGCTCGGCTTCCTTCTGGAGCCGCTCCTGCTCTCGGGCCAGTTTTTGCAGTTCCGCCTTCCGTTCCTGGGGGTCGGACAGCCCTTCGGCCTTGGCCGTCTTCTTGCGAAGCTCGTCCTGCTGGGCGGCGAGTTTGTCCACCGCGTCGGCGGCCGCCCGCTGCTTCTTCCGCAACTCGTCGGGCGACTCGGCCGGCTTCTCGGCCAGTTCGGCGGCCAACTTGTCGAGCCGATCGGCCGCCTGCTGGCCGCTGGCCGCGGACTCGGTCGGGCGGTTGGCCCGGAGGTCGTCGGCGGCGTCCCGGAGGGCGTCCGGCACCGCCTGCCCGCCGGCCGCCTGGACCCCCTTGCGGAGGGCGTCCGCCTCGGCCTTGGCCCGGTCCGCGGCCTGGGCCAGCCGGGCGGCCTCGGCCCGGGCAGTCGCCGCGGCCGCCTCCAGCCGGTCGCGGCTGTCGGACCCCTTGTCGGCACGGCCGGCCTGGGCGGCCAGTTCGTCGGCCGCCTGCGCGGACTTGACAGCGGCGGCGCGGTCGGCGGCGGCCTGGGCGTCCTTCTCAACCGCCAGCCGAGCCGCCTTGTTCATCAGCCCGGCCGTCTGCTCGGCGGCCTGGTCAAATTTGTCGGCGGCGGCTCCCAGTTCGGCCTTCTCGCCCGCGGACAGCCTGTCTGCTGGGGTGCCGGTGTCCACCTTCCCGGCCGCCCGGTCGGCCTGCCGCTGGGCCTGCTGGACCTGATCCCGTAGGGCGCGGGCCTCGCCGCGGACCTCGCCGGCCCCGCCCCACTGCTCCAGCCGTTCGAGCAGCCCGGCGACCGCCTCCTCGGCCCCCTTCAGATCCCGGGCCGCCTTGCCGGCCGCGTCGGCAAGTGGCTTGGCCCCGTCGGCCGACGGCGGCTTCTCCGCCTGCTGCCGGGCCGCCGCGGTGGTGGCCGACGCCGACTCCAGCGGTCCGTCCGCCAGCCGGTTCAAGCCGTCCGCCACGCCCTCGACTTTGTCCGTCGTCGGGGTGCGGGGCAGGGCGTTCGCCCGGGCCGCTTCCCGCAGTTGCTCGGCTTTCGCCCGCAGCCCGTCGGTCGCGTCCCCGACCTGGTTCCGGGCCTGTCGGGCGGCCTGCTCGGCTTTCGTCAGCTTGGCCGTGTCGTCCGGCGTCGGTTTCCCCTGGGCGGCGTTCTTGGCCGCCTCGTCGGCGGCGGCCCGGGCGGCGCGAAACTCCTCCTTCATCCGCAGCAGTTCGGGCCGCAGCCCGGCCAGCTCCTTCTGAAACAGCGCCTCCAGCGACGATTTGTCGAGCACGCGGACGTCCACCTCCTGGCTCCGGCCCGGGGGCTTCAGCGCGGTGCGGTCGTCCCAGTCGTCGGCCGCCGCCCGGAGCGTGATGGTGTCCCCGTCGGCCGGCTTCGTCCCATCCGGCTTCAGCAGGGCCGAAATCAGGATTCCTCGTGCCGCATCGACCCCGACCGGCTTGGGCGACACCGGTCCGACCACTCCGCCGGTCAATGCGGGGAGGAGGCGACCGGCGACGGACAGGTCGGCCAGCGGCAGCGGGCGGAAGGGGACGTCCGGGCCGCCGATGCGGTACTCCAGCGCCAGCGAGCGGACGGCGAACGGCCGGTCCTCGGCCCGGGCGGCTACGGCCAGCGTTGCGGTCGGCAGCAGGGTGAGCGGGTCTTTGCCCCGGGCCGGCCGATCCAGCACGACCGCCGGCGACGGGTCCGGGAACAGGCGGAAGTCGAACAGCCGGGTGCCGACCAGCCCGTCCGCGTCGGCGAAGCGGAGGGCGTAAAGCCCGGGCAGCGGCGGTACGAACTCGGCCGACAGGTCGGTGCCGGCCTCCCCGGACACCCGCACCTCGATCGGCGTCAGGTAATGACCGGCGAGGGCGACCGCCGCGGCGCGGGACAGCGGGTTGTCGCCGGCGAGCGGGGCCAGGCTCGCCGCCAGTTGGGCGGCTCCGGGTTCGCCCTGGTACAAGAACGCAGCCGCGGCGATCCGTCGATCGGCCGCCGCCCGGAACCGGACGAGTGTGCCCGAGACGGCCTCGATCACACCGGTGCCGTCGGGCAGTTCGGCCGGGGGCAGGTCGGTGTACGCCGGGTAGGTCAGCCCGACCTGCGGGGACGGCCGGCCGTTCACCGGCACCAACTGCGGCGGCGGAGCAATCGTGATCGCCCACCAGCCGGTGTCGGCGTCGTTGGCCGTCACCCGGAACTCGAAATCTCGCGGCACCCGGCCCGGGTCGAGTTTCAACTCGGCGATCGTTTCGGCGTGCCCGTCGGCCGGCGGGACGGCGACCTGCTCATCGGTGCTGTTGCCACCGGCCAACCGGATGGTCACGGTCGCCTGCTCCGGGATCACCCCGCTGACAGTGACCTTGAGCACGAACGGGTCGCCCTTGGCCAACAGCGGCCGGGACGGCTCCAGGATCGTCAGACTGGTGCGGGTCGGCCACGGGTGGCGGCCGAACGGGTCGGCCAGCCGGAGCAGGGCGTGAGCCGCCCGCTTCGGGGCGACGGTGACGAGCGGCACCGTGACGGCCAGGGCCAGCACCAGCAGCCAGAACCCGCCCCACGCCGCCCGGGCCGGGACCAGGGCCGACAGGTCGTGCCGCTTGGCCAGGTTCTCCGCCCGGACAACCGCGACCCGGTGGAACCGGCCGAGCCGGTCGCCGGCTTCGTGCTGCAAGAAGTCGACGGCACTGGCCAACGAGTCGTTCAGGTCGGGGAAGCGGTCTTCCAGCTCCAGGGCGACGGCCATTGCTCCGGACGGCTGGCGGCTCGGCCGGCGGACCCAGCGGACGAACAGTACCCCGACCCCGGCCAGGATGCCGGCCAGTGCGACGGCCCGGACGGTAGCGGGCAGGTGTACGGCAGCGTCCAGCACACACGCTGCGGTCACGGCGGCGAGCGTGACCGCAGCCAGCCGGAACACGCCGGCAGTGACGGCGGCCAGCCGGCGGGACGTCCCGAGGCCGGCCAGCCGGTCGGTCAGCGGCCGGTCGGTCGGCGGGCGGAGGACGAACGGCATCTCGGAGCCTCACGGGCGGTCCGGAGGGGGCTTGCACTGATCTTACCCGCCGGCCGGGCGGGTACAAACCTGTTGTTACCGCCGGCGGCCGTGTATACCTTCCGGGTGCCCGCCTCACTCGGCGTCCGGCTCCTCCCCAACCCCACGGCCCGCCATGCGGATCGCACTCGGCACCGACCACGCCGGCTTCCAGCTCAAGGAGCGGCTCAAGCGGCTGCTCATGTCCCTGGGTCACGAGCCGGTCGATTTCGGCTGCCACTCCGACGAGGCCGTGGACTACCCGGCGTTCGTCCGGCCGGCCGCCGAGGCGGTGGCCCGGGGCGAGTGCGACCGGGCGATCGTGCTCGGCGGGTCCGGGAACGGGGAGGCGATGTGCGCCAACCGTGTCCGCGGGGTGCGGTGCGCGCTCTGCTGGAGCGTGGAAGTGGCGGAACTGGCTCGCCACCACAATGACGCCAACGTGATCAGTCTGGGCGCCCGGGTGGTGACACCGGAGTTGGCCGAGGCGATGGTCCGGGCGTGGCTCGACACCCCGTTCGACGGCGGCCGGCACGCGCGGCGGATCCGGATGCTCGACGAGTGACACCTGCGCCGCCGGCTCCTGGCCGTGCCGGCGGGCGATTTCTTGAACCACGGCCTCTGGTTGGCACGTCTAACGAGCGGGCTGCCTTCCTCGGGGAGTTGACCGTGGGCGTGAACAAGCTGGCGGTCGGGCGGTGGTTTGACTCCTGTGCCCGGCTGGCGACGGTCTTCTGCGGGAGTACGACCGGGTTCGTCCTGGCCGCCTCGGTGGTGCTGTTCTGGGCGGTGTCCGGCCCGTTCTTCCACTACTCGGACACCTGGCAACTGGTGATCAACACCGGCACCACGGTGGTCACGTTCCTGATGGTGTTCCTCATCCAGCGGTCGCAGAACCGGGAGTCCCAGGCGGTTCAGCTCAAGCTGAATGAGCTGATCGCTGCCGTCCGGGGGGCGAGCAACCGGCTGATCGCTATTGAGGATCTGTCGGAGGAAGACTTGCGGGCGCTCCAACTGCGGTTCCAGACCCTGTCCGAGTTGGCCAAGGCGGACATCAAGCCGGGCCTACGGCACTCGGTCGAGGAGTGTGAAGTGCCGGCCGAGGCCTGCGGAACGGAAGCGGCCCGCACACCCTGAGGCGTGCGGGCCGCTTTGTCATTTTCTCGTTCTGCGGACGGACGGCGACGAACGTCAGGCGGCGACGACCACCGGCCGGTCGGCCGACCGCTGCCGGCGGGCCTTGCGACCACGGCCGATTCTGTTCAGCAGCCGGCCCAGCCCCTCGTTCGCGTTCGGCAGGAACCGCTCCCACTCCCGCCGGGCAAAGGCGTGCGCGTCGGACTGCGGCCGGCCGGCGTTTTCCGGCTGGTTGACGAACCACAGGTAAGCGGCGAAGCCGGCGGACGTTTGCAGGGCGGTCATGGTGGCTCTCCTCCTGAACTCGGGGGTGACGGGTCCGTGAGTCCGTCACCGGGCAGATGGCCGAATCACTTTGCAACCGCCGTGCCAGAGACCGGCGCCGCCCCGGCCGGGGCACACGCCACCCCCGGCCCGCACCCGACCTGTGGCCGGTTGCACGGGCCGCACTCCTTCTGGTTCGGGAACAGGCTCTCCAACATCGTCTGCGACGGGACGTAGATGCGGTCCCCGGGCTGGAGCTGGTAGTTGGTCGCGGTGTCCCCGAGCTGGACGATGTCGTTGTAACAGACGGCCATCACCACCCGGCACCCGTCCGGGGCGGTCGGCCGGGACAGGATGATGTTGCGGGCGGACGCCTGTCGGGTCAGCCCGCCGGCGGCCAGGATGCCGTCCAGCACCGTCTCTCGTCCGGCCAGCGGGAACGAGCCGGGGCCGTTCACCTCGCCGAGCACGTAAAAGACCTTGCTGGCCCGGTTCACCAGCCGCACCTGGACCTGGCCGAACTCCTGCTCCTCTTTCTTCAGCCGGGCGGAGATGAGTTGCTGGACCTCGGCCTCGATCTGGGGCACGGTCTTGCCGGCGACCACCGGCCGGCCGTACCGCCCGAGGTCGATCGTCCCGTCCGGCAGGACCGTCTGGTCCCCCGGCAACCGGACCGGTGAGTCCAGCTCGACCGGGGTGACGAGCAGCACGTCGCCCGGCTCGACGACGTATGCCGGCAGCACCGTCTTCGCCAGCTCCCGGGGCAACTCCAGGTGGACCCCGGACGACGCCCGGAGCTGCTTGGCCGGCTCGGTCAGCTTGTACACCGGCGGGGTGAACCCGAGGGTCGCCCCGACGGTCGAGCACCCAGACTGTGTGATTGCGACGATCAGGGCCGGTAAGATCAGCCGGATTTTTGTAATCCCGCGCATCGTCGCTCCTCCGGTGACACCCGTATGGGTGGTATCGACCGGGCCGGGGAAGCGGCTTGAGCCGGGTAAGCTGGGGGAAGCGAGTTGCGCGGGGGTTACCGGCCGCTCGGCAGGTATGGGCCGAAGAAGTAGCGGACGGCCTCTTCGGCGAGCAGGGCGGCGGTGTTGACCTGGACGGCCGGGCGGTCCACGGTGCCGGTGACCCGGAGGCGCACGGTTCGGTTGGACAGGTAGTTTGTCACCTCGACGAGTACCGCCAGCGGGATCGGTCCGAGGGCCGGGACGCTGATCCGGAACAGCCGCAACAACTGCTGGTTCGGCCCGATCTGCCCGGTTCGGGCCACCACGGCCAGGTCGAGTTGCCCGTTCAGCCCGACGTTCCCGTCGGCGAACAGCCGCAGGCTGGGGCCGGTGAGGGTGAGCCGGTTCACCCGGAACACCCCGTTGGCCAGCCGGGCGCGGATGTCCCCGTCGGTCAACCGGGCGAACGACCCGGGGGCCAGGTACGGGGTCAGGGCGCGGAACACGGGGACCGTTTGTGCCCCGGCCTCCCCGCCGAAGTTGGCCGCCAGTTGGCCGGTCAGGTCGCGGACCGTCCGCACGTCCGACCCGGTCAGGTCGAAGCTGCCGTTCAGCCGGCCGGACACGGACCCGCCCAGGGAGGACGACCCGAGTACCGACCGGACGCTCAGCCCGAGGAAGCGGAAGTGCAGATCGACCCGGGTGGTCTGGGCGGCCCGGACCGACCCGCGGCCGGTCACCCGCCCGCCGCCGCTCTGGGCGCTGCCTTCGTGAAACGTGACCTCGGCCCCTCCGCCGGGGACCGCCTGCCAGTCGAACGGCACCCGCAGGTCGGCCAGCGGGAACCCCTCGACGGTCGCCCGGCCGGCGGTCAGGGTGCCGGTGCCCCGCAACTCCCGGCCGATACTCCCCCGCAGGGCGATCCCCACCCGGGCGTCGATCGGCGGGCCGCCGAGCGGGGCGAGCAGGGCGGTGGCGTCCGCCCCGTCGAGCGTCAGGGAGAAGAAGCTCCGCCGGGGGTTGGCCAGGTTGTACCGCACCCGGCCGCGGAGCTGGCCGCCGGCCACCTGGCCGGACAGCCCGGTCAGCTCGACCGCGTCCGGGGCGATCCGCACGAACGCCTGCAGGTCGGACGGCTCCTCGTCCCCCCAGGCGAACCCGGCGATCTGCGCCCGGCCGGACCCGACCGGCCCACCCGGACCGGCCAAGTCGTACCGGACGGTCGCACTCAGCCGGCCGCGGAGCGGGGCGAGCGACCGGCTGTTCAGTTCGCCGGCCAGCCGGCCGAGCAGGACGTTCGTGACCCGCAGAGAGCCGGCGGCGGCCGGCGGCTCCTCCCCGCCCGCTCCGCCGGTCAGCGGGTACGTGCCTTCCAGGTCGAAGTCGCCGCCCAGAGCGTCGCCGGTCAGCTTGTACCCGACGGCCCCGGGCCGGTAGTCGATGTTGCCGCGGAGCTTGGTCGCCGGGATGCCGTTCACCCGCAGCCGCGGCGCTTCCAGGTTGAGGGCGGCCGTCGCCCGCCGGGCGGTGTCCCCCTTGGCCGCGGGCAACTCGCCGGTCAGGGTGCCGTTCACCTTGCCGTCCAGCTTGACCGGCAGGCTCGGCACCTGGCGGGTGAGGACGGCCGTATCCAACCCAGTAGCGGTCAGCTTGAACGTACCGGCCGCGTCCCCCTTGAGCGGGTAGCGGCCGGACCCGGTGATCGTGCCGCCGTACACGTCCGCCTTCAGGTCGGTCAGGGTGAAGGCGTCCGGGTCAACGGCCCAGTTGGTCGAGACGCGGTCGAGGGTGGCGGTGCCGACGGTGAGGGTGGTGGCGGACACCGTCCCGTTCGCCTTCACCGTGGCCGGGCTGACGGTGCCGCTGGCCGTCGCGGTGGCGTCCAGCTTGCCGGTCACGTCGACCGGCAACCCGGCCTCCGGGACGAGCCGCCGGATGGCGACGGCATCGACGGCGTTGACCTTGACCGCAGCGGTGTACGGGTACTGACCGGACAGCGTGAGGTCGGCCGAGCCGGTGACGGGCAGCCCTTCGACGACCGCGTCCAGCCCGGTGATGCGGGCCACGCCGTCCCGAAGCCCCAGCCCGACCCGGACGTTCTCCGCCCGCCGGCTGAACACGGTCACGCCCGGCGAGGTGAGCGTGCCGTCGGCGACGATGGCGGACACGTCGGTCAGCTTGTCCCCGGGGATGCGGGCGACTACCTTGCCGCTCACCACCCCGCTGGCCGTGCCGGCAAGGGTCGGGGCGGCTTTGAACACCTGGCCGAGCGGGATACGGTCGAGGGTCAGGTCGGCAGTCAGGTCGGTCCGCGGGTCCACCCCGTATTTGGCGGTGCCGACGAACGTGCCCGGCTCGGTGCCGGCCTCCGGCGGGATCGTCCCGGACAGCTTGCTGAGGGAGAGCACGCCCTCACGGAAGTCGATGTCCGCGGTCAGCTTGTCGAGAACCAGCCCTTCGACCTCCAGCCGCGGGGAGGAGACCTGGCCGCGGATTCGGTACGCCCGGAGGGTGCCGGCGTCCGTCACCGGGATCTCGGCCGACACCGCCAGGCTCACCTTGCCGGCCAGCCGGACCGGGACCGACACGTTCAGCCGCTTGAGCAGTTCGGCCAGGTCCACGTCCCGCAGCCGCAGGTTGGCCTGCACGTAGGTCGGCTCACTGGATTTGGCCGGGGGGTCTTTCTTCGGCGGTTCGGCCTTCGCAGGCGGGGGTTGGAGCATCACCGCGAGGAGGGCGGTGAGGGTTGCCTCATGTTGCGCCAAGCCGCCGGATTTGCGTAGGGTGCGTTGAGGAGGCTCGGCGACGAAACGCACCGGCCCGGCAACGACCGCCACCCTGGGCGGGCCGTCCCGCGGTGCGTTTCGCAGAGCCTCAACGCACCCTACGAAGAGCCGGCGCTCCCAACCGTCTGGCATCCGGTTGGACAGCTTCGGCGGCGGCCCCTCGAACCGGTAGCGGCGGCCGTCGCCGACCAGCCGCAGCTCGACCAGCTCGGCCGGGAACCCGGCGACGGTCGCCCCCTCGATCACCGCCTTGCCGCTGCCCCGCGGATCGACCTTGCCGGCGCCGACCGCCAGGGTTAGGTCGGCCCGGCCTTTCAGCCGTCCGCCGATCTGCTGCGGCAGGTTCCAGCTCTTGGGAAGCTGTTTCACGTCCAGCCCCTGGGCGGACACCTTGAACCGGAGTTGGGACGGGTCCGGGCGAAAGTCGAGTGTCCCGTCCACCTTCACTTGGCCGTCGGCCGTGTGTCCGGTCACGCCGGACAGCTCGACCTTCGGCCCGTCGATCAGGACGCGGCCGGCCGTGTCGGTGGTGGTCAGGTCGATCGGGTGGACCGTCACCCGGGTGCCGGCCGGCTGCAACTCGACGCGGTAGGTGAACGCCCCGCCCTTGTCCAACCCGAGCCGGACGGTGCCGGTGGTGGTGCCGTCCAGCTCGACCTCCTCCCAGGTGTTCGCCGGGACGAACGGGATCGACCGCAGCAGCGGCATGGCCACCCGGTTCGGCCTGGCGGTGGCGAGCGTGACTGAGGCCGTCGACCCGTCGGATGCCGCGGTGCCGTTCGCCGACCAGTCCCCCCAGTTCTGGTCGCAGATCGTCCCGGACAGCGTCAGCTTGCCGCCGTGATCTGCAACGGTCGCGTCCAATCCGGTGACGGTGAACGGCGGCCGGCCCTCCTGGGCGAGTGTCAGCGTGCCGCCGCGGACGGTCACGGCCGGGATCGCCCCGCCACCCTCGCTCTTGGGCGGGGCGGGCAGTTGGGTGAGCAGCTTGCCGTCCTTGTCGAACCGGAGGGTAACGCTCGCGCCCTCGACGGTCACTTCCGTCGGGCGGGTGCCGCGGGCCAGGTCGAGCAGCGACACGTTCGCCGTGACCACGCCGGCAACCAGCGGGGCGTCTTGGCCGGCGGCCGGCAGGGCCAGTCCGACCTGGGTGTCCCCTGCCAGTCCGGTACGAAGCGACTGCACCTCGACCGGCCCGCCGATCACCGCCGCGAGCTGGTCCGCCGCCATCCGGCGGGCCGCGCTGGTATTGAGGTACGCCCGCAGCCCCACGTAGCTGACGACGATGAAGCCGAGCAGGAGGGCGGCAACGATTCCGACGGTGCGGAGCGGACGGCGCACGGCTTCACCTCCCAGTCAGGGCGCGGCACTCGCCGCCCCTGCCGCAACCCGAGTGCCATCATGGTACGGCCACCGCCTTGCGCACAGGGGTGCGCCGCCCGACGCGCCGGCTTGCGCAGCAAGTGCCTGACACCTTGCTCGCTCGGGCCGGGCTATGCAATTCGAAACTCGGCATTCGGGCCGGGCCGATAACCGGGGCCGGCGGCACGGCCGTTGCTCCCCCACACCACCCATCCACTTATTTGTCCGGCCCTCTGAGCGAGGGCGATGGGCCGCGAACTCGCAACCTGGAGTCCTGACATGCCGGCCGCCGCGCCTCCGTTGTCGCCGAACGCCCACGTCCTGGCGGGCGGGTTGGTGCATTCGTCCTTCCGCAGACCGAACGCGGCGAAGCGGTACGACCCGCGGACGGTGCTGAAGACCGCGGCCAACTATCCGCTCGGGTACATGCCGGACGAGCAGACCCGGGACTGCGGCCAGCGGATGCACTACGCCGCCTACCGGGTCCGCCGGGCCAAGACCCCGCGGGAGCGGCGGACCTGGGCCAAGGCGTACTACGCCCTCCGTGACCGGATCGTGCTCGGCAACCAGAAGCTGGTGTTCAAGGCGGTCCGCTACCGGAAGGCCTGGCAGCTCCGGTCCGACGACCTGATCGGCGAGGGGCACGTCGTCCTGATCAATGCGGTCGAGCGGTACAACCCGTGGCTCGGGGTGCGGTTCAGCACGTACGCCTTCACCTGCCTGGTGCGGGCGCTAGTCCGGCTGACCCGCAAGCGGATCGGCCAGGAGAAGCGGTTCCTGACCCAGTGCAACCTCACCGGGGAGGCGTCCGAAGGGCAGACCAAGGCGGACGCCGGGAGCAGCCTGCCGCTCGACCTGGAACACTACTTCCAGGCCCAGCACCCGCTGCTGTCCGAGCGGGAGAAGCTGGTCCTGCAGATGCGGTTCGGGCTGGGCGAGCAGGTCGAGGCGCTCAAGCTGGAGTTGATCGGCGCCCGGCTCGGGCTGTCGAAGGAGCGGATCCGTCAGGTGCAGGTGTCCGCGCTGACAAAGCTGCGGGAGGCGGTGGCCATCGCCGGCTTCCCAATCCACCAGTAACACGGCGATTCCAGCGCGGGCCGGCCGGGGGCGATCGCCCCGGCCGGCCCGCAGTGTTAAATGGCCCGATTGTTCTGTTGGAACCCCTTCCATGTCCAGGCGAGCCGGGGGCGTCAGCCCCGGGTTGACGCTTCTCCCGGGGGCTGACGCCCCCGGCTCGCCGGACTCAACAGAGCAAGTACCAGACAAGCTGGCCGGCCGGGTCGGGCGGCGGGGTTAACCCCGCCGCCCGACCCGGCCGGCCCCGGTGCCGCCGGCCGCCGGTCCGGGTTGCCGTGAGCGTGCTGCTTGGCCATGTCGTAAGTCACCTGATACCCCTTGCCGCCGGTCATCACCATCCACAGCCCGGCGCGGGTACCGTTCGGCCGCCGCCGGGATCAGGGCCAGCCAGTACATGCCGGCCGGCCGGCCGGCCGAGTTGACCGTCCCGGCCTGCTCGACCTGGGCGACGTCGAACACCAGATAGTTCGCCCCGGCGGAGAGGAACAGGACGGTCCCGATCGCCACCAGTGCCCACCCCGTCAGTCGCATGGTTGATCCTCCGGATTGGGCGGGTGCCTGGACCCGCAACGGCCGACGGCACCGGCGCGGCCGGTGCCGTCGGGAGGTCAGCTCGCCGGGCCGGTCACGACCGGGCCGACCGGCCGAGCAGCAGCCCGATCCCGAACCCGACCAGCAGGGCCGGGATCGGGTACCGGCGGACCATCGAGGTCAGCTCGGAGCCGAAGTCGCCGAGCATCTCGCCCGGGTGGTCGTAGGCGTCCTGGGCGAACCGCTGGGCCCGGTCGGCCACGTGGCCCAGTTGGTCGCCGGCCCCGCCGGCCCACTCGCTCACCTTGTCCCGGGCCTGGCCGGCGTAGTCGGTCACCTTGTCCGCCACCCCTTGGGCTTTGTCCCGGGCCTGGTCGATCAGGCTGCCGGCGTTCGCCTGGCCGCCCTGGGCCGCGTCGGCCGCCCGGTCGGTCATCTGCTTCGCACGGCTGGCGGCGTCGTCGATCCCGCCCTTCACTTTGTCACGCATCTCGGCCATGACGGATCCCTCTGTATGGTTCGGGTCACGTGACCCGGCCGGGCGTCCGGCCACCGTCGTCACGTGCCCCACTGTTACGCAGTCCGCGTGCCAACCAGCACCTTCCCGTTCCCGCGGTCCGTCGCAGCCGGGGCCGCCAGCACGGACGCCCACCCGGCCAAATGCTGCTTCATCTGGGCCAGGGACGTGGTCACGAACGCGGCGCCGGCTTCGACCAACTGATCTCGGCTTTCCTGCTCGTCGTCCGACTGCCCCCAGCGGCCGACCAATATCTTGACATCCGGGAAGTGTTTGCGCAGTCGCTTGCACAAGTAGCGGGTGTGGGCCAGCCCACCCGGGGGAAGCGAGCCGATCACGATGGCGGCCGGCTCGAACTGTGACGCCTTGGTCAGCACCTCGGAACCCAGGGTGTCGTCGGACACCACCTTCACTTCCCACCGGCCGTCGGCCATCAGCCCGCCGAGCATTTCCAGCGTCAGTTGGTCCATGTCGTCCCGGGCGGGCACGGCCAGGATCCGCACCGGCGGGGCGTCACCGGTGTCCGTCGCCCCGGCCGGGACGAGCCGGCTGTCGGCCAGCTCGTCGGCGATCTCCCGGGCGTCCCGCAGGATCGACTCCAGGTCGTCCCGGTCGAGCGTGTGCTGCTCCACGTCCCGCCGGGCGTAGCCCAGGGCCGGGATGAGCACCCCGTCGTACACCTCCTCCAGGGTGGACCGCTTCAACTCTTCCCGGGCCACCTGCTCGGCCTCGTCCTGGTCCCGGGCGGCCAGCCGCTGGTACACCCGCACGTCCGGGCCGAGTGCCGGCTCGTCCCCGAGCAGCACGTCCAGGAACTCGAACCGCGGGACGTACTTGCCGAGCACCAGCAGGCAGACGGTGAGCGGGCCGGACAGGATCAGCCCGACCGGCCCCCACAGGAACGCCCAGAACGCGGCCGCCACCAGTTGGGCCACCTCGGACAGCCCCATGCTCGACCCGTACAGCCACGGCTCGAACACGTTGTTGCAGATCAGCTCCAGCCCGCCGTACAGCACCAGCACCTTGAACGCCTGCACCTCCCCGCCGGGGGCCGCCAGGCTGACCAGCACCGGCGGCAGCAGGCCGAGCCAGGTGCCCAGGTACGGGACGTACCGCATGACCGCCGCCAGGGCGCCCCACAGGATGGCGTACCGGTCGCCCAGGGCGAACATGGCGACCGTGATCACCACCCCGAACGCGGCGTTCAGCACCAGTTGGGTGAGCAGGTAGCGGCTGATCCGCCGGGAGGCGTCGTCCACCGCCTTGGTGGTGGTCGTCACACGGGTGTCCCCGGTCAAGCGGATCAGCCGGTTCCGCAGGTCCTCCTTCTTGAGCAGCATGAACACCGCCAGGATGAACCCGAACGCCGCCTGCCCGACCAGCTCCAGGGCCGGGCTGACGTAGGACGACACCTCCGCGTACCAGTTGCTGCCCGGCGGCTGGGCGATCACCACTTGGGCGCCGGCCTCCCGGTCCTTCGCCCGCGGGATGAACACCGCGGAGATGTCCTCGAACGCCTTGCCGAACCGGCTCTCCCCGTCACCGGCGACCCGCCGCTTCAGGTCGGTCAGCTTGGCGGCGATGTCCTTGGACCGCTCCGGCAAGGTGTCCATCAGCCCGCCGAGCTGCCAGGCGATCACCCCGCCGATCAGGGTGGCCGCCAGCACCGCCACGGCCACGCTCCCGACCACCGCCGGCAGCCGGCCCAGCCCCCGTTTCTCCAGCCAGGAGACGACCGGGCTGAGGACGAAGGTGAAGAACACGGCCAGGGCGACCGGGATGAAGATGGACCTGGCCCAGTACAGGGCGGTGACGATCACCACCACCAGGGCCAGCGCGGCCAGGGTGGCGATCCCCCGCTGCCATTCGAGCTTGGGGTTGGACACGGACATGTCGGGGCGCTCCGTCGACCGGCGCGAGCGGACCGCCGCCCGGGGACGGGCGGTCGGGGTCGGCACAGGCACTAGCGTGGGATGGGTCCGAAAATGCGTCGGCGGAGTCGCCCGGCCGCGGGTTAGCCCGCTGCCAGGGGAAGGGTTACGGTAAAGGTCGCCCCGCGGCCGGGGCCGTCACTCGCCGCAGACACCGATCCGCCGTGCATTTCCACTAACCGGCGGACCAGTGCAAGCCCGATGCCAAGCCCCCCCTGGGACCGGTTCAGGGTCCGGTTCACCTGGGTGAACAGGTCGAACAGGCGGGGGAGGGCCTCGGCGGGTATGCCCATCCCGGAATCGCTCACCCGCAGGACGAGGTTGTCGTCCGCCGTCTCGGCGGTCAGCGACACCCGGCCGCCCGGTTCGGTGTACTTGGCCGCGTTGTTCAGCAGGTTGGACAGCACCTGGGCCAGCCGGACCCGGTCGGCGATCAGATGGACCGGCCGGGGCGGCAGCTCGACCGTCAGCTCCAGGCGGCCTTTGTCGATCTGCGGCCGGCTCATCTCCAGGGCCGCCTCGACCACCTCCCGCAGGCCGAGCCGCTCGGTCTCCAACAGGAGTTTGCCCCGGGTGATCCGGGACACGTCCAACAGGTCGTCGATCAGCCGCACCATCTGGGTGATCTGGCGGTCCATGACCGCCCGGGCCTTCTCCACCGACCCGGGGTCGTGGCCGGCCAGCCGCATGATCTCCAGGGCGTTGCGGACCGGGGCGAGCGGGTTCCGCAGCTCGTGGGCCAGGGTGGCCAGGAACTCGTCCTTCCGCCGGTCCGCCTCCTTCAACGCCGCCTCCACCCGGGTCCGCTCGGCGATCTCCCGGTGGAGGTTCTGGTTGAGCCGCTCCAGCTCGGCCGTCCGCTCCCGGACCTCCCGCTCCAGCTCGGCCTCGTACCGCCTCTGGAGCAGGGCGTGGCGGATCGACCGCTCCAGCAGCACCGGGTCGAGCCGCCCCTTCTCCAGGTAGTCGGCCGCCCCGGCGGTCATGGCCGCCCGGTCGGTCTCGTACTCCCCCTGGCCGGTGAGCATGATGACCGGCGGCAGGTCGCCCCGGCCGCGGGCCTCGTGCAGCAGGTCGATGCCGGTCCGCTCGCCCAGCCGGAAGTCGAGCAGGTACACGTCGTGGTCGCCGGCGCAGACGGCCCGCAGGCCGGCGTCGTAGTCGCCCGCCCAGTCCAGCCGGAACGGCCGGCCGGGCAGCTCGGCGAAGTAGCTCTTGGTGAGCAGGTAGTCTTCCCGGTCGTCGTCGATGAGCAGCACCCGGACGGGGGCCGGCTCACCCGCGACGGTCCCCGCTCTATCGCGCGTCATCCGGCAGCTCCACGATTTCCAGCCAGTATTTGCCGAGCGTCTTGACCACGTCCAGCAGGGCGTCGAACGTCACCGGCTTGGTGATGTACGAGGCGGCCGACAGGTCGTAGGACCGGATGATGTCCTCCTCCGCCTTGGAGGTGGTCATGACGATCACCCGGATGCCCCGGAACTGGGGGTCGGCCTTGATCTCTTCCAGCGCCTCCCGGCCGTCCTTCCGGGGCATGTTCAGGTCGAGCAGGATGATGCTCGGCCGGGGGGCGGCCGCGGGGTCGGCGAACTTGCCCCGGCGGTGCAGGTAGTCCATCAGCTCTTCGCCGTCCTCGACGAACCGCAGGTCGTTCGCCAGGTGGCTCTCGGCGAACGCCTCCTTGGTCAGGTGGCGGTCGTCCGGGTCGTCGTCGGCCATCAGGATGGTGACAGGTTTCACACGGTTTCTCATTGCACCTCGGGCGGACCGGAGGGCGGTTGGCCGGCGGGCAGGGTGACGGCGAACGTCGCCCCGTGCCCGGGGCGGCTGTGGGCGGTGATCTCGCCCCGGTGCCGCTCGGCAATTCTACGGCAGATGGCCAGCCCGACTCCAGTCCCCTCGTACTGGTCCCGGCCGTGCAGCCGCTGGAACACCTGGAAGATGCGGTCCACGTACTTCTCGTCGAACCCGATGCCGGCGTCGGCCACGGTCAGCCGCACCCGCGGCTCGCCGGCCGGGTCGTCCGCCGGCAGCAGCTCGCCGCGGATGGTGACGGCCGGCGGCTCGCCCGGCTTGTGGAACTTGAGCGCGTTCCCGATCAGGTTCTGGAACAGTTGCCGCATCTGGACCGGGTCGGCGTCGATCGTCGGGAGCGGGCCGAGGTCGACCGCCGCCCCGGTCTGGTACACCCGCACTTCTAGGTCGGACAGCACGTCGGCGGCCACCTGGTGCAGGTCCACCCGCTCGAACGGCTGGCCGCGGGTGGTGATCCGGGAGAACGCCAGCAGGTCGTTGATCAGCGCCCGCATCCGGCCGGCCGCCTTGAGCATCCGGTCCAGGTAGTCCCCGCCCTCGTCCCCGATGGCCGGGCCGAACCGGGTCTTCAACCGGTCCCCGAACGCCTGCACCTTGCGGAGCGGCTCCTGCAGGTCGTGGGAGGCGACGTAGGCGAACTTCTCCAGCTCCTGGTTGCTCCGGCGGAGTTCGAGGGTGATCGCCCGCTCCCGCTCTTCCAACAGCTTGCGGGCGGTGATGTCCCGCATGGACACCACCGCCCCCAGCTTGACCCCGCCGGCGTCGACCAGCGGCTGGCCGTTGGCGAGCAGGGTGCGGGGCGGGGCGTGGCGGGCGGCGATCACCATCTCGGCGTCCCGCACCCGCTCCCCCCGCAAGGCCCGGTACAGGGGGATGTCGTCGGTCGCCAGCGGGGTCCGCCCGTCCGGCTCATACAGATCATACCGGCCGGCCCACTGGTCCGGCGGGATCGGTTCGGCCGGCAGCCCGTGGAACTCCCGGCTGGCCCGGTTGAACAGGGTGATCCGGCCGTCCGCGTCGCACGCCACGATCCCGTCGGTGACGTTGTCCAGGATGGCGTTCAGGAACTCGCGTTGCCGCCGCAGTTCGGCCGTCCGCTCGACGACCAGTTCTTCCAGCCGCTCGGCCTGCCGCTTCTGGTCGTCGATGTCGCTGAGCGACCCGATCCATTGGTCGACCGACCCGTCCGGTCGGCGGAGCGGGATGACGGCGGTCTGGAACCAGCGGTACGCCCCGTCGGCCGTCCGGCGGACCCGGACCTCCTGGCTGAACGGGGCCGGGGACGCGGCCACCGCCCGCTGCCAGGCGGCCTCCAGCCCCTCGGCGTCGTCCGGGTGGACCACCTGCGGCCACCACTCGCTGAGGGCGTGCCCGGCGGTCAGCCCGGTGTACTCCTGCCACCGGCGGTTGAAGTAGGTGATGTGGCCGGCGGCGTCCGCGTTCCAGACCAGTTGGGGGATGGCCTCGGTCAGCACCCGGAACCGCTCGGCCGCCGCCTGCACCTGCTCCTGGAGCCGCTTCAGGTCGTCCACGTCGGTCGAGGTGCCGTACCACCCGGCCAGCCGGCCGTCCTCCCCGCGGATCGGCACCGCCCGCGTCAGGAACCACCGGTACTGGCCGTCCACCGTCTTCAGCCGGAAGTCGATCTGGAGCAGCCGCTCGTCCGCCCGGGCGGCCGCCCAGGCGGTCGCCAACCGGTGCCCGTCGTCCGGGTGGAGCAGGGCGGCCATCTCGTCCGGGCCGGCGGCATCGGACCCGGTGAACTCCTTCCACCGGCGGTTCAGGAAGTTGACCGTCCCGTCGGCGGCGGACGTGTACACGATCTGCGGCATGGAGTCGGCCAAATCGCGGAACCGCTGCTCGCTGGCCCGGACGGCGGCCACCGCCTCCCGTCGGTCGTGGATGTCGATCACCACCCCGATCCACCCGGCCACCAGCCCGCCCGCGTCCCGCAGCGGCTGGGACCGGGACAGGTGCCAGCGGAAGGCTCCGTCCCGGCCGCGGAGCGGGTACTCGACCTCGAACCCGCCGCCCGAACCCACCGCGTTCCGCCAGGCGGCGGCGACCGACTCCAGGTGGTCCGGGTGAATGGCATCGGCTGCCGACGGGCTGAGCGCCTCGGCCTCCGTCTGACCCGTGTACTCGTACCACCGGCGGTTGAAGTACGTGATCCGCCCGTCCACGTCGGCCAGCCAGACGACCAGCGGGAGGAGTTCGGTCAGCGACCGGTACCGCTCCTCGCTCGCCCGCAGGTCCGCCTGCAGCCGCTCCACCTGGTCCACGTCGGTGTTCGTCCCGAACCATAGGGTGACCCGGCCGTCCGCGTCCTTGGCCGGGTGGGCGCGGGTGAGGAACCGGCGGAACCGGCCGTCCGCCCCGCGGAGGGGGAAGGTCATCTCGAACGGCTGGCCGGTGGCGATGGCTCGCTTCCACTCGGCCAGCACCTGGGGCAGTTCGGCCGGGTCGTGGACGCTCTGCCAGCCCCACCCCTCCATCGCCTCCGGGGTGGTGCCGGTGTACTCGTACCACCGGCGGTTGTACCAGAAGATGTGGCCGTCCGGGTGGGCGGTCCAGGCGAGCTGGGGCATGGACTCGGCCAGGGTGCGGAACCGGGCCTCGCTCTCCCGCACCTCGTCCTGCAGCCGTTTGAACTCGTCGATGTCGGTCAGGGTGCCGAACCACCGGACGACCTGGCCGGCCTCGTCCCGCTCGGCCACCGCCCGGCCCAGGAACCAGCGGTACGCCCCGTCCTTGCCGCGGAACCGGTACTCGATCTCGTAAGGCTCGCCGGTGGCCAGGGACCGCTGCCACCGGGCGACCGTCCGCGGCTTGTCGTCCGGGTGCAGGGGCAGGTTCCACCCGTCCCCCAGGCTGTCCGCCTCGGTCAGCCCGGTGAACTCGTACCACCGGTCGTTGAAGTACTCGTGGTACCCGTCCGGGCGGGTCACCCAGACGATCTGCGGGAGCGCCTGGGTGGCGGTGCGGAACCGGGCCTCGCTCTCCCGGACCGCCCGCTCGGCCTGCTTGCGGTCGGTGATGTCGGTGGTGCAGCCGACGATCCGGACCGCCCGGCCGGCCTCGTCCCGGACCACCAGCCCGCGCTCCTCCACGTCGACCCACCGCCCGTCCCGGTGCCGGATGCGGTACTCCCCGCGGAACCCGCGGTCGGCCGACTCGTTGATCGCCTTGAACCGCTGCCCGTCGGGGTCCGCGTCGTCCGGGTGGATGCGGTCCTGCCACCACCTCGGGGTGTTCGGCACATCCCCCGGGCTGAACCCGAGCAGCCCCCGCAGCCCGTTCGACCGGACCACCCGGTTGCGGGGGATGTCGTAGTCGTACACCAGCCCGCGGACCGCCTCGGTGGCCAGCCGATACCGCTCCTCGCTCGCCTTTAGCGCCCGGTCTGCCACCACCCGGTCGGTCACGTTCTCGGCGACCACCCCGACCCCGATCCGGTGGCCGTCCCCGCCGGTCACCGGGAAGTAGGTCGCCTCCCACACCTCGCCGGTCATCGGCCCGGACACCCGCGGGTCGGTTCCACGGACGACCGTCACCGGCCGGCTCGGCTTGCCGGTCCGGACCACCTCCCGCATCGCCTGGTCGGCCTCGGCCGGCAGGTTCGGCGTCACCTCCCGGGCGGGCCGGCCGATGTGGGCGTCGGCCGGTATGCCGTACCCGTCCGCCAGATACTTGTTCACCCGCAGATACCGCAGGTCCGGGTCCAGCAGAGCCAGCCCGATCGGGGTGTGGTGGTACAGGGCGTCCAACTGGGCCAGGGTGTCGGCCGACCGCCGCTCGGCGACCGCCAGCTCGTCCGCCGCCACCCGCAGCTCCTTTTCCGACTGCACCCGGCGGGCGACCTCGGCCTCCAGCTCGGCCTGCTTGGCCCGGACCGCCAGCAGCCGCTCGTCCGCCTGCACCCGGTAGTTCCGCTGAGCCTCCCCGAGCAGGGCGCAAGCGAACCCGACGAACAGAAACAGGCCGACGGCCACCTGGTCGGACTGCCGGCCGATGACGAACGAGTTGACCGGCTCGACGAACCAGTACACCACCGCCGCCATCCCCACCAGCAGGGTCAGCACCCCCGGCCCGAACCCCTGATACCAGGACACCGCGACGACCGCCAGGAGGGGGATGACGAACGCGTGGTCAGTGGCCAGCAGCGGGTCGAGCAGCCCGCGGATCAGGACCGCCAGGGTGGCCGCCAACAGGGCGACGATGTACCCCCGCAGCCGGGACTCGTCGGTCGGCCGCCACGGGGTCGGCCGGGCCGCCTCGGCGTCCGGCAACGCGGCCATCAGCCGGGGGACGGTCGGGATCAGGGCGAACACGGTCAGCCATGAAGCCACTGCCGTCACCGCCTTCACCACCCCGGACAGCCGGTACACCGGCCGCTCGAAGATGATCGCTTCGATCAGGTGGGTGGTGCCGCACGCCAGGATGAAGACGGCGAACAGCACGACCAGCCACCGGTATCGGCCGAGCCGGACCTTCGGCGCCAGAAACAGGAGGACCAGGGGGATGCTCAGGTAGGCCAGCCAGATGAGCAGGTCCGACCCGACGTGTAACCCGATCAGTTCGGGGGTCCAGGTGCCGCAGTCTTTGCGGGGAACGAACCCGGACGGGTCGAACAGCCGGGCGATCGCCTCAGTCATAACACCCTCGCTCCCCCGGCTCGACCGGATTGGGCAGCGAACTACCCATTGTTGGCATCCGTTCTGCTAGCATCCGGATACCTGCCGTGCTGCCGTCGCAGGCCAAGTTGCGACGGCAAGTCGATCGGAGTGAGTGAATCAATTCCTCCAGGGTGAGCAATATGCGTACCAAGGAATCGCCCGCCGCGCCCGCACCCGTACCCGCAGAGCCGGCCGTGCCCGCCGGCGTCTCGCAACGGGTGCTAATCGTAGAAGACCTGGAAGACGCCCGGGACTCCCTGCGCCAACTGCTGGAGCTGAGCCTGAAGCTGGAGGTGGACACGGCGGCCGACGGGCGGGAGGCGCTGGCCAAGCTGGCCGAGCGGCCGTACAGCCTGATGATCACCGACCTGTGGATGCCGAACGTCAGCGGGATGGAACTGATCCAGCAGGTGGCGGCCAAGCGGATGCCGGTGACGGTGGTCGTCACCACCGGGCACGGCAGCGTCAAGGACGCGGTCGAGGCCATGCGGCTGGGCGCCTACGACTTCCTGTCCAAGCCGTACAACCCGCAGTACGTGACCCTGCTGGTCGAGCGGGCGCTGCGGGAGCGGGCGCTCCAGGACGAGGTGGTCGCCCTCCGCGCCCAGGTGAACGGCCGGTTCTCGTTCCAGAACGTGCTGAGCAAAAGCCCGAAGATGCTCGACGTGTTCGACCTGATCGGGAACGTGGCGTCCACCACCAGCACGGTCCTGATCGTCGGCGAGACGGGCACCGGGAAGGAGCAGATCGCCCGGGCCATCCACCAGGCGTCGTCCGCCTTCCGGCCTGGGAGCATCGTGGCGGTGAACTGTGCCGCCGTCCCGGAGAGCCTGCTGGAGAGCGAGCTGTTCGGCCACGAGAAGGGGTCGTTCACCGGGGCCATCGCCCAGCGGAAGGGGCGGTTCGAGCAGGCCCACAAGGGCACCCTGTTCCTGGACGAGGTCGGGGACATCCCGCTCAACATGCAGGTCAAGCTGCTCCGGGTGATCCAGGAGCGGCGGATCGAGCGGGTGGGCGGGAACGAGCCGATCGAGGTGGACGTCCGGCTGATCGCCGCCACCCACCAGCCGCTGGAGAAGATGGTCCGCGACGGCACCTTCCGGGAGGACCTGTACTACCGGCTGAACGTGGTCCGGGTCGAGATCCCGCCGCTCCGCGACCGGCCGGAGGACATCCCGCTGCTGGCCTCCCACTTCGTCATGAAGTACAGCCGCGGGCGGACCCTGCCGGAGATCAGCCCGGAGGCGATGGAACTGCTGCTGGCGTTCCCCTGGCCGGGCAACGTGCGGCAGTTGGAGAACGCCATCGAGCGGGCGTGCGTGACCGCCCGGGACGGGGTCATCACCCCGGCCCACCTGCCCCCGGACGTGGCCAAGGGGATGGCCGCCAGCAGCCGGACCAGCCCGTTCTCGGTGGACCTCACCCGGTCGCTGCCGGAGCAACTGGCCGAACTCACGTCGGCGTTCGAGGAGCGGTATCTGCGGAAGGCGCTGCGGAAGACCCGCGGGCACGTCGGCAAGTGTGCCAAGATCAGCGGCCTGTCCCGCCGGAGCATCACCGACAAGATCGGGTCGTACAAGATCGATAAGAACGAGTTCAAACGGGACTGAAAACGCCGCGGGGGGCGGGGCGGGTGAGGGGCGACCGCCCCTCACCCGCCCCGCCCCCGTCCCGGTCACCGTCAGCAGGATCAGCCCGAGCGTCACGACCGCGGCTTCGGCTAATACCGGCGGGGGCACATGCCGGCGGCCGGCGGCCGGCCGCCCGCCCGCGTCCCCGGCCGCCGACGTCCACCCCGGTAACCGAGCAACAACCCGCCGATCACCACCAGCGCCAGTCCGATCAGCCGCATAACAACCACCGGTCCCGACGGGCGACGATTCGGTTTCAGCCGACCCGCCCGTACCCGCCGGCCGGTCGCGGGTAGCCCGCGGTCGGGCAGTCGGCAGTAGCCTCCTGGCCGGCCGCCGTGAACGAGTTGATCAGCCGCGGCACCTCGGACTGGACCGACTGCTTGAGCGAGGCGGCGGCCACGGCCAGCGCCTCCTCGCCGATCTTGCGGACCTCGTTCCCGGCCCGCTCCAACAGGTCGTCCAGCCAGCCGGGCGTCTTCCGCGGTGCGGCGGCCGGCTCCGGGCTGCGGACGCTGGCCACCGGGGCGGCGGCCGAGGTGTACGTGGCCGGGTGATGGGGAGCCGCCGCCGCCCGGTGGGACCACCGGCCGAACACCACGACGCCGGTCAGGAACCCGACCAGCCCGGCCCCTCCGACCATCGCCCACGGGTGCTCCCGGGTGTGGCTGGACAGGTCGAACGCGGACCCGACCCGGTCGGTGACGGTCTGCACCGACTCGGTGACCGACTGCTTCACGTCGGTGGCCGTGTCCTTCACGCTGCTCAGGGTGTCCTGCACCACGCTCTTCACCTGCTCGACGGTGGTGCTCACCGCCTCGGTGGCGTTCTGGAGGGTGCCCACGACGTGGGTCTCGAGCGCGGCCACCTTCCCGGTGAGTGAGCTGCGGGTTTCCTCCATCTCCTGGGCGATCACGTCCGGGGATTCGCGATCCATGACACGTTCTCCGTGAGGGCGTTGAAGGACTTGTCCGGGAGCGGGTTGTTCCGGGCCAGGACGCGGGTGCCGACGTAAATGGCCAGCACGCCGCCGGCCACCGCTGCCACGCCGACGATGGCCCAGCACGCCCACAGCGGCAGGCCCGGGGCGAGGTAGTTCAGCAGGAACACGGCGGCGATGGTCAAGTGGATCGCGCCGAGGGTGGCGATCACCACCCCGATGCCGAGGTATTGCACCGCCTGCTTGGTGTGGCGGACGTCTTCTTTGAACTCCGCCCGGACCATCTCCACCTGTTGGCGGACCAGCCGCTGGGCGTCGGTCAGGATGCCGGAAACCAGCTCGCTCAGCTTCGGCTGGCCGTCGGCCGACGGTGCCGATTGGGCGGTGACTGGGGGGTCTACCGTCGCGGTACTCATGGTTTGCCTCGCGGGGCGGACGTGTGGCCGACGGGGTCCGTTAGCCGGCCGTGTACGGATGCTGGGCAACCGATGTGCCAATCCCCAGTTAGGTCACGCGAACCGCTCTTCGTTGCTGCGAACCGAACCGCCCGCGTGTGGGAACGACTCTGCGCGAACAGGGAAACGGACGCGGCCCGCCCGTCATCCGACCGGGCGGGCCGCACGAATCACTTACTGTCGGGTTACCGGTTAACGGGGATGTCCCTCCGTTCGGCGGTCACGGTGGTCGCGGTGGTGATCGCCGCAGTCCGCGGGAAGAGCCGGAACGTCGGCCCCATGCCGGCCAGCGCCCCCAGAATCGCGGCCCCGATCGACAGCAGGGTGCCGGCGAACGTCGCCCAGGTGGCGACCAACGCCCCCTGGCGGACGTCCTGACGGGTCTCGGGGTTGTTTGCCTGTTCCCGGATGTTCTCCGGCCGCAGCCCCTGCTTGATCTGATCGATCCGCTCTTGCGGGACGCCGGCCTGGCGGGCCGCCTGCTCCCAGTTCGTCTGGCCGTTGGCGTCGGTCACGTTCGACCCGACTAAGGCTGCTCCGAGCAGGGCGTTGTAGCCGCCCCGCAAGCCCATGCCGACCATCATCAGGGTCAGGGCGGTGACGGCGGCCCAGGTCAGTACGCCGTGGATCCACGCCTCCCGGCGGGTTTCGCCGGCGGTCAGTTGGGTGGTCACGCACCCGCCGCAGAACAGGGCCGCCACCCAACTGATGACGCTGCACACGACAGCGATGTTGGTCGCCGTCCCGGCCCGCACCCCGGCTTCGGTCAGGGCCAGACCCAGCCCGGCGAAGAACAGGGCGAGCAGCATGTAGACGGCCAGGGCGATGACGCTCCCGGCGATGATCGCCCCCCAGCTCACCCGGCTCTGAAGTCCGGCCACGTCCTCGAATCGCACCTCGCGATCCATTACCGCCTCCTGTTCTGGTGTGGTGAGTCGGCCGACCGGGACCGGCCGGCCGACAGGCACCGGGCGGGTCGCATCCGATGTGCCAAGCGCGGGGGCAATAGGCGGCTTGATCAGGCGGCGCGCCGCGAGCGACCACGGCGGCACCCGTGGAGGGGGAATTGCGCGGCGATCAACTGTTCGAGCCGGACGACGTGGCCGTACAGCGGCGGCAACAGGGCGGTGCCGATCAGCGCCCGCAGTGCCGGCGGCAAGCCGGGCAGCAGCGCTGCCGCCTGGTACGTCCGGATGGCGTGTTCCTCGCTCCACCGCAAGACGGCGAACTGAGATCGCGGGCCGACTTGCGCAGCCGACGCCTCAGCCAGTGTGGGGAGCACTTCCCACAACCCCGGGTGATCGGCCGGTGGCTCACCCATCAAGGCCAGGTGTTCTCGCAGGAGGTCGGCGGCCGACTCATGTCGGCGGCGGATGGTAGCCAGTTCCGCTCGAACCTGTTCATCCGGAATCGCTCGCTCGGTCACCTGGTAACTGCGGGTCGCAGCCAGTTCGTACCGGAGCAGGGTGTCCAGGCAGCGAACCGCGGCCTGCGGGAGAGACGCCATCGCACATCCTCGGAGAGAAAGCGTGCGGGTGGCTGCAATGCGGATGCCGTCCCCCACCCGGGCAAAAGAATGCCCGCCGACCGTCCGGTCGGCGGGCGTCGGCTGGTCGGACTTGTGAACATTAGCGTTGGGTCGCCGCGACCAGATCGGACACCGCCTGGGTGGCATTGACGGCATGGCTCTCCGGCTCAACCACGATCCCGCCTTCCCCTTCCAGCCGGGACAGGTCGTCGTCGTTTACGACCGCGTGGACCGTCGGCACGTTATGGAAGTCACCCCGGAGCGCTTTGAGGGCGGTCCGCTCCCGCTCGACCTCCCCTTCGGTCCGCAGCCCGTATTGGGCCAGCAGGCGGGAAATGAACGAGTGCCGTCCGACCCCGTGCTGGAGCATGGCCCCGCCGGCGGCCACCGCCAGCGGCAGCCGGAACCCGCGGCCGAGCAGGACGCTGCCCAGAAGTAAGCCGCCGGCTGCAGTCGCCGCCGCCTTGCCGACCGTCCATTCGCGGTCCAATTCGGCCAGACGCTCGGCGATCGCCTCGGGTCCGCCGTCGATCACGCGTTTGAGCCGACACGCCAGGGCTTCATCCGACTGCACGGACATGGGCGGGCACTCGCCCGCGGTCCGGTTGCTGAGCTGCGCGTTCATCGGAACCTCCGTTCGTAAGCCGGGTGGGCCGCCTGGGCGTGAGCCGCCCCGAAGCGGGGCCGACGCCGGTGGGCGAGTGGCGTTCCCTATGGGAAATCGCGTGCCGATTTCCCTCACCCGACCGGCACCGGTTCGGATTTCTGCTGCGCACCGTCGGACCGACCGACGGCGGCCGGCTCCTCGGCCGTCTGCCCCGGCCGCTTGTGGTTGGCGTACACCTGGGTGAACTCGGCCCCGAGCAGCAGGATCAGGGACGAGTAGTAGAGCCAGGTGAGCAGGACCACGAACGACCCGGCCGCCCCGAACGTCGAGCCGACGGCGGCCCGGCCGAGGTACAGGCCGATCAGGAACTTGCCGACCGCGAACAGCCCGGTCGTGACCGCCGCCCCGATCCACACGTCGGACCACCGCGGGCGGGCGTGCGGCAGCACCTTGAAGATCATGGCGAACATGCCGAACGTCACCAGCAGGGAGAGGGCGAAGTTGGCGCACTGGAGGGCCACCGCCGCCCCCGGCCACCACCGGGTCAGCGCCCCGGTCAGCCCGTGCAGCAGGGCCGCCATGAGCAAGGAGACCAGCAGCAGGAAGGCCATCCCGCACACCATCGAGAAGGACAGCAACCGGTCCTTCACCATCGCCCACAGGCCGCCCGCTGATGTCCGGTTCGGGTCCACGTCCCAGATCACGTTCAGCGCGTCCTGGAGCGAGGCGAACACCCCGGTCGCACCGATCACCAGGGTGGCCAGCCCGACGATCCCGGCGACCAGCCCGCCGTTCTTCGGCTGGCTGGCGGCGAGCAGGGACCGCACCGTCTCGGCCGCCTGCGGGCCGATCGTCTCGGCGATCTGCTCGTCCAGCGCCCCGCTGGCCGCCTCCCGGCCGAACACCGCCCCGGCGATGGCGATCACCACCAGGAGCAGCGGGGCCAGGGACAGGGCGGTGTAGTACGCCAGGGCGGCCGCCAGCCGCATCGCCCCGTCCGTCTGGAACTCGTCCACCGTCTTCCGCACCAGCCGCCACACCGTCGTCATCGCTCGGCCCTCGGGGGAGAAACGAAAAAGGCCTGCCCGGGGTGGGGCAGGCCCGCCGCGGGGAGAGACCGCGGCTTACGTCAGCTCCCGTGGGGCGCTCCGTCCGCCGAGCACCAGCGAGACGACGAACAGCACCAGGAACACGAAGAACAGGATTTTGGCCGCCGAGTACGCCGTCCCGGCGACGGTCGTGAACCCGAACACCGCGGCCACCAGGGCCACGATCAAGAACAGTAACGCCCAGCGAAGCATGGCTTAGCCCTCAGTTGGATCCGGTCCGTTACACCCACCCGTGCAGGGTCAGAGCAGGCGGTGTGCCAATCACCGGCCGGCGGCGACGGGTCCGGCAATTGCAATCGGACGGGGTGCGGCTTGCGACGGCAGGCCGGTGTCATAGCCCGTGAGGTATCAATGTCCCGGAAGCACCGACAACTCAACCCGGTGTCGGCCAAGACCGACGACCGATCGGCCCCGCCCAAAGACCAGCCGACGGCCCCGCCCCCGCCGGCCCGGACGACGCCGTCGCCCCAGCAGGAGCCGACGCTCGACATCATCCGCCGGCGGGCGTACCAGAAGTGGGAGGAGGCCGGCGGTCCGCACGGGGAGAGCGACCGGTTCTGGCTGGAGGCCGAACGCGAGGTGTACCAGCAGGCGGGCGAGCGTGGCACCGCGGCCGACCGGACGGAGACCTGACCGCACGGCCGCCGATGCCCCGCGGCCCCGTATCGGCCGGGCCGCGGGGCATTGCCGCTATTTGAGAAAGTTCAGCACGCTGTCCAGGCTGGCCAGGTGGTCCCGGCTCCGCGGCAGGAGCCGGGCGGCGATCAGCTCCTTGCACTCGGCCGGCAGGGTCGGCTGGTCGATCGCCCGTTCGTAGTCGGCGATCCCGACCTCCTCCCCCCGCTTGAGGGCGGCGATCGTCGTCTCCGGCCCGAGTACCGCGGCCGCCCCGGTCACGGCGGCGGTGAAGCTGCCCCACACGCCCGAGCTTTCGGCCGGGGTGCCGCCGTGCTTGGACACGTGCTCCCGGAGGACGCGGGCGTGTTCCCGGTGCTCGTCCCGGACGCGGCGCAGCTCCTGGGCGGCGGCCGGGTACTTCTCCAGCTTCTGAATGCCCTGCTCATACGTCTCAATGGCGGACAGTTCGCCGCGGAGCAGGGAGTTCAGTTTGTCCGGCCCGTCCCCGCTGATCGCGCCCGGGGTGGCGGTTAAGGTGGCGTCCATAGGTGAGGGCCTCTGTTACCCGACGGAGTGGGATGCGACCCCGGACACGCAGGCAAGCGGCATGCCTGTTGCCGGTCACTGCGGCTTGCGGGCCAGGTACAGGGTGTTGAGGCAGGTGAATTCCAGGTCCGGGCGGCGGAGCAACCCGCCAGGCTCCGCCGGGTCGATGAGCCGGTCGAACCGGTCCCGGACGTCGGCCGGCAAATGACCGCGGGCCAGCCGGTGGAGCGAGGTGAGGTGACGGGTCAGGAAGTCCAGTTCCCACTGTTCGAGCGGCGCCTGGCGGTCACACGCCACCGTTCGCTTGCGGACGCCGCCCCATCCGGCCGTAGACAGCATCCGCCGGAGGGTCCGAGCCGGGGCCAGCGACGGGCCGTCTGGCCGCTCCCGGCTGGCCAGGTGGACGGCTTGCTGAACGGCCAACTCCAGCCCGACCGGCCACGGCAACAGCACGTGATGGAACTCGTCCGCTTCCAGCACGACCAGCCGGCCGTTCGGCTTGGCTACGCGGAGGAACTCCCGCAGCACCCGTGGCGGATCCTTCAGGCTAATCAGGCTCTGGGCGCACCACACCAGATCGAACGTGGCGTCGGGGTAGGGGAGGTGGTAAACGTCGGCCCGCGTCACTTCCACGTGGGCGGTGATCTCAGCGACCGCCGCTCGGGCCTGGTCCAGGTAGGTGCGGTTGGCATCAACCAGGGCGACCCGCCCGCCGGCCCCGACCCGGGCCGCCAGCCGGGCGGCGTAGAACCCGTTGCCGCACGGGGCGTCCAGCACGCTGGCGTCGGCGGGCAGGCGGAGCCGGTCGATGACCCGGTACAGCTCCTCCCGACACGTCTGGTGGAACGCCGACTGGAGGGCGTCGTATTCCGGCAGCCCGGCGGCCTTCTCGCCCGGCGGCAGCTCGACCACAGCCATGGTGCTTCCCCGATCGAAACGACAGCCCGCCGCGAGACGGTCCTCACGGCGGGCTGTGACCTGTTCGGACTTCGTGAGGGCCGAGCTACACCGGCGCCCGGCCGCGGAAGGCGGACGAGGCGAAGGCGATCACCGCCAGCACCAGGAAGACCACGAACAGCAGCTTGGCGATGTCGTACGACAGGTCCGCCACCATGCCGAACCCGAAGAACGCGGCGATCAAGGCGACCACCAAGAAGGCGAGGGCCATCCGGAGCATGAGTCACCGTCGGTTTCAGGGGGTGTGGAAGCCCGGGCGGGCGACAGCGAAGCTGATGCAACCCGGGTGCCAGTGACAACGAGGCGTCAACCCTTCGAGGCCTCAACCGTGATCTTCACGTCGACCGTGGTGGCCGCCCCGGTGTCCGGGGTGGCCGTCACCTTGATGTTGTGGTCCCCGACCGCCGCGTCCTTGTCCACCGTCACCTGCATGGCCACGTCCTTCGGGTCGCCGGCGGCGACGGTCGTCTTGCTCAGGTCCGCCTTGATCCCCTTCGGGGCGTCGGCCGACAGCTTCACCGACTGCTTGAAGTCGCTGTTCCGGTCGAGCGTCAGGGTGACGGTCTGCCGGTCGCCCTGCTTGATGGTGGTGGCCAGCGTCGGGGCGGTCACCCGGAACGTGTTGCTCGTCCCGACGGCCCCGCCCTGCTGGCTCTGGTTGCACCCCGCCCCGACCAGCGCGACGGCGGTCGCCACGACCGCGGTGAGAAGCCTCTTCATGGGTCACTCCTGTGCGTCAGTGGTGTTCCGCGGCCCGCCCGTCGGGCCGTGACCGGACGTAACGCACGGGGTGTGCCAACCGCCGGGTCAGTGGTGGGCGATCATCTCCCGGCACGCCTTCTCGCACCGCCGACACGCCTCGGCGCATTTCTTCATCGTGGGGGCGTCGAACTTGTCGCACTCCTTCCCGCACTGGGCACAGGCGTCTGCACACGCCCGGCAGATCAGGTGTTGCATCGGCCCGCCGCGGGAAACGATGCTCGCCGCCGTCGCGCACACGGCCGCGCAGTCCTGGGTCAGCCGGGCGGACGCCAGGTGGTCCTTCTTCCCCTCCGCCAGCATCGTCACGCAGTGGGCGGTGCAGGCGTCGCACGCCCGCTGGCAGTCCGAACAGGCGACCGCACACGCCTCGTTCGTGGCGGCGTGGTCGGCGTGGGGCTTGGGCGGCTGGCTCTCGGTCGCGTCGGACACCCGGGCCAGCCCGAGGGCCAGAACGGCCACCCCGGCGGAAACAGCCAACACACTGCTAACCTTCATGTCACATCTCCGAACGGCATCAGGAGGCTCACGGAACCGCCGGTCGGGGCTGCAACCGGTGCGCCTGACACGGGCCGCGTCGGGCGACTCCTGGCACGCCGGTTGCCCAGGGGAGGGGCAAGCGGCCGCGTCCGGTCGCCTCATCCCGCATTTGGGAGGTCGCCGATGGCCTTGCTCTCGAAACCCGCGTTCGGCCCCAAAGTCGCGCTGATTTACGTCACGGTCGGGGCGCTGATCGACGTGTGGACTACGGTCTACTACTTCGCCTTCGTCCGGGGCCAGACGCCGGACTCGAAGACCTGGTTCTGGCTGGCCGGGCTGTTCCTGACGGGGATCACGCTCGTGGTGCTGGGTCTGGTACTCGGGCCGCTCGGCCGGGCCGCCCGCAAGGCCGAGCTGCCGCCGTCCGAGGTGACGCGGGCGGAAGCCCAGGTGCAGCACACGGCCGCGGCGGCCGGCGCGCCGGCGATGGTCGGGGTGCCCCCGGTCCCGCCGCAACCGCCGACCTTGCCACAACCGGCGGCCTACACCCAGACGGCCGGTAGTTGAGGGGGTCGCGCTGTCGGCATCCGGGCGAGCGGGGGGCGTAAGCCCCCTGTTGGCGCGCGGGAAAGAACCGGTGTGCTGCCCGGATGCTGCAACAGGGGGCTTACGCCCCTCGCTCGCCCGGATGCCGACAGCGCACGATTTCGACTCAGTAAGTGGCCCGACCGCCGCTGATGTCGAAGCACTGGCCGGTGCTGAAGCTGCACTCGCTGCTCGACAGGAAGTGGACCAGGGCCGCCACCTCGTCCGGTTTGCCGGTCCGGCCGAGGGGGATCTTGCTCAGCATCATGTTGATCTGCTCCTGGCTGAGTTGGTCCAGGATCGGCGTCTGGATGACCGCCGGGGCGACGCTGTTGACGCAGATGTCCCCCTTGCCGACCAGTTCCTTGCTGAGCGACTTGGTCAGGCAGATGACGGCCGCCTTGCTGGCCGAGTACGGGGCCATCTTCGGGTTCCCTTCCTTGCCGGCGATGCTGGCGATGTTCACGATCCGCCCGTACCGCCGGTCGATCATCCCCGGCAGGACCGCCTTGCAGCAGTTGGCCAGCCCGACCACGTTGATCCCGAACACGTACTCCCAGTCCTCCCGCACCAGCTCCCAGATCGGCAGGTCGCGGCCCTTGCGGCTGGCCACCCCGGCGTTGTTCACCAGGATGTCCACCGGGTTCGCCTGGACCGCGACCTCGGCGAACACCCGGTCCACGTCCGCTTCGCTGGTCAGGTCGCCGACCAGCGGGACGCCGCCGATGTCGTGGGCCACCCGCCGGGCGTTGTCGGCGGACATGTCGAACACCCCGACCTTGGCCCCGGCGGCGGCCAGCCGGCGGCAGATGGCCTCGCCGATCCCCTGGCCCCCACCAGTCACCACCGCTACCTTGCCGTCCAGTCGGAAGTGCGTCGTCACGTCGGGTTCTCCGGTTCGGACCGGTCGGTCCGGGTGTGTCGTGCGGACACGTTAACCCGACGGCGGCGGATCGGCAACCGCCCCCCGGCCGACTTTGACGCCCGTTCCGATTGCCGAACCCGAACCGACGGAGCAAGATAGAACACGACGCCGGCACCCTTGTCGGCCCACGGGAGTCACTTCGTCTGATGAAACCGCACCGCACCGGCGACGGGGAACGCACCCTGGCCGTGTTCATCGACTTCGAGAACCTGGCCCTCGGGTTCGGCAACCGCCGGGACCGGTTCAGCATCGAGAAGGTGCTGGAACGGCTGGTGGAGAAGGGCAAGATCGTCGCCAAGCGGGCCTACGCCGACTGGAGCCGGTTCGGCAACTTCGCCTCCACCCTGCACTCGGCGGCGGTCGAGTTGGTGGAGATCCCCAAGCGGGTGATGACCGGGAAGAACTCGGCCGACATCCGCATGGTGGTGGACGCCATGGACCTGGCGTACAGCAAGGACCACATCGACACGTTCGTGGTGGTCAGCGGGGACAGCGACTTCTCCCCGCTGGTGAGCAAGCTGAAGGAGATGGGCAAGCACGTCATCGGACTGGGCCTGCATGACAGCACGTCCGACCTGCTGCGGGACAACTGTGACGAGTTCATCTACTACGAAGACCTGGACCGCGCCCCGGTCGCCCCGCTGACCGCCGGGGTTGCCGTCCCGGACACCAAGAAGAAGGCGTTCGACCTGTTGCTCGACTCCCTCCTGGCCCTGCGGCGGGAGAACAAGGAGGTGATTTATTCGTCCATGGTCAAGGACACGATGAAGCGGAAGAAGCCGAGCTTCAACGAGGAGTACCACGGCTACCGGACGTTCAGCGAGCTGTTGGAGGACGCCCAGCGGGTCGGGCTGATCGAGCTGGACAAGCACAAGGCGAGCGGGATGTACGTGGTGACGCGGTTCGGCACCGAGCCGAAGCCGGCGTCCGGGGGCACGCCCCAACCGCCGGCCCGCCCGCCCGCCCAGACGCAACCGAAGCCGCCGGCGCAGCCGGCAGCCAAACCGCAGCCCGCTCAACCGGCCAAGCCTCAGCCGCAACCGGCACGGCAGGCCGCTCCGCCGCCGGCCCGCCAGCCCGAACCGCGTCAGCCGGCCCGCAGCCGCCCGCCGGCCGCCCCCGCCGCCAAGCCGGCACCGCCGGCGAAGCCGCCGAAGGCCGAGGAGGACGACCGCGAACTGCCGCTCGGTCGGTCCCTGTTGGACGACATCGACGACATCGACGACGTACCGAGCTACCGGCCGAGCAAGGCGGCCCCGGCGCCGAAGGCCGCCCCGCCGAAGGCCGAGGCGAAGCCGGCCAAGCCGGCGGCGAAACCGGCCGCCAAGCCGAAGCCGGCCACACCGACCGCCGCCGAGCGGCGGCCGGCCGCCGAGAAGCCGGCCCGCAAGTCGCCGCCCCCGCCGCCGGCGAAGGAGCCGCCGAAGAAGGCCGCCCCGCTGAAGCCGGCCGACGACGACGACGGGTTCGGGGCCGGGTTGGACGACTGACACAAACCGGGTCATGGTGTCGC
>JAXMAZ010000018.1:0-153118 GCA_046350115.1 Gemmataceae bacterium
TTGCACCCGGAAGTTGCCGGCCGCCGGGTCCGCGCCCAGGCTGAACGGGCCGAACGCGCTCGACAGGTAGCCGCTGCCGGCGAAGTTGGTCGCCAGGTTCGGCACCGCGACATACGGCGGCAGGTTGTTGCGGACGCCGAGTTCGTGGCTGATGACACTGCCCATGCTCGGGAAGACGATAGCCGGGCTGGGCCGGTAGCCGGTGAACATGTTGTGGGTGCCGCGTTCGTGGGCGGCTTCCCCGTGGGTCATGGCCCGGCAGACGGTGATCTGGTCCGCCACCTGGGCGGTCTGCTTGAGGCACTCGTTGAACGGCACCCCGTCGATCTTGGTCGGGATGCTGGCCATCTCCCCGCGGTACTCGACCGGGGCGTAGGGCTTCGGGTCGAAGCTCTCCTGGTGGGCCATGCCGCCGGGCAGGAAGATGTGGATGCAGGCCTGGGCCTTCGGCCCCTTCTTGGGGGTCGCCTGGACCGGGTCGGCGGCCTGGAGGCGGAAGTAGTCGCCGAGGGTCAGCCCGAGGCCGCCGATGGCCCCGACGTGGAGGAAGGTGCGGCGGTCGACGGGCGAGCCGGCGCAACGGGTCCACAACTTGGTCACGGCTACTCCTTCGACCGTTCCGGTCGGGCGGGGTCGGGTTGTGAGGTCCAGGACAGTTGTACGGCGGGCGGGGTCAACGGCCGGCAGCGGTTGGACGCGACAGCGGGGCGGGCGGTTCCAGCGGCGGGGGAGGAAGGCAGGTTCTCAGGCACCCCAAGGATAGGCAACCCGCCTCCCGGCGTCAACCGTCCATACCATGTGGTCTGATTCCACGTTCACCTTCCGGTTGCCGTTGCCAGATGGTAAGAGGCTCGTATCCCGACCGGCCAACGGTGCTGCCGGCCTGGGTTACAGGCCAGGAGGGCCGGCATGTTCCCGACCGACTGCGTCCCCGCCGTCCTCGCCGCGGTCGCCTCGGTGGTGGGTCAGATGCAACCGTTGCCGGGTGTCTCACCCGCCGTGCAGACCCACCTGCGGGCGTGGGAGAGGGCATCCGCCGGAGTAAAGACCTTTACCGCAGAGTTCACCAAGGTGGTCGAGGACCGCATCATCTCACGACAGACCACCTACACAGGATCGGTCTGGCTCAAGAAACCGAACTTGGCCCGGCTACGGGTCGAACACCAACCAGCACCGGAACAGAAGCGAGACCCGGACGCTTACGAGGCCTACATCTGCGATGGAAATGAGGCGTTCGTTTACGTCGGCGGGACCAGGACGGTAACGGTGTATCCTCTCGCCGGGTTGCCTGCTGCCGCGAACAACCCACTGTTCAACTTCATCGTGCGGATGGACCCGCAGAACTGGCCGTTCGTCGGGCCGGAGAACCTTCTCACCCTGGCGGCGGGCGGCCGGGTCAACGCGGCCCAGCTCGTCCGGCGGTTCGACATCCGTGAGGTGCCTGACAAGAAGGGTGGTCCGTACCTGTACCTGGAGTTCGTCCCCCGGACGGCAGCGGATAAGGCTCTGTTCGATGTCGCAACCGTGGCGCTCATCCGCCCCGGTCAGTTCGGCGATAGGACGCTGGAATACATGCCGCGGGTCGTTCGGTTCGTCCGGCGGAACGGCCAAGAAGTCGAGACGTGGGACTTCCCCAGCCCACAGGTCAATACCGCACTGATCGACCGGAGGGTGTTCCGGTTCATCAACCCGGGGGCTGGGTGGAAAATCGTGCGTGTGCCCGCCGCCGAACCGGCTAACCCGAAGAAGGGCGCCGGTGACAAGCCAAAGCCGTGAACCGGCCGGACGCCCGGCGACTCCCCGTCATCCGTTCCGCTCCCGCAAGCCGGTCGGTACGATAGGGGCGTCCCGGCACCCGTAAGGGGATCAGCGATGGAGCTGGAAGGCGTGGTCCAAAACGGGGTCATCGTCCCGGACGATCCGACGACACTGCCCGAAGAGGGGACGCGGGTTCGGTTCGAGCCAGCCCCACCGTCACCCGAGAAACCAAAGACGTTTGGCGACTACTTCGCCGAATTCTGCGGCGTAATCACCGACGCCCCCGCGGACTTGTCAGCCCAGCACGACCACTACCGGCTCGGGGTGCCGAAGCGATGACGCCAATTCATTGACTCCTTCCCTTCCTCGTTCCCACGCTCTGCGTGGGAACGGGGGTGACGCCCGCGTCGCGTGAAACCCGGCAACGATGACGTCCCCCTGACAGATGACTCGTGACGCAGAGCGTCCGTGTTCGCGCCCACGCAGAGCGGGAACGAGGAGGGTGGTGTTCACCGCCAAAATGGCTCTCTGGCTTGACTGCTGATATTTTGTATACATATACTTGTCGGTCATCCCCTCCGCCCCCGCGAGGGTTCGCCGATGTCTGCCGCGTCCGTCCGCCGGGGCGAGTGGGGCGACGCCGTCTTCCAGGCGATCGCCGTCCTCCGCGTCCACATGAACGACCCCGCCCAACCAACCGCCCTTAAGGCGGCCACCGAGGTCGTTCGGCTGGAAACCACCCGCATGCGGCACGGGGTCGCCCTCGCCGGCACCACCGCCACCGATGTCCCCGAATCGCCGGTCCCGGCCGAGCGGCCGACCGGCCCGCTGGCCGACGCCCTCGACCGGCTCGTCGACGTGCTGCCGGCCGACCTGTCCGACGCCGAGTGGGAGGCCGCCGCCCTCGCCGCCCTCGGACTGGCCCCGGCCGCTGACGGCTTGGCTTGCTCCTTCCCCCCGCGGGGAGGGCTGGGGGGGGCCGCCGCATCATGCCATTCCGGAGTCACCGATTCGGCAAGCGGTCCCGACCCCCACCCCCAGCCCTCCCCCACACGGGGAGGGAGCAAAACCCCGGGCGTGCCGCGGCACTCGCGTCAGCGGCCGGCCAGCACATCACCGACGCCCGCTTGTTCTCTTCCGCTCGGGAGGGGGTCGGCGGGGCCACGCCGTCAACCCGATTCCGCAGGATCGAACTCTCGCAGCGACGGCAGCAGGCTTCGCCCCCCGGCCCCCTCCCCCGAAGGGAGAGGGGGAGCAAGAGGGAAACACGTCCGGGCGGTGGCATCAGTCCTTGCCGGGACGAACGCCCCACTCGCTCCCTTCGCTTCGGGGAGGGGGCGGGGCTCGGACCTGCGACCCGGTTCAGTGACTTCAAAGCCGCCGAAACGGGTAACAGGTTTGACCCCACTTTCCCAGCCCCTCCCCGAAGCAGGGGGAGCCGGACCGAGACTCGAGAGCCGCACCCGGTCCGGGTTGCACGATCCGCCCGGTCCGCCTATACCCCGGCCGCCTGGGAGGGTGCCGGATGCGCCGGACCGTGCGACTACTCGCCGTCATGACCGTTGCCGCCGCCGTCGGCTGCTTCGGCGGGACCGCCAACCCGTCGTCCTTCCCGTGGCTGCTCCCGCCCGGGGACATCATCCCGACGCACGCCAAGCCGCCCGGCCTCGGGTACTTCCGCAACTTCGACCCGAACGCCTGCCGGCTGGAGGTGACGCCCCGGCAATGCTCCGCGGCCCCCGGCAAGACGCAAGTGCTGGTCGCCACCGTGTACGACAGCGACGGCACCCCCCGCCGCAAACGTCGCGTGGAATGGATGATCGACGGCCCCGGGCACATCGTCGAGGTGGACGAGTCGGGGTACATGCCGGGCCGCGGGTACAAGCAGGACAGCAAGTACGCGGTCAGTTACACCGACTACTTCGAGCACACCTTCGACCGCGGCAACAACGACCCGTCGGACGACTTCACCATCCGCCCCGGCCAGACGTGGTGCATCGTCAGCTCGGCGGTCGAGGGGGTGACGACCGTGACCGCCTACGCCCCGGCGGTGAGCAACCAGGAGCAGGGGCGGGTGAACGTCAAGCTGACGTGGTCGTCGGCCGAGTTCGGGTTCCCGCCGCCGACCACCGCCCGCAGCGGCGGCGAGGCGGATTTGCGTACCACCCTGCACAGGTTCAACGGCAGCGACTCGGCGATCGACGGGCTGAAGGTCCGCTACCGGGTGCTGGACGGCGCCCCGGCCACGCTGGTGGCGAAGTCGGCCGGCAGCACCAGCCAGTCCGGCCCGCAGCTGGAGGCCGAGGTGCCAGCGGACGCGGACGGCTCCGCCGGGGTGCGGGTGGTGCAACCGACGCCGCGGGCGGGCAAGACCCGCATCGCCGTCGAGGTGGTGAAGCCGGACGGCGACGGCCCCGGGACCGTGGTCGGCCGCAAGGAAACGACGGTCGAATGGGCGGCGGCCCAACTCACGCTGGACATCCAGGCGCCGAACGGCCTCGGCCTGAACCGGGACGGCACGGTGTCGCTCGTCGTGGCGAACGCCGGCAAGGCGGACAGCCAGCCGGTGACGGCGTTCTTCCGGGTGCCGGACGGGGCCGAGTACGTCCGGTCCGACCCGCTGCCGACGGTCCGCCAGGGGTCCGGCGAGCGCGACCTGAGCTGGACGCTCGGCCCGGTCCCGGCCGGCGGCAAGCAGACGGTGCAGGTCACGCTGCGGACCGCCCGCAAAGGCTCCCTGCGGCTGACCGCCACGGCCGAGACGCCGGACGGCCTACGGGCCGACCAGATGCTCACGGTGCGGGCGGACGAGTCGGCGCTGAAGGCGGCGATCGAGCTACCCACAACGGCAGCGGTCGGCGGGCCGGTGACGGCTACGGTAGCGGTGTCCAACCCCGGGGCGGTGTCGGCGGAGAACGTCGTCGCCTGGGTGTCGGCCGACCCGTCGCTGACCCTGTCGGGCAACACCGACCGGCAGGAGGTGTCGGTCGGCACTGTGCCGCCGGGGGAGACGAAGCGGGTGCCGGTGACGCTGACCGCCGCCAAGCCGGGCAAGGCCGCCGTTCGGGCGGCGGTCACGGCCGACGGCGGGGCGACCGCTCGAGGCGAGGCGACCGTCGAAGTGAAGCGGCTGGCGGTGGCGGTCAGCGTCCGCGGGCCGGAGACCGTCACGCTCGGCGACCCGACGACGTTCGAAATGGTGGTGGCGAACACCGGCGACTCCCCGGCCTCCGACCTGCTCGCCCGGGTGACGCTGCCGGCGGCGGTGGTCGGCAAGTCGGCGGACGGCGGCCGGCTGACCGCGGACGGGGCCGAGTGGACACTCGCCAAGCTGGCCCCCGGCGAGAAGAAGTCGCTGCGACTGATCGTGACCGGCGACCGTTCCACGGAGAAAGCCGTCCTGAAGGCGACTGCGTCGGCCGGCGACCTGAAGGCGGACGGCGAGGCGACGTTCCGGGTGGCCGGGCAGCCGGTGCTGGCGGTCGAGCTGGCGGACGTGCCGGCGTCGGTGCCGGTCGGCGGCCGGGCGACGGTGCGGATCACCGTCCGCAACCGGGGGAACGGGCCGGCCCGCAAGGTGGAGGTGACGGCCGCCGGCTCGGGCGAGCTGACCCCGGCCGGCGGCACCGGGGCCGACCGCCGGTCGGCGAGCGTGGACGGCACCCGGCTGGTGTTCGGGGTGCTGGACGAGCTGCCGGCCGGGTCGGCGGCGGTGTTCGTGGCCGAGCTGGACGGGGCGAAGCCGGGGGCCGGCCGGGTGCAAGCCGCCGTCCGGGCCGACCACCTCCCCCAGCCGATGCGGGACGAACAAGCGGTCCGGGTCGTCGGCCGGTGATTTGTAGAGTGCATTCAATTTCTGATTTCGGCGAGGGAGTTGGGCATGAGTCCACAGGAGTTTCTGGCCAAGGCGCATGATCGTTGGCATACCTTGCCAGATACCGCGTTGGCCGAATGTAGCGACGAAGAGCGTGCTGTTGTCAGGAACTTGGAAGCCCAACTCATGCAAATGGAGTTCGCGGCTCTCGCTGACATCATTCTGAACTGCCACAATCGGTTCCAATTTGCCAAGACTTACAAAGCACTGTGGAACGACTTTCGCAGGACACTTGCACAGCCGGGTAATCCGAACGCTTCGGATCAGGTCAACCGAGGTGTGAAGGCCGCGATGGAGAAGATCGTCCGACAGAAACTGATGGATATGGCAGGTTGGTTCGAGATCAACTTCGCTGACAGTCACGACCAACGACAAATAGCTGCGGGTCGAGTCCGTTGGTCTATCGAAGTATACGCCGGAAAGGAGGGAACCGGTGGGAGTGGCTGTGCAGGTATGGTCTTGCTGGTAATGGCCGTGGGTATGGGCACAATCGCTTTCCGTCTCGTTTAGGGTGAAGATCACGGAATTGTATCGATAACTAACGAGGAGACGTGTATGGAACAGCGACTTTGCCTTCTCGTCAACTACTTGTACCGACGCGAGCGAAGGCATTCTGTCCGGTGGTGTATGAACGCGTACCGACTGTCCGACGATCCTGCGATGCGCGTACCGGGATTAGTCGATCAAATGGGCGAGGAAGATCAACTCAATATTACTCTGGCTGTTCCTTGCCTGCCGAACGGTGAGGTCGAATCCAAAACACAGGACGAGTATGAGGGACTTGCTGACGAGTACTTCGAGCAATTCCGCCCGGGACAGGAGATGGCGTAGTTGCGGCGACGAAGGGATCGCTACAACAGATGACCGTAGCCCATCGGAGACCTGCTCCCATGACCCCGGACATCCAGCGGGAGGCACTGGCCGCGCTCGCCGAGGTGTGGTCCCTGTCCCCGGACGTGCGGCTCGGCCAGCTCATGGCCCACCTCGGGTTCCTCGGCGAAGTCCACCTGGGCCGCGGCCTCGGGCACATCGACGATGACGAGTTGCTGAGCGTCCTGTACCGACACCGGGCGGAGTTGCTGGCCCGGACGCAAGGCACGCCGAACCAGGCTCTGCCCCTCACACGGGCCACGGCTCCGGTCGCCGGCAGTCCCTAGACCGAATCACTTCAGCATCTCGTCCAGGAAGCGGTATGCCGGCTCGCGGGCGTTGGCGAGGCGGGTCGTGGCCGATTGTAGCCGCCGGCCAGCCGCGGTACGATCCAGGCCATGAAGCCCCGCGTGTACGTCGAGACGACGATCCCCAGCTACCTGACCGCGTGGCCGAGCCGGGATTTGGTCCGAGCAGCCCACCAACAGATCACCCGCGAGTGGTGGGGCCGACGGGCAGCATTCGAGCTGTGTTCGTCCCGGCTCGTGGTGGAGGAGTGCCGGGCCGGCGACCCGACCGCCGCCGCGCAGCGGCTGGCGGCCCTCGCCGGGGTGCCGCTCCTCGAACTGACCGCCGGCGCAGCCGTGCTGGCCGCCGCTCTCGTCCGGGACGTGCCGCTGCCTGAGCGGGCGACGGCGGACGCCCTGCACGTGGCCGTGACCGCGACCCACGGGGTGCGGTATCTGCTAACCTGGAACTGTGCGCACCTGGCGAACGTCACCCTTCGACCCCAGATCGAAGCCGTGTGCCGGGCGGCCGGGTACGATCCGCCGCTGATCTGCACGCCGGAGGAGTTGGCCCCGGGAGGAGAGAGCGATGGCTGAAGACGACGTCCTGCGTCAGGTGCGGGCCGCCCGAGAAGCGTTCGCAGCGGCTCACGGGTACGACACCTGGGCAATGGTCGCCGCCCTGCGTGCAATGGACGCCGCCGGCGACTGGCCGGTCGTTGCCGTCGCGCCGGGCGGCTCAACCGCCCACGCAGACACGCCGGCCGCACCCGACCAGTCGCCGCAGTTGGCGGGTTCGTAACGCCGGCATCGCCCTACCTCAGCATCTCGTCCAGGAAGCGGTACGCCGTCTCGCGGGCGTCGGCGGGGAAGTCGTGGCCGGCGTCCGGGTAGATCGCCCGCAGCTTGTCCGCCGCCCCGAGCTTCGCGTACACCGGCGTCACCTTCGCCACCACGTCTCGAACCCCCTGCACCGCGAAGTTGCTGTCGTGCAGCGGGGCGACGGCCAGCACCGCCCGCGGGGCGATCGCCGCCAACACGTCGTCGAAGTCGAACGGCGCTCGCCCCGGGTCGCTGCCGAACTCGGACGCGATCCGCGGCATGTACCGGTCGCTCGTCCACCCCTTCAGGTTGCCACCGTAGTACGTCGGGAACGAGCAGAACCCGCAGGACGTGACCGTCGCCTTGATCCGGTCGTCGAACGCGGCCGCGAACAGGGCGGTGTGCCCGCCGAGCGAGTGGCCGATCGCCCCGATCCGGGCCGGGTCCACGTCCGGCCGGGCCGTCAGCAGGTCCACCGCCCGGCGGTTGTTCCAGACCGCCTTCATCACCCCGGACTGGCAGTCGCCCCGCTTGAACGCCGCCGGGAAGTCGTACTTGTAGTCGCCGAAGCTCGGGTAGTCCGGGGCCAGACAGACGTACCCGCGGCGGACCAGATGCAGGGCTTGCCGCTTGCTCTCCTGGGCGCCGAGGCCGACCGGTTCGCCCTTGCCGATGGCGATGGTCTGGTGCAGGCACAGCACCGCCGGCCGCTTGCCGGTGACGCCCTTCGGCAGCAGCAGGTACGCCGGCACCCGGTCCCCGGCCTCCGGGGCGAACGTCAGCTTGATGCGGGTGTGGTCGGGAAGGTCGGTTTCTTCGAGGATTTGCACGTCGAGCGGGACGGCCCGGGTCGCCGGCGGGTACGGCCCCATCACCCGCTCCATCTTGGCGAGCCGAGCGGCCCGGTCGTCGACCGGGTTAGCGACCGCCACCAGTAGGGCGAGCGAAACGGTGAGCATGACGGCTCCACAAGGGAGGGCGAGGCTCCTGCCGAGCCGCGGAGCCGCGTGGCAACGGCGCGGGCTAGAACCGGTGACAGCGTCGGGGAATGGGTGACGACCAGCGACTCTGGAGCGCGGCTCGGCAGGAGCCTCGCCCTCCCCTCCGGCAGCCTCCGGCGTAGGGTCCGCTGTGCGGACCATTGCGCTCCCACGGTCCGCACAGCGGACCCTACGCCGGAGGCTGTCAGCCCGACAGGTACTCCGGCTCCGACGGCCGGTCGTCGCTCTCGTCCTTCGCCGCCGCGGCGGCGGCCGGGGCGAGCCGGTGCAGCTCGTGCATCAGCCCGATCAGCACGTGCGGGTTCGGCACCGTCTCCAGGGCGACCGACGTCCAGCTCACCCACTTGCCCGGTCGCTTCACCGTGACCCGCTTGCTGGCCACCGTCACCTCGCCGAAGTCGGCCCACGGCAGCTCCGACCCCTTGGCCGCCTTCAGCCCGGTGAGCGTCACCTGAAGTGGGCCGAACTCCACCGGCCGGCCGGCCAGCAGGTCGCCCCAGGCGGACGCCCACAGGGTCGGGTAGGTGGCCAGTTGCACCCGCTCCACCAGGTCGGCGTAATCTTCGAGTGCCGGGGTGAACTCGGCCGACGCCCCGTCCGCCCGGGCGACGGTCAGGTTGGCGCTGCCGATCCGCACCGCCGGCGGGTCCACCGCGACCCGGCACCCCGTCACCGCCCCGTCGTCCGCCCGGGTGACGATCACCTCCCCCTTGTCCGCTTTCAACGTGACGGCCGTCACCTGGTCCCACGGGTAGGACTCGACCTTCCCCCGCTGGGCGCGGAACAGCCCGGTCGGGTACGCCAGCACGGCCAGCCCGCGGGACCGGGACAGGTGCCACAGGAGCAGCACCCCGAACCCGAGCGGGGCGAGCACCAGCTTGGCCGCCGCCACCCCGGCCTTCGGGGCGAACCAGAACAGCACCGCCGCCCCGGCCGCCCCGCCGACGGTCAGCAGCAGCCCGGCGGCCAGCTTCACCCGGAAGCGGCCCGGGCTGACCCGGTACACCGCGTCAGGCTCGCCGAGCTGCTCCCGGCACACGTCCAGCGGGTTGTCGGCGGCTCCCACGCGGCGGTCCTCTCTGTAGCTGACACGGTGACACGGTGAAGAGGTGACAGGGTGAGCTAACGCAAGGAATTCCGCACCGGATCGATCACCGTGTCACCCCTTCACCGTGTCACCGTGTCACCCCCAAGGGGGCGGTCAACGGTGTTCGTATAATACCGCACCCGCCGGGCTATCTGCGGAGTTCGACCCGCGGCCGGCCGGATTTCGCGCACCGCTGCCGAGGCCGACCATGCTCGTCGTCATGACCACCCACGCCACCCCGGACGAGATCGACCGGGTGACGGCCGTCATCCGCCACCAGGGGCTGACCCCGCACGTCCTGCCCGGGGCCACCCGCACCGCCATCGGCATGACCGGGAACACGGCGGCGGTGGACAAGGCGCTGTTCGAGGGACTGCCCGGGGTGGAGGAAGCCATCCGGGTGACCAAGCCGTACAAGCTGGCCAGCCGGGAGATGAAGGCGGCCGACACCACCATCCCCACGCCGTTCGGCGCGATCGGGCCGGGCACCTTCACCGTGGTCGCCGGGCCGTGCTCGGTCGAGTCCGAGGCGAACCTGATGCAGACGGCCGAACACCTGGCGGCCCAGGGGGTGAAGTTCCTCCGGGCCGGGGCGTTCAAGCCGCGGACCAGCCCGTACTCGTTCCAGGGGATGGGGGTCGAGGGGCTGAAGCTGCTGGCCAAGGCCCGGGACCGGTTCGGCCTGGGGATCGTCACCGAGCTGATGGACACGGAGAACGCGGCCGCCGTCGAGGAGTACGCCGATGTCATCCAGATCGGCACCCGGAACATGCAGAACTTCGCCCTGCTCAAACGGGTCGGCCAGTGCCGCAAGCCGGTGCTGCTGAAGCGGGGGATGAGCGCCACCTTGGAGGAGTGGCTGATGGCCGCCGAGTACATCCTGGCCGGCGGCAACTACCAGGTGATCCTGTGCGAGCGGGGTGTGCGGACGTTCGCCGACCACAGCCGGAACACGCTCGACCTGTCGGTCATCCCGCCGGCCAAGGCGGCGTGTCACCTGCCGATCTTCGTCGACCCGAGCCACGGCACCGGGAAGCGGGCCTACGTGCCGGCGATGAGCCTGGCGGCGCTGGCGGCCGGGGCGGACGGCATCCTGGTCGAGTGCCACCCGGAGCCGGACAAGGCGATGTCGGACGGCCCGCAGACGCTCGACTTCCCCGGGCTGGACAAGCTGCTCGGCCAGTTGCGACAACTGGCCCCGGTGCTCGGCCGGCAGGTCGGCTAATGCCGGCCGACGACGCCATCAAGCCGGCCGTGGTCGCCGCCCTGGTCAAGGACGGGTGGACGATCACCCACGACCCGCTCGCCGTCCGGTACGACGAACTGGCCGTCGGCATTGACCTGGGGGCGGAGCGGCTACTGGCCGCCACCCGCGGGGCCGAGCGGATCGCCGTCGAGGTCAAGACGTTCGGCAGCCGGTCCCCGGTCCGCGACCTCCGGGACGCGATCGGCCAGTACGAGCTGTACCGGATGATCCTGGAAGACCAGGACCCGGACCGCAAACTCTATCTGGCAGTCAGTGAGGCGGTCGAGGAAGATGTGTTCGGGACGCGGGCCGTCGGGCGGCTGCTGGCCAAGAAGCCGCTCCCGCGGGTCGTGGTCCGGATCACCCCGGCCGAGGTGGTGCGATGGATCGGGTGACACGGTACAAGGCGGCCCTCGACGAGATCGTCCGGCGGGTCGGCCGGTACATGGCGAACGCGGTCGGCGGCCCGCCGATGGAGACGTCCGTCATCACCGACGCCGAGCACGGCCAGTACGGGCTGATCGAAACCGGCTGGTCGCCGGACGGCCGGCGGCTGGTGAACACCCTCCTCCTGGCCCGGGTGAAGGACGGCAAGGTGTGGGTCGAGGAGGACAACACCGACCTGACCCTGGCCGACGAACTGCTCCGGGCCGGGGTGCCGCGGGAGGACATCGTCCTCGCCTTCCACCCGCCGGACCTGCGGCACCTGACCGAGTTCGCCGTCTCCTGACCCGCCGGCTCAGTCCCGGGCCAGCCGGATGCCGGTGAAGTGCCACCGGGCGTCCGCCCGCAGGGCGTGGCGGGAGGTCGGCCGGACGTGGCCCCGCGGGGTGACGCACGACCCGCCCCGGAGCACCAGCCGGTTGCACATCCGCCGGCCGCCGGCCGGATCGGCCGGCCGGTATCCCGGGTACCCAGAGTACGGGCTGGCGGTCCACTCCCAGCAGTCCCCGAACACCTGGGTCAGCCCGGTGTCCGCGGCCGGGGCCACGGTCGGGTGGTACACCCGGGCGTCGGCGTAGTTCCCCCGGTCCGGCGGCAGGTCGGCCGCCGCCGCCTCCCACTGGGCCTCGGTCGGCAGCCGGGCGCCAGCCCACCGGGCGTAGGCGTCCGCCTCGTAGTAGCTGACGTGGACGACCGGCTCCCGCTCGTCCACCGGCCGCACCCCGGCCAGGGTGAACTGGTCCCACCGCCCGCCGGCCGCCCGCCGCCAGTACAGCGGGGCCTCCCACCCGCCGGCCTGCCGGGCCGCCCACCCGTCGGCCAGCCACAGCTCCGGCCGGGCGTACCCGCCGTCCGCCATGAACCCCAGGTACTCGCCGGCCGTCACCAGCCGGGAGGCGAGCGAGTACGGCAGCAGCAGGACCGGGTGCCGCGGCCCTTCGTCGTCGCGGGCGAACCCGCGGCCGGCGTGCCCGACGCTGGCCTTCCCGCCGAGGAACTCGACCCACCGCAGCGGCGGGACCACCGCGTCGGCCGGGACCGGCTTCCACGGGGCGAACGCCGGGGCCAGCGGGTTCCGGGCGAACGCCGCCTTCAGGTCGGCGAGCAGCCGCTCCTGGTGCCGCTGCTCGTGGCTCAGCCCCCGCTCCAGCGCCTCCCGCAGCCCGCCGGCCAGGTCGTCCGCCTGGGCGGCCAACAAGTCGGCGGCGGCGTCGTCCACGTGCTTGCGGTAGGCGTACACCTCCCGGACGGTCGGCCGGGACAGCAGCCCCCGGTCGGCCGGGTCGGCGGCCGGGCCGAACAGGGCGGCGTACCGCGGGTGGAACGCCTCGTACCCCGGCCGGTGGGTGGCCAGCAGCCCGGCCTCGATCGCCCAGGTGGGGTGGGCCAGGTGCCACTTCACCGGGCTGGCGTCGGGGAGCGGGCGGAGGTGGTAGTCGTCCGACTCCAGCCCGGCGCAGAGCTGCTCGCTGAACGACCGGACGGCCAGATACCGGGCGAGCGGCAGGGCGCCGCTGAAGGCGTCGGTCCGACGGTGGTGGTTGGACATCCGCGGCTCCGGCACACTGCCGACAAGCCTAGCGCGGTGCCCCGGGGGCTGTCAACCCGCCAGCGGGTCGCTTAAATGCTCACCCGCCTGTTGTACACCCACCACTCGCCGACCAGCACCAGTAAGCCGAGCAGCACCGGCCACTTCCACAGGTCCATCGGCTGCTTCCGGGGGGCGTCGGCGGCGACGGTCGTGCTCCCGACCGTCACCTGCTGGGCGACGGCCAGGTCGCTCTCCAGCGGGTCGAACAGGTTGACCGCGAACCGCCGGGCGCCGTCGGCCCCGCCCGGCTCGGTCCACCGGGCGGCGTACACCCCCACCTTGTCCGTGCCGGCGACGGTGAAGTCCGCCCGGGTGCCTCGCTCCAGCGTGGTCGAGCCGCCGTCCGGCGCCGTCACCTTGATGCTCGTCGCCCCGCCGGCCCGGACGTGCTTCACCTGGCCGGGCTTGATCGACTCCTCCGCCCCCGCGTCCCGGACGTTGCCCAGGGCCAGCACCACGTTGCGGACGAACAGCGGGAAGCTCAGCTTGAGCGGCCAGTTGGTGTTCCACTTGCCGTCCGCGGTGACGAGCGGGAACGTCTGCACCAGGTCGGTGAACGCCTGCCGGGGGACGGCGGCCAGCAGTACCAGGTTTTGGCTCCCCTCGATCAGCCGCTGGGTCCGGGCCGGCAGCTCCGGGAACTGGAACGCCTCGGCGACATCGACTTCGTCCAACGCGGACAGGTTGCGGGTGACCGGGTGTCGGGCCTGCCAGCCGCGGACGCTCGGCCCGGTGACGGCTTTCACCGTCAGCGGGTCGCCGGCCTTGCCCTGGCCGGCCGGCTTGAACGGCGGCGGCGGGGTGCCGATGAAGAAGGTGTTCGACCGCGGCAGCAGCTCCGGGTCGGCGGGGGCACAGCGGTCGAAGACCACCAGGTCGTACCGGCCGTCCCAGGCCGGGGTCAGGTAGTCCTTCGGGTCGGCGGTCGGGAGCAGTACCTCCGGCGGGTGGTACGTCACCTCGGCCACCCGCTTCATGCTGGCCGCGTCGAGCACGTACCGGAGGATCGCGTTCCCCGGGCCGACCACCAGCACCTTCGCCTTGCGGACGACGCCCAGAACCACCCACGCCCGGTCGTCCGCGGCGAACGCGTCGGTGTGGCCATCGAGCACCAGTTCCAGGGTCAGGTCGGCGTCCTCGGGGATGTCGGTCAGGGTGAACGTCAGGTCCGGCTTTTCCGCCTTCGCCGGCACCGTGACCGGGGCATTCTTCCCCCGCACCTCGTCGGCGTCGTACCGGGCCTGGACCCGTCCGGCGGCGTCCTTCAGCTCCAGCCGCGGGCGGACGGTGGCCGGGGCGCCGCGGTAGTTCCGCAGGCCGGCACGGGCGACCACCTTGGACGGGTTGTCGGTGTCCCGCTCGGCCTCGAACCGCAGCACCGCCACGTTGTCCGACGTGCCGTCCACCTCGGGGGCCGGGGGGACGTGGTAGTTCAGGTTCAGGTTGGCGAGCGCGAACTCGGGGACCGGCGGGAACCGGCCGTCCGAGTACAGGTGGACGTCCGCCTGCAGCCCCTCGATGCCGACGTACTGCCGCTCCTTGCCCGGCTCGAAGTTGGTCGGGGCGACCGCCTCGTTCTCCGTGGACCGGCTCGGGTTGGCGAGACTCGCGGCCAGGTTGAGCGCCTCGTCCAGCCGGGTCGGCCGCTGGGTCGGCTGGATCGCCTCGACAGCCCGCTTGAGCGCGGCCCGGTTGGTGGTGTAGCTCTGGCGGATCTCGGCCACGTCGCTGAACACGATCACCATGCCGGTGTCGGCGTCGGTGGCCGCGTCGATCTCCTTGAGCGCCTCCGCCTTGGCCCAGTCGAGCCGGGTCGGCTTCACGTCGGTGGCGGTCATGCTGGCCGAGTTGTCCAGCATCAGGATGTAGTGCCGGCCGCCGATCACCGACCCGTGCAGCCGGGGGCCGAGGACGCCGTAGATGAGGGCCAGGATGGCGAGCAGTTGGAGCAGCAGCAGGACGTTCTGCCGCAGCCACTGCATCAGCCGGTTGACGTGCAGGTCCTCGATCGACTTCTTCCACAGGAAGGTGGACGGGACCGGCACCGGCTTGCGTTTGAGCCGCAGGAAGTACAGCAAGATGATGATCGGCGGGACGCAGAACAGGGCGACGGCGGCCGGCAGGGCGAGGGCCACCCGGTGGCTGACGGCCAGGCGGCTTTCGAGCCAGGCGTTCACGTCCGGCCCGTACCCGGCCAGGTCGGCGGCGAACACCGCCACCCCCGGCAGGGCGAGCAGGACCAGGGCGACGACGCCGAGCGGGAACAGGGTGCGCATGGGGGCAGTTGCCGGTCGTTGGTAGTCCGGTTCGGAGCCGCGGAGCGGCGGCAGATGCGTAGCCAGGGGCGCAAGCCCCTGGACCGACCGCCACCTATTCTCGTAGCCCCGGAGGGGCGACAGAACCTTCTGTCGCCCCTCCGGGGCTACCGCCTTCTCACGCAGCGTACCAGGGGCTTACGCCCCTGGCTACGCATCTGCCGCAGCTCCGCGGCTCCGATCCGACGCAGCCACTTCGCGGCTCAAATACATCGCTCACTTCAGCCACTTGTCGGCGAACGTCAGGTACGTCTCCCAATCGGCCGGGGTCATGCTGTGCTTGCCCGGCCGCACCCAGTAGCCGAGCCGGCTGTCCAGCAACGTCCCCTCGGCCGGGCACCGCATCTGGCCCAACCCCTCGACGCCGAGCAGCTTGTACACTGGGGCCGCCGCCTTGAGCGTGTCGAACTGGCCGGGCGGGTCGGCCCACTGGTCGTCGGTCGCGTTGGTGAACAGCACCGGCCGCGGGGCACAGATCGCCACCAGACAGTTCTGGTCGAACGGTAGCCGGCTCGGGTCTTCGCCGAACTTGGTGAACCGCGGGGCGAACCAGTGCGGGAACGCCTTGGTGATCCGGGCGACCGTCTCCCCCTTCGGGTTCTGCATCCGGTCCGGGGAGGTGCCGCCGCACCCGGCCTGGCTGGGCACCGCCAGGGCGATCCGGTCGTCGAACGCGGCGGCCACGATGGCCGTCTTGCCGAGCCGGCTGTGCCCCACAGACGCGATCCGCTTGGCGTCGATCTCCGGGACGCTGGCGAGGTAATCGACCATCCGGTGCAGCCCCCACGCCCAGGCCATGACCGCCCCGGTGCGGTTCGCCTTGCTCGCGTCGGCGGCCGGCATGAGCAGGTCGGCCAGCCCGCCGCGAACCTTCGGGTCGTCCGGGATGATGTCCCCGTAATACGCGGTGGCGACCGCATACCCCCGGCCGACGATCAGTTCCAGAGGGTACGCCCCGAGTTCCTTGCCGCGGCCGGCGTCGGTCGCCTTGTTCCCCTTCGTCCCCCGCATCCAGCTTTCCGGCAGCCGCACCTTTCGGTCCGCCGTCAGGGTATGGTTGCCGGTGAAGTTCAAGCCGACGAACGCCGGCACCGGCCCGGACCGCTTGTTCGGCACCACGACCAGCACATGGACCGGCGGGGCGCCCGGGGCGACGGTCAGCGTCACGTCCCGCAGGGTGGCGGCGCCGTTGAGGGCCGCCTTGTCCTCGTACTCCACCCGGGCGGACACCTGCGGTTTGGCCGTCGGGTAGCGGCCGTACATCACCTCCTGGAACAGCTCTTTCAACTCCGGCCGGCGTTTGGATAACCAGTCCTCTTTCGTCGTGACCTTGGTGCCGTCGAGCATCGTCAGCGGGTCGGGCAGTTCCGGATGTTGCGGCCGGGCGTCGAACTCCAGGGACGGCGGGGCGGCCATGAGGACTCCGGCCAGGAGAGCGGCGGGGACCATCGGTACGACTCCGGGGAGGGCGGGTGCCGGATTGTCCGCCGTGAGCCGGACCGGTGCAAGAGGCCGGACAGTTTGTCCGACCCGCCCGACCGTTCCGGCCGACCCGCGCAAGTTGCCCAGTCTGCTACGTCGGATAGTTAGAGGGCGGTCCCGCCGGTTACACTGGATTGACCGCCCCCGCCGCACCCTGATTCGCACCCGGAGCCTCCCCGTGTACCGCCCCCCTACTGTCCGCCTCGGCGTCGAATCACTTGACGACCGCCGGACCCCGGCGTTCCTGACCGGGGCCGAGATCGTGGTCGGGGCGGACGCCGGTAGCCCGCCGCTGGTCCGGCTGATCGACCCCAACACCCAGGCCGAGCGGAGCCAGTTCCTGGCGTTCGACGGCACCTTCTACGGCGGGGTGCGGGTGGCGGTCGCGGACGTGACCGGGGACAAGCACCCGGATTTGATCGCCGCCGCCGGGCCGAGCGGCGGGCCGGTGGTCAAGGTGTACGACGGCCAGTCCGGGGCGGTGGTCGGCACCTTCTGGGCGTTCGGCCCGTCGTTCACCGGCGGGGTGAACGTGGCGGCCGCCGACCTGAACGGGGACGGCCGGGCGGAGGTGATCGCCGGGGCCGGCGGGGGCGGCGGGCCGCAGGTGACGGTGTTCGACGGGCTGACCGGCCAGCCGAAGGCGTCCTGGTTCGCCTACGCCGACTCGTTCCGCAACGGGGTGCGGGTGGCGGCCGGGGACACCGACGGGGACGGCCGGGCCGAGGTCGTCACCGGGGCCGGGTACGGCGGCGGGCCGGACGTGCGGACGTTCAAGGTGAACCCGGGCACCGGGGCGGTGCAGAACGTCGGGGCGTTCTGGGCGTTCAGTTCGTCGTTCACCGGTGGCGTGTACGTCGCGGCCGGGGACACGGACGGGGACGGCAAGGCGGAGGTGATCGCCGGGGCCGGGCCGGGGGGTGGGCCGCAGGTGAGCGTGTTCAAGGCCGGCGGGGTGCCGGTGACGGCGTTCTTCGCCTACGACTCCTCGTTCCGCGGCGGGGTGCGGGTCGGGGCGGCCGACCTGACCGGGGACGGGGCGGCCGAGGTGCTGGCCGTCGCCGGGCCGACCGGGGCCGCCCAGGTGAACGCGTACTCGCTCCCGTCCACCACCCCCATCGCCAGCACGTTCGGGTTCCCGACCAACCAGCTCACCGGGGCGTTCGTGGCCGGCTCCCCGACCCCGCTGAACGTCCCGCCGACGCCGGCGTTCGTCGTCGCCGACTCGTACCAGCGGCTGGCCGAGTTGAAGCAGATGAACCAGCCGGTGATCATCGTCACGCCCCCGCCGACGATGGTCATCAACCAGACGGTGTACGCCGGCTGGCCGCTCTGGGGGCCGTGGTTCGGCGGCGCGTTCTTCGCCCCGTGGTGGTTCGGCCCGACCTTCTACGACGCCCCGGGGCTGTACCTCGGGCTAGGGACGGTGTTCGCCCCGACCTTCTTCGGGTCGGTCGGGTACTTCGGGGCACCGACGTTCGTCCCGGCCCCGGACTGGTACGGCCCGGCCGGCGACCCGGTGATCGACCCGACCGTGTTCGACCCATACGGTTACCCGCTCAGCGACGGCTACCTGGACTACCTGTCGACGGTGATCCCGACGGACCCCGGGTACGTCGATCCCGGGTTTGCCGACCCGTACTACTACGACCCGGGTTACGTCGACCCCGGGTATTATGACCCCGGCTACTTCGACCCGGGCTACTTCGACCCCGGGTACTACGATTACGGCTACTACGACTACGGCTACTTCGACTACGGCTGGGGCGGCGACTGGGGCGGCGGCTGGTTCTGATCCGGCCGGCGGGCGGTAGAATAGTGTTGCGTCGCTTCCGCCCATTGGGTCTGCCGTCGCATGAATTACGCCGTCCGCTGTCCGTCCTGCCGGGAGCCGGCCCGGGTCGGGGTTGCCGCCCTCGGCCGGCGGGTCGCCTGTCCGACCTGCGGGACGGAGTTCGTCGCGGCCGTCACCCCGGCCCCGCCGGCGTTCGACGACATCCCGATCGTCCCGCCGGCGGCCGACCCGTTCGACCCGGGGCACGACGTTCCGCCCGCCACCAGCCTGACCCCGACCCTGCTCGGGCTGGCCCTGCTCCCGCTCGGCATCCCGATGCTGTGGGTGGCCGGCCCGGTCCTGACCGGCAAGCAGCCGATCTTCTCGTTCGCCGCCCCGGTGGCCGTCGCCCTCGGGCTGTGCGGGCTGGGGGTGGGCGTCGGGCTGGCTTACGGGTGGGGGCACGCCACCCGGGTGCGGGCGGTCCTGGCCCTGGCCCTGGTCGGGTACTTCACCGGCGGGTTCCTGTACTTCATCAAGAAGGAGTGGGCGGAGGCGGTCCGCCGCGACCTGAACCCGGGGCCGGCCCGGTGGGAGCCGTTCCGCCCGCCGGGGGCCGGGTGTCGGGTGGAACTGCCGGGCCGGGCGGTGAAGGCGGACATCAGCCCGCTCCCCGGCTGGCCGCTGACCGCCTACCGGTGTCAGCCGCCGGGCAAGAAGAACGACGAGTGGGCGATCGGCTATCAGGTGGCCCACGGGCCGACGCCGGCCGGGTTGCCGGCCGACGACTGGACGACGGTCGCCCGGGAGGCCGTGCTGAAAGCGGCCGACGGGGCCGACCTGACGGCCGAGCGGGCGGTCAAGGACACGGTCGTCGGGGACGCCCGGTGCGACGGCCACGAGTTCCGGCTCACCCTGGCGGACGGGGCGACCAACCGGATCGTCCGGGTGCTCCGACACAAGACCCGGCCGGTGGTGTACTACCTGGCCGTGGAGGGGACGTTCCTGCCGGCCGACGCCGAGTACGTGCGGCGGTTCTTCGAGTCGTTCGCCGCCGACCCGCGGTGAGCCGTATGCAACGGGTGGAAGCGGTTGCGGGTTCGCGGGCCGCCACCGGCAACCGCCCCGTACATGGCAAATGCCCCTACGCCCTCGGATTGCTTTTTTGGAGCGGTTCATGCCGTTGCCGGTGAAGTCGCTGCCGGTATTGCAGGGCTGGGACTGCCACGGCTGCGGGGACTGCTGCAAAACGTACCACGTCCGGGTGACGGGGCCGGAGAAGGCTCGCATCGAGTCCCAGAACTGGGCCGCCGACCCGGACCTGGCCGGGGCCGAGACGGTGGTGTTCGACCCGAAGTTCGGCGGCCACCGGCTGGTCCACACCCCGGACGGGACGTGCGTCTTCCTGGAGCCGGGCAACCGCTGCCGGATCCACACCAAGTTCGGGCCGGCGGCCAAGCCGATGGCCTGCCGCATCTACCCGTTCGTCATGGTGCCGGCCGGCGACCACTGGCGGGTGGGCATCCGGTTCGCCTGCCCGTCGGCCGCGGCCAACGACGGCCGACCGCTCAGCAGCCACACGGCGGAGTTAGCCGAGTACGCCGGGCTGCTGGAGGACGACGCCCCGACCCGGGTCGGCGACCTGCCGCCGCCGGAATTGCAGCCAGGGCAGACGGTGCCGTGGCCGGACGTGCTGCGGCTCGTCAACGTCATCGGCGACCGGCTGGCGGACGCCTCGGTCCCGTTGGAGCGGCGGCTGCGGCAGGTGCTCGCCCTGGGCGAGCTGTGCAAGAAGTCCAAGTTCGACACGGTGAGCGGCAGCCGGCTCAAGGAGTTCCTGGAGCTGGTGTCGACGGCCGTCGCCGAGAACGTGCCGGCCGACCCGGCGGCCGTACCGCCCCCCGGGTGGGTCGGGCGGACCGTCTTCCGGCAGACGGTCGCCCTGTACGCCCGCAAGGACAACGGCCCGGACCCCGGCATCGCCGCCCGGGGGCGGTGGACCCGGTTCAAGGCGGCGTACCGGTTCGCGGTCGGCCGGGGGGCGGTGCCGAAGCTGCACGGGCTGATCCCGGACACCACCTTCGCCGCCGCCGAACAGCCGGCCGGGCCGCTCTCCAAAGAAGCCGACTCCTTGCTCACCCGGTATTACGCGGTGAAGGTGAATAGCGTCCAGTTCTGCGGCCCGAGCTACTTCAACCGGCCGTTCTGGGAGGGGCTGGAAGCGCTGATCCTGACCTTCCCGGCGGTGATGTGGCTGAGCCGGGTGTTGACGACCGCCGACCGGCCGCGGGACGAGGCGATCCACCTGGCCCTCCGGGTGGTGGACGACAACTTCGGGTTCAACAAGCTGCTCGGGGCCGGCCGGCAGGCGTGGGCGATCCGGGCGCTGGCCGACCGCGGGGAGGTCGCCCGGCTGGTGGCGTGGTACGGGCGGTGACGGGCGAAAGCCCCCCCTTGCAAGGGGGGGCTTGAAGGCGTCCTCTCCCAACTCCACGGTACCCTTCTCGAAAAAAAACTCGAACTCGCGCGAACCACCCTTCCGTGACCGCTGTCAGAGGGGGTACACGGGGCAGCGGTGCCGCCGCTGGGCCGTGTTGTTTCCAGACCGGCGGAAAATCCCTCGCAAGAGGCGGCGACGTTCGCGTATAGTGGAAGTCGTTGACCGGTCTGACCGACCGTTGTTCCAACTTGTTTCTCGGAAGACGATGACCGCGTAGTGTTTGCGTCCGCGGCGGGGCCAAATCCCGCTGCCCAAGAAGTCGCCGGAGGTGTGCGATGCGCCTGAGCAACCTGAACCCGCTGATGATCACCGCCATGACCCGCACGAACTGCGTGCGGACCATGGCCGATCGCACCGGTTCGGGGTTTGCCCCGGCCAGCGATCACCAACCGGCGACCGTCCTGTCTGCGGGGCACCTCCCGTTGCCCCGACTCCCGGAACCGGAACCACAGGTCCGGTCCCGGCAGGCGGTCCCCGACGCGAAAGCGAAATGGGTGACAGCCGCCGGGACGCCGACCGGTTCGGTCGGGAGTACCCCTGGCGCGACGGCCGCCGCCCGACTAGCCGGGCGGGCCGCGAGACTCGACTACCCGCGATGGCGGGTAGCGACCTCGCCGGCGACGGCCGTGAAGTGAGGTGACCGTGGCCTAGTGCCGCATCGCCGCCGAGTCTTCGAACCCGGCCGGGGGTCACACCCGGGCCGATCCGTCGACCCCAACGCGGTGCGCAGTAGCCACCGGATCGCCGCCAGGACCAACCCTTAGACCCCTGCGCCTGACGACCGCGGTCGTCCCCCGTGCGCGTGTGTGCCGTCGCCCGCCGATCCGGGCAGACGCACGAGCGCCCGGGCCGCCGCCCCCGATTCAGGCCAACCCTGCCGGCCCCGCGCGGAGGCTCCGCCCCCGCCCGGCCCGGGACGCTGCTGCCGCCCCCCTACCTGATCCGGGGCGGGCGGGCCGTCCCCCGTGTGCCGAGCCGCGCAGCGTACCAGACCCCCACGGGACGGATCGGGGACGGGACGCGTATGAGCTGGACCGAGATCACGATTCTGGTGGACAAGGCCAAGACCGGCGACCGGGAGGCCTACGGCGAACTGGTCACCCGGTTCCAGAGCAGCGTGTACGCCATGAGCCTGGCCCGGGTGCGGAACCCGGTCGAGGCCCAGGAGCTGACGCAGGAGGTGTTCGTCCACGCCATGCGGAAGCTGCCGCAGCTGCGGGACGCCCGGTGCTTCGCCGGCTGGCTGCGGCGGATCGTCGCCCGGATGGCGATCAACCGGCTGACCCGGCGGGGGCCGCTGTTCGGGGCCGACCCGGAGGTGCTGGACGCGGTCGAGGCGGTGGCCAAGGGGCCGCCGGCCGAGCTGGAGCTGACCGAGGCCAAGGCCGAGCTGCACGCCGGGCTGGACCGGCTGAAGGCGGACGACCGGGCGGCCCTGGAGGCGTTCTACCTGCGGGGCCGGAGCCTGAAGCAGATGGCCCGGGAGTTCGACGCCCCGGTCGGGACGATCAAGCGGCGGCTGCACGTCGCCCGGCTGCGGCTGAAGGACGTGATGGCCGGGCCGGCGGCCGGCCGCAAGAAGCCGAAGCGGGAGCTGGCCGCGGTGTAAGCCCGTGAGCCTCTGCCCACCGACCCCCGGGGCGAAAGCCCCGGGGGTCGGCTTTTGCGCGGCCCGGTGGTACGATGTGGCACGACCCCGGAGGGCCGGCCGATGCCGCTGCTGGACCACTTTCGCCCGCCGATGACGGACATCGTCGACTGGGAGACGTTTCACGCCGCCTGGGCGCATGAAACGATGCGGCACCTGCACGAAGCCGTCCTGCCACCGCGGTATGCCGCCCGCACGTTCGTCCACTTCGGGCGTCAGATCGAAGTGGACGTCGCGGCCGTGGAGAATAGCCCGAACGCCGAACCGGGCCGGGCCGGATCGAACGGCCACGGCGGGGCTGCTGTGCTGGCCGCTCCGGCCATATACACCCCGCCGTCCCCGCCGCTCTCGGCAGTGGCTACGGTGGCCGCCGAAGGACAGGTCGAAATCCAGGTGCGGAAGAACGTCGGCGGGTGGAAGCTGGTCGCGGCCATCGAACTGGTGAGCGAATCGAACAAAGACCGGCCGGCCCACCGCCGGGCGTTCGCCATCAAGTGTGCGAGCTACCTCCAGGCCGGGGTGGCGGTCGTGGTCGTGGACACGGTGACGAGCTACCGGGCGGAATTGCACGCCGAACTCACCGGCCTGCTCCGTTTGCCGGAGGTGTTCGATTGGGAGTCGCCGACCGGTCTGTCCGCCGTGAGCTATCGCACGGTCGAAGGGTTGGGGGATGCCGCCCTTCAGACTGGCGACGGCCGGGTGCGGCTCGATGTCTGGCCGTTCCCGCTGGCCGTCGGGGCCGAGCTGCCGACCGTGCCGCTGTGGCTGGCCGCCGACCTGGCCGTGCCGCTCGAACTCGAACTCACCTACGCGGCCGCGTGCAAATCCTTGCGGCTCGGCTGAAATCCTTGAAAGTGCCGGCCGCCGCCGCGGATCATCAGGGATGAGTGGCCCGGGGGTCCGTCCATGTCCGAGCGGCTGATCCGCCGACTGCACGCCGCGTTCGCCGCCCCGGCCGACGGGGTGTCCGACGCCGACCTGCTCGGCCGGCTCGCCGCCGGCCGGGACGACGCCGCGTTCGAGTTGCTGCTGCGCCGGCACGCCGACCTGGTGTGGCGGACGTGCCGGGCCGTCTGCCGGGACCACCACGCCGCCGAAGACGCCTTCCAGGCCACGTACCTCGCCCTCGCCCGGAAGGCCCGGAGCATTCGCGGGGCGGTGCCGGGCTGGCTGTACCGGGTGGCGTACCACGCGGCGCTCAAGACGAGGCGAGCCGGGGGCGTCAGCCCCCGGGTGGAGTGGCAATCGCTGCCCGGACGCCCGGAGGCTGACGCCCCCGGCCCGCCGGAAGATTTCGCCGTCCTGCACGACGAACTCGCCCGATTACCGGAGGCGTACCGCGTCCCGATTCTTCTGTGTCACCTGCACGGGCTGACCCAGGCGGAAGCGGCGAAGCAGCTCGGCGTCCCGCTCGGCACCGTCGCCACCCGGGTCCGCCGTGGGCTGGCCCGCCTGCAGCAGCGGCTAACCCGCCGCGGGGTGACGGCCCCGGCCGTCGCCCTGGCGGTCGCCGGCGGGTCGGCCCCGGCCACACTCGTCCCCGTCACCCTCCGCGTCGGCATCGGGACGGTCGCGCCGTCCCCGGCCGTCGCCGCCCTCACCCACGGAGCACTGTCCGCCATGACGTTCGCCAAGCTCAAACCGTTCGCCGTCGCAGCGGTACTGGCCCTGACCGCCGCCGGCGGCGTGGTCCTCGCCACGGGCGGTGCCGCCCCAGCCGGCGGGCCGGAACCCGGCCGGCCGCAGCCCGAGCCGGCCAAAGCCGAGCCGCCGAAGTGGGTCCGCCAACCGGCCGACTACGCCGCCCGCAAGCTCACCCTGGAGCGGCTGAAGCAGGTCGTCGTCGCCTCGCACAACTACCTCGACGCTCACCAGGACCGGTTCCCGCAGGACATCCGGGACAAGGACGGCAAGCCGCTCCTGTCCTGGCGGGTGGCGATCCTGCCGTACCTGGGGAACGAGTACCTGTACAGCCAGTTCAAGCGGGACGAGCCGTGGGACTCGGAGCACAACCGCAAGCTGCTCGGGTTCATCCCGCCCACGTTCCAGTCGGCCCCGGCCGTGCAGAGGTCGCTACCACTCGGGCACACGCTGATGCAGCGGCCGACCGGCAAGGGGGCGATCCACGAGCCGGGCGTACCGGTGCCAATCCTCGGCGTGACCGACGGCACGTCGAACACCCTGTACGCCGTGGAAGCGGGCGAGGCCGTGCCGTGGACCAAGCCGGCCGACCTGGCATACGACTTCGACAAAGACTTCCCGGTGCCGGTCGGCCCGTACACCGACGCCCTGTACGTCGCCATCGCCGACGGGTCGACCCTCCGGCTCAGCCCGGCCCCGGACCCGGTCACGCTCAAGCAGTTCGTCTCCCGGATGGGCGGGGAGGTGTACGACATGGACAAGCTGGCCGCCCCGCCGGCCAAGGCGGTCAGCCAGGCGGACAAGGAGCAGGAACAGATTCTGCGGCAGTACCTGGCGTCCCGGCGGGCCGACGCCGCCCTGGCCCGGGACGAGCGGTTCGCCATCGAGGCCGAGTTGCGGAAGCGGGGCGGGGTGCCGGAGTCGGACTTCTCCAACCTGACGCTCGACGAGCTGATGGCCCTCCAGGAATCGGAAAGCCAGCGCCGGTATCTCGACTCGAAAGAGGCGGAGCGGCTGATGGCCGAGCTGGCCAAGCGGGACAAGGCGGCGGCCGACAGGCTGAAGGCCGAGTTCGAGAAGAAGTGGCAAGCGCTGATTCAAAAGCGCCACGCGCCGAAGCCGGTGCCGAAGGACTGACCGTCCGACAACCGGCCGCGGTGAGGGGTCGGGGTACGGTCACTTTTCGCCGGTGTACCGCACCCGCAGCAGCGACCCGGTGCCGGTCTTCAGCTCCTTGTCGCTCACCCAGGCGTCCCGGACCAGGATGTACAGGCTGCCGTCCGGGGCGAACCGCAGGTCGATCGGCCGGCGGATGCCCCGGGCGAACTCCGCCGGCGGCTTGGCAGGCGCCTCCGGGTCGAGCGCCCGCACCCACCCTTGCACGAAGTCCATGAAGAAGAACTTGCCCTGCCACGCCGCCGGCCACGCCCCGGCCGACGGGCTGAACGCCGCCCCGACGATCGACGCCGCCTTGTACGTGTGGGCCGGCGGCACGAACCGCGGGTCGTCCGCCGGCCCCTCGACCACCGGCCAGCCGTAGTTCCCGCCCTTCACGATGGCGTTCACCTCGTCCAGCCGGGTGCTGCCCACGTCGCACGCCCACAGCCGACCGGTGCCCGGCTGAAAGGCGAAGGTGTACGGGTTCCGCAGCCCCAGCGCCCACACCGCCCGGTACTTGCCGTCCAGCTCGGCGGCGAACGGGTTGTCCGCCGGGATGGTGCCGTCCGGGTTGATGCGGAGGATCTTACCGAACTGGGACCGCTTCTCCTGGGCCGGCGTCTTGGCGGTGAGTTCGCCGACAGCGACGTACAGCTTGCCGTCCGGGCCGAAGTGCAGCCCGCCCCCTTGGTGGGCGCCGACGATCTCCGCCTTGTACGGCCGCTGGTCGTCCCCCACGAACAGCTTCTTCTCACTGTGGAGGACTACCCGGTCGCCGGCCGCGGTCAGCCGGGACACGACCGTGTGCGGATACGGCACGGCCGCCGTGTAGTGGACGTAGACGTGTGGCACCTTCGGGAACACCGGATCGACCGTCACCCCGAGCAGCCCCCGCTCCCATATCGTCTCCACCGGCAGGACGGCGAACGGCTCCGGCAACAGCTTGCCGTCCTTCACCACCTTCAGTGCCCCGGTCTGCTCGCAGACGAACACCCGGCCGTCCGGGGCGACCTCCAGGGCGGTGGCGGCGGTAATGCCGGTGGCGATCACGTCCAGGGCGAACCCGGCCGGCACCTCGATCGGCCCGACCAGGTCGCTGCCGAACATCGGTTTGACGCCGCCTCGGAGCGTCTCCAGGTAGGCGATCAGGTCGGCGAACCGGTCCGGGCCGAGGCGATCCACCAGCCCGTCCGGCATCGGCGACAGGGCGGACACCTGCCGACCCTCGACATCCATCGGGCGAACGGTGTGGGTGCGGAGGTCGGCGTCCACCACGGTGAGGGCAACCGGCGTCTCCCCCTTCACCACCCCGCTGACCGTCCGGCCGTCGGCCAGTGTGAAAGTGGTGACGCGATACCCCTCGACGATCTGCCGGGACGGCTCCAGCACGCTTTCGATCAGGTGCGGGCGGTCGAACTTGTTGCCGACGGCGGACAGGTCCGGGCCGAGGTCGCCGCCGGCCCCGTTCACCTTGTGGCAGGTGGAGCAGCGGAGGGCCGGGTCGGCGAACAGTTTGACCCCGGCCTGGGGGTCGCCGCGGCGGGTGAGAGCGGCGGTCCGCAACGCCGCGTGCCCCGGGGCGGGGTCCGGCGGCGGACCCCAGAGGCCGAACACAGCCAGGACGACGGCCGGCATAGGCAAGACTCCGCACGCCCCGGGAGAGAACCGGGGAACGAGGCTCGGTTGGCCCGGAACGCGCTACCAGTTTAAGAGAACACCGCACCGAATGCAGGTGGGCGGGCCGCCGTCTGGCCGAAGTCGGCACGTCGGTTGCACCGCGGTCGGTCAACTACAACGGAGGCCGTACCGTGGCTGAAGCCCCACTCACGTTCGAGTCCGCGGACCGCCCGGGCCGGTCGGTGACGGTGCCGCCCGACCCGGACACGGCCGTCACTCCGGGGAACCGCCCCGGGACGGCCCGCGTCAGCCCGCCGGACGGGCCTCCCGTAACGGTCGCCGGGGATTACCGCCAGGTGGCGGCCGAAGTCCAGGCGGCCGCGGCGATCGCCCACGAGCAGGGGGATAACCACCCGGACATCGACGGCGGCGACGGCTCGACCGTGCGGGAGCTGGCGAACGCCGTCATGGCCGGCCGGCGGCGGTGGACGGGGACGGAGGTGACGGCGACGAGCGAGCTGGGGCCGGACGGCCGGGCGGCCGTCCGCCGGGTGGTGGCCGACCGCGGGCACACCGGGCCGGACGCCGACCGGCTCGCGGCCGCGGTCGAGAAGCGGGTGGTCGGGCTGGTCCAGGGGTTGGCCGACGACCAGCCGGCGACCGGGGCGGATTAAAGGTCGGTCGCGGCGGGTTTGTAGGGTGCGTGGAGGCATTGCGGAACGCACCGGAGGGACCACGCCCCTCGGTCGATGCCAACGCGGGGCCGGTGCGTTCCGGTCGTCAAAGCCCTCCCTCCACGCACCCTACAAAATCAGCCGCCCGGCGTTGAGTCGCCACCGGACTACCCGAGCACTTCTCGCCCCACGTTCCCGTGGACGTCGGTCAGCCGGTAGTCGCGGCCGGCGTGCCGGTACGTCAGCTTCTCGTGGTCCAGCCCCATCAGGTGCAGGATCGTCGCGTGGAAGTCGTGGACGTGGACCGGCCTCTCGACCGCCCGGATGCCGTGCTCGTCGGTCGCCCCGTGGACCACGCCCCGCCTCACCCCGGCGCCGGCCAGCCAGGAGCTGAACGCCCAGTTGTGGTGTTCGCGGCCCGGGTTTTGTGGCGTGTTGTTGAACGGGGTGCGGCCGAACTCGGTCGTCCACACCACCAGCACGTCGTCGAACAGCCCGACCCGCTTGAGGTCGCGGATCAGACCGGCCATCGGCTTGTCCACCTGCTTGGCCAGCCGGCCGTGGTCGGCCATGTCCCCGTGCGAGTCCCAGTTGCCGGACGACCCCGTGTGGACCAGCTCGACGAACCGCACCCCCCGCTCGACCAGCCGGCGGGCGACCAGGCACTGCCAGCCGAACCCGTCCGTCTGGCCCCGCTTCAGCCCGTAGAGGTCGAGGGTGGCGTCGGCCTCTTTCGACAGGTCGAGCGCCTCGGGCATCTCGGCCTGCATGCCGAACGCCGTCTCGAACGACCGGACCCGGGCCGCCAGGTGCGGGTCGTCCGATCGCGCCGAGAGGTGGGCGGCGTTGAACTCGGCGAGGGCGTCCAGTTCCAGCCGCTGGCGGGCCGCGGCCACCCGCGGTCGCAGGTTGGCGACCGGCTCCGCCCCCGGCACCACCCGCGTCCCCTGGTGGGCGCCGGGCAGGAAGTCGGCGGCCCACACCTGGGTGCCGGCGTAGGGCATCTGCGGGGCCAGGACCAGGAAGGACGGCAGGTTGCGGTTCGGGGTGCCGAGGCCGTAGCTGGCCCACGCCCCGATGCTCGGCCGGGCGGTGGCGAACGACCCGGTGTGCATCCCGAGGGTGGCGTTGTAATGGTTCGAGTGGCTGGTGTGCATCGACCGGATGAGGGCGAGGTCGTCGGCCTGCTCGGCCAGGTGCGGGAACAGGTCGCTCACCTCGGTGCCGCACTTGCCCCGCGGGGCGAACGCCCAGCCCGGCTTCTTCAGGTACAGCTTCTCGTACCCCGGCCGGTTGCGGGTCTCCGGGTGGTCGAACGTCACCTGCTTGCCGTGGTCCGCGACCAGCCGGGGCTTCGGGTCGAACGAGTCGACGTGCGACACGCCGCCGCTCATGAACAGGAAGATGACCGACTTCGCCTTGCCCGGGAAGTGCGGGGGCTTCGGGGCGAGCGGGTCGCCGCCCTCGGCCGCCAGCAGCTCGCTCAGCAGGCCGGGCATCAAGAGCGACCCGGCCACGGCGGACCGGACGAACCCCCGGCGGGACACGTGCGACACGGGGTCACTCCACGAAAAGGAACTCGTTGCTCGCCAGCAGGACGCGGGCCAGGGCGCTCCAGGCAGCCTTCTCGCCATCCGCCTGGGAAGCACCCGCCAGGGCCGTCCGGTATCGGCTGAGGAACGCTGCCGCGAACTCGCGCTCGCCCGGTGTCGGCGGTCGCTGGAAGGCGAGCCGGAACAGTTCGCCGGCCCGCTCCGGCCCCGGCTTCGCCAGCACCCGGGCGGTCACCGCGTCGGCCTGGGCGTGGAAGAACGGGTCGTTCAGGAAGAACAGCGCCTGCGTCGGCACCGTCGTCGCCTGCCGCTGCGGGGTGGTGGCGTTCGGGTCGGCCCCGTCGAACAGGCCCAGGAACGGGTGCCGGCGGTTGCGGACGGCCACCAGGTAGACGCTCCGCTTGTCCGTCTCGAAGAACGTGCCGAACGGGACGTGCTGGGTGTAGTTCCAGGCGCTTTCCGGCGGGAACGGGTGGGCCGCTGCCGGGGCGCGGTCGAGCCGGCCGCTCGCCGCCAGCAGGCTGTCGCGGATCTCCTCGGCGGACAGCCGCCGGCGGTCGAACCGCCAGTACAGGTCGTTGGCCGGGTCCGCGCCCGCGGCGTCCGCCCTCGGGCCGCTCGCCTGCCGGTAAGTGGCGGACAGCATGACCGTCCGGTGCAGCGCCTTGACGCTCCACCCTGTGCGGACGAACTCGGCCGCCAGCCAGTCGAGCAGTTCCGGGTGGGTCGGCGGCGTGCCGCGGGTGCCGAAGTCGTTCGGCGTCTTCACCAGCCCCTTGCCGAAGTGATGCAGCCAGACCCGGTTCGCCATCACCCGGGCGGTCAGCGGGTTGTCCTTCGACACGACCCAGTCGGCCAGTTCGAGCCGGCCGCTGGTCGCCTTGTCAGAAACCGGCGTGCCGCCGAGCACCTCCAGCCAGCGGCGGGGGACCGCGTCGCCGAGCTTCTCCGGGTCGCCGCGGAGGTGCAGCCGGGCGTCCGCCGGTTTGCCCTCCGTGACCGCGAACGCCACCTCCTGCTTCGGGGCCGTGCGGGCGAGGTCGGCCCGCCGGCGGTCCAGGTCGCGCCGCCGCTCGGCCGCCGTTGCCAGAGCGGACAGGCCGGCCCGGGTGTCGGCCGAAAACCGCTCGACCACCCAGCCGACCCCGTCCGGCCCGCCGGGGTGGGCGTCCTTCAGCCGGCCGGTGATCCGCACCTTGCCGCTGACCGGGCTGAGCCAGCCGACCCCCACGTTCCCGTTCTGACTCGGGTGGACGAACAGCGACCGGGCGGGGAGCTTCGTCCACACGGCCGCCTCGGTGGTCGCAGCGTTGGCCAGCACCGACGGGGTGTCGCCGTTCCGCCAGGCGGCCAGCCCGGCTTTGCCGTTCACGTCCCGCACCGCCTCGGGCAGCGGCGTCGGCCGGTTCCGGGTGTCGAACAGCCACCACACCTGCTGGTGGCCGTGCGAGTCCGCGTGCGGGTTGCCGGCCAACAGGTCGCCCACCAGGTCGGCGGTCGCGTTCCAGCGGCGGCCCGCGCCACCCTGCTCGGCGATCTCCCACTCGACGAGGGTGGTGTCGGCCCCGTGGCTCTTGAGCGGGGTGACGGACAGCAGCACCATCTGACCGGGGGCCACCTCGACCGCGGGCACCTCGAACCGGGCGTCGCCGCAGTCGGGAATCTCCCCGACGCTGAGCCGGTGCCGGGACCGCTCGAACGCGGCCTGGACCTCACGTCCGTGCCCGGCCGCCGTCGCCTCGGCCGCGCGGATGTCGGTGTCCAGTTCGGCGAGCTTCTTCTGGTACGGCTTGACCACCCGGTCCCACTCGGCCGGCGGCAGCAGCGGCACCAGGTCCCGCGGCTGTTGTTTGGCCTCGCACCCGGGGAACGAGAACTTCGTGCTGTCGAGGATGCCGTACAGGGCGTAGTAGTCGCGGGCGGTGACGGCGTCGTACTTGTGGTCGTGGCAGCGGGCGCAGCCGAGGGTCAGCCCGAGCAGCGCCTTGCCCAGCGTGTCGATGCCGTCCTCGTGCGTCAGGTGCATCGACTTGTCGCTGTCGTGGTCGAACCGCCGGGCGATGGCCAGGAACCCGGTCGCCACGACCCGGGCGGCGTATTTGTCCGGCGGCCCCTTTGCCGCGAGCAAATCGCCGGCGATCTGCTCGCGGACGAACTCGTCGTAAGGCTGGTCGCGGTTGACCGCGTCGATCACCCAGTTCCGATACCGCCAGGCGTGGGGCAGCGGGTGGTCGCTGTTCTCCCCGGCGGTGTCGGCGTACCGGACGAGGTCGAGCCAGTGCCGCCCCCACCGCTCGCCGTAGGCCGGGGAGGCCAGCAGCCGGTCCACCACCCGCTCGAACGCGACCGGCGAGTCGTCGGCGAGGAACGCGGCCACCTCCGCCGGCGTCGGAGGCAGGCCGGTCAGGTCGTAGGTCGCCCGCCTGAGCAGGGTCCGCTTGTCGGCCGGCGGGGAGTGGGTCAGCCCCCGGGCGGCGAGCTTCGCGGCGACGAACGCGTCTACCGGGTTGGCGAACCCGGCGTCCGGCACCGGCGGGCGGCGGACCGGCTGGAACGCCCACCAGCCCCGGGCCGCCTCCAGGGTGGTGCCGCCGAGGCGGGCGGCCCCATCGCGCGGGTCCGCCGCCCCGTCCGCCACCCACTTCGTGAGAGCGGCCAGCTCGCGGTCGGTCAGCCGGTCCTTCGGGGGCATCCTCTCCACGCCGTCCGCGCCGCGGACCGCCTGGACGAGCAGGCTCTCGGCCGGCTTGCCGGGCACCACCGCCGGGCCGCGGTCGCCCCCGGCCTGCCAGCCGGCCTTCGAGTCGAGCCGCAGCCCGCCCCGCTGCTTGTCCGGGCCGTGGCACGGCAGGCACCGCTGGACCAGCACCGGCCGGACCTGCTTCTCGAAGAACTCGACGCGGTCCGGGTCGGCGGCCCGGGCGGGCGCGGCGGCCAGCATGAGGCCGAGACAGAGGGGCGGGAGCGTCCGGGTCATCGCGGCTTCAGCTCGTGGATCGTGTTGTGGATCGTGCCGGTGACGGGGCGGCCGTCGTGGCCGGTCAGGCGGAAGCGGATCTCCATGCCCCAGGTCGGGGCCAGGTCGGGGATGGTCAGCCGGACCGTCTTCCCGTCCGCCGACAGGGCCGCCGCGGACACCGTCAGCGGCCGCTCGTTGACGTGCTTCGAGCCGTAGTTCTGGCTCCGCTTCAGCCCCCACACCTTGACGCCGTAGTTTCGCGGGTCGGCGGCGGACGCGGCGTCCAGCGGGTCGGTGAACGTGATCTCCACCCCGTCGGCCGTCGCCTTCAACCCGACCGGCAGGTCGGCCGGCTTGCCGGTGTACCGCACCCGGTAGAACCCGCCGGCCTGGGTCTGGTTGCCGGCCCAGGCGAACATGCCGCACAGGTACAGGTGGCCGTCCGTCGGGTGGAACCGGGGCCGCATGACTCCTGTCGGGAACGACGGCAGCGGCAACGCGCACATCCCTCCTTGAGCCTGGCCGTTGACCAGTTCGTGCGGCACGACGTACAGCTTGCCGTGGCCGTAGGAGGTGTTCAGCAGTGCCCCGCGGAGTGGCCCCCACTGGTCGCTCGTCACCCACACCAGCTCGGCCGGCGACCGGTCGAAGTCGTTGGTGATCCAGCAGAGCGGCTGGGCCATCGCGGCGTCCGACGGGTCGGTGACGGCGGTGTACCCCCACATGTTGCCGTAGAACCCGCCGGGTGTCACGCGGTTGATGCGGTTCTTCGGCGTCCAGAAGCCTTCCTGGTCGGTGAGGAAGAACGACCCGTCCGGGTTCAGGCAGACGCCGTTGGCGGCCCGGAACCCGGTCGCCAGGATGTCCGTCGTCGCCCCGTCCCGGCTCACCTTGAGCAGCGTCCCGTGCTGGGGGACGACCGCCGGCAGGGCGTGCCGGCCGCTCTTGGCGTAATAGAAGTTGCCGGCCGCGTCGGTCTGCAGGCCCATGGCGAACTCGTGGAAGTGCTCCGTCACCTGGTGGTCGGTGTTGAAGCACTCGTAGAAGTCGGTCTCCCCGTCCCCGTTCCGGTCGTGCAGCCGGACGATCTGGTCCCGGCAGCAGACGAACACCTGGCCGTCGCGGACCTTCAGCCCGAGCGGCTGGAACAGGCCGGACGCGACCCGCTGCCAGGTCAGCCCGGCCTCGGGGCGGTCCAGCCCGGACACCAGCCACACGTCCCCGTCCCAAGAGCAGACGGCCATGCGGCCGCCCGGCAGGAAGTCGAACCCGGTCAGCCGCAGTTGGGCGTTCCACGGGTTGCGGTCCGGGAGGGCGAACGTGTCCACCGCGAACGGGCCGTCCGCCTTGCTGGGCGTGACCGTGGTTTTGAGCACCTCCGGCCACCGCCGCGGCCCGCCGGCGGTGAGCGGGCGCGCCCAGCGACCGTGGGGCGGGAGAGGTTTTCGCGTGGACGGCGAGCGCGGCCGCGTCGCCCCGCGACAGCAACACCTTCACCCGGGTCGGGGTGGCCGCCGCGGGCACGCGGAGCAGGGTGAAACCGTCTTTCGTGATGAGCGTTGCCCGGCCGCCACCCACGACGACTGCGGCGACTCCCTCCGGGGCGATGCGGGCGAGCAGGTCGCGGGGCGACTTGCCGATGTCGAGCGTCCGGGTGAAGGCGACCGCGCCCGGGTTCGACGCGATCTCCTCCGCGCCGAACAGCTCCAGAACCGCGGCGTCCCCGACCGTGTAGGAGAGGACCGTCTGGTCGCCGAAGGCGTACGCGCCGCGGTATCTTGCCCACGCCTTCGGAAGTGGGCCGTAGCGGCGACCGTCCCGCCCGGTCGCCCGCGGGTCGGCGAAACTGCCGGTCTCGGGGTCCGCCCACCCCGGCCCGACCGGGTTGGCCGCGTGGAGCGAGCCGGCCAGCTTCGGGTGGACCTGGTGCTGGCCGTTGAAGTGGATGCCCTTCCAGTCGATGAACCCGTCGCCGGTCCAGGCCGCGGCGAAGCGGAGCGTGTCCAGGTCGAACAGCGCCCACCGGCGGCCGCGGGAGACGCCGCCGGCCCCGGCGTCGAGCCGCACCGCCACCCCCTTGTACGCGATGTTCGGCCCGGGGCCGCCGACCTCGTAGGTGTTCATCAGGCTCGGCCCGTAGTCCATCGCCGCCCACGGCTCGACGGCCGCCGCGGGCGGGCCGAACCGGCCCGGCGTGCCCTTCGGCAGCCGGGCGAGGTAGGCCGCGTCCGCCGCCGTGTACCGGGCCGGGTTGTGCGGCTTCAGGTACGTCTCGCGGAGGTAGTGGATGACGTCGTACTTCTGCCGCGGCACCATCCACGGCTGCGGGGCCATCAGCCCGTACCCGCGGGTGAGCGTCTGGTACAGGCTGTACGGGTCGCTGCCGTTCTTGAACGCGTGCGTGGCGAACCGGGGCGAGGCGGGCAGCGACCCGGGCTGGTCGAGCGTGCCGTGGCAGTTGGCGCACACCCGGGTGTAGATCGCCTCCCCGCGGCGGAACGACTTGTCGTCCGCCGAGCGGATGAGGCCGGCGTGGTCGATCGTCGCCTCGTACTCGGGGATCACCAGTTCGGTCCGGGCCGGGCGAAGCTCCCTGGCCCGGGCCGGCCCCTGTTCCGCCACCTCGATGAGGTACTTCGCCAGGTCGAGGAACTGCTGCCGGTCGGAGAGCAGGTTCGCCAGCCCGTCCGGCATCAGCGACCCCGCCGCGGTCGTGCGATTCAGGACGTCGGCCTTCGGGACGACGACGCGGCTGCCGTTCGCCGCCGGGTCGACGAGGGTGACGGCGTCGCCGGTCTCGGCGGCGACCAGCCCGGTGAGGGTGCGGCCGTCGGCGGTCGCGAGCGTGACCGTCTCGTACCCCTTCTTGACCACCTTCGACGGGAACAGCACCGACTCGACCAGGTACTCGGCGGTCGCGTCCTTGCCGGCCCGCGCGATGTCCGGGCCGAGCTGGGTGCCGGCGTCCGCGTCGTGACACTTCGCGCAGGTAAGGGCCGGCTGGAAGAACAGCGCCGCCCCGCGGGCTGCGTCACCCCCGGCCCGGGCGGCTTTTGCCAGGTCGGCGACCGACTCCCGGGCGAGTTGTGGCTGGAGGGCCGGCGGATCGTCGGCCGCCCGTGCGGACGGCGCGCCGATGAACAATAGGGCAACCAGGAGGGAGGCCGGGCGAGGCATCGTGACGGCCCTTCGGGCCTGGGGGGCGGGGCGGCTGGCGGTCGGGGTACAGGTATGCCCCCTCGCTCGCATCGACCAGACGCCCGGGGGCCGAGCCACGCCCGCTGCTCAGTACCGCCACCCGATACCGGCGTTCGAGAAGAACCGTGCGGACTGGTCGTTCAGCCCCCAGCCGACCCGGACCCCGACCTCCAAGTCGGGCGTCACGAGGTAGTGCAACCCCGGGCTGAAGAAGTGCTTGGTGATGTTCCGCTCCCGACGGGTGGAAGACAGGCCGAAGTACTCGGCGTGGGCCGCCCATCGCTCGCCGAACGGCACCCTCAACACCGCGGACGGCGCCCACACGCTGAAGTGGTCCCCCTCTTCGCTCGCCGTCCCGTACCGGACCGCTGCGTCCAGCTTCCACCGCCGCGGCAACTCCCACCCGACGATGCCGGTGGCGATCAGTTGGGTGGCGGGGCTGGTGCCGGCGCTGCCGCCGGTCGGGGTGAACCCCTGCAAAATGACCGCGGTCTGCGGCACCCACCGGTCCTGGTCGGTCAGCCGGACCTTCGCCCCGTAGGCCAGGGTGTACTCCCGGAGGATCGACGCGCGTTCTGCGGTCGGATCCTCGGCCGTCGCGTCCGCCCCGGTGGTGCTGTTGCCGACGCCGCCGACCTCATAGTTCCACCCGAGCCGCAGCTCGATCCGGTCGGTCAGCCCGTACCGCAGGATCAGTTCCGGGACGCTGTGCGTCTCCTTGATCCCGCGGTTGTCGACGAACGAGTAGGCCGCCTCGACGATCAGCCGGCGGACGCCGGCGGTGGTCGTCGCCGGGGTGAACGAGTCCCGGTCCGTCTCGATCTCGTCCCGCGGTTTGCCCCGGCCGGCCCCGGCGACCCGTTCCCCGGTCAGCGTCTCCAGGGGCGAGGGGCCGCGGTCCACGGCCGGCAAGCCGTCGGCCGCCGGCACCGGGGTGATCGGGCTTTGAGCGATGGGTGCGCGGTCCTGTGCCGCCGCAGCGCCGGTGAGGTAGACCCCCAGGCTGCACAGCAGTGCCGTCGTGTGCGAGCGTCGGGGCACGTGTCGCTCTCCGGCGGAGGGTGAGGCCGGAACGCCCTGGCCAGCCGTGCGACGGAGCGGTCGCGGTGATTAGATCGGGAAGCCGGGAGGAGCGGATTGAGCCGAATTTAGAGGCAAGTGAGGCGGACCGAAGCAGCGGGATCCGGAAGCGGAGCGCGGACGTCGAACTGGGCGAGGCGGGACTCGAACCCGCACGCCCCTCGCGGGGCAGGGGATTTTAAGTCCCCGGTGTCTGCCGTTCCACCACTCGCCCGGCGGATGCCGTATGATCGCGGCCGGCCGCCGGGCCGGCAAGCCCCGGTCAGCGGGCCAGCACCTTGATCAGCGCCTGGAGCTGGGGCGCCCCCACCCGGTCGATCAGGTCGCGGAGGGCGGACAGATCCCGCACCCCGACGGTCGCGTCCCCGGCGATCCCGCGACCGCCGCCGATCGCCCCGCCCTGCTTGCGGCCGATGGACGACTTGTACGACGAGATCATGGTCGTGCCGATCTCCACCCCGTGCTCGCCCTTGATGTGCTGTTGCAACTGCTTCGGCTTGGCGTCCGCCCCCAACACGTCGATCGCCTGACGGACCATGTCCATCTTGCTGACCTCGGCCGCCTCCGTCTTACCCTTCGCCATGTGTAGCCCCCGGTGTGAGATTGCTATCAGATCGATGGCAGGTGGTTCCTCCTGTTAAAATGTAGCATCTCACACATTGACACGGACAGGGGCGCCACAGAGAAATCGTATCAGATGCGCCGGGCGGCAGGAATAACCGGCCCGGGTCAGCCGGCGTACACCCGGTCGAACACCCCGCCGTCGGCGAAGAACTGCGTCTGGGCCTCGGGCCACCCGCCGGGGACGATCTGCCCGACCGCCCGCTCGGCGACCGCCGGGAACCGGGCCGCGTGCCGGGCCAGCGCCGCCGGGTCGCTCGGCCGGTAGCCGTTCGCCGCGATCACCTCTTGCGCCGCCGGCTCGTACAGGAACCGCAGGTACTCGTCGGCCAGTTGAACCGTGCCGTGCCGGCGGGCGTTGGCGTCCAACAGGGCGACATGCGGCTCGGCCCGGACGGTGGTCGTCGGGTACACCAGTTCCAGGTCGCCGTTTGACTCCCGGGCTTCGAGTTGCCCCTCGTTCTCCCAGGTCAGGTGGACGTCCCCGAGCCGCTTCCGGGCAAAAGTCACGGTCGCCGCCCGGGAGGACGACTCCAGGGTGGGCACCCGGCGGAACACCGCCCGGACGAGCGCCTCCGCGTCGGCGTCCGACCCGCCGGCCGCCGTCACCGCGTTCCAGGCGGCGAGCACCGTCAGCTTGGCCGCCCCACTGGTCTTCGGGTTGGCGGTGACGAGCCGCAGCCCCGGCCGGGACGCCAGGTCAGGCCAGTCGCGGACCTGGTGCGGGTTACCCCGGCGGACGACGAACACGATCTGCGAGGTGTACGGGCACGACCGGTACGGGAAGCGGTCCTCCCAGCCGGCGTCGATCAGCCCCTGCTTGCGGAGGTGGTCGGTGTCCGGCCACAGGGCGAGGGTGGCGACGTCAGCCGGCAGCCCGTCGGCCACCGCCCGGGCCTGGCTGCCGGACCCGCCGTGGGACGGCCGCACCCGCACCCCCGGGTGCCGCTCGGCGAACAGGTGGTTGAGTTGGCGGTACAGTTCGCGGGTGGCGTCGTAGGAGGCGTTCAGCAGGGTCGGGCCGTCGTCCCGGCCGAACAGCACACTGCCGGCCAGATAGGCCCACCCGGTGCCGGCCGCGGCCAGCGCCGACCGGCCGAGGAACTGTCGTCGGTTCATGGGGCGGATTATACCGATCACCCGGGTGGCCTCATGCTGTCCACGCCGGTGTAGGGTGCGATGAGGAGGCTCGGCGACGAAACGCACCGGCCCCGCAACGACATCACCTGTGGGCGGGAATCGCAGTGGTGCGTTGCGCAAAGCCTCTACGCACCCTACAACGGCCGGCTCGGTGTAGGGTGCGTGGAGCGAGGCTTTGGGAGCGCAACGCACCGGCCCCACAACGACAGCGTTCGATGGCGGGAGTCGTCGCGGTGCGTTTCGCATAGCCTACACGCACCCTACAAGAAGAACATCACCCCGGCCGGCCCGGCGGCTTGAGGCTGTCCACCTCCGGCAGCTCGGCGAGCGCGTTCAGCCCGAACGCCTGGAGGAACTTCTTGGTCGTGCCGTACACCTGCGGGCGGCCGAGCGAGTCGTGCCGGCCGGCCACCCGCACCAAGCCCCGCTCCATCAGTACGCGGATGATCTCGCTGCACGCCACCCCGCGGACCGCTTCCACGTCGGCCCGCGTGACCGGCTGCTTGTAGGCGATGACGGCCAGGGTTTCGAGGGCGGTCGGGGTGAGCCGCAGGTCGTGGCCGGTCCGCCGCAGCCGGAGCAGCCAGGGGTGGAACACGTCCCGGGTGAGCAGTTGGTACCCGCCGGCCAGCTCGGCCACCTGGAACGCGGACCCGTCCGCGTCGAGCAGTTCCCGCAGCCGACCGACCTGCCGGCGGGCGTCAGCGGCATCGGCCAGCCCGGCGGCGTCGGCCAGCTTCTTCGCCGGCAGCGGCTCGTCGGCGACGAACAGGGCCGCTTCCAGACGGGCCAGCTTGGCGTCCCGGGCGAGCGGGTCGGCCGGCGCCTACCGTTCGGCCGGCGGCTGCTGGGCGAACCGGGCGGCGAGGTGCCGGCGGGCGTCAGCGGGGCGGACGCTGTACGGGCGGCGGGCGGCGGGGCCATGATGCGCCGGAAGCGCGGCATCGGGGTGACGCCTCTTATGCTTTTCTCCCCCTCTCCGCATCGGGGAGGGGGCCGGGGGAGGGGTCACGACCCCAACCCGCCCCCGAAACCTGAGAGTCCCTGCGACTATTCGAGGGCTTTTACCCCTCCCCCCGGCCCCCTCCCCGATGCGGAGAGGGGGAGCAAGACGGTGGAGGTCACGGAGGTGACTCCGCGGCCAAATGATGGCAGACGGCGGCCGGTTCGGCTAGATTAGCTCCACTCCTGCCGGCGTTGAGGTCGCCCTGTGGTCGAGCCGCTCACCGAGTACCTGCCCGAATGGGCCGCCGTGCTGGCCGCCGCGCTGGTGGCGGCCGGTGTCCTGATCGGGTTCGTTGGAGGGGCCGCCTTCCTTTTCATCTGGGCCGAGCGGAAGGTGTCCGGCCGGATGCAGGACCGGCTCGGCCCGACCCGCACCGGCCCGCTCGGGCTGCTCCAGTCCCTGGCCGACGGGATCAAGCTGATCTCCAAAGAGGACACCGCCCCGGACCCGGCCGACAAGGCGCTGTTCTACGTCGCCCCGTACCTGGCCTTCGCCGCCACGTTCGTCGGCTTCCTGGCCCTGCCGTTCGGCAGCGGGCTGGCCGCCCAGAACCTGAGCGTGGCCGCCTTCTTCATGCTGTCCGTGCTGAGCAGCGAGGTGTTCGGGGTGATGCTCGCCGGGTACGCGTCCGGCAGCAAGTGGTCGCTGTTCGGCGGCGTCCGGGAGGCGGCCCAGGTGGTCAGCTACGAGGTGCCCCGGTCGCTGTGCGTAGTGGTCCCGGTGTGCGTCGCCGGCACGCTCAGCCTGAACGAGATCGGCCGGCAACAAACGGGCTTCTTCTGGCAGTGGAACCTGTTCCACGACCCGTTCACGTTCGCCGCCTTCTTCATCTTCTTCGTCACCGCCACAGCCAGTTGCAAGCGGGCGCCGTTCGACCTGGCCGAAGCCGAGAGCGAGCTGGTAGCCGGGTTCCACACCGAGTACAGCGGGTTCCGGTGGTCGGTGTTCTTCCTGGCCGAGTACGGCAGCATGTTCGCCGTCAGCGGATTGGCCGCCCACCTGTTCCTGGGCGGCTGGCACACCGGCCTCCTGCCGTTCGAGCCGACCGAGCGGTGGGGGTGGTGGGCCGGCAACCTCTTGAATGCGGCCGTGTTCGTCGGCAAAGGGTCGTTCCTGATCCTGGTGATGATGTGGATGCGGTGGTCGCTGCCCCGGCTGCGGATCGATCAGGTGATGATGACCTGCCTGAAGTACTTCCTGCCGATCAGTTGCGGGCTGTTGGTCGGCGTGTGCGTGTGGCAACTGGTCGTCCCCGGGTGGCTAGGGCTGGTTACGCGATACGTGCTCGCCGGCGGGTCGGCGGTGCTCGTATTTGGCGTGCTGGCCAGCCTGTTTGTGGTGAGGGGGGATGTGCCGGCCGGCAAGCTGGCCGGGGTGTGGGCGGAGCCACCGGTCGGGGGGAAGCTGTGACGCTGACGACGGCCATCTTCGCGGTGCTGGCGGCGGTGACGGGGGTCGCCGCCCTCGGCGTCGTCCTGACCAAGAGCGTGGTCCGGGCGGCCGTCTGGCTGTTGGTCACGCTGATCGGGGTGAGCCTGACATACTTCCTGCTCGGGGCCGAGTTCCTCGGGGCCGCCCAGCTCATCGTGTACGTCGGCGGGACGCTGGTGCTGGTGGTGTTCGGGATCATGCTGACCGCCGGCGGCCCGCGGACCTATTTGCCGGCCCGGGCCGTCGAGTGGGCCGTCGGCGGCGTGGTGGCGGCGGGGCTGTTCGCCGGACTGGTAGCGGTGTCGCTCGGGTTCGCCGCCGACCCGACCCCGCCGGACGGGCCGCTCCCCGGCACCGCCCCGCTCGGGCTGAGCTTCCTCGGGGTGCCGGAGAAGCCGGGCGGGCTGGCGTTCCTGCTGCCGTTCGAGATCGTGTCCGTTCACCTGCTCGTGGTGCTGATCGCCGCCGCGTATCTGGCGCGGGCGAAACAGCGGAAGACGCCGGAGGGGAGCCGTGGGTGAGGTCGGGCTGACCGGGTACCTTCTGCTCGCCGCCTGGCTGTTCGCCTGCGGGGCGCTGTGCGTCACCGTCAAGCGGAACGCCATCGGCATCCTGATGGGCGTCGAGCTGATCCTGAACGCGGCCAACCTGAACTTCGTGGCGTTCGCCCGGTACGTCCCCGGGTTCCGGCTCGAAGGGCAGGTGTTCGCCGTGCTGGTGATCGTGCTGGCGGCGGCCGAGGCGGCGGTGGCCCTGGCGATCTTCCTCAACTTCTACAACAACCACGGCACCGTGGACGTGGACGAGGCGAAGGAGCTGAAGGGGTGAGCGACTTCTTCCGCGAGCACCCCGGCCGCTGGTTCGTCGTCGCGGCGCTGTTGCCGCTGGCGGCGGCGGTCGTGCTGCTGGTCGCCGGCACCGCCCGCAACCTGGCCCGGTCGCTCGGCCGCCACTGGCACCTGCCGCCGACGCTTGCCGGCTACCTGGTCCTCGCCGCGATGGTCGCCTCCGCCGGGTGTGCGATCGCCGGGCTGCTGAGCTTCGACCCCCACGGCCCGGCCGACGCCGAGCGGGCCGACTGGGTGCGGGTCGGGGCGGCGAAGTGGTCGAACTCGGTGCTGGAACTCGGCTACCACATCGACACGCTGTCGGCCGTGTTATGCACGATGGTCACGGTGATCGGGTCGCTGATCGTGCTGTTCTCCGTCGGCTACATGCGCGACGAGGCGAACCCCGGGATCGAGGACCACGAGGTTCACACAGCCCACGGCCACCTGCACCGGCGGGGGCGGTTCGGCCGGTTCTTCCTGTACCTGGCGCTGTTCGCGTTCAGCATGTTGAACCTGCTGATCGCCGACAACCTGATGCAGGTGTTCGTCGGCTGGGAGTTGGTCGGGGCGTGCTCGTTCTTCCTGATCGGTTTTTACTACGAGCGGCCGTCGGCCCAGGCGGCGGCGACCAAGGCGTTCATCGTCAACCGCATCGGCGACGCCGGGTTCCTGGTCGGCATCGCGGTCGCCTGGAGCCAGTGCGGCACCCTGAACATCCAGGAGTTGATCCGGCTGGTGCCGACAATCAGCGAGCCGTACCTGACGCTGATGGGCCTGGGCATCTTCGTCGGCTGCGTCGGCAAGTCGGCCCAACTGCCGCTGCACACCTGGCTGCCGGACGCGATGGAGGGGCCGACCCCGGTCAGCGCCCTCATCCACGCGGCGACGATGGTGGCGGCCGGCGTCTACCTGGTCGGCCGGTGCTTCCCGCTGTTCAGCCCGACCGTGCTGGTGGTCATCGCCTACACCGGGGCGTTCACCCTGTTCGTGGCGGCCACCATCGCCTGCGTGCAGACGGACATCAAGCGGGTGCTGGCGTACTCGACCATGAGCCAGCTCGGGTACATGATGCTCGCCCTCGGGGTCGGCGGCTGGTCGGCCGGGCAACTCCATCTGCTCACGCACGCCTTCTTCAAGGCGCTCTTGTTCCTGGCCGCCGGCAGCGCCATCCTCGGGCTGCACCACGCCCAGGACTTGCGGCACATGGGCGGGCTGCGGACGCGGATGCCGGTGACGGCGTACACGACCCTGATCGGCGTCCTGGCCATCGCCGGGTTCCCGCTCCTGAGCGGGTGGTACAGCAAGGACCAAATCCTGTCCGCCGCCCTCGGGTTCTCGCTGGCCGAGCCGAAACACGCCCTGCTGTTCTTCCTGCCGCTCGTCACCGCCCTGATGACCGCGTACTACATGGGCCGGCTGTGGCTCCTGGCGTTCGCCGGGACGCCGCGGTCGAAGGCGGCGGAGCACGCCCACGAGTCACCGTGGGCGATGACGCTGCCGCTGGTGGTGCTGGCGGCGTTCAGCGTCGGCGTCGCCTGGGGATGGCCGGTGTGGGACGCCGGGGCCAGTGCCCTCGGCAAGCTACTGCACACCGCCGAGCCGCCCCGCCCCGCCGGGCTGACCGAGGCGCACCACCTAGCCGAACAGTACCACCTCGTCGCCGGCGGGCTGGCCCTGCTGGCCGCGGCGGCCGGCGGGTGGGTGGCGTACTCCCGGTTCCAGAGCGGCGCCCTGCTCGCCCCGTCGTCCGCCCGGTTCCTTGTTCACAAGTGGTACTTCGACGAGCTATACGCCGCCCTGTTCGTCCGGCCGACGGTCCGGCTGGCCCAGGCGAGTGGGTCGGCCGACCGCCGTCGGCCGACCGGCGACGGCCCAGGCGAGACGATCGACCCGGGCACGGTGGACGGCCTTCTGAACGCCGTCGGCCAGTCGGCGGGCCAGGCCGGGCGGCGGCTGCGGGAGGTGCAGACCGGGTGGCTGCGGGGGTACGTGGCCGTGCTGGGGTTGACCGTCGCCGGGCTGCTCGGGATGCTGGTCGTCTTCTCCGCCCGATGAGTGACGGATTGCATCGCGTGGGCGGGGGTGTGAAACCTAACCCCCCGTCCCCCTTCCCTCTTAGGGAAGGGGGAGGAGTTCCCGCCGGGGAGGGGCTAAGCGATTGCCGGGGTGAGCCGCCCCGCTTGCTCCCCCTTCCCTCTTAGGGAAGGGGCCGGGGACCCCCTGCGGAACCGTCACCCCGCCCGCGACCGAGAGCCGTTACCCGGACCTACTTGCCACTTGCTCCCCCCGTTCCCTCTTAGGGAAGGGGCCGGCAGATGGGTTTCCGACCCGCCGCCCAACAGGAACCGTTGATGAGCGCACTGTTCGACCCGGCCAAGCAGGAAGTGGACCTGATCACCCTGAGCCTGCAGGTGTTCCTGCCGGCGGCGGTGGCGGCCGTGCTGCTGCTCGTCCCGAGCCGGTTCCGCGAAACCATGCGGTGGATCGCCCTGATCGGCACCGCCGCCGCCCTCACCCTCGGGCTGTGCCGGCTGGTCGACTACTACCAACTGTTGGAAATGCGGTCGGACCGCAGCGTCCGCACCATGTACCACCCGGACGTGACGCTCGACAACCGGGCCGACCAGCAGGCCAGCGACGCCGCCCAGGCCATCCCCCGGGCGGTGAACAGCTTCGACCTGCTCACCCGCCGGCCGTGGGTCGCCCGGTTCGACATCGACTACGCCCTCGGCCTCGACGGCATCAGCCTGGCCTTGGTGCTGCTCACCTGCGTCGTCCACCTGTTCGCACTGATCGCCAGTTGGACCATCGAGCGGCACCTGAAAGGCTACCTCGTCCTGTTGCTGCTGCTCCAGACCGGCGTCACCGGGGCGTTCCTGGCCCTGGACCTGTTTCTGTTCTTCGTCTTCTACGAGATCATGCTGGTCCCGATGTACTTCCTGATCGGCCTGTGGGGCGGCGGCCGGCGGAAGTACGCGGCGGCCAAGTTCGTCGTCTACACCCTGGTCGGCAGCGTGTGCATCCTGTCCGCCATCATCGCCCTGTACTCGGTTGACGTGCGGGACTTCGTGGACCAGCAGACGGTGGCCGTCCGGGCCGCCGACCTGCGACGCGAAAACCCGGCGTTGTCCGAAGCCGATGCGGTGAAGCAGGTCGAGGTTCACACGTTCGACTTCGTCACGCTGTCCAAGGTCGGGCGGGCGGTGATGCTGGTGCTAAGCGGCCAGGAGCAACGCCTCGCGGTCCGGCGGGCGGCGGTCGACGCCCCGCTGCCGGACGACAAGTCCACCGACGTGCGGCTGTTCGCCCCAGGGGTAAACCGGGACGCCGCCCTCGCCCGGCTGAAGGCCCAGCCGGTGTGCTCGACCGCGTTCCAGTACTGGGTCTTCGCTCTGTTGTTCGTCGGGTTCGCGGTGAAGGTGCCGCTGGTGCCGCTGCACTCCTGGCTACCGGACGCCCACGTCGAAGCCCCGACCCCGGTGAGCATGATCCTGGCCGGGGTGCTGCTCAAGCTCGGCGGGTACGGCCTGTTGCGGTTCGCCTTCCCGCTCGCCCCGTGGGCGGCCCACGAGCTGGCGTGGTGGGTCGGGCTGCTCGGCGTCGTCGCCATCGTTTACGGGGCGCTCGTCGCGTTCGCCCAGACCGACTTCAAGACCCTGCTGGCGTACAGCAGCGTCAGCCACATGGGGTACGTGGTGCTCGGGCTGGCGGCGTGGTCGGCCGGGAAGTCGGAGATGTGGGAGTGGGGCGTGAACGGGGCGGTGTTCCAGATGCTCGCCCACGGGATCACCGCGAGTGCCCTGTTCTTCGTGGTCGGCGTCGTCTACGACCGGGCGCACCACCGGGAGATCGACCGGCTCGGCGGCCTCCTGGAGCCGATGCCGCTGTACGGTGGCCTCTCCGCGGTGCTGATCTTCGCATCGATGGCCCTGCCCGGGCTGTGCGGGTTCGTCGGCGAGTTCATGGTCATCCTCGCCGCGTGGAACTTCTGCCCGGGGCTGGCGGTGCCGGCCATCCTGGCGACCATTCTGACCGCCGCCTACCTCTTGCGGACGTGGCAGAAGGTGTACCTCGGCACCAACCCGGCGACCGCCGACTTCCCCGATTTGAGTGCGCGGGAGTTCGTGGTGCTGCTGCCGTTCGCGCTGCTGGCAATCGCCCTCGGGGTGCTGCCGTGGCTGGTGACGACGTGGGTCGAGCCGAGCGTCGCCGGCTGGGTGGATGCGCTGAGTCGTCTGAAGTAGGGCGGTGCCGACGCTTTGGGAGGCCCGCCGGTCCGGCAACCGCTCCCCGCCCGGGCCGGCGGGCCTCGAAGACTCGGCACCGCCCTACGAGATCACCCCATGTCCGCCCCGTCCCCGCTCGCAGCCACCCCGCCGCCGCCGTACTACGCGGTCATCTTCACCTCGGTCCGCACCCCGGCTGACGCTGACGGGTACGGCGTCACCGCCGACCGGATGGTCGAGCTGGCGGCCGGGATGCCCGGGTTCCTCGGCGTCGAGAGCGCCCGCGGCGAGGACCGGGTCGGCATCACGGTGTCCTACTGGGCCAGCCTGGACGCGATCCGCGGGTGGCGGGAGCACGCCGAGCACAGGCTCGCCCAGCAACACGGGCGGGAGAAGTGGTACGCCTGCTACCGGCTCAGGGTCGCCAGGGTCGAGTCCGAGTACGGGTTCGACGGCTGACCGACCGGCGGCCGGCCCATCGCCCGCAGGAACCGGAAGTGCCCGTCGATCATGCCCGCCAGGGACGTGCGGTGGTACGGCAGCCCGAACTCGGCGGCCGTGGCCGCGATGATCGGGACGATCGCCCGGTAGTGGGTGTGGCACAGCTTCGGGAACAGGTGGTGGGCGGCGTGGGCGTTCACCCCGCCGACGAAGAAGTGCGCCCAGAAGCTCTCCGGTGCCCAGTCGCAGGCGGTCGCCAGGTTGTGTTCGGCCCAGGTGTACGGCAGGTCGCCGGCCGGGGTCGTGGCCGGGAACTCGGTCGCGTCCGAGAAGTGGGTGCCGATCAAGAGGAACACGAACACCACCGACACGGTCGCGGTCATCGCCAGATACCCGAGCAGCACCTGCCACCACGGGACCGGCAAGAGCCACATCGGCAGGCCGAGCGTCAGCCCGGCGTACAGCCCCTTCGACAGCCCGAACAGCAGGTACTGGTGCCACGGGTGCCGGAGGTCGGTCATGTTCGCCAGCCGTCGCTTCCACAGGTACGCGAAGTCCTGCCAGACGATCGTGTGGACGGCGACGAACACGTAGGCCAGCGGGGCGTACAGGTGTTGCCAGCGGAAGTGCGGCCGCCACGGCTGGTTCGGGGACAGCCGCAGGAACAGGTTCTCGTCAATGTCGATGTCGCACCCGTTCACGTTCGGGAAGACGTGGTGCGACCGGGTGTGCCGCAGCCGCCACAGGTAGGCGTTCACCCCGACCAGGGTGAAGCAGCCGAACTGGATCAGGTCGTTCACCCACCACCGCCGGCTGACGGTCCGGTGGGCGGCGTCGTGGGCCACGTTGATGCCGAGCAGGATGACCGCCGCCCCGTACCCGGCGGCCAGCGGAAGGAGCGTCCAGGCCGGGAACGGGCTGGACAGGATGAGGGCGTAACAACCGACGGCCAGCCCGCCGAACAGGGCCGCCTTCGTCCAGAACAGCCGGTCCGCGTACCCGGTCCGCCCGCCCGCCCGCAGGTGTTCGGCAACCCGCCGCTTCAGGACGGCGTAAAAGTGGTCGTCCCCCTCGTGACGGAATCGGATGGCGTCCACGGGATCATCTCGGGCGGCCGACGTTCCGTCTGTCACCCGAGGATACCCGACTGCGGCATCTTCGGACACGGAAAACGGCGTCGGCCCGGTCTGTTGACCGGGCCGACGCCGTTTTCCGTGGACGCACTACTGGTCAGCCCTTGATCGCCAGCCGGACCATCGCCCGGGCGCGGGCCTGGGCCTTCTCCCGACTGGCCCGGGACGACGCGTCCGTCACCGGCAAGGCGTCGGCCTCGGCGGCGGCGGCCTCGGCCTTGGCGGCCGTCACCTCGGCCGCCGGCACCGCCTTGGCGGTCAGCACGTTGACCACGTCCGCCCGCACCTGGGCGAACCCGCTGTCCACGAAGTACCGCTTGGTCGCCCCGCCGGGGGTGGTGAGCCGCAGTTCCCCTGGCCCGAGCTGGCCGACGAACGCCGCGTGGCCCGGCAGCACCCCGATCTCGCCGTCGTACAGCGGCAGCACCGCGAACTCGGCGGCCTCGTCCAGCACCGCCCGCTCGGGGGTGACGACCACCACTCGAACGGTCTTGCCCGTGGCTTCGGCCATCTGTCACCTCATGACAAGGTGACAAGGTGACACGGTGACGGGTGAAAGGCTGTGTCACCTTGTCACCGTGCCACCGTGCCACCTTGTCATCCGCCTTACTTCCCGGCCATCTTCTTGGCCGCTTCCTCGGCCTCCTCGATCGGGCCGACGTACATGAACGCCCCTTCCGGCAGGTGGTCCCACTTGCCGTCCACCAGCTCCTTGAACGACCGGATGGTGTCCTTCAGGCTGGTGAAGTTGCCGGACTTACCCGTGAACGCCTCGGCGACGAAGAACGGCTGACTCAGGAACCGCTCGATCCGCCGGGCACGGCCGACCACCGCCTTGTCCTCTTCGCTCAGCTCGTCCACCCCGAGGATGGCGATGATGTCCTGGAGTTCCCGGTACCGCTGGAGGGTCCGCTTCACGCGGTCGGCCACCTCGAAGTGCTCCTGCCCGACGATGGCCGGGTCGAGCAGACGGCTGTTCGACGCCAGCGGGTCGACCGCCGGGTAGATGCCCTTCTCCGAGATCGACCGCTCCAGGTAGATGAACGCGTCCAGGTGCTGGAACGTGTTGGCCGGGGCCGGGTCGGTCGGGTCGTCGGCCGGCACGTACACCGCCTGCACGGACGTGATCGCCCCCTTCGACGTGGAGGTGATCCGCTCCTGCAGTTCGCCCATCTCGGTGGCCAGCGTCGGCTGATAACCCACCGCGCTCGGCATCCGGCCCAGGAGGGCGGACACCTCGGACCCGGCCTGGCTGAACCGGAAGATGTTGTCCACGAACAGCAGGGTTTCCGTCCCGGTGCTGTCCCGGAACCACTCGGCCATCGTCAGGGCGGACAGGGCCACCCGCAGCCGGGCGCCCGGCGGCTCGTTCATCTGGCCGAACACCATCGCCGTGGACTTGAGCACGCTCTGGGCGTCCGCCCCGGCCCCGGTCTTGGTCTCCTGCATTTCCAGCCAGAGGTCGTTCCCCTCCCGGGTCCGCTCACCCACCCCGGCGAACACCGAGTACCCCTTGTACTCCTTGGCGATCCGGGTGATGAGTTCCTGCAGAATCACCGTCTTGCCGAGGCCGGCCCCGCCGAACAGCCCGGCCTTGCCCCCCCGGGCCAGCGGGGTGAGCAGGTCGATCACCTTGATCCCGGTGACCAGTACCTCGGCCTTCGGGGAGAGCTGGTCGAACTTCGGCGGCTCCCGGTGGATGCCCCGGGTCTCCTTGTTGCCGACCGGCCCCTGGCCGTCGATCGGCTGGCCGAGCAGGTTGAACACCCGGCCCAGGGTTTCCAGCCCGACCGGCACGTTCACCGGCGCCCCGGTGTCGGTGACGGGCATGCCGCGAACCAGGCCGTCGGTGCTGCCCAGGGCGACGCACCGCACCCGGCTACCGCCCAGGTGCTGCTGCACCTCGCCGGTCAGGTCGATGTCCTTGGACTTGATGGTGACGGCGTTGTAAATGGCCGGCAGGTGCCCCTCGTCGAACTCCACGTCGAACGTGGACCCGATCACCTGGACAATGCTCCCGGTCTTTTTCGCGGTGGCTACCATCGATATCGCCTCGGTAGGGTCCGCGGTGCGGACCGGTCAGGGTCTACACGGTCCGCACGGCGGACCCTACGCCTTTGGAACCAGAAAGCTCAGGTGATGGGCACAGTGAGCCAACTGCACCCGCCGCGCCTCGTCCCGGGTCAGCGGGCCGAACAGCGGGGACGGCAAGTAATCGCCGTCGTGGGCCTCGAACCGTTCGGCCGCCTCCCGCAACCGGCTGATCGCTCCGGTCACGTCGCCGCCTGCAGGGTGGACCGACTGCGGCATGGTCGGCTTGCCGGCCGGCATCCCGTCCCGCAGGTACTTCTCCAGCATCCCTCGGCCCATCGTCTTGCTGACCGCCCACAGCACCAGACGGATCGGCAGCGGAGCCTTCGGGAAGCCGCTCACCGGGTACGTCAGCCAGTCCGTCAGGTGGCCGCACACTTGGGCCAAGTTCCAGGCGCCGGCTTTCTCGTACCCGACGGCCTGCAACCGCTCGGCGTCTCGGACGGCGTCATCCAGGGTGGCGAACGTCAGATGGCGGCGTGTAGCAGTCATCGCGGCTCCAAAGCCCACGGGTGATCATCCGTGGGCGTTCGGTCACTTCAGCGCTTCGGACCCGCCGATCAGCTCGCTGATCTCCTTCGTGATGTTCGCCTGCCGGGTCCGGTTGTACAGCCGGGTGACGCCCTTGATCAGGTCGCCGGCGTTCTCGGTGGCCGCCTTCATGGCCACCCGCCGGGCGATCTGCTCGCTCACCGCCGCGTCCAGGAAGCACTTGAACAACCGCACTTTGAACGCCACCGGCACCAGCTCGCCGAGGATGTCCGCAGCGCTCGGCAGGAACTCGTAATCGACCGCCGGCCCGGCGGTGTCCGCAGCCCCCGCCGGCCCCTTCCGGCTCGACTCGACGCTGACCGACGACAGCGGCAGGAGCGTCTCGGCCACCGGCTGCTGGCGGGCGGCGGTGTAGAACTTCTGGTACACCACCACCAGCTTGTCGATCTGCCCGGACACGTACAGGTCGATGTACCGGCTGGCCAGCTCGTCCACCTGGGCGAACGTCGGCTTGTCCTCGAACTGGGTGTACTCCCGGCTCCGCGGCACTTGCTGGAACTTGAAGAACGCCTGGCCCCGCTTGCCGGACACTTCCAGGTCGAACGGGGTGCCGTCCGCCCGCAGCCCACGGAGGGTGGCCTGGGCCTCGCGGATGATCCCGCCGTTGTACCCGCCGCACAGCCCGCGGTTGCTGGTCAGCACCAGCACCAGCACCTTCTTGGTGGCCGGCCGGACGGCCAGCAGCGGGTGGCTGACCTCGCCGGCGTTCTTGCTCAGGTCGGCGGCCAGCTCGGCAATCTTCTTGGTGTACGCGTCCGCCTCGGTGGCGCGGTCGAGCGCCTTTTTGAACCGGGCGGTGGCGATCAGCTCCATCGTCTTGGTGATCTTCCGGATGTTCCGGATCGCCTTGCGACGACGGACCAGCGAACGCAGGTTAGCCACGCCTCACCCACCTCCTCGTTCCCACGCTCTGCGTGGGAACGCACGGAAGGGACGCTCTGCGTCCCGTCTGGTCGTGCGGTCCGCCGCCCGGTCATCCGCGACGCAGAGCGTCGCGCCACCCCGTTCCCACGCAGAGCGTGGGAACGAGGAGGGAAGGGTTACGCCTTGAACTGCCCGTTGAACGTCGTAATCGCGGCGTTCAGCTTCTGCTCCACCTCGGGGGTGATCTTCTTTTCCTTCGCCAGGAGGTCGCGGACCTCCGGCATCTGCTCCCGCATGAACCGCAGGAACTGGGCCTCCCACTCCCGGGCCTTCTTGCGGTCCACGGCGTCCAGCCCGCCGGTGTTGCCGGCGAAAATGACCATCACCTGATCGGCCACGTTCAGCGGCTCGTACTGCCCCTGTTTGAGCAGCTCCACCATCCGGTAGCCGCGGTCGAGCTGCTTCTGGGTGGCCGGGTCGAGTTCGGTGCCGAGCTGGGCGAACGCCTCCAGCTCGCGGAACTGGGCCAGGGTCAGCTTCAGGCCGCCGGCCACCCGCTTGTCCTTCATGGCCGGGATCTGGGCGTTCCCGCCCACCCGGCTGACCGAGATGCCCACGTCCACGGCCGGCAGCACCCCGGCGTTCTTCAGTTCCGGCTGGAGGTAGATCTGCCCGTCGGTGATCGAGATCACGTTGGTCGGGATGTACGCCGAGACCTCGCCTTCGAGCGTCTCGATGATCGGCAGGGCGGTCAGCGACCCGCCGGACCCCGGGATCTTGGCGATCTTCGTCCCCGGGAAGCCCTTGAGGTCGTGCTTGGCCTGCTCCAGCCCGCCGGCGTCCCCGGGGCCGACGTACACCATCCCCTTGTCGCTCGGCCCCCGCTTCTGGGTGCCGGCCCCGGCCTTGTTCACGCCCCAGTCGGCCGTCACCTTCGCCTCGTCCGCGTCGGCCGGGACGATCACGTACCGGTCGGCCCGCTTGGCGGACCGTTCGTGCAGCCGGCTGTGACAGTCGAACACGTCCCCCGGGTACGCCTCTCGGCCCGGCGGCCGGCGGACCAGCAGGGACAACTGGCGGTACGCGGCGGCCTGCTTGGACAGGTCGTCGTACACGCACAGGGTGTCCCGCCCCTCCTCGTACATGAAGTACTCGGCGATGGCGGTGCCGGCGTACGGGGCGATGTACTGGAGCGGGGCCGGGTCGGACGCGGACGCCACCACCACCACGGTGTAGTCGAGGGCGCCCTTCTCCCGCAGCTTCTCCACCACCCCGGCGATCTTCGATTCCATCTGCCCGCACGCCACGTACACGCAGATGACGTTTTCCGACTTCTGGTTGATGATCGTGTCGAGGGCGATCTGGGTCTTGCCGGTCTTCCGGTCGCCGATGATCAGCTCCCGCTGCCCCCGGCCGATCGGGGTCATGGCGTCGATCGCCTTGATCCCGGTCTGGAGCGGCTGCTTCACCGGCTGCCGGTCGACGATGCCCGGAGCCGGGCTTTCGATCAGCCGGGACTTGTCGGTGATGATCGGCCCCTTGCCGTCCATCGGGTTGCCGAGCGGGTCCACCACCCGGCCGATCAGCGCCTTGCCGACCGGCACCCGGAGCAGCTTGCCGGTGGTCCGGACCTCCATCCCCTCGGTGACTTTCAGGTAGTCGCCGAGGATGATGACGCTGACCGAGTTCTCTTCCAGGTTGAACGCCTGGCCGGTGACGCCGGCCTCGGGGAACTCGATCATCTCCCCGGCCATCACCTCGGACAGCCCGTACACCCGGGCGATCCCGTCCCCGACCTCCAGCACCTTGCCGGTGGCCCGGACGTCGACCTGCTTGCCGAAGTCGAGGATCTGCCGCTCCAGGATCGCGGCGATCTCGCCGGCCGACTGCTTAAGCGCCATGAGTGCCACTCGTCATCAGGTGGGAGCGGAGGGTGTCCAGCCGGGTCCGGACCGAGGTGTCGTACACCCGGTCGCCGACCTGGACCACCAGCCCGCCGAGCAGGTCCGGGTTGGTCCGGGTGCGGATCACCGGCTCGGCCTTCAGGTTGTCGGCCAGGGTGGCCTTGAGCGTATCCAACTGCGGGTCGGAGAGCGGGACGGCGGACGTGACTGTCACCCGCACCCGGCCGGCCGCCTCGTCCCGCAGTTGCTGGTAACTCGCGGCGATCGCCGGCAGCAAGGCCAGCCGGTTGTTCTGGGCGAGCACGCCGAGGAACTTCTGCATCAGCTCGGAGGCGGTGTGGTTGAAGGCGGCGGCCAGGATCGGCAACTTGGCCTTCCGGTTGACCGCCCCGCTGCCCAGGAAGGCGAACACGTCGAACTTGGCCGTGACCGCCTGGGCGACCCCGGTCAGCTCGCCGCCGACGGCCTCCCCCTGGTCGCCGGCCGCGGCCATCAGCGCCTCGGCGTACACCCGGGCCAGCCGGGCGGTCGCCCCGGTCACTTCCAGCACGGTGTCGTGGGTCGAGTCGGGCATGGGTCGTTGGGCCGTTCGGTGTAGGGTCCGCTGTGCGGACCGTGGGAGCGCCACCGGTCCGCACAGCGGACCCTACGCAAATCAGTTCCGGCTGACGCCGGCCTTCAGCTCGGACAGCGACTCGTCCAGCAGCCGGGCGTGGTCGGCCGGGGTCAACTCGCGGCGGATGGCCTTGGCGGACATCAGCGACGCAAGCTGCACCGACTTCTGGTAAATCTCCTGCAGGGCGGCGTCCTTGGCGGACTCGATGTCCCGCTTGGCCCGGTCCCGCTCGTCGGACGCCTCCTTCTGGCCGGCCGCCCGCTCGGACGCCCGCAGCGCCTCGGCGCCCCGCCGGGCCTCGTCCATCATGAGGCGAATCTTATCGTTGGCGGAGGCGTACTCGGCGGCCAATTTGGCCCGCAGCTCCTCGGCCTCGTGCTTCACCTTCACCGCGTCGTCCCGGGCGGCGAAGATGGCCCCCTCGCGGGCCTGCAACCCCTTCAGGATCGGCCCCCAGGCGAACTTGTACAGGATCGCCAGGAGGGCCAGGAACACGACCAGGGTGACGGCCGAGTTCGCCAGGTCCGGCGACAGTACGCTCTTCGTCTCGCCGCCGTGGCCGGCGTCGGCCGCCAGACCGACGGCCGGGGCGGCGAGCAGCACGGCCAGTGCGACGGCCGCGGCTCGGGAAAGAATGGCGGTCATGGGACTCCTCGCGGCTGGGGACATCCGAGGGCCAGCGTCAAACCTTGCCGACGAGGGCGTAGCAGATGACCAGCAGGGCGATGATCGCTGCCCCTTCGACCAGAGCCGCCATCACGATCATGTTCACCTGAATCTTGCCGGCAGCCTCCGGCTGCCGGGCGATGCCGCCGAGGGCGGCGAACCCGATCAGCCCGATCCCGATCCCGGCCCCGACGATGGCCAGCCCGGCCCCTATCCCGGCGCCCATCCCGGACCCGGACTTGCCGGCGTCGTCGGCGGCCGCGGCGGGCGAGGCGGTCATGGCCAGCAGAACGAACAGCACCAGGGCCAGTTTGGCGGCGAGCTTCATGTGAGTCGGTCCTTGTCCAGCTTGAGGGAGACGGAAACGGGTTAGTGTTCGGGGTTCAGTTGCATCCCGAGGAAGATCGACGTCAGCAGCACGAACACGAACGCCTGCAGGAAGGCGACGAACAGCTCCAGCACGCTCAGGGCGGTGCCGAGGAACACGGCCGCCACCCCGCCGCCGGGGCTGAACTGGTTGTTCGCCCCGATGGCGAACGCCAGGATCACCGCCAGGGCGACGTGCCCGGCGAAGATGTTGGCAAACAACCGGATGGCGAGCACCGCCCCGCGGATGAACGCCCCGAGCACCTCGATGACCGCGATCAGCGGCACGATCAGGACGCTCAGGAAGATGCTCATCAGCAGGTTGTCCCCCTTCAGATGGGGGATGAACGACATCACGTACTTGCCCGGCCCCAGCCGGATGACGGCCGAAACGTGGATGACCAGGAAGACGATGGCGGCCAGCACCAGCGTCACACTGATATCCGCGGTCGGCGACCCCAGGAACGGGACCATGCCGAGCAGGTTGCAGGCGAGGATGAACAGGAACAGAGTCCACAGGAACGGAACGTACTTGTCCGCCAAGAAGTGCTGCGGGTCGAGGTACGCCTCCCGGGCCTCCTCGCCGTGCTCCTGGGCGTCGCTGTGGAACTCGTGGTGGTCGTGGCCGCTACCGATGTTCGGCCGGGCTACCTGGTCGCGGATGAAGATCAGCAGGGCTTCCAGGGCGTTCCACAGCGGCCCGCGGACCGGCTCCCCGGTCGCCACCTTGCGGGCCAGTGGGATGTACAGCGCGGCGACCAGCGCCGCAGCAGCGACGATCAGCACCTGATACTTGGTGACCGGGGCACCGCTGAACAGCGGGTGGTCGATGACGTGCTCGAGCGGGTCGTGTGCCATGTACTCTCAGCCCGTTGTCGGCGGGCCGCCGGCCTCGTCGGCTCGGCGGCTCATCATGACCAGGCGGGCGAACCCGCCGCCCACTCCGACCACCGCCCCGACGGCCATGCCCCAGGGCGCCCACCCGTACCGATTGTCCAGCCACACCCCGATCAGGATCGGGGCGACCATCCCGGTCACGGCCGTCGAGATCAGGGCCAGACTGCGGAAGTCGCCCGCGTCAGGCCGGCCCGCTGGTGCCGTCATGGGTCGCCGGTGGCAGGGGCGATCGGGCCGACAGCCGCCGGACAAGCAGCCCGACCTCGAACGCCAGAGTCACCAGATAGAAGGCCGTCACCCACTCGGCAACCCGCCCCCGGGTCGTGCCCCAGGATTCCGCCAGGTCGCCCACCAGCGCCACCCACCCGACCGCCCAGCAGAGCCGCAACCCCGTCCCGGCCACGACCGCCACCGGCCCGAACTCCGGCAACCGCTTAGCCACCATCCCGATCACCACCAGCGTCACCGCTGCCGCCGGCAAGCAGACCAACAGGCCGATCGCCGCCGGCAGATACTGCCCTCCCCCGTGAGCCGTCGCCACCACGGGCGGGGCCACCAGCCAAACGACGACGGTGCCGAGGACGAGGATCAACACGTCCACGCTTGGCCCACGTCGCTGGTTGTCACACGGTTCGGACGTAGGCATTTTTGGAACCACGGTGGCGGGTGGCAACGCAATTCGTGTTTTTTTTCACAAGCGAAAGCTGGGCAGATTTCTGTTTGTAAAACGAGAATGATTTAGAATTTTGGGCACCAGAAGACGTCAAACTCGGTCTGAGTGTGCCAACTCGCGTTGACACCGCGATCGACATTTCTTTAGAGTTGCAGAAGAGTTGGGCCGGACTTCCGGACAGACGCCCCCCGTCTGCCGGATCCCACCGACTCGCCCCGCCCGACCCCGGGCTTCGGCCCGTTCGATGGGACTGCCGCCCGACGGCCCTCTCTTCGGGTGGCCGCAACATCCGCCCCGGGACCGGATTCCGAGGCCGCAACCGCACGGACGCCCCCGCCCGGCCCGCCACGCTCGTCCGCGGCGGTAGGGAGTGTCTGCCGATGAGCAAACCGCCGCTGAGCGATCGGACCAAGAAACAACTGCTCGAACTGGCCCGCCGCCGGGGCGTGGCCGGAGCGGAGGGGTTGTCCAAGGACGCGCTCGTCAAGGCGCTGTCCGCCCCGCCGAAAGCGACCGCCAAGGCGTCGAAGGCGAGCGGTAAGCCGAGCAGACCGGCCGGCAAACCGATCCCGTCGAACGCCAAGCAGGCGGCGAGCAAGCCGGTCGTGAAGCCCGTCGCCAAGCCGGCGCCCGTCCCGGTCAAGCCGGCGGTCGCCAAGATGGAGCCGGCGGCCAAGCCGTCGGTCAAGCCGTCCACCACGGTCCGCGTGGAGGCGGTCATCCCGGCCGACAAGGATCTGTCCACCAAGGCGAAGGCGGGCGGCGGGCCGGTCAAGGACCGGATCGTCGTGACCGCCCCGGACGCCTACTGGCTGCACGCCTTCTGGGAGCTGTCCACCCAGTCGGTCCAGCGGGCCGAGGCGGCTCTCGGCCAGGAGTGGCACGGGGCCAAGCCGATCATCCGGCTGTTCGACGTGACCTCCCAGGACACGACCAGCACGTCCGAGGCGCCGGTCCGGGACATCGTCCTGCACGGCGGGTGCAACCGCTGGTACATCGACGTGCCCCAGCCGCCCCGGTCGTACCGGGCGGACATCGGCTACCTGACCCGGTCCGGCCGGTTCTTCCCGCTCTGCCGGTCGAACGTGGTGTCCCCGCCGAAGGCCGGGGCGAGCGAGGCGATGGAGGACGGCAACTGGTCCGAGGGCGACCGCCCGGCCGCCGCGGCCGACGGCCCGGCTCACGGCCGCGACCTGCCGGACGACCAGTTCCGCCGGCCGCTCAAGGACACGCCGTTCGGCAGCGGGGCGGTGCTGCCGGGCAAGCTCAAGAAGTTCTTCTTCGACATCGACGCCGAGCTGATCGTGTACGTGAAGACGGACCCGGCCGCGACCGTCACCCTGCAGAACGACGGGGTGAAGCTGAAGCCGGACGGGACGGCGGTGATGCGGTTCAGCCTGCCGGACAGCCGGCAGATCATCCCGGCGGTGGCCACCTCGGCGGACGGGATGGAGGAGCAGACGATCGTCCTGGCCGTCGAGCGGAACACCAAGCGGCTCGACCCGATGATCCACGACCTGTACGGCGAAAGCTGAGACTACAAACCGGGCTGCGATCTGGTCCCTACCCCCGGGGCAGTCCACCCCCTTCGGGTGGACTGGTAGGACGACCGGATGCTCGCTGACCTGCTGCTACCGGTCCCGATTGAACCCGTCGTAGACCTCACCCTGATCCGGTTCTCCCGGCGGGCGATGGCGACCACGTTCGAGATCGCCCTGCCGGCCGGCACCCCGGACGCCCTTCCCGCCGCCGAAGACGCCCTCGACCTGATCGACGACCTCGAAGGCCAACTCACCGTCTACCGCGACCACAGCGAAGTCAGCCGCTTGAACGCCGCTGCCGCCGAGCGGGCCGTGATCGTGGAAGCCGGGCTGTTCGATCTGCTGAGCCAGTCCGCGGCCCTCACTGCCGACACGGCCGGGGCGTTCGACCCGGCGACCGGGGCACTCACCAAGGAATGGGGCTTTTACAAGCGGGAGGGCCGCATCCCGCCGCCGAAAGAGTTGGCCGCCGCTCGGCAGTGTTCCGGGATGCGGCACGTCCTGCTCGACCCGGCGTCGCAGTCGGTTAAGTATCGGCGAGCCGGACTGGAACTGAACTTCGGCGGCATCGGCAAAGGGTACGCCCTGGACCGGGCCGCCGAGTTACTGCAGAGGAAGTGGGGCGTGCGGTCGGCCCTGCTGCACGGCGGCGGGAGCAGCGTGTACGCCATCGGCTGTCCGCCGGGCCAGCCGCGGGGGTGGGCGGTGGCCGTGAACCACCCGCACGACGACGGCCGCACCCTCGGCACCGTCTGGCTGGCGGACCGGGGGTTCGGCACGTCCGCCGCCACTTTCCAGTTTTTCGAGTACAACGGACAGCGGTACGGCCACTTGCTCGACCCGCGGACCGGCCGGCCGGCGGCCGGCATCGCCAGTGCCAGTTGCGTCGCCCCGACGGCGGCCAAGGCGGACGCGCTGTCCACGGCGTTTTTTGTTGCCGGGGCGGGGTGGGCCGAACAATACTGTCGCTCCCGCCCCGACCTGGCCGCGGTCCTTCTGCCTGATGACGCCGACCGCCCCCGGACCGCGAACCTCGGCCCGTTGAACTACGACCCTCCGACCGCCTGACCCTGGAACCGCTCGATGGACCTCTCCGTCATCCCGCTCCCGGTGGTGTACGCCGGCCTCGGCGGCACCCTGCTGTCGCTGATCGTCGCCACCGCCACGAACAACTGGCAGCCGCGGGTGTTCTTCCTGCTCGCCCTGCGGCTGGCCATCGGCTGGCACTTCCTGTTCGAGGGGCTGTACAAGGTGCAGTCCCATATGGTCGGCCCGACCGACACCAACCGGCCGTTCACCAGCGAGCCGTACTTCGCCGTCGCCGAGGGGCCGTTCGGCGAGCAGATGCGGAAGAAGTACCTGGTCGACCCGGACAAGGTGTTCGCCGAGATGCTCACCCTGCGGAAGCCGGTGACGGCCGCCGAGTTCGCCAAGCTCGGCCAGGCGGAACAGGCTGCCCTCTGCCCGCACGAGCCGTCCATCCGGATCGACCAGGCGGTGAGCGACCCGCCGAAGGCGGACGAGCCGAAGGCGCTGTACGCCCGGTGGATCGCCGGCCTGGACAAGAAGGACGGGAAGGTGCCGTTCGTCACGTCGGGTGACGTCGCCCAGTCGGTCCCGGACCGGTTGCGGCAGATCGCTCTGATGCAGCAGCACGTGGACGAGCTGGCCGCCCGTGAGGCGGTCGGGCTGGGGAACGGGTACGGGCTGGAGATGAAGCGGGCCGCCGCCGCCCGGGCCGACCTGCGTGCCGCCAAGACCGACCTCGCCGCCGACGCCGAGAAGTTCTTGACCGACCTCATCAAGCTGTACGCCCCGAAGGGGTACGAGCCGCCGGCCGCCCCGCCGAAGCCGATCGCCGAGCTGGACCGGCAGACCATGTGGATGCTGGTGGCCGTCGGGGCGTGCCTGCTGGCCGGGCTGTTCACCCCGGTCGCCTGCCTGGTCGGGGCCGGGTTCCTGGTGCTGACGTACCTGACCCACCCACCGTTCCCGTGGTACCCGCTGCCGCCGGGCACCGAGGGGAACCCGCTGTTCATCAACAAGAACGTGATCGAGTGCCTGGCCCTGCTGGTGGTCGCCGTCCACCCGACCGGCCGGTGGATGGGGCTGGACGCCCTCTGGTGCCGGTGCCTGTTCGGCAAGAACATCTGATTCACCCGAAGCCCACCCGTTGCAACGGGTGGGCTTTTTGACTTCAACCCGCTCGCAACCCAACGCACAATACAAGCACCCCCGCTGGAGCAGGATCATGGCTCTCGACCTCACCGCCGAACAAAAGGAAACCGGCCGCCGCAACTTCGAGTCCGCGGCCGGCGAGCTGACCCGCCGCGGGTTCATGAAGAGCATGGCCGCCGGGGCCGCCGTCGTCCCGCTGTCGGCGGCGGTGTACTTCGGGTACTCGTCGTGGAAGGGGAACAAGGCGGTCAAGACCGCCCTGCTCGGGGCCGGGGACGAGGGCGGGGTGCTGATCGGCGACCACAACCCCGAGTTCAACGAGATCGTCGCCGTCGCCGACCTGCGGCCGAGCAACCAGAAGCGGATCTTCGACGGCGAGCCGGCCCCGTCCCCGCGGAAGGGGCTGAAGAAGATCTACGGCGAGGAGTCGGCCAAGAAGATCAAGACGTTCGGCAACTACGAGGAACTCCTCGACCCGGCGGTCATCAAGTCGCTCGGGCTGGAGGCGGTCATCATCGCCCTGCCGCTGCACCTGCACGCGGAGGCGACCAAGAAGTGCATGCAGGCCGGGCTGCACGTCCTGTGCGAGAAGCTGATGGCCCGCAGCATCGGCCAGTGCAAGGACATGATCCGCACGGCCAAGGACACCGGGATGCTGCTGAACGTCGGCCACCAGCGGCACTACAGCATGCTGTACGCCCATGCGGCCGAGATCGTCAACAGCGGCGTGCTGGGCGACATCAAGCACATCCGCGCCCTGTGGCACCGGAACAACTCGTGGCCGTTCTCCGCCACCGACAAGGACCGGGAGACGTTCGCCGCCGGCAAGGACGTGGACGGCACCCCGTTCGACATGCCGTACTACCGGGACGGGTGGTACAAGCCGGTGCTCAAGTCGGATGTGGAGGCACTGGCCAAAGACCCGGCGGCCCTTCAGAAGTACGGGTACAAGTCGCTCAAGGAGCTGGTCCGCTGGCGGGTGTACGACCGGACTGGCGGCGGCCTCATGGCCGAACTCGGTAGCCACCAGATGGACGCCAGCAGCATCTTCCTGGGCAAAGTCCACCCGCTGGCCGTGCAAGGGGTGGGCGGCAAGTTCTTCTACGGCCCCGGCCGCAACGACCGGGAAAGCGACGACGGGGTGTTCGTCACCTACGAGTTCCCGGGCAAGAACCACCCGCAGGGGCCGAACAAGGGCAACGACCCGAGCGACATCGTGGTGGTCACGTACTCGTCGTTCAACACGAACAGCTTCGAGGAGTACGGCGAGTGCCTGATGGGCAGCCGGGGGACGATGATCGTCGAGAAGGAAGCGGACATCTACATGTTCAAGGAGCCGGAGCCGGCCAAGGCCAAGAGCGGCGGTAAGGACACGGCCATCGCGGTGACCGGCCAAGACCCGAAGAAGCCGGTGATGGAGGCGAGCAGCACCTGGGGCGGCGGCGGCGGCGCGGTGGTGAAGGGGGCGGGCGCCCCGAAGTGGGACACCAACATCCGCGGCTACCGGTCGGAGCTGGAGCACTTCGCTTACTGCGTGCGGAAGTGGGACAAGAAGCTGGGCTGGGCCAAGACGCCGGACGGCAAGTACCAGCAGGAGGTGCCGCGGTGCCACGGGGAGGTGGCGATGGCCGACGCCATCCTCGCGCTGACGGCGAACATGGCGATGGACAAGCGGACCCGGATCGAGTTCGACCCGAAGTGGTTCGACGCGGCCACCCCCGACGTGCCGGAGACGAAGTACGGCAAGAACGGCATGGCGTAAGAAGCGATGGCACGCGGATGACGCAGATTGGCAGACGCGGATGAACGCGGATCAGAACCCAATCCGGTTTGGGTTCTGATCCGCGTTCATCCGCGTTCGTAGATCAGCGTTTTCCGCGTTCCATTTCGGCGATTTTGATGTTGCGGAAGAGCAGGTCGGTGGTCGGGTCGTGCCCTTGCAGGGAGATGACGCCGGCCTTGGTGTACAGCCCCTGGCGGGCGTTCTCGGCCGGCTTGCGGTCGTCCGTCCAACTCACCGTCGGGTAGCCGTTCACCCACGTCGCCAGGTGCGGGCCGTTCGCCAGCACCGTCAGCGTGAACCACTCGCCGTCGTTCGCCACCACCTTACGGGCCGGGATGCGACGGTAGATCGCCCCGGTGCCGAAGTCGGTCGGCTTGGTGCGGTCGCCGTCCTTGAAGCGGTTGTGGATCTGGGCCTCGTACCCCTGCTGGTACTGGCCCGGCAGGCCGCGGAAGAACACCCCGCTGTTCAGCCCCGGGCCGTTCGTCTTGCACTCCAGTTGGAGCAGGAAGTCGGCGAAGGTCTTCTCGGTCTGCAGGTCGCCGGAGCCGTCGGTCAGGTGGAGTTCGCCGGCCGGCGTCACCTCGAACTTCGACTTCTCCCGCTTTGGGTCGCCGGTGTACCGCTTCCAGCCGGTCAGGTCTTTGCCGTTGAAAAGGGGCGTCGTGCCACCCGGCTTGTAGAACGCGCCCCGGAGTTCGAGCCGGGTACCGGCCGGCACCCGAACGCGGATGGGGCCGGAGCGATCCGGGCGACCGTAGAGTTCGGCTCTGCTGACGACCTCTTCGTTCGGTACTGTGTCGGCCAGGTTCTGGTGCCCCTCCTGCCAGGATGCGACCGGTATCCCCTTCCCGAAACGGCGAAATATGACCACCACTTGTCCGTAGCCGCCGAACGCCGCATCCGTGGTGGCGACTGTCTCTTTTGTCCCGCCCAGTACAAGGCCATCGTCGGTGACTTTCGCCTCACCGTCCACCGTCCAGCCAAACGTCGTCCGGTCGTCGAACAGCATCACCCACCCCTCGGCGGCTTGGCGAGGGGTGAGCGGGCGATGGGCAATCGGATCGTCGGCGGTTACAGAGCCGGCGGTCGCAAGCAGCACGGCGGCGGAACGAATCACCGTCAGCATCGTGTTCTCCAGGGAGGGGTACCGGCCGGGTGGCCAGCATACCACGGTTCGTTGCCCGCCGCCGCCGGCCGCCTTACACTGGCGAAGCGATTTTCCCGACCCACCGACCGCACGGGGCACGCATGGCGACCGCCACCCTCGACCCGGCCGCCCGCACCCACTACCCCGGCTGGCTACCGTGGGCCGGGCTGGCCGCCTGGGCCGGCGGGGCGGCCGGCCTGTGGCTCCTCGCCCGGACCGGCAAGTGGAGTCCGGGCGGGGTCATCCTGGCCGGGTGCGTGTGGGTCGGGGTGCTGCTCGTCGGGGCCGCCGCCAGCGGCGAACTCGGCCGGCTGTTCGGCCCGGTGTTCGGGTACGAGCTGACCCGGCTCGGCCGCAAGAAGAGCACGTTCGTCCTCCGCGGGCTGTACGCCACCGTCGTTATGGGCCTGCTCGGGTTCATGTACATGGTCTGGCTGGAGGACATGGCCCGGTACAACTACCGGGCGTCCGGCGGCCGGTCCGACGCCTCCCTGCTCCGCAGCGGGTTCTGGCTGTTCCTGGCCGCGGTGGTCGGGCTGGCCGGGGTGTTCGTCGCCGGGCGGAACCGGCCGCGGGTGCTGGTCGGCGGCCTGCTGGCGGTCGGCGGGCTGCTCGTCGGGGCAGCCATATACCTCGCCGTCGGCGGCGGGAGCGGCGGGCCGGAGGTCCAGTCGAACCAGATGAGCCGGTTCGCCAACAGCTTCTTCGGCACGTTCATGGTCCTCCAGTTCCTGGTCGTCTGCTTCCTCACCCCGGCCTACGTGGCCGGGTGCATCACCGACGAGAAGGAGCGGAAGACGCTGGAGTTCCTGCTGGCCACCGACCTGCGGAGCCGGGAGATCGTGTTCGGCAAGCTGGCCGCCCGCGTCACCAAGCTGCTCATGTACGTGCTGGCCGGGCTGCCGGTGGTCGCCTTCCTGCAACTGTTCGGCGGGATCGACCCGAACCTGCTGCTGGCCGGGGCGGCGGTGACGGTCATCACCGTCCTCGGGCTGGCCGCCCTGTCGGTCTACTTCTCCACCGCCCTCAAGCGGGCGCGGGACGCCATCGCCCTGACGTACCTGGCGATCGTCGTGTACGTCGGCGGGACCGCGTTCCTGGCCGGGTACATGTTGTACCTGGACATCTCGACCGCCATGACCGGCGGGGTCTGGCTGGTGGACGTGCTCGGGTACACGGTGGACATCTACCCGGCCGTCCACTTTTGCAAGGAGTACGTCACCGACTGGATCGCCGGCGGGAACGTGGCCTACTCCTTCTTCAAGCTGATGGTCGGGGCCGGGGGCGGTCGCGGCGGGTTCAGCTACGACTCGCTGACCGCCGAGTTCGGCCGGTACGCCCTGTGGTGGCTGGTGGTCGGCGGCGGGCTGGTGCTGTACGCGATGGCCCGGCTGCGGCCGATCGCCCTGGGGCACAACGCCGTCGTCCCGCCGGCCAAGGCGGAGGGCGGAAAGGCAACCCGGCGGTGGGTGCCGGTCAGACGCCCGGTGATCGGCGACGACCCGATGTTCTGGAAGGAGGTGTTCGTCGACGGCGGCGGCCGGGGCGGGTGCGCCGCCCGGCTTCTCGGCGGGCTGATCGTCGGGCTGGTGTTCATGTTCCCGGCCATCTTCGTCTACCAGGACTTCATCGACCCGTACCGGACCTGGACCGGCGACATCTGGAAGACGTTCGTCGAGAAGATGAACGTCTGGTGCCGGGTGACGACCGGAATCCTCGGGGCGTTGCTCCTGCTGGCGGCCGCGGTCCGCGGGTCCGGGTGCGTCAGCGGGGAGCGGGACCGGGACACCTGGATCAGCCTGGTGTCCACCCCGCTCGGGGCGTGGGAGATGCTCCGGGGGAAGTGGCTGGGGTGCATCCTCGGGCTGCGGTCGGGGGTCGCCGTGCTGCTGTTGGTGTGGGCGGCCAGCCTGGCCGTCGGGGCGACGCCCCTCGGGCTGATCCTGCTCGCCGCCGTCCACTTCGCCGTGTACGTGTCGGCGTTCGCCTGGCTCGGCATCCTGTTCTCGATCACTGCCCGGACCACCCTGTTGTCTACCATCCGGGCGCTGTCCGTGGCCCTGCTCGCCGGCGGCGGGTTCTGGCTGGTCCACCTGCTCTGCTGCATCGCCCCGCTGGAGCTGATGCTGGCCGCCCCGAGCCGGCGGGAGCTGTACTGGCTGAACCAGCTCCTGGCCGGGCTGACCCCGCCGTTCGTGCTCGGCTGGCTGCCGCTGGACCCGACCGGGTCGGAGTTCGAGCTGGGGCCGTTCGACCCGGACGACGACGGGATCGGGCTGTTCGCCCCGGTGTTCGGGTTCGGGGCGTGGGTGCTGGTGAACATGGGGCTGTCGTTCGCCTGCTGGCACGCGTTCCGGCGGGTGACGAACCGCACCCGGGACCACCTGACCCCGGCCCGGCCGAGCCAGCAGGGGTGGGGGAACTTGTAGGGTGCGGCGGTCCGTCAGACATCGCGGCGGGCCGGGCCGGGGGAGGGCGAGGCTCCCGCCGAGCCGTCAGCCTGGGTCGCTGGTCGTTTCCCGACCCGGTGGCTGCCGCGGATGTGGCTCGGACCCGTTGCCGCGGGCTGACGGCTCGGCAGAAGCCTCGCCCTCCCCCGGCCCGACCCGCCGTCCGAACGAGCGGCGCATCTGTGGTAGGAAGCCGTTTCGGTGCGTTGCGCAAAGCCTCCACGCACCCTACACGGATGCCGCCAAGCCTTCGAGGTAGCTCGGGTACGTAGGCACGAACCCGAGCCGCTCCCGGGCCTTGCGGTTGCTCACCCGGCGGCTCGGCTCGGCCCCGCCCGGCGGCCCCGGCTCGAACCGGGCTTCCGGCGCCCCCAGCAGCTTCGCCAGGTGCGTGTAAAAGTCACGGCGGCGGACCGGCGTGTCGTCGGCAATCAGGTACGTCCCGCCCGGCTCCGCCCGCTCCGCCGCTCGAACCGCCCGCACCCCGTCGTCCACGTGGATCAGGTTCAGCCACTTGTCCGCGTCGCCGACGAGCGGCTCGCCGTTCAGCAGCGCCTGCCGTCGGAGTAGGCGGCCAGGGCCGTAGATGCCGGCGAACCGCAGGACCACCGCCGACGGGAGCTTATCCCGCAGCACCTGCTCCGCCTCCAGTACCACCCGCCCGGACAGCTCGACCGGCTCGGTCGGCGAGGTCTCGTCCACGACCGTCCCGTCCGTCTGGCCGTAGACGCCGGTGCTGCTGACGTACAGGAACCGCCGCGGTGTCGGCAGCGCGTCCAGCACGTTCCGCAACCCGTCCACGTACACCGCCCGCATCGACTTCCCGGCCGTCCGGTCCATGCCGACCGCGTACAGCACCGTGCCGACCGCCGGCAGCGCCCGCAGGCTGGCCGGGTCCGTGACGTCGCCGACCACCGGCGTGACACCGAGGGCGGCCAGCTCGTCCGCCCGGCCGCGGGTCAGGGCGAACACCGGTCGGCCGTCGCGGACCCAGGCCGCCGCCACCCGCCGGCCGAGGTAGCCGCAGCCGACGATCAGGGCGGGTTCGGGTGAGGATGACATGAGAACGGCCGGGGGATACGTTAACGGTTGACCACGGCCGAACGGCCGACCTCGGCATCTTACGCCCCGGCCCGGGGCGGTAACGAGCACTGTCCCCACCACCGATCCGCCGATGACCAACGGAGAGCCGCAACCGCCGGGCGCCCCCACCGCCCCCGACAGCCGGCGGAGCGAGGGTCGGTCTGCGATCCTGGAATGCTGGTGGCTCGTCCTGGCCGCGGCGGTGACGACCGCCATCCTGGTGGCCGGCCAGCGGCTGGACCGGGCCGACTTCCACGCCCCGTTCCAGTACGAGGCGGACGCCCTGCTCATCCTGCCGATGGTCAAGTCCACGGTGGAGACCGGCACCCACTGGCGGACCCACCGGCTCGGGGCACCCGGCGAGCAGGAGCTGCACGACTTCCCGGTGGTCGATCACCTGCACTTCGCCGTCATCTGGCTGCTCGGACAGGCGTTCCCGGACCCGGTGGTGGTGTTCAACCTGTTCCACGTCCTGACCTACCCGCTGACCGCCGTCACCGCCGCGTTCGTGCTCCGGCGGTTCGGGGTGAGCGGCCCCGGGGCGGTGGTCGGCGGGGTGCTGTACGCCGTCCAGCCGTACCACTACCTCCGCGGCCAGGTCCACTACTTCCTGAGCGCCTACTACGTCGTCCCGCTGACCCTGATGGTCGTCCTGTGGGTCTGCCGGGGGCGGCTGCCGTTCGTCGCGACCGGGCCGGACGGGCGGGACCGGTTCACCGTGCGGACGTGGGACACCCTGTGGGCAATCGTCATCGGGCTGGCGACCGCGTCGGCCGGGGCGTACTACGCCTTCTTCGCCTGCCTATTCCTGGTGATGGCCGGGGTGTACGGGTGGGTGGCGACCGGCCGGTGGCGGGCGGCGGCGGCGGCCGGGCTGGTGATCGGGGTGATCGTCGCCGGCGGGGTGGCCAACCACGCCCCCACCTTCCCCCACCAGTTCCGGTACGGGTACAACAGCCGGCCGCACCAGCGGCTGTCCGAGGAGGCCGAGCGGTACGGGCTGAAGATCGCCCAACTGGTGTTCCCGGTGGCCAACCACAACCCGGTCGGGGTGGGGGAGACGATCCTGCTCGACCCGGCCGCCCTGCGGTCCGTGTACCAGTCGCAGTTGCTCGGCGACCGGCCGCTGGTCGAGTCCGACTGGAGCCCGCTCGGGGTGATCGGGGCGGCCGGGTTCGTCGGGCTGCTGGCGGTGCTGCTGCTGCCGGTGCGGTTCGGCTGGCCGGTCGGCCCGCTGGCCGCCCTGACCGGGTTCGGCGTCCTGGTCGGCACGGTCGGCGGGTTCGGGGCGGTGTTCAACTTCCTCGTCTCCCCGCAGGTCCGGTGCTACAACCGGCTGAGCATCTACCTGGCCTTCCTGGCCCTGTTCGCCGTCGTGTGGGCGGTGGACCGGCTGACCGCCGGCCGGCCCGGGCGGCGGTGGGCGGTCGGCCTCGGGCTGCTGGCGTTCGGCGTCTGGGACCAGACGAACGACCAGTGGTTCCCCGACCTCCGCCCCCGGCCGACGGCCTACAGCGGGGACGGCTCCCGGGAGCAGGTGGCCCGCCGGTGGCGGGCGGACGCCGCGTTCTTCGCCCAGATCGAGGAGCACGTCCCGGGCGGGATGGTGTTCAACTACCCGCACATCGAGTTCCCGGAGGCGCCGCCGTACCGGGAGGCCGGCAGCCTGGAGCAGACGGACGGGTACGAGCACGTCCTCGGGTTCCTGCACACCAAGACGGTGCGGTGGAGCTACGGGGCGATGAAGGGGCGGGAGTGGGACACCTGGGACCGCCAGGCCAGCGGCCGGGGGACGGCCGTCCCGGACTTCCTGCAACGGCTGGTGGCGGTCGGGTTCGACGGCCTGCTGGTGGACACCCGCGGCCTCAACCCGCGGTGGTACGCCGAGTACTTCGTCCCCGGGCTGGAGCAGTCCCTCGGCCGGGGGGTGGTGCGGATCGCCGACCCGGACCGCGGGCTGGTGTTCTTCTCGCTGAAGGAGTACCGGCAGACGCTGGCGCAGAACTCCCCGGCCCACCTGGAGGCGATCGCCAAGGCCGAGCGGGAGAAGCCGGTCGCCCTGTGGCTGTCCGGGTTCGAGAGCTACGAGCCGGTCGGGTACGAGTGGCGGACCCGGTGGTGCGGGCGGCGGGGGATGTTGGTGCTGGTCAACCCGACCGACCGGCCGATCACCCTGGACGTCCGGATGAAGTTCCGCACCACCTACAACGACCGGGCCACCCTGGCGATCACCGGCGGGGTGTGGGCGGACGAGGTGGAGATCGGCCCGGACGCCACCCCGTATCAGGTGTGCGTCACCCTGCCGCCCGGCCGGCACCGGGTCGGGTTCAAGTGCAAACCGCACGTCGGCGTCCTGCCGAGCGACAGCCGCAACCAGTTGTTCGTGGTACTCGATTTCAAGTGGACCGAGAAGCGCTAACCCCGTTTAGCCGCGAGGCGGAGGGTCAGCGGAGCCCAGCGCGGCGGTTGCCACCCCGGACTATGCGCTCGCCGAGTCGAGGTGCGGTCGCCGCGGCTCGGCTCCGCGGAGCCTCCGCCTCGCGGCTAAACGGAAAGCACTGACGTACAATTCTCCCGCCGCCCCGCGCGAGCGGTCCTCTCCCCTGTGTCGCGCCCGGAGCTTGTGCATGTCGTCGTCCCTGACCCCGGTCCCGCCCGCCCGGTCGGCCGCCGGCCAGCCGCCCGTCACCCTGTTCACCAACAGTCCGGTCTACCAGATGGCGTGCGACCAACTCCGCGAGGTGGCCGCCATCCTGCCCGACATCGACTCCGGCATCATCGAGCGGCTGACCGTGCCCAAGCGGTCGCTGGTGTGCGCCATCCCGGTCCGGATGGACGACGGGTCCACCCACGTGTTCATCGGCTTCCGGGTGCAGCACTCGCTCACCAGCGGGGCCAGCAAGGGGGGGCTGCGGTACGCCCCGCACGTCGACCTGGGCGAGGTCGCCGCCCTGGCCATGTGGATGAGCTGGAAGTGCGGCATCATGAACCTGCCCTACGGCGGGGCGAAGGGGGGGGTCGCCTGCGACCCGACCCTGCTCAGCCGCGGGGAGAAGGAGCGGGTGACCCGGCGGTTCACCGAGGAGGTGCTGAGCATCATCGGCCCGCGGGTGGACGTGATGGCCCCGGACATGGGGACGGACGAGCAGACCATGTCCTGGATCTACGACACGTACAGCATGAAGGTCGGGTACGCCTGCCCGGAGATCGTCACCGGCAAGCCGGTCGAGCTGGGCGGGTGCGTCGGCCGGCGGGAGGCGACCGGCCGCGGGGTCGTGTACTGCGTCCAGCAGGCGCTGGCCGAGCTGAACATCCGGCCGGTGGAGGCGACGGCCGTCGTCCAGGGGTTCGGCAACGTCGGGTCGGTGACGTGCGACGAGCTGTACCAGCGGGGGGTGAAGGTGATCGGGGTCGGGGACCGGTACGGGGCGGTCCACGACCCGAAGGGGATCGACGTCCCCGCCCTGGCGAGGTACGCGGCCCAGCACCCGCAGAAGTCGGTCGTCGGGTTCCCCGGGGCCGAGCCGATCGACCCGGACGAGCTGCTCACCCTCCCCTGCACCGTCCTGGTGCCGGCCGCGATGGAGCAGGTCATCACCGGGGAGAACGCCGGCCGGCTGCGGTGCCGGGTGCTGGCCGAGGCAGCGAACGGGCCGACCACCCCCGAGGCGGACGCGATCCTGGCCCGAAGCGACGTGTTCATCATCCCGGACGTGCTGTGCAACGCCGGCGGGGTGACGGTCAGCTACTTCGAGTGGGTGCAGGACCTCCAGCAGCTCATGTGGTCCGAGAAGCAGGTGAACGAGAAGCTGAAGGAGCTGATGCTGGACGCGTTCGCCCGGGTGCGGAAGGTGGCCCGGGACCGCAAGGTGTCCAACCGGCTGGCCGCCCTCAGTCTCGGGGTGCAGAAGGTGGCGCTGGAGAAGCAGAAGCGGGGCCTGTTCCCGTGAGCCGGTTTCGTTTCGTGGGTTTCCACCCCCGGGGGCAAAGGGTCGGTGATCAAAACTTCGCGAGCCGCGACCGCAGGTCGCGGGTGACGACGGCAACCCATGCCGAAGGCCCCGATGTGCCGACGCCTCGGAAGCGGGTCCGAGTCGTCACCCGCGACCTGCGGTCGCGGCTCGCGGCTCGCGGCTCGCGGCTCGCGGCGCCGAACTGCTGTTGACCGCCCGCCGCGACATCGGTATTTCCCCCGCCCAACTCGTGTGACCGACGGCCGGCGGCGATCGGGGGACGCGACCGGTCGAGTGCGGCGGAATCGGGTCGGGTGGTAGCGACGGCGCGACCGGTCGCTACCGCTGACAAGGATTCCGTCGTTCACGGCAACTTGTTTTTCCTCCCACCGGCGTTACGATTCGCTCTTGAAGCACAGTCGCCGCGCGTCGCTCGCGCGGACCGACCGATGCCCGGGGTGGGACCGGCGAACGTCGCAAGTCCCCCCTGGCCGTGCCGGACCCCGGAGGTCACTTCGGTATGTTCGAGCCCGACCCGTCCCGCCCGCTGCCCATCCCAGCGGCCGTTCCGGCCGCCGGCGGGTTCGAGGACGACGAGCCCCCGAGTTCGCCCCGCCGACACCCGACCTGGGCCGACGTGCCGGACGAACTCTGGGACGACTGGCGGTGGCAGACCCAGAACTCCATCCGGTCCGTCCGCCAGCTCCGCACCCTGCTCCCGTTCGCCGCCGACGAGCTGGAAGCCATCGGCCGGCTGGAGAGCGAGTTCAAGCTGGCCATCCCGCCGTACTACTTCTCCCTGATCGACCCGGCGAACCCCGACGACCCGATCCGCCGCCAGTCCATCCCGTCGCCGCTCGAGGAGGCGTCCGGGTTCGAGCTGGACGACCCGCTCGAGGAGGACAAGGACTCGCCCGTCCCGGGGCTGACCCACCGGTACCCGGACCGGGTGCTGATGGTCACCACCCCGAACTGCTCGATGTACTGCCGGTACTGCACCCGCAAGCGGGCCACCCTGACCCGCGGCGGCTGGGAGGGCGTGAGCAAAGACGACGAGCGGATGATCGACTACGTCCGCCGGAACGAGCAGATCCGGGACGTGATCGTGTCCGGCGGCGACCCGCTCACCCTGCCGCTCGGCAAGCTCCGCTACTACCTGGACAACCTGAAGGCCATCGACCACGTCGACGTCATCCGCATCGGCACCCGCGTCCCGGTGACGCTGCCGCAGCGGCTGTTCGACAACGAGCTGGTGGACCTGCTGGCGTCGGCCGAGAAGGTGTACATCCAGACGCACTTCAACCACCCCCGGGAGATCACCCCGGAGGCGGCCCGCGTCTGCAAGACCCTGCTCCGGGCCGGCATGCCGATCAACAACCACGCCGTCCTGCTGAAAGGCGTCAACGACGACCTGGGCACCATCCGGTCGCTGCTCCGCGGCCTGCTGCGGATCAAGGTCCGGCCGTACTACCTGTTCCACTGCGACCCGGTGACCGGGGCCGGCCACTTCCGCACCAGCGTGTGGAAGGGGCTGCAGATCATGGAAGGCCTCCGCGGCCACATGTCCGGCATCGGCATCCCGACCTACGTGGTGGACAGCCCGCACGGCGGCGGCAAGATCCCGCTCATGCCGAACTACCTGGTCAGCATGAGCGACGACGCCGTCATCCTCCGCAACTACGAGGGGATGCTGGTCCGCTACCAGGCTGAGGACAAGCCGACCAGCAACGGCCCGGAGACCGCCACCCGCGGGGTCAGCGGGCTGCTGCAAGGGGACAAGTCGTCCCTGATGCCGGAGGGGAACGAGCGGATGGCCCGCCGGCGGAAGCTGCAGGTGGTGGACCCGGGGTACGAGATCGGCTGCGGCGACCACCACCCGGAGCCGGCCAACGGGGACGGGGCGAGCCTGCGGCCGATCCTGCCCCTGCCGCTGACCCAGACCAACGGCAACGGCAAGCACGCCGCGGCCCACTGAATACCCAAGTAAAAAGGAAAAAGTAAAAAGGCAAAAGTGAAAACCGAGTGGGCCGCCCTCTTCGGTTCTTACTTTTGCCTTTTTACTTTTTCCTTTTTAATTTCGCCTTCTCCTTTCGGCTCGGAGGCATCATGCACGTCGGCATCGCGTTCGACCTGAAGCCGGACGAGCCGCTGCCGGCCGGCGCCCCGGACGACCTGCACGAAGAGTTCGACGCCCCCACCACCATCGACGCCATCGCCGGCGTCCTGCGCGACCTCGGCCACACCGTCACCCTGCTCGGCGACGGCAAGGAGCTGCTGGCCAAGCTGCTCGCCGACCCGCCGGATTTCGTGTTCAACTTCGCCGAGGGGACCGGCACCGGCCGAAGCCGCGAAGCCCGGGTTCCGGCCGTGTGCGAGATGCTCGGCGTCCCGTACACCGGGTCCGACCCGCTCGCCCTGGCCGTCGCCCTGGAGAAAGACCTCACCCGCCGGCTCGCCGCCGACGCCGGGCTGACGGTGCCGAAGGGGATCACCCTCCAGCCGCCGCCGACCGAGTACGACGGCGACTTCGCCGAGTTCCCGGCCGTCCTGGCCGAAGCCGGGCTGACCCTGCCGGTGATCGCCAAGCCGGTGTTCGAGGGGTCGAGCAAAGGCATCCGCAACCGGTGCCTGGTGGAGCGGGCCGAAGACCTCGGGCCGACCGTCGCCGGGCTGTGGGCCGCGTACGGGCAGGCGGTGCTGGTGGAGGAATTCATTGCCGGGGACGAGGTGACGGTCGGCGTCCTCGGCAACGACCCGCCGGAGGTGTTCGGGGTGATGCGGATCACGCCGAAGGTGGCGGTCGAGAAGTTCGTGTATTCGCTGGAGGTGAAGCGGGACTTCCGGCGGATGGTCGATTACGAGTGCCCGGCCAAGCTGCCGGCGGACGTGGTGCGGGAGGTGGAGGCGTCCGCCCTGGCGATCTTCGACGCCCTCGGCTGCCGGGACGTGGCCCGGATCGACTTCCGGGTGCGGGACGGCATCCCGTACTTCCTGGAGATCAACCCGCTGCCGGGGCTGAACCCGGACGTGAGCGACCTGTGCATCATGGCCGGGCTGCTCGGGGTGAGCCACGCCGAGTTGATCGGCCGGATCGTCGAAGCGGCGGTGAAGCGAGCCACAGGCTGAGCCTTCGTGGGTCTGCCACACCGTGATAAGCTCACGGGTGAGGAGGAGTGGTCATGCCGATCCACGACTGGACCCGGGTCCGGGCTGGGACGTTCCACTATTTCCACCAGCGGTGGATTCAGGCTCTCGGTGACGCTCTGAACAACGGTGGCCTGCCGCCGGGCTACTTCGCCATGACCGAAGTGGACGCCAAAGGGCCGATCCCGGATGTGCTCGCGCTCAAGGCCCAAACCCCGGGGCCGACAGACGGGTCGGTCGGTGTTGCCGTCGCCGACGCCCCGCCTCGCACCCGCGTGGTCAGTCGCGGAGAGAACACCCGGGGCTACGCTTGTCGGGCCGACCGGCTCAGCGTCTACCTGCCGCAGGGTGAGTTGATCGCCGTGATCGAGATAGTATCGCCGGGCAACAAGGACAACACGAACGGCCTGGATGCGTTCGTCCGCAAGGTCCGGCGGTTGATCCGTCGCGGCGTCCACGTGTTGGTGATCGACCTCTTCCCACCCTCCGCTCGCGACCCGCAAGGGATTCATCCGCCCGTCTGGAGCCGATTCAAGGAGGAGCCATTCGAGCTGCCGGCGGAGAAGCCGCTCACCATCGCCGCGTATTCGGCCGGCCCGGAGAAGGTCGCTTATGTGGAACCGGTCGGGGTCGGCGACCCGCTGCCGGACATGCCCATCTTCCTCACCCCGGACCGTTACGTGCCGTGCCCGCTGGAGACCACATACATGGCGTCATGGGCCGTGTTCCCGGCGGCGCTGAAGGGGCCGCTCGAAAAGCCGCCATCGTCCTGACGTGAGCGCGGTTGTGCCGGCGGTGCCGGGTTTCTGTCGCCCCAAACTCGCGTGTTGTATGATTGGAGCGTAGCCGAGGTTAACGCCGTGTCTGGCGTGACCGATACTGTCGGAGTAGTCCGCGCCGTGACGGAGTCAGCGCTCATGCCCACCCCCCGCGTCCTGGTCCTCTACAACGAGCCGACCCTCCCCGCCGACCACCCGGACGCCGACAGCGAGCACGATGTCCTGTACACGGCCGACACGGTCGCCCGCATCCTCCAGCAGGCCGGGCTGACCGTGGCCCGGCTCGGGGCGACCGACGACCCGCAGGCGCTGCTCGCCGGGCTGACGGCCAACGCCCCGGACGCGGTGTTCAACCTGTACGAGGGGATGGCCAAGTGGGGGAACACCGAGGCGTTCGTCTCGGGCCTGCTCGAACTCCTGCGGCTGCCGTTCACCGGCTCCCCCACCCAGCCGCTCATGCTCTGCCGGTCCAAGCCGCTCACCAAGAAGCTGCTGGCCGGGGCCGGGCTGCCGACCGCCCCGTTCTTCGTCGTGGAAGACGGGCCGGTGCCGGCGTGTCCGCTCAAGTGGCCGGTGATCGTCAAGCCCGGCACCGAGGACGCCAGCGTCGGCATCGACCAGGCGAGCGTGGTGACGAGCCAGAAGCAGCTCGAAGACCGGGTCGAGTACCTGCGGGCCACCTACGGCCCGTCGGTGCTGGTCGAGCGGTTCGTCCGCGGGCGGGAGTTCAACGTCGCCGTGGTCGAGCGGGACGGGGTGCCGACGACACTGCCGTTCTCGGAGATCCTGTTCGTCCCGCCGGACGACGCCCCGGACCTGTGGCCGATCGTGTCGTTCGACGCCAAGTGGCGGCCGGGCACCACCGACTTCATCGCCACCCCGGCCAAGAACCCGGCCGAGAACGTCAGCCCGGAGCTGCACGCGGCGATCGCCGGGCTGGCCAAGAAGGCGTACCAGTTGGTCGGCTGCCGGGACTACGCCCGGGTCGACTTCCGGGTGGACGAGGACGGCAACCCGTTCGTCCTGGAGGTGAACCCGAACCCGTGCATCAGCCCGCTGGCCGGGCTGGCGGCCGGGCTGGAGACGGCCAAGGTGCCGTACCCGGAGTTCATCGTCGGGCTGGTTAAGGCAGCGTTGGCCCGCGGCGGCAAGCGGCTGGACGGGGCAGCGAGTGAGGAGCCGGCGCCCCCGGCGACCGTCGCCCTGCACGGGCCGGCGAGCGGGCACCGGCCGGCTATTCGGGTGCGAGCGGCCAAGCGGTCTGACCTGCCCGCCTTGGCCGACCTTCTGGCGAAGACGGACGGGTGGTCGGCAGACGACCGGCGGCGGGCGACGGAGCGGCTGGCCGACCAGCTCGGCCGGCGGGGCCGGGCGGACGGCCGGTGCCTGGTGCTGGCCGCCCGGGGTGAGGTGCTCGGGGCGGCGGCTGTCCGGCCGGCCGACCCGGGGCACGGGGTGTTCGCCCTGGAGTGGCTGGCGGTCGCCCCGGCCCGCCGCCGACACGGGCACGGCCAGTCGCTGCTGCGGGCGGTCGAAGAGGGGGTCGCGGCGGACGGCGGGCGGGTATTGTTGGCGGACGTGTCCAGCGGCCCGGCGGCGGTGTCCGCCCGTCAGTTCCTGGCCCACGCCCAGTTCCGGCCGGCCGGCGAGGTGCCGGAGTTCTACCGGGACGGTTACGCTCGGTTGACCTTCGCCCGAACGGTGACGGCGACGGCCGCCGCCACTGACGCGCCCGCCTCCCGGTCCGCGTCCTGACCGGGAGAGGGTTGAAAAATCGCCGCCCAGGCGGCACCCTCCCGTCGTCCGCGGTCCGTCCCGTCACCCGCAGCAGGCCCGGCATGTCCCGCCCCGAGTCGGCAGTCCCCCTCTCCCGGCCTTACGTCAGTCGGTACGGCGCCCCGGTCATCGACCGCGTCGCCCCGACCCTGTTCCGGGCGACCTACTTCGCCCAGTGCATGGACTGCGGGTTCTGCCAGGACGCCTGCTGTCAGTACGGGGCGGACATCGAGCTGCCCCGGGTGGCCGCCATCGATCGGCACCGGGCGGAGTTGGAGGCGTATCTCGGGGTGTCCCGGGATCAGTGGTTCCGGGACGACCCATCGGACGTCGGCCGAGTCGCCGACCCAGACTACCCCGGCGGCGCCTACACCCGAACGCAAGTGGTCCCGCTGCCGGCCGGCCGGTCGGAGCACAACACCGAGGCGTGTGTGTTCCTCGACCCCACCCCCGGCGGGCGGGGCTGCCGGCTGCACCGGTTCGCCCTGGAGCGGGGGATCGACGTCCACGACATCAAGCCGCTGGTGTGCCTGCTGTTCCCGGCGTCGTTCGCCGACGGGGTGCTGTGCCCGGCCTACGAGTTCGAGTTGGAAGGCGAGCTGGTCTGCCAGGGGCCGGGGGCGACCGTGTACCAGAGCGCGCGGGCGGACATCCTGTACTACTTCGGCCCGGAGCTGGTGGCCGAGCTGGACGCCCTGGAGCGGGCCGACGCCCGCTCGGCCGGCAACCCCGTCTCCCTTCCGATGTGTGCCAGCTGAGGCCGGGCGGACCGCCCGGCCGCGCCGGCCGGGCGATAAAACCCGCCTGCCCTGCCTTGACAGCCCCGCCGGCCGGGTGAAAATCAGACCTAACCGGTCCCGCTACCGGGCCGTCCGGCCCGATGCGCCCCCGCTGAGGTGCCTGTCCCATGTCCCAGCCCCGCCGCCAACGGATCGTGGTGGAGGATGTCGGCGACATCGCCGTCGTCCAGTTCGTCGACAAGAAGATCCTGGACGAGCAGAACATCCAGATGATCGGGGACGACCTGTTCCGGCTGGTGGACGAGCTGGGCCGGCGGAAGGTGCTGCTCGACTTCAGCAACGTCGAGTTCATGTCCAGCGCCGCCCTGGGCAAGCTGATCCGCCTGCACCAGCGGCTGGCGTCGATCGGCGGCAAGCTGGTGCTGTGCGGGATCTCGAAGTCGATCCACGAGATCTTCGAGATCACCAAGCTGGACCGGATGCTGACGCTGGTCAAGGACCAGCAGACCGGGCTGGCGTCGTTCTAGGCCGGGCCGCCGGCCCCACCCCGGGCAGCTCTCCTATGACCCACCCGTCGATCGCCTTCGAGGTCGTCATCCCGAGCGACCTGGCCGAAGGCCGCCGCGTGCAGGACGACATCGAGGCGGCCCTCCAGTCCGCCGGGTACGGGGACCGGGACATCTTCGCCATCAAGCTGGCCCTCGAAGAGGCGCTGGTGAACGCCATCAAGCACGGCAACCAGATGGACCCGGGCAAACGGGTGTCCGTCTGGTACACGGTGGCGGCCGACCGGTTCGACGTGAAGATCGCCGACGAGGGGCCGGGGTTCAACCCGGCCGACGTGCCCGACCCGACCCAGCCGGAGAACCTGGAGCGGCCGTGCGGTCGCGGGGTGTTCCTGATCCGCAACCTGATGACCACGGTCGAGTACCTCGGCGTCGGCAACGTGGTCACCATGTCCAAGCTGCGGAACGGCACCGCGGATTAGCAGTCGTTGGGGTAGGGTCCGCTGTGCGGACCGGTGGCATCACGGTCCGCACAGCGGACCCTGGGCCGAGACCGGATCGGCCGCCGGCTCCGGCGACCGTAACCCCTCCACCCCCTGCTCGGCACACCGCACCAGTTCGGCGAACAGCCCGTCCCGGGCGGTCAGCTCGTCGTAGCTGCCCGTTTCCACGATCCGCCCGTCGTCGAACACCAGGATGCGGTCGGCGTCGGCGAACGTGCTCAGCCGGTGGGCGACGAGTATCACCGTCCGGTCCTGGCGGGCGTCGGCGATGGCCGCCTGCACCCGCCGCTCGCTGATCGTGTCGAGGGCGCTGGTCGCCTCGTCCAGTACCAGGATCGGCGGGTTGTGCAGGAACACCCGGGCCAGGGCGAGCCGCTGCTTCTGCCCGCCGGACAGGTTGGCCCCCCGCTCGGCCACCTGGGTTGCGTACCCGTCCGGCATGGCCAGGATGTCGTCGTGGATGCCGGCCCGCTCGGCCGCGCGGCGGACGTCGTCGTCAGTGCATGAGTAGGCCATCCCGTACCGGATGTTGTCGGCGACGGTGCCGGCGTACACGAACGGGTTCTGGCCGACGTACCCGATCAGGTGGCTGAGCGTCTCCCGGGACACCTCGTCCAGCGGCACCCCGTTCAGCCACACCCGGCCGGCGGTCGGGTGGACCAGCCGCAACAGCACCCGCAGCCAGGTCGTCTTCCCGCACCCGGAGCGGCCGGCGATGCCGACCGTCTCGTTCCGGTAGATCTCCAGGTTCACCCCGTTCAACGCGGCTCGGGTGCGGCCGTCCGGCAGCCGGTACTCGACCCGCACCCCCTCCGCCCGGACGGCCGGCGCGTGCGGGTCGTCCATCGGCGGCTCGTCCGCCGGGGTGGTCCGGAACGACGGGTCTTCCGGCAGGGCGAGCAGCGCCTGCAGGTCGGCCACCCGCAGGCTCGCCTCGTGCCCCTCGTCCAGCACCCGGTGGATCTCGTTCACCGGGGCCATGCTGCTCAGGTAGAGCATGGAGAAGGTGAGGATGTCCCCGTAGCTGATGTCCCCGCGGACCGCCAGGTACGCGGCCAGCCCGAGGACGCCGACGTGGAACAGCCCCTCGATGCACGCCTTGGCCGCCCCGAACCCGGCCATCGCGATGTGGTGCCGGAGTTCCTCCGCCCGCTTGTGCTCGGCCGCCCGGTCCACGCGGGCGACCTCGGCCGGGATGGTGTTCGCCGCCCGGACGTGGTCCAGCCCGCCGAGCTGCTCGACCACCGTCCCGTCCATCTCCTCGCACACCTTCATCAGCCGCAGCCGGACCGCCTTCTGGGACAGGAGCTGCCAGACGGTCAGCCCGACCGAGCACGGCACCACCCCGAGCATGGCCAGCCCGAGCCACGGCTCCTTGGTGACGGCCACGGCGACCGCCGTCAGGCCGATCACGACGGCCGGGAAGAAGTCCAGGAAGGCGAGCCGCAGCAGCCGCATGAACCCGCCGGCGCTGCGGTAGATGCGGCCGTGCAGCGCCCCCACTTTTTCGTGCGTCAGCCGGGACAGGTCGGCCCGCAGGATGGTACTGACGATGCGGACGATCAGGTGCCGCTCGATCCGGGTGCAGGTGTTCTCGACCAGATACCGGCGGACCACCTGGAGGGCTTCCCGCAGCAGGATCACCCCGCCGACCAGGACCAGCAGCCCGGCCACCGAAGCCAGGATGTCGGCCCGCGGCTCGCCGGTCTGGAGGCCGTAAGCCACCCGGTCCACCAGCCGGCCGGACAGGAGCGGCAACAGGGTGTTGGCCGCCCCGCCGACGCACATCACACCGACCGCCCCGGCCAGCGCCCAGCGGTGTTGGGGGGCGATCATGGTCCACACCCGGCCGGCCGTCCGGACCAGGTCGCGCAGCTCCCGCCCGAACCGATTCAGGGCGGAGGGGGATCGGCTCGTCATTCAAGACCTCGGCGTCCGGTCATCCGTCACCCGCCAGGGAGAGGCGGTCGGGCGCTGGGGCGAAAACAACCCCACCGCACCATCCGCGTGCGGTGGGACGAAATCAGACATGGTTCTTACGCAACCCGCTACCGCGGGCCGGGCCGCAGCCGCCGCTGCACCTGACTGACGAGCAGCGGGGACTCTCTTAACAGGCTGATCAGTTTCTGCTCGACGTGCTCGGACGGGGAGAGGGCGTCCCGACCGTCGGCCACCAGGGTTTCGTCGGCGTCCCACTCGGTCGCGAACGGTTCCTCCGCCAGCGTCAGTTCATAGGTCTGGTGGTCGATCACAGGTGCGGCCTCCTTGATTTGGGCGGCCGTTCATCTGCACCCGTCGTGCCAACCTCTTATCTGTTACCGTCGGCATCACTCGACCTTCACTTTCCCGAGCAGGACACGCACCATTCGCGGTCGGCCGTCGTCGACCAGGCAAACTTTGCCGTCGGGCATCGGCGCGTCGTCAACCCAAACGGTGGCAGCCCCCTGCTCAACCGCTGACGGGTTATCGACTCGGCAGGAATAAACCGTCGCCCCGTACCTGAATTCGACCTGAAACCCCGGCCACGAGGCCGGGATGTGCGGGTCGAAGGTCAACGTGGTTCCGCGGCGTGTAATTCCGAGTATCGTTTCGACCGCCACACGGTAAAGCCAGCCGGCCGACCCGGTGTACCACGTCCATCCGCCGCGGCCGACGTTAGGCGGCTCGCCGTACACGTCCGCGACCACCACATACGGCTCGACCTTGTACCGGGCGGCGGTCTTCGGTGTGGCCGACGACTCGACCGGGCTGAGCCGCCGCCACAGGTCCATCGCCTGCGTCCCGCGGCCCAGTTCGGCGACCGCCTGCACCAACCAGGTGGCCCCGTGGGTGTACTGCCCGCCGTTCTCCCGGATGCCGGGCACGTACCCCTTGATGTACCCCGGCTCCAGCGGCGACTTGTCGAACGGCGGGGTGAACAGCCGGATGAGCCGGTCCGCCGGGGAAACCAGGTGTTCGATCGCGGCATCTACGGCCCGGGCCGCCCGGCCCGGCTCACCCGACCCGCTGAGCACCGCCCACGACTGCGGTAGCGAGTCGATGCGGCACTCCTCGTTCTCCGCGGAGCCGAGCGGGCTGCCGTCGTCGAACCAGGCCCGCTTGTACCAGGCACCGTCCCAGGCGTGTGCTTCGGTGGCGGCGCGAAGCTGTTCGGCCTCGGCCCGCAGCCGGGCGGCCTCCTCCGCCTCCCCGCGGGCGGCGGCCACCTCGGCGAACAGGCGGCGGACGTGAACCTGGAACCAGGCCAGCCAAACGCTCTCCCCACGGCCGTGGATGCCGACCAGGTTCATCCCGTCGTTCCAGTCGCCGCCACCCATCAGCGGCAGCCCGTGCGGCCCGAGTTTCCAGCCCCGCTCCAACGCCCGCAGGCAGTGGCGGTACAGCGGCTCAGTATCTTCCGAGACCGTCGGGCGGAAGTAGTTCTCATGCTGATCCGGGGCTAACTCCGGGCCTTCGATGTAGTGGGCCGACTCGTTCAAGATGGCGGAGTCACCGGTGACCTGGACGTAGACGGCGACGGCGTAAGGAAGCCACAGGAAATCGTCCGCGAACCGGGTCCGCACCCCCTGCCCGGCCGGCGGGTGCCACCAGTGTTGCACGTCCCCTTCGCGGAACTGGCGGCCGGCTGCCCGGAGAATGTGCAGCCGGGCTTCCGACGGCTCCGCCTCAAGCAGCGCGAGCACGTCCTGAAGCTGGTCGCGGAAACCGTAAGCCCCGCCGGACTGGTAGAGGGCCGTCCGCCCCCACACCCGGCAGGCGAGCGTCTGGTACAGCAGCCAGCGGTTCACCAGCAGGTCGAACCCGCGGTCCGGGGTGGAGACGGTGACGGCAGACAGCCGGCGGTCCCAGGCCGCGACCACTTCCCGGAGGGCGTCGGCCGACCGGCCCGGGTCGCGGTACTGCACGGCGAGCCGTTCGGCGGTCGCCGCGTCAGCGGCCCGGCCGATCACGAACACCACCACCGCCTCCCCGCCGGGCGGCAGTTCGACCCGCCCCAGCAGGGCGGCGCACGGATCCAGCCCGGCCCCGACGTACCCACTCAGTACGATCCGGGACAGCCCCGCCGGGTCGTGAAGGGTGCGGTTCGGGCCGATGAACTCGGCCCGGTCGCCGGTCACGGTACGGCCGGTGAGGCTGGTGTCCGCGAACGCCACCTGATCCCCGGCATCCGGGGCGAACGCCGACTGGGCGAGCAGCGTGCCGGCCGGGGCCACCTCCGTGACCACGTTGAGCGCCGACTGCTCCCGGGTGGTGCCGAGTACCCACTCGGCGTAGTACGCCGCCCCGACCGCCCGCCGCTTCCGGTCGCGGTTGCGGACGACCAGCCGCAGCACCTTCACCGGGTCGGCGGCCGGGGCGAACACGGTCAGCTCGGTCGCCAGCCCGTCGCCGCCCTGCTCGTACACCGTGTACCCGGCCCCGTGGCGGACCACCGTCGGGCGGTCGGCCCCGGCCGGCTGCGGGGTCGGCGACCACACCCGGCCGGTGTCCTCGTCCCGCAGATAGACCGCCTCCGCCGGCGGGTCCGACACCGGGTCGTTCGCCCACGGGGTGAGCCGGCTCTGTTGGCTGTTCCCGACCCAGGTGGCGCCCAGGCCGCCGTCGGTGACGAGGCAGCCGGCGGCCGGGTTGGCCAGCACGTTCGCCCACGGGGCCGGCGGGGGGCCGACGATCACGTACTCCCGGCCGTCCCGGGTGAACCCGCCGGTGCCGTTGAAGAACTCCAGGTCGGCGACCGCCGGCGGCTCGACCCGCAGCCGGGCCGGCTCGCGGGCCGGGGCGAGCGGCGGCGGGCCCCCCGCCGGCCGGCCGGCGCCTCCACCTGCTCGGCCAGGGTGCCGTGGACCGCGGACAGCACCACCCGGGCGGCGGCGAACAACAGCGTCCGGTCCTCCGGGTCGAGCACCGCCGACTTCCGTACGAACACCCCGCCGGGCTTGTCCACCCTGTCCGCCCCGCCCTCGTCCCGGGCGACCGCGTTCAACTCCTCGGCCAGCTCCTCGCGGTAGCCCTCGGGCTTGTCGGCGATCAGCACCACGTCCGCCACGAACCCTCGGCCCCGCCAGAACGCCTGGGCCTTCAACACCTGCCTGGCCAGGGCCATCCCGTCCTCGTCGCCGACCACCACCAGCAGGATCGGTAGGTCGCCGGAGATGCCGTGCCGCCACAGCCCCGGCTGGCCCTGTCGGTTGGCCGTGACCGCCCGCGCCGCCCGGAGGCCGTGCGGCGGGAACAGGACGTGCCCGGCCAGCCGCTGGAACAGGTGGGAGTCGGCGGCGGTGATGCCGAGCCGCCGCAGCTCCACCCGGCTGTGCGCCCAGGCCAGCTCGAACGCCCGGGTGGAAGCGGCCGGGGCGTGGTAGTGGTCGGCCACCCGCTCGGCCGCCTCCCGGCTGTCGGTGACGGCCGTGGCGATGGTCAGCGTGGTGCTGCGGCCGGCCTCCAGCCGGACCGTCTTCCGGACCGCGAACACCGGGTCAAGCACCGGCCCGACCGAGCCGGTCAGCGGCCGGCCCAGCCCGTCCGGGTCGGCCGGGGAGCGGCGACGGCCGAGGAACGTCATCCGGTCCGTCTCGTACTCGGCGGCGCCGACCGTCACCGCCGGGTCGGCCCCGAGGACGTGGACGGCGAACACCGCCTGCTGCTCCGGCGACCGCGGCCGGCGGCGGCACACCAGGGCGTCCCACCGGGGGAGCCAGTCGGTCTCCAGGAACAGCTTGCCGAACGCCGGGTGGGCCGCGTCGGCCCGCGGGTCGAGCAGCACCGGCTCGGCGTAGGTGGTGACGGCCAGCGTCCGCGGCTCGGTGTCGTTGTTGGTCAGGGTGAGCCGGCGGACCTCCACGTCCGCGTCCGGGGCGACGGTCACTTCCATGACCGTCTCGATAAGCCCGTCCCGGCGGCGGAACTCGGCCTTGTCCACGCAGAAAACTGCCTCATAGAAGTCGGCCGGGGTCGCCAGCGGCAGGTGCCCGGCGGACCACGCCTTCCCAGACTCGACGTCGCGGACGTACACCGCCGACCCGCAGGAGTCGCGGGTCGGGTCCGGCCGCCAGCGGGTGACGGCCAGCCCGTTGCAGGTGCTGCCGCCGCCGCCGGCGTGGGTGACGACGGTGGTGAACCGGCCGTTGGACAGGAAGTGCGTCCGCGGGGCCGGGGCGTCCACCCGGGTGAGCCGGCGGACCGTGCCGCCGGCGTCCGGGGTCGTCCCGCCGGCGGCCGGTTCGGGGGCGACCTCGGCCGGCCGCAGGTCCGTCGCTTCGGTCGGCACCCGCTCGTGCAACAGCAACTCGGCCGCACGGACCGCCGGTTCCGCTCGCAGCCGCCGGCACAGGGCATCCCCGGTCAGCCGGTTGGCGATGGCGCACAGCCCCATCCCCTGGTGGTGGGCCATGTACGACTTGACCACCTCCGCCCGGTCGTCCGGCCGGACCCGCCCGGGCGTGTAGTCGATCGCCTCGTAGAAGCCGAACGCCCCCTCCCCGCCGTCGGCCCGCAGCCGGGCGAAGTTGGCGACCGCCGCCGCCGGGTCGGTCTGCACCGCCAGCAGCGTCGCATACGGGGCGACCACCCGGTCCTTGGCCAGCCCCCGCTTCAGCCCTAGTCCGGGCACGCCGAACGACTGGTACTGGTAGTCCCCGTCCGGCCCGAGGGCGGCGAACCCGGACTCCGACACGCCCCACGGCAGCCCGAGCTGCCGGCCGTACTCGACGTGCCGGGCGACCGCGGTTCGTTGGGCGGTGTCGAGCAGCGTGCCGCGGGCCGGCGGCAGCACCAGCCGGGGCATCAGGTACTCGAACATGGTGCCGCCCCACGACACCAGCCCCGGCCGGCCGGCCGCCCGGGTGACGAGCCGGCCGAGCATGAACCAGTGCTTCCGCGGCACCACCCCGCGGGCGACCATCAGGAAGCTGGTGACGCACGACTCGGACGCCAGCAGGTCGTAGTGGCCGGCGTCCGGCTTGTGGTGCGGCACCTCGAACCCGATGGTGAACAGGTGCCGACCGGGGTTGTACAGGAACCGGAAGTCCATCCGGTCGGCGAACCCGACGGCCCGACGGCCGAGCGACTCCAAGGCGTCCACAAGTTCGGCGGCGGTGGACCGGTCGAGGGCGGCGGCCAGCCTCTCGGCGACGGCCTCGTACCCCGGGGCCGGTGTTCCCTTCGCCCACGCGGCCAGTTCGGCCCGCAAGGCGGGTAGTCGCTTCGCCCAGTCGGCCACGCCGCGAGGCGTCGCCAGCTCGCGGCAGAGCTTGCCCCACGGCGAATCGGCCGCCGCCGGCTTGGCCTCCCGCAACACCGGCAGCCACGGACACACGGCCGACAGCTCGGCGTGCAGGCTCTGCACCTGCTCCGCGACGGCCTTGGGCCAGTAATCGTCAGCGGCCGTCGCCGCAAGTTCCTTGGCCATCTCGCCGGCCGCGGTCAGCCGGGCGTCCCATTCGAGCAGGTCCGCCGGCGCGGGCTGGGCTAGGAGTTCGCGAAGCGCGTCCGCCTTGCCGTCCGCGAGCGAGACCGTGTCTGCCAGCCCGTCGAGCGCCGCCGGGTTGGGGACCGGCTCGGCCGCCTTCTCGGCCAATCCGTGCTTCGTCACCAGCAGACACGCCAGCAGGTTGCCGCTGTCCACCGTGGACACGTACCCCGGCGGCAGCACCACCAGCGAGGTCGTGTCATACCAGTTGAGGAAGTGGCCCTGGTACGTTTCCAGCCGGTCCAGGGTGTCGAACGTCTTCCGCAGCCGGTCGGCGACCGCCCCGAGCGGCAGGTAGCCGAGGTCGTGGGCGGACAGCGTGGACAGCAGCAGCAGCCCGACGTTCGTCGGCGAGGTGCGGTGGGCGACGACGCCCTTCGGGTCTTCCTGGTAGTTGTCCGGCGGCAGCCAGTGGTCGGCGTCCCCGACGAACGTCTCGAAGAACCGCCACGTCTTGCGGGCGGTCGTGCGCAACTCGGCCCGCACCTCGGCGGAAAGCGGCGGCTCGCGGCCCGGCAGCGGCCGACTCACCCACCACGCCACCAGCGGGGAGGCAATCCACGCAAGCAGCCACGGCAGCGCGGCCGGCAGGGCGACCGGGTGAACCGCCACCACCAGTACCGCGACCCCGACCGCGAGCACGACCGCCGGCAGCATCGACCGCATGGCCATCGCCAACCCGCCGCTCAGCCGAGCCTCGGCGGCGGCGGCCGTCTCCCACTCCAGCAGGTGCCTCCGCGAGACGAACAGCCGGTACAGCGTGCGGAACACCGCGTCGACGACGGTCATCGCCTGGTTCGCCAGGAACGACGCCGTGAGCGCGATCTGGGAGGCGGTGGTCAGCAGGGCGCGTCCCAGGTCGGCGGCCACCTCCCGGGAAAACCAACTGTACGCCCACCCCTTCGCCGAGTCGTACAGTTGCACCGCCAGCGGCAGCCCCAGCACCGCCAGCGCGAGCAGCGTCCACGCCCACCCGGCCCCCGGCACCAGTGCCCAGCCGACCGCCAGCGTCGCTACCAGGGCCGCCGGTACCGTGCTGCGGCGAAGGTTGTCGAACACCTTCCACCGGGAAAGCAGCGACAGGACGTTCGGGGCGGTTTGTAGGGCGGGTCAAGCCGGCTGCGCGCCGACCCGCCGGCCCGGGCAGGAAGCACTTGCGAGGCCGGCGGGTCGGCGCCCGCAGAGCCGGGCTTGACCCGCTCACGGGGTCGCTGCCCACCATCACCCGCCGGCCGAGCCACGGCAGCAACTGCCAGTCGCCCCGCGCCCACCGGTGCTCCCGCCGGGCGAAGGCGAGGTACTTGGCCGGGAAGTCGTCGAACAGCTCGATGTCCGTGACCAGCCCGCACCGGGCGAACGTCGATTCGATCAGGTCGTGGCTAAGAATCGCGTTCTCCGGGAACGCCCGGCCGGCGGTCGCGTGGAAGGCGTCCACGTCGTAGAGCCCCTTGCCGGTGAACGTCCCCTCCCCGAACAGGTCTTGATAAACGTCTGATGCGGCCGCCGAGTACGGGTCGATGCCGGCGGACCCGGCGAACGTCCGGGCGAACCGACTCCGTAGCCCGGTCCGGAACAGGTAGCTCACCCGCGGTTGCAGCACCCCGTACCCGGCGACGACCCGCCGGCCGTCGGCGGACAGCACCGGCCGGTTGAGCGGGTGGGCCAGGGTGCCGACCAGCCGGCGGGCGGCGTCCCGCGGCAGCACCGTGTCCGCGTCCAGCGTCAGCACGAACCGGGCGTTCAGCTTGGCGGCGTCACAGGTCTGGAAGGCGTAGGTGGTGTCGTTCGCCCCGCGGAGCAGCCGGTTGAACTCGTCGAGCTTGCCGCGCTTCCGTTCCCACCCCATCCACACCCCCTCGGCCGGGTTGAACAGCCGGCGGCGGTGGAACAGGAAGAACCGCGGCTCCTCGCCCGGGAAGTACCGCTCGTTCAGCCGGCGGATCGCGTCCACGGCGGCTTGCACCAGCCCGGCGTCGGTCGGCGCGGTTTCGGTCGGGGCGTCGGACCAGTCGGTGAGCAGGGCGAACCGCAGTTGCGGGTCCGGGTTGGCGAGGTAGTGCAACTCCAGCCGTTCCGCAAGGTTGGCGGCGCTGTCCGGCCGGGTCAGCATCCCGGGGATGACGACTACCGTCCGCCACTCGGCCGGGATACCGTCGAGGAAGTCGAACTTCGACAGCACCCGCGGCGGCAGCAGCCGGGTGATGAGCGTGTGCGTCAGGGCGACGGCGACCTCACTCGCCGGCAGCAGTGCCAGCAGCCCGACGAGGACGCACACCCACGCCGCCGCCCCAGCCGCGACCGCCAGCCCGACGGCGACCGTCACGCCGGCCGCGGTGATCGCCCCGAGCAGTCCGAAGTAAACCGGGTACGGGTGACGCAGGAGGAACTGCTGGAGCCGCTCGCGGAACTTGAACCGACACCCCAGTTCGGCCGCGAACGCCGGCCGGCCGCCGGCGACCAGGTGATAGCCGATGTGGCCGGTCCGGGGGTCGGTGGCCGCCGCGGCCCGCGCGACGGCCAGCCGGGCGACCTCGGCTTCGTCCCGCTTGGCCGCCTTGGCCAGCCGCTCGACCACCTGCCGGTAGCGGTCCCGGGTGGGGAAGTCCTGGGCCAGATAGACGCCGGTCGGCTCGGCCCGCAGCACCGCCTCGACCGGGGACGCCGCCTCGAAGAACACCGCCCAGTCGATCGCGTTCAACAGCCGCAGGCTGGTGACGCTGTTGCCGATCGACACCTGGTTGAGCGACGACGTACTCGGCCCGACCGCCTGCGACTCCTCTTCGCCGCGGCCGGCCAGGTAGTCGTCGGCCAGCCGGCGGAGGTTCTCCAGGAGGGCGAGCCGGAGCATGGTCGGCACCGCCCACAGCTCCCCGGTGGCCAGCGGGCTGACCGTCTGGTACGCCTGGACGAACCGCAGGATTTGGGCGTCGTCCAGGTGGCTGTCGGTGCAGGAGATGAGGGCGACGGCGATGGCGTAAATCCGCGGCAGCCCGGCCCACGGCCCGTCCGTGGCGACCGGCAGTTCGGCGTAGTACCCGCTCGGCAGGTCGGTCTTCACCTCCCGGATCACGTCCTCGATGACGTAGAAGTTATCGAGCAGCCACTCGGCGTCCGGGGTGAGCGGGACCGTCGCGGTCGCCGCGGCGTTTCGCGCACGGCGCAACCGCTTTGCATTGTCGCGCAGCCGACGGAGCAGTGTACGGGAACTCGGGTTCGCAGAGGTCGGCAACCGTGCGAGTTCGTGCGCCAGGTCATCGAGCCGGTCGCACCCGAGCAGTTCGCAGCGGAACGGCCCGTCGCAAACCCAGTCTCGCATTAACCCTTCCACCCCGGTCGCCGGCGCGGTCATGCCCTGCCTCGGTAACTTCGACCAAATTCGAGAGGTGTCCCGCGAAACGCAAACGCGGTGCCGGCGGACGAAGGGATGGGAAGCCGGAATGTGTTCGCGATGTGGATGCTCAGTCGCGGACGGCCTGGTCGAACAAGTGGCGGGCGGCCCGGCCGCTGATCTGCCCGAGCTTCCGCAACTCGACCGCGATCACCACGACGGCCTGCCAGTTGGCGTCGTCCGTCAGGAGGTGTTCGGCCTTGCTGAGCATCCGTCGTTCGACCCGCGGCAGGGTGCGGGGGCTGGCCCGGTCGGCGAGGATCTTTCGCACGTACCGCAGGTCGCGAGCGGCTTCGGCGTAGGCGTAAGTGCCGGTGTGGAGGGCTTCCGCGGCGAGGCCGGCGAGGGCGATCACGGCCTCGCGCTCGACCCAGTCTTCGGACGGGCGGAACACGCCCTTCTTGAACTCGCACCAGCCGAGCCGGTCGCGGTCCGGCAGGACGCTGACCTTGTGGACCGGTCGGCCGAGAGCGAGGGCGGCGACCGCGTGCCCGGCCTCGTGGTACGCGGTCGCTTCATCGGAGAACAGGGTCGGGTCCGGCTCCATCCGGTCAGTTTATGGCGGCCATCACTTCGCCAGGGCGGCGAACACCTGAATCCAGTACCGGGTGCCGTCCGCGGCGGCCGCCGTCGCCACGCCGACGTGGGTCAGGTCCGGGTCGAGCAGGTTGGCCCGATGCCCCGGGGACATCAGCCAGCTCTCGACGGCTTGCCGCGGCGACTGCGGCCCCTGGGCGACGTTCTCGGCCGCCTTGGTGAGCCGCAACTTGCTGGCAGCGATCCGTTCGGCGAAGGTGCGGCCGTCGAGGTCGTGCCCGAGCTGGTTCAGCCGGGCCATCGTGGCGGCGTGTTCCCGGGCCAGCCGCGTCAGGGCCGGGTCGGACACCAGCCGGGCGATGCCGGCCTCGGCCCGCGGGCGGTTCGTCTCAGCCAGCGTAGCCAGTTCGACGACCGCGCCTGGCAGTGCGAGCCAGGCGGCGAGGAGGGGGAGCATGGCCGGCTCTTATGTAGGGTGGGGTGTGGGGGGGGGGGGACGCCGTCGTTGCCGGGCCGGTGCGTTTCGCAGAGCCTCAACGCACCCTACAGGATCAACGCCCGCTAGTCCTAGCTAGGAACTGTAGCCCGGCCTGCGACCCCAGCCCGACTCGGCAGACGGTGTCGAACTTGTACGCCGTCAGCACCTCGATGATCTGCCTCGCCTCCGCCTCGGACCCGGTGGTGAACACCGGCCGGCCGGCCCGCTCGCACACCATCCACCGCCCCTCCCCGCCCCGCACCACCAGGTCGGCCGGGACGAACGACGTCCCCTTCACGTTGAACGGCACCCGGGTCGGGGCGGCCCCGTTGGCCAGGAAGAAGGTCATCCCGCCGACCCGGCAGAACTCGGTGAACCGCCCGTCCTGCACCACCTTGAGGGCATCCCGGGCGGTCCACTCGCTCTGGCCGAACCGGGCGAACACGTCCGGCCCGTGGGCCAGAACCCACTCGCCGCGGTCCTTGCGGACCTCCACCTTGCGGGGCTGGATGACCACCCGCTCGCCGACGTACCCGGTCCCGGCGATCGGCACCCCGGTCCGGGTGAGCGACTGCTCCTGGAGGGTGGCGGTGACGACGTTCGGCCCCGACGCGGCGGGTCCGGCCTTGGCGTCCCGGTCGACGTAGAAGTAGGCGAGGGCGGGGGTCGGGTTGCCGATGAACCCGACCCGGTTGAACCCGTACCGCTTGGCGACCGCCGCCGCCTGCTCGGCCCCGGGCCGGTCGGCCCCGAAGTTGAGCAGGATGGCCGCGTCGTCCCGGACCACCCACACCCCGCGGGTGGATTCGGCCCGGACGGTCAGCAGGTCGAGCGGGGCGGCCGCCTTGACCGGCGGCCGGATCGGCGGGGCGACCCCGTTCAACAGCCCGTACTCGACCACCGCCCGCTGGCTACCGATCGCCCCCCACTGGTTGACCCGCATGGTCCGGACGGTCACGGCCAGGTCGTTCGCCGCCCGCTGGTCCTCGCCGAAGCCGCGGACCTGCCCGGGAGCGAGCCGCACCACCCAGCCGTCGGCCACCCGCTCGGGGCGGACGGCGTCCGGGTGGACCGGGTGAAGAGCTTCCGGGAGTGGCAGGCGGACCGACGGGTCGGCCCCGACCGGCGGGGCCGTGAGCGACTGCTCCGGCGGCGAAGGCGCGGTGACGGCCGGCGGAAGCAACCGGGGCGGGGACTGCGACGCCGCCGGCGGCTGGGACACGGTCAGGGCGAGAAGCGCGAGCGGGACCATGATGAACCCCCGACGGCAGGACCAACCGCCGGGAGATAGCGACATCGCGACGTGAAATCAAGTTTAGCCGCGAGGCGGAGGCTCCGCCTCGCGGCTAAACAGGTTACTTCAGCACTTCCAGCTTGATGTTCCGGAACCGCACCTCCAGCGGGCCGCCGCTGTGCATCTGCAGCCCGACCACCCCGCGGCGGCTCAGCTTCGCGTCATCGAGATCGACGCAGAGCTGGCCGTTGATCCACGTCCGCACCTTGCTCCCCTTCGCCTCGATCACGTACTCGTTCCACTGGTCCGGCTTGACGTGCTTCTCCCCGGACTCCTTCCACAACAGCCCGCGGCCGCTCTCCTCGTACAGCTTGCCCCACCACCCGGCCCCGGCGTCCGCCTGCGGGCCTTTCATCTCGCCGTCGGGCAGCGGCTCGCTGCGGAACTGGATGCCGCTGTTCTCCCTGTTCGGGGTCAGCTTCATCTGCAGCGTCAGCTTGAAGTCGGTGACTTCCATCGCCGACTTCAGGAACTCGTTCCGCTTCAGCCCGGTCTTGGTGACGCCGACGATCTCCCCGTTCTCCACCCGCCACAGCGACGTGTCCCCGACCCACCCGGTCAGGTCTTTGCCGTTGAAGAAGTCGGCCTGGTTCTCCGGGGTGGCCAGCAGCGGCACCTGCTGCGGGTGCCGCAGGTAGGCGAACAGCACCTTGATGTCCGCCTCGGACACCTGCTTGGTCAGGTCGTCCGGCATCATCGACTGGTCGGACGCGGTCCGCTTCTCCACGTCCGCGGCCGGGATGGTCAGCGTCTCGGTGGCGGTGACGACGGTCAGAACCGTCTTCGTCTCCTCCTTGACGATGCCGGTAACGACCCGGCCGTCGGCCAACTCCAGCCGAGTGGCCGCGTACTCCTTCGGGATGACGGCGGACGGGTCGAAGATGTTTTCCATCAGGTAGTTCAGGTCGCCGCGGTTGGCCCCAGTGATGTCCGGGCCGACCTTGCCGCCGACCCCGTACAGTGTGTGGCACTGCTGGCACACCTTGGCGAACACCGCCCGTCCCCGGGCCAAGTCCTGCTGTCCCTGGTACGGGGCGGTCAGCTTTTTCTGCCACTCGGCGATGAGTTGCTTCCGCTCGGCCGGGCTTTCCCGCAGTTGGCCCCACACCTCGCCGATCCGTTTGGTCAGGGCGGCGTCGTTCAGGTTGCGGAGCTGGCGGACGGTCTCGGCCGGCACGTCGGCCGCCGGGATCGCCTTCGCCCCGATGGCGTCGAGCAGGACGGCGGCGTAGCTCGGCCGGCTGGCCAGGGTGCTGACCGCGTCCCGCTTCTCGGCTGCCGACAGCGACGTGTAGGCGATCAGCAGGGCAGCCGCAGCTTTCGGCTCGTCGTAGGCGGCCAGCCCGCGGATGGCGGCGGCCCGCATCGCCGGCTCGGCCATCAGCTTGACCAGCACCGGGGCGAGCTGCTTGTCCTTCGCTGCGAGCAGAGTGGCCAGTGCCGTTCGTCGTTGGGCCAAGGCCGCATTCCCGTCGGCGAGGGTGGCCCGTAGCCGGTCGAACGCCTTCGCGTCCCCGAGCGCGACGCCGACCGCTAAAGTCGCCGAGCGAACGTCCGCGTTGTCCGACTGGAGGAAGGAGTCGAACGTCAGCGCCCAGTCCTGCGGCAGCTGCTCCCACTTCTTCAGTTTGAGCGCGTCGGCCAGCCCACGGAGGGCGACCAGCCGGTGTTCGGCATTCGACTGAGCGAGCGTGTACAGAGCATTCAGCCCGTCCACGGTGCCGAGGGCGGCCACCCGCCGAGCCATCAGCGGCAGGAGGAACGGGTCAGGGTTATCGGCGGCGAGGAGCTTTGGGTTCTTCGCCACCTCCGGCTCGGTCAGATACCAGGCCATGTGCGGCAGTAGCGGGTCACCGGAGAGGTCTTTACCCCGACCGATTTGCCCCTCCCACCCTACCACCGCACGCCCGTCGCTGACCCGCAGCAGTGCCGACGCGATCTGCCGCTGTTCGACCGGAGTGGTCGGCTGGTCCGACAGCCGCCAACCGTGCTCCGGATTCGTCCGGTTCATCAGGGTGTCGTACGTTTTGCGATCCCCTTCGATGAACGCCCGCCACAGCCAGCCGCGGACGTATTCGGACTTATCGTTCCGCATCCGGTAGATGGTGTCGGCGTCGAGACCGCCGGTCACTAGCAGCGCCCACAGCCCCCGCAACCGCCGGAGCGGATCGGGATTCTCGACAGCGATCTTGGTCAGCGCCGTTTGCGTGTCCCAGCTCAGCTTCGCGTCGCGGCCCACCGCCGCCCGCTCCTGGAGCAGCCGGCGGGCGGTGCGGACGTACCAGTCGTTGTCGTGCAGTTGGTACTGCACCAACTCAGCGTCGCTGCACTTGGACAGGTCCACCCCGGCGACCGGTTTGGTCCCCTTGTAGCTGATCTTGTACACCCGGCCGTTCGTCCGGTCCCAGATCTCCGGCTCGTTCCGGTGGCACGCCTGCTTGTCGTACCAGTCGATCAGGTACACGTTCCCGTCCGGCCCGTACCGCAGGTTGATGAACCGCGCCCACTCGTCGTTCGCCAGCAGGAAGTCCTTGCCGTGCTTGGCCACGTACCCGCTCCCCTGCGGCACCGGGATGTCCACGTTCAGCCGCCGGCCGTGGATGTTGCCCATGAACAACTGGCCGCGGTACTCCTTCGGCCAGGCGCCGCCGAGGTAGCACATGAGGCCGCAGTGGGCGTGCCCGCCGCCCAGGCTGTCGCTCTTGTTGTTCCCGCCGTGCGGGTTGTTGCCGACGTAGTGCCGGTGGTCGGCGATGGTGGTGATCTCGGTGTACGTGTACGGGTTGAAGTGCTGCCCCGCCTGCCGCTCGTACCGCCCGCCCTGGACGATGTGGTAGCAGTGCGGGATGACGCACGCCTCGATGAAGAACTCGCCCACGTCGTTGTAGTCCAGCCCCCACGGGTTCGACGTGCCGTGGGCAAACACCTCGAACGTGTGCTTGACCGGGTGATACCGCCAGATGCCGGCGTTGATCGGCACCCGCTGGGCGGCTGGCGTCCCCGGCTTGCCGACCCGGCTGTGGGTGAAGACGCCGTGGCAGCCGTACAGCCAGCCGTCCGGCCCCCAGGTGAAGGTGTTGAGCGTCTCGTGGGTGTCCTGGTAGCCCCAGCCGTCGAGCAGGATTTGCGGCGGCCCGCTGGGCTTGTCCGTGGCCTTGTCATGCGGCACGAACACCAGGTACGGGGCGGCCCCGACCCACACCCCGCCGAACCCGACCTCCAGCCCGGACACCAGGTTCAGCCCCTCCATGAAGACGGTCCGCTTGTCGTGCTTGCCGTCCCCGTCGGTGTCTTCGAGGATGATGATCCGGTCGCCCTTGGCTTTCTCCGCGTCCGGCAGCACCGGGCCGGGGGACGGGTGCCGCTTCGGGTAGATGTACGCCTCGGCCACCCACACCCGGCCCCGCTCGTCCAGGCACATGGCCACCGGCTGATGCACGTCCGGTTCGCCGGCGAACAGCTTGACCTCGAACCCTTCCGGCACCGTCATCGCCGCCGCCGCCAGCTCCGGCGGCAGACCGGCGAACTTGTACTCGTCCGCCTTCGCCGGGGCGGCCGGCCGCTTGTGCTGGTCCGGGATGACCGGCTGGACGGTGTGGAACCGGAAGTCGTCGAAGTTGAGGTGCCCCCACCCGTCCGACCGCCGGTCCACCAGCCGGATTAGTAACTGCTTGCCGACGTGCCGGCTCAGGTCCACCGTCACCCGCCGCAGGTCTTCCTCGTCCAGCCCGCTGACCCGCAGGACGACCTCGTTCCGCGGCTGCAACACCAGTTCGACGCAGGTGTCGGTGTGACTCCCGCCGCCGATCAGGAAGCTGGCCCACGGGTGCGTCACCGTGAACGGCACGCTGGTCAGGGTGCCCCGCGGCTTGTCCCCGGCCCGCTCGAACGAGCCGACCCAGTACCGCCCCTGGTGCCGGGACTTCATGTCCTTCCGCCGCTTCGAGACGGCGTCCCCGTCGACCGGCTGGTTCTTGAAGGCGTCCCCGTCGGCGGTCCAGTCGCGGAGGGTGCCGTCCTCGAAGTCGAGGTTGAGCGGCCGGCCGTCCGGGGCGGTCGGCAGGACGCCTTCCGGCGGGGTCGGCGGGGCGGCCAGGGCGAGGGCGAGGAGGAGTGGGGTCATGGCAGGGCCGGCGGGGAGGGTGACGGCGGGAGGGCTGATTCCGTGATACCGGACCGGGCCGACCGGGACAAGCGGTTAGAGCGGTTTGCAGTTGGTTGTAGCGCGGTCGGGGCGGATCGGGTATGACGGAGCCAATCCCGGAGGGTTGGCCATGCGGGCGTACTCGGCGGACTTGCGGTCGCGGGTGCTGGCGGCGGTTCAGGGTGGGCGTCGCCGCCGGCGGTGGCCGAGCAGTTCGGGGTGAGCGCGTCGTGGGTGCGGCGGGTCCGCCAGCGGCACCGGGACGGCGGGGAGACGAGCCCGCGGCGGCGGGGGCACCGGCGGGAAGCACTGGCGGCCGACGGGGACCGCATCCGGCAGGCCATCGCCGCCGACCCGGACGCCACCCTGGCCGAGTTGAAGGCCCGGCTCGACCTGGCGGTCAGCCTGGCCACCCTCTGGCGGGCCATCGCCCGGCTCGGGCTGACGCTCAAGAAAGTCGGTCCGCGCGGCCGAGCAGGACCGCCCGGACGTAGCCGCCGCCCGCGGCTGCCTGGCGGACCGCCCAGACCGCCCTCGACCCGGAGCGGCTGGTGTTCGTGGACGAGACGTGGGCGAGCACGGCCATGAGCCGGCGGATGGCCCGCGGGCGGAGGGGCGAGCGGGTGGTGTGCCCGGCCCCCCACTCGCACTGGAAGACGACCACCTTCGTGGCCGCCCTGCGGAGCGACCGGCTGACCGCCCCGATGGTGATCGACGGGGCCATGACCGGCGACCACTTCGTCGCCTACGTGCGGCAGGTGCTGGTGCCCACCCTGCGGGCGGGGGACGTGGTGGTGTGGGACAACCTGGCCTGCCACAGGCGGGCGGAGGCGCGGGCGGCGGTGGCGGCGGTCGGGGCGGAGGTGCGGTTCCTGCCCGCCTACTCACCCGACCTGAACCCGATCGAGAACGCGTTCAGCAAGCTGAAGGCGATGCTGCGGGCAGCGGAGGAGCGCCATCGACGGGCTGTGGGGCGCTCCTCGGCCGATCACTCGACGCCTTCTCCGCCGACGAGTGCCGGAACTACTTCCGGCACGCCGGGTACGACGCTACAACCAACTGCAAACCGCTCTAGCCGCGAGGCGGAGGCTCTGCGAAGCCGAGCGCGGCGACCGCGTGCCGGGGCATCGCGATCGCTGAATCGGGGCGCGGGTTCCGCGCTCGGCGCCGAAGACCCGCCTCGCGGCTAACCGGTCGCGGGCGGGAACGCAGCCGCCCGGGGTTCTCCGGGCGGCTGGCGGCAGGTCGGCTCGGTCGGCTGGTCGGGCCATGAGGCCCGGGGATGGACGGTGATGTCGCCGGTCCGGCGGGGCTGGGGCGTGCAGGGGGCTGCGAGGGGGTCGCCACAGGCTGCCTCAGGGTGGCTCACAATTCCGCCACGCTGATGGCCGAAGTTTAGCGGTCGCGTGGACTTTTCACCACAGGGAAACCGTGCCGATCAGGAAAACTGTGGCCTTGCTCCCCCCGAGTGATAAGCCGCGTTAGCGGGCGCCGCCTCGTTCTGAGAAGGGACGCTGTCAGCGGACCGTCGGGTAGTGTCTCAGTTCGAGTCCCCTCCCCTTTGTGGGGGAGGGTTAGGGTGGGGGGTGGGACTCCCCGCCCGCCCGGAGACTCGGGAGCGGCAGGGGTCGTGACCCCCACCCTAACCCTCCCCCACAAAGGGGGAGGGGACCGAACTGAGACACTACCGACCGTCGCCGGACGCCCCGCCGTCACTCGCAGCAGTCGCAGTGGCCGCACCCGCCGGGCAGCTCCTCCCCCTCGAAGTAGTCGAGTACCGCCCGCCACCGGCACCCCTTCCCCTCGGCGAACGCCACCAGCCGGGCCAGCTTCTCCTTGTCCCGCTCCCGCCGGTCCTGGTACGCCCGGCCGGCACGGGCGAGGTCGTCCCGGGTCAGGTGCTTCTGAACAAGCCCCAGTCGCCCGCCCGCTTCCCGGCGGACGATCCCCCGGCCGGCCAACACCTCCAGGCACACTTTCAGCTTGCCGACCGGCAGCGGGGCGATCGGGGCCAGGTCGTCGAACGTGGCCGCCGGGTGGTCGGTAAGCCGTTGCAGGGCGTGGTAGCAGTTCACCAGGTCGGCGTCGTCCGGATACCGGCCGCCGGTGAAAAACCGCTGCAGCTTCTGGTCGGCCGGGTCGTACAGGAGCAGGCCGTCGGCCGGCTCCCCGTCCCGCCCGGCCCGGCCGACCTCCTGGTAGTACGCCTCCAGGGTCGGCGGCAGGTGGTAGTGGGCCACCCAGCGGATGTCCGGCTTGTCGATCCCCAGCCCGAAAGCGTTGGTCGCCACCAGAGCGTCCACCTCGCCGGCCATGAACCGGTCCTGGGCGTCCGCCCGCCGCTTCGGGGACATCTTGCCGTGATACCCGGCGACCACCACCCCGCGGTCGTCCAGCCAGTCGGTCAGCTCGTCCACCGTCTTCACCGTCGCCGCATACACGATCCCGAGACCCGGCTCGGACTGGACGTGTTCGAGCACCGCCTGCCGCTTGGTCGAGTCGCCGACCGCCTTGCGGACCGACAGCCGCAGGTTCGGCCGGTAGAACCCGGTGTGAACGACCTCGGCGTCCGGGATGCGGAGCTTGTCCAGCACGTCTTCGAGCACGTCCGGGGTGGCGGTCGCGGTCAGGGCCAGGACCGGCGGCCGGCCGAGGTCGTCGATCGCCTCCCACAGGCTGAGGAAGTCCGGCCGGAAGTCGTGGCCCCACTGGCTGACGCAGTGCGCCTCGTCCACCACGAACAGGTCGATGAGCGTCCGCCCGAGTACCGCCCGGAACTCCGGCTGGGCGAGCTGCTCCGGGGTGGTGTAGACGAACTCGACCCGGCCGGCGGCGATATCTTCCTCGATCTGCCTCCGCTCGGTGGCGGACAGGGTGCTGTTCACCACCACCGCCGAGATGCCCTTCGACGTGAGCGCGTCCGCCTGGTCTTTCATCAGGGCGATGAGCGGGCTGACGACCACCGTTGTGCCGTCCAGTTCCAGGGCCGGCAGTTGGAAGCACAGGCTCTTACCAGACCCGGTCGGCATGACGATGAGCGCGTCCTTGCCGGCAATGGCGGACCGGACCGCCTCCAGTTGGCCGGGTCGGAACCGACGGAACCCGAAGTGTTCCCGGAGGCGGTCGCGGAGGTAGCCGGGCGTGGTGGTCGTCGCGGACACGTCGTCATCCTTCCGTCAGGGTGCGGAGCCGGTTGGGCCGAGGGGTGCAAACCCGGGCCAACGACCCGCGAGCCGCGCCCGCAGGTCGCGGGTGACGACCTCAACCGGTCCCAGCGACTTCGGAGTCGCAAGTGGTGGCGGGTAGTCGTCACCCGCGACCTGCGGTCGCGGCTCGCGGGTCACTCGGCACGTCACTTGCGTTCACCGGCCGGGTGGAGGTCCGTTGCTCATGCCCACCCTGCTGGCCGTCAAACTCACGTACGTGTGCGACTCCGCGCCCGGCATCTGTCGGCTGAAGGCAGCGGCCACCTTCCGCTATCGCGCCCCCGACGGCCGTCCCGTCCGCAACACGGACGAGCTGGCCCGCATCCGCTCGCTGGCCATCCCGCCGGCCTGGACGGACGTGTGGATTTGCCCCGACCCGCACGGTCACATCCAGGCGACTGGCAAGGACGCCCGCGGTCGCAAGCAGTACCGCTACCACCCGGCCTGGCGGGCCGAACGGGACGGGACCAAGTTCGACCGGCTCAGCGCGTTCGGCGGCGCCCTGTCCCAGCTCCGCCAGCGGATCGACGCCGACCTGGCCCGCCCCGGCTTGCCACGGGAGAAGGTGCTGGCGGCAGTCGTCCACCTGCTCGACCGCACCCACCTGCGGGTCGGGAACGCCGAGTACGCCCGGACGAACAACTCCTTCGGGCTGAGCACCCTGAAGGACCGCCACGTCACGTTCGCCGGCGACTCACTGCGGCTCAAGTTCCGCGGCAAGAGCGGGGTGTGGCACGATCGGGCCGTCACCGACCGCCGGCTGGCCCGCATCGTCCGCGCCTGCCGCGACCTGCCCGGCCAGCACCTGTTCCAGTACGCCGGCGAGGACGGCGAGCCACGGGCGGTCGGGTCGGCGGACGTGAACGGGTACATCCGGGAGGCGGCCGGCGGGGAGTTCACGGCCAAGGTGTTCCGCACCTGGGCCGGCACCGTCGGAGCGGCGGTGCTGCTGAGCCAGGAACCGGCGAACACGGTCACCAGCCGCAAAAGGGCGGTGGTGCGGGTGGTCAAGGAAGTCGCCGTCCGGCTGGGCAACACCCCGGCCGTCTGCCGGGCCAGCTACATCCACCCGCGGGTGATCGACGCCTACCTGGCCGGCGGGTTCACCCTCCCGGCGGTCCGTCGGCCGCCGGCCGAACTGTCGGCGGCCGAGGCCCGGGTGCTGCGGTTCCTGGCGGCGGCCGTCAAGCCTTCCCGGTCTGCTGCTTGAGCAGGTCGCGGATTTCCGTCAGCAGTTCCTGGTCCTTGGTCGGGGGCGGCGGTGCGGCCGCCTCCTTCTGCCGGGTCCGCATCACCCAGCCCAGGAACTTGACGATGAACACGAACAGGGCCAGGGCGACGATCAGAAAGTTGACCACTTCGCCGAGGAACTCGCCGATCAGCACGTCCGACCCGTTGAGCGTCACCTTCCACGCCTTGTACCCCTGCTCGCCCGGGGTGACGGCGGCGATCAGCGGCATGATGATGTGCTTGACCAGGGAGTCGATGATCTTGCCGAACGCCGCCCCGATGATGACCCCGACGGCCAGGTCGATCACGTTCCCCTTGAACGCGAACGCCTTGAACTCCCCGAACAGCGAGAACGCCTGCTTACGGGGGTCGATGCCGGACAGCCGGTCGAGCGGGTTCATCGATTAACCTCGGTCGAGCCAGGGATAAGGCGGAGGAGGGCTACGAACCCCGCCTGGGTGAAGTGCTCGTCATAGGTCAAGGCATCGGCGATGCCGCGCTCCTGCATGACCACAAACGACGCGCAGTCAATCAGCCCCCACTCCTTGTCCGGCCGGGCCGTATACAGCCGGACCGCTTTCTCGTACAGTTCTGTGGTGATCTCCACGACTTCCACGTTGCGGTCAGTCTGAAGTGCGGTCAGGACGCGGGCCCCGAGCGGTCGGCCGTCTACGCCCGTGAAGTGGTTGCCGATCTCGAACAGGATGGCCCGGGTGGTGACGAGGCGGGTTCTCTGGGTCGTCAGCCGAGAGCCGAGTCGGCGGGCCAGTTCGTGCAACTGGTCCCGCGAGTTGGCCAGGGCGACGGCGTAGCTGGTGTCCAGGAAGGCGACCGGTCCCACGTCAGCCTCCGTGCGGGCCGCGCTCGTACTTCTGCAGGTTGCTCGCCCAGTCCGGCGGCCCTTGCAGGTTCGCCTCGGCCAAGACCCGCAGGAACGACCCCGGCTCGCCGATCGGCCCTTCGTCCTCAGCGGCCGGATCGTCGACCGTGACGACCGCCTTTGTTTCGGGCTGCAGGTCCGGGGGGAGTGGTCCGGTCGGACGAAACACGCTCCCGTCGAACGTGACCTCGATGTGCATGGGCATGGTCGCCGCCGGGCCGGGGTGTAAGGGTTCTGATGACATACTACCGGCTCATCGCGGCTCCTGCACCCGGCAACGTTGCCCGGCTAACAGGCACAGCGGAACGACGCCCGCTCGCGGGTCACGGCCGTGATCGTCGTGCCTGTCACGATCTCCAGGTTACGGTAGAACTCGTTGCGGTCGGCCTCGTCGTACAGTTTCTCCGGCGACTCGGTATCTGCGAAGCAGATGTCGCCGTCTTCGATCAGGCTGGTCTGCCAGTACTCGATCTCTTTCATCGTGTCGGCGAAGCTAGTGGGTTCACGGCTCTCCTCCTCCGCCCCGAATTCCACGTAGCAATCCATGAAGTTCTCGCGCAGGTACTCGAACGCGGCCACCCACTGCCGCTGGCGGTCCGCCTCGTCGCTCTCCCCGCGATCGTCCAACCAGTCGGCGAACACGCACCGCAGCAGGTGGTTGAGCGGGTCGGCGTCGATCTGGGCGAGGAACACCTGGCGGTCGTCCACGGTCAACTCCTCCGGGGCACGGCCGCGGTGAACGCCGGGTGCGTCCAGTAGTGCCGCAGGGACGTGACCGTGTTCGGGTACAGGAACAGCCAGAACCGCTGGCCCGCCTCGACCGGCTGCGTCAGGAACGGGTCCACGATACCGACGCACGTCTCGGCCGGCCCGACCTGTTCGGTGTCGTCGGCGACCAGGCCGACGTGCTGCCCCGGCGTGAGTCGTTCGGCCGCCGTCACCGGGGCGACGGCGATGTGGACCGCGTCTCGCCGGCGGTCGCCGTCCTCGATCAGCCGGCCCAGGTTGGGTGCGTCCATCGCGCATCCTCGCTTCGAGCGGTGCCCGGGTCGGTGGAGTGGATCGGCTCGGGGTAGGGTCCGCTGTGCGGACCGTGGGAGCGCCACCGGTCCGCACAGCGACCCTACCCGAACCGATCCACACGGCCGGGAACCGCTCACACCGGTTTCCGCACCCGCAGCAGCACCGTCGGGTTGACCGCCTCGAACCGCAGGCTCTCCAACTGCTCCACCCCGCGGGCCAAACTCATGAGCAGCACGTCCACCGCCGGGGCGAGCCGCTTCAGCACGGCATACGTCGCGGAGATCATCTCCAGGGTGCCGACGTTGGACACCAGCCGGCCGCCCGGCCGCAGGGCGGCGTAGCTCGCCTCCAGCAACCGGGCCACCTCGCCGCCGTTGCCGCCGACGAAGATGGCGTCCGGGGCCGGCAGGTCGGCGAACACCGCCGGGGCGGTGCCGGACACCGGCTTCACGTTCGTCACCCCGAACCGCTCGGCGTTGGCCACGATCAGGTGGTAGTCGGCCGCGTCCTGCTCGATGGCGTAGACGACCCCGGGCGTCACCAGGTTCGCCATCTCGATCGCCACCGACCCGCTCCCGGCCCCCACGTCCCAGGCCACGTCCCCGGGGTGCAGGTCGAGTTCGGCGAGCGCCACCGCCCGCACCTCGGCCTGCGTGATGAGGCCGGTCTTGGGCCGGGTCTGGGCGAACACGTCGTCCGGGTTGCCGAACCGCCGCAGCCGGGCATTCGTCTGAGGCCGGTCCGGCACCCCCGGTTTCCGCTTCAGCACCATCACGTTCAGTGGGTCGAACCGCAACCCCTCGATGTCGGCCAGCTCGCCCCGGGTAATCCGCTCGTCCTTGCCGCCCAGGTTCTCGCACACGGCGGCGGTGAAGTAGTCGATGCCGCGGGCCAACAGCTCCCGGGCCACCCGGTTCGGCGGATAGGCGTCACTGGTGAACAGACCGACCGTCTCGGCCGTGCGGACCTTGTCCAACACGCTGTCCAGGCTGCGGGCGGACAGATCGGTGAGGTACGCCTCCTCCCACGTCTCCTTCAGCCGGGCGAAGGCGAGCTGCATGCTGCTGACGTGCGGCACCACCTCGAACAGGTCCGGGCCGACCTTGTCGCAGAAGTACCGGGCGGTGCCGTAGAACAGCGGGTCGCCGGTGGCGGCGACGGCCACCCGCTTCTTGCCGACGGCCGCCTTCAGCTTGTCCGCGGCGTCCGCCAGGTCGGCCCCGATCCGCACCCGCTCGGCGGTCAGTTCCGGGAGCAGCCGGAGGGCGGCGTCCGACCCGAACACCACCTCGGCGGCGGTCAGGCACTCCCGGCTGCGGGCGGTCAGCCCGGCCAGCCCGTCCGGGCCGACGCCGACGATCGGAATCTTAGCGGTCACGGGGAACCCTCGCGGTGAGCGGACCCCGGCAGGATACGCGAACGCCCCCTTGTCGCAACGGGTGGGCGCGGGGATGTGGGGCAGGCCAATCGCTACCCGGGGTCGCGCGGCGGCCGTAGCCCGACCAGCAGAAGTATTGTCCCGAGCACGCCGCTCACCGCCGACCCGACGAGGATGCCCACCTTGGCCGCGTCCAACAGGGCCGGGTCGGCGAACGCCAGGTCGGCCACGAACAGGGACATGGTGAACCCGATCCCGCCCAGACACCCGGCCCCGGCCATCGCCGCCCAGTTCACCCCGGCCGGCAGCTCGGCCAGCCGCAGCCGGACGGCCAGGAAGCTGAACCCGAGGATCCCGACCGGTTTGCCCACCACCAGCCCGAGAATGACGGCAATCGCCACCGGGTTCCGCGGGCCGGCCGCGCCGACCGCCACCCCGGCGTTGGCCAGGGCGAACAGCGGCATGATGACGAACCCGACCCACGGGTGCAGCCCGTGCTCCAGCCGCTCCAGCGGGCTGGACGCCTCCCGGACGGCGAACTCCAGGTGTTCCAGGTCGTCCCGGTCGGCCCCGCCGCGGCTCTGCGCCCGGCCGAGGGCCGAGCTGAGGGTGTGGGTGAGGGCGGCCGGCCCGACCCAGGCGGCAGACGGAGTGATCAGCCCGAGGGCCACCCCGGCGATGGTCGGGTGGACCCCGGACTTGAGGGTCGCCAGCCACACCCCGGCCCCGATCAGGGCGTATACCCCGATCGCCCTTACCCCGAGCCGGCTGAGCAGGTAGCACAGCCCCAGCCCGCCGGCCGCCGCCGCCAGGGCCGCCGGATCGGTCCCGCCGCTGTACGCCACCGCGATCACCAGGATGGCCCCGATGTCGTCCACGATGGCCAGCGACAGCAGGAAGATTTTCAGCCCGAACGGCACCCGCCGGCCGAGCACCGCCAGCACCCCGACCACGAACGCGATGTCCGTGGCCATCGGCACGCCCCACCCCCGCACCCCGGGCGTGCCGGCCTGCAGGGCCAGGTACACCCCGGCCGGCACGGCCATCCCGCCGACCGCGGCCACCACCGGCAGGGCCGCCTTGCGGGCGGTGCTCAGCTCCCCGCCGGCCAACTCCCGCTTGATCTCCATCCCGACGACGAAGAAGAACAGCGTCATCAGGGCGTCGTTCACCCAGAAGTGGAGCGACTCGTCCAGGGTGAACCGGCCGACCCCGACCCGCAGGTGGATCTCCCAGAAGTCGTGGACCGGCTTCGCCCAGGCCGAGTTGGCCAGGACCAGGGCGACGGCGGTACACGCCGCCAGCATCAGCCCGCTGGACGACTCGACCTCCAGGAACCGGCGGGCCCGGGCGGTCAGCCGGTGGATCGGCGGCCGGGGCAGGACGTCCCGGGGCTTGGCGGCGGCATCGCTCATGCGTGGCATGTTACGGATGCGGGGTGGCTCGGGCGGTAAGTCGACGTAGGGCGGTGCCGAGGCTTTGCGTGGCCCGCCGTCTGGGGCGGGGAGCCGTTGCCGCGCCGGCGGGCGTCGCAAAGCCTCGGCACCGCCCTACGAAGCCCATCGCTGTGTGAGCCACCGCAATCCGCGTTGGCAGCGGTTCCCCCGGGTGGGTAAAGTGGGGGTGATGTGACGGATTCCCGCCTTCACCCAGGAATGGTGCCCCTCATGCACGTCCCCCGGTTGCGAGCGACGGTCGCCCTGACCGCCGCCCTCCTCGGCCTGACGGCCGCGAGCGCCGCCCCGGTCCCCGCCGGCCCGACCGACGAGCAGCTCAAGGAGATCGCCCTCAAGTTGAACAGCATCGCCGCCAAGGAGGCGGCGTTCGAGAAGGTGAACGAGCTGCTCAAGGACAAGCCGACGGCCAAGCGGCTGGTCAAGGTGGCCGCCAAGCTGCACAAGGACGCCCCGGAGAAGGAGCCGCCGTTCAAGTTCAACGCCGCCCTGGCCCTCGGCCGGCTGGCCCAGGCGGTCAAGGAGTACGACGCCGCCGAGACGCTGCTCGACTACAGCCTGCAGAGCGCGACCGCGGTCAAGAGCGGGTCCAAGATGCTCGACGCCCTGGACGGCCTGCTCGACCTGTACGCCGAACAGAAGAAGTACCAGGCGATGGAGAAGCTGGCGTCCCGGTTCCTGGAAGAAGCGGAAGAGCGGGGCGAGAAGACCACCTTCAGCACCCTGCTGGTGATGGAGCGGCTGGCCGTCGCCAAGGCCCATACCGGGGACGTGGACGGGGCCATGCAGATCGTCAACAACCTGACCAAGCTGCCGAAGCTCGGCACCTACTTCCTGCCGGCCCGGGCGGACGTGCTGCGGGAGGCCGGCAAGTACGAGCGGGCCATCTCCGCCCTGGAAGACTACCTGGAGAAGATCGACGACCTGAAAGAACTGCTCACCGACGAGGGGGCCATCCCCCGCCTGAAGAAGCGGACCAAGTACCAGTTGAGCGGGCTGTACGTGGACGCCGACCAGATCGACAAGGCGGTCGAGCAACTGCGGGCGCTGCTCAAGGACGACCCGGACAACCCGACGTTCTACAACGACCTCGGGTTCGTGATGGCCGACCACGGCCGGAACCTGGAGGAGTCCGAGACGCTGGTTCGCAAGGCTCTGGAACTGGACGCCAAGCAGCGGAAGAAGCTGCTGGAGGAGAAGAAGATCGACAAGGAGCTGGCGGCCCGGGAGAGCGCCGCCTACCTGGACAGCATGGGCTGGGTGCTGTTCAAGCGGGGTAAGCCGAAGGAGGCACTGCCGTACCTGGAGAAGGCCACCAAGGACGAGGACGACGGCAAGCACATCGAGATCTGGGACCACCTGGCCGACTGCCTGGTCGCCCTCGGGGAGAAGAAGAAGGCGGTCGAGGTGTGGCAGAAGGCGCTCACCTTCGACGACATCTCCAAGCGGGACCTGGAGCGGCGGAAGAAGGTGACGGAGAAGCTGAACAAGATGAAGGCCGAGCTTTCCAAGTAACCGGATCGCCCGAAAGCCCACGGACGACCGTCCGTGGGCTTTTTCACGCCTTCGCGGCCACAGCCATGCCCCCCGCCTGGACCCCCGCCACCATCGCCGGGAAGCCGGCCGACGTTTTCACCCCGCCCGCCCCGCCGCGGTTCGCGGTGATCTACCTGCACCCGGTCGGGGGCGAGACGCTCGCCGACAACCCGGCGTACACCGCCGCCCTGGCCGAACACGGGCTGGCGTGCGTCGCCCCGTGGGGGGCGCGGTCGTGGTGGGCCGACCGGGTCTGCCCGGAGTTCGACCCGCGTCTCACCGCCGAGCGGCACCTGCTGGATAACGTCGTCCCGTGGGCGCGGGACCACTGGAACCTGGGAGCCAGTCCAGTCGGCGTGTGCGGCATCAGCATGGGCGGCCAGGGGGCCGTCCGGCTCGGGTTCAAGCACCCGGACCGGTTCCCGGTGGTGGCCAGCGTGGCCGGGGCGTTCGAGTACCACCGGCGGTACGGCCAGGGCAGCCCGATCGACGACATGTACGACAGCCCGGAGCAGTGCCGGCAGGACACGGCCATCCTGCACGTCAACCCGTTCAAGGCGCCGCCGGCGATCTGGTTCGCCTGCGACCCGGACGACGACGAGTGGTTCGCCGGGAACGACCGGCTGCACGAGAAGCTGACCGCGCTCGGGGTGCCGCACACGGCCGACCTGACCACCCGGGCCGGCGGGCACTCGTGGGCGTACTTCGACGCGATGGCCGGGCCGATGCTCGGGTTCGTGGCCGCCGCCCTGGACCGGCAGTCCCGGCGGCTGGTGTAGGAGCGGTCCTACTTCGCCTCGTCCGTCTTGACCGCGGTGATCATCCCCAGCGCGGCCTCGGCCGCCTGTCGGCCGGCGAACTGCAGCCCGCCCCCATCGGGGGTGCTGTACCGCAGGGCGGCCCGGAACGCGGCCTCCGCGGTCGCCACCTGCCCGGCCTCCAGGGCGACCAGCCCACGGAGTACGGCCGCACTCGACCGCTCGGCCAGCGGGCTGGCGATGTCGGCGACCCCGGAGTCGAGCTGGGCCAGCGCGATCGACCGCCAGACCACCTCGGGCAGCGTCTTCCCGCCGGTGCCGTCGAGCGCCATTCCCCCGGCCGCCCGGGCGAACGAGGTGGCGACCATCGCCGAATCGACCGGCCGGTCGGCCGCGCTGAGGGCGGCCAGCTCGGCGTCCGCCGCCGCGTACTCCCCGACCGCCGCCAGCGCCTGCCCCCGCAGCCGGTGGTACTCATCCCCGAGCACCGGCTCCAGGTCCGGGCCGGTCCAGGCGATCACGTCGTCCGCCCGGCCGGTGCGGATCAGCAGGGACAGCTCCAGCCGCAGCCCCTGCTCGCCGAACGCGGCCACGTCCGACCCGAGCAGGATGTCCCGGCCGCGGCCGACCAACCCCCGGCGGACGGCCGTCTGTGCCCGCTCCAGCACCCGCGTCTGGGCGGCCTCCGCCTCGAACTCCTTCTGCTGGGCGGCGACCGCCTCCCCCAGCCCCTTCAGCTCGTCCGCGGTCGGCGGCCGGACCAGGGTGGTCGGCTCGGCCTGGCGGGTCTCGGCGGCCAACTGCTGGTAGCGCCGGAAGTGGGTGTACGCCAGGTCGAACACCTCCATCCCCTGGTACAGCCGCCCGAGCCGCAGGTGGGCGGCGGCCGACGTCGGGTTCAGCTCGACCGCCCGGGCCAGGGCGGTCGCCGCCTGCACCTGCCGCAGCCGGCGGACGGTCGGGAGCTGGGCCGCCCACACCCGCTCCCGGGTGTCCGCCAGCAGCCGCAGGTACGCCTCCCCGAGGGCCAGGTAGGCGGTCGCGTCGGACGGGTTGGCGGCAACCGCCCGGCGGGCCGCCCGGACCGCCAGGTACAGCACCGCCGGCGGGGTGTCGTCCCGGGGGTACACGAACGCCCGCTGGAGGGCGACCGTGGCGACGGTGACGGGCGGCTGGATGGCCTGGTCCGCCATCGGCGGCTGGATCAGGGTGAACCGGACGGCCGTGTCCGCCGCGAGCGGCCCCCCGGTCGCGGCGGCGACCAGCCCGACCGCCTGGGTCGCCAGCCAGGTGCGGAAGTGCTCGGCCGGGGCGGCCCGGCGGAGCAACTCGGCCTCGACCAGAAGGGTCGCCGCCTGGGCACGGTCCGCCGGCGGCGGAGGCAGCGGGCGGCGGAACACGTCCCACCACGGCGGCGTCCCACCCCGCCGGGGCGGCCGGCCGGGGCGACGTCGTCCGCCGCGGGCCGGAACGCCAGCCGGGCGAAGTCCACCTCCCGCCCGCGGTACGGGTCGGCTGTCGGCGGGGCGTCCGGCCGGCGGACCCCGAACACCCCCAGCCCGCCGTCCAGGTGCAACAGCGGGAACCGGTCCGGGTCGGCGAGCAACACGTCCACCCCGGCCCGCGGCCCGCGGTCGGCCGCCGACGCCACCACCCGGCTCACCCCGGCGGCCGCCAGCACGCCGGCCGGCTCGGTCGACAGGTCGGTGATCGCGGCGGCCAGTCGGTCGTCCAGCACGGCCGTGTCGTTCGGGCAAAACCAGGCGAACCCGGCGGCCGTGTCGGCCGACAGGTGCAGGGTGCGGGAACCGGCCGGCCCAACCCCCTCCAGATCCTTCACCGCCGCCGCGCCTCGCTCGACCCCGGGCGGCGGGTCGGCGGTCCACGCCCGCCGGCCGTAGGGCGGGCTTTGCAGCCAACCCGGCCAGGCCGCCGCCAGAAAGGCGATCGCCAGGACGGCGACCAGCCCCCGCCCCGCGGCCCGCAGAACCGGCCGGCGAGCGCCCGACGGCTCCGGCCGGGCGGCGAAGAAGTCCTGAAGGTTCCAGGCCAGTACCGGCCCGGCGACCACGGCAAACAGTGGGATCGCCCGAGCCTGGATCGTCGCCAGCAGGGCCATCCCGGCCCACGGCAACAGCCGCTCCCACCGCACCCGCGTCACCAGGAACGACAGCAGCCCCAGCACGAACAGCGGGTAGAAGGCCAGGCCCGCGGGGTTCCGGGCGAATGCTTCAAAATAGGCCCGGGAGAACGGCGAGGTGACACCTCTCGCCAGTTCGGCCGGCAGGGGGAACCCGTGCAGGTGGCCCGGGTTCAGCAGGGTGACGGCCACCAACGCGGCGACGCCCGCCAGCCGACGCCCCACCGACCGGCCGCCCGACCCCGCGTCCAACCCCTTGCCCAGACAGGTGAGGGCAACCACCCCCAGCCCCGCCAGGAACCATCGGTCCACGTTCGCCCAGACCAGGAACAGTACGGCCATCGCCCAGACCGGCCGGTCGTCGCGTCGGGCCAGCCAGACGGTGATCGCCAGGAACAGCACCGATACCGTCACCGGCTGCACCAGCATCCGCGTCCCGCCGGCCAGGATGGCGAGTACGGTACAGGCGACCGGGAGGAGCCACCCGCCCGACGTGCGGCTGACGCGGACCAGGAGGACCGCGGTCACGGCGACCCCAACCGCCTTGGCAATCACCAGCCCAGCCCCGCCGGCCGCCGAATAGAGAGCGTAAACAGCCAGGTCGAACAGCCAGGTCGGGGAAATGGACCCGACCGCCGCGGCGGCGACCCCGCGGCCGGCGGCCATCCGGCCCCACAGGTCGGCGTTGCGGGCCGGGAAGGAGGCCAGTAGGAACGCGAACCCGGCCACGTACCCGAGGGCCAGAAGGGCAGACGGTCCGGTCGAGCGCGAGCGGGTCATGGGTATTAGTTCGAGCAACGGCCGGCCTGCCGGGCCGAAACTCTAGGTGGGGAAGAAGTGCGGCACAACTTAGGGGTCTTAGGTCGGGCCGTCAACGCGGACGAGCCTCTTCCACTACGGGCGAATAGACCTGTCGGCCGATATCCATCGGTCGCGATCTATCCAATTTCGGACAGCCCCTCGTCTTGCGGGCCGACCAACGGCTAGTATTTACGCGCCCGAAGCCTAGGTAGTTCCCGAAAGACACGCAAAAGGTTCACTTTTCCTCAACGAGGGGGTTGACAAGACGCCTGCGATGGCGGAAAAGGCTAGATACGGCTCGCACCCGTACGTATTCTCGACGGACCGCTTTCTCTCTCTCATCAGGTGTGCCATGATGCGTCGGTTCCTTCCCACCAGATCGAGCGGGTTCACGCTCATCGAATTGCTGGTCGTGATCGCGATTATCGCGGTCTTGATCGGCCTGCTGCTGCCCGCCGTGCAGAAGGTGCGGGAGGCCGCCGGCCGCGCCCAGAGCCAGAACAACCTGAAGCAGATCGGCATCGCCATCCACGCCTGCCATGACGTGAACGGCAAGCTGCCGGGCAACGTCGCCGACTTCCCGATCCCGCGGAACGACACTAAGGGCGACGCGCAGAACGACTGGCAGGTGAACGCCATCCCGTCGCGGTTCGGCACCACCGGCTACTTCCTGCTGCCGTTCCTGGAGCAGGACGCCCTGTACAAGACCCCGCAGATGGATCCGCGGATCTCCCAGGAAGGTGGCAACGGCGACGGCACCACGTCGTGGCGGCTGAAGCAGCGGAACAACCTCGGGCCGGCCCACAACACAGCCCTGAAGGTGTTCATCGCCCCGAACGACCCGAGCCTGCCGGGCGACTTCAAGGCCTGGGGCGGCGGCGGCGCGACCAGCTACAACGTCAACTGGCACGCGTTCGGCGGCGGCGGCTGGAACGACTGGAACACCGGCGGCGGCCGGAAGGCCCGCATCCCGGCCGGCTTCCCGGACGGCACGTCGAACACCATCGGCTGGATGGAACGGTACGCCTACTGCGGCTCGAAGCCGGGGAACGAGTGGGACCGGACCAAGATCTACACCGAGCGGACCTGGTTCGACGAGGCCGGCGGCGGTAGCCCGGCCAAGCAGTACTACAGCGACGCCACCACCGGCGGCAGCACCTGGGCCGGCAACTCGTTCTGGGTACCGACCGCCCCGGCCAACGGGTTCCAGGATAACAACCTGCCCCGGGGCTACCCGATCAACAACATCCCGAACACCACCGGGTACGGCACCTCGACCTACAACGCCCTGCCGCAAGTGGCCCCGGCGGTGGCCCAGTGCCAGCCGCCGCGGCTGCAAACCATCGGGTCCACCATGCAGGTGCTCCTGATGGACGGCAGCGTGCGGGCGGTCAGCGGGAGCGTCAACAACGACACCCTGATCAAGGCGATCGTGCCGGATGACGGGCTGCCTAGCGGGAACGACTGGTAACCGGTTTACCGGTCCCCCGATGGCTGGATCGCAGTTACCCCCTCGGGCGACGCCGGCGACTCGATCGCCGGTCTCGACCGAGGGGGCGTTGTCTCTTCAACTGCTTCCTTAACCACCGTTTACAACAAACCGGATCACCATCGATGATGAGCAAGCGTATCGTTGCGGCTGCCGCATTCGTCTCGTGCGTGACCCTGCTCGGTTGTGGCGGGGGGGGCAACCCCAACGCCTCCGCCCGGGTTTCCGGGTCGTTGTCATACAACGGTAAGCCCATCAAGGGCGCCATGGTGCAGTTCCACTCGGCGTCCGGAACCGCATATGAGGCTACGGTCAGCTCGGACGGAACTTACCAGGCCATCGACATCGCGCCGGGTGAGATGGTCGTTACCGTGGACACCGAGTCGCTGAACCCGGCCAAGAAAGGCGGGGCGTCCAGAGACCCCAAGGCCGAATTGCGGATGAAGATGGAGGCGAGCAACTCCCGGCGGGGCGATGCCCCGTCTAGCGCTGCTTCCGAGCCGCCGCCGTCTGCCCTGTATGTCAAGATTCCGGCCAAGTACAACAACGCCAAGACGTCGCCCCTGACCATCACCCTGAAGCCGGGTCGTCAGGTGCATAACATCGAACTGACCGACTGACCACCTGGCTCGGTCAGGTCCAGTCCGCCCGGCCCCGGAGGTATGTTCTCATACCCCGGGGCCGATGTCGTTTACCGGGTCTGATTGCCCGAACCGCCATTCGGCCCGAGCCGTACTGAGGGTAAGCCAGTTCGGCCGGCCGCCGCGGTCGGAGACGAGGGCCGCCGCCAGCCCGGGAGAACGGGTGGAGCCCGTTATGCCGACCGCTCCTGTCAGTCACCCTTCCTCGCCCGCTTCGGCCCCGTCCCGGGTAGCCAACGAGGTCCGTTGATGGCGCGCCTGTTGGGACCGCTGTTCCGGCTCCCGGCACGCGGCCTGGGGCTGATCCGCCGGCGGCCGTGGACGGTCGCGCTGGTGGTCGGCCTGGCCCTCGGGGGCGCCGGGGTCGGGGTGTGGCGGTACGCGGTTTATCAGTGGGGGAAGGCCCAGGTGGCCGTCCGCGAGGACCGGCCGGAGGAGGCCCGTGACCGCCTGGCCGTCTGCCTGCGGGTCTGGCCGCGAAGCCCGGAAGTCCACCTGCTCGCCGCCCGGGCGGCCCGGCTGATCCCCGACCTGGACGCCGCCGAAGCCCACCTGAACCGCGTGCTGCAAATCCAGGGCGGGGCGAGCGAGCCGGTGCAGCTCGAATTCCTGTTGATGCGGCTCCAGTCCGGCGAGGTGGACGAGATCGCCCCGCTCCTCTTGGACGCGGTTGATAATCGCAACCCGCAGTCTCCCATCATCTTGGAGACGCTCGCCCGGGCGTACATGATCCGCCACCGGAGCCGGCCGGCTTACGGGCTGCTGACCAAGTGGATCGAACTGGAGCCGGACAACGTCAAGGCGTACCAGTGGCGGGCGTGGGTGCTGGAGCGGCTGAACAACCACAAGGGGGCGATGGCCGACTACCTGAAAGCGTTGGAGCTGAACCCGAAGCTGGTGTCGGCCCGGCTGCGGGTGGCGGAAATGCTCATGGACGACAAGAAGACCCCGGAGGCGGTGCCGCACCTTGAGCTGATCGTCCAGCAGATACCGAACGACCCGGTGGCGAAGGCCCGGCTCGGGGCGTGCCGGTTTTTGCAGGGGCGGCTGGAGGAGGCCCGCCAACTGATGGAGCCGGCGTCCGACCTGATGCCGGGCGACCCGGGGCTGACGGTGGCGATGGCCAACCTGGACCTGCAGGAGGGCCGGGGGGCGGACGCCGAGCGGCGGCTGCGGGCCTACCTCCAGGCGGAGCCGGCCGATACCGAGGTGCTGTTCGTGCTGGCGTCCGCCCTGCGGTTTCAGGGGAAGACGGCCGAAGCGGACGCCGTCCTGGCCGACTACGAGAAGAAGAAGGCGACGGTCGAGCGGGTGAACGACCTGCTCACCAACGTGGCCGACCGGCCGACCGCCAAACCGGACGACTACGTGGAGATCGGCCGGCTGTTCCTGGAGATCGGCCGGGACAAGCTCGGGCTGTACTACCTGAACGAGGTGGTGGAGAAGAACCCGACGAACCAGAAGGCCCACCGCGCGCTGGCCGAGTACTACGAGCGGAAGGGCGACCGGGAGGCGGCGGCCGACCACCGCCGGCAGCTCCGCGAGCCGGCCGCCCCGACGACCCCTGCCTCAAATAAGTCCCCGTGACCCGCCGGTGAACGCCGATGAACAGCTCGTGGCCCAGGGTGGGTGGGATCGTGGGGCTGGCCGCCCTGTTGGCCGGGGTGTGGGCGTGTAACGGCGGCAGCCCGCCGGCCGTCGCCCCGGCCCCCGGCCCGTCGGCCCCGGCCGACCCGCCGGAGGCGACCGGCCCGGACTGGTTCGCGGACGTGACCGCCGCCTCGGGAGTGGACGCCGTCTACCACAACGGCGAGGAGGTCAAGCCGCCGCACCTGTCCATCCTGGAGTCGCTCGGCGGCGGGCTGGCGGCCATCGACTTCGACGGGGACGGGCTGCTCGACCTGTACTTCCCCGGCGGCGGGCACTTCGGCGGCAAGGACAACAAGGACATCCTCGGCCACGCCGGCAAGCTGTACCGCAACGAGGGGAACTTCAAGTTCCGGGACGTGACCGCGGCGGCCGGGCTGGCCACGCTGGCCGGCGGCAAGCCGTGGTTCTACTCGCACGCCGCCGCCGTCGGTGACTACGACCGGGACGGCTGGCCGGACCTGCTCGTCACCGGCTGGGGCCGGGTGGCCCTGTTCCGCAACGTCCCGGACGGCAAGGGCGGGCGGAAGTTCGAGGACGTGTCGGCCGCCGCCGGGCTGGACAAGGGCGTCATCTGGGCGACCAGCGCCGCCTGGGCCGACTTCGACGGGGACGGGTTCCCGGACCTGTACGTCTGCCAGTACGTGGACTGGTCGTGGGCCAAGAACCCGGCGTGCAACTACGACGGCAAGACCCCGGACGTCTGCCCGCCCAAGGAGTTCTTCGGGCTGCCGCACAAGGTGTACCGGAACAACGGGGACGGCACGTTCGCCGACGTGAGCGCCGCCGCCGGGCTGAACAAGGGCGGGGAGGGGGTGAGCAAGGGGCTGGGGGTGGTGGTGGTGGACGTGGACGGGGACGGCAAGCCGGACGTGTACGTGGCCAACGACACGGTGCCCAACTTCCTGTACATGAACAAGTCCGCCCGGGGCAAGATCGCGTTCGAGGAGAGGGGGATGGCGGCGATGGTCGCCCTGGACGCCGGCGGCGGGCCGAACGGCAGCATGGGCACGGACGCGGCCGACCCGGAGGGGACCGGCAAGCCGGCCCTGTGGTGTACCAACTACGAGAACGAGTTGCACGCCCTGTACCGGAACGCCTCCGACGCCAAGCGGGGGGTGTTCTTCCAGCACGTCAGCACGGGGGCCGGGCTGTCCGCCCTCGGCCAGAAGTTCGTCGGCTGGGGGACCGGGTACGTCGATTTCGACCTGGACGGGTGGGAAGACCTGTTCATCGCCAACGGGCACGCCATCCGGTTCCCGACCGGGGCCACCCGGTTGCAGCGGCCGGTGCTCATGTTCAACCGGGGCAAGGGGCGGTTCGCGGACATCTCCAAGCGGGGCGGGGCGTACTTCGCCGGCCCGCACCTGAGCCGGGGGGTGGTGCTGGCCGACCTGGACAACGACGGCCGGGTGGACGCGGTGGTCAGCCACATGAACAGCCCGGCGGCGGTGCTGAAGAACGTCGCCCCGGCCGGCAACCACTGGCTCGGGGTGCGGCTGGTCGGAGCGAAGAACGCGGACGTGGTCGGGGCGAAGGTGGAGGCGACGGCCAACGGGCGGACGATGGCCCGGTTCGCCAAGGGGGGCGGCAGCTACGCCTCGGCCCCGGACAAGCGGCTGGTGTTCGGCCTCGGACCAGCAGACAAGGCGGCCAAGCTGGCCGTCACCTGGCCGGACGGGTCGCGGCAGGAGTGGGCCGACGTGCCGGCCGATCAGTATGTGGTACTCACCCAGGGCGAGAAGGCGTTTCGGACGGACGGCAAGAAGCCGTGACCAATTGCAAGAAAACTGTTGTGCGCAGAATGCCGACCGTGTACAGTCGTGAAACCAGATTCGCCCGCTCAGGCTTCTGATGCTCTCGCTGGCCGCCACCCGCCGGACCGTGACCCGCCTGTGTGTGGCGGCCGTCCTGCTGTTGGCCGCGACCGCCTCGAACGCCTCGGCCACTTGCGGCGACTACGTTCACGTCCTCCCGCCCGGTCAGAGCGTGGCCCATCCCAGCGACGGGCCGAAACTGCCCCCGCCGGACAGCCCGTGTGCCCAGGGGCGGTGTGACCGTACTCCCGCCCCGTCCGCCCCCAGCCCGGCCCCCGCCGGTGCCCCGGGCGGGCAGGTGTTGGAAGCCGTCCTGGAAGCCGTCCCTGCGATCCAGCCGTCGCCTTCCGCGTTCGGCTTCGAATCCGATTGTCACCTCCCTCGTCGGTCCCCGTCCGCGATCTTCCATCCGCCTCGCTCCTGACCCGAGACCGCGTCGCTACGCTGTTGGCCGTCCGGGGTGAAAGCCGGTCGTCCGCCACTCCCTGTGGTGACACGGCGAATCGCCTCGTTCTCCGGCCAGCGGTAGACCGGGATGACACTCGAGTGCGGATGAGAGACACTGTCTGTCGAGTAAATCGGATGCGAGCCGTTTAACTCCGTAGACGTGTGACGAGTCCCGCGCACCCACCAGTCATCCCGGACGCCGCTCGCCGGCCTGGGTCAACTCACGTGCTGTTTCCGTAGCGGGGTCGTTTCCACTCGACCTGATTTTCATCATCGGCTCGACACCGGCCCGGCGGGTTCGCCGGTCCGGTCGGTCTTGTACGCCTCATTCCCTCGTTGTCGGAGTCGCTCCATGTATCACCGTCGGTCCGCGTTCACCCTGATCGAACTGCTCGTCGTGATCGCCATCATCGCCATCCTGATCGGCCTCCTGCTTCCCGCCGTCCAGAAGGTGCGGGAGTCGGCCGCCCGCACGACCTGCCAGAACAACCTGAAGCAGCTCGGGCTGGCCCTGCACAACCACCACGACTCGGTCGGCTACTTCCCGCCGGGCAAGACGGCGGCCGGATACCCCGGCTACGCCAGCGGGTACTCCGGGTTCGTTATGCTCCTGCCGCACATCGAGCAGGGCAACTTGTGCAGCCAGATGGACATGATGATGTCCTGGAACCACGCCAACAACCTGAACGTCCGGCGGACCGCCGTCAAAACCTTCCTCTGCCCGTCTGACCCGGTGCAGACGGTGCCGGTCGACTCGGCCGGGCAAAACTACCGGCTGAACCAGGGCTTCAACATCCTGTACAGCGGCATCCCGGGCGGGAGCACGAACGCCGCCATGCCGCCGGCCGACGGCCCGTTCTGGGACAACAGCAAGGTGCGGATGACCGACATCAGCGACGGCACGTCGAACACGGCGGCGATCAGCGAGAAGCTGAAGGGGGACTGGAGCAACACGATCGCGACCAACCGGACGGACACGTTCGAGCTGAACGACTACCCGGACAACCCGGACTGGTGGAACCGGAGCTGTGACGCGCTGGACATCACCGACCTGGGCCGGCAGGGGAACAGCGACATCGGCCAGTACTGGATCCAGGGGTCGCACTCGAACTCCCAGTACTACCACACCAACACGCCGAACCAGCGGTCGTGCAAGAAGCCGAGCGGGCGGGTGGCCACCCTGGCCAGCAGCGCCCACTCGAACGGGGTGAACGTGGTCCTGTGCGACGGGTCGGTCCGGTTCGTGCCGAACAGCATCAGCCTGGTCGCCTGGCGGGCGCTGGGCAGCCGCAACCAGGGCGAGGTGTCCACCGGCGACTGACCGACCCACTCCCGCCCCCCGGTTAGGCCCGGGGGGCGTTCCTTCGCCCCCACCTGCCGGACCCACATGCCCCGCTCCATTTACTGCTTCGTGCCCGTGCTCCTCGCGGTCATCGGGTGCGAACGCCCGCTGCCCCAGGAGACCGACCCGGCGAAGGGCCGGGAGACGCTCACGGCCGCCCTCGACACCTGGGTCAAGGGTGGCGCCCCCGCCGACCTGAAGCCGGTCGTGGTGTCCGACCCGGATTGGGCCGACGGGCACAAGCTGACCCGGTACGAGATTGACCCGGCCGACGGCCGAGCCGGCGTCGACCTGCTGCTCAAGGTGAAGCTGACCCTCCAAAAGAAGGACGGCAAAACCCAGGAGAAGCAGGTCAACTACGTGGTCGGGACGAACAAGCAGACGGTCGTCCTCCGCTACCAGTAGCCCGGGCCCCGTTCACCCTCAATTACACGGAACACGACCCATGACACGGACCCTCGCGACCCTGCTCGGGCTGGCGGCCGCCGCCGGCGTCGGCCGGGCGGACGACCCCCGGCCGATCCCGCTCACCCGGCCGGAGATGAAGCAACTGCTGGAGGACATGAAGGGGCGGACGCCCCGCATCCCGCTGCCCCCGCTGACCGACGCCGAGAAGGCCAGGCTGGGCGAGCGGGAGGCCGGGTACGAGAGCCGCCTGCGGGCGCTGTACCTCGGCGGCGGCGACGGCCGGGGCGGGTTCGGCGGCGGGGGCGGGGCCGGGTTCGGCAAGGACAGCCCCGAGGCCACCCTCGACTACAAGTTCAAGACCCAACTGTTCTGGATCGTCTCCCGGGCGAACAACTGCCAGTACTGCCTGGGCCACCAGGAGTCGAAGCTGTTGTCGGCCGGGATGACCGAGGACGAGATCGCCGCCCTCGACGGGGACTGGGCCGACCTGCCGCCGCACCGCCGGGCCGCCTACGTGTTCGCCCGGCAGTACACCTACGAGCCGCACACGCTCAGCGACGCCAGCATCGACGCCGTCCGCAAGCACTACACCGACGCCCAGATCCTGGAAATGATCCTGTCGATGGCCGGGAACAACCAGATCAACCGGTGGAAGGAAGGCGTCGGGGTGCCGCAGTCCAAGAACGGCGGCGGGTTCGGCCGGCGGGGCGAGAAGGGTGAGCGACCGGCCGCCCCGCCGAAGGACGAGCACCAGACGTACCTGACCCCGACCTCGGACGCCTACAAGGCGAAGGTGACGAAGGTGGCCCCGGTGACGGCGGACCCGAAGTCCGGCGAGCCGACCCGGCTGACCGTGTGCGTCCGGCCGCCGCTGGAATCGCGGGCGGAGGTGGAGAAGGCGCTGGCCGCCGCCCGGTCCCGCAAGCCCCGGCTGCCGGTGGCCGACGAGGCGAAGGCGAAAGCCGCCCTCGGCGACGACGCCCCGGCCGGGCCGCTGCCCCAGTGGGTCCGGCTGCTGGCCACCGGCGGGGCCGCCGGCAAGGGGCGGCTCAGCACCACCCGGGCGGCCGAGGAGAAGGGCGACCTGTCGCCGCTGCTGAAGGCCCAGGTGAGCTGGATCATCGCCCGCCAGGACCGGGCCTGGTACGCGACCGGGCTGGCCAAGAAGCGGCTGACCGAGCTGGGCCAGACGGACGACCAGATTTACGCCCTGGACGGCGACTGGGCCGGGTTCGGGGAGAGGGAGCGTGCCCTGTTCACGGTGGCCAAGAAGCTGGCCGCCTCGCCGGTCGTGCTGACGGACGACGAGGTGGCGGCGGCCCTCAAGCTGGCCGGCCCGCGGGACGTGGTGCAGCTCATCAGCTACACCACCGTCTGGGCGGCGTTCGACCGGGTGACGGAATCGGCCGGGCTGACGGTCGAACCGTAATTCGGTTTGGGGGTGGTGGGGCAGGCAGAAATGCGTGCCCCACAAGGCAGTCAGTTGGCCGCTAGCTGGAAGCGGTTCCCAGTCGGTCGGCGTGTCTGGTGTAGGGTCCGGCTGTGCGGACCGTTGCCTTTAACGGTCCGCACAGCGGACCCACACCGCGGCCGCATTCGATGTGCGGCGGGCCGTGGGTTCGGTAGCATGAAGCGACGACACCGGCCAACGTGATGAGGAGGAGGCGGATGCGGGGGGCCAGGCTGCTGCTGTTGGTCGCCGTCGGCTGTGGCGGGGTGTCGCCCCCGCCGACAGTCCGGGTGCCCCCGACCGTCCGAAAGCCCGCGGCGTAGCCCGTCCGGTTCACCGACGTGACCGAGCAAGCCGGCGTCCGGTTCAAGCACGTCTGCGGGGCGGCCGGCAAGAAGCTGCTGCCGGAGACCATGGGCAGCGGGGTGGCCGTCCTCGACTTCGACCGGGACGGCAAGCCGGATCTGTTCTTCGTCAACAGCCGGCCGTGGCCCGGGAACCCGGCCGCCGGCCGGGCGGTGTCCGCCCTGTACCGCAATAAGGGCGACGGCACGTTCGAGGACGTGACCGCCGCCGTCGGGCTGGACGTCGAGCTGTACGGGCTGGGGGCCGCGGTCGCGGATTACGACAACGACGGGTTCCCGGACCTGTTCGTCACCGCCGTCGGCGGGAACAAGCTGTTCCGCAACGACGGCGGCAAGAAGTTCGTGGATGTGACCGCCGCGGCCGGGGTGGGCGGCGGGGGCGGCTTACCGACGGGCGACATCCTCCGCTGGGACCGGCCGGTATCGTTCCCGTCGTCCGCCACCTGGCTCGACTTCGACGGGGACGGCCGGCTCGACCTGTTCGTGTGCAACTACCTCACCTGGGCGCCGGCGGTCGACCTGCACATCAACGCGGTGCTGCCGGGCGGCCGACGGGCCTACGTGCCGCCGACCCAGTTCCCCGGCACCCACTGCCAGTTGTACCACAACCTGGGCGACGGCCGGTTCGCCGACGTGTCCTCGGTCGCGGGCGTCGAGGTGACGGAGCCGACCGGCCCCGGCGGCGGCATGCAGCCGGCGGCCAAGGCGCTCGGGGTGGTCGCCTGTGACCCGGACCGCGACGGCTGGCCGGACCTGGTCGTGGCCAACGACACGGTCCGCAACTTCTTCTTCCAAAACGTCCCGGACGGCAAGGGCGGGCGGCGGTTCGAGGAGGTCGGGCTGACCGCCAACGTGGCCTACGCCGACGGCCGGCCACGGGGCGGCATGGGCGTCGATAGCTGCGAGCTGCTGCCCGGCCGGCTCGCGGTGGTGGTGGCCAACTTCACCAACGAGCCGAACACCCTGTTGACGCTCACCCGGCCGTCGCCGCTGCTGTTCCACGACACCGCCCCGGCCGACGGGCTGGCCGGGCCGAGCCGCGGGCCGATGAAGTTCGGGGCCGCGTTCCTCGACTACGACCTGGACGGCCGGCCGGATCTGCTGACCGTGAACGGCCACCTGGAGCCGGACATCGCGCTGGCCCGGCCGGGCCAGACCCACCCGCAGCCGGCTCAACTATTCCGCAACACAGGCAAGGCGGACGGCGGGTTGTTCGAGACGATCGGGCCGGAGGCGGCCGGGCCGGACCTGTTCGCCCCGATGGTCGGTCGGGGGCTGGCCGTTTTCGATTACGATGGGGACGGGCACCCCGATCTGGCGATCACCGCGAACGACGGCCCCGCCCGGCTGCTGCGGTCGGCGAACGACACCGGCCATCGGTGGCTGCGGCTGGCGTTGGAAGGCGACGGCGTGCGGTCCAACCGCGACGCCATCGGGGCCGAGGTCGAAGTCGTAGCGGGTGGCGTGACGCGGCGGTTTTACGTGACCGGGAGCCGCGGGTATCTGAGCAGCAGCGAGCTGGCCGTCACCGTCGGGCTGGGGCAATCGGAGGCCGCCGACCGGGTGACGGTGCGATGGCCCGGGGCGGCCGGCGGGTCGCAGACGTGGGAACGGCTGGCCGCCGGCAAGACGCACGTGTTGAAACAGGACCGTTAGCGGGCCGGCCTCCGGCCGGCCGGGACGCCGGTGGCGTCCCCGCTAACAGGGGTCATTCGTTACGGTTGTTCGCAAGGGTTCGCCGATGAATGCCGCCTCTCCCCCTCCGAACCCCGGCTTCCGGGTCGTGGTCAAGCAGAAGCCGGCCCCTTACGTGCCGGCCATCCGCGGGTGGCTGCTGCCGCTCTTGTGGGCCACGTTCGCCGGGTTCGCCCTGCTCGGGGCGACCGGGGCGTACCTCGGCGGGATCAGCCTGCTCAACTGGCTACGGCCGGGCACCCTGTACACCACCCCGTTCACCTTCTGGATGTTCATCGCCCACGGGGCGATCGGTGTCCTCGGCACCCTGCCGTTCCTGCTGTTCGGGGCGGCCCACTGGTTCACCGCCCGCAAGCGGCCGAACCGGCTGGCCGTCCGGCTCGGCCTGCTGCTGTTCGGCGAGGGCGTCCTGATCGTGGCCACCGGGTTCGCCCTGTTCCAGTTCGAGGGGCTGCCGCAACTCCCGACCGGGACCGTCACCCGCACCGTCATCTACTGGGCGCACGTCGCCCTGCCGGTGGCGGCCGTCGCCGCGTACATCGGCCACCGCCGGGCCGGGCCGCGGATCAAGTGGGGGTACGGCAAGGTGTGGGCCGGGGCGGTCGGCATGGTGCTGGCGGCGATGGCCGCCCTGCACGGGTACGACCCGCGGGCCGCCGCCCGGCAGGGGTCCAAGGAGGGGGAGAAGTACTTCCACCCGTCCGAGGCCCGGACCGCCGACGGCAAGTTCATCCCGGCCGAGGCGCTGATGTCCGACGAGTACTGCATGAAGTGCCACCAGGACGTCTACAAGGACCACCTGCACTCGGCCCACAAGTTCAGCTCGTTCAACAACCCGGCGTACCTGTTCAGCGTGAAGGAGACCCGGGAGTTCGGGATGAAGCGGGACGGGAACGTGAAGGGGTCGCGGTGGTGCGCCGGGTGTCACGACCTGGTGCCGTTCTTCAGCGGCCAGTTCGACGACCCGAACTTCGACTTCGAGAACCACCCGACCGGGCACGCCGGCATCACCTGCGTGTCCTGCCACTCGATCACCCACGTGAACAGCCCGGTCGGGAACGCCGCGTTCACCATCGAGGAGCCGCAGCACTACCCGTTCGCCTACTCGACCGACCCGGTGCTGCAGTGGGTGAACAACCAGATGGTGAAGGCCAAGCCGGAGTTCCACAAGAAGACGTTCCTCAAGCCGCTGCACAAGTCGGCCGAGTTCTGCTCCACCTGTCACAAGGTGTCCCTGCCGGTCGAGCTGAACCACTACAAGGACTTCCTCCGCGGCCAGAACCACTACGACACGTTCATCCTGAGCGGGGTCGGGAACGGCAGCCGCAGCTTCTACTTCCCGGAGCGGATGCACCCGAACTGCAACCAGTGCCACATGCCGCTCAAGCCGAGCGGGGACTTCGGGGCCAAGGACTTCGACGGGACCGGCGGGCGGAAGGTCCACGACCACATGTTCCCCGGGTCCAACACCGGGCTGCCGGCCCTGCTCAAGCTCGACCCCCGGTACAAACACCTGTCCGCCGGGCTGGACGAGGCGATCCGCGTCCAGTCCGACTTCCTCAAGGACAAGCAGGTCCGCATCGACCTGTTCGGGGTGAAGAAGTACCGGCCGGACGGCACCGTGGACGACGGGTCGCTGACCGTGCTGCGGCCGGAGCTGCCGCCGCTGGAGCCGGGCAAGACGTACCTGCTCGAAGCCGTGGTCCGGACGCTCAAGTTCGGCCACCCGTTCAGCCAGGGGACGGTGGACTCCAACGAGATCTGGGTGGACTTCGAGGCGAAGGACGCGAGCGGCCGGGTGATCGGCCGGAACGGGGCGACCAGGAACCCGGACGACACCGGCCCGGTGGACGAGTGGGCGCACTTCATCAACGTGCTCATGCTCGACCGGAACGGGAACCGGATCGACCGGCGGAACCCGCAGGACATTTTCACCCCGCTGTACAACAAGCAGATCCCGCCGGGGGCGGCGAACGTCGTCCACTACCGGTTGGCGATCCCGGCGGACGTGAAGGGACCGGTCACGCTGACCGCCCGGCTGCGGTATCGCAAGTTCGACCACGCCTACATGGAGTTCGTCCACCGGAACACCGGCAAGCCGGTGCCGAAGCTGCCGATCGTGGACATGTGCGCGGACACGGTGACGCTGCCGGTGGCCGGCCAACCGGGTCGGGCGGAGCCACAGACCTCGCCGGTCCAGCCGGCGTGGCAGCGGTGGAACGACTACGGCATCTCCTGCCTGCTGGAGGGCGGCCCCGGGGCCAAGCGGGGGAACCTGCGGCAAGCCCTGACCGCGTTCGACAAGCTGCTGACGCTCGGGGACAAGGCGGCCGTCTGGCACGGGCACGCCAACCGCGCCCGGGTGCTGATCGAGCTGGGCCAGCTCGGGGAGGCGGCCAAGGCGGTGACGGCGGCCGGCGAGTGCGACCCGCCGGCCCCGTGGTGGCTGCGGGCGTGGCTGTCCGGGGAGGTGTCCGCCGAGAATGCGACTACCGCCGCCGACCTGGATGCGGCGGCCGAGCAGTTCGCCAAGATCGTCGACCCGGCCAACCGGCCGCGGGACAAGGACGGCAACGTCACCCACGACTTCACCAAGGACTACGTGGTCCTCGGCCGGCTCGGGCAGACGCTGTTCAAACGGTGCCTGGTCGAGGCGGACGGGTCGCCGCAGCAGAAGGCAATCTTGGCGAAAGCCATCGACGCCTTCGAGCGGGCGCTAGCCGTCGATCCCGAAGACCTGCCGGCCCATTACGGTCTGAGCCAGTGCTACGCCAAGCTGACCGGGGACGCCGGTGACGGCGGCGGGGAACCGGTGGTGGGGAGTGTGGACACGGTGCGGGAGCTGACCGCCGCGGCGACCGGCGGCCCGCCGGCCGGGCGGGCGGCCGCGGCCGACAAACTGGCACGGGCGGTGACGGCCCTCGGCCGGCTGGCCCCCGACGCCCAGTCGCCACGGCTGAAGCCGTTGCAGGAGGCCCGCGTCGCCCTCCGGGAGGCGTACCGGGCGGAGCAAGACCCGGCCGTCCAGGCGGCGCTCGCCGGGGCGCTGGCGGCCGTCCACCGCGAGCTGCACGCCCTGTTCAAGCCGGACGAGCTGGCCCGCGCCCACACGACCAAGCTGTACCGGGCCAAGCACCCGGCGGCGAACGCCGCCGCCGAGGCGATCGTCATCTACCCGACCGACCCGGCCGGGGCGGACCGGAAGTAGATTCTCGTTCCCACGCAGAGCGTGGGAACGAGGGCAGGGCATGGGGGCGATCATTGCCGTTCCAAGCCCACCCGTTGCAACGGGTGGGCTTTCGGGGGAGTTACATGTTCCAGATGCTGGCACTGAGTCTCGTCCTCGCCCAGCCGCCGGCCAAGGCGAACCCGAAGTACGCCGTCCCGTGGTACGTCCCCGCCCCCGTCCGGGACATGGACGCGGTGAAGATGTACTTCGCCATTAAGGGCGGGTCGATGCTGGGGCCGGGCGAAGGCTGGTTCGGCCCGGCCGAGCAGCGGCACACCTGGGACTGGCTGGCCGCCCAGCACAAGGTCGAGAAGGACGAGGCCATATCCAAGGACAAGTTCCGTGGGCCGTCGGACCTGTTCGCCCGGCTCGACCGGGACGGCAACGGCTCGATCAAGAAGGACGATTTCGACTGGAGCAACGCCTCCGAGTACGTCCGCCAACTGAGCGAGGCCCGGTGGTGGACCGGCCGCAACGACGCGGACGACGACTCCCGGCTGTCCAAGACAGAGTGGGACAAGATTTTCGAGAAGGCGGCCGCGGGTAAGGGCTACCTCAGCCCGGAGGACGTGCGGGCGGTCCTGTTCCCGCCGGTGCCGGCGCGGTCCGGCGGGTTCAACCCGGGCGATAAGCCGAGCAAGGCGAAGCTGTTCCAGGGGCTGTTCACCGCCGAGATCGGCTCGCCGTTCCCCGGCCCGGGCGTGGGCGCGGCGGCCCCGGACTTCACCCTGCCGACGGCCGACGGCCAGCGGCAGATCACCCTGTCCGAGTTCGGCAAAGACAAACCGGTGGTGCTGATCTTCGGCAGCTTCACCTGAGGGCCGTACCGGGCCCAGTTTGGGTCCCTCGAAGCCCTGCACGCGAAGTACGGGGACCGGGTGGCGTTCCTCGGGGTGTACGTCCGGGAGGCCCACCCGACGGACGGCTGGCGGATGGCGTCCAACGACAAGGCCGGGGTGGTGTTCGCCCAGCCGAAGACGACGGCCGAGCGGTTCGGCGTGGCCAAGCAGTGTTCGACCGCCCTGAAGATGACGATCCCGCTGGTGGTGGACGACGTGACCGACCGGGTCGGCCACCTGTACAGCGGGATGCCGGACCGGTTGTACCTGATCGACCGGACGGGGAAGGTGGCGTACAAGGGCGGCCGAGGGCCGTTCGGGTTCAAGCCGGGCGAGCTGGAACAGGCGATCAACCTGCTCCAACTGGACGAGTCGTTGCAGCGGTCCAAGCCGGCCGCCGAGGGCGCGCCGCCGCTGGCGATGCTCTCGGACGACCAGGCGTGGGCGGCACTGCCCGCGGCGTCGACGCCGAAGGCCGGGCCGCTGCCGGGGTGGGCGAAGGCGCTGGCCGGCCCCCTGCCCCGCACCACCACGGCGATGCTGGAGCTGGACCACATCGTCCGGGCGACCCCGCCGGTCGACGCAAAGCTGGCCGCCAAGGTGCGGTGGGCGGCGGCGAACGCCAACGGCTGCCGGGCCGGCGAAGCCATCGCCATCGGCGACCTGCTCCGAGCCGGCGGCAGCGCGGGCGATGTCACGGCGTTGGTCGACGACTGGGACCGGTTGCCGGCGGCCGAGCGGACGACGTTGAAGTTCGCCCGCAAGCTGAGCCGGATGGCCTCATCGGTCAGCGACGCGGAGTTCGCCGAGGTCCGTGCGATCCACGGCGACGCCGGGGCGGTCGGGCTGACGCTGCTGCTCGCCTACGCCAACTTCCAGGACCGATTGCTACTGAGCCTCGGGCTGCCGGCCGACGTTCTGCCGCCGGTCAACGTCCAGTTCGCCCGGCCGTACCAGGGCGGGGAGACCCTCACGCGGTCGCTGCCGGTCGACCCGCCGCCGGGGCCGCCGGCCCGGTTCACCGACCCGAACTGGCTGCGGGTCGGGGCCGACTCGCTGCGGGCGGCGATGGCCGGGCAGAAGACCCGCTCGCCCCGGGTGCCGGTGCCGGCGGTCAGCGACAAGTCGCCGTCGAAGATCCGCTGGAGCCGCACCGTCGTCGGCTACCAGCCGGAGATCGGCAAAGCCTGGCTGAACTGCCTGCGGACGTTCGAGGCGGAGGCCAAGCAGGACCGGGTGTTCGAGGAGAGCCTGTTCTGGATCGTCACCCGGACGATCGACTGCTTCTACTGAATGGGCCACTGCGAAATGCTGCTCGCGGTCGCGGGCCTCAGTGAAGCGGAAGTGGTGGCGCGGACGGCGAAGCTGGCCGAGGGGGACTGGTCGGACTTCACCCCCGGGGAACGACAGGGGTTCCTGTTCGCCCGCAAGCTGTCGCTGACCCCGGCGGCGGTCGTGCCGGCGGACGTGCGGGAGCTGACGCGGTACTTCGGCCGGGACCGGGCGGCGGACGTGGTCTGGTGGGCCTGCCGGTGTCACTTCATGACCCGCGTCGCCGACGGGCTGCAACTGCCGCTGGAGACGGAGAACGTGTTTAAACGGTGAGGCGGATCGGCGTAGGGTGCGTTGAGGCTCTGCGAAACGCACCGCCGGGCCTGCCGCCCTCGGGCACTCGCCCTACGGGTCCGGTGCGTTCCGGTCGTCAAAGCCCTCCCTTCACGCACCCTACGGGCGAGCCGGTTCTTGTAGGGTGCGTGGAGGCTTTGCGGAACCCACCGCTGCGACTGCACCGGACAGTGATGGGGTCGTTGCGGGGCCGGTGCGTTTCGTCGCAAAGCCTCCTCAACGCACCCTACGGGTTCTGTCGCCACCGCCGCTTGCCCTCGGCGATGATCGTGTTGTTGCCGGCGATGCTCGGCGGCCCCGCGGCGGCCCGGCCGGGCGGGTAGATCGACGCCCGGGCGTGGCGGTGTGTCTCGGTCCGCAGGTGGCCGAGCATGTGGTGGCCGACCCGGCGGTCCCGCTCGGCCCGCAGGGCGGCGATATCGACCGGCGCGACGACGATCTTCTCCCCCGGCCCGGGGTCGGCTTGCGCCAGGATGCGGCCGTCGTAATCGACCACCATGCTGCCGCCCGGCCAACTGAACGGCGGGTAATGAGCCAGCGACGCCCCTTGATTCGCGGCGACGACGAACGCGGTGTTCTCGATCGCCCGGCAGCGGTTGACGACGGTCCACCAGTCCATCGGCGGGGTGGCCCCCCACGGGTCCATGTACGCCGACACCCGCACGAGGACTTCCGCCCCTTGCAGCGCCAGCTCGCGGATCGCCTCGGGGAACAGCCAGTCGTAACAGACGGCCGCCCCGATCACGCCGATTTCCGTCTCCGCGACCGGGAACACCGGGTCGGCGTACCCCGGCAGGTCGTGCGGGCTGGCGTGGACCTCCCACGGGATCCACGGGTTCACCTTGCGGTACTTGAACAGCAGCCCGTCCGGGCCGATGAGACAGGTGGTGTTGAACACCTGGCCGGGGTGCCGCGTATCACGTTCCAGGAAGGTGGCCGTCTGGACGAACAGGTTTCGTTCCTTGGCCTTGGCCCGATACCGGTCGGTCTGCTCGTTCGGCACCGGCACGGCCAGCTTGTCGTGCAGCTCCTCGGCCGTCTCGTAGATCGGGGCGGCGTGGCCGAACTCGGGGAAGACGACCAGCCGCACGTCCCCGAACGGGGCGTACCCGACGGCCGCCCGGTCGATCATGGCCAGCATGTGGCCGACCCGGTCCGGCAGGTCGGCCCGGGTGGTCGGGTTCGGGAAGTCGGTCTGGCAGGCGGCGGCCAGGTAGCGGAGCGACGGCATGGTGGCCTCGGGTGTGACGGCGGAGAAACCTAACCCCCCGGCCCCCTTCCCTAAGAGGGAAGGGGGAGCAAGCGGGTGGCACGCCCTGGTAGCGGCTCGCGGTTATAGCCCGGACCCGTTACCCACTCGCTCCCCCTTCCCTCGTAGGGAAGGGGGCCAGGGGGTTAGGTTTCGGAACCCCCGCCCTACCCGCACCGGCATCCACCGCTCGGGCGCCTCACCCCGCTTGCTCCCCCTTCCCTCTCAGGGAAGGGGGCCGGGGGGTTAGGTTAAACTTCCCCACCGGTCGGTGATACAATCCCTCTTTCCTACGCCCCCGGGGCCTCTCCCAGATGAACGGGTTCACGAAAATCCTGCTCGGGCTGGCGGCCGTCGCCGCCGTCGGGGTGGCCGGATATGTCGGGTACGACCGGTTCCTGCGGGCCAAGCCGATCGCCTCGCCGGTCGTCCAGGTCGAGAAGCCGGTCGAGCGGAAGGCGGTCGCCGTACCCGAGGCCCGGTTCACCGACGTGACCACCGCGGCCGACGTCCGGTTCGCCCACACCAACGGGGCGGCCGGCAAGAAGCTGCTGCCGGAGACGATGGGCAGCGGGGTCGCCGTCCTCGACTACGACAAGGACGGCAAGCCGGACCTCTTGTTCGTCAACGGCTGTCCGTGGCCCGGCCACCCGTCCGCGGCCAAGCCGCCGTGCCTGGCCCTGTACCGCAACAAGGGGGACGGCACGTTCGAGGACGCGACCGAGCGGGCCGGGCTGAACGTGACCATGTTCGGCATGGGTGCGTGCGTCGGCGACTATGACAACGACGGCTGGCCGGACCTGTTCGTCACCGGCGTCGGCGGGGACAGGCTGTTCCGTAACGACGGCGGCAAGCGGTTCGTGGACGTGACGCAGACGGCGAAGGTCGGCGGCCCCGGCGGGTGGCCGGCCGGGCTGTCCGCGGACGCCTTCCACAAGCACCAGCCGCCCATCCCGTTCGGCACGTCGGCCACGTTCGTCGACTACGACGGGGACGGCAAGCTCGACCTGTTCGTCTGCCGGTACGTCACCTGGTCCCCCGGCATCGACCTGAGCATCCTGTCCAACCTGACTGGCACCGGGCGGACGTACCAGCAGCCGACCTCCCTGGAAGGGAATCAGTGCGCCCTGTACCGGAACAACGGGGACGGCACCTTCACCGACGTGTCCGAGGCGGCCGGGGTGTTGGTGTACGACCAGGAGGGGGCCGGCGCCTCCGCCCGCAAGCGGCCGGTCGGCAAGTCGCTCGGGGTGGTGCTGTGCGACCCGGACGGGGACGGCTGGCCGGACCTGATCGTGGCCAACGACACGGTCCGCAACTTCTTCTTCCACAACGTCTCGGACGGCAAGGGCGGGCGGAAGTTCGAGGAGCAGGGGATCACCGCCAACGTGGCCTACGCCGAGGGGTCGGCCCGCGGGGCCATGGGGATCGACGTGGGCGAGTACACCCCGGGCAAGCCGGCCGTCCTCATCGCGAACTTCGCCAACGAGCCGAACTCGTTTCTGGTGCTGAACAACCCAAAGCGGCTCTTGTTCGCGGACGCGGCGGCGGCGGTCGGGCTGCTCGGCCCGAGCCGGGGGCCGCTCAAGTTCGGGGCGTTCTTCCTGGACTACGACCTGGACGGCCGGCTCGACCTGCTCACTTGCAACGGGCACATCGACCCGGACGTGAGCCAGGTGCAGCCGGGCCAGACCCACGCCCAGCCGGCCCAACTGTTCTGGAACACCGGCGACCCGGTCCGGGTGTTCGAGCCGGTCACACCAGAGAAGGCCGGGCCGGACCTGTTCAAGCCGCTGGTCGGCCGGGGGAGCGCGTACCTGGACTTCGACGGGGACGGCGACCTGGACGTGGTGCTGACCAGCAACGCCGGCCCGGCGGTGCTGCTGCGGAACGACCAGAAGCTCGGCCACCACTGGCTGCGGCTCAACCTGGAGGGGGACGGCAAGCGGTCCAACCGCAGCGCCATCGGGGCGGAGGTGACGGTCGAGGCCGGCGGCCAGACGTACAAGCGGACCGTGACCGGGGCCAAGGGCTACCTCAGCCAGAGCGAGCTGACCGTGACCGTCGGGCTGGGAGCGACAACGACCGTGGACAAGGTGACGGTCCGCTGGCCGGGCAAGGACGCCGGCCCGCCGCAGACCTGGACCGGGCTGAAGACGGACAAGCAGTACACGCTCAAGCAGGGTGAGCCGCAACCGAAGTAGGGCGGGTCAAGCCCGGCTCTGCGGGCGCCGACCCGCCGGCCGGGCAAGAACTCGTTGCCGTTTCGGCGGGTCGTCGTCGCAAAGCCTCCTCGACCCGCCCTACACAAACCCCTCCCAACATTCATGCCCGACGCCCGCCCCTCTCGCCTGCCTTGGCTCCTGGTCGCCGTGCTGCTCGTCGCGGCCGGCGTCGGCGCCTGGGTTCTCCTCCAGCGGCCCCGCGGGCCGGCCGGCGACCCGGTGGCCGCCAGCCACGCCAACGCCCGCGGCGTCGGGCACATGGAGCAGTTCGAGTACGCCAAGGCGGCCGACGAGTTCCAGACGGCGCTCGACCGGTCCCCCGGCTGGCTGCCGGCCCGGATCAACCTGGGCATCGCCCTGTACAACTCGACCAAGGACAACGTCGACCCGGTCCTGGCCCGGGCGGTCGAGGTGTTCAACGGGGTGTTGAAGGACGACCCGGACAACGTCTACGCCCACTACAACCTGGGCATCATCCACAAGTACCGCGGGGAGCTGGCGGAGGCGGCCCCGCACTTCGAGGCGGTGACCCGGCTCGACCCGTCCGACGCCCACGCCTGGCTGAACCGGGGGGTGTGTGACCCGCAGTCGTTCGAGTCCGACAAGAGTCGGGAGTTCTTCGAGAAAGCCCTCGCGCTGAACCCGTACCTGAACCAGGCCCGTTACCGGCTGGCCACCCACACCGGCACGACCGACGCCCAGCGGAAAGAGCTGAACAAGTTGTTCCAGGACTTGCAGGTGGCCAACTGGGAGGAGGAGTCGCGGGAGAAGTACACCGAGATGGGCCGGTACGCCGGGACGATCGGCGGCGGCCCGGCCAAGCCGCCGGCGGCCGGGCCGCCGCCGGTGTTCGCCCAGACGCCGAGCGTCACGGCGAAGCTGCCGGCGGTCAAGCTTGACCCGGTCCGGCAGGCCCACCGCGACCGGTTCGGCGGGGTGATGGTCCGGCTCGACTACAACGGCGACGGCAAACCCGACCTACTGCTGTTGTCCGCGGCCGAGCGGGACGGCGGCGTCCGAGACGTGCTGCTCCGCAACGACGGCAGCACCTTCACCGACGTGTCGGTCGAAGCGGGGCTGACCGGCCCCGGCAGCCTGGCGTGTGCGGTCGGCGACTTCGACAACGACGGCAAGCCGGACCTGGCCCTCGGCCACCCGGGCGGCCTGCGGTTGCTGCGGAACGTGGACGGCAAGCAGTTCGACGACAAGACGGCCGCCGCCGGGTTCGACAAGCTGACCGCCACGGCCACGGCCGTCGCCTGGATCGACATCGACCAGGACGGCGACCTCGATCTATTGGTCGGCACCAAGGACGGGCTGGCCGTGTTCGCCAACTCCGGGGAGGCGCCGCCCGCCCGGGCGGACCAGCCGACCCCACCGCTGTCCTGCAAGTTCGAGCGGTCGAAGGCGATCGACATGCCGCCGACCCGCGGGCCGGTGGCCGGGATCGTCGCCTTCGACATCGACGGCGACAAGGACGTGGACATCGTGCTGCTGATCGACGGCCAGTCGCCGGTCACGGTCCTGAACGACCGGCTCCTGCGGTTCCGCCACGGCCTGCCGGTCCCGTCGGCCGCGGCCACCTGGGCCGGCGGCGTGGTCATCGACGCCAACGGGGACGACCAGTCCGACCTGGTGCTGTTGCCGGCCGGGGAGCCGCCGCGGCGGGTGGTCAGCTTTAAGGAGACACCCGACGAGGACACCTCGAAGCGGTTCGCCGGCGGGGCGGTCCCCGGGCCGGCGCTGGTACAGGCCCACCGGTGCGACCTCGACCTGGATGGCCGGGCAGACCTGGTCGGGCTGTCGGCCGACCGCAAGCCGGTCCTCCTGCACGGCCAGGGCGACCCGACCGGCCGGTTCACACTTGCCCCCGAGCCGTTCGGGCCGGCCGCGGACAAACTCCCCGGACTGCTGGCCGTCGCAGTCGCCGATGTGAACGGCAACTGCACCCCGGACCTGATCGTTTGGGACGCGGACGGGGTGAAGGTGTTTCCGGCCGAGCCGAACGGCAACCGCGGGCTGAAGCTGCGGCTGACCGGCAAGCGGGACGCCACCAACGCCGGGGTCGGGCAGAAGAACCTCCGCACCAACAGCGACGGGATCGGCAGCAAGGTGGCCGCCCTGACCGGGCCGCTGTCGGCGATGGTCGAACACACCACCCTGTCCGCCGGGCCGGGGCAGTCGCTGCTGCCGCTCGACCTCGGGCTGGGCAAGGCGACCCAGGCAGACGCCGTCCGCATCCGCTGGCCGGACGGGGTGGTGCAGGCGGAACTCGGCACCCCGGCGTGCGAACTCGTCGCTGTCGGCGAGATCAACCGCAAGCCGACTTCCTGCCCGGTGCTGATGACCTGGGACGGGGCGAAGTGGGTGTACGTGACCGACTTCCTCGGCGGCGGGGCGCTCGGCGAGGTCGGCCCGGACGGGTCGGTCCGCCCGGCCCGGCCGGAGGAGTCGGTCAAGATCGAGCCGCACCAGCTCGGGCTGAAGGATGGGCACTACGTCCTCCGCATCGCCGAGCCGATGGACGAGGTGCTGTATTTGGATCACGTCCGGCTCGACGTGATCGACCACCCGGCGGAAACGGCCGTGTTCCCGGACGAGCGGTTCGCCGTCGGCGGCTCGGCCCCGACGCAGCAGGTGCTGACCTTCCGCGACAAACTGTTCCCGGCGAAGGTGACCGACCACCGCGGCCGGGACGTGACCGCCGCCCTCCGCGAGCGGGACGGCAAGACGGCGGACGGGTTCGCCCACCGCTCCTGGCTCGGGTACGCCGAGGACCACTGGATCGAGTTCGATTTCGGTGACAGGCGGCTGTCACTGCCGGCCGGCAAGCCGGCGTACATGGTGCTGGCCGGGTGGACCGATTACCCGTACCCGGAGTCGATCTACGCGGCGACGCAGGCCGGGGTGCCGACGGTGTGGCCGGTGCTGGAGCGGCTGGGGGCGGACGGGAAGTGGCAGACGCTCGGCAGCATCGGGCTGCCGGCCGGGCTGCCGAAGGTGATGACCGTGCCGGCCGGCGACTGGTTCAAGGACGGCGGCCGGTTCCGCATCCGCACCAACCTGCAAATCTACTGGGACCAACTGTTCCTGGCGGTGCCGGTGGACGGGGCGAAGGCCCGCGAGCTGCCACCGGCCGCCGTGACGCTCTCGCACCCGGGGTTCGTGCAGGAGATCACCCCGACCGGCAAGCCGCCCATCGCCTACAACCCGGACCGGTTCGAGCCGGTGGCGACGACCAAATGGCAGGGGTCGCTCACCCGGCTCGGGAACGTGTCCGAGCTGATGGCGACGGTGGACGACCGGTTCGTCCTGGCCGGCCCGGGGGACGAGGTGACGGTTCGGTTCGACGCGGCCAAGCTGCCGCCACTGCCGGCCGGGTGGGTGCGGTCGTTCGTCCTGCGGACCCACGGGTACTGCAAAGACACCGCCCCGACGACGCTGAGCGGCGGGTGCGTCGGGCCGCTGCCGGTGCGGGGGATGGCGACGTATCCGTGTCCGGAGACGGCGAACCCGCACGCCGCGGCGGACCGGGCGAAGTGGCACACCCGACCGGCGGGGCGACGGTAATACCAGCCCGATGCGCCAGCGAGGGTGGTTTGAAAACCCTCGCTGGCGCGTCGGGCTGGTGAGGTTTTGCCATGAACCCGATCTTGTGGACGCCCTCGAACCCACAAGCCACCCGGCTCGCCGCGTTCGGCCGGTTCGTCGGCGATCAGTACGGCGGCCCGACTGCAAACGACTACCCCGCCCTGCACCGCTGGAGCCTCGACCGCCGCGGCGACTTCTGGCGGGCGGTGTGGCAGTTCGCGGACGTGATCGGCGACCCCGGGCCGACGGCCTACGCCCCCGGCCCGCACATGACCGACGCCCGCTGGTTCCCCGACGGGTCGCTCAACTTCGCCGAGAACCTGCTGCGAGCCGCCGACGACTCGCCTGCCATCCACTTCCGCACCGAACGCGGCGACGGCCGCACCCTCACCCGCCGCGAGCTGTTCGCCCAGGCGACGGCGTTCGCCGGGTTCCTGCGTTCTCAGAGGGTGAAGCCCGGGGACCGGGTAGCGGCGGTGTTGCCGAACGTGCCGGAGGCCGTCGTCGCCATGCTCGGCACGGCGGCCGTCGGGGCGGTCTGGTCGAGCTGCTCGCCGGACTTCGGCGAGGACGCGATTGTGGACCGGTTCGGCCAGATCGGGCCGGCCGTCCTCGTCACCTGCGACCGCACCACCTACGCCGGCAAGCCGGTGCCGGTGGCCGACAAGGTGCGGGCGGTGTTGCCCCGGCTGCCGACCGTCCGAACGGTCGCCGCCGCCGGTGACACCCCGATGTCACCCAACTGGGTGCGGTTCGCCGATGTGGCGTCGAACCCCGACCCGGGGTTCGCGTTCGAGCGGTTCCCGTTCGCCCACCCGCTGGCCGTCCTGTACTCGTCCGGCACCACCGGCGCCCCGAAGTGCATCGTCCACGGGGCCGGCGGGACGCTCCTCCAGCACCTCAAGGAACACCAACTCCACAGCGACCTGCGGTCGGGCGACACGCTGTTCTACTTCACCACCACCGGCTGGATGATGTGGAACTGGCTGGCCAGCGGTCTCGCCTCCGGGGCGAGTATCGTCCTGTACGACGGCTCCCCGTTCCACCCGGACGGCGATGTTTTGTGGAAGCTGGCCACCGACTTGGGTGTCACCCATTTCGGAGCCAGCGCCAAGTACCTTGCCCACTTGGAGAAGCTCGGGCACAAGCCGCGGGAGCGGTTCGATCTGTCCCGGCTGCGGGTGGTGCTGTCCACCGGCTCGCCGCTGCTGCCGGAGTCGTTCGATTACGTGTACCGGGACATCAAGCCGGATGTGCAACTCGCGTCCATCTCCGGCGGGACGGACATCATCTCCTGCTTCGCCCTCGGCTGCCCAACCGTGCCGGCCCGCCGCGGCGAGCTACAGGTGAAGGGGCTGGGCATGGATGTCCACGTCTACGACGATGCCGGCCAACCGGTCGTCGGCGAGCCGGGTGAGTTGGTGTGTGCGTCCCCGTTCCCGTCGATGCCGGTCGGGTTCTGGAACGACCCGGACAAGCGGAAGTACCTGGGCAGCTACTTCGAGCGGTTCGACCACGTCTGGTGCCACGGCGACTGGGCGGAGGAGACGCAAACCGGCGGGCTGGTCATCTACGGCCGGTCCGACACGACCCTCAACCCGGGCGGTGTGCGGATCGGCACCGCCGAGATTTATCAACAGGTGGAAGCCTTCCCCGAGGTGGCCGAGGCGTTGGCGACGGCGTTGCGGCGGGACGGGGACGAACAGATTGTGCTGTTCGTGCGGATGAGGCCGGGCGAGACCCTGACGGACGAACGGGTCGCGGCGATCAAGTGGCGGTTGCGGGAGCGGTGCTCGCCGCGGCACGTGCCGGCGTTCGTGGTCGCCGCCCCGGACTTCCCGCGGACGATCAGCGGCAAGCTGTCCGAGGTGGCGGTGCGGAACGCGATCAACGGTCAGCCGGTCCGCAATGAGGCGGCCCTGGCCAACCCGGAGGCGCTGGAGTTTTTTCGGAGCGTCCCAGGTCTTTTGTAGGGCGGGTCAAGCCGGCTCGGCGGCGCCGACTCGCCGGAACCGGCAACCGGCGCCTGCCTGTGGGTTCTGGAGGGGAGGGCGAGGCTCCTGCCGAGCCGGGCTTCAGCCCGGGTGACGCCCCGCCCATGGGGGAAGTGGCCTGGCCTGTTGGGTCCCCCGGCTCGGCAGGAGCCTCGCCCTCCCCCGGCTGCCTTGCCGGTAAGGGGGGAGCGGTTGCCGGTTCCGGCGGGTCGGCGCCGCCGAGCCGGCTTGACCCGCCCTACGGGGGCCGATCGGAGGGTATAATTACAGCACCTCTCCCCGCCGGCGGGCCGCCGGCGCCCCGCGGGTCCGCGACATGAAAGAGACCCTGACCGAATACGGCCAGCAGATCGACGCGGCGGCGATGGTCGCCCCGCCGGACGTGACCGAGCTGGAACTCGAACCCGGCCACCCCGGCCTCGGCGACGCCGAGTACGTCGAGCGGCGGAAGTATCTGTTCGACCTGTGCCGAAAACACCGGCTGGAGAACCTCGGCCCGCCGGTGATCGAATACACCCCGGAAGAGGTCCGCATCTGGCGGGAGGTCAGTCCGAAGCTGGACGAGTTGCACCAGGCCCACGCCAGCGAGATCTACCTGCAAGCGAAGCGCGACCTGGCCATCACCCGGGAGACGATCCCCCAACTGCGGGACATCAGCGACCGCGTCCAGCGGCAGACGCGGATGCACCTCGTCCCGGCCGAGGGGGCGCTGCCGTACCGCACCTTCTACCAGTACATCGCGGACCGCGGGTTTCCGGTAACGCAGTTCCTCCGGCACGGGTCGCACCCCGAGTTCACGCCGGAACCGGACATGATCCATGACTGCCTGGGGCACTGCCCGCCGCTCATGAACCGCGACTACGCCGAGTTGCTGACGCTCATCGGCAAGGCGGCGTCCGCCACCCCGCACGGCGACCAGGTGCTAGCCCTCAAGCGGTTCAGTTGGTTCTCGATCGAGTTCGGGCTGATCGCGGAGCACGGCGACACCAAGGTGTTCGGGGCCGGCATCCTGTCGAGCACGGGCGAAATCCCGTTCAGCCTGTTCAGCCCGGCCGTGACCCGCCGGCCGTTCGTCACCGCCGACGTGATCGCCCAGGACTACGACCCGTCGCACATGCAGGTGAACCTGTTCGTGGCCCCGTCGTTCGCGTTCCTGCGGCACGAGCTGGAAGGGCTGGTCCGGCGGTTCGGCATCCCGGTGCTCTGATCCTCGCGCAAAGCCGCCAAGCCGCACAAGGATACAATTCGAGAATCTCTTCTTTGCGGCTTGGCGGCTTTCTGCGACATATTCGGCGCGAGGTACTCATGGACATCCCCCTGCGGAAGATCGACCACGTCCGGTTCTTCGTCGGCAACGCCCGCCAGTCGGCGTACTTCTACCGCAACGCTTACGGGTTCGACGTGGTCGGCTATGCGGGCCTCGAAACCAAGATGAAGCACGAGGCCGGGTACGTACTCAAGCAGGGGGGCATCACCTTCGTGCTGGTGTCCCCGCTGCGGGCCAGCCACCCGGACGCTCAGCGGCTGCTGCTCCACGGCGACGGCGTGTCCGACATCGCCCTGTCGGTGGACGACGTGCGGGCCGCGTACAACCTGGCGGTCGAGCGGGGCGCCCACGGGGTCAAGGGGCCGACCGCCCTGGAGGACGAGTTCGGGGTGTACGAGTTCGCCACCATCCGGGCCTACGGGGACACCACCCACACGTTCGTCAACCGCGACCGGTATAAGGGGGTGTTCGCCCCGGGGTTCAAGCCCATCGACCCGGCCCGGTACAGCCCGGCCACCTACCACCCGACCGGCCTCCTGGGCATCGACCACATCGTCGGCAACGTGGAAGAGGGGAAGATGAACGAGTGGGTCGAGTTCTACCGCCGGGTGCTCGGGTTCGAGCAGCTCGTCAGCTTCGACGACAAGGACATCAGCACCGAGTACTCGGCCCTGATGAGCAAGGTGGTGCAGGGCGGGCGGGGGCGGATCAAGTTCCCGATCAACGAGCCGGCCCACGGCCGGCGGCGGAGCCAGATCGAGGAGTACATCGACTTCTACGGCGGGGCCGGGGTGCAGCACATCGCCCTGGCGACCAACGACATCGTCAAGACGGTGACGGCCCTGCGGGCGAACGACGTGTCCTTCCTGCGGGTGCCGAAGACGTACTACGACGGGCTGTCCGACCGGGTCGGGCCGATCAAGGAGGACGTGGCCGCGCTGGCCGAGCTGGGCATCTTGGTGGACCGGGACGACGAGGGGTACATGCTGCAGATCTTCACCAAGCCGGTGCAGGACCGGCCGACCCTGTTCTTCGAGATCATCCAGCGGGCCGGCGGGAAGAGCTTCGGTAAGGGCAACTTCAAGGCGCTGTTCGAGGCGATCGAGCGGGAGCAAGCGCTCCGGGGGACGCTGTGAGCGAGAAACCGGCCGTGGTGCTGATGAACAGCGACCAACTGTTCGCCCTGCCGCCGAGCAAGAAGGTGGATCGGTGGCTGTTCCGGGGCGAGCTGCGGGAGAGCAAGGTGACCAAACGCAACCCGAGCCACAGCGGGGCGGTGATCGCGCTCGGCGGGATCGTGCGGGCCTGGGCGATTGTTGATCCATCCGCCCGTGGGAAGGTATTTGGGGCAGAAGCGTACTTCCGGATTCGCAAAGACCCGGACACCAACGTCGGCATCGACGTAGCCCTGGCGTCGCCTGCTCAAGTGGCGGCGACCGGCAAGAAGGCGAGCTACATCGACGGCCCGCCGGTCATTGCGGCCGAGGTATTGTCGCCGAACGACAAGCACCGGGACGTGGTCGAGGCTATCGGCGAGTACCTGGAGTGCGGGGTGCGGGCGGTGTGGATCGTGGACCCGTACACCGAGACGGTGACCGTCCACCGGGCCGACCGCGAGCCGGAGTATTTCACCCGCTCGGACGAGTTGACCGGCGAGCCGGAACTGCCCGGCTTCCGCTGCCGGGTCGCCGAAATCTTCGAGTAGCCGCCATGCCCGCCCCGTTTCCGGTCGCGTCCCTGCGGGACTTCTACGCGTTCGAGCAGCACGTCAAGACGTGCCGGGGGCATCGCGGCGTGGACATGGTACCGCAGTGGTACGAGGTGCCGGTCTTTTACTTCTCCAACCCGGCGGCGGTGATCGGTGACGGCGACCCGGTGTGGGCGCCGGCCGGCAGCCAGGCTCTCGACTACGAGCTGGAGTTGGCCTGCGTGATCGGTACTGCCGCCCGCGACCTGCCGGCCGACGACTCGGCGATGGGCTGCGTCGCCGGGTTCACGGTGATGAACGACTGGTCCGCCCGCGACCTGCAACGGGCCGAGATGGCGGTCGGGCTGGGGCCGAGCAAGTCGAAGGACTTCGCCACCAGCCTCGGGCCGCGGCTGGTGCCGTTCGAGGAGTTGAAAGACTGCTACCGCGACGGCCGGCTGCACCTGGAGATGACGGCGACCGTCAACGGCCGGAAGTATTCCGGTAACAACTCGGGTAGCATGTACTGGACGTGGCCGCAAATCCTGGCCCACGCCAGCCGGGATGCCGAGTTGCGGCCCGGGGACGTGATCGGGTCCGGGACGGTCGGCACCGGCTGTATCCTGGAGCTGACCCCCGAGGCGGTCGGCGGCTGGCTGAAGCCGGGCGACGTGGTCGAGCTGACGGTCGAGCGGATCGGCACCTTGCGGAACACCGTGACGGAGCGGCCGGCGTGACCCCGTACCCCGAGCACCTGGCCGACCTGACCGCCGCCGACCCGGCCCTCGGCGAACAGGTGGCCGGGCTGGCGAACCTGGAAGCGGTCTTGAAGTGGGCGCCGACCGCTGGGATTGACTTCGCCGGCATCGACCTGCTGCAACAGGACGAGTATTGCTACGACCTGTACCTGCCGCTGCCGGGCGGGCGGTGGCTGGTGTTCGGCGTCACCTGATTCGGCGAGCTGACGGCGGTCGCCGTCTGGGACCACCGGCCGACGGCCGACGCGCTGCTCGTCTGGCGGGTCGGGCACGGGTACACGCCGACCCCCTCGCTGGTCCGCGGCGGGCCGCGGGTGCTCGGCCACGCCGCCTGCCTGGTGGCCGCACAGTAGGAGCCTCTTCCATGCCCCAATACCTCCAGCGCGGCCGCATCCCGCCGAAGCGGCACACCCAGCACCGGACCAACCCTGGGTACAAGGGCGAAGGGCTGTTCTACGAGGAGGTCATCACCACCCAGGGGTTCGGCCGGGCGTACAGCATCGTCTACCACCTCCGCCCGCCGACCCGGGTCCGGAAGGTGGAGGCCGCCGGCCGGCTGGACGTGCCCGTCGCCGAGGTGGACGCCCTCCGGCATCACCACCTGAAGTCCGGGAACATGCCGGCCGGCGGCGACCCGGTGACAGGCCGGGTGCCGCTCCTGACCAACCGGGACGTCACCCTCTGGCGGTGCCGGCCGAAGCAGCCGCAGGCCGAGCTGTACCGCAACGCCGCGGCCGACGAGATCCTGTTCGTCCACCACGGCCGGGGGACGTTGCACACCCAGTTCGGCCCGCTGCCGGTCAAGCCGTTCGACTACGTCGTCATCCCGAAGACCACGACGTACCGGCTCGACTTCGACCCGGACGGCTGCCAGCCGGACCTGCTGGTGATCGAGGCGGCCGGCACCGTCGGGTTCCCGCCGCGCTACCTGAACCCGGACGGCCAGTTCCGGCTCGGCGCCCCGTTCGCCGAGCGGGACCTGCACGGCCCGCCGGGGGTTGAGCCGACCGACCACGACGCCGACACCCCGGTGCTGGTCAAGGACGGCTCCCGGCTCACCCGGTACGTGCTGGCCCACCACCCGTTCGACGCGGTCGGGTGGGACGGGATGGTCTACCCGTACACGTTCAACGCCGACGACTTCGAGCCGATCACCGGGGCCATCCACCAGCCGCCGCCGATCCACCAGACGTTCCAGGCGGACGGGTTCGTCGTCTGCACCTTCGCGCCCCGGCTGCTCGACTACCACCCGGACGCCATCAAGGTGCCCTACGCCCACAGCAATGTCGAAAGCGACGAGGTGCTGTACTACGTCCGCGGCCAGTTCGGCAGTCGGCGGGGGGTGGAGGTCGGGTCGTTCACCCTGCACCCGCGGGGCGTGCCGCACGGCCCGCACCCCGGCACCATCGTGGCCAGCCGGGACGTGACCCGGACGGACGAGCTGGCGGTCATGGTGGACACCTTCCGCCCGTTCCACCTGACCCCGCAGGCGCTGGCGATCGACGACCCGGCGTACCCGTACTCCTGGCTGGACTGAGGGTTTTGTAGGGTGTGTTGAGGGAGGCTCTGCGACCGAAACGCACCAGCCCGGCAGCGACATCGACCGACTTGTGAAGTCCCATCGGTGCGTTTCGCAAAGCCTCAACACACCCTACACCGGATCGACCCGATGCAGCTCGACGTCTCCGCCGCCGCCCCGCCGGACGTGTACGCCCTGCTCACCCGGATCGTCACCCCGCGGCCGATCGCCTGGGTGACGAGCGTCTCCACGGCGGGCGTCGTCAACCTGGCCCCGTTCAGCTTCTTCAACGTGTTCGGGTCGAACCCGCCGGTGGTCGTGTTCTCCCCGACGCTCACTCGGACCGGGGCGAAGAAGGACACCCTCCGCAACGTAGAGGCGACCGGGCAGTTCGTCGTCCACGCCGTCACCGCCGAGCTGGCCGAGAAGGCCAACCTGTCCAGCAAGGAGCTGCCGCCGGACGAGAGCGAGATCGACCTGGCCGGCCTACACACCACGCCGTCGGTGAAGGTGGCCCCGCCGCGGCTCGTGGAGTCGCCGACCGCGATGGAGTGCGTCGTCCGGCAGATCGTGTCCGTCGGAGACGGCCCCATCGCCGGCAACCTGGTGGTCGGCGAGGTGGTGATGATCCACGTTGCCGAGTCGGTGCTGGGGGCTGACGGCAAGCCGGACCCGCGGAAGCTGAAGACCGTCGCCCGGCTCGGGGCCGACTTCTGGTGCCACACGTCCGACCTGTTCGAGCTGAAGCGGCCGTGATGGCGGACGACCCGGCCGTCGGGTACACTCGTCCCGTCCGCCCCGCCGTGTCGCGCCCGGTCCGCCGGGCCGCCTCCGTGAGCCGCGTATGCCCGGCCGCCTCCCAGTTATTCTCGTCGCCCTGCTCGCCGGGCCGGCCGGCGCCGACCACGGGCCGCTCACGTTCGAGCGGGACGTGCGGCCGATCCTGCGGGCCGTGTGCTTCCAGTGCCACGGGGAGGAGGCAAACCCGAAGGGCAAGCTCGACCTGCGTCTGGTCCGGCTGATGGCCGCCGGCGGGCGGTCCGGTCCGGCCGTCGTCCCGGGCAAGTTGGACGAGAGCGTACTGTGGGAGAAGGTCGCGTCCGACGAGATGCCGAAGGGGACGAAGAAGCTGACCGCCGAGCAGAAGGCGACCGTCCGCCGGTGGATCGAGCAGGGGGCGAAGACCGCCCGGCCGGAGCCGGCCGACCCGGCCGCCGCCCGGTTCACCGCCGAAGACCTGAGCCACTGGTCGTTCCAGCCGGTGAAGTCGCCGCCGGCCCCAGGAGTGCCCGGCGCCGGCTCGCCCATTGACGCCTTCTTGCTGGCCAAGCTCCGGTCCGCCGGCATCTCCGGGTTTACGCCCGAAGCGGATCGCCGAACCCTGATCCGCCGGCTCACCTTCGACCTATACGGCCTGCCACCCACACCGGCCGATATCGACGCCTTCCTGGCCGACCGGTCGCCGGGCGCTTACGAGAGGCTGGTGGACCGGCTACTCGCGTCACCGCGGTACGGGGAGCGGTGGGGGCGGCACTGGCTGGACGTGGTCCGCTACGCCGACACCCACGGGTACGACAAGGACAAGCCCCGGCCGCACGCCTGGCCGTACCGGGACTATGTCATCCGGGCGCTGAACGCGGACAAGCCGTACACCCGGTTCGTGCAGGAGCAGATCGCCGGCGACGTGCTGTTCCCCGGGACGGCCGACGGCGTCGAGGCTCTCGGGTTCCTGGCCGCCGGCCCGTGGGACTTCATCGGCCACGCCGAGTTGCCCGAGTCGAAAACGGACGGCAGGGTGGCCCGCAACCTGGACCGGGACGAGTTCGTCACCGCCACCCTCGGGGCGTTCGCCAGCCTGACGGTCGGCTGTGCCCGGTGCCACGACCACAAGTTCGACCCGATCACCCAGGACGACTACTACGCCCTCCAGGCGGTGTTCGCGGCCATCGACCGGACCGACAAGCGGTACGACCCGGACCCCGTGTCGGCCGAGAGGCGGACCGCCCTGCTCGCCGCCCGCCGACTGGCCGACGCCCGACTGCACGGCCTGGAGACCCAGGCTCATGAGCGGGCCGGCGCTGAGCTAGCCGCCCTCAATCGGCAACTGGCCGACGCCCGCAAGCCGTCCGTCCCGCGGCCCGAGTTCGGCTACCACTCGGCCGTCGCCGACCGGCCGGACCGGGCCAAGTGGGTGCAGGTCGATCTCGGCGCGAGCATCTCGTTGGACCGGGTGGTGCTGCGGCCGTGTCACGACGACTTCGCCGGCATCGGGGCCGGGTTCGGGTTCCCGGTGCGGTTCAAAGTGGAGGCGTCCGACGACCCGCGGCTCGAGACTGGCGTGACGGTTCTTCTGGACCGCACGGCGGGAGACGTGCCGAACCCCCGGACGGCCCCGGTGGCCGCGCCGGCCGGCGGGCGGGCGGCCCGGTACGTCCGGGTGACGGCCACCGCCCTCTCCCGCCGGCTGCCGACCGACTTCATCTTCGCACTGGCCGAGCTGGAAGCGTTCGACGGCGCCGGCACCAACCGGGCGGCCGGGGCGGCGGTCACGGCCCTCGACTCGACCGAAGCCCCAACCCGATGGCGGCGCGCCAACCTGACCGACGGCATCTACCCCGGCCCGGCCGTGTCGGCATCCGAGGCCCGCGCGTTGACGGCCCGGCGGGAAGCGGCGTTGGCCGCCGCCCTCGGGCCGCGGGCCGCGGAGTGGCGGGCGACGGTCGCCGAACGGGAGGCCATCGACCGACAGTTGCAAGCCGTCGATGCGGCCCGGAAGACGGCGTACATCGGGGCCGTTCACACCGGGTCCGGGACGTTCGTCGGCACCGGGGCGAACGGCGGCCGGCCGCGACCGGTTCACGTCCTCGCTCGCGGCGATGTCACCCGACCGGGGAGGTTGGCGATGCCCGGCGCCGTCGCCGCTCTGCCCGTGCGGTTCGACCTGCCGGCCGACCACACCGAGGGGGACCGCCGGGCCGCCCTCGCCCGCTGGTTGACCGATCCGGCCCACCCGCTCGTCTGGCGGAGCGTCGTCAACCGCGTCTGGCAGTACCACTTCGGCCGGGGCATCGTCGATTCGCCGAACGACTTCGGCAAGATGGGCCAGTCGCCGTCCCACCCGGAGTTGCTCGACTGGCTGGCCGCCGATTTCCGCGACCACGGCGGCAGCCTGAAGCGACTGCACCGGCAGATCGTCACCTCGGCCGCGTACCGGCAGGCGGTCGTCCACGACCCGGCCCGGGCCAAGCTGGACGCCGACAACCGGCTGCTCTGGCGGCAGAACCGGCGGAAACTGGAAGCTGAGGAGGTGCGGGATGCCGTCCTGGCCGTCGCCGGCAAACTCGACCTGACGACGGGCGGGCCGGGGTTCCAGGACTTCGTGGTCGAGAAGCCGGAGCACTCGCCGCACTACCAGTACCACCTCCACGACCCGGACGACCCGCGGTCGCACAGGCGGTCGGTGTACCGGTTCGTGGTGCGGTCCAAAACCCAGCCGTTCCTCACCGCCCTCGATTGTGCCGACCCGTCGCTGAGCGTGGACCGGCGGACCGAGGGCGTCACCCCACAACAGGCGCTGGCCCTGCTGAACAACCGGCTGGTCCGGGCGATGAGCCGGCACTTCGCCGCCCGGGTCGAGGGGCTGGCGACCGACACCCCGGGGCGGGTGACGGCGGCGGTGCGGCTGGCGTTGGGCCGCGACCCGACGCCGGCCGAGCGGGACGAGCTAGTCCGGTATGCGAACACACATGGGCTGGCGGAGGCGTGTCGGCTGGTGTTCAACCTGACCGAGTTCGTGTTCGTGGACTGACCGCGATCAATCAACCGCGTAGCGGGGACGCCAACGGCGTCCCCGGTCCGGCCGGAGGCCGGGCTGCTAACCCGCGGTGACGGTGCCATAAACGAGAACCACAGTGAACCGTCGCGACTTCCTCTGGCACTCGGGCGGCGGCCTCGGCGGGGTGGCCCTCGCCGCCATGCTCGGTCGGGACAGCTTGCTCGCCGCCCCCCTGCACCACGCCCCGAAGGCGAAGCGGGTGGTGCAACTGTTCATGGCCGGCGGGGCGTCCCACCTCGACCTGTTCGACTTCAAGCCGGAGCTGGTCAAGCGGCACGGCCGGCCGTCGAACTTCGGCGAGCCGGTGGAGGCGTTTCAGAACGGCCTCGGCCCGTGGCTGCGGCCGGTGTGGGACTTCAAGCCCTACGGCAAGTGCGGGAAGATGCTGGCCGAGCCGGTGGCGGCGCTCGGCGAGGTGGCGGACGAGATCGCCTTCGTCCACAACATGACCGGCACGTCCGGCGTCCACTCGCAGGGCACGCTGCTGCAAACCACCGGGTTCGACCGGCCGGGGTTCCCGGGAGCCGGCAACTGGGTGAGCTACGCCCTCGGGGCCGAGCGGGACAACCTGCCGACGTTCGTGGTGCTGCCGGACCGCCGCGGGTTGCCGTCCAACGGAACCAAGAACTGGGACCCGGCGTTCCTCCCGGCCCGGCACCAGGGGACGGTCGTCTACCCGGGTGACACCCCGCCGGTCGCCGACTTGTTCCCCGACCCGCGGGACGCCAGATCAGCACTTGCAGAGGCGGACGGGCTGGCCGCCCTCGGCCGGCTGAACCGGGCCTACGCCGACGCCCGTCCCGGGGACGACCGGCTGGCCGCCCGGGTGAACAGCTACGAGCTGGCCGCCAAGATGCAGCTCGCCGCCCCGGAGGCGCTGGACGTCAGCCGGGAGCCGGCCCACGTCCTGAAGCGGTACGGCCTCGACCACGGGCGGACAAGCTTCGGCCCGGACATCGACCCCGTGGAAGAAATCGACCGGTTCGCCCGCAACTGCTTGGTCGCCCGGCGGCTGCTGGAGCGGGGGGTGCGGTTCGTCCAGGTGTGGAGCGGCAACGACAACGGGTTCCCCCGGCGGAACTGGGACTCGCACGAGGACGTGAGGCGGGACCACGGGCCGCTGGCCGTCGGCATGGCCCGCGGGGCGGCGGCGCTCATCCGGGACTTGAAGGACCGCGGGTTGCTCGCGGACACGCTGGTCGTCTGGTCCACCGAATTCGGCCGGATGCCGAGTTCGCAGGGGGGCAAGGGGCGGGACCACAACCCGTACTGCTTCACCACCTGGCTGGCCGGCGGCGGCATTCAGGGGGGCGTCAGCCACGGGCCGAGCGACGACTTCGGGTACAAGCCGCTCGACCGGGCCAACCCGACCCGCGGGTACGACGTCCACGCGACGATGCTACACCTGCTCGGCATCGACCACACCCGGCTGACCGTCCGGCACAACGGCATCGACCGCCGGCTGACCGACGTCCACGGCCACGTCCTGCGGGACATCCTGGCCTGACACTGGCGGTGCGGGCGGTCGTCAGCCGATTCGCAGCAGCCGGCAGACTTCCTGATAGCTCGGCTCCAGGGGGAGTTGGATGCACTGGTCGGGGCCGAGCCAGAGGGGAATCGTCGGCAACGGTTGGCCGACGGCGAGCGGGAAGAACCAGGCGTCGAGCAGCGGCAGCTTCTTCCCCTTCGGCGGTTGTCGGGTCCGGAGCGTCACGGCGTAGAGCGGCGGCGGCGTCGGGGCGAGTTGCGGATCGACGTGGCCGAGTTGGGTCAACAGGTCGGCGTACAGGTTCGCCCGCCGGATGCTGACCGGATCGATCAGCGACACGCAGACTTCCTGGCTGAGTAACGAGGACACTTTCGTAATGAACTTGGCCCGGCTTTCCGGGCGGTCCTTGTTCGAGGGGCTGATGACTTCGACGGCCGCGACCAGCGTGCGTTCGCGTTCGTCGTCGTAGACCAGGACTTCGTACTCGTCCTGTTCGGCGAGGTCGGCTTCCACGGTGAACGTCGGGGCCGAAGCGGTTTGCGTGGCGGTGCCCCCCCCCCGCGACGGGGCCTTGGGGGAGCGGTCGTCCTCGGTCGTGGCCACATCGACTTCAAACGGCGAACCGAGGTACAGCCGCGGGGCGGCATGGAATCGGGGCGGCAGGAGATCGAACAGCGTCCGGACGATCTCCATCGGCCAACCGCCGTGGAGTTCACTCCAGTGGTGCGTGTCGTTCACCGGCGAACGGAAGTGATCGTGGAGCGGCATGGCGATGGACCTCCGGGCGGATTGTACCACGCCCCCGGTCGGGTATCATCAGCGGCTATGACCCGCCTGTTTCCGGTCGCCCTCGTCGGGCTGTTCGCCGCCGCGCCGCCGGCCCCGCTGCCGACGTTCCCGCCGTGCACCACGTCGGCCGTCGTCGGGTCGCCGGACCCGCCGCTCCCGTACCGGGCGAAGCGGGTGTACCCGAACCTGTCGCCCGCGTTCCCGGTCATGGCCCGGCCGGTCCCGGGGACGGACCAGTTGCTCGTCATCACCGAGGCCGGCCCGTATGGGGCGACGAAGCTGGTTCGCGTGCCGGACGACCCGGCCGTCACCGACAAGCAGGCGGTCGAGCTGTTCGCCGTCCCGGGCGTCGCCTACGACTTCGCATTCCACCCCCGGTTCGCCGACAACGGGTTCGTGTACGTCGGCTGGAACGGTAAGGACGAGGCGACGAAGAAGCACTTCACCCGGGTGACGCGGTACACCCTCTGGCCGAAGCCGCCGTTCACCTTCGACCCGAAGTCCGCAACGACGGTCATCGAGTGGGAGTCGAACGGGCACAACGGCGGCGCCCTCGCGTTCGGGCCGGACGGTAAGCTGTTCGTCACCAGCGGGGACGGCACCGCCGACTCGGACGCGAACGACGTCGGCCAGTCCACCGACACGCTGCTGGCCAAGGTGCTGCGGATCGACGTGGACCGGCCGGCCGGCGGCAAGCGGTACTCGGTGCCGGCGGACAACCCGTTCGTCGCGGACAAGCGGTTCCGGCCGGAGACGTGGGCCTACGGGCTGCGGAACCCCTGGCGGATCACCTGCGACCTCCCGAGCGGCCAGGTGTGGGTCGGGAACAACGGCCAGGACCAGTGGGAGCAGGTCTATCTCGTCCGCAAGGGGGCGAACTACGGGTGGAGCGTGATGGAGGGCGGCCACCCGTTCCACCCCCGCAAGCCCGGGCCGACGCCGATCAGCCCGCCGACCGTGGACCACCCGCACGCCGAGGCCCGGTCGCTGACCGGCGGCGTGGTGTACCGCGGGGCGAAGCTGCCGGAGCTGGTCGGGGCGTACGTGTACGGCGACTACTCGACCGGCCGGGTCTGGGCGGCCAAACACGACGGCGAGAAGCTGGTCTGGCAGAAGGAGCTGGCCCGGACCGGGTTCAAGATCACCGCCATCGTCGCCGACCGCCGCAGCGAGCTGGTCATCCTCGACCACCAGCCGTCGGGCAAGTCGGGGTTGTACACCCTCGAGCCGACGCCGGCCGGTGAGGCCACGCCGCCGTTCCCCCGCACCCTGACGGCGAGCGGGCTGTTCGCGTCCGTCAGGGAGCACCGGATGGCCGCGGGGGTGATCCCGTACTCGGTGAACACCCCGTTCTGGTCGGACGGGCTGGACAAGGTGCGGTTCCTGGCCCTGCCGCCGGGCGGCACGGTCGGTTACGCCGCAGCCCACGGGTGGGAGTTCCCGGAACGCACGGTGATCGTTAAAAGCTTCGCCCACGAGGGCAAATGGGTCGAGACACGCTTCCTGACCAAACAGGGCGGCGAGTGGGCCGGGTACTCGTACCGGTGGAACCCGGCCGGCACGGACGCCGAACTGGTGGACGCGGCCGGCGCGGACCTCACGCTGTCAGGCGGTCAGCCGTGGCGGATCCCGAGCCGAACGGAGTGCATGGTCTGCCACACCCGGGCGGCTAACTTCCTCCTCGGGCTGTGCGAGCTACAGATGAACCGCGACCACGACTACCCGGGCGGGGTGCGGGCCAACCAGATCGCCGCGTTCGAGCACAACAAACTGTTCACCGGCCAATTGCCGGCCCCGGCCGAGCGGAAGGCGCTCGTCGATCCGGCCGACCGGTCAAAGCCGGTGGAAGCCAGGGCGCGGTCGTGGCTGCACGCCAACTGCTCCGCCTGCCACGTCGAGGCCGGCGGCGGGAACGCCCGGATGGAGCTGGAGTTCACCACCCCGGCGGACAAGATGCGGGTGCTCGGCGAGAAGCCGCTGCACCAGACGTTCGACCTGCCGGACGCCCGGCTCGTCGCCACCGGCCGGCCGGACGGGTCGGTGTTGCTGAAGCGGGCGAGCCTCCGCGGACCGGGCCAGATGCCGCCGCTGGCCAGCTCCCGTCCGGACCCGGTCGGGGTGGAGGTGCTGCGGGAGTGGATCGCCGGGTTGAAGGAGACGCCATGACGCCCGGTCCGATGCCACAACGCTCTGAGCGGTCGGGGGTTCAACCCCTCCCCCCGGCCCCCTCCCCGAAGCGGAGAGGGGGAGCAAGGGGGACGCTCGCCCCGCCCGTGACCGAAACCACAGCCCGGGCGCTGTCGCACTCTTGCTCCCCCTTACCCTCTCAGGGAAAGGGGACGGGGGTTAGGTCGCTTCAGGAGTCGCCGTGACTGCCCCTTCGCCGGCCGTCATCTGGGACGTGGACGGCACCCTGGTCGACACCGCCGAGCACCACTTCCTCGCCTGGCAGCGGTTCGCCGCCGACGCCGGGTTGCCGTTCACCCGGGCCGACTTCGCCGCCACGTTCGGCTGGCGGAACCCGGAGATCGTCCGCACGCTGTTCGACCCGGCGGCGTCGGACGAGGCGTGTGCCGACATCGGGCTGCGGAAGGAGACGCTCTATCGGGCGATGGTCCGCGAGCACGGGACGGCCCTGCTGCCGGGCGTCGAGCCGCTGTTGATGGCGTTCGCCGACCGGGGCTGGCCGCAGGCGGTCGGCTCGTCCGCCCCGCGGGGGAACCTGGACCTGCTGCTCACCGTCACGCGGACGCGGCCGTACTTCGCCGCGGTCGTCAGCGGGGAGGACGTGACCCGTGGCAAGCCGGACCCGGAAGTCTTCCTGACGGCGGCGGCCAAACTCGGGGCGGCCCCGCGGCGGTGCGTGGTGTTCGAGGACGCGGTCGCCGGGGTGCAGGCGGCGAAGGCCGCGGGGATGAGGTGCGTGGCGGTGACGGCCGTCGGCCACCACCCGGCGGACACGCTCCGAGCCGCGGGTGCGGACCTGGTGGTCGGGTCGCTGGAGGAAGTCACCGCCGAGTGGGTCGGGGGGCTGTTCCGATGACCGGGCCGCCGGAAGACCCGCGGGTGCGGTTCGCCGCCGAGCGGACGCTCTTGGCCTGGGTGCGGACCGGGCTGGCCCTGATGGGGTTCGGGTTCGTGGTCGCCCGGTTCGGGCTGTTCCTGCGGGAGCTGCCGGCCGCCCACCCCCCGCCGCACGCCGGTTGGTCGAGCGGGTTCGGGGTGGCGCTGGTGCTGCTCGGGGTGGCGGTGTGCGTGCTGGCCGGGCTGGAGTACCGGACGGTGCTGGGCCGGATCGACCGCGGGGAGCCGTACCGCCCGCCGGTCTGGTCACTCGGGCTGGTGGTGGCGGCCGTGCTGGCCGCCGTCGGGCTGGCGATGGCCGGCTACTTGTTGGCGTCGTAAGGGGCGTCGGCCGTCTGGGTCGGGGTCGGCCGCGACCGCGGCTCGCACTGCCCGACCATTCAGGACCGCATCCCCATTCGGGGCAGTAACCACACTTGGATCACCAGCCACGCGGCCAGGAACCCGGCCAGAATCAGGTAGTCCATCTTTCGCCCCTCAGGCGCGGCGTCGGACATTGGTCACTCCCCCACTGCCATTCTACCAGCCGAGGGCGGCCCGCAGCTCGTCCAGCCCGCCGGACAGGGCGGCGTCCCGGGTCGGGTACTTGGCCCCGCCGTCCACCCGCTTGCCGTTGATCGTCTGGGTGACGGCGCAGGTGAACTGCCCGGCCGCCGGCCGGGCCTCCAGCTTATACTGCGGCTGGTCGCCGACCATTACAAACAGGATGTGGTCGCGGATGCCGGGCTTAAGCGACCCGTCACGGAGGGAGAGCCAGTCTGGTGCGGTGGGCAAGCTCATCAACAAAGCCTCTACGTAGGGTGCGTTGAGGCTTTGCGAAACGCACCGGAGGGGCATCGACCCGGGTGGGACCGCCTGCGGGGCCGGTGCGTTTCGTCGCAAAGCCTCCTCAACGCACCCTACGAGATACCATCTACTCCGGCAGCGGCTTCCCCTTGGTCTCCGGCAGGAACGGCAGCACCGCCAGCCCGAGCGCGAAGATGCTGCACATGGCCAGCCCGGCGTACCGGAACGGCAGGTCCGGCGTCTCCGGCGTCTTGGCGTAGGCGAACACGTCCGTCGTCAGATACCCGAGCACCAGCGGGCCGCTGGCCGCGATGAACCGGCCGACGTTGTAGCAGAAGCTGGTGCCGGTCGCCCGCAGCCGGGTGGGGAACAGCTCTGGCAGCCAGATCGCGTACCCGCCGAACAGGGCCAGCAGGCAGAACCCCATCAGCACGTTCATCCAGACGATGTCCGCCCGGGTCTTCATCTGCATGAACACCAGGGCGACGCTGGCCGCGGCGGCGATGAACGTGACGGCGAACGCCGGCCGCCGGCCGACCCGGGAGGTCAGCCAGCTAAACCCGGTCATGCCGAAGAACGCCCCGACGTTGATCGCCAGGGACGTGACCCCGGCCCAGATGATCCCCTGGCCCTTGATGTACGCCGCCCGCTGGTCGGCCGGCAGTTGCTCGGCTTCGGCGGCGAACGTCGGCCGGAAGATGCCCTGCTGGAGATCGACCACGAAGAACCCGATCCCCCACAGACCGACCACCCCGACGAACGCCAGCAGCACCCCGAGGACGGCGTGCCGCGTCACCCACCCGCCGCCGAACAGGTCGGCGTAGGAGCCGAGCCGCTTGCCGGTGCCGGCGTCGGCCGCCGCCTTCGCCTGCTTCCACGACGCCGGCTCGGTCAGCTTCCGCTGGATGAACACGACCAGCACGGCCGGCACGATGCCGATCAGGAACAGCACCCGCCAGGCGCTCAGCCCGACGGACTTGAGCGGGTCCAGGTAGCCGTACAGCTCCAGCAGGCCGAGGGCAATGTACAGCAGGGCGGCGGTGCAGTTGCCGACGGCCGACAGCGCCTGCATCAGCCCGAGGGTGAACGGGCGGGCGTTCCCCGGCATGGTCTCGGCCAGCAGGGCGACGGCGGCGGCGAACACCCCGCCCACCCCCAGCCCGGTCAGGAACCGGTACAGGCAGTAGTCCCACGGGCCGACCGACACGGCGCTCAGGCCGGTGAAGACGGAGTACAGCAGGATGGTGTACGTCAGGGTGCGGACCCGGCCGAGCCGGTCCCCGTACATGCCGAACACCAGCCCGCCGGTCGCCCACCCGATCAGGAAGACCGACGTCGCCCGGGTGGCCCACGTCTTGACCGTGTCCGGGTGGGCGGACGCCCCGCCGAGCAGGTCGGTCAGGGACATCACCCGGGCCAGGTTGAATAGCTGCTGGTCCATGCAGTCCGCCATCCAGGCGATGGCGGCGACGGTGAACACGAACCACTGGTACCGGGACAGGTCGCGGAGGCTGGCCCACCCGGTCCGGGGGGCGGCATCGGCGGACGGGTCGGCGATTGCCATCGGGGGAGGGTTCCGGCGGAACGGGTGGGGCGGGGTGCCTGCCAGATATACCCGCCGCCCGCGGCGGACGCCAGCATTTCCCCGGGGGTTGACGGGTTGGTATGATGAACGCTTTCCCGACGGCCGGAACGCCGGAGGCCGGATGACGCCGCCGCTCGCGATCGGGTTCCTCGGGGCCGGGCAGATGGCCACTGCCCTGGCCAAAGGGTGGCTCGCCGCCGGGCTGCTCGACCCGGCCCGCAGCCTGGCCAGCGACCCGTACCCGGCCGCCCGGGAGCGGTTCGCCACGACCACGGGCTTACGGGTCACGGACTCGAACGCCGACGTGCTGGTGGCGGCCGACCTGCTGGTGCTGGCGGTCAAGCCGCAGGCGATGGCCGGGCTTTTGGACGAGATCACCCCCTGGGTGGACCGCCGGCATCTGACCATCTCCATCGCCGCCGGGGTGACGCTCGCCCAACTGGCCGCCGGGCTGGGGGCCGACGCCCGGCTGATCCGGGTGATGCCGAACACGCCCTGCCTGGTCGGGGCGAGCGCCAGCGGGTTCAGCCCGGGGCCGGCCGCCACCGCCGATGATGTGGCTCTGGTCGAGCGGCTGTTCGGGGCGGTTGGGGTGGCGGTGCGGGTGTCGGAGCCGCTGCTGGACGCCGTCACCGGGCTGAGCGGCAGCGGCCCCGCCTTCGTGTACGTGATGATCGAGGCACTCGCCGACGGCGGCGTGAAAGCCGGCTTACCCAGAGATGTTGCCCAGAAGCTGGCCGCACAAACGGTCCTCGGATCGGCGAAGATGGTGCTCGAAACCGGCCAGCATCCCGGCGCCCTCAAGGACGCGGTGGCCAGCCCCGGCGGCACCACCATCGCCGGGCTGCACGCCCTGGAGCGGGCCGGCGTCCGGGCGGCCCTGATGGACGCCGTGACGGCCGCCGCCGACCGGGCGACGGAGTTGGGA
>JAXMAZ010000019.1:0-151039 GCA_046350115.1 Gemmataceae bacterium
CTGGTCGGCCTTGGCCCCCTTCTTCGTCCCCTCGGTCAGGAGGAGGGCGGCGGCCGGGTCGGCGAGGGCGGCCCGGGTGCCGGGCGGGACGAACACCCGGATGGCCTTCCCCTTCGGGTTCTCGTACTTCCGCGGCTTGCCGTTCCGCCCCACCCGCGGGCGGTCCGGCTTGAACTGGCAGTACCCGGTCGGCCGGCCGTCCCGGCCGAGGAACGGGGCCACCCACCCGGGGCCGAGCGAGTGGGCGCCACCGTTCCACCGGAGCAGCCGCCGGACCGCCTTCGGGTCGGCCTCGGAGTAGAACCCGCAGGCGGCGATCTGGGCGTCCGACAGGCCGGACGCCCGCAAGTCGGCCAGGTGCTGGGGCAGCAACTTGGTGGGCATGAGCGTTTGCAGGGTTGGGCAGTGAGTCGGACGGTCGGGAGTACCGCCGAACGGCGGAGCACCGGACCCGGCGACCCGCTTCGGGGCCGAAGCCGGACGAGCCTGGTGCCCGCGGCGGTAACACGGGGGATAGAGTGCGAGGGGCTGCCAGCCGGTCCTACGGACACATCCGTCCGTACGCCCACGGTCAGCGGAGCCGGGTGAGAGCCCAGTGCATGCGGTCGTCGCGGGACCGCTCGGAGATGTGGTACTCGCCGCCGATCCGACCAATCAGGCCGACCAGTTTCGCGTTTACGCGGGTGACGAGCCGCCGGATCGCTCCGAGCGGCGAGGCGCCGGTCACCGACAGCGTTAGTACGAGTTCGTCCTGGGGTGTTAGTCCCCGCCCCCATAGGGCGTTCAACAGCAAGTACTGCTTCTTCTGGAAGTGCTGAGCGATCCAGTCGGGTGTCGGTCCGACCGTCAACCGCGGCTGGTCGGGACCGCCGGGGGACGTCGCCTCCACCGGCATCGCCCGGTCCGCAGCCCGAGCCGGCGGCGTCCACCCGGCCAGCTCCATGACCCGGGCGGAGGCGGTGAACAGGTTCATTCGGCGAGGCCGCAGGACCGCCGCCCAGTGGCCGGGGTACGGCGGGCGATCCGGGCGGTACAGAACGTCCAGTTCTTCGGGCGAAAGGAAGTGGAGCGCGAAGAACACAAACCCGATCCATCGCTCGATGTTCCCACGGCCGTGGGTGACCAGACCTTCGCGACCGATGTGGTGAGCCAGCTGCCAGTGCGTGTCCGCCTGCGCCTGGGCCGACGAGGCGTCTGGCGCCCCGCCGGCCTCTGGCCGGGGTACAACGCGCGCCCGGCGCCCGCCCGTTCTGGTCCGCTCGCTAGGGGACGTCCGTCGGCTGTGGGGAGGTGCGAGCACGGCCGGGCAGGACTCGTCCGACCACCGCGGCAGCAGTCCGCCCGCCCGGTCCGCCAGCCGCTCAAACCAGTCCGCCCCGGACCCGAGGAGGACTGCGTACTCCACCGCCGCGTCAGCGCGGGAGAGCGGATGCCAGTTGCTGAACTGGTCGACCGGCCATGGGTCGAGCAGCTCCCGGGCAGACGGCGTGGAAAATGAAGAGCCGAGCCGGACGACCGCGGCGTCCAGCCGCATCCCGACCCCCCCGCGGCCGGGGGGCGGGTACTGGTTGCCGGCCTGGTCGAACTCGTCCCGCAGGGCGGCGGCCCCAGGCGGGGAGACCAAACCGCGGCCGCGGCCGGGGTCCAAGGCGTCGCGAATCAAGACGATCGCGGAGGTGGTGAGCGTAACCAGGTCGATCTCGGGTTCGGTCTGGGCAAAGACGGCTCCTGGGAAGACGTCCGCGGCTGCGGGGGAGGCCGGCCCGTCGAGGTGCATCGCACGCTCGGACACGAGCTCCCCGAGCGATCCGGGCTGCTCGTCGGCTAGCCACCGAAGGCGGGGGGCGGCGCCGGAAAAAAAGTGCGGGAAGTGCCAGGCCAGGTGGAACAGGAGGCGTAGCCACTGGTCGCCGGTGAACCCGGTCCTCCACCGGTTGATGCCGAGCCGGTCGACCACATCCGGAGGGAGGGAGTGGACCACCGGCGGTGTCGCCGACGTCAGCCGCTTGAACGCCTCGGCGGCGCTCGTGGGATCGCGGGCGGCCCGCCGCCGTGGGATGGTAAAAACGGCCGTAACGTGACGGTCGTCGGACCTATGGCCGACCCGGTAATCGGCGTCGGCTGCCGGCAGTTTGCTAGCGGACAAGAACCGCCTCAGCGGCTCTTTCCGGTCCCCGTCCGGAGGGCCGACCTCGTTGTCGAAAACGACGATGGCCGCGTGTACATTACCCTTTGCCTTGATGTCATCGGCCAAACGGCCGAGGCGATCGAGGGCCAATAGGACTGCGTCGGTCGACATTCGCAGATCCCAGAGCCTAGACCCTATGCCGGCGGCCGGCCGAATCCGGCCGCCGGTGACGGCGTCTCGCACATCATGATGCCACGATGGGATAATAGACGCTAGCGGTCGGAGCGGAAGCGGTACTCGATCGCAGGTAATGGCACCGAAGGCCGTGGCATACGGTCAGGCAACGCTTCTGTTCGACATACCCGATTGGAGACCCTGTCCCCACAGAGTGCGAGAGCCGGTTGTCTGCGGAGGTGTGTTCACCCGCGGCTAGGAGCAACTCCTGTTCCCTCCGCGTCACGGTCCTCCGATGGTGACAGCCAGATCAGGGCACCGGTCTCGAATGGCCGTACGTGTTCGATAAGACAGCGAAGCTCAGCTGGGGGAAAGGTTTTTTCCGGCCAGAGCCATGTCTGAAAATGGGTATGAGCGTCTGCCTTGTCTCAGCTCCGCGGCTGCGACCGGGACCTCGGGTTGATCAGTGGCGGGATGACTTGGCGAGTACTGGGCCAGCTCACGTTAAAGACGGCGTTCGAGGCCGAAAGCGATGCTAAGCCGTCCCGGGCGGGGCGGCAGCCAAGTTCACCTGCCGGCGGGCGACGTTCACCTGGATGGCCGGGACGGCCAGCCGGCGAATGGCGGCCAGGGTCTTGAGCGCCGACAAGTACCGGCGGTGCGCCCGGTCGACCGCCCGCTGGCGGTCGTCGGCCAGCTCGGCCGGGGCGGCCGCGGCCTGCTGCTCCAGGTGGTATACGTTCAACCAGCAGACGGCCGCCCGCTCGGCTAACAACCGCTCGACGGCCGTCGGGGCCGGCCCGGCCAGCTCGGCCCGGACGGCGTTCAACTTCCGCTTGACCGCCTCCCGGGCCAGCAGGTCGGCCCCGCACGCGGCGGCCGCTAGCGCTTGCTCCGCCCGGTCCACCAAGTCGCCGCCGAACACCGCGACCAGCCGTGGGTCGTCCAGCAGCGGCCGGGCGTCCGGCAGGGCGGACTTGTCCCCGGCCCGGGCCTTCATGGCCGCCGCCCAAGCCTCTGGGCTGATGGCCGGCAGGTCGGACACCCCGGCCGGGGCAGGGTCGGCCGGAGCGGGCGGTCGGGGCTGGGACATAACTCTCCTCCACTGGCCGCGATGGCGATGAAACCCGGCGGCAAACAGGACGACTGCTGCCGCGGCGTCAATCGCCGCGTCCAGGGCGTCCAGAAGGGCGGCGGCGTCCGCCCGGCTCGCCCGGTCGAGGGCGGCGGCGTGAGTCCGTGCGCTCCAGTCGGCCCGTTCGTTGTCGTCCACAACCGCCGCGAGCTGGGCGGCCGGCCCAGTCCCCAAGTAGCTTTTGACCACCCGCCGGCCGACCCGCGTCGCCCGGTAGTAGTACCGCCGCCCCTTGCGGACCTCCCAGCCCACCGCCGCTCCTCCGGCCGGTTGTGCAACACCCGGGCGATCCCCCGCCCGGTTCTGGCCCAGCGTACCTGATCGCGTCATTGACCAGAAGATCAGTAAATGAACTTGTCTTCACTAATTGCCGGCTTTGCTTGCTGTTCCCGGTTTTCACACAGAGCCGGCCGGCTGCACGGCGTAACCGGTTGGCGCGTTTACCCGCCTTCGGCTGACGTCTGCCGCCGGAATAGCTTCCTATGAGCAGCTCGGCGAGGGGCATGGCAATGGCCGCCGCGAACGTCACTTCGCCTTTTCCAGCCCGGCCTTCACCAAGTCGGAGTACCCGGGCTTGAGCGGCCGCGACTCGATCCCGGCAGCCTTGAGGAGGTCGGCCGCCCTCAGGCACCGCCCGCCGGCTGCGCAGTGCAGGTACACCACCTTGCCCGCGGGCATCAGCTCGTTCAGTCGCCCGGTCGGCACCCCGCCCTGGATCTCCGAAGGGGCCAAGTGCTTGGCGTCCTTCAGGTGCCCGTCCTTCCACTCGCCCGCCTCCCGCACGTCAATCAGGACCGCCTTACCGTCAGCGACCGCCCTTTTCACCTCGGCCGGAGTGTCTTTGGTGTGGTCGGCGGCGATCGCCGACAGCCCCACGGTTACGAGGATCACGACCGCCGCCCCAAACAACATCCGCTACATCGGCCCATCCTCCACGAGTCGGAATCGCGGCCGTGTTTGCCCGCCGCACAGGCATGATCCGCGATCGCCCACGGGGTTACACCGACGGATCGAACTGCCGTCTGTAACCTTTTCGCCGGTCGCGGATCATCTCATTAACGGACGCGACGCACACCACCATCTCAGAGGCACGACCATGACCCGCCTCCGGACCGTTTCGGTCGACTGGTTCCCTCCCGAGGTGCTCCGCTCGCCAATGCCGGCCGTCGGGGACGCCTCCGCGTCGTGGTGACGCCCGCGCCGCGTCCTCGCCCCGGTGCTCGACCGGATCGCCGGGCTTCTACCCCGGGCGAGTCCGGTTCTTCAACGCTGACGTGGACGCTGAGCCGGAGCGGGCCGACCGGTTCGCCATCAGCAGCGTGCCGGCACGGGCGTTCGTTCAGCACGGGCGACTTGTGGACCGCCAGGAAGGGCGGATCGACCCGCGGCTACTTGTGTCCAAACTCGACCCCCTCGCCGGGCCACCCCCGGCGACCCCTTGATCGGAGTACGACACGATGACTACCGAACGCATCGTCCGCGCCGTCGCCGGGGGCTTCGTCCTCCTGTCGGTCGCCCTCGGCTTCTTCGTCTCGCCGTACTGGCTGCTGTTCACCGCCTTCGTCGGGCTGAACCTGTTCCAGTCGGCGGTCACCCGCTGGTGCCCGCTCGAAGTCGTCCTCGTCCGCCTCGGCGTTCGCACCGAGGCGGACGCCGCGCGGTGCCGCCCGGCGATCCTCTAAAGCACACAGGTGTCACATGGCTGCTCAGCCTTCTAAACACGTCGTCATCGTCGGCGGCAGCTTCGCCGGCCTGACCGCCGCATACGAGCTCAAACGGGACCTCGGCGACCGCGTGCGGGTCACCCTGATCGACCGGAGCGACCGGTTCGTGTTCATCCCGTCGCTTATCTGGGTGCCGTTCGGTTGGCGGACCCCGGAGCAGATCTCGTTCCCTCTCCAGCAGGCGTGCGAGCGGAAGGGGATCGAGTTCCGAAAGGCGGTGGCGACCGCCATCGACGCGGCAAGCCAGGAAGTCGAAGTTGGCGACGTCGGGGCCGCCGGCCGTAGGGAGCGTCTGCGATACGACTACCTGCTCGTCGCCACCGGCCCGCACGTGGAATTCGAGGCGGTGCCCGGGGTCGGGCCGCACGGCGGGTACACCGAGAGCATCTGCACGGCCGAGCACGCGGTCCGGGCCGGCCAGGCGTGGGCGGCGTTCCTGAAGAACCCCGGCCCGGTGATCGTCGGGGCCACCCAGGGGTCGTCCTGCTACGGCGCGGCCTACGAGTTCGTGTTCAACCTAGAGTACGCCCTCCGGCGGGCGAAGGTCCGCGACAAGGTGAGCGTCACGTACGTCACGTCCGAGCCGTTCCCCGGGCACTTCGGGATCGGCGGGCAGAAGCACGCTCAGGGCATGACCGAGTGGTTCTTCCGGCACGTGAAGATCGACTGGGTGATTAATGCGGTTCTGGACAAGGTGACACCCGGCGAAGTCCACTTCCGGGCAGGTCAGTTCCATTCGGCGACGGACAAGACGCGGGCCGAAGATCTGGCCGGAAGGTCGCTGCCCTTCAAGTACGCCATGCTCATCCCGCCGTTCCTCGGGGCGAAGGTGGTGCGGAAATCGGGGCTCGGGAACGGCCGGGGGTTCGTCGTCACGGACGACTACTTCCGCCACCCCGATCACCCGACCGTGTTCGCCGCCGGGGTGGCGGTCGCGGTCGCTCCGCCGGCCCCGTGCCAGGCCGGTTGCTCGGTGCCGAAGACCGGGTACATCAGCGAGGTCATGGCCCACACCGCGGCCAAGAACATCGCCGCCAGCATCGAGGGCAAGCCGCTGACGCCCAAGCCGCAGGCAGACATCGACGCCAAGTGCATCCTGGACGCCGGCAACCAGGGGATCATCATGTACACCGACAGGGTGTACGCCCCGAACCGGCGGAGGTGGCAGACCCTCATTCCCGGCCCGTGGGCGCACTGGGCGAAGCTGGCCTTCGAACGGTACTTCCTGTGGAAGATGCGGTCCGGGCGGGTGAACTGGCCGTAACCGGCCTGGCAGGTGTAACCGATCCGGGCGTCGCGGATCGGTTAAATGAGGCCCGGTGCTCAGCGAGGTGTTGGGCATGGCCGTCCGCAAGACGGCCCGCCCGCCGACGCAATCGCCGGCCGGTGGGTCCACTCCGAAATCGGCATCCTGTTCGGCGGATTGTCGGCCGCCGGCGGGGCGCTCGTTTGGCTCGCCCACTCTTGGTTTGCCACCGCTGCGGCTGTCTCCGGTGTGTGACTTTGCCTGGCCCCGGATTCGAAAGATCGCCCAGGCTGACGGAAGTACACTCTCTCATTGGGGGACAACATGAGGTCAAGACGTTTCGGACAGGCGGTCGCGCTGATGTGCCTCGCGACCGGCTTCGGACCGAGCATCACCGCTGCCGCTAACACGGGCGGATCGGACCCGCACGGTCAGAAGGGGCTGCCGACTCCCGAACTGTCTGGCGGGAGTGGCTGTTGCGGGCGGTGTCGGGTCGAGCAGGCTTCCGCGCCGCGGCCGTTAGCGGATGTGCCGAAGGACAAGGGGCAACCGCCGAAGGGGAAAGGCCCGATCGGGAAAGACAAGGCGTTCGCCGCCGACCGCGACACCTTCCACTTCCTATTGGAACACCACAAGGACATCAAACGCACGGTGAAGAGGTTGGCGAACGGTGTCGAGACGGTGACGGAATCGGACAAGCCTGAAGTAGCGAAGAGGATTCAAGAGCATGTCCCGGCGATGTACGAGCGGCTGAAATCCGGGAAGGGGGTGCGGTACTGGGACCCGCTCTTCGCCGCGGCGTTCAAACACGGCAAGAAGATGAGTATGGCCATCGAGAACACGAAGAACGGTGTGAAAGTGGTGGAGACGTCGGACGACGCCGACGTCGTGAAGGTCATTCAAGCCCACGCGGACGTGGTGTCGAAGTTCGTCGAGAAGGGGTTCGAGGAAGCCCATAAAGAGCACCCCGTGCCAGGACCGGAGAAGAAGTGACCCCTTCGGCTGCCGACAACCCAGGCCCGACGCCCGTCGCCGAGCCGCACCACGGGAGAGGGAAAATGGATCCACTTGTGATCTTGGCGTTTTTCGCCGGGTGGTTGATCCTCCAGATCTGGGTGCTACCGAAGCTGGGCGTGCGAACCTGAATGGGGGAGACGTGTCAGCCGCGGGCGCGGCTGACCCCTCTGTCGCAGCCGGTCGACCCGCCCGCTGACCCCAACCGGGAAGTGAATGATGGCAACGCACCTTCACCCTAGCCTCCCGACCCGCGTGTTTGGTGTCGTCAAAACACTTGTGACGGCGGTCGCCGCTTTGGCGGTGATCGGGCTATTCCTCGCCTGGATGGGCGGGGCGTTCCACCAGAAGGTGCCGCCTGGCGTGGCCCCGGTCGAGCGTCCGAAGGTCGGCGACCGCAAACTCGTTGCGGTCGAGCGGACGGTCGGACCGGAAACTCTTACCGCCGTCGGCTCAGTCCAGCCTCGACGAAAAACGGACGTCGCAAGCCAACTCATGGCGGCCATCCGCGAGATCAGACCTCGGCCCGGTGATCGGGTCAAGCTGGGGGAGGTGCTTATCTCACTCGATGACCGCGAGCTTAATGCCCAGCAGCGGGAGGCGGCGGCGTCGTTAGCCTCGGCCGAGGCAGACCTGTCCGCCCGTAAGTCTGAATACGAACGGGTGAAGAACCTCCGCGCATCCGGGTCGGTGAGCGCCGACGAACTCAGCCGGGTGGAGGGCGCCTACCTGATCACCGAGGCGCAGGTGCGGCGGGCGAAAGAGACGATCGGTCGGATCGAGGTCCAGCTGACCTACACACGGATCGCGGCCACGGGCGATGGGGTGGTGTCAGACCGGTTCGCCGAACCCGGTGACCTGGCCGTCCCGGGCAAGCCCATCCTGACCATCTACGACCCAAGCGACCTGGAACTCCAGGTGAACGTTCCGGAGAGCCTGGCGTCAGGGATCCGGGTCGGCCAGCCGCTCGGCGTTCGGATCGACGCGAACGGCTGGGCGACATCGGCCCCGGTGCGGGAGATCGTCCCGTTGGCCCAGCAGGCTAGTCGGTCGGTGCTCGTCAAACTCGCCCTGCCCACGTCAGCCGCCTCACCGACGCTCCCGGGCATGTTCGGCCGGGCCTCGCTCCCGGTCGGCCAGGTTGAGCGGGTTTGGTTGCCCCAGGCGGCCGTCCAGCAAGTCGGCCAGCTTGATCTGGTGGAGGTGGCCGACGCCGACGGATTCGTAACCCGCCGGTTCGTGAGACTCGGGCGGGTCGCCGACGGGAGGGTGGAAGTCCTGTCCGGATTAACCGCCGGGGAGCAGGTCGCTCTCCCGCCGCGATAACCCCACACGGAACCGGTCCATGAGCGCCAAGTCCGACGACGGGGTCGTCGCCCGCCTGATCGAAGCCTTTCTCTACGGCAACCTGGCCGTGCTAATCATCCTGGTGATGCTCGGCTGTGGGGCCGCTGCGTTGCTCCTCACCCCGCGGGAGGAGGAGCCGCAGATCGTCGTCCCGCTGGCCGACGTGTTCGTCCGCATGCCCGGGGCGACGGCCGCCGAGGTCGAGCAGCAGGTGGCGTCCAGGCTGGAGCGGCTGCTGTATCAGGTGGATGGGGTGGAGTACGTTTACTCCATGTCCCGCCCCGGCGAGGCCGTCGTGACCGTCCGCTTCTACGTCGGCGAGCACCGCGAGAACAGTCTGGTCAAGATTTACAACAAGATCTCGATGAACACAGACCAGGTGCCGCCCGGGGTGACAGGGTGGGTGGTCAAGCCGATCGAGATCGACGACGTACCGTTCGTGAACGTGACCCTGTGGGGTCGGACGGCCGACGACTTCACGCTGCGGCGGGTGGCCGAGCAGGTGGAGGTGGCCCTCCAGGGGGTGCCGGACACCGCCCGGACGGAGGTGGTCGGCGGCCGCCGCCGGCAGTTCCGCGTCCTGCTCGACCCGGAGCGGATGGCCTCCCGGTTGGTTACGCCTCTGGACGTGGACCGGGTGCTCCGCGGGGCGAACGTAAATGTACAGGCGGGCGTGCTGCGGGCCGACAGCCGCGAGCTGTCGGTCGAGAGCGGGCCGTTCGTACAGACGCCCGCCGAGGCCGAGTCGCTGGTGGTCGGGGTGTTCGCTGGCAAGCCGGTGTACCTGCGGGACGTGGCGACCGTGGCCGACGGACCGGAGGACCCGGTCAACTACACCCGTATCAGTTTCGGACCGGGAGAGCCGCACGCGTCGGCGGGTGACTTCCCGGCGGTGACGGTCGGGGTGGCCAAGCGGAAGGGGAGCAACGCCGTCGCCGTCGCTCGCGCCCTGGAAGCAAAGGTCGACGAACTCCGCCGTCACGTGATCCCGCACGACGTCGAGGTCCGGGTCACCCGGGACAACGGGGCGACGGCCGACGAGAAGGTGACGGAGCTGATCCACGAGCTGGGCCTGGCCGTGGTCATCGTCTCGGCCCTCGTCATGGTCAGCCTCGGGTGGCGGGAGGCGGTGGTCGTCGTCACCGCCGTCCCGCTCACCTTCGCCCTCACCCTGCTGGTCAACTACCTGGCCGGGTACTCGATCAACCGGGTCACCCTGTTCGCCCTCATCCTGGCCCTCGGGCTGGTGGTGGACGACCCGATCGTGGACGTGGAGAACATCTTCCGCCACTTCGGGCTGAAGCGGAAGCCGCCCCGGGAGGCGGTGCTGGAGGCGGTGAACGAGGTCCGCCCGCCGATCATCGTGGCCACCCTGGTGGTCATGGTGTCGTTCCTGCCGATGCTGTTCATCACCGGGATGATGGGGCCGTACATGCGGCCGATGGCCCTGAACGTGCCGGTCGCCATGCTCATGTCGATGGTGGTGGCGTTCACCGTCACCCCGTGGCTCAGCTACCACGCCCTGAAGGGGGTGTACGGCAAGGGCGGGCACGAACCGGCGGACCCGAAGGCCACCCTCACCTACCGGGTGTACCGGGCCGCCCTCACCCCGTTCCTCGACTCCCGCCCGGCCGCCTGGGGGCTGATCGGGTTCACCGGGCTGCTGCTGGCCGCCTCCTGCGCCCTGCCGGCGCTCGGGCTGGTGCCGCTCAAGATGCTCCCGTTCGACAACAAGAACGAGTTCCAGGTGCTGGTCGACCTGCCCGAGGGGGCGGCGGTGGAGCGGACCGACGCCGCCCTGAAGGAGCTGGCCGACCGCGTGCGGACCGCCCCGGAGGTGCGTGAGGTGCTGTCGTTCGCCGGCACCGCCTCGCCGATGGACTTCAACGGCATGGTCCGGCACTACTACCTGCGGCAGGAGTCCCACCGGGGCGACCTACGGGTCAATCTGATCCCGAAGGAGGAGCGGCAGCACCAGAGCCACGCCATCGTGCTCCGGCTAAGGGATGAGCTACAGGCGGTAGCGGACCGGCACCAGGCCCGGCTGAAGATCGTCGAGGTGCCGCCTGGCCCGCCGGTGCTGAGCACGCTGGTGGCCGAGGTGTATCCCCGCGTCGGACAGTCCGACGCCAGCTTCCGTTCGGACACCCGCCATATCCGGGGTCTGTTCACGGCAGCCAAGGACGTCGTTGACGTGGACGACACGTTCGAGGCCGAGCGACCTCGGTTCGTCTTCCGGGTGGACAAGGAGAAGGCGTCCCTGACCGGGGTGACGACCGAGCAGATCGCCAATACGCTCCGGGTTGGGCTCCAGGGGATGCAGCCCGGGCAAGGGGACGTGCAGGACCTTCGAGCCGGGGCGGCACACCTGCCGCGGGAACTGAACCCGCTGGGCCTCGTACTCCAGCTCCCTCAAAGGGAGCGGGGTAGTCTGGTCGATCTCAGCAGGCTGGGCGTGAAGACACCCGGCGGGGAGATCGTGCAACTCGGCGAGCTGGGCCGGTTCGAGGAGCTGCCGGCCGAGCAGACCATCTACCACAAGAACCTGCGGAAGGTGGCCTATGTGTTTGGGGACACGGCCGGCCGTACCCCGGGCGAGACCGTTATCGGTCTGTTGTTCGCCGTTCGCGACCACCCGCCGCCGGGCGGGGCGGAGGTGGTGTGGACCGGGGAGGGGGAGTGGAAGATCACCCTGGACGTGTTCCGCGACCTGGGGCTGGCGTTCGGCGGGGCGCTGCTGCTCATCTACGCCCTGATGGTGTACCAGACCGGCAGCTACCTGATCCCTCTGGTGCAGATGATCTCCATCCCGCTGACCGTGATCGGCATCATGCCCGGGTTCTGGCTGCTGAACGCGGCCGTCGGCACGACGGCCGGCGGGTACGCCAACCCGGTGTACTTCACCGCCACCGCGATGATCGGGATGATCGCCCTGGCCGGCATCGCCGACCGGAACGCCATCCTGCTGCTGGACTTCATCCAGCACGTCCGGGACCGCGGGGCGACGCTGAGGGAGGCGCTGATCGAGTCCGGGGCGGTCCGCACCCGGCCGATCCTGCTGACCGCCGGGGCGGCCATGCTGGGGGCGTGGCCGATCACCCTGGACCCGGTGTTCAGCGGGCTGGCCTGGGCGCTCATCTTCGGGCTGGTCGTCTCGACCGCGTTCACCCTGCTGCTGGTGCCGGTCGTGTACTGGATGCTGTACCGCGGATCCGACCACCCGCCTGGGCCAGTCTCGGCTTCCAAGACGCAGGTCTCGCCGATGGGCGGTTTCCAGCAACCATGACCTGAGTGGGTGACCGCCGCCGCTGCCACGCGACCGGTCACGATTGCCCCGGCCTGCTGAGCTGTCCGTGTCGATCGGCGCCTGCCCTGCCTGGCCGCGGCAGCGGCAACCCTCGCGGACGTACACGGTTGGCCACTTGGCACCGCCACCGACGATGTGCAGCGTCGCCCTGGTCTCGACTGCTTTCCTGAATCTGCGGTACTGATGCGGAGGCTGTGATGAAGTTGGTGATTGTAGGCGGGGTGGCAGGCGGGGCGTCGGCTGCCGCCCGTGCCCGCCGCCTTTCGGAAGACGCGCACATCATCCTGGTGGAGCGGGGCCGTGACGTGTCGTTTGCCAACTGCGGGCTGCCGTACCACGTCGGTGGCGTGATCCCGCAGAGGGACAAGTTGCTGGTCACTTCGCCCGAGCGGCTGCGGGAGCGGTTCCGACTGGACGTTCGGACGTGTAGTGAGGTCGAAGCCATCGACCGAGGGAGTAAAACTGTCCGCATCCGCGACTTGAACACGGGCCGCGTATACGAGGAGAGCTACGACAGACTCATCCTCGCACCCGGCGCGGCACCGACCCGCCCTCAGATCCCGGGGGCCGACCTCCCAAACGTCTTCACCCTCCGCACCCTGGCCGATTCGGACCGGATCAAAGCGGTGGTGGACGAAGGGATCGGGCGGGCCGTGATCGTCGGAGCCGGGTTTATCGGCCTGGAGCTGGCTGAAAACCTCGTCCGGCGGGGGGTCCGGACGACGATCCTCGACCGAAACCAGCAGGTGCTCTCGCCGTTTGACCCGGAGATGACAACCCCCCTGTACGCGGCGTTGAGGGAGCGCGGGGTCGAGGTGCTGCTCGGGCAGACCGCCATGGCGATCACCGCCGGGCCGGCCGGAATGAGCGTCCGGCTCACGTCCGGCGACACCCGTGCGGCCGAGCTCGTCGTTTTCGGCGTCGGCGTTCGGCCCGAGAACAAACTCGCGGTCCAAGCCGGGCTTGACGTGGGTGCCGGCGGCGGTGTTCGGGTCGACGAGTTCCTGCAGACCGCCGACCCGGACATCTTCGCGGTCGGCGACGTCGCCGAGACGGCCGCGTACGGCATTGGGGAGCGAACCCAGGTGCCACTGGCAGGTCCGGCCAATCGGCAGGGGCGGATCGCTGCTGACAACGCCCTCGGGCGAAGGTCGAGGTATCGGGGAACCCAGGGGACCGCGATCATCGGCTTCTTCCGCCATACCGCGGCCATCACCGGGCAGTCGGAGAAGGTGCTCAAGCGCCATGGCCGGCCGTACCGCAAGGTGTACGTCCACCCGACCCACCACGCCGGCTACTACCCGGGCGCGGAAGGGATGTCGCTAAAAGTTCTTTTCGACCCCGATTCGGGCAAACTGCTCGGCGCGCAGGGGGTCGGCGGGGCCGGGGTGGACAAGCGGATCGACGTCTTGGCGGTGGCAGTTCAGGCCGGCATGACCGTCTTCGACCTCGAAGAGATGGAGCTGTGCTACGCCCCGCAGTTCGGGTCGGCGAAAGACCCGGTGAACATGGCCGGGTTCGTGGCCGGCGGGCTGCTCCGGGGCGACCACCCACAGATCGATTGGGACACGGTCGTGGCGGCGAGCCAGAAGCCGCTCTTGCTTGATGTGCGAACGCCCGCGGAGTACTCGAGCGGCCACATCGATGGGGCAGTCAACATCCCTGTGGACGAACTCCGCGGCCGCCTCGTGGAGCTGCCCAAGGGCAGCCCGATCGTCGCATACTGCCAGGTCGGACAGCGAGGTTATCTGGCTACCCGTGTTCTCATGCAGGCCGGTTACGACGTGACGAATCTCGGCGGCGGGTACAGGACATATTTACTGCACCATCCGAATGGTTGAACAGGAATCGGGAGCGACCCGGGACGATCCCCCAGCCGATTGCGGTGAGCAGTTGATCGTGCAGATGAAAAAGCCACCGCCGCCCGTACCCGTTCGGAGAGGAGATCTCGATGGGCGGGCCGTCGTCATGACGGATCTCCCTACGATGGAAGGGTTTCCATCCACTACCGATTATTCGTGATGAACGGCTCGTTAGTTGCCCAGAACTGTGATCGAAGTGCCGCCACCTCCCCAAGGCGATTGCCATGGCCGGAGACATTCTGATCGCCGATCGAGATGAAGTGCTCGTCGGCGTGTATCGCTCATTTTTGCTGGCCGAAGGGTATCGAGTCGAGTCGGTCTGTTCCGGGATTGCATGCATCCAGGCGATCCGCCGTCGTCCGCCAAGGCTGCTGGTTCTGGACCCTGAGCTCTTATGGGGCGGGATGGGTGTTCTTGCTCTCATCGCGGAACGTGACGAGATACCGTTCGTTCCGGTACTAGTCCTCACCCGACACCCCGCGAAGATCCTGGCCGAGGTACTTCCGGCCGGTGGGTCGGCGGTGGTCCTAAAGCCGGTCAAACCGGTCACGCTGGTGGGCTTGGTGAAGTCGATGGAAGCAGCGACTCGGCATGTGCCCGATCACCGTGTCGCAAGCCGATGAGATCCGCCGCGGACGATCCGATCACCCGGTCCGGCCGGGTCGTCGATTCTCGCCGGATCAGTGGACTGGAGAGGATAAACTTGAGGTCGAAGGGTCAATGGCGGACGGGGATCGAGCATGTCGCGGGCGACGGTCCTCCAGCTTACCTGGCCGGTCGCCGGGCTGAGTATGCTCCTCGCGGTGGCCTGCCTGGCTAGCATTGGGTACATCAGTCGACTTCAGTCCGAACTCGGAGAGTCGCTCCGGGCGGACGCTAGCCGTCTGCAGGTAGCCCAGCGGGTCCAGATCCACCTCCGCGAGTTCCGGGTCCACACCATCATTTTGGCAGCCAGTCCGACTGAGGCCCGCTGTCGACAAGTCGATTCGGACCGGGTTCGGCTCGGGCTGGCTTTGGACGCCTTGCGAGGGATGGTAGACAGCTCCGACGATAAGGCGGATCTTCAGGTGGTAGAGACCGGTTGGAGGCGATACGAGGCCGAACTCGCCCGGGATGCGGCCGCCCGCCAACCCCTTCGGTCGGTCGAGGAGCTGGCTGCCTGGGCGGACGCACACAAAGTCGGATCGCTACTTGCGCCGTGCGACCGCCTGGTCGAGCGTGCGGAACATCGGATGGCTATAACCAAGGCCCGGAGCGAGTCACAAGCTCGGTCAGCCGGCCTCGCCCTTTTGGCCGTCGGACTGGCCGGTCCGCTGGCAGGTATGGTCGGCGGGTACACGATCGCTCGTGGGCTATCGCGGCGGGTCGCCCGGCTGTCCGTCCGCGTGCAGGCGGTCCAAGCCCACCTCGACCAGGATGTCGCGGCCATGACTCTCGAGTCGCCGTCGTCACTGGCCGACGTGGACGCCCAGCTCGAGCTGGTGGTCGAACGGGTCCGCCGCGTCTGCGAGCGGGTCAACGAGCAGGAGCGGGAACTGCTCCGGGCGGAGCAGCTGGCGGCGGTCGGACAGCTCGCCGCCGGGGTCGCACACGAGGTCCGGAACCCACTGACTGGGATTAAAATGCTGATCGAGGCGGCAGCCCGCACGGCTAGTCCTACTCCACTCACCCAGGCCGACCTCGAACTGATCCGCGACGAGATCGCCCGGATGGAGCGGACGGTTCAGGGATTACTCGATTATTCCAAGCCGACCCCGCCGTTGCGGTTGCCGCAGGACGTGCGGCAAGCCGCCAACCGAGCCATGAACATCGTCACCTCCCGGGCGCAGCGGGCGGGTGTGACGGTCGATCTGCGGCTCGGTGACGACCCGCTGGTGGCGAGGGTGGACCCGGACCAGTTCGTATCCCTGCTCACGAACCTGATCATCAACGCCCTGGACGCCTCCCAGGCAGGTGGGAGGGTCCAGGTCGACGGCGGGCGGACGCCAGACGGGCAGATCCGGTTGTCTGTAAGCGATTCGGGATCCGGCATTTCGGCAGACGTGATGGACGTCCTGTTCACGCCTTTTGCGACCACGAAGCCGGCCGGCACCGGGCTCGGGCTGGCTGTCGCCGGGCGGGTGGCCACAGACCACGGGGGAACCCTGACCGCAGCCAACCGCCCGGGGGGCGGAGCCAGCTTCACCGTCACCATCCCTGCCGCGGAGACCGGCCGTGCCGAAGCTCCTTGTCATTGACGACGAGCCGATCATCCGGCACTCGTTCCAAAAGGCGTTCGCCTCGGCGGAAGTGGAGGTGCTGACCGCCGGCTCGATGGCCGAGGGCCGGCGGCGGATCGAGGCCGACCACCCGGACGTGATCGTCCTGGACCTGCAACTGCCGGACGGCTCGGGGCTGGACCTGCTCCGCTGGGTGACGGACACCGACCCGCGCCGGCCGGTCATCCTGATCACCGCGAGGGGGACGGCAGACGCGGCCATCGAGGCGATGACCCACGGCGCGTTCGACTACCTGCTCAAACCCCTCGACCTGGACTCGTTCACCCGGCTCGTCGGCCGGGCGTTCGAGGCGGCCCGGTTGATGCAAGTGCCCGCAGTACTACCGGACGAACCGGCCGCCGACCGCATCCTCGGCCGCACCCCGGTGGTCCAGGAGATGTGTAAGCAAATCGGCCGGGTCGCCCGACAGGACGTGACCGTGCTCATTCGCGGCGAGTCGGGCACGGGCAAGGAGCTGGTCGCACGGGCCATCTACCACCACAGTAAACGGGCCGACCGCCCGTTTCTGGCCTTGAACTGTGCAGCGTTGCCGGAACCGCTGGTCGAGAGCGAGCTGTTCGGCCACGAGCTGGGCGCGTTCACCGGGGCGAACCGCCAGCGGATCGGCAAGTTCGAGCAGTGCGGCGAGGGGACTCTGTTGCTGGACGAGATCGGGGACATGCCGCTGGCGGTCCAGACAAAGATGCTGCGGCTGCTCCAGGACCAGCGGTTCGAGCGTGTCGGCGGCAGCCAGACCCTGACGACGAACGTCCGCGTGTTGGCTGCGACCAACCGGAACCTGGAACAGCTCATTGCGGACGGGAAGTTCCGGGAGGACCTGTACTACCGGCTGAAGGTTGTGACGATCAAGGTGCCCCCGCTGCGGGACCGCACGGACGACATTCCCGAGCTGGCCCACCACTTCTTGTTCCGGTACGCCCGCGAGCTTGGCCGGGACGTTCGCGGCTTCGCCCCGGAGGTGCTCGACCGGTTCCGGTCTTACGAGTGGCCGGGGAACGTACGGGAGCTACAGGCGGTCATCAAAGAGTCAATCCTCCGGGCGACCGGCCAGGCCGTCCTGACCGAATTCCTGCCCCCGTCACTCCGACCGGTTGAGCCGGATACGGGCAGTCCCGCCTCACCTACGGCTTCCTCACCGGCTCGGCAGACCTTAGCCGAATTAGTCGAGTGCTGCTTGGCGGACGGCCGGGGAGACGTCTACGGCCGTGTTCTTCGGCAGGTCGAGCGGGAGTTGATCGTCCGGGCGCTACGCGCTACCCACGGTCACCAAGCCCAGGCAAGCGACCGGCTGGGGATAAACCGGACCACGCTCCGTTACAAGGTGAAGGAACTCGGCATCGTCCTCGATCGGGTGGTGGCAGAGCGGGGTGAGTCCGCATCCGAGTGACTTCCGAGAACACGTCGGCAAGACGGCGGGAGAAGTGCTTGGCACGGTGTTAGTCTCACCGATCCGGTGAACAATTCCCCCGCAACAAGTCACGGACATGTCGGACGACGGGTGACCAGGATCGCTGCGAACGTCCGCAACATCCTACGAGCACGGTGTTTGCGGCCGTACGTCAATTCCAGGCCGGCGTTGGTATTCCGCTTGCAATAACCAACCACAAGTTGTTGGTCTGACGAATTGCGGTGTTGAGGGCCGTATGGGATCCAAGAAGTGGCGGGTCTGGTGCGTAATCGGAACCACCCTGCTGTTCGGCGTTGGTGCGGGTGTCACGTACCGGGCATCGAACGGGGGGCCGGCCGTCGACCCGTTCAACACGACGGCGGCGGCCGCCGACCACCCCTCGCAGGTGGCCGCGCCGGGCGTCTCGGTCGAGGTGGCTTATCCGCGGCCCGGAGGGATCGAGCGGGTTTGCATCCAGCCCGGCTCGGTCGAGCCGTACGAGGCCGCTGACCTGTACGCTAAGGCGTCCGGGTTCCTGGTTGAGCAGTCGGTGGACATCGGTAGCCGGGTGAAGGCGGGTGACGTCCTAGCTCGGATCGCGGTGCCCGAGTACGAGAAGCAGGTCCAGCGAGACTCCGCCCGGGTGAAGGACGCGGACGCGAAAGTGAAACAGATGGAGGCCCACCTCGCGGCCGCCCGGTCCGAGGCGAAGGCGGCCGAGGCCGCCGTCACCTTGGCCAAGGTGCTGGTCCGGGCAAAGAGCTCATACCGCCAGTACCGGGAGAAGCAGCTCACCCGGTTTAAGGAGCTGGCCAGGGAGCGGGCGCTGGAGGCCCGGGTCGTGGACGAACAGGAGGACTTCTACCTGTCGGCCTTGGAGGCCGAGAACGCGGCGAAGGAAGGAATTAATACGGCGGTCGAGCGGGCCGCGACCGCCCGGGCCAAAATCGACCAGGCGGCGGCCGACCTGGACGAGGCACGGGCCGGGGTTGAGGTGGCTGCCGCCGAACTGGAGCGAACTCAGGTGCTGCTCGGATACACGGTCATCAAATCCCCGTACACCGGGGTGGTGACCCGGCGGAGTTTCCACCTCGGCGACTTCGTCAAGTCGGCCGACCAGGGTGGAGTCACCCCCGTCCTTTCGGTCGAACGCACGGACGTGATGCGGGTGGTGGTGCGGGTGCCGGACCGGGACGTGCCTTACGTGAGTCTGGGCGACCCGGCGGTCATCGAGATCGACGCTCTTCCCGGGCTGGTGTTCGAGACCAAGGGGCCGAACAAAGTGGGAGTGGCCCGGTGGGCGGACGCCGAGGACCCACAGAGCCGGACGATGCGGACCGAGGTGGACGTGCCGAACCCGGACGGCAAACTCCGGCACGGGATGTACGGGCGGGTGGCGCTGACACTGAGCGAGGGAACTCCGAACGCCGTGCGGGTGCCGTCCGCCGCTCTGTCCGGGAAGGCCGAGGGCGGGCGGGGGACGGTCCGCGTGGTGCGGGACGGCAAGGCCCGGGTAATCCCTGTCCGGTACGCCACTGACAACGGGATCGAGGCCGAGATTATCTCCGGGCTGACCCCGGCCGACCGGGTGATCGTCCGGGCGAACGGGCCGCTCGACGACGGGACCGTCGTCGCCTCCGGTGGGGCGGCTACGTCCACAGGCCACTAGTGGCCTGTTTCCGCAGTCCCCCGCGCAGCCCTCCCCTCTGACCGGCCCGGAAGTCTCGGACCGCGTTCGCCGGCCCACTATCACCTCGAAGAACGGCAGCAGCCATGAAGGGTTTGATCCGGTTCTCGCTCGGCAACCCTCGGGCGATCACCGTTCTGATGCTGACGGTCGTCATCGCCGGGGGGGCGTCGCTCGCCCTCATCCCGGCCGACATCCTTCCGGTGTACAGGTCGCCGGCGGTCCAGGTGCTGACCTTCTACAACGGCATGTCGGCGACCAACGTGGAGGCTGACATCACCGGGCGTATGGAGCGGTGGTGCGGTCAGGCGGCCGGCACCCGCCGCCAGGAGTCCCGGTCGATCGTCGGGGCGAGCATCATCCGCAACTACTATTCCGACGACACCGACCCCAGCGCCGCCCTTACGCAAGTGAACTCGTTGGCCACCGCGGCCATCCCGAACCTGCCGCCGGGCACGCTCCCGCCGGTCATCCTCCCGTACGACCCGACCTCGGCCACCCCGGTCTGCCTGGTCGCCCTGAACAGCAAGACCCAGGACGAGTCCACCCTCTACGACACCGGCCGGTACCAGGTGCGGAACATGATCATGGCGTCGCCGGGGGCGAACGCCCCGGTGGTGTACGGCGGCCGACTGCGGACCGTGCTCGCCCTGCTCGACCGGGAGCGGCTCCAGGCCCGCAACCTGTCCCCGATGGACGTGATGGACGCCATCGACCGGTACAACATCTTCCTCCCCGCCGGGGCCGCCCGGCTCGGCCCGACCGACTACGCCCTCGACTCGAACTCGATGTACGAGTTCATCGACCGGATGGGAGACATCCCGGTCCGCACCGACCGGTCCGGCACGGTGTTCCTGCGGGACGTGGCGGTGCCCAAGGACACAAGCCTGGTTCAGACCAACATCGTCCGGGTGGACGGCCGCCGGCAGGTCTACATCCCGGTGTACCGGCAACAGGGGGCAAGCACCCTCGGGGTGGTCGGCGGGCTGCGGGACGGGCTGCCCGGGATGAAGGACCGGCTGACCACGCCGGACGTGGACCTGAAGCTGGTCATGGACCAGTCGGTGTACGTCAAGAGCTCGATCGAATCGCTCGCCGAGGAGGGGGTGCTCGGGGCCGTCCTGTGCTCCATGGTCATCCTCCTCTTCCTGGGCGAGTGGCGGCTGACGCTGGTGGCCGTCCTCACCATCCCGATCGCCGTCCTCGGGGCGGTGGCCTGCCTGTTCGCGGTAGGCCAGACGATCAACGTCATGACCCTGGCCGGTCTGGCCCTTGCGATCGGCCCGCTGGTGGACCTGGCGATCGTGGTCTTGGAGAACACCCACCGTCACCTCGGATTGGGGGCGAGGCCGAAAGAGGCCGCCTTCCTCGGGGCGAGTGAGGTTGCCATGCCGAGCCTGGCTGCCACCTTCTGCACGCTCCTGGTGCTCCTGCCGCTCGCCATGATTCCGGGCCTGGGGGCGTTCCTGTTCAAGCCCCTGTTCCTGTCCGTCGCGTTCGCGGTGCTGATCGCCTACGCCGTGTCCCTGACGTTCGTCCCGGCCCGCTGCGCCGGGTGGCTTAAGGGGCACCACGCAGCCCCAGTCGAGTCGCACACGGCCGACTACCAACACCGGAACGAGCACGAGAACCTGGCCCGGAAGGGGCTGCTCGCCCGCGCGTTCGCCCGGTGGGAGTCGGCCATCGACGCCGCCATCCGGGCGTACACCCGGGTACTTGGGCTGGTCATGAGGGCCCGATTGTTAGTCATCGCGGGGGCGTTCGGGCTGCTCGCCCTGGCCGTCGTCCTGCTCGGCCCGCAACTCCGCCGGGAGTTCTTCCCGGAGGTGGACGCCGGGGCGTTCGAGGTGTACGTGCGGGCCAAGTCCGGCACCCGGATCGAGGTGACCGAGGGGTACGTCGAGGCAGTCGAGCAATACGCCAAGAGGAAGCTAGCGGCAGACCTGGAGATCGCCATCAGCGAGATCGGGCTGACCGCCGACTGGTCGGCCGCCTTCACCCCGAACGCCGGGCCGATGGACGCGGTGGTGAAGGTGCAGCTCGTGCACGACCGGAAGCAGTCGGCCCAGGAGGCGGTGGACAGGCTCCGTCGCGGGTTCGCCACGGACCCCGAGTTCCAGGCGGTCCTGTCCGAGGTCCACACCCGCCGGACGGCGGCGAAGGAGCTGCCCGCCGGCACCCCGCCGTTCGCCCGCAGCGACCTGGAATTCGCGTTCGACGCCGGCGGGATGATCCGGTCGGCCATGAACGAGGGCAAGTCCACCCCGATCAACGTCCGGATCACGGCCAAGGACTTGTACAAAGCGCGGAAGCTGGCTGAGCAGATCCTGGCCGAGGTGCGGAACATCAACGGGGTGGTGGACGCCCGGATTATGCAGCGGCTGGACTACCCGCAGTACGTGATCGACGTGGACCAGGCGAAGGCGGCCAACCTGGGCTTGAGCCAGGTGGACGTGATGCGGAACGTGGTGGCGGCGTTTAACAGCAGCGTCCAGTTCAACAAAAAGAACTTCTGGATCGACCCGAAAAGCCACAACCAGTACTACGTCGGCGTCCAGTACCCTGAGCAGGACATCTCCTCGTTCGAGACGATGCTCGACATCCCGGTCACCGGCCCGGGCCAGCGGACGTCCATCCCGCTTCGGAACATCGCCACCCTGCGGCGGACCCCGGTGCCGTCGGAGATCGTCCACACCAACCTCCAGCCGACAATGGATCTGACGATGGGCGTCCACGGCCGCGACCTCGGCCACGTCGCCGACCACGTGAACCAGGTCGTGGCCCGGTTCGGGGCGGAGCGGCCGGACGGCGGGTGGACGCCGTTCGACCCGGACGCGAAGGACCGGAAGCCAATGGAGGGGGCAAAGCTCACGCTCAGCGGCGAGTACCAGAAGATGCAGGACACGTTCCGGTATCAGGCGATCGGGATGGCCGGGGCGGTGCTGCTCATCTATTTCCTGATGGTCGCCCTGTTCCGGAGCTATGTCACCCCGGTTGTCGTGCTGTCGGCGGTGCCGATCGGTGTGGTCGGGGTGGTGGTAGTCCTGTACGCCACCGGGACGGCGCTGAACGTCCAGTCCCTGCTCGGGGTCATCTTTATGGTCGGCATCGTGGTGTCGAACACGGTGCTACTGACCGATTTCGCCGAGAACTTGCGGAAGGCCGAGCGATTGACCCCGGGCGAGGCGATCCGCCGGGCGGCCGCCATCCGCGCCCGGCCGGTCGTGATGACGGCCCTGGCGACCTTCTTGGCTCTCATTCCGATGTCGCTGGGGCTGGCCCGCGGGAGTGAGGCAAACGTTCCGCTAGGACGGGCGGTGCTGGGAGGCCTGGTAGCCGGGCTGGTAACAACCCTCCTCGTCGTGCCGTGTGTGTACTCCTTGCTGATCCGTGACCGGTTCGAGGAGGATGAGCCGCTGCCGGGTGACGCAGGTCACGTGCCGGTGGTCGCGTTGCATCCAGTCCCTAGTGGGGTCGGTTCCGGGGGCTTCGATGCGGTGTAATGGATCGGGCTCTGATAACCACCGGGACGGACCCGAGAGGGGCATCTCGGGCGTGGCATGAGCTGGGGCACGGTCGGTAGACGGAGGGCACCGCGTGGGTGAGCCGCACGAGCAGATGCAGCTGCCAAGATCCCCCGACGACTGATGTGGTGCAGCCAGTGCCGGTCGGGGGTCGGGTGCACGGCCGAGCAACTCCTCCGGTACACTGTTGTGGGGTGGCCGCGGTACTGCGGCCAGGTGATGGTGTTCGTTACGGAGGCTTGGCCTCCCCCGGATACCGACCGAAGGCCACCGGCCTAGTGCTGCCGGCTATCCTCCGGGTCATCAGGGGGCGGCTTCCACCCCGTTGGGCGTCACCGTCACCAGCGGGGTGTTCCCGACCGCGACGTACAGCCGGAACTGAGCAACGTCGAATGCGATCACCGCTCGGACCAGTTCGAGCCGGCTGTCGAGGAGTTGCCGAAAGCTGTCCAAGGTCTCGATCGGCCGCCCGAGCCCCTCACGGATCCGTTCCGTCTCCAATCGATACCCCTCGGACGCCGTTTCTGCCGCCGCCCGAGCCGTCTCGATTTGGCGGGCGGTAGCCCGGGCTTCGGCCAAGCTCTCAGTCACCTCACGGCGAACCTGGTTGACGGTCAGTTCATACCCGGCCATCGCCTGGCCGACTCCCGCCCCGGCGCGTCGGACCCGGGCCTGGTTGCCGAACCCCAGGTTCTCCGCCTGCCAGACCGCAGCCACGTCAAAGTTCGACCGACCGGAGAGCGGGCCGAACTCCGACGCGGCCAGGCTGCTGCCGCCACCGACCGCCCCGCCGCTGAGTCCGACCGAAACGACCGGCAACCACGGCCGGACTTGCTCCTGCCGCACCCGCGTCTGGGCTTCGCGGACATCCGCCAGCCGGGCTGAGATCTCGGGCCGAGATCTCAGCCCCTCGGCTACGAGCACCTCGGCCTCGGTCTCCTCGGACACGAGGCGGAGGGTCTGGACCCCGCCGCCCGGGGTGCGGAGGCGGGCGGACGGCGCAACGTTAAGCAGCCTGCACAGTCGGGCCGACGCGACCGCGACATCCTCCTCGGCCTCACGAACCTGCCGGTTAAGGAGCTCGTCGTTTGCCGTGGCCCGGTCCGCGTCCGCCCTTCGCCCCTGCCCCCGGTCGGCGTAAACACGGGTCAGTCGGACCACCTCGGCGAGTTCCTGACCACTTCGGCGAAGGATGTCCAACCGGGCCTCCGCCCCGACCAGCCCAAGGTAGGCGGTGGCCACATCCCGCAGGATCGCGTTTTGGACCGCGCCGGCTTCGGACCGCCGAGCGGCCACCTGCTGACGTGCGGCGGCCGGCTCGAACGCCGCATCCCCCAGGTGAGCGAACAGCCACACCCCCGGAACGGTGACGGTGCTCGTGCCCGCTGCCCGCGCACCCGCCCCGAGGTACAGGCTCTGGCGGTCAACCGTTATAAGGCGTCCCGAGGACGCCTGTAACTCGCCCCGGTGGAGGTAGAAGTTCCCCCCCACGTTTACACTGGGCAGCAGGAGTGACCGGGCCGCGAGTTCCGTAGCCAATGCCTCTCGCACACGCTCGCGGGCCAGACCGATCGTCGGGTTGTCCACGCCCGCGAGCAAAAGTGCGGTCCCGAGGTCGATCGGTAAGTCCGTCCCGGCCGCCGGGCCAGGACCATCTTCCGTCTGCCCTGCGGTGACGACTGTCGCGAATTGTTCCTGTTGACGCTCGCCTAGCGGTCGGGGGATCCGGCCGTCGCCTTTGGAAGTCACCCCCTCGGCTTCGGCTGAGGAAGAGACTGCCGTACCCGCGACCAGTGTCCGAACGGAGCCAGTTGTCGAGGGCGCCTTCGGCCTCGGATCGACTGACCGGCACCCGAACACGAAAATCACGATGGTCCCCCAGCAGACCCCGGGGGCGACCCAGCGCAACGCCTGACGGCCCCAAATTGTCCGGCTAGCCACTTCCGGCCCTCCGTGCCGCATGGAACCGCCGTCGCGGTCAGGATTTGACCGGGGTGGGTGATGGACTCTTGGCAGGGCCCGGGGTCTGTGAGCCGGGGGCTGTCGCCGGCGTGGGCGGGGGGACCAGATCGGCCGGTACGGGGCGAGCCAAGCTGTCCGCCGGCGGTCGGCCGAGGGACACCCAGAGCCGCACTTGCGCGCGGTTGTAGTCGAGAATCGCGTCCAGATACTCGTACCGGGACCGGCCAAGCAGCCGCATGCTGTCCACAACTTCGAGCGGCAGCCCCTGCCCACCCTGGATTCGGGTCAAGTCTTCGCGGAAAGCCTCGCCGCTCGCCCGCACCGCCTTTTCACCGGCATCGATCTGAAGGAACCGGGCGTCCACTTGGGCTTTCGCCTCCGCCACGTCGGCGCGAATCGCGTTCAGCGTCTCCAGTTCCCTGAGCTGAGACTGCCTGGCCCGGCTATCGGCCACCCGGGCCAGGGCCACATTCCCCACTCCCAGGTTGCGGAACGTCCAGAACACAGCCACGTCGAAATCCGACCGTCCGCTCAGGCTGCTAAACCGTGGGCCTGTGTTCGCGTCCCGGACGATGTTGCTGCCCCCACCGAACCCGCCGGCGCTGAACCCGATGAACACGTTCGGCGAGAACGGCAACACCTTGGCCAGCGACAGTTCGTACAGGGCGGTCCGCACATCGGCCCGTCGGGCGGCCAGTTCGGGCCGCTGAAGCAAGGCTGTCGCCAGCAGGTCGGCCAGCGGGACGAGGTCGGGGACAAGCGGGGCCGGAACCACCCAGCCGTCGACGGGCCTGAGCCGGGTGGACCGGTCGAGGTTAAGCAACTGGGCCAGCCGGGCGCTTGCGGAAAGGGTGTCGGCCTCGGCCTGTGTTAGTTCGGCGTCCCGGCGCTTGAGTTCCACAAACGCCCGGTCGGCGTCCGCCTTCCGACCCTGGCCCGTGCGGACGTACGCCTCGGTTAGTCTGGCGATTTCGGCCGCGTCCTTCCGGTTCTGGGCGGCGATCGCCCGGCGACCGTCACCTCGCAGCAAATCGATGTATGCCAAACACACCCGCAGCAGGACATCGTTACGAACCGCTTCCGCCACGGCGCCGGCGGCCAACACTCGCTGGCGGGCGGCCAGATAACCATACCACCCGGCCCCGACGTTCAGGTTATAGTTCAGCCCCGGCACGGCCGGTGAACCACTGCCGACCGCGTTCGCGCCGAGACCGACGTACAGGGCGTCCCGGTTGACGTTCAGGATGCCGCCGGTCGACTGCTGGAGCGGTCCCCGGTGCAAGTCGTAGTTGGTTCCGAGGTTCAGGTTCGGCAGCAGCTGGGCGGCGGCGAGCTGGCGAACCGCAGCCATCTCCGTCACCCGCTGGCGGGCAAGCAGGAGTTCGGGGTTCTCGGCCCCGGCCAGCCGTAATGCGGTGCCCAAGTCGATCGGGAGTTCACCTGGCTGGAGAATGGTGTCCGGCGGAGCCGGCGGCGTCCCGGGTTGCGTGGCGTGGGTGTCCGGCGAGGCGGGGGCCGGGCTCGGCCCTTGCGCCATGCTAACACCGGTTGGACTCAGCCCGATCAGACTCGCGCCGAGCCAGGATCGCATGCGGCGGTTCGTAAGCACACACGCCCTCCTTATGTCACCGACCGGTCTGCCGTGTTCGGTGCGCCAAACTGGGGCCACAACGGATAGAGCCACACGGCCGGAAACGCGGTGCGCCACCCGGGCTGAGGACTTGATCGGCTGGCCAGGAGGTGCGGGTGTAGCCGTTCACGTGAGTGAACCGGTTATATCGGCCGTGACATCGAACGAAAAAAGGTATGCCGACAACATTGGGGAAAAAGTCGCCTTAATGGGCAAAACGTCACTGCTACCGTCGTGACTAGTGCCTCGACGGGGTAGGGCAACGGATCGGCTGACCGCCGGTCAGCACCCACGCCGGCTGAGCCGAGCCCCTCTTCGCAACCTGACCGTGGGCTGGGCGGCCCGCTATGACTGCCAGTGGCACACTCAGTCGAGGTGCCCTTCCCCCATCTCTGCGAGGCTGCTCATGTTCACTCGCGCTGCTGCTCTGGCCGTCGGCCTCATCGCCCTGTCCGCGGTCGCCCCCGCCGACGACACGAAGGACGACCCGAAGTCGGACGAGAAGCTGCTGGTCGGCAGGTGGAAGCTGGCCAAGCTGAACGGGGACGACCTGCCGGCCGGGGCGGAGATCGTGCTGGAGGTGCAGAAGGGCGGGAAGTTCAAGCTGACCGCCACCCAGGGGCTGGAGAAGGACGTGAACACCGGGACGTGGAAGCTGGCCGAAAAGAAGATCACCCTGGAGTTCACCGACGGGTCGCGGACCGGGACGAAGCAGACGGACACGGTCAAGGAGTTGATGGAGAAGAAGCTGGTCCTCCTGGACCGGGGTGAGACGCCGGAGGAGTACGAGCGGGTGGCGGAGAAGAAGAGCGGACGGTAGGCGGTCCCACCACGGTCCCGGCGGGCGAAGGCGATTCGCTCCGCCGGGCCGGCGAGCGGAGGGCCGATGCGGGAGCCGGCCGCGAATCGTCCCGGGTTAGTGCGTGCAACCGATGGCCCCGTCGGCCCACCGTGGTCCGTCTTGGACACCTTGTGCTACGACTGCCCCAGTCGCGGGAGATGCTTGGGGTGGTGGGGCGGGGCGGAGTGACCCCGTACCAGGGTCACAGCCGCAAGATGCCCGGGTCTGGAGCCGGCGTCAGCGGTGTCGTGCGGCCGTGCGTGGTTGTTCGGAAGTCCACGGCCCGACCCTCCCGGGGCGCCCCTTCGCTCCCCGGCCTCTGTTACCCCGTACCTGCCTCCACACGAGGGAACGACCGGAACCCCTCGGCGGTCGCCTATCGGGTCGCCCGACCCCACCGGCTGACGCCGGACGGGCGGGTGATGGTTCGTTGCGGCTTCCTCCCTTTGAGCCGGGAGCAGCGCCGCGAGCTTTGGCCCTGCCGAACCCGAGTCCGGGTCCGTTCGGCAGCAGACGGGTGCCCAACCGGGGGCTATGTCCCGACCAGCCCACCGCCGGGGGCTCGCACCCCGGTGCCGCTCGCCGGTGTCGCCTACCATCCGCTCACCGTTCCTAGCCGGGCCAGCCGACCGACCGCCTGCTGGGCGATCCGTCCGGCCAGCCACCCCGCCCACTCGGCGTTCTCGGCCAGCCACAGCCGCCGCAGCTCCAGCTGGCCGGCCAGGTAGGCCACCCAGTCCGGTTGGTCACCGGCCGCCTCTGCCGCCTGCAGCTGTCGCCAGGTGTCGCTCCACTCCTCCTCCAGCCGCCGCTGCTTGGCCCGGCAGTGCTCGGCGTGCCAGGCCAGGAGAGGGTCTACCTCCGGGTCGTTGGCCGCCGGCCCTTGGCCCAGCACACCGCCCGCGGGCAGGTGGCCGCCCCTAACACGTCCGCTCCCGACAGGGCCGTCGTGTGGAGCACGGGACGCTCGCATCCCCGGCAGGTGCGGTACGGGGATCCCGCATTACAGTTCATTGGTCGCAATGTGAACCCAACGCCAGCCTATCGGTGTCCCCAATTTGTCCCCAGTTGTGTACCGGGCGATGATCGGCCTGGAAATGAAAAGGGCCGCAAACCCTTTGGCTTGCGGCCCTTGTGTTCAGCGAGGGCGACGGGACTCGAACCCGCAACCACCGGATCGACAGTCCGGTACTCTAACCAATTGAGCTACGCCCCCAACGCTCCGGTTTTATAGCGGCCCCGGGCGACGACGGGAAGGGGTGATTTCTGCTTCCCACCCCTGGATCCTCCGCTCGACCGCCCCACACACCCGGTACGACCGTCGCCCGCCTCATACGCGGCGCTCCCGGCCGACCGAACCGGCAGTTCTCCGCTGATCCCTCCGTTGTAATCGGACGGAATCTGGTAAATTGGGTGGTACGGAGGAAGTTACTCGTCCCGCCCTGACCCTCACCGCCGGCCGGCAGCGAGACCCCCACCATGGCCCAGTTCTACACCCTGGACGAGGCTGCCGAGCGGCTCGGACTCGGCGTCGACGAGTTCAAGCGGCGGCTCAAGACGGAGTGGACCGCCATCCGCCCGTTCCGCGACGGCCCCACCCTGCGGTTCCGCACCGCCGACATCGACGAGCTGGCCCGCAGCCTCGGCCAGGCCAGCGACCCCGGGCTGACCCTCGGCCCGCCGGGGGCCGCGCTGGGCGACTCGTCCGAAGAGATGGCTGTTCCGGACTCGGGCCACGACCTCGGCGGCGAGGACATCTTCACCGTCCGCGGCGGGCAGAAGCCGAAGGCGCCGGCGGACAGCGACGTCCGGCTGGATGTTCCCTCGGTCAAGCCGTCGGTCGGCGGCGGCTTGCAAACCGACGAGCTGTCGATCGACCTGGGGGCGCCCAGCTCCGGCAAGCTGTCCGCGCCGAAGTCCGGCGCCCGGCTGACCGGGCCGGGGCAGGGGAAGATCCCCGGGCCGGAGTCCGCCCCGGTGTCGTCCGCCGACAGCAGCAGCGAGTTCGAGCTGTCCCTGGACGCGGACAGCGACTCGTTCGACCTGCAACTGTCCACCGACAGCGGCAACGAGGTGGACCTCGGGGCGGTGCTGGACGCCCCCGGCGGGGCCAGCGGAATCAACCTGGCCAAGCCGTCCGACAGCGGGGTGTCGCTGGAGAAGAAGGGGTCGAAGCTGCCCCCCTCGTCCGCCGACTCGGACGTGGACTTCGAACTGTCCCTGGACGCCGGGGCGCCCCGGTCCGGCGGGGTGCGGAAGCCCGGCCCGCCGGCCATGGGGGACGACTCCAGCAGTGAGTTCGAGCTGACCCTGGACGACAACTCCGGGGTGGCCGAGAACCTGGCCCAGTCCCTCCAGGCGCAGGCCGAGGGCGCCCAAGGGGACATCTTCGAGACCGATTTCGAGCTGCCGGCCGTCGGGGACGACTCCGGGTCCGAGGTGGTGGCGGTGGACGACACCGACCTGGAAGGGGCCGGGTACGAGGTGGACGTCGCCGCGGACGACGAGAGCGCCAGCCAGGTGGTGCTGGTGGACAGCGACGAGGCGGCGGCCGTTCTGGACGAGGCCGACGCCGAGGAGGAGGCCGGGGCCGCCTTGGCCGGCGTGTCCCGGCTGGCCGACGACGACGACCGGGTGGTGGCCGTGGCCGCCCCGCCGGCCCCGTGGCCGGGCTGGGTGGTGGCCCCGCTCGCACTCACCCTCTTGTTCGCCTTCCTCGGCGGGCTGATGAGCTTCGAGTCGATCCGCGGGATGTGGGGCTACCACCAGCCGGGCAAGCCGGCCAACGCCCTGGTCCGCGGCATGGCCGACACCCTCGGGATGAAGGTCAGCGACTGAGCATCGAGTGAACAACGCGACCGCCGCGGGGTTTCACCCCGCGGCGGTTCTCATTCGTCGGCCCCGCCACGGCGTTGGGCCTTTCGAGCGGACTGGTGCTTCTTGTCCGCCAGCCGCCGGCGGTTGCTCGCCTTGGTCGGCTTGGTCGCCTTCCGCACCTTAGGCGGGACGGCCGCCCGGCGGAGCATGTCGGCCAGCTTGTCCAGGCAGTCTTGCCGGTTCCGCTCTTGGTCCCGGTACTTCTGGGACGTGACCAGGAACTCGCCTTCGACGGTGACGTGGGCCGGGTGGGCGGCGACGAGCCGGGCCTTGACCGCCGGCGGGACGTTCGGGCTGGCGGCCAGGTGCCAGCGGAGCGTCGCCTTGGACGCCACCTTGTTCACGTTCTGCCCGCCCGGCCCGCCGCTGCGGGCGTACTCCCAGGCGAACTCCTCGTCCGGGATGCGGATGGTTCCAGTCACCTCCAGCACGGTCGTCCCCCGGAACCCTGTATTGACGGTCGCGCGGCCGGTCGCCTACCATCCACCGTCCCCGGGGTGCCCCGGGCGTGGAGTCTGTACGTATTATGGCGACCGAAGTCCACATCGGCGGCCGGCTGGAGACGGTGGCCCCGCGGCGGGTGACCGACTGGGGCGACCGCGCCCGGCTGGCCGCCCTGGTGGCGGTCGCCGTCGCCGTCCACGCCGTCGTCATCAGCCGGACCGCCGTCACCGCCCGGGACAGCCTGGAGTTCGCCCGGATCGCCCTGCAGTTCCAGGAGCCGGCCGCCGTCCGGGTGCCCGGCGACCCGGCCGACGCCCCGATGACCGCGTTCGACGTGATCCGCCGGGCCAAGCACCCGCCCGGGTTCCCTACGGCCGTGTTTCTCGCCTCGACCGTCGTCCGCCAGGTCGCCCCGGGCGAGTTGCCGGACCAGATGCTCCGCGCCGCCCAGTTGGCCAGCGCGGTCGCCGCGGTGCTGCTCGTCTTCCCGACGTACTGGCTCGGCCGGCTGCTGTTCGGCAAGTTCGTCGGGTTTGCCGCTGCCCTTTTGTTCCAGGTACTGCCGGTGGCCGCCCGGGTCACGTCCGACGGACTGACGGAGGGGCTGTACCTGCTCGGCCTGAGCACGGCCCTGCTGCTCGGGGTGCGGGCGGTGAAGAAGCCGGGGATCGGCGGGTTCCTGCTGTGCGGGCTGGCCACCGGGCTGACGTACCTGGTCCGGCCGGAGGGGCTGCTGGCCGGGGCGGCGGTCGGGCTGGTGGTCGTCGGGCTGACCGTAAGCCGGCGATGGACTTTCGGGGACGGGGCGGCCCGGCTGACGGCGCTGGCCGTCGGGTTCGGGCTGACCGCCGCCCCGTACATCGCCCTGATCGGCGGGCTGACCAACAAGCCGACCGGGGTCGATCTAGCCCCCGACTTTAACCCCCGGGCGAAGGCGTTCGCCGCCGCCCCCGCCGGGCCGGCCGTGTTCGCCATTTGGTACATGCCCGAGGTGGACGGGGCGTCGGCCACTGCCAAGGCGGTGTGGGTCGCCAAGGCGATCGCCGTCGAGGGGGCGAAGTCGTTCCACTACGTGCCGGCCGTCTTCGCGCTGCTCGGCGTCGGGCTGGCGTCCCGGCGGCTGCGGGCCGAGCCGTGGATCTTGGTGCCGTTCGCTTACGTCGTCCTGCTGCTCGGGGTGCTGGCCCTGGTTGGGTGGAAGAAGGACTACATCTCCGAGCGACACACCCTGTCGGCGGTGTACGTCGGCTGCTTCTTCGCCGGGCTGGCGATCGAGGCGGTGCCGCGGTGGGTCGGCCGGGGCGGCGGGCTGCTGGCCGGGCTGGTGCTGGCCGCTCTGGTGGCGTCGTGCGTGCCGGCCCTGCTCAAGCCGCTGCACAAGGAGCGGCTCGGGCACGTTCACGCCGGCCGGTATCTGCGGGAGGTGCTGCGGCCCGGGGACGCGCTGATCGACCCGTTCGAGTGGGCCGCCTTTTACTCCGGCCGGACGCTCTCCCACATCCCGCCGGACCCGCAGGGGCACACGGTCGCGTATGCCGTGCTGGAACAGTCGGAAAGTCCGCACTCCCGGCTGCCACGGCTCCAGGACGCGCTGAACGTGGCCAAGGACGGGCGGGCCGAGGTGGTGTTCTGGTGGCCGAAGACGGCCCGGCGGACAAGGCCCGGGTGGTGGTGTTCAAGCTGGACACGGCGAAGAAGTAGGGTCCGGTGGCGGTGCCGACGCTTTGGGAGGCCCGCCGCGGGACCGGTCGCCGTTGCCTGACCGGCGGGCCTCGAAGACTCGGCACCGCCCTACCAGAGCGAATCAGTCGAACAGTCGGATCAGCTCCGTCACGCTGGTCAGTGACCTGGAAATCCCAGCACCGGGGCCAGGATCGCGTTCGCCTTCGCCTTGCCGTACTTCGGCTCGACGGTGCCGCGGAACTTGGCCTCCACCTCGGCGTCGGTCATCGGGCAGGTTGCCGGCGTGCCTGCGGGGGAACTCGACCTCCTTCGCCAGCGCCTTGCCGTCGGCCAGGGTGACGGTGATGCGGTTCGGGATGCCCTTCGGATACCGCGTCCAGCCCGGCGTCGTGGTGGACCTTCACCTTGCCGGTGAACGCCACCAGGGCCGGGTCGGTGAACCGCTCCTCGTCGAACGTGGCCAGGTACGTCGCCGTCGTACAGGGCGGCGGCGGTGCAGTACGGCAGGCTGTGGGTTTGGCCGTCTTCCCGGGTTCGATGCCCACGCCTGCGGGTACTTGCCGATGATGTTGTACTCGCCTCGAACGTGTGGATGTCGATCGCCTGTACCTGGGACACGTCCCTGCCGACAGGAGCTGGATGGCGGCGTCGATGGCGGCCTGCGTGTACTCGGCCGGCCAGAATCCTGATGGCCGTCTTGTTGATCATGAACCCGTCGGCGCTGCCGGCCCGCCCCGAACGGGGCTGGTGAACGCCTCCCGGGCTGACCAGCTTGAAGAACCCGAGGTCGCCCTCGAAGATCGGGGCCGGGCCGGTCATGCCGTCGGCGGCGAGCGTCGCGGCGAACACCCCGTTCCGGGCGGCGCTGGCGAACGCGCACCCCTTCCACATGCTCAGCTCCCGGACCGGGTCTGCCGCAGGGCGGTGTTGGTACACCCCGGCGATGCCGACCGCGGGCCGTCTTGTCGCGTCCAATCCCATCAGCTTGGCGGCGGCGGCGGCCGAAGAGATCGCCCCGTAGGTGACGTGGTCGACCCCGTGCCGGCGGAGGCTGGCGGCGTCGCAGAACCGGCACTGGATCTCGTAGCCAGCACGGCGGCGGTGATGAGGTCTTTCCCTGCCCCGACCGCCTGCCGACCGCCAGCACCGCGGCCAGGTTGTCCGACGGGCGAGCCGGCTCCTTGCTCAGATACGTGTCGTTGAAGTCGAGGTAGCGGATGAGCAGGCCGTCGAGTCACCCGGGCTGCTGGCCCTGCACCGCCGAGGATCGACGCCCCCAAGCCGCCGACCACCCGGCTCGCACCGCTTGGCGATGGCGTAGGCGTCCGACGGTACTGCCCGACGGCGGTGGCGAACGAGTCGATGAACTGCCGCTTGGTCTCGTGGACGGCTTCCGTGGTGAGCTTGTCGAAGGTGAGGTCACGCGGCCAACCGGTCGGCGAGGGTCGCGGCATGATCTGTCCTGCGCGGCGTGTTGGGGAGTTGCGCCGTTATAGGAAGCCGACCGACGGAGGTTACGGCAGACGGGCTGCATGAAAACCGGACCTATCCTGCTCGGGTCCGGAGCCGCTGAGCGGCGGCGGAGCGCGGAAGAAGCGCAAGCCCCTGGACCCGGCCCCACCGCCGAAGCCCCGGAGGGGCGACAGGCCGGCGTCTGTCGCCCCTCCGGGGGCTTGATCCATTTCCCACGGCTCCCACCAGGCTTACGCCCCCGGCTGCGCATCCGCCGCCGCCCGGCGGCTCCGATCCGCCGCGACATGGCGGAGGGCGGGTGCAGCTGAAAAGCCACCGGCGGACCCGTGGCGGCCACGGGGTTGAGCTTGTTCGCAGCCCCACTTCTCGCCGCGGGGCACGCCGGAATGGGTGATAGTGACCGGAGGTGGCGGCCACCGCGGGGGAAGGGATGGGGTGCCCGATGCACCCCGGGCGGCGGCTGCTCTTCCGGCCTGACCAGGTTCACACGTTCAGGCTGTCAGGCCCCCCACCTGTCCTCGCCCCGGTGGGATGTCCAAGGCAAAGGAGAAAGTACAAAGGCAAAAGTACAGGAAAGACCTTGACTTCTTCCTTCCGACTTTTACTTCTTCGTCTGGCCCCGGCGAAGATGCTCGCCACGAAGTTCAGAACGTCGGTCGCACTCGACTCATTATACCCGTAGTTGCGGATCAGACGAGACTTCACCACGTCGATTTTTTCCTGCGTCGCCCGGTCCACCACGTTCGACACCAGGCTGGTCAGCTTGATGGTGTCCTTCTGGTCCTCGAACAAGCTTGAGCCCGCGCCGCCTGCAGCCGCTCGTTGGTCTTGTAGTCGAACTTCTTGCCGTCGATGGCCAGTTGATGTAGTTCATGATCTCCCGACGGAAGTCGTCCTTGCGCCCTCGGGGATGTCGATCTTCCTCGACGCTCCGCATCAGCCGCTCGTCCGGCTCCTCGTAGCTGCCGGTGAACCGGTTCCGCACCTTCTCCCGCTGGGTGTACGCCTTCACGTTGTCGATGTAGTTGCCGCACAGCCGCTGGAGCGCCTCGTCGGCCGCGATTCGCTGACCTCGTTCTTGACGATGTCCTCGTACTCCTCCCGGACGGTGGAGAGCAGCTCCTTGAAGTGCCGGTACTGCTCCTCGTCCTTGATGAGCCGTGCGTGGTGCCGAAGCCCTCCTCGAGCTGCTTCATCACCATGAACGGCCGATGCTGTCCTCGTCCGGGTGGGCGACCAGGGCGTTGCTGATCTTGTCCTGGATGTACCGCGGGCTGATCCCGGCCATCCCCTCGGTGGTGGCGTCCCGCTTCAGCTCGATGACGTTGTCCTCGGTGAACCCGGGGAGCGTCTGCCGTTGTACAGCTTCATCTTCTGGAGCAGGGTCAGCCCGCGTGCTTCGGCGGGGACAGCCGGGTGAGCACCGCCCACATGGCCGCCACCTCGACCGTGTGCGGGGCGATGTGCTTACCCTTCACTTTCGCCGCGCTGTAGTCCTTCTCGTAAATCTTCACCTCGTCCCGCAGCCGGGTGACGTAGGGGATGTCGATCTTGACCGTCCGGTCCTTGCCGCCTCCATGAACTCGTTGTTCTGCAGCCGGCGGTACTCCGGCTCGTTGGTGTGCCCGAGGATCACCTCGTCGATGTCCGTCTGGGCGAACTTCTTCGGCTTGATCTTGTTCCTGGGACGCCCCGAGCACGTAGCGGAAGGCCACGTCCAGCTTCAGCACCTCGATGAACTCGACGATCCCGCGGTTGCCGATGTTCAGCTCGCCGTCGAAGTTGAACGCCCGGGGTCGCTGTCGCTGCCGTACTCGGCGATCTTGCGGTAGTTGATGTCGCCGGTCGCCTGGTGTTGTCCTGGTTCTTCTCGTCCTTCGGCTGGGAAGGTGCCGATGCCGACCCGGTCCTTCTCGGACAGGACCAGCCGGTACACCTTGATCTCGTGCCGGAGACCGAGCCAGTCCCGTCGTACTTGGCGAGGCGGGTCTTGTACTCGTACTCCGGCTGAACGGGCAGAGGTCGCCCGATCTTGATCTCGTAGGGGTGCGGCTTCTCGCGCACTGCTCGTTGAGGCGGCGAGCAGCTTACCCCGGTGCTCGTCCGGGATGAGCTGGAGCGGTTCCCCGCATCGGGTCCTTGGTCCATGTGCCGTCCGCGTTCTTCCAGGAGAAGTTGAACAGTTGGCCGGCGTCGGTCCGGCTGTACTCCTCCAGGCCTCGCTTGAGCAGCCGGGCGATGGTGGACTTGAAGCGTCGACCGGCCGTGGAGCAGGATCACCCGCCGCTCGGCCACCCGAGGGCGGCACTGAACGTGTTCACCAACTGCATGAGCGGGCGGTCCAGCCCGTAGATGCCGTCCCCGTGGCGGGCGGCGAAGTCGGTGAAGAACTTGTACCGGGTGAGCTTCTCCTTGTTCTCGTACACGTCCTCGGTGCCGTGCGACAGGATCTGTCGTACAGCCGCTGGTGGCCGCCGTCCGGGTGACCCCGGGGTCGTCCAGGACGGCGGACAGGTACCGTCGAACGACCCCTCCCAGTGCAGCTTCTTGTAGTCGGTCAGGTCGAGCTGCGACCGGCGTCGGAGATGGCTTGGCCGCGGGCATGGGTGCTCCTCTGTCCTGGGTCCGCGGGGGCGGAACGGGAGAGGGGGTGGTCAGGGGTGTCCGCCCGGGGGCGGGACGGGCGGTTCCGACTCGGCCAGACGCACCGTATTCTACGCCGCCCCGGGCCGATTCCAACCGGTCGCCGGCCGCCGTTCTTCGCCCGCCGGCAACCGACCTACTCGCGGAGCATACTCCCTTCCGGCCGGCCGGACCGATTCGCCGGTTGGGGTGGACGCGGACGGCGGTCGGCGGAAGAATGCCCGGCCGCGGTCGGGTAGGCCGACCGCCCCGGAAGGGAGATGTCCCGTGCGGAAACCTGCTCGCGCTGGTCGGGCTTGCCGTCGTGTTCCCTCGGCCCGGCTTGTACCCACCTTGGTACTCGGTCAAGCTGACCCCCGGGTCGGAAGGCGGGGTATCAGTTCCAGGGGAGAAGGCCAAGAAGATCGGCGAGGACGTGCAGCAGGGCCCGGGACAAGGTCGGCCGGATTCTGCTGGCCGACCCCGCCGCGGCCACCGCCCCGACCCAGAACGGTCGTCGGGCCGCCGACGCCATCCGGTTTTTTGCGGTCCGGCAGCCAGCCGACCGGCCGTCGCTGACCGGCCGCCCGTTCCGGGCCGCCGCCGCGGTATGATACTGCGACGGTCGCGCTGGGGGCGGATGGAAGCGGTCGAGGCGAGGTCGATCTTCTCCCCGCGACCGGGTTCATCCGCCGCGGCGGGTTCGCCTGGACGTGCAACCTGCACCGGTGCAGCTTCGCTACCGCTACGCCGCCTTCCTGCCCCAGAACCGCCGGCCGGTGGAAGACTGTGGCCGGTGGGTGACGGCCAAGTCGAACGCCGCCGAGCTGGCCCGCAAGCAGGCCAAGAGGGTCGCCGGCCAGCCGTCTACATGTCGAGCGTCACCGACCCGTACCAGCCGGCCGAGCGGTCCCGGTTCCTCACCCGGGGCATCCTGGAGGGCGTTGATCCACACCGGCCGCGGCTGGTTGTCCAGACCCGCGGGCCGCTGGTGGTACGGGACACCGACCTGCTGGCAAGCAGTTCGCCACCGCTCCGGGTCAACCTGCCGATCCCGACCGACTCCGAAGACGTGCGAACGGCGTTCGAGCCGAAGGCTCCGCCCTGACCGCCGCTGGCGGCCGGTGAACTGGACGGCGGCTGGGGTGCCGGTCGGGGTGCGTCACCCCGACGCTGCCGCTCGCCGACCTCGGTGGCGTTCGCCGACCGGATCGCCCGGCTGAACCCGGCGGTGGTCGTTGTTCAGGAGTTCCACGAGGCCAGCGGGTTCGGGGCCGACACCGGGGACGCCGCCTGGCGACGGCTCGCCGACTTCCACTGGGGGCCGGCCGAGTACCAGCGATTCGTGGGCCTACTCCGGTCGCGGCTTCCTGCATGAAGGCGAGGCCGGGTTCTTCCCGCCGCCCCGGAGGCCGAGTGACCGTCACCCACTACCACCGGCTGATCGTGCCGGCGCCAACCACCACGGGACGCTGTACGCCGGGTCGCCGGTGGCTGCCCTGGAGGCGGCTTACGGCACCGCCTGGCAGCACACCGGCCCGGCGGCCAACCTGGTCCTCCGCCGGGTGCTCAACCTGGAGCGCCAGGCCGGTGCCGGTCGGCACCGTGGTCGACATCCAGGGGGCGGTGCTCCACCGCCGCCGGGCGTATCTGGCCGTCGGGCTGATCGCCAGCCCCTTGCCGGGGCCGACGGCCCGTGGCTGGAGGCGCTGTTCGGGTTCGCCCAGGTGGACGACGCCGGTCACGCGGCCGAGCTGCTGCGAGCCGACACCCCGGAGCTACCGACCGCTGCCGACTGGCACCGGTTGCACGACCGGCTCACCAAGCTGACCCGTATCCGCTGACGCTGTTCATTCGCCATGCGTAAGCCGACCCTGCCGACCTGCTCGCCGCCCGGGACACGACCGTCCCGGACGTGATCGCCCGCGGGGCTGCGGGTGCTGTTCTGCGGATCAACCTCGAGCTGTACTCGGCCGCCGTCGGCCGCCACTTCGCCCTGACCGGGCAACCGGTTCTGGCCCACCCTTTATGCCGCCGGGTTCACTCCCGCCGGCTGCGGCCGGACGAGGACGACGAGTTCTGGCCTCGGCATGGGATCACGAACAGCTCGATCGGGCGACCGCACGGCGACGAGTTGACCCCGCCCGAGGTCGGCGAGCCGGGGCGGCACTGGTCCGCAAGGTGCGGCGGTTCCGACCGCAGGTGTTGGCCGTGCTCGGGGTGACGGTGGCCAGGCAGGCGTTCGACTGCCCGGCGGTGATCGGCTCAGCAGTTTCGACGATGCCCGGCAGCACCCGTGTCTGGGTGCTGCTGAACCCGAGCGGGTTGAACGCTCTTTACAACCACACGATGGTGGACTGCTTTCGGGAGCTTCGAGTGGCCGTCGGGTCTGGCCGGGACGGTTAGGGCCAGAACGTCGTCCAGGTCAGCCACGCGACGCCGCCGCAGACGAGCAACAGTAACCCGTACCCGACGGCCGCCCGGACCCTGAGGGCGGTTTCGGTCGCCCGGCCCTCCCGGGTCCAGGCGACCAGGTTTTGACTCTCGACGAGCTGGCTGAACAGGTCCGCCAGGAACCCCCGCTCCTGGGGCCGGGCGCCGGTGGCGGCCAGGTAACACCCGCCGGCCCACACGGGGCCGACCTCGTCCGAGCCGAACGCCTGGGCGAACAGCCGGGCCGTCACCTCCTGCCGGCGGAAAAGCTCGGTCGTTAGCCGCACCAGGCTCGCGCTCCCGCCGGCGTCCGGGGTGGCCGCCGGCATCACCCTGTACGCCAGCCGGGGGGCAACCTCCCGGCACACCCAGCGGACGGAGTCCGCCACCAGGGCCGCCCGTTCCGCCGGCGCCAGGCGGGGGGCATACGGGAGCCGGCGGCCGAACCGCTGGCCCCGCTTCCCGGCGGGGAGGGCGCGGAGCAGGTCCGTGAACCCCGGCAGTTGTTCGCCGTCACACACGACCCCGAGGACCGGGCAGAGTAGCTGTAACTCGCCGGCCAGTGTCCGGAGATCCTGGCCGACGACCAACCCGGCCATGCCGCCGCTCGCGTCCGACTGGGTGCACGCCGCCGGGACCAGGACGAGCACCCCGTTCACCGGGCAGTACGGCCGGCGGGTCCGGCTGAGCAGCCGGCACAGGTGCCGCAGTCGGGCCGTCCGCCGGGCCATCTCGGCGGCGTCCTTAGTCAGCGGCGGGACGACGGGCGCCTGGGGCGGGTCGGGGTCGCCCGCTTCGTCCGCCGGGGCGAGCAGCGACGGCAAGCCGCCCGGCCCGCCCGTCGGACTCGGAGACGGTTCGCCGTCACCGGAGAACGGGTGGGCGGTCTGCTGGCCGGCCCACTCGGCCAGCCCGCCGGTCAGGGTGCAGTCCGGGGCGTACACGAACACCCCAACCGGGCCGGCGAACACCCGCACCGCCGCCGCCTCCGCCCCCATCGGGCTGAGGTTCAGGCCGGACGCCGCGAACAGCGGGTCGCCGCCCGCCTGTGGCCGGCCGAGGGCCAGGAACAGCGGCACCCGGGCCAGGTCCAGCCCGGCCCGGTCGAGGGCGGCCAGCACGTCCGCCCAGGCCGCGTCGATGTCCGGGAACGGGGACGGCCGCGCCCCCGCCCGCAGCAGCACCCGCAGCCAGTGCCCGAGCCACAGGTTGACGTACAGCAGGAGGAACAGGGCCGGCAGCCAGACGTAGGCCAGCCACCCGGTCGGCGCCCGCAGGTAGCGGGGCAGGTCGAGGCGGTCGTTCAGCCAGCCGAGCCCGCCCAGGATGGCAAGCATGAGCAGGGCGTGGAAGATCCAGAAGGCGACGGAGCTGCGCAGCCCGGCCCCGGCCCAGCCGAGCATCGGCAGGACCAGCCCGAACAGGGCCAGCAGCCGGTCCCAGAACCACCGCAGCAACGCCAGCATGCGCGGGTGAACTCCTCATCGGTCCGGACGGGCGGGGCTTCCGTAGGGTGCGTTGAGGCTCTGCGAACCGCACCGTGGGACTTCCTGTCACGGGGGTAGCTATTGCCGGTGCGTTTCGTCGCCGAGCCTCCTCAACGCACCCTAGCAAGACCGCCGACCCCCGGTTCCAGGGAACTCGTGTAGGGTGCGTGGAGGCTTTGCGCAACGCACCACGGGACTTCACGTGTCGGGTGGGGTCGTTGCCGGGCCGCTGCGTTCCGCTCCCAAAGCCTCGCTCCACGCACCCTACGGAAGACCACCGACCCGAGGTTTCGGAAGCCCTCTACGTCGTTGCCACTCGTCAGCGGCCGCCGGCCCGGTACGCGAGCAGGAACCCGGTGACCGGGATGACCACCAGCAGCGCCGCTCCGGCGGTGGCCAGCATCCGCTCGAACCGCCGCTCCCCGAACCTCGGCGGGACGTCCGGGGTGGGGTCCGGCTCCAGGTCGTAGGCGGTCGGCTCCGGGGTCAGCCGGCACAGCCGGTCGCGGGCCGCCGTCAGCCACTCGGCCAGGGCGGTCGGTGTGTCCGCCAGGTTCCCGCGGAACCCGAGCTGGGCGCACAGGTAGAACACCTCCAGAGCGTCGTCGGCCGGGAGCTGCTCGGCCAGCCGGGCCTGCTGCCAGAACTTCCACGCCCGGTCGTTCGTTCCGTACAGCGCCACCTCCAGCTTCCGCTCGTTCCACCGGTCGGCCCACCCCGGGGCGCGGGTGAACGTCTCGTCCAGCCAGCAGGCCAGGGCGTACCGGACCCCGAGGAACCCGGCCGGCCCCGCCGGCCCGGCGTCCGGGGCCGGGGCCATCAGCCGCTCCATGAGGCGGGCGTGCTCGGGGTCGAATGCGGGCGGGCGGCCGGTCGCCAGCCGGTCCCGCAGGTCCAGCCCGAGGTCGAGGACCGGGTAGACGTACCGGGCGGTCGGGTCGCGCATCGGGTCCGGTCCGGGGGAGATGGCTGGCCGGCGAACGGGTTATACTCTACCACCGTGGCCGGCAACCCGCCACGACCCCGTCCGGTCGCGTCCCGGTCTGAGAGCGATCCCTCCCCCTTGCGGGGGAGGGGGCGAGGGTCACGTGACCGCCGGCCAGTCCCGAGGCTTTGACATCGGCAGCAGTCCTGACCCCCCACCCCAACCCCTCCCCCACAAGGAGGGAACTAGAACTGAGTCACAACCCCTTCCGCCTCACCCGCAAGGGACGCTCGGAGATGCCTTCCCCGCCCGTCCACTGGCACGAAGGGATGTACCTCCGGCCGCAGCACCTCCAGGCCGACCAGCGGGCCGGGGACGACCGGGCCGACCGGCTGGCCACAACCCTGGTCCCCTACGCCTGGGGCTGTCGCACCCTGGTGATCGACGCGGACGCCCTGGCGAACAACCGGTTCGTCGTCCGCCGGCTCACCGCCCGCCTGCCGGACGGGTCGCTCGTCGCCCTGCCCGAAGACGGGACGCCGGCCCCGCTCGACCTGAAAGCCTCGCTCGACAAGCAGCCGGTCGTGACCGTCTTCCTGGCCGTGCCGGTGCTGCGGGCCGGCCGGGGGAACGTCGCCGAGGACACCCCCAACCCGCTCGCCCGGTACACCATCGCCGCCCTGGACCTGGACGACGAGAACACCGGCGGCGACCCGGAGCCGGTGGTCGTCCGCCGGCTCAACCTGCAACTGCTCCCCTCCGACCGGGACGCGGCCGGGTACGCCGTCCTGCCGCTGGCCAAGGTCGAGCGGTCCGACCTGATGGGCAGCCGCGGCTGGCCCGCGGGCATCCCGCCCGTGCTGGCGTGACGCCTCGGCCGACCTTTCGGCCGACATCCTGCAAGTGCCGACGACTGGTCGGGCGGAAGATCGACGTGCTCGCCGCCCAGGTCCAGGCCCGGGGTCGGCGGTCGACGCCGGGGTGGCCGGTGACGCCCTGGCCGTCGGCCAGTTGCGCGCTGAACGAGGCCTACGCCCTGCTGCACGGGCTGGCGTTCACCCCCGGTATCCACCCGCTGCCGGCGTACCTGGAACTGTGCCGGGTGGTCGGCATGCTGGCCCTGTTCGGCCAGACCCGCCGGCCGCCGGCCCTGCCGCGGTACGACCACGACGACCTGGGCGGCACCTTCTACCCGCTCAAGCGGGCGATCGACGACCTGCTCGACCGGGTGGTCGAGCCGGAGTACAAGGACCGGCCGTTCGTCGGGGCCGGGCTGCGGATGCAGGTCAACCTGGAGCCGGCCTGGGTGGAGGCGAATTGGCAGTTGTACATCGGGGCGCAAAGCTCGCTCCCGGCCGACGAGTTGGTCCGCCTACTCACCCAGGCTGGTGCACTGGACATGAAGGTGGGCACGTCCGAGCGGGTGGACACCATCTTCCGGATGGGCCAGGCCGGGCTGCGGTTCCTGCCCGTCCGGCACCCGCCCCGGGTGCTGCCGGCCCCGGTCGGGATGGCCTACTTCCAACTGGCCGCCGAGCCGGGCGGGGTGGAGTGGCCGGAGGTGGAGAAGACGCTCAGCCTGGCCGTCCGGGTGAACGAGAACCGGGTGGTCGGGAGCATCCAGGGGCAGCGGGAGCTGACCGTCCAGGTCGGCCCGCAGACGACCACCATGCGGTTCACCCTGTTCGCCGTCCCGGTCCGCAGCCTCGGCCCGGGCGAGCGGCTGGACGGACGGTCCGAGGCCTCCCCGTGACGGACCCAACGGCCCTGCAAACGCTCCCGTCCGGCCGGACCGTCGCCGTCGGGCTGGTCGGCGGCGAGGAACAGTTGGTCGTCCGGTCGCCGGACGGGGCGGTCGAGGTGCAGGTGGTGCTGACGGCCGCCGGGGCGGTCGTCCGGGTCGGGGCGGCCCGGCTGGAGGTGGCCGCCGCCGAGGTGGCGGTGGACTGCCGGTCACTCGCGATCAGCGCGGCCGACGGGGTGAGCGTGACGGCCGGCGAGTTCCGGGTGAAGACGGACAAGTCGATCCATCTGAACGGCGAGACGGTCCGGCTGAACTGCACCGACCCGACTTCGCCGGCCGGGCTTCCGTAGGGTGCGTTGAGGCTCTGCGAAACGCATCGCGGGACTTCACGCCCGGGGAGGCGGTCGTTGCGGGGCCGGTGCGTTCCGGTCGTCAAAGCCCTCCCTCCACGCACCCTACGCCGGGCCGGCTCTTGTAGGGTGCGTGGAGGCCGCGAACGCACCGGCACAACTCCAAGCATCTGGTGCCGGGTAACGCCCAGTGGCTTACGGGGGAGGGCGGAGGCCTTGCCGAGCCGCGGGATTCACCGGTCGGGACACCGGGACGAAGGGCGGAGTGGGCGTCACCCGGGCGGAAGCCGCGGCCCGGCAGGCTCGCCTCCCCCGGCCCGCGCCGCGGGTGTGTGCTTGGGTCGTTGCCGGGCTGGTGCGTTTCGTCGCAGAGCCTCCTCAACGCACCCTACGGCCGACCGCCGACCTCTTTCGTTGGGCCGTTCGCCCCGGCCGGGGTGTTCTTCCCCCGGTACACGTCCACCGCCAGGGTGAGGTACGTCCGCTGCCGGCCGGCCACCCCGGCCGCCCCGCCCTTCCGCGACGCCGCCAGGACCGTGTTCGCTACGAACGCGCCGGTCAGGTGCGGCTCGGCCAACACCTCCGGCTTGTCCACGGTCGAGATGTTCCCGCCGCTCAGGAACGCGGCGTTGGCCAGCAGGGCGGCTGGGGCCGTCGCCTTCGCCCCCCGGGCCGCCGACCGGCACGCTTTGCGGGTTTCGTCCGACGGGTTCCGCAGCCACCCGACGACCGCCTCGACCGCGGCCGCTTCCGCCGGCGGTACAGCCTTCCCGGCCGCGTCCCACACACACAGGCACCCCCACCAGACGGCTTGCGGCGTGGATAACAGTCGAGCGGTGTACCGGATGCCGTCGGCGTACAGCCCGGCTTTGACCAGGGCGTCGAAGTAGGCCGCGTCCGACAGCCCCGGGGTGAGTAGCGCCCGGGCGGCGTCGGACAGGTCCACCCCCGCGGCCACGTCGGCCGCCGGGCGGGGCGGGGCGGGGGCCGCAGACGGGGTCATGCCCGGCTCCCTTCGGCCTGGGCCTTGAACGCCGCCAGCCGGGCGGCCAGCTCGGGGTCGCCGGCCGGGGCCGCCGGGGTGGCCGGCAGGACCGGGTCGGGGTTCGGGGTGAGCAGGGTGCCGCGGGCGACCTCCCGGCCGATCGCCAGGTACTCCCGCAGGTGGGCCTTGTACCGGGCCGGGTCGTACCGGACTGACGCCAGGTACACAGCCACCCCGCACAGCCGCCCGCACACGTGCGGCTCGGCGACGACGGCCGGCAGTCCCGGCTTCGACAGGCTACCGCTGGACACGAACGCGGCGGTCGCCAATACCCCGGCCGGCGTGGTCTGGCCGGCCGCCCGGGCGGCCGCCGCGCACCCCCGCCGGGCCGGCTCGGACGGGGCCAGGCACCACCCGACCGCGGCCGCCAGGGCGGACCGTTCGGCGTCGCTGTCGAACGGCTTCTGCCGCTCGCTGTGGTTCAGACACAGGGCGGCCCACCAGACGGCCCGGTGGGCGGACAGGGCGTGGGCCAGCAGCCGGCGGGCGTCGGCCAGGTGGCCGGCCGCCACCAGTTCGTCGAAGAACGCCTGCGGGGTGTGGTCCGGGCGGAGCAGGGCGGCGGCCGGCGGCTTGAGGGCGAACAGCCGGCAGACGGCGGCCGCGGAGCGGGGGGCAACCGGGTTCATGGCGTCCTCGGGGCGGCCGTCACTCAAGGATGGTCAGGGTGATTTCCATCGTGCTGACGGAGTCCACGGACAGGTTCTGGAGGGTGATGTTGATCTCGGCCGCCGCCTCCGTCTCTTCCTCGTTCGTCGGCATCTCGATCGTCACCCCCTCGACCCCGACGTTCATCACCGTTTCGGCGGCCGTCAGGTTGTGCCCCTCGGGTGTCACCTCCCGGGTGACCTCCGCGACCGCCTCCGTGATCCCGCCGGTGTAAATCTCCTTCGTCACCGTTCCGACCCGGAACTGGATGCCGGCCGGACCCATCGTGATGGACGACCCTTCCGGCCCGCCGACCGCCAGGGTCAGCTTGAGCGGCTCCAGGGTGATCGACGCCCCGACGTCCGGAACCCCGACCTGGAGGGTCATCTTCTCGGGGGTGAGGGTGGCCTTCGACCCCAGGTCTTCGACCCCGGCCTTGGCCACCACCTCGCCGGTGTCCCCCGCCGACAACAGGGCCTGGCCGGCCGCCCCGCCCAGGATGAGCTTGGTGTCCTTGCTCCGGACGCTCGCCGACCGCGGGGCGTCGGCCATGATCACCCCTTCGTCCCCGGTCGCCTCCAGGGACACCGAGTTGTACCCGACCAACCGGATGTACCCGTCGGCCCCGACCTCCCAGTTGTTCACCAGCAGGTGCCGCTCGGTCGCGTCCTGGGCCGCCTGCTCGGCCGTGTTCTTGACCCCGGCGACCACGTTCGCCAGGGCGTCGACCGCGTTCTGGACGAGCCGGGTGGCGGTGGCGGCGTCCTGCTCGGCCCTCAGCAGGCGTGTGGCGAGGTCCCGGGTGGCCACCCCGTATCTCACGTCCAAGGCGTCCAGGTCGGTCTTGGCGGCGCTCAACTGGGCCTCGACGGACGGCAGCCGGTACACCGCGTCCCGCATTTCCTGACCGATCTTCTCCACGGCGATGATGACGCCCATGAACCGGCTGGTCAGCCCCCACGACAGCATCTTCATCAGCTGGTTCAGCTTGGCGTTCGGGTCGTCGGCGTCGGCCGCGTCGGCGGCGTCCCCGAACGCCGTCTGCGTCTTCTGGTCGGGGCTGGCGTTCTGGACGTTCGAGTCGTTCCCCTTGCCGATGTCGGCCATCTTGGCGAGCAGGTTGGTCAGGGCGTCCCCCTGCTTGAACACGGTCGTGGCCAGCACCTCTGTCACGAGGCCGGTCAGGATCATCAGTCCGGACAGGACGCTGGTGATGACCTGGACGACGTTGTCGATCGAACTCTGCTGGCCGGTCTGGGCCGGGGTGATGGCGGCCGCGGTGAACGGGTTCGCCTGGGCCGGGGCCGACCCGCCGAACAGCCAGTTCTTGCCGGTGATGGTGGTGGTCGGCCCCCGCTGGACGGTGGTCGTCGGGCCGTACACCGCCCCGATGTTCCGCCCGTACACGAAGTTGCAGTACCCGCCGGCCCCGGCCAGCACCCCCATCACGACACCGCCGGCACCGCTCTCCAGGGCGTGCCCGACGCCCGGGATCTTGCCCAGGAAGCCGTCGATGATGATCCCCTCCCAGTCCACCGTGTACTGGATCGAGTCGCCGTAGATGTGGGCCTGCTGGCCGCCGGGCATGACCGACGACAGGGCGTCCCCGAGGGTGATGGAGAAGCTCCCCGGGAAGTTCTTCTCGAACCACTTGCCGAACCCGCTGTCGGGGGCGGCTTCGGCCCCGACCTCGACCCAGTCGAACAAACTCATCGGCAGCGGCCTCCGGGGCGGTGTGCGCCCGCCGTCACGTCCAGTTCTCCCACACGTCCTTGCCGGGGCGGGCCGGCGGGGGGCCGTCGTCCGCCGGCGGGCCGAACCGCCGGAGCAGGTCGTCCCGCAGTCGCGCGCCGAGGGCGGTGTCGACGGTGAACGCCGGCACCACCGGGGCCGTCGGGGCGACCGGCGGGGCGTTGACGGCCGCGACGGCCTGGTCCAGCTCGGCCCGGGTGGCGGTGATCCGGGCCTGCATGTCGGCGAGCCGGTCCAGGTGGGCCTGGCACTGGCCGCGGAGCAGGTCGAGCGACTCCTTGACCCCGGTGTCGGCCCCGGCCCGCAGTGCCTTCAGCCGGGCCACCGCGGCCGACAGCAGATCCTTCTCCCGTGACGGCCGCAGCACGTCGGCGGCGGCCGACGCCGTGTCGATCAGCCGGTCGAGGTCGCCGAACAGGGAGTCGATCCCCGGTGCGCCCGTCATCCGCCCCCTCCCCGTGGTTACAGCCGGCCGTGGACCGAGAACTTTAGCCCGCCGGTGTAGTGGAACCGGTTCGCCTCGCTCTGCTGGACCTCGCTCCGCTCGGAGTGGACCTGGACGTACTCCACCCCCGGGGTGTCCTGGAAGTAGACGGCGTTGAAGTTGACCGCCGGGTCGCCGCGGAAGATGCACGACTTGATCCCGCCCACGGTGGCCTCGGCCGGCAGGCGGGTCGGCGGCAAATTCTCGACGTTGTACACGCACCCGGTCACCAGCGGCCGGTCCGGGTCGCCGTCCACGAACTGCACCACCACCTCCATCCCGACCCGCGGCCAGAAGAACGCCCCCCACCCCTTGCCGGCCCACAACTGGGCGCACCGCACCCAGCACGAGCTGTCGGCGTCGAACCGCCCGGTTCGGTCCCAGAGGAACTGTACTTTCACCCGCCCGTAGGGGTCCACGAAAATCTCCTGCCCCGGCGGCCCGGTGACGACCGCTGTCAGCATCCCGCCGATCACCGGCCGCGGGGTCCGCAGCGGCGGCCGGGGGGGGAGGGCGGTCGGGGCCGCCTCGAACTCGTTCCGGTAGGTGAAGTCGCCGGCCGCGTCTGACGCCCAGAACGCTTCCGGGATGGCCGCCGAATGCGACACCCGGGTGACGACGTACCGGTCGTCAGCGTCCGGGTAGCCGTCCAGCCGGGCGACGTGGCCGGGGGTCAGCCCGGGGGCGTTACTCTCGCCGCTGATCCGGACGGACCGGGCCGCCGCCTGTTCGGCCCGCAGCCGGGCGGTGCGGTCGGCGTCCGGGTAGACGCCGGCCAGGTCGCCCGACCGGTCCCCGCCCCCGGGGGCGACGCCGTCGAACCGCTTGGCGTAGTCGCCGTCGTGCCGGTAGACCGGGATGTCCGGGCCACCGACCACGACCGGGGCGTGGTCGGCGGTGCCGGTCGTCACCACCGCCGGCGGGGCCGCCTCGGCGGCCAGGGTCTTGCGGAACAGTTGGAAGTGGCTGTCCCTGACGGTAACGCCGGTCGGGCACAGCTCCTGCGTCTTGTCCCACCGCCAGGCCACCGGCCGGGTGCGGTCCCGGGCGGCGTCCGGGCCGTCGTCGTACGCCAGCGGTAGCGGTCCCGGCACCGGCGGGCAGGCCGGCACCCCGTCCGCGATCACCAGCGTGTGCCCGTCCTCCCGGTGGGTGAAGAAGTGGAACAGCCCCTCCTCCTCCATCACCCGGCTGGCGAACGCCCAGTCGGTCTCGCGGTACTGGACGGTGTAGTTGCGGTGCGGGTACAGGCCGGTCAGCCGGAACTCGACCGGCCCGAACCCGCCGAGCACCGCTCGCAGGATGTCCGGGGCGGTCTGCTGCTGGAAGACGCGGCTGTTCAATCGCAGGGTGGCCGGCCACCACGCCGGCTGGACCTCGGCCCGAAAGTGGGTGAACAGCCGGTCGCGGCCCCGCCGGGTGAGGGCGGTGACCAGCCCGTGAACCACCCGGTAGTCCCCGCCCGGGCGGCGGACCCGGACGGCGATCGGCTTGCCGAGCAGCGCCTCGAACCGGACCGGCGGCCGGTCGAGCGGGGCGAGCAGGTGCAGGTCGAAGGCGAACAGCTCGTTCACCGCCTCGGTGCCGCGGATCTCGGCCAGCAGCACCGCCCCCGGCCCGAGTGGGGTCGTGACCTGGAGGGGGCGGTCGGATTCGGTGAACGCGGGCAGCATGGGGCGGTCCGGGTCAGGGGCCGATGAGGACGGTCGGGACGCCGAGTACGATCACCCCGCCGTGGGCCGTCGGGTCGCCCATCCGGGCGGCCGGCCGGTCCTCGAACAGCACGGTCGGGCTGCCGAAGACGACCGCGGACGGCGGGCCGACGCACACGCACACGTCGCCCAGGCACGCGGCCGGCAGGTCCATGATGAGGACGGTCGGGGCGCCGGGGCCGACGATCGGGCCGCCGACGTGCGGCACCGGCCCGGTGAACATCGGGCACACGTGCGGGAAGGTGATGCAGGCGGCCGGCTGCGGCATGGCTCACCTCGTTCTGTCACGGCTGTTTCGTAGGGTGCGTGGAGGCTTTGCGCAACGCACCGCCCGGCAACGACCCGTGCCCGACATCCGCGACGGCCCCGGGGGAGGGCGAGGCTCCTGCCGAGCCGGGCCGCCTGCCCGGCGGGCTGTCACCCATGCCCGGGTGCCGCCCCCGGTGTGGGTTCAAGCGCCTGCGGACGCGCTCCCCGGCTCGGCAGGAGCCTCGCCCTCCCCCGGTGAAGCCGCTCCGCCCACGGCGGCTCCCCGACTCGGGGAGCCGCGGCGGTGCGTTGCGCAAAGCCTCCACGCACCCTACATCCGGCCGGTCGGCACCAGCGCGTCCCGGCGGAGCACCGCGTCCCCGACCGGGCGGGCCGGCGGGCGGCGGGTCACCCAGGCGTCCCACCCGAGCCGCCGGCCGTCCGCGGCCCCCCGGCGGGCCAGCCGCAGCGGCGGGACCGCCCCGGGGGCCAGCACCAGCTGCACGTCGAAGTCCAGCTCGTCCCGGGTGTAGAACCGGACCAGCTTGGCCAGCACCGTCAGCCGCGGGGAGCCGGGCAGCCAGCCAGCGAACGCCGGCCCGTCCAGCGGCCCGACGACCACCCGGATGCCGCTCGCCACGTCCCACACCCGCCGGCCGACCACCACGCTCTCGCCCACCCGGTCGTTCGCCCCGCGGCGGCCGAGCCGGGTCTGGTTGGACTCGTCGAGCGACAGCCACCGGCCGCGGAACGACTCCACCCCGACCGGGGTGGCGAAGTAGTCGGCCAGCAGCCGGGCCAGCCCGTCCGCCGGCCGGGTCGCCCCGCTGAAGTGGTTGGCGTACCGCAGCAGGGCGATGTCGTCCACCCCGGCGGCCGGGTCGTCGGCCGCCAGTCGGCCGGCCAGCCCCGGGGTGCCCAGCCCGATCAGGGACAGGGCGGCGGCGGTGATCGGGTCGCGGCGGCCGGTCCGCCCGGACGCCTCGAACGCCACCGGTAGCCGGTACTTGGCCCACGCCCGGTAGAACAGCGACAACAGCCGGTGGGTGAACAGATCGAGCCAGTCGCCGAGCGCCCGGGCCTCCGGGTCGCCGGCCTTCCGCTCCTGGGCGGCCACCCACTGGGTGTACACCGGCGGCAGCACCCCGTTCGGCCCGGTCAGCCCGAAGAAGTTGACCGCCAGCCGGGCCGGGCCGTCGCCGTCCGGCGGGGCGAACCGCTCCAGGGCGGCCGGCGGGAAGACGAGGCTCGGGTGGGCGGCGAACTTCACCACCTCGGCCTCCGGCGACCCGTGCCGGCCGACCGGCACGCGGTCCGCCCACATCGCCTCCAGCAGCCGCACCGCCTGGAAGAAGTCGAACGCGAACGGCTCGCGGCCCAGGTGGGTGATCGGGGAATCGGGGGGCGGGGTCATAGGAGCGGTTGCCCTCCGGCGCGCGGCGGCCACACGGCCAGCGGCTCCCCGTCCGGGCGGGTCCGGACGACCAGTTGGGTGAACGAGTTGGCCGTCGCGTGCAGGGCGAAGAACCGGTCCAGCACGCTGGCGAACAGGTACGCCCCGACCCCGAGCATCTTCTCCTCGTCGAGCAGCAGCTCGACCTGCCGGCCGCGGCAGAACCCGGCCGCGGTCAGCTTGCCGAGCCGGCGGACGACCGGCTTGCTGCCGACCTGCCGGATCGCCTCGACCGCCTGCCGGGCGGCCGCCGCCCGCGGGTCGGTCGCCTCCCCCTCGGCCAGGGCGTACAGGGACAGTAGCCCCTTCAGGGCGTCGGTCGCGGCCGCGTCCTCGGTCAGCCCGAGGTGTGTGAGGGACAGGTGGGAGACGAGCGGCCAGAACCCCCGCCGGCCGAACGACCGGAGCGGGGCGGTCGGCCCGACCAGGCAGCGGACCCGGGTGACCGGGAGGGCCAGCTCCGGGTCGAACGCCGCCGCCACCCCGCTCAGCCGCAGCCGCTCCGGCAGGTCGCGGTTGGTACACAGGGTCTGGGCCACCAACACCCCGTCCGCCGGCCGGTCCGGGCGGAAGTCCGAATCGACCAACGCGACGTGGACGTCGGTGCCGCGGTCGTCGGCCACGGCGGACGCCCGGCGGGAGGCGTGCCAGAACGCCCGCCGTTCCGTCGGCCGGTCGTACCGGACGGCGAAGAACGGCTGGTACTCGACCGCCCCGCCGGCCGACGGGGCCGTCACCGTCACCGACCGGACGGTGTGCACCTCCATCCCGAGCGGGTGGGCGACGCTCGGCACCAGCGGGTACTCGGCCCGGGTGTGGGTGACGGGGATCGGCTCGGTCGCCTGCTCGAACAGGTTCACCGCCGGGGCGCACCCGAGCCGGAAGGTGGTGGCGTCCACCGCCTGCTCCAGCCGCGGCGTCGTCCGGTCCAGGTAGACCAGCACGTCGAGCTGCCGGCCGCCCCGGGCGGCGGCGAACCCGGCCAGGTCGACGAACCAGAACTTCTGCGGGAAGGCGAAGTACTCGGTCAGCAGGCGGTAGCCCGGCAGGGCGTGCGGCGGGTACGGCAGCAGCCCGTCGGCCGCGTCGAACCCGCCGGCCGTCAGAAGGGACGCCGGACGGATCGGAGCGGCCTCGCCGGCGGCGGCGGCCGGGTCGCGGAAGGCCCCCCCGATGACGTTGTTCAGCAGGCACTCGTACAGGTCCGGGACGGCCTGCGGGTCGGCCCCCAGGTACAGCCGCAGTTGGTCGACCCGGAGGTCGGTGAACCGGGCGCCGGCCAGGGCGTCGAACCGGATGCGGAGGACGGCGGCGGTACGCGGCGGCGGGTGGAAGGCCCGGGGGAACGGCGGTGGCAGCCACTCCGCCTGACTGATCGTGATCGGCCAGAGGGTCGCCGGCGAGGTGGTGCGATACCGGCACCGCAGCCCGCCGACCGGCTGGGTCTGGAGCCGGGTGCCGGCCGGCAGGGTCAGCCCGCCCGGGGCGTTCACCCGGGCCGGGTCCGGGTCGAACTGGAGGACCGCGCACGACGGGATCGGGGCCAGGTAGTGCGGGTACAGGATGCCCAGCAGGGCGGTCGTCAGCTCGGGGAACTCGTCGTCCAGCTTGTGCCGGACCCGCCCGGCCAGGAGGGCCACCCCCTCCAGCAGCCGCTCGACGTGCGGGTCGCCGCTGCGGCCGGGTTCGAGCAGCAGCCGCCCGGCGGTGGCCGGGTACTGGCGGGCGAACTCCCGGGCCGACTGGCGGAGGGCCGTCAGCTCCTGCTCGTAGTACGGGTACAGGGAGCCGCTCATGCCCGGGCCGCCAGCAGGGAGGTTTGGCCGGTCGCCAGCCGCAGCACCGTCTCGAACTCGACTCCCGGGGCCGGGTCCAGGCGGAGCCGGGCGGACACCCGGTAGCGGAGCGTCCGGTCGGTCCCGCCGGGGTCGGGGATCAGGGCCACGCTCACATCCCGCAGCCGGGGTTCGTGCCGGGCGATGGCCTCGGCCAGCAGCCGGCCGATTGCCTCCCGGTCCGGGCCGGTGGCGGCCGGCCGGCACACCAGCTCCGGGATGCCGTAGGCGAACACCGACCGGCTCAGCTCGGGGTACTGGTCCAGGTCCGGGTCGGCCGGGCGGCGGCTGTTGAGCAAGTCTTCCACGTCCCGCCGGACGCTCTCCACGACCGCGGCCACCGGCGCCCCGGTGGCGGTCGCGGCCATCGCCTCCGGGTCGAGGAACCGGTCGACGACGGACGGCAGGACGGCAGCCGGCGGCGGGGGCATGGGGCGTCTCGCTCCAGGTCACTTCGGCTGGTTCCGGGTCAAGTCCCACCCGCCTTCGATCGCCGCCCCGCCGCTGCCGTCCGGCCGCTGCGGGACGTACCGGATGTGGATGGTGGCGAACGACAGCTCGACGGTCTCGGTCGGCGTGTCGTCCCGCCCGGCCGCCCCCGCCGTCGTCACCCGGCTGACGTACACCTGGGTGAAGGTGTAGACCAGGGTCTCCTGGGCGGCCCGCCCGCCGGCCCTGCGGATGGTGACGACGGCGGTCGGGTAGACGGTCCCCCCGCAGCACGTCTGGAAGAGGACGGGGGACGAGGCGTCCACCCGCTTGGTCACCTTGAACGTGCTGACCTGGGCGCGGCCGGCGGTCCCGCCCCCCCCGCCGACGGTGGCCGCGTTCGCCGCCGTCACCTCGAACGACAGCAGCTCGATCTCGAGCGGGTGCCGGGCGTCGGTGGACTCGCCGCGGGCGGTCCTCCCGTCACTCAGTTTCAGGAACGAGTCGAAGGCCACGGGCACACCTCCACGGCGTCAGTGTCGGGTGCGTGGAGCGAGGCTTTGGGAGCCGCAACGCACCCGCCCGGCGACCACCGTAACTCATGCCGGCGACGTCCCCGGGGGAGGGCGAGGCTCCCGCCGAGCCGGGCTACCTGCCCCGCTGGCTGTCGCCCATGCCCGGATACCGCCTCCGGTGTGGCTGCCGGCCGTTGCCCCGCGCTCCCCGGCTCGGCGGGAGCCTCGCCCTCCCCCGGGGACGTCGCCGGGGAGTACGGTGTCCCCGACCCGGGGAGTCGCAACGGTGCGTTGCGCAAAGCCTCCACGCACCCGACGGAAACCCCGGCCGTTCCAAATCGCCCGCCGCGGTCAGGACCGCCGCGGCACCTCGGCGACCAGCCGCATGGCCGTCGTCAGCGTCTCTACCTGGTAGTGCGGGCGGATGAACACCACCGCTTGGTACCGGCCCGGCTGCCCGGCCACCGGCTGTAGGCGGACCTCCGCCTCGGTGAGCGGCTTGCGGGCCTTCACCTCGTCGCTGACGGTGGCCGGGTTGCCGATCACGTACTGCTGCAGCCAGTCGTTCAGCCACCCCTCGCAGGGGCCGGCTTCCATCCCGGACCCGAGCTTGTCCCGGGCCAGCACCTTCAGGTAATGGGCGAACCGGGACACGCTCAGCAGGTAGTTGAACTTGGCCGACAGCTCGGCGTTGGCCGTCGCCGCCGGGTCGGCGTACGCCCGCGGCCGGTGGACCGACTGGCCGCCCATGAACGCCACGTACCCGCGGTTCCTGGCGTGCAAGAGCGGCAGGAACCCGAGGTCGGCCAGCTCGAACTCCCGCCGCTCGGGGAGGGCTACCTCGGTCGGGGACTTGACCGCCACGTCCCCGTCGTCGGTCGGGAAGGCGGCGGCCGGCAGCCCGTCCACCCGCCCGCCGCCCTCGACCCCGCGGGTCCGCATGAACCAGCCGTCGCGGACGAACGCCTCGGCGGCCACGGCGGCGTATGCCCAGGCCGCGCTGACCCACAGGTACTTGTCCGGGTCCGGCCCGCCGACTGCCTCGGTGAACAGGAACTCCGTCACCCGCGGGGGGTACTCGCCGTGCGGCAGCCGGCCGAGTACCCGGGGCAGGGCCAGGGCGACGTACCGGGCGTCCTCCGTGTTCCGAAGCCCCTGCCAGTGGGCGTACTCCTCGCCGGCGAACACCCGGCCCAGATCCCGCTGGCCGGCCAGCTCGGCGAACCGGTCGGCGTTGAACATCTTCGGGTCGGCGGCGGCGACGAACGGGGCGTGGGCCGCCGCCGCCACCTGCGAGATCTGGCGGAGCAGGGCGACATCGACCGGGCCGCGGCCGAACCGGTAGTCGCCGACCAGGAGGCCGTAGGGTTCGCCGCCGAGTTGACCGTACTCCTCCTCGTACACCTTGCGGAACAGGACGCTGGTGTCGAACTCGACCGCCCGCTCCAGGTCGCGGACGAGTTCCAGCTTGGTGACGTTGAGTACCTTGACCTTCAGCCCGTCCCCGGGCCGGCCCCGGCCGACGAGGTACAGCAGCCCCCGCCACGTCCCCTCCAACGCCTGGAAGGTGGGGTGGTGCATCACCTCGTTGAGCTGGGCCGACAGCAGCCGGTCGAGCTGGCTGACCCAGTACCGGACGGTCTGGGCGGCCCCCGCCGACCCGATGCGGCCGGCCGATGCGGCTAGTTGCAGGAACGCACGGAGGAGGTGGCGGGAGTGGCCCGGGTCGTCGTGCCGCCCGGCCTCGGCCATCGCCCGTAACAGACCGAGCAGGTCCGGCCCGGCGGCCGCGCGGGGCGGACCAGTGTCGAGGACCGGGGGTGGGTCGGCGACCACGGGTGCGGTCCTCTCGTCGGTCCGGGTCGTGAGCGCGTCCCGTGGGCTGCGGCCGAGTATACTCCGGCCCGGCGACGGTTCCAAGCGATCGCTCCGACGAGTTGGGCCTCCTGTTGTGTTGGTTTCTCCCCTCTCCGCTTCGGGGAGGGGGCCGGGGGTGGGGTTGCAGCGCTCACCCCTCCCCCGGCCCCCTCCCGGCGGAGAAGCGGAGGCACGAAATCCGCGGTTCCGAAACACTACTCCCGACACACCCTACAAACCGGGCGGCCCTCGCGCCCGGCGCGAGTCTCTGAGTCCCGGCCAGTTCCGGCCCGGGCGACTGCGGCTTATACTTGACGAGGCATCCCTCGCGTCGAGAAGCCCCATGCCCGTGTCGAATCCGACACCGTCGCCCGGCTGGGGCTTGGCCCCGGGGCGGGCCGCCGTCCCGGTCCCGCGGTGGGCGCGGCCCGACCCCCGCGGGCCGGCCGGGTGGGGGCGGCTGGCCGCCGTCACCGCCCTCGCCCTCGGGCTGCTGGCCGCGACCGCCGCGGCCGTGTGGCTCGGGCTGTGGTATCGGCCGCCCCGGCCCGTCGCACTCGTGCTGGTCGGGGCCGGGTACGAAACCAACCTGGCCGTCCCGCACAACGTCCCCGGGTGGCGGTCGGCGGAGCGGCTGGCCGGCACCCGGGCGGCCGACGGGTGGGTGACGACCGGCCCCCCGCTCCGGCTCCGGGCCGGCGACCCGTGGGACCGCGACCTGGACGCGGCCGACGCGCCGACCGTCGTCGTCTACCTCGCCCTCCGCGGCGGGGCGGACGAGCAGGGTGCGTACCTGCTCCCCGACGACACGACCGGCCGGGACGACCCGGGCCAGCGGCTGCGGGTGGCCGACGTCGTCGCCCGGCTCGGCCGACTGCCGGCCGGCCGCACCAAGCTGCTCGTCCTGGACGCCACCCAGGGCGAGGCGTCGTGGCCGCTCGGTCAGCTCGGCAACGACTTCGCCCGGGCGCTCGCCGACCTGGACTCAGCCATAGCCGCGGTGCCGAACCTGATCGTGCTCGTCGGCTCCGGCCCGGACCAGCGGTCGTGGGCCAGCCCGGAGCGCGGGGAGTCGGTGTTCGGCCGGGCTGTCCGGGAGGTGCTGGCCGGGGACGTGCCCGATCTGAACGGCGACGGGTGGATGCAGCTCGACGAGGCGTTGGCCGAGATCGCCGGGCGGGTCGGGGCGTGGGCGCGGACGAACCGCGGGGTGTCCCAGACGCCGGTGGTCCTGCCGGCGGCGGACGGCCGACAGCGGGCCGCACGGGTGTCGCTCGGCCGGTCCAAGCGTGAACCGGCCGCCGGCCCTGACCCCCCGGCCGCCGAACTACCCGCGGACCTCGCCGCCGTCTGGGCCGAGGCGTCCGGCGTCCGGGCCTGGACGCCGGGACCAGAGGTGTACGCCCCGGCCGAGTGGCGGACATACCTGGCAACGCTACTGCGGTACGAGGAGCTGGCCCTGGCTGGGGACCAAGCCAACGCCGGTCAGCTCCGCGGCCGGTTGCGGGAATTCGCCGGGTCGCTGGACCGGGCGCGGGCGCTCGCCCTGAGTTCGGGCCTGAACTCGCTGCCGATGTCGGCCGTCACCGGTCCGCTCCCGGCCGACGGGGCGGCCAGCCGGGCGGCCGAGGAGCTGTGGCCACTCCCGCCGGCCGAGGCGTCGGCCCGGTGGCCCGAGCGGTTCGCCCCGGTCGCCGCCGATTCCCGGGCCGCGGCCGCGTTCCGCCTGGGGGTGATGGCCCGGCTGTTCGAGCTGGCACTGACCGCCACCGGGTCCGACCTGGGCCGGCTCACCCGCCTGCTCCGGCTGGTCGAAGACCCGGCCCGGCCCCGGCCGGTGGAGTCGCACTTCCTCGCCATCCTCGACCGGGACGCGGCGACCCCGCGGCCGCCGGACGAGCTGGTCCGCCGGGCGATCAGCACCGCACTGCTGGCCGAGCGGGCGGCTGTCGGGCTGGCCGACCCGCCCGGCCAGTACTCGTACAGCGAGCGGGTCGGCCCGTTCACCCGTGCCCTGCTCGACCCGGCCGACGCCGCCCGGCTGGCCGCCCAGGACCGGCTGTTCGCATCGGATGCCGAGAGCTGGTCCGCCGCCCGGACGGGGTTGGACCAGGCCGCGGCCCAGTACGCGAAGGTGGCGGCGACGGCCGCCGCCGCCCGCCGGGTGTTGGCGGTCCGGCACCGGGTCGCGGCCGAGCTGCCGTTCTACTCGGCCTGGCTGGCCGCCCGCCCCCGGCCGACCGACGAGGCGGAGTCCCGCGCCCTGGACGACGCGGTTACACAGGCCCAGGCGATGTGGGATGAGTGGCACGCGCTCGGGGCCGCGTTCACCCGGGCGGAAGGAGCCGAGGACCCAGCCGCCGCGGTCGCCCCCCTCGCAGAGCGTGCGGCGGCACTCCAGAAGCAGTTGGACCAGCTCGCCACGGACTTCTCCGACCGGATGGCCGATCTCGCCGAGGTCGATCTGCCGTCGGTGTGGCGGGAGGCGGAGGTCGGGCTGGGCGTCCCGTTCCTCGCCCCGGACGTCCGCCGGCGGCTCATCCTGAACGCCCGCCGGACCTCCTGGAAGTTCCTGACCGAGTCCCGCCCGGACGCCGCCCCGCCGACGTCGCCGCAGAAGGAGGCCGAGCGGTCCGACGACCGCGCCCGACGGCAGGGGCGGCTGGCCCTGGCGACGCTCGGCCGAACGTGGTTCGACCGCCCGGCCGGCGGGCAGCCCGTCCCCGGCTGGGAGGGGTACGAGGTGACCGCCCACCGGCTGACCACGTTCGCCGCCGACCGGGACGGCTGGCGGTCCCTACTCCGGGCCGGGACCGAGATTGGCCGCCGGTTCCAGCAGTTACCCGACGACGCCAAGCCGGCCGCCAACCGGGCCGCCCTCCTCGCGGCCGACGAACTCGCCCGGATCATCCCCGCCGGCCCGGCCGCCCGGCTGGCCGACAACCCGGCCGTCCGCTGCCGACAGTTCTACCTCGGGGAGCTGTTCACCCGCCTCGGCCGGCGGGCGTGGACCGAACACTGGTTCGCCCTGGAGCCGGACGACGAGCCGTATTACCTGCGGGCCGGCCGGCTGTTCCGGGCGGACGCCGCCGGGGCCGCGGGGGAGAAGGAACTCCGCGAGCTGCTCGACAAGCCCGGTCGGCTGCGGATCGCGGCGGCCCCCCGTCCGCTCGGGCGGACCGGAGCGATCGCCCTGACGAGCGAGCTGAGCGCGACGATCACCGGGGCGCTCGAACCGGAGCCGGGGGCCGTCGTCCCGCCCGGCACGGCGGTCTGGCAGCCGACTCCCGGGGACGGGCTGTCACTCGTCGGCGACCCAGGCCGGCGGCCGGCGGCGGTCGGCGGGTCGCCGGCCTCGCTCGTCACCACGGTCCGAAACGACCTGCTCACCCGGGCCGAACAGTCACCCCCGGACACCCCGGCCCCGGTCCCCACCCGGCTGGCCGTCCGCGCCTGGTTCCGCGGCCAACGGATCGACCAAGTGCGGCCGGTGGCAGCGTACCCGCGGCCGGCGGTGACGGTGGACGAATACCCGTCCCCCCGGCTGGCCAGCGTCGCCGTGCGGGCCAGGCCGGAGCTGGTGCGGGCGTTCGGAACCGGCTCCGGCGGCGTGGCGTTCGTGCTCGACTGCTCCGGCAGCATGGGGGTGCCGCCGGGCGAGCCGTTCACCGACTCGGCCAAGTACGCCCAGGCGACCCACGCCTTGGAACAGGTGCTGGCCGTCGTGCCGGCCGGGACACGGGTGAGCGTTCGGGTGTTCGGCCAGGCGGTCGGCCCCGGCCGCACAGCCGCCGCCCCCGAGGACACCATCCACACCGTCCTCCCGCCGACCCCGTGGCGGCCGGCCGACCCGGGACAGCGGGACGCCCTGATGCGGGCCGTCCGCTACCCGGCGCTGGACCCGTGGAACGAGTCCCCGGTCTTGCGGGCAATGGCGGCCGCCCGGGCGGACCTGGCGGACGACCCCGGGTTCAAGACGGTCGTGGTGCTGACCGACGGGCAGGACAACCGGTTCGACAAGGACCGCACCCTGAACCCGGACAAGCTGGACTTCCCGACCCTGCTGGCCAAGCTGTTCCGCGACTCCGGGATCGCCGTCCACGTCGTCGGGTTCCGGGTGGTGCCGGCCGAGCTGGACGCGGTGAAGAAGCAATTCGCCGGACTGGGCACGCCCGACCTGCCGGGCAGCTTCACCACGGCCGACCACGTGGACGAACTATTTGCGGCCCTCCGCCGGGCGCTGCGGCCGGAGCTCCGCTACCGGGTGGACACGGAGGACCAGTTGCCGGTCGCCGGCGTCGGCGACGACGGGCTGCTGGTCGGCGGCGGCCCGGGGAGCGACCGGTGGGTGACGGCCGGCCTCGACCCGGCCGGCTACCGGCTCAAGGTCCGGGGGTGGCAGCGGGCCGAGGCCGACATCGCCCTCGCCCCCGGCGACCGGTTACTCTTGAAGGTCGGCCGGGAGGCCGGCGGGCTGCGGTTCGAGCGGGCGCTGCTGGCCGACGACTACCCGGGCCGGCCGGGGGCGGACCGCGGCGGCTGGCGGCTGACCGTCCCGCAGGTCCAGCGGCGGGGGGAAGGGGTCCAGGCGCTGGCCTGGCTGGAGAAGCGGTTCGACGCGGCCGAGACGCAGCTCCAGATGCTCCGCCCGCGGGCCGTCTGGTTCGACCTGACGACGACCGGCACCCCGGCGGCCGTCACCTGGCACGCGGTCCCCGGGTACGCGGCCCCGGCCTGGGGGTTCGCCGCACCGGCCTGGCCGCCTGCTCCGGCCCGGCCGACCCTGCGGGCGTGGTGGAACCCGGACCATGAGGCGGTGGTCGCCGGCCGGCTCGACCGCGGGGCCGACTTCGACGCCCTGGCCGACCTGGCCGACCGCCCGCTCACCATCGACGGGGAAGTGGTAGCGGTCCGGGCCGCGGTCGAGCCGCACGTGGTCAACCTGGCCCCGGACCGGCGGGGGTCGCGGCCGTGCCTGGTGGTCCGGGTGGCGCACGGGCCGGACAACCCGGTCCGGGTTCGGGTCCGCGGGGTGCGGTTCGAAGGATCGTCGTTGTGGCAGTACCCCGGCGCCGGGGAGACGACGGCCGTGTTCTGGGGCGGCGACGCGGACCGGGCCGGTGAGACGCTCCAGGCCATCGAGATCATCTCGCTGCGGGCGTTCCGCCGGGAGGCCGACCGCCGCGGGTTCGCCGCCACCCTGGACGCCCTCCCCGCCCCCGACCCGGCCGACGAGCGGCCCCGGCCCCCCGTCTCCCTCCCGTAGCCGGGTGGTGCATCAGTTCGGGGTCGGTGGGGCAGGCATTTCTGCCTGCCCGTTTTGGAGCCGGGCAGGCAGAAATGCCTGCCCCACCAGACTGAGCAGTACCCGTAGCCGACGGTCCCGCCGCCATGCCCGACCCGACCGCCGCCGAGCACACGTGGAACCGGTCCGACGCCCCCCGGGCGGCCGACCCGCCCGCCCGCCGGTCGGTCCTGAAGCGGTTCGCGGTGGCCGCCGTCGTCGCGGCGGTCGGCGGGGTGCTGGCCGGGATGGTCACCTGGTATCGGCCGCCCCCGGCCCCGTACTTCGTCCCCCTCTGGGTGACGCAGTACCGCTCGCCGATCCTGCCGCCGGTCCCGTGGGCCGAGGCGGACCGGGAGGCGGTGCTGGCGGCCGGGCTGTTCAGCCGCGGACCGGACGCCTACGCGAGCCAGGAATCGGTCTTGCTGCTCCGCGAGTTGCAGTCGCTCGCCACGCTGCCGGTGAGCGAGCAGGTGGTGGTCTACCTGAGCGGGTACGCGGTCACCGCCCCGGACGGGGGCGTCGACGTGTACCCGGCCGACGTGGACCCGGCCCGGGAGCCGGTCGCCGTCCCGCTGGCCGACATCCTCCGCCGGGTGGCCGAGTGTCCGGCGGTCCGCAAGCTGCTGGTCCTCGACCTGACCGAGCCGACGGGGGCGGTCGGGACCGGGGCCATCCGGGCCGACTGGCCCGCCCGCATCCCGGCCCTGCTCGCCAAGTCGGCGCCTGGCGTCCAGGTGTTCGTCTCGTGCGGGCCGGGGCAGGTGCCGCTCGCCATGCCGGCCCGGGGACGGACCGCGTTCGGGTACTACTTCGAGCGGGGGCTGCGGGGGGCCGCCCGGGCGTTCCACCGGCCGGACCGCCCGCGGGACCGCCTGGTCTCGGCCCACGAACTGGCCCGGTACGTCCAGGCCCGGGTGGACCGGTGGGCGTGGGAGAACCGCGGCGTCCGGCAGATCCCGCAGCTGCTCGACGAGGGCACCGACTTCGACCTGATCTCGACCGGGCGGCAGGTGGACGGGACACCGCCGGCTGCTGCCACCGCGGTCCTCGCCTGGGTGGCCGACGGGTGGGCCGAGCTGGACCGGTGGCGGGCGGACGGGACGCTGAGCGAGGCACCGCGGCTGTACCGGCGGCTCCAGGCGGCGGTTCGCCGGGCGGACCTGGCGGCCCGGGGGCCGGCCCCGGACCGGGCGGCGGACGCCCTGCGGTTCGCCCGCGGCCGGGTGGACGACGACTTGCGGCAGGTCCGCCGGTCCGTGCCGCGACCGGTCCGGCCGGCGTCCCTGGCCCTGGCCGAAACCTACGGGGCCAAGCCGGACCCGGCCCTCCGGCAAGCGGCCGGCAAGCTCCTTGCCGACGCCCGGGCCACCCCGGCGGGGAAGCCGGACGAGGTGCAAGCGGCTCTCGCCAAACTGGCCGCCGGGTTCAAGACCCAGGCCGCTGCGGCCCCGGCGTTCGCCGTGGAAGACGCCCTGTTCAACGCGGCGGTCGAGTCCGGAGCGGGCCGGCCGGACCAGTTGCGGTTGGTCGCCGGGCTGCTCCGCGACCGGGGCGGGGTCACATCGGTCGAGGGGCAGTTCCTCCTCCGGCTGGCCGACGTGGCCCAGCGGGCGACGGCCGTGCCCTGGTCGGCGGACCTGGCCCGGGACGCCGTGCGGGCGGTGCGGCGGGCGGAGCAGGCGGTCGCCCGGCCGGACCTGTACCCGTGGGCCGGCGGGGTGATGGAGGAGTGCGCCCAGGCCAAGGCGGAGGGCGAGCTGCTGCTGGCCGCCTGGGGCGACGTGCCGGCCGAGGCGGTGGCCGGCCGGTTCCGCCGGGCGCACCTGCTGGCCGACGCCGTGCTCGCCTTCGGGGACGCGATCCAGCAGGCGCGGCGGGCGGCCGACGAGTCCCTGGCCGCGCTGCCGGACGCCGGGGAATACCTGGACGCCCACCCGGACCGGGAGCCGCGGTGGCAGGAGCGGGCGGCGGCGACCGCCGGCCTGCTTCCGGCGCTAACCCCGCCGCCGGCCACGCTCACTGTCTCCGACCTGATCACGCGCGGGACGACCTCCGCCGGCGGACCGAGGCGGTCCGCCGTGCGGCCGACGAGTTCCTGACGGGCACGCCGACCGAAGCGGCCGGCCGGCTGGTCGGGGAGGCGGTCCGCCCGGACGCCGGGCCGTCGGTGCTCGCCCGGATCGAGGCCGCGCTCACCCTGGCAGACCTGCCGGCCGGGCCGCGGTCCGCCCTGGACGCTGCCCGGGCGGACCTGGCCCGCCGGCTCGACGCCGACACCCAGGCCCGCGACGACCGCGACGACGCCGACGGGGTGGCGACCCGGCCGCCGCCGCTGTCCCCATCGGAAGTCACGTCCGCCCGCGAGGCCGAGGCCCGGCGAGCCGCCCGCCGCGCGCGGTGCGAGATCGAGCTGCTCCGGCTGGCGGGGCTGCCGGCCGACGACCGGGCCGAACTCGACCGGCTGCGGTCGGCCGCCGAGCGGGAGGGGCCGGACGCCCCGGCCTGGGACCAGCTCGCCGTTGGTCTGCGGCGGGCCTGGGGGGCAGGACTCCGAGGCGTGTTGGCCGACGCGGACGCGGATCGGCTCGACGTGCTGGCATTCCTGTACCCTGGGGCGGACCCGGCCGCCCAACTGGACGACGTGCCCGGGGGGGCACGGCTCGTCCGCCGGCGGGAGGCGGCGACCGCGTACCTGGCGTGGCTCGGCGACCGATACCGGTACGCCGCCCGGGCCGGCCTCGACTCGGACTTTTACGAAGCCGCCTTCGCCGACCTCGGTGTGGCGGGGCGCTCGGCCGGCCACGGGTTAGTGGTCCGGGGGCCGGGGTCGCCCGTGGTGCTCTCGACCGAGCGGCCGCACGGGGAGGCGCGGCTGACCCTGCTCATCCCGTTGGGACAGGGGGACCGGCCACGGGCGGACGTGCTGGTGCCCGACGGGGCCACGATCCGGGCGACGGCCGAGGTGGCCGCCGCCTCGCCCGACCCCATCGACGCGGACGCCCGGAAGTTCGAGGTCCGCGTCCGGGTGGATGCGACCGGGGCGATCCCGCAGGCCGGGATCGTGGTGGAGTGCCGGGCGGGCGGGCGGGCGGTGTTCGCCCGGGTGCCGATCGCGTTCGGCCGGGAGGCCGCGCCGCTCGATGTCATCGTGTCCTCGGACCCGGCGGCCCCGACCGATGTCGGCGACATCCTCCGCCTGCGGCCGTCGGAGACGCCCCAGCCGCTGCGGCTGTTCGTCCGCAACCGCGGCGACGCAGCGAGACCGGTGGCCGTCCGGGCGAGCGGGCCGTTCCCGGCAATCGAGGCGAAGGCCAACCCAGGGCCGGGGGAAACGGTCCCCTTTCGGCTTCCCGCCCCACCCCCGCCGGCCGGCACCCCGGCGTCCACGAACGCCATCGACCTGCCGGCGGCGATCCGGTTCGAGCTACTGAGCGACGACAAGTCGGCGGCGGTCCTTCGGGACCGGTCGGTCTGGCTGGCTGTGCCCGATCCGCTCGAATACCTGGAGGTGACGGCGGCGGCGTTCGAGCCGGCCGCCCCGCCGGACCGGCCGGCCAATCGGCTCCGGTTCACCCTCCGGTCCCGGCGGGCGCACGGGTCCGCCCCGTGTACCGCCGAACTCGTTCTCGACCCGGCGGAGATTCCGGGGTTCGGCGGGGCGAAGGTGGCCCGGCTGAAGGGGACCGTCCCCGCCGACGGGACGCCGCTGACCCTGGTGGCCGAGGGGCTGGCTCTCGACCCGGAGGCGGACGAGGACGGGGCCGTGTCGCTCACCCTGGACGGCACCGAGCACGCCCTGCGGTACCGGGTCACGTTCGCCCGCTCGGGTCAGCCGACCGTCCCCTGGCTGGACGCCGAGCCGCGGGTTCGGGTCCGACTGGAGCCGCCGCCGACCCCCGGCCAGTCGGTCCGGTTCCGGGCGGCGGCCGACCGCGGCCCGGCCGGCAGCCGGCTGGACGCCCGCCTTCTCCGGATCGACGCCGACGGTTCGGTTGCCACCGAGCGAGAGGTGAAGCTGCCGGCCCCGCGGCAGGCCCGGGCGGCGGTCGCCGTCGCGGACGGGGGGATCCAACTCACCCCGTCGCTGCGGGACTGGGAGGTGACGTGGGACACGCCGCAACTGGTCGGCCGGCGGACGCTCCGGGTCCGCCTCCTGTCCGCGGACGGGGCGGTGCTGGCGACGGCGGACCGCGCCATCATCCTGGACCGGACGCCGCCGACCGGCGTCCGCCTGGTCGGCCTGCCGGCGAAGGCGAAGAAGGGGGAGCCGCTGCGGGTCCGGGTCGAGGGGGCGGACCGCGAGTCCGGGGTGACGGCGGTGCGGTTCTATCTCGGCAAGTCGGTCAAGGGGCAGCCGCCGGACGGGGCGACCGCCGTCCCCGGCAAGCCGGTCGCCAACGCCCCCGGGACGTGGGAGGCAACGCTCGCCCCAACCGGTGACCGGGCGGATGTGACGGTCGAGGTCGAGAACGGGGCCGGGCTGGTGGAGCGGGACACCGGGACCGTCGAGTTGGTGGCGGAACTGTCGGCCGCCTCCGCCGTCATAACCGGGACGGTCGTCGAAGCTGGCCGTCCCCAGGCGAACCTGGATGTCACCCTGTCCGACGCCAAGGGGACAGCCGTCAAGACGGTCAAGACGCGCGATGACGGGGCGTTCCGGTTCGACGGGCTGGCCGCCGGGAAGTACACGGTGAGTGCGGCCAAGTCCGCGTCCCGTCGCACCGCCCGCCAGCCGGTGGCGGTGGAGGCAGGCAAGACGGCGACCGTCACCCTGAACCTGCTCCGGTGAGCGGCGTACTGGTCGCCCGGACGCTGCGCCCAGTGTCCCGGTCTGGCGTAGGGCGGTGCCGAGGCTTTGCGAGGCCCGGGCCACGGCTTCGGCCCTGCGGCGGGCCTCGCAAAGCCTCGGCACCGCCCTACGCAAATCTGAACCTGCTCCGGTGAGCGGGGTGGTCGGGGTGGTTGGCGGTGGGGTGAAGTAGTTGCGGGTTCGCGGCCGCCACGGAGGGCGGCCCCTACGGTCAACGACCGGTAGGGGCCGCCCTCCGTGGCAGCCCGGCTGCCTGCGGCAATTGTCCCACCCACACGCAAACCGCTCTAATACCGATACCGGAACTCGCACCGGAACAGGGCGGCGGCCCAGTGCGGGTCGGTGAGGGCGAAGGCGCTGCCGATGCCGAAGTCGAGCTTGTCGCAGAACGACACCCGCACCCCCGGCCCGGCAGACAGGTACGTTCCGCCGGTCGCCGACCGCCGGCCCAGTTGCGGGTCCGTGTACGACCCGCCGATGAACGTCCACCCGCTCCCTTCGAGCGTGCCGATCACCTGGAGGTCGCGGACCGGGCGGACGAGCACGTGGTTCACGCTGCCGTGGTAGTGGAATACCCCGCCGGCGTACTGCGAGTCCCCGCCGATCGGGATCCACTGGGCCACCTGGCCCTGGAAGAACGTGTCTTCACTGACCTGAAGCCCGAACAGCAGCGACGGCTCGATCGACACGTGCCCGGTCCCCAGCCCGCGGCTGGAGTTCCCGGTCGGGATGTAGGTTTGGAACTGCAAGGTGAGCTGGAACAGCTCGCTGTCTGCGAGCAGCGACTTGGTGCCGAGGATCAGGTCGGCGAACCCGCCGCCGCCGGCTGCCGTGGTCGGGTCGACCCCCCGATACATCACGACGTTGTACATCGAGAACCCGCCGACCGCCGCCTCCGTGTACAGCGACAGCTCGCCGTAGTCCAGCCGCCCGGGGCCGACGGCCGGGCGGGTCGGCTGGGGGCCGCGGCCCTGGCCGTCCGCCCGCGGCCAGAAGAACTCGGCCCGGTCGGGGGTGAGCATACTGAACCCGCCGTCCGCCCGGACTCGGGTCTGAGTAACCGGCCGGACCGTGTCCACGAAGAAGGCGGCGTTGGCCAGGGTCGTCCACCGCGGGGTGTAACACGGGTCCGGGCAGCACACCCCGTCGTAACTGGCCCCGGCGAACCGGCCGAGTAGGGTGGTGGCCGGGTACGGGTCGCACGGCTGCCGGCCGGGCAGGCAGTGGGTGCCGCCCCGGCAACTGTCGCACCCGCCGCCGCGACCGCCGCAGGACGAGCACCCGCTGCCGGCCGTTACCAACACCCCGAGGTACGTCGGGTCGAGCGGGGCGCCCTCGACCGTCAGCGCCCCCGGTCCGACGGGTCGAGCCGGCGGACTTTCGGGCGGGGTCGATGCGGGCGTCTCCGCCTGCACCGGGTGGACCGGGGGCACGTTCGGAAGGGGTAGCCCGTTGGGCCGGTCGGGAAGGGGGGACCGTTGGACACCGCCCGTCAGGGCGGTGGGCCGGCCGGCATCCGTGTCGCCGACCCGTTCCTGCAGGGTCGCCAGGGAGGGGGAAACCAGGAGCGGGTTCGTCCGCTGCTTGGCCCGGATGTCGGGAGCTGCGGTCGCGGCGTAGGGCAACGGGTCGGCCGCGAGCCGGGCACTCAGCCCGGCCAGGACGATCACGACGCCGACCGCCCGGGATACCACGTCAGTTCGTTGCCTCCCCGCGTCGCCGGAGAAACTTCCCCGCCCGGCGACGTTCCCGGAGGCCTAATAATCCCGATCCCGCACGGAATCTACCTTGATTCAGGTTTTCGGGTCGGGCCGGGTGAGACTTGAGCGAACCTTCGCGGGGAGCGCGTTTCCCACCCCCTTGAATCGATGTGGGTGGTTCACGTTGCCGCCGACCGTTTACCCGGTTGGCGTAGGGCGGTGCCGACGCTCTGGGAGGCCCGCCGGGCCGGGCTGCGAGCGCGTGCCCGGTCCGGCGGGCCTCCCAGAGCGTCGGCACTCCTACGCCAGCCAGCCCACCTGACACGAGAGTGGACTGGATTCTTCCAGTCCGCCCGGTATCGCTCGAGTCGGGTCAGTCGGCGCGAGCGGTAGCTTAACGGGGGCGAGCGGATGAGCACGTTGCGGGTCGGCCTCACCGTTGTGGCGATCGGGTTCGGCAGGCTGGTGTCGGCCCAGTCGTCCGTACCCCGGTGCCGACTACGCCGTCGGCCGGGATAGGAGGGGTCGGCACCACCGGGGTAGCAGCCCCGGCCGCCCCGACGCGGAACCTGTGGAGCTTCCTGTGCCCCAGCCAGGCCCAGTGCGACGAGATCAAGGCGAAGTGCTGTAACTCCACCCTCGGGAAGCTGTTCAACAGCGCGCTGCTGCCGATCGGCGGGATGACGGGCGGGCTGATCCAGCCCAACTGCCCTGGACCGAACTCGGCCACGCCCGGCGGCCTGGCACAGCCGGCCGACTCGCCTGAAGGGGCGGCCGCCCGGATCAAGCAGGACCAGGCGGCGGCCAAGGCCCGACTGGAAGCGGTCCGGTACATGGCGACGGCCGACTGCCGGTACTACCCGGAGGCCGAGGCGGCGCTCGTCGCTGCCCTGCGGACCGACCCGGTGGAGTGCGTCCGGATCGAGGCGGCCCGGGCGTTCGCGTCCGGCTGCTGTTGCGGAAAAAAGACGATCGCCGCCCTGACCCGGGCGGTCAACGGGGACACCAAAGACGGCAACCCGGCCGAGCGGTCGGAGTGCGTCCGGGCGCTGGCGTTCATCGCCCTCCGCCGGTGCCTGGAGTGTTATTCCGAGCCGCCGACCCCGCCGGAGCCGGCCGACCGCCCGCCGCAGCCGGTCGTCCCGGCCACGTACTACCAGCGGCTGGAGACGGCTCCGGCCGGGGCCATGCTGGCGGAGGCCCGGGCGGCGGTCGCCCGGGGGATGGACATCTCCCAGGCGACCCTCCGTCAACTCGGCGGTCGGGCCAAGACGCTCACCGAACTGGTGACGGACCGCCAGACCGTGTCCGTCACGGAGATGCCGGGCGCGGGGGCGGGCGGGCCGACTCCCCCTCGCGGGGTTGCGCCGACCCCCATGCCGTCCGGACAACCGGCCACCGGCGGGCGGAACCTGTTGTCGCTTTGGGACCGCGCCAGGCAGCAACGCCCGTGACGGGGGTTTCGTTCGGGCTGACTCGCGGCGGCCGGCCTGTAGGAACGCCCGCCGGTCGTATGTGCCCGGGCCGGGAGTCCAACTCACTTCGTCGCCAAACTCATACCATTCGGGGTCGCGGTCGGCTGACACCCCACCTGGCTCCGCCACGCCCGACCCTTCGGACCGGGCGGTCGCCCGCACGGTCGTGCCCGGTCGTCGCTGGTGTGCCGTCCGGACGGCCGCTACGCTGGTGTGGACCGACGCGACCGGAGCCGACATGACACCCGCCCGACGCTCGACCGTTCTACTCGCGGCCGTTGCCTTCGCCAGCCCGGCCGCCGCCGACGATCTGACCGCGGACACCGTGGCGGCCGCGCTACCGGGGCTGGAGACGTATGCGGAGGGGCTTCGCGCCCGGACCGGCGTGCCCGGACTGGCCGTCGCCGTCGTCCACGCGGACCGGGTCGTCTACCTGAAGGGGTTCGGCGTCCGCGAACTCGGCCGGCCGGATGCGGTCGACCCGGAAACGGTTTTCCAGCTCGCGTCGGTCTCCAAGCCGCTCACCGCGACAGTGATCGCCGCCCTGGTCGGCGACGGGGTGGTGGCGTGGGACTCGAAGACGGCAGACCTCGACCCGGCGTTCCGTCTGTGGGGCGACTACGTGTCCGCCGAGGTCACACTCCGCGACCTGCTGTGCCACCGGACCGGTCTGCCGGCCCACGCCGGCGACGTGCTCGAAGACCTGGGCTACCCCCGGACGGAGGTGCTCCGCCGGCTACGGTTCCTGACGCCTGCCGGTCCGTTCAGGGCGAGCTACGCGTACACCAACTTCGGGTTCACCGAGGCCGGGGTGGCCGCGGCGAAGGCGGCGGGCAAACCGTGGGAAGACCTGGCCGCCGACCGGCTGTTCAAGCCGCTCGGCATGGGCCGCACGAGCTACCGCCACGCCGACTACGCGGCGGCCGACAACCGCGCCCGGCTGCACGTCCGGGTTGACGGCCGGTGGGCGGCCAAGCACAACCGCCAGCCCGACGCCCAGGCTCCGGCCGGGGGCGCCAGCTCCACCGCCCGCGACCTGGCCAGGTGGGTGCGGCTGCTCCTCGCCGGCGGCACCTGTGACGGCACGCGGGTGGTCGGGACCGCCGCCCTGGCCGAGACGCACCGCCCGCAGGTGGTCAGCTCGCCCGCCAAGGAGCCGACCGGCCGGACCGGCTTTTACGGACTGGGGTGGAACGTCGGCCACGACCCGGCCGGCCGGCTGACGCTCAGCCATTCCGGGGCGTTCGACCTCGGGGCCGCGACGTGCGTCGCACTCGCCCCGGCCGACCGCCTCGGCATCGTCGTCCTGACCAATGCCGCCCCGATCGGCGTCCCGGAAGCGATCGCGTTTACCTTCCTAGACCGGGTCCGCGGGCGGAAGCCCGAGCCGGACTGGTTCACGGCCCTGACGCCGGTCTTCGAGAACCTGGCCAGGCCGGGCTACGGTACCCGCGTGGACTACCGAAAGGAGCCGGTCGGCAAGCCCCCGTCACTACCGGCTGCAAGCTACACGGGTGCCTACCGCAACGACTTCGTTGGCGAGGCCGTTGTCGCCGACAAGGGCGGCCGGCTTGTTCTGACGCTCGGGCCGGGAGGGCGGTCGTTCCCGCTCACCCACTACGACCGGGACACGTTCACCTACCAGCCGGTGGGGGAGATGGCGGCCGGGCCGAGCGGCGTCACCTTCCGTATCGGCCCGGACCGGGTGGCCGTCACGGTCACGATCGAGAACCTGGACGCGGACGGGGCGGGCACGCTGGCTCGCGTGCCAGCGGGAAAGTGACGTCTTTTCCGGTGCGGTCGCAGGCCGTCTGCTCTGGCCGGCAGAGGACTTGGCCCACTGCACGTCGGCCTGAAAACACCAGCGGGTCGAACGTTGGCTCGCGAGTAGCGCCCTGGCGTGGGTGTTCGCGGGCGAAGGAGCCGCTATCAGTCACCAAGTCAGGCGTACGGGATCGAGATCCCCTCTGGCCCGCGAGGCCGACAGGTGGTATTCGTAAAGTGTGGCAGGTTTACCAGACCTGCCCCCCGGAGAGGTGGCAGAGTGGTTGAATGCGTCGGTCTCGAAAACCGATTTACCCGCAAGGGTAACGAGGGTTCGAATCCCTCCCTCTCCGCTGTTTGAAGCAAATCGAAACACTGCAAAATCCCCTTAAAAACTAGGCTTTCCGGGTTCGTCCCGGAAAGCCTTTCTCGTTCCCGCTGCTCGGCTGGGTGGCAAATAGGGGGCAGCGTGGACCCTGCGTTGGGGTTACGTCGCTTGTCCCCGCCCGAACAATCTTCGGGGGGAAATGCTATGGCTTGGCTCGAACGGCGGGGGAAACGGTTCCGGGTGGTCTTCCGGTTCCAGGACCAGCGTTTCCTGGCCGTCCTGAAGACGACGGACGCGAAAGAAGCGGAGGCGTGCCGCGGTCGCGTCGAAGAAAACCTCCGGCTCGTCGAGCGAGGGCGGCTGACGGTCCCGGCCGGGGCCGACCTCGGCCTGTTCCTGTTGTCCGACGGCAAGCTCGAACAACCCGTATCGCTCGCCCGCACCGTCCGGCTCGCCGAGCTATTTGCCACCTACCAGACGCAGTTCACCGCCGGCGCGAAGGAGGTCATCACGCGGGCGATGGAAGACATCCACATGAACCACCTGAGCCGGATCATCGGCGGGGCGACACAGGTCGCCGCCATCACCGCGGGCACCGTCCAGCAGTTCGTTGACGCCCGCAGCCGCGAGACGTGGAACGGCCACCCGGTCAAGCCGAAGACGGTGCGGAAGGCGGTGGCGACCCTCCGTTTCGTATGGAATTGGGCGAACCGGCAGGGGCACGTCTCGACCAAGTTCCCCGATGTCGAACTGGTGTTCACGAAGGAGAAGCAGGCGGAACCGTTCCGCACTTACGACCAGATCACCGCCATTCTCGCGCGTGGCATCACCGACCCGCGGCGGGTGCGGGAGTTGTGGGACGGCCTGTTCCTCGACCCCGTCCAGGTGGCCGAAGTGCTTGAGCACGTCCGCCGGAGGCCGAACACCAAGTACCTGCACCCGTTCCTGGTGACGGCCGCCTACACCGGGGCGAGACGGGCCGAACTGTTCCGCGCCCGGGTCGAGGACTTCGACTTCGACGCCAAGCTCGTCCTCCTCCGCGAGAAGAAACGGAGCCGCGACACGGAGACGTTCCGCACCGTGGACATGACGCCGCGGGTGGAGGCCGTCATGCGGGCGTACTTCGCAACCGACCACCCCGGCGGGCAACTCGCGTTCTGCTCGGCGGCGGACCGGACGCTGACCGACGGGCAGACGTGGAAGGCGTTCCGGTCGGGGGTGAAGGGGTCCAAGTGGCACGTCCTCCGCGGGTATCACGCTTTCCGCCATTCGTTCGCGTCGAACCTCGCCGCGGCCGGAGTGGACCAGCGGGTGATCGACGAACTCATGGGACACACCACGGTCGAGATGCAGAAGCGGTACCGCCACCTGTTCCCGGACCAGCGGCGGCAGGCGGTGCTGTCCGTCTTCGGCGGTTGAGACGGCCCGGCGAAATGTGGTAAGGGGGTGGGATGCCGAAAGCCTACGTCGGAATCGCCACCCCGCATGGTCTCGCCGTCCTCCAGCCGGAACAGGACGACACCTTGTCCGCGGTCGAGCGCTACGTCGAACTGAACCGGCTTCGGGTCGGCTTTTGGGCAGTACTCGGCGATGACGACGCCCGTTCGGTCCGAGTTTTGTTCCAGCACGGGTATCGACGGGAAGCCCTCGCCCTGCTCGACCGAAGTGCTAGGGACATCGGCCGTATCCTGCCCCGCGAAACGGTCCGCCCGCTACTCCACTGACCACCTCGGAAGTCGTCATGAACGAGCAAATCGATCCGCAGCAGATCGTCCGCCTGCTGGGGTTCGCCTTGCGGCATCAGCCGTTGCGGTTTGGCGTTGCCCTGGACGACGAGGGGTTCGCCGGCCTGGACGAACTCGTCGTCGGCATACAGTTCAGCCATTACGATTGGGCCACCCTCGACCGGCATCAGGTCGAAGAAGCGGTCCGCAACACCGACCCCGAACGGTTCGAGGTGCGGGACGGACTCGTTCGCGCCCGGTACGGCCACAGCGTCGCGCTCGGCTCGCCGGGGGAGTTGCGAACGCCGCCGGATGTCCTGTTGCACGGCACGACGTTCGACACCGCGGCGACGGTTCGGACGACCGGTCTCTTGCCGATGAATCGGGCGTTCGTCCACCTCACGTCGGACCCGGACTACGCGGCCCAGGTCGTGGCCGCGAAGGGTGGGGGAGTGGTGGTCCGCGTCCGGGCGGGAGAAGCGGCCGCTGCGGGGATCGAGTTCTTCCAGGCCAACCCGCACGTCTGGCTTGTCCGAAAAGTACCGTCTCTGTTTCTGCGAGGCGATGCCCACCCAAGAATTGAGTGAGAGCAGACTCTCAGGCTCGACCGAGGCGGTTGTTTTCAGAATGGGCGTTCGACCGGCGGTGCATGAACCTCCGGTCGAACCTGTGTCGCATCGTCACTCGCCGTTGGGCCGGGCGAGGCCGCGGAGGGCGTCGGCGAGTTCGGCCTCCGTCAGTGTCCAGCCGTCAGCCGGTAGCCGGCCGACCACGCGGAACTTGAGCCGCTGGTACACGTCTAGGGCCGCCTCGTCGTCCCCCAGCACGTCGGCCGCGAGGGCGAGCGCCAGTTGCGCCGGCCCGCTCCCGCCGTAGCCCCACTCGAACCCCGTCGGTGAGTGTGTCCGCAGGTCGAACCGCGGGTCGAGGCTGCGCCCGCCGTTGTCGCCCGCGACGGTGACGGCGCAGCCGTCCTCCGTCCGGTGCCCGGTGTACGTCTTCATTGTGATGTCCTTGTGATGGAATCGGGAATCGCCGCGGCAGAGGGCCGCGGTAACAGAGTCGAAGGATCAAGGGCGAGAGGGCGGTGGTGCAGGGACCAACCTCTCGCGTCTTCTCGGGCGGCCTGACCGTGGGCGGTCCGCCGCCGTTCGACATCGATCGTCACGCGGCCAGGGCGAGCAGACTCCCGGCCTGAACGTCCAGGGCCGCCCGGTCGCCGGCGTATTCCACTTGCCCGGCCAGCCGCGTCAGCGCGTCCACCAGGGCGAAGATGGTGAACCGCCCGCCGGCCACCATCTCGACCGCCTGCTTCGCCAGCCCGCGGCTCAGGCCGTGCTTGGCCAGCGCCTTCATCGCCTCCTCGGCGTTGCTGCCGAGCGTCTCGTGCATCGCCTTCTTGATCACGGCCGCGAACCCGTCCCGCCGCTCGTCCCGCTTGGCGACGAGCGCTTCGACGTGCCGGCGGATGTCGTCCAGGGCGCTGCCGACCCGGGCCGTGTGCTTGCGGGCGAACTCGATCACCTCGACCGCGTCCCAGACGATGTGGTTCGCGCACACCTTCTGGAACCAGAACGTCTGGATGCCGACCGACCGCTTACCCACCTCCGAGTTCCAGACGAAGAAGCCGGGGGCGAACGCCTCCCCGTCGATCTCCGCCCAGCCGGCCGGGTCGATCAGGAAGCAGAACAGGTCTTGCTCCCCGCAGTACAGTCCCGTCGCGCCGTTGAACCCGGCCTGGGGCGGCGTGAAGTCGGTCGCGTAGTCCTTGAGCATCCCGACCAGGTCGGCGTTGTGTAGCCGCGTGTACGCGGTCCCGTGGACCGAGCGGATGCCCGTGCCGCGGGTGAGCAGTTGCAGCGGCTTGTTGCCGCCGGGGAGCGTCTCCCGGAACGCCCGCGCCGCCGTGTCCGGGGTGAGCCGGTTGACCGTCTCCTTGCCGACCTTCGCCAGCCCGCACAGTTGGCCGAAACTCCAGTCGTTCAGCGTGAACGGCCCGTCGCTTCCGGCCCGCAGGCCGAGCCGCCCATCGGGGGTGGCCTCGGGCACGAGTTGCGTCGGCGACACCCAGACATCGGCCGACTCGTCCTTCTCCCGCCGGCAGTGGGCGAGCAGGGCGTCGAGCGACGGGAACCGTTCGTCCGGCGCGCGGCGGAACAGCTCCCCGCTCGCGCGGGTAAGATTTTGCTTCGTCATGATGAATCCTCGGAAGGGAACAGGAACAGGGGGGTGAGAAACCAAACCGTGTTGCACCACCGGCCTCTCGACCGGCCCTCCGAGTCGGGCGGTCGTGAAGTCGGGGAAGTCGTCTACCGGACGGGCGGTGGGAAAGGGCGAAGGATACAGCCGCCCAAGTAGCACGAATCTGATGGGACTTTCAAGCAGTCGCCCGAATCGAGTGCGGTGCCGACCGCGACGACTCCGGTGAAAGGTGCGAGGTGTCAAACCCCTCCGACTCCCTCCGGTTCAGGCTGACAGTGGGGACACACGCCCGCCCAGGCAGCCCACGCGAGGAGCCGTCACCATCGGTCGTCATCGGGGCGCGGGGCTTGTGAACCCCGATGACGACCGACGGCGACGGCTGGCGACTGATTCACCCGTCCCGTGCCGGATTTGATTCCGGACCGAAATCCGTGGTAGTTCTCGCGGCCAGTCGCTCCCGCTCTCTCGAACCGACCACCCGGTAGACGCTTCCCACGCCGACTCCGCGAGCCGTCTCGCACGCGGAGACCGGTGGTGCATTTCGGTTTTCCATTCCCCATTCCGTTCCTCTTGGAGGCGTCGCCATGACCGCGACGACGACCAACCTGGGCGCGTTCGTCGCCCGACTCAAGCAGGGCGAGACCGTCCCACGACCCGACGATGAAGGGTGGTCGGCGATGATCGCCCGGACGACCCTGTTCGGCCACGTCTGTGAAGTGGCGGGCGAAACCTACGACTACTTCCTCGACGTGCTACCGCCACGGTGGATGGGCGACGGCGGCTACGCCTTCGGCGAAGGCTCCGACCCGCTCCGTCTGTTCTGGGCGGCCAACACCCAGCACGGCCGGCAGTACTTCTGCCGCCAACTCGACGAAAGCGAGACCCGGCAGTTCTGCCGGCTCGCCCGCATCCCCCGGACCTCGGGCTGAGGGAGGACACCCCATGTTCCACGACGACCGCATCTGGTGCGTCCGCCCCAAGGGGACACCCGAAGCGGTGGCCTTGCTCGTGACCCGGCGGACGTGGCCGGCCTGCACGGCGTTCGAGACCGGCGGCTACCTGTTCCTGAACGACTCACTGCCCGAAGACGGGTCCACCGACTACGCGGTGGTGAAACGCCCGACCGAACCGGGCGGCCGGTTCGTCCAGGTCGCCTCGCTGACGCTGGGCTTCTGGAGCTACGAGAACGCACTCGACCTGATCCGGTCGGTGCTGGCGGGGGACTACGACGCCCCCGCCTCGACCTTCGCGGCGGACCCGCACCTCGAACCGGCCGTCGGGCACGTCGCCCGGTGTTGCCCGTTCTGTTCCTGACCCCGTTCCCACACCCACAGAGGATTCGTTCGATGACGACCACCAAACAAGACCCGAAGAAGGGCCAAGCGGACAAGGCGAAGCCGGTCCACGAGGTCCGCCTCGGCCGCATCCGCGCCGCCGTCTGGCTGAACGAGACGGACAACGGCCCCCGCTACAACGTGCAGATCAGCCGGCTCTACAAGGACAAGGCGGACAAGTGGAAGGACTCGTCGAGTTTCGGCCGCGAAGACCTGCCGCTGGTCGGCAAGGTCGCCGACCTGGCGATGGTCTGGATTTACGAGAACCCGGCCGCAGCCGAGAAGTAACCCGAGGAGGAACACTATGACTCCTTCGGGACCGCCGTTCGTGCCCCTCGGCCGGACCGTGGCCACGCCCGCGGCGCTTGCGGCGGTGTCGCCCCCGGACATCGCCGCCGCGCTTCGCCGGCACGCTTCGGGCGACTGGGGCGACGTGGACCCGGACGACCGGGCCGCCAACGACGACGCCTTGCGATCCGGGGAGCGGTTGCTGTCGGTCTACCGGGCGACCAGCGGGACCACCTTCTGGGTACTCACCGAGGCCGACCGGTCCGCCACGACTGTCCTCCTGCCGGACGACCACTGACCACGGTTTTCCTTCAGGCCCGCCGCACCACCGGGCCTCCTCAACCGAGGAGGATGACCGAAATGATGTTCGTCTGCTACAGTTTGGTCCTGTCGATCCTGTGGGCGGCGTATCACTCGCCGGACTTGTGCCTGTTGATTGTCCTCGCGCTCGCCGCACGGCTCGCTCTCCGCTGACCCGGCCGTTCGAGCGGCGCGCCCAGCGTGTGATCGCCGGTTGGTGTTGACCGGCCGATCATATTCAATAAACTTGTTGAATACCGATGAAGCCAGCGAAGAAGCGGGCTTTCAAAGCCCGACTGTTCGGCGAGTTCGCCCGCGTCGGCAAGGCGTTCGCGAGCCCCCACCGGCTGCAACTGATCGAACTTCTCGCCCAGGGAGAGCGGACCGTCGAGCAACTGGCCGACGACATCGGCTCGCCCGTCGCGAACGTCTCCCAGCACTTGCAGGTGCTCCGGGCGGCCCGTCTGGTCACGGTCCGCCGTGACGGCCTCTTCGCTCACTACTCGCTCGCCGACGCCCGGGTGTTCCGCGTCTGGCAGGGAATCCGCGAACTCGGCCGCTCCCGACTCGCGGAGGTTGACGCCGTCGTGACCGAGTACTTCGGGGGTCGGAGCGAGATGGACGCGGTGGACGCGGCGGAACTCCGCCGACGGCTCACGGCCGGGGACGTGATCGTGCTCGATGTCCGCCCGCGGATCGAGTTCGAGGCCGGTCACATCCGCGGGGCCAGGTGTGTACCGTTCGACGAACTGACCGAGCGGCTGCGCGACTTCCCGCCTGATGTGGAGATCGTGGCCTACTGTCGGGGGCCATACTGCGTGTTCGCCGACGAAGCGGTGACTGCCCTGCGGGCGAAGGGGTATCGCGCCAGACGGCTGACCGAGGGGTTTCCGGACTGGCGCTCGCGGGGCTTTCCGGTCACCACCGGCCCTGTACCGGGTCATGATTGACGTGGCCGAGCGACGCGGAATCCAACTGGAGAAAAGCGATGCGATCGAAAGCACTGACACTCGGGGTCGTCCTGTCCGCGGCCGTGTGGCTCGTCGCCGGCGTCTCCGCCCACGACGAGAAGAAGCCGTCGATGGAGGCGGCCGTCTACCGGCCGGACGGGCTGAAGTGGCAGGACGGCCCGCCGTCCCTACCGCCCGGCGCGAAGTTCGCCGTCCTCGAAGGCGACCCGGCCAAGCCCGGCCCGTTCGTGTTCCGCGTGAAGGTGCCGGACGGCTACCGCATCCCGCCGCACACCCACCCGAAGCCCGAGCGGGTGACGATCATCTCGGGCACTTTCCACCTGGGGATGGGGGATACGTTCGACGAGAAGAAGGGGGAGGAACTCCCGGCTGGCACCTACGGCTCCTGGCCGGCCGGCATGAAGCACTACGTCTGGGTGAAGGGGGAGACGGTCGTCCAATTTCACGGCGACGGTCCGTGGGTCATCGACTACTTGAACTCGGCGGACGACCCGAGGGGCAAGAAGAAGTGAGCGCGCCACCGAGTACCGCACGGAGGAGGAGATGAAAGGCCGCGAGAGCGGAATGCCTGACGAGGGGTATTGGGAGACGTTCTTCAACCCCCGCTGCATCCTGGAACGGCTCGACTGCCGAGGATTGGGTGGGGATGTGGTCGAGTTCGGGTGCGGCTACGGAACCTTCACTATCCCGGCAGCCGAACTAGTCACAGGTCGAGTGTTCGCGCTCGACATCGAACCGGGCATGGCGGCCGAGACCGTGCGAAAAGCCGGCGAGGCCGGCCTCCCGAATGTCGTCGCCGAAGTACGGGATATCATCGGAGCGGGCACCGGTCGCCCGGAAGGGAGTGTCAGCTACACCATGCTCTTCAATATCCTCCACATCGAAGACCCTGTCCGGCTCCTCCGCGAAGCCCGCCGGGTACTCGTCCCCGGCGGGACGGCGGGCATCATCCACTGGCGGACCGACATCCCCACCCCACGCGGCCCATCGCCAGCCATCCGTCCCAAACCCGAGCAGTGCCGGGCCTGGGGCGAGGCTGCCGGGCTTGAGTTCGTGCGGTACGAATCGCTCTGCTGTTGCTCGTGGCATTGGGGCTTGGTAATGCGACGGCCGTGACTCACCCGCCATTTTGTTCTCGCTCCACTCCCTCGGAGACCTGGCACCATGCCGCACCTTCCGCCACTTGGGAACGACCAAGCCAAAGATGAGGCCCGCGCGACTCTCGAAAAACTCCACGCGAAACTCGGGCAGGTGCCGAACATGTACCGCACTCGTGCCCACGCCCCGAGGGTGTTGGACGCCGCCGTTTCGATGGCCCAGGCCATCCGGAGCGACCTCGACCCGAAACTGCGGGAGCTTGCCTATCTCAAGGTGGTCGATCTCACCGACTGCCACGTCTGACGGCAGTACCATGATGCCCTCGGTCGGAGGGCCGGGCTGACTGACGGGCAGCTTCAGAATCTCGGGCACTTCGAGGACAGTGACGCCTACACCGACGCGGAGAAAGACATCCTCCGCTTTACCGAACACTGGACGAAGGCGGCCGGGTCGCCACGGCGGTACTCGAACGGCTCATGCACTTTTTGCCCCCCGAGCACCTGGTGATCCCGGTCGCCACCGTCGCCCAGGGCGAACTTTACCAGCCGCTTCAACAACGTCTTCGGGGTCGAATTCGCTATAAGCCGTTCAGCCATGTTGTATGGCTCGACCGGCCCGAAAACTGAGACCGCGACGCCGCCCGCAGGGCGACGTTATGGTGCGGCGAATGAGTGACGACGCGGTGTCAGTGTTGGGACCGGATCGGCGGTCGGTCGAGTGGTGCGCATCCGGGAAAGGCCGGCGATCGACCGGGCCGGCGGTCAGCCCGGAAGCGGTTCCTGGAGTTCTTCACGGCGACCATCCGGAACGAGAACACCCTGATGGCCTACGCCTCGCGGTCGGTTCCTTCTTCGCGTGGTGCCAGAGCTACCGGCTCGAACTGCTCGACATTGAGCTGATCCAAGGCCGCGGCCTACATCGAGCGGCACCTGCTGCGCTGCCGACCGTGATGGCACCTCGCGGCGGTCCGAATGCTGCCCGACTGGCTCGTGACGCGGGTCAGGTGTTGGCCACGAACCCGGGCGGCCTCGTCCGCGGCCCCGGGGCGACGTCGTCAAGCGCGGGAAGACCCCGGTTCTCGATGCCGATCAAGCCCGCCAACTGCTTGACTCCATCGACACGGCGAAGCCGTCCGGCCTGCGGGACCGGGCGCTCATCGCCGTCATGGTGTTCAGTTTCGCCCGAGTCAGCGCTGCCGTCTCCCTGAAGGCCGAGGACTACTACCAGGACGGCAAGCGGTGGTGGTTTCGGTTCCGGGAGAAGGGCGGGAAGCAACACCAGGTGCCGGCCCACCACACGGCCGAAGCCTACTTGGATGCTTACCTGTTCGCCGCCGGGGTCGGAGACGACAAGAAGGCTCCACTGTTCCGCTCCGTCACGCGACGCGGACTGCTCTCCGACCGGCAAATGACCCGGAACGACGCCTTCCGGATGGTGAAGCGCCGGGCGGCGGCGGCCGGGTTACCGCTCACCACCTGCAACCACACGTTCCGGGCCACCGGCATCACGGCGTACTTGGAGAACGGCGGGACCATCGAGAAGGCCCAGGCGATTGCCGCCCACGAGTCGCCGCGGACGACCAAGCTCTACGACCGGACCAGCGACGCGATCACCCTCGACGAGATCGAACGCATCCGCATCTGACTCCGCCTGAGAACGTCGCCGACTTTACACCGCACGGACTCACCCGTCGGCGGAATAACCTCACCGTCGGTCGTGGCCGCCGCACGAACTTCTGGGGCTGTCAGGATCGACGCCGCAAGAGACAGGTTTTTCCGCCGCCGCCTTTGCCGTGGGACCACCCAGGGCGGGACGGCGGCTGACCGCGGGAACGCATCCCGAGGCCCGCCCCTACCGAACCGGAGGGGTAGCATGGACAGTGTGGACCTGCTGATTCAGATCATGCCCGCCGACCCGAGGAGCGGCGGCGGGCGGTCGTCAAGCTCGGGCGGTCGCGGCCGACGAGCCGAAGGCGTTTCACGCCTTGCTCCGCCCTGGCCGACGCGAATGGGAGGTGCGGCATCACGCCGGGGAAGGACTCCGCCTCGGTCGGGCTGGCCGCCGGCAAGGTCATGCCGATGCTGATCAAGGCGTTCAAGCGCGGGCGAGCGGCACGCCCGGATCGTGGCTGCCCACGCCTTCAAGAAGATCGGGCCGGCGGCGGTGAAGGCCGTGCCCGCACTGGTGGAGGGGTTGGCCGACGCGGACGCCGAAATCCGCCGGGTCGCGGCCGCGGCGCTGGCCGGCATCGGCCCGGCGGCACACAAGGCCGTCCCCGCCCTCACCCGGCTGGTGTCCGACGGCGACATTGATGTCCGCTGGACGGCGTGTCACGCGCTTGGGGCTACCGGGCCGAAGGCGCGTGGTGTCCGCCTTAACGAAGGTGTGGACGAACACCCACCCGGATGTCCGCGAGGTCGCCCGGCTCGCCATTCGGCAGGTGCAACCGAAGGGGTGATTGCTGTTCAGGGTTTTCCTTCCGGCAAGTGAGCGGAAGAACTGTCCGATTCCACTGTGGGGCGGCAACCCGTTGATTGCTGTCTTAGCCCACGGCACCTGCTCGGATGGAGCGGAGTGGGGGAGTTGTTTGGGCTTCGGAGGATTCGTCTAATCCCGGTGGCCGTTCCGGCCGGAATGATTACCGACATGGCTTAGATGGGTAGACCGACCAACCGTTCTCCGGAAAACCGGCTCCATGCGGGTATTGGCCACCATCATCGTAGTGTTCTCGGCGGTCACGAACGCCGGGCCGCTGCGTTGCCCGTGCCAGCTCGTGACCTGCCCGTAGCCCGGCCCATAGCAATGGCAGTCGCTGCGGCGGCCGCAACCACTTCGACCACGCGTGCCAGTCGCACGCGCACCCCGACGAGTCCCGGCCGACCGAGAAGCCTCCCGAACGCCCTGAGCCGTGCAAGCATGGTCCGGCGGTGGACCTGGTGGCACCGATCGCCGGCGGGGACCGCCAACTCGGCGACCGCGAGGCCAGCGAGTCGTCGTTCACGGCACCCGGCGACCTGCTCGCCGTCTTGCCCACCCGCCGCCCGATCACGCCGCTATTCGCCACGGCCGGGCCAACCTCGTCAACGGCCGCAATGGCCCGGTGTACCGCCGGCACCGTCTCCGCTGCCAGCACGCCCTCCGAGTCACGCCTGTTCGCCGAGTCCACAGGTATCCTAAACGGCCCCCGTCTACACGGGCGGGTTGGAGCAGTGTCATGCACGATCCAGTCGCACCCAGCGGCCTTTCTACGCTCCGCCGCGTCGCGGGTGTCGCACTGCTCCTCGGGGCAGTGGGCTGCGCCTCCACGCCCCGCCCGACCATCGACCCCTACCCGGCCGGGCACCGCGGCCCCGCGGGGCGTCGATTCGTCCGTCAAGCAGGCGGCCCACCAGAGCCGGCGGGACAACGTCTGGTCGCGGAATCAAAGCCCCCCGCTGCTGCGGCTGAACCCATCCAGGTGGACGAGTGGGTGCAGCTCGCAGTCGGGCAGAACCCGCGGCTCAGCCGGGCCACGTTCGCCATCGACGCCGCCCAGGGGCGATACGTCCAGGCCGGCCTCTACCCGAACCCGACGCTCGCGGCCAACTTCGACGAGCTCGGGGACCGCACCGGGCCGGGCGGCGTCAACACCATCCCGCAGGTGACCCAGGAGATCGTCACCGGGCGCAAGCTGTCGCTGTCCCAGGCGGTGGCCGCCCGGGAGGTGGACCGGGCCGCCCTCGACCTCCTCCGCGAGCGGTATCAGGTGGTGGGAAGCGTGCGGGCGGCGTTCTACGACGTGTACGCGCTGGAGCGGCGGATCGCCGTCCTTGATGAGTTGACACAACTTGCCGGCGAGGCGGTGAAGAACAGCCAGGCCGCCGAGGGCAAGCAGATCGCCCGGCTCGACCTGGTGCAACTAGAGGTCGAACTCGCCCGCTTCCGCCTGCAGGCCGAGGCCGCGCTGCCCGACGCGGAGCTGCCTGGCCAGCGCGGCCGGCGGCGGTTGGCGGCGGCCGGCTCCCCGCGGCCGCCCGTCGGGAGCCTTACGGGGCCGTTCGAGGACGTGCCGAGCTACGACCCGGACCGCACGCTCGAAACCGTCCTGACCACCCACCCCGAGGTGCGGGTATGCGGGTCGGAGTGGAGCGGGCCGCAGGCCGCCGTCCTGCCGGGCGGAGGTCGAGCCGATCCCGAACCTCACGTCTTCGACTTACTGGCTACGTCCGGCAAAACCAGAACCGGGTCGAACGACTGGATGGTATGTCACACCGATCCCGGTCTTGAACCGGAACCAGGGGCGATCCGCGCGGCCAAGGCCGAACTCGGGATGGCCGTCCAGGACGTGCTGCGGGCCGAGAACGACTTGGCCGAGCGGGTGGCGACCGCGAACCGGGCTTATGCGGCCGCCCTCAAGCTGGCCGAGCAGTACCGCAAGGACATCCTGCCGAAGGCGGAGGAGACGTACAAGTTGTCGCTCGAAGCGTTCAAGGGCGGGCAATTCGAGTACCTGCGGGTGATCCAGGCCCAGCGGGCGGTGGCCGAGGCCCGGCTGGAGTACAACCGGGCACTCGGGGAGGCATGGCGTGCCGCCGCGGACCTGTCGGGCCTGCTGCTCGAAGAGTGGTGGCCCGGCCCGCCGCCCGCAAGCCCAACCGGAGCTGTGAAGACCCGCTGAAGGCAGGCATGAGGGGATTGAACCGCCGCATCGCCGGCGGGGCCGGGATTGTCCACCCGCGACACTCCCGGTATGATTCGCATAACGACTTGAACCAAACGAGTCCGGGGTTCGATGTTCCGCGCGGTTATTACGTTCCTGGTCGCGGTGCCGATGCTCATGCCCCCCGGCATGTGCATCTGCCAGTTCGCGCCCACCGGGACAACCACGGCCGGAACGCGGACTGTCGCCGCGAGAACGCCGGCTGTCGGCCACTCGTCAAGCGCCGGTCGGAACTGCCGGTGCGATTCATGCCGTGAACAGGCACCGGCCCCCGGCGGGCAAGAATCCGTGCCCGCCGGCTCGCCCGCCCACCCCGAACCCGGCCAGCACGCGCCCGGGTGCCCGGCCTTGCTCGGGGATACGCCGACTAAGATGGCGGCCCCCGCCCTCACACTTCACCTCGACGCGGACCCTCTCCCCACCTTCGTCTCCGCGGTGGTTGAGACGAGCCGGGCGCGGGGCCGAGACCGTGACGCCGTCGGCCACGCCGACTCCTCCCCTCCACTCTTCCTGTCGCACTGCTCGCTTCTGATCTGATCCGGTCGTTCGTGACCCACGAGGCCGACCGGGCGATCCGGTGCTGCCGCGCTCGGTGTCCGGCACTCGTCGTCTGAACCCCCCGCGTTCGTTACACCCACCTGCTCGGAAGGGCGCTGTCATGGGCACAACCACACTGGACATGAGCGACCCCTCCGTCGCTGCCCGCGCTCCGAACGACGGACTGCGGCGACTGGCCCGGACGGTGCCGACCGCATTCGTACTCGCTTTGCTCGGCGGCGTCGCCTACTGGGGCCACCGGACGGGATGGACGTTTTCGGCGGCGGCCCCCGTCCCCGATCGGTCGGCCGTCAGCGTGCCCGACTTTCCACACCCGGTCGTCAGGCTCTCGCCGGCCGCCGGCCTTCGGGCGAACGGGGCGGTCGCCCGCATCGAGTTCGAGTCGGCCGAATCGGTCGAGCGGGCTGGGATCGACATCACCCCCGTTTGGACTTCATCCCTCACCGACGAGGTGGCTGGGCCGGGCGAGGTCCGGTTCGACCCGGCGCGGGTGGCCCGCGTGTCCGCACGGGCCGGGGGCGTCGCCCGCCGGGTGCTGAAAGTTGTCGGCGACCCGGTGCGGGCGGGCGAGATGCTCGCGGTCGTCGAGTCGGCCGAGGTCGGGAAGGTGAAGGCCGAGTTCCAACAGGCGCTCGTCCAGGCCCGACACCGGGGGCGGACGCGAGACGACCTCGTGGGGGCGAAGGCGGCCACCTCCCCCGCCGCGGTGCGGGAGGCGGAGGCCGCGGTGAAGGAGGCCGGCGTGCGGGTACTCGCCGCCGCACAGGCGCTAGCCAACCTCGGCCTGCCGGTCGAGGCGGCTGACTTCCGCGGGCTGACCCCGGCCGAGGTGGTGACGAAACTCCGCGGGCTGGGAACGGACGAGGCGGCCTCTGGCACCACGGCCGCCGCAAACCTCCTCCCGGTCCGCGCGCCCTTCGCCGGCGTGCTGCTTTCGGCCGACGCCGTCGCCGGCGAGGTGGTCGAGCCGGGCAAGGCGTTGTTCGTCGTCGTCGATGCCAGTCGAGTCTGGGTCACACTGAACCTCGGCCAAGAGAACGCGCGGCGGGTGACGCTCGGGCAACGAGTGTTCTTCCGGCCGGACGGCGGCACACGCGAACACCCGGCGGCCGTCGTGTGGGCCGGGACGGCGGCCGACGAGACCACCCGCACGGTTCCGGTTCGCGCCGAGGCGGACAACCCGGCCGGCTCCCTCCGCGCCTCCACTCTCGGCCGCGGGCGGATCGTCCTCCGGAGCGAACCGAAGGCGGTCGTTGTCCCGCACCGGGCCGTCCACCGGCTCGGGGACACGGTGATCGTGTTCGTCCGCGACCCGGACTACCTCAAGCCGGGCGGTCCGAAGGTGTTCGTCGCCCGAGCGGTGACGCTGGGCGCGGCGGACGGGCTGAACGCCGAGATTCTTGCCGGCGTGTCGCCGGGCGAGATCGTGGCGACGAAAGGGAGCGAGGCGTTGCTCCAAGAGGTCAAACGGGCGGGCGGTAGCCGCTGACTTTGTGACCGACACCGAACACGAAGAGGAAGGTTCAATGTCCACGCATGTTCAACACGCCGACCCGCCGGGCGGGACCGTCCCCCGGTCCATGCCGCACCGCGCAAGCCCGCGATTCGGTTGGTCCGGGGTCCGCCGCGTCTCCGGCTACCTGCTGTCGGCGGCGGTGGCGGTCGCGTGCGTGGCGGGCCTTGTCGGACTCGGCCGGGCGACCGGCTGGCGGCTGCCCAAGGCGTCGGCCCTACGCGGCGATACCCGCGTTGAAGAGGACGACTGGTGCAACGAACACGGCGTCCCGGAGTCGGCCTGCGTCGAGTGCCGCGCGGGCCTACTCCCCCGCGGCCAGGCGCACGGCTGGTGCAAGGCCCACGGCGTCAGCGAGTGCCCGCTCTGTCACCCAGACGTGGCCCAACTCCCGACCCAGCCGACGGTGTCGGCCGCCGACCTGGAACGGTCGGCTCGGACGCTGGCTTTCGCCCCGCGGGTGGCCAACGACTCCAAGTGCAAGAAGCACCTCCGCCGCCTGCAACTCCCGTCCCAGGAAATGGCCGACCGGCTCGGGATCGTGTTCGCCCCGGTCGCCCGCGGCCGCGCCGAGGAAATCATCCATGCCCCCGGCGAGGTCGGGTACGACCCGACCCGGATCGCTCGGGTCGCGCCTCGGGCCGGCGGCACCGTCTGGCGGGTGGACCGCGCGGCGGGGGCGAAGGTCCGCCGTGGAGAAGTACTCGCGCTCATCGACGCCGCCGAGGTCGGCAAGGCGAAAGCCGAGTTCCTCCAGGCACTGGTCCAACTGGACCTGCGGCGGGAGACGCTCGGTAAACTGCGGCCGGGAGCCGGGGCCACCGTCGCGGGGAAAGACGTGTAGGCGGCGGAGGCGGCCGTCGAGGAGGCGGAGGTGCGGCTGGCGACCGCCGAAGACATCCTGTCGGCCCTTGGGATGCCGCTCCGGGCCGCCGACGTGCGCGGGCTGTCCCCGGCCGACCTCGGCCGGCGGGTCCAGTTCCTCGGCCTCCCCGCCCCGCTCGCGAAGGAACTCACCGGCCGCACCGCGTCGAGCAACCTGCTCCCGGTGGTCGCCCCGCTGGACGGTGAGGTGGTGGCGAGTGTGGCTGTGAAGGACGAGGCGGCCGACCCGACGAAGTCGCTGTTCGTCGTCGCCGACACGAGTCGGATGTGGCTCACCCTGCGGGTCCGGCCGGACGACGCCGAGCGGATGAAGCCCGGCCAGCCGGTGCGGTTCCGGCACCCAGGACACACCGGTCCTGTCGGGTGGGACACCGGGACGGTGGCCTGGGTCAGCCCGGCGGCGGACGAGAAGACCCGCACCGTGCCCGTCCGGGTGGACCTGCCGAACCCGTCCGACCGGCACCACGCGAACACGTTCGGGACGGCCGAGATCGTCCTCCGGGCCGAGCCGGATGCCGTCGTCGTGCCGAGCGGAGCGGTCCACTGGGAGGGTTGCTGCCATGTGGTATTCGTGCGGGACCGCGACTACGAGAACTCGGACGCTCCGAAGGTGGTCCACGTCCGCAAGGTCCGCCCCGGCGTCGAGACCGTGGATGCGACCGGGTCGGTCACGGAGGTGGCCGTCGGACTGTTGCCCGGCGAGTGGGTGGCAGTTACGAACAGCGGCGTCTTCCGCTCCGAGTTGCTGAAGAACGACCTTGGGGACGGGTGAGCGGACTGCAAAAACTAACGGCCCGGTCGGGCCGTCCGCCGCAGTCTGATCGAACCTGCCGCCCGCGAAACGGGAGACCCCGTGCTGAACTGGATCATCGACGCCTCGCTCAAGAGCCGGTTCCTCGTCCTCCTCGCCGCCGTCGCGTTCGCCGCGGCCGGCTCATACGCCCTTACGCGCCTGGACATCGACGCCTTCCCGGACACCACCCCGGTCCAGGTCCAGATCAACACAACCGCCCCGGCCCTCGGCCCGGAGGAGGTGGAAACCCAGATCACGTTCCCGATCGAGCAGGCCCTCGGCGGGCTGCCGCGGGTCAAGGGGCTGCGCTCCGTCTCGAAGTTCGGCCTCTCCCAAGTGGTCGTGACGTTCGAGGACGGCACGGACATCTACCTCGCCCGCCAGCTCGTGACCGAGCGGCTGAACGCGGTCGAACTCCCGGCCGGCGTGCCGCGGCCGCGGCTCGGCCCGGTCTCGACCGGACTCGGCGAGGTGTTCCACTACACCGTCACCCTCAAAGGATGGGACTATCACGCCGCGTCGGAAGCGGAGCGGGTCGAGAAGCTGACCTACCTGCGGACCGTCCACGACTGGTCCGTCCGCCCCGCGCTCCGCACCGTGCCGGGGGTCGCCGAGGTGAACTCGTGGGGCGGGTACGAGAAGCAGTACCAGGTGCGGCCCGATCCGGATCGGCTGTTCAAACACGGGCTGACGTTCGCCGAGGTGGTGGACGCCCTGGAGCGGAACAACCAAAACGTGGGCGGGGGCGGGGTCACCCGCGGCAACCAGTTCCTCCTCGTCCACGGCCTCGGGCGGACGGCCGACCTGGGGCAGATCCGCGGCGTCGTCATCACAGCCCGGGACGGGGTGCCGGTTACGGTCGGACAGGTGGCCGATGTCGAACTTGGGCACGAACTCCGCCGCGGGGCGGTCACCGCGGACGGGCGGGGCGAGGCGGTCCTCGGCCTGTGCTTCATGACGATGGGGGAGAACTCGAAGACCGTCTCCCAGGCGCTGCGGGCGAAGCTCGACGCGCTCCGCCCGTCGCTCCCGGCCGACGTGGAGGTGACGGTCGTCTACGACCGCACGGAGCTGGTGGACGTGGTGATCGACACGGTGAGGCGGAACCTGTTCGAGGGTGGCCTGCTCGTCGTTGCCGTGCTGTTCGCGTTCCTCGGCAACCTGCGGGCGGCGTTCATCGTCGCGCTCGCCATCCCGCTCTCCATGCTATTCGCGTTCTCCGGAATGTGGCAGTTCGGCATCGCGGCTAGCTTGCTCTCTCTCGGCGCGCTCGATTTCGGCATGGTGGTGGACAGTTCGGTGGTGATGGTTGAGAACTGCGTGCGGCACATCGCCCACGGCGATGCGGCCGGCCGGACGAAGCGGGAGGTGGTGCGAGACGCGGCCATCGAGGTGCGGAAGCCGACCCTGTTCGGCGAACTGATCATCATGATCGTCTACCTGCCCATCCTCACCCTGGAGGGCGTCGAGGGCAAGCTGTTCCGACCGATGGCCCTCACCGTCATCTTCGCCCTGCTCGGCTCGATGGCCTTGTCGATGACCCTCATGCCGGTCCTCGCCAGCTACCTCCTCCCCCGCCGGATCGACGAGCGGGAGCCGCTCCCCATGCGAATCGCCCTCGCCCTCTACCGCCCGGTCCTCCGGTTCAGCATGGCCCACCCGATACCGGTGGTCGCCTTCGCCGGGTGCCTGCTCGTCGTCGCGTTCGGCATGGTCGCCCCGTACCTCGGCTCGGAGTTCGTCCCGAAGCTGTCCGAGGGGGCGCTGACGGTGAACGTCGTCCGCCTGGCCGGTACGGACCTGGCCGAGTCGAACCGGGTGAACACCGCGATGGAGCGGCTCGTCCGGGACAGGTTCCCGGACGAGGTGAAACACGTCTGGAGCCGGGTCGGGACGGCCGAGGTGGCGACCGACCCGATGGGGATCGAACTGACCGACGTGTTCGTCACCCTCCACCCGCGGGAGCGGTGGACGCGGGCGAAGACCCAGGAAGAACTCCGGGCGCTCGTCGAGAAGGAGGTGCGGGCGGTGCCCGGCCAGAAGCCGGAGTTCTCCCAGCCGATCGAGTTGCGGATGAACGAGATGACTTCCGGCGTCCGCTCCGACCTCGGCATCAAGCTCTACGGCGACGACTTCGAGGTGCTCGCGCGGAAGGCCGCGGAGATCGAGGCGGTGCTCAAGGGCATCGACGGGGCGGCCGACGTGCGGGTCGAACAGGTGACCGGCCAGCCGGTCCTCCAGGTCCGCGTCCGGCAGGACGAGATCGCCCGCTACGGGGTTGCGGCCAAAGCCGTAACAGACATTGTCCGCGCCATCGGCACCCTGCCGGTGGCCGAAGTGGTCGAGGGTCAACTCCGGTTCCCGCTCGTGGTCCGCCTCCCGGAGCGGTGGCGGGGCGGGCCGGAGGGCATCGCCGCCGTCCTCGTCGCCACCCCGTCGGGCGAGCGGGTGCCGCTCGGCCGGCTGGCCGACATCCGCGTGGTGGAGGGGCCGAGTACCGTCACCCGCGAGTGGGGGCAGCGGCGGATCACCGTCACCTGCAACATCCGCGGCCGGGACATGGGCACGTTCGTGGCCGAGTCCCGCCAGCGGATTGCGGAGAAAGTCGAATTGCCGAAGGGCCGTTACCGGCTGGAGTGGAGCGGGCAGTTCGAGAACTACGAGCGGGCGCGGAACCGGCTCACGATCGTCGTTCCGGTCGCGGTCGTCCTCATCTTCGTCCTGCTCTACTTCACCTACCACAACCTGGTGGACGCCCTGCGAGTGTTCACCGGCGTGCCGTTCGGCTGGGTCGGCGGCATCCTGGCCCTGTGGCTCCGCGACATGCCGCTCTCGATCTCGGCCATCATCGGGTTCATCGCGCTCTCGGGAGTCGCGGTCCTTGACGACATGATACTCGTGTCCTACGTCCGGCAACTCCGGCAGAAGGGGGTGCCGGTCCGGGACGCCGTGCGGCTCGCCTCTCTCACTCGGCTCCGGCCGGTACTGATGACGACGCTGGTGGCGAGCCTCGGATTCCTCCCGATGGCCCTCTCGACCGGCCAGGGTGCGGAAGTACAGCGGCCGCTCGCCACCGTGGTGATCGGCGGGGTGATCGGGGCGATGGTCATGTCGCTGCTGGTCCTCCGCGTGCTGTACCTGTTTTTCGACGCGGTGAGCCATGTCCTGCATTGGATACTCACCCGGGCGTTCCGGGTGAGCGACGAAACGGCCCGGGGCCTGTTCGGGCTGGACGCGCAAGTCCTCGACGACGAGGTGGCCGGGGGTGGACGGAGCGGTTCCGCCACCGTCCCGGTCGCAGTTCCCCAGGTGTGAAGGAGACGACGATGAAGCGATTTCTGTGGCGGGGCAGCCCCGCACTCGCCCTGTTCGCGGCGCTCGCGGTCCTGACGGCCGGGTGCGGCCAGACCGCCTCCACGGGCAGCAACGCGAAGGGGTCCGGCCAGGACAAGTCGGTCGCGAAGAACGACGGCCACTCGGGCGGCACCCCGGACGGCGGCGCGGCACCCGGCAAAGGCGAGGTGAAGGGCGGCGACCACAGCGGCTGGTGGTGCGACGAGCACGGGCTGCCGGAGGAGGTGTGCGACCTGTGCAGCAAGAAGTATCGGGCGGCCGAGAAGGCTAAGGGCAACTGGTGCGAGCACGAGCGGGTGAAGTCGAGCTGCTTCAAGTGCAACCCCGGCCTTCGGGAGAAGTACGCGGCCGAGTACAAGGCGAAGTACGGGAAGGAGCCGCCGGCCATCGAGGACGACGAGAAAAAGGACGACGCGAAGGGCAAAGATAAGAAGTGAACCGGCCCTGGCTGCCCGGTTCGGGTAGCTGACCGGCAGCACTGGTGACGGTGCCGAGTAGATCAACGTTTGGGTCGGTCGTCCGGCGACGGCCGGCCCACCCCGAACGAACCGCGGCGGCCTGTCAAGGACTTCCGGCCGCCGCGGTCGGCCGCCGCCTCCGCTGTGGGGCGGCGGGATACGTCTAGAAATGGAGTTCGCGATAATGACGATGACCCGCTCGCTCGCGGCCGCCGTGCTGGCCGCCCTGCTGCTCTTCACCGCCCGCGCCCTGGCGGCCGACCCGCCGGCGACCACCATCACCGTCCCCGACATGGACTGCGCGTCCTGCGCGAAGAAGGTCGGGGGGAAGGTGGCCGAGGTGACCGGGGTGGCGAAGGTCGAGTATGACGTGAAGGCCCGGACCCTCAAGGTGACGCACAAGGCCGGGGCCACTCCGTCCCCAAAGGCCCTCTGGGAGGCGGTCGAGAAGGGTGGCAAAGACCCGAGCAAGCTCGAAACCCCTGACGGCACACACACGAAGAAGCCAGCGAGTTGAGGGTGCGGGCGGGCAAGCGGCGGGGCGCAAGAACCGCGTCCCCCACCGTTAGTATTGACCCGGAGACGTTTGGTCGGATAATAGCTCTGTCTGAGGGCGCTTGAATGCTGGTTCGGCTGCTAGTCGCGGTGCTGATGCTGACGGGGTCGAACCCCGCCCGCGTCTGCACCTGCGCGGCCTCCGCCAGCCCTCCGTCCTCGGCCGCAGAATCCCTCCCGACCGCCGTCGCGCCCCACACGGAAAAGAGTGGGTGTGGGTGTCGCGGGAAATCAGACCCGGCCTCCGCGACCACGGAGATCGACGGCGTTGTCTGTTCGGGCGTGCAAGATAGTCACTCCGACTCCGACCGTCATCCGCACGACCAGAACTGTCCGGCCGTAAACCCCCAGCCCGTTGTCTCTGCCGTCCCCCCTCCGGCTTCGGACGCGCCGGCCGATCACGACCTCGGCCTGCTCACCTGGGCGTTGCCGTCGAACGGCCGGCCCGTCAGCATTGCTGACCCAGCCGACTCGGGCCACCGCCTCCGCTCCGTTCCTCTCTACATCTCACTGCTCACCCTTCGGAATTAACCCGGCGCACGGGTTCTCCTGCTGACCCCGCGGGTTCGCCGCGTGGTCTCTCGCCGTTCCGTCCGCCCGCGTCCCCGATTCTTTTGCATCGGCACTCCCGTGCCGGCGAGGTGCTTCCATGTGGCTCAAACGGATACTTTCACCAGTCATTACGGTCGTCTTCCTCGCCGGGGCCGGGTTCGCCGCCTTCCGCACCCAGGATAAGTGGATGCCGCACGTCTTCCCTGGCAAGCCGGAGGCGAAGGCAGAGGGCGGGCACGACTCCGCAGCGGCCGGCGGCGGACACGAGGGCCACGACCACGGCCCCCGCAACGACCGGGTGAAACTCTCGGCCCAGGCTCAGAAGAACCTCGGCCTCGACGTGGACACGCCGACCCCGCAGGAGTACTGGCGGACCATGCTCATCCCGGGCGTGGTGGTGGACCGGCCCGGGGAGAGCGACCGCGGCGTCACCTCGAAAGTCGCGGGCGTCGTGACCGAGATCAAGGCCAAGCCGGGCGACACGGTCAAGGCCGGCGACCAACTTTTCACGATGCAACTGGTGAGCGAGTTTCTCCAAAGCGCCCAGACCGACCTGGCGAAGACCGCCCGCGAACTGGAGTTCGCCGCGGCGAAGCGGGACCGCATCGCCGAGTTGGTCAAAAAGGGCACGCAGTCCGGCACCGTCCTCATCGAAGAAGAGAACCAGGTCAAGCGGTTCACCACCCAGGTCCAAGCCTACCGCCGGCAACTCCAGGTGTTCGGCCTCACCGTCGAGCAGGTGGACCGGGCGGAAAAGGGCGACGTGATCACGCAGGTGGTCGTCGTCGCCCCGGCCCGCACCCCGACGGCAGCGACGACCGTTTCGACCGTCAGTGCCGCCGACCCGCCCCCGACGGCGGAACTGTTCGAGGTGCAGGAGTTGAAGGTGACGCTCGGCGAGCAGGTCACGGCCGGGCAGACCCTGTGCCTGCTCGCCAACCACCAGCGGCTGTTCGTCGAGGGCCGGGCGTTCAAGTCCGAGGCCGACGCCCTGGCGGTGGCCGCCGAGAAGAAGGTGCCCATCCGGGCCGAGTTCGCCGACGAGAACACAGCCCTGTGGCCGGCCCGGAGCCCGCTCGTCATCCACCACCTTTCCAACCAGGTGGACCCCGGCACCCGCACGTTCGCCTTCTACCTGCCCCTGGACAACCAGCCGCGGTCGTTCGAGCGGGACGGCAAGTCGCACTTCGTCTGGCGCTACCGGCCGGGCCAACGGGTGCGGCTCCTGATGCCGGTCGAGAAGCTGATCACCCTGGCCCCGAACGGGAAGACGGAAATTCTGCCGTTCGTCCTGCCGGCCGGGGCGGTCGTTCGGGAGGGCGGCGAGGCGTTCGTGTTCGTGCAGAGCGGTGACGTGTTCATCCGCAAGCCGGTCCGGGTTCTGCACGCCGACCGTTCCGAGGTCGTGGTCGCTAACGACGGAAGCGTGTCCGATGCCGAGTTCGTCGTGAGGAATCAGGCGGCGGTGCTCAACCGCGCACTCAAGGCGCAGGCGGCTGGTGGCGGGGGCGGCGACCCCCACGCCGGCCACTCCCACGACTGACGGACCGAGTCCCCGAACGGAGCACCAACCATGTTGAACGCCGCCATCAAATTTTCCCTCCGGCATCGCCCGCTCATCGTGGTCCTGTGCCTCGTCGCGCTCGGGTACGGCAGCTACCTCGCCACCCGGATGCCGATCGACGTGTTCCCGGACCTGGACCGGCCGCGGGTGGTGGTGATGACCGAGTGCCCCGGCCTCGCCCCGGAGGAGGTCGAGACGCTCGTCACCTACCCGCTCGAATCGGCCCTGCTCGGAGCGACCGGGGTGCAGGACGTGCGGAGCCAGTCTGGGTTCGGGTTGTCGGTGGTTTACGTCGAGTTCGGCTGGAACGTGGACATCCGGACGGCCCGGCAGACGGTCCAGGAGCGGCTCACCACGGTGTCCGGCGACCTGCCCGAGGGGGTCCGCCCGCAAATGGCCCCGATCAGTTCGATCATGGGCCAAATCATGATCGCCGGGATGCGGCGGCAGCCCGGCCCAAAGGGCGGGGAGCTTTCGGCCGTGCCGGGCACGGCGTACTACGCCGAGCGGGTGCTGGGCAAAGAGAGCGCAGATCCGACGCTGTTCGTTTGGAAGCCGACCGACCGCCGCAATCCTGTTTCCTGGGAAACTGTGCCGACCTCCGCGGTCTCTTGGCAGTTACCGGCGGCCGACGGCTCGCAGATGGTGCGGATGAGCGTCGGCGGCCGCTCCCAGGAGGTCGTGTTCCCGTCCGAATTGCAGCGGCAACTCGCCCTGCGGACGCTGGCAGACTGGGTGGTCCGACCCCGGCTGCTCAAGATCACCGGCATCGCCCAGGTGATCACGATGGGCGGCGGGCGGAAGCAGTACCAGGTGCTGGTGGACCCGGTGAAGCTCGCCGAGTACGGCGTCACCCTCCAGCAAGTGGAAGAGGCGCTGCGGGCGAACAACGTGAACCACACCGGCGGGTACTCGGTGGCCGGCGGCACCGAGACGCCGATCCGGGTGATCGGGCGGCTCGGGCCGGACCCGAAGCAGGTGGTCGCCGACCTGCGGATGATCACCGTCAAGCCGCCCGACAAGCACGAGCCGGGGAAGCCGCTCGGCCGACCGGTACTACTCCAGGATGTCGCCCGGGTGGCGGAAGGGGCGCAAATCAAACGGGGTGACTCGTCCATCAACGGCTTCCCGGCGGTCGCGCTCACGATCTCGAAGCAGCCGCACGTGGACACCCGGGCGTTGACCGATGCGGTGAAGGAGGCCCTGCAAGATGTCGAAGGGTCGCTCCCGCCCGACGTGGTGGTCGAAACCGATCTGTACCAGATCCGCGACTTCATCGACCGGGGCGTCTACAACGTCGGCGAGGCGCTGGTCGTCGGGGCCGGCCTCGTCCTCGTCATCCTGTTCCTGTTCCTGTTGAATGTCCGCACCACGTTCATCTCCCTCACCGCCATCCCGCTGTCCCTCGTCCTCACCGTCCTGGTGTTCAAGCTCGTCGGCCTCATAACGGGGGTCGAGCTGTCGATCAACGTCATGACCCTGGGCGGGATCGCGGTGGCGATGGGCGAACTGGTCGATGACGCCATCGTGGACGTGGAGAACATTTACCGCCGGCTCGGCGAGAACGGCCATGCGGCCGCCCCGCGTTCGACCCTCCTCGTGATCTACGAGGCGAGCGTCGAGATCCGCTCGGCCATCGTGTTCGGCACCGCCCTGGTCATCCTGGTGTTCCTCCCGCTGTTCGCCCTGTCCGGCATCGAGGGGCGGCTGTTCGCCCCGCTCGGGGTCGCCTACATCACGTCGATCCTGGCGTCGCTCGTAGTGTCGATCTGCGTCACCCCCGTCCTCTCGTACTACCTGCTCGGCCGGTCGGCCGCCGCCCACCACGGCGGCGACGGGTTCCTCCTCCGGGCGCTCAAATGGGCCGGGGCGTACCTCATCCGGTTCAGCATCCGCCGGCAGGTGTTGATCCAGGGGTTCACCTGGCTGCTGGTCGGCTATTGCGTGTGGCGGGTGACGACCATCGGGGCCGATTTTCTGCCGCCGTTTGACGAGGGGGCCGTTCAGGTGAACGTCACCCTCCCGTCGGGCGCGTCGCTCGACGCCTCGAACCAGGTGTCCTCGCTCGTGGACGCGAAACTACGGTCCCTCCAGAAGTCGCCCTCGAACCCCCACGGGGAGATTCTCGGATTCACCCGCCGGAGCGGGCGGGCGGAACTAGACGAACACGCGGAGCCGCCGAACGCGAACGAGTACGTCGTTGTCATTAACCCCGAGAGCGGGAAGACTCGGAAAGAGGTCATCACCAAGCTCCAGAAGGAAGTCAAGGACGAGGTGCCGGGGGTGGACGTGGAGGTCGAGCAGCCGCTCGCCCACCTGATCAGCCACATGATCTCCGGCAGTACGGCACAAATCGCCATCAAGCTGTACGGGGACGACCTGGACACGCTGGAGAAGCTCGCCAACCAGATCAAGGCGGCCATTGCCGGGGTTCCCGGTGTGAGTTCGCTCGCCGTCGAGCCGATGCGGAAGGTGGACGAGGTTCACGTCAAGCTGCGGCCCGAGGCGCTCGCGTACTACGGGGTGGACCGGGCCTACGTCGGCAACTTCGTCCAAGTGTCGCTCAACGGCGAGGTCGTCTCTCAAGTGGTCGAGGGGCAGCGGCGGTTCGATCTGCTGGTCCGGCTCGAAGAGCCGTACCGGGCCGACATCGCCCACCTCGGCGAACTGCGGCTCGACCTGCCCGGCGGGCGGGAGCAAGTCCGGCTCAAGGACTTGGCCGACATCACCCCGCCCGTCGGCGGGGACGCCGGGGCGAACCAGGTCAAGCGGGACAACGTCCGCCGGCGGATCGTCATCCGCTGCAACGCCCTCGGCCGCGACTTGAAGGGCGTCGTCACCGACATCCGGCGGAACGTCGCCCAGGACGTGCCGCTCCCGGAAGGGTACTTCGTCGAGTATGGCGGGCAGTTCGAGAGCCAGGAGCGGGCCACGCGGCTGATCGCCGTGCTGGCGGTCATGTCGGTCGTCGGCATGTTCTTCGTGCTGTACATGCTGTTCCCGTCCGGGCGGATTGTCGCCCAGATTCTGATCTCCGTCCCGACCGCGTTCATCGGCGGGGTGCTGGCGCTCGTCATCAGCGGGCAGACGCTCACGGTCGCAAGCCTGGTCGGGTTCATCTCGCTCGGCGGGATCGCGGCCCGAAACGGCATCCTGCTCGTCACCCACTACCTGCACTTAATGCGGCACGAGGGCGAGCGGTTTGACGAGAAGATGGTGCTGCGCGGCAGCCTGGAGCGGCTCTCCCCGGTGCTGATGACCGCCCTCACCGCCGGCATCGCACTGATTCCGCTGGTGGTAGTCGGGCAGGAGCCGGGCCGGGAGATCCTCTACCCGGTGGCGACGGTCATCCTTGGGGGCCTCATCACTTCGACGTTCTGCGAGTTCCTGATCCGCCCCGGGCTGTTCCTGCGGTTTAGCGGGAAGGCCGCGGTGGCACTCGCTCAAGCGGACGAGACCGCGGACGGGCTGGACGGCCCGCCGGCGGCGAACGAACCAATCCCGTTGCACGTTGCGACGGGGGACGGAACCACGGCCCGGCACGGGCCGTGAGGGCGGTGCTGTTTTTCACCCGGAGGGTAGGACGATGCGCGCGATGTTCGTAATGGGCCTGGCTGTGGCGGTCGGGCTGGCGTTCGGCGGCGTGAGCCGCGCCGAGGACGAGGTCGGCCCGCACAAGGGTCCGGTCGCCGAGTGGGGCGAAGAGGAGTACCACCTGGAGGTCGTGGCCGACGCGAAGACGGGCGACGTGACGGTGTACGTCTACGGCAACCACAGCGACCTGCACAAGGGCACGGCCAAGGCCATCGAGGCCAAGACGATCACCCTGTCGCTCAAGACCACCGACACGCCGACCACGGTGAAGCTGGAGGCGAAGCCGGCCAAGGGCGACCCGGAGGGCAAGTCCTCCGTTTTCGTGGCGAAGAACGACGCCTTCAAGACGGACAAGAAGCTGGTCGGCACGATCAGCGGCAAGCTCGGCACGAAGCCGTACTCCGGCGACTTCAAGCAGAAGTGAGTCGTTTCCGCCCGCGCGGGCGACGCCCGCGCGGGCCTTCTACGGTCGCCCCACCGGTTCAGTCTTTGAACCTCAAGCAACGAGGGATCAGCGATGAGACACCGATTCACTCTCGCGGCCTCCGCGCTCGCGGTGATGGCCGGCGGGGCTGCGGTCCAGGCCCAGCACGGCCACTCCCACGGGCATGTGACCGGGCACGGGGGCTTTAGCCACGGTAGCTACGTCCACAGTAGTTACGGGCACGGGGGGTATGTTCACGGCGGCTACGGCGGTCACGTCCACGGCCAAATCCACGGTCTCCCGCTCGGCGGCTATTACGGGTCGTACGGGGTCGGCTCTCCGTACGCCTACCGACCCACCTTGTCCTACCCGGTCTACTCCTACCCGTCGGTCGTCCAGCCCGTGGTCGCCGTCTCGCCGACCGTCATCCCGGCGGCGGGCGTTACGACTTCGACCTCGCTCAAGCCGAACGCCATCCCGCCGTACACCGGCCCCGGCGTCACCCTTCGCCTCCCGGCCGACTACCTGGGGTCCGTGTACGTCCAGGTGGACAAGCGGGAGGTCGAGATCAAGCCCGGGACCGAGGTGGTACTCAAGGACAAGTACTCCTACCGCGTCGAGTTCGACCGGGGCGGGGAGTTCGGCACGTCGTCGGACGACATCACCGAAGGGGTATACAAGTTCAAGGTGGCGGACAAGGGCTGGTTTTTGGTGCCCGACGAGGCGGCGGCCGGGGGCGTGCGACGGAACGCGCTGCCGGGCGAGCCGAAGAAGTAGCCCGTTTGGCCCCGAGGGTGTGCCGCCTCGCATCGGCCGGCGTGCGGATGAGGTCTCGGTGCGAGCCGGCCACGGCTCGTGGTGGGGAGGTGCGACATGGCGGGCTGCTGTGGGAGGGATGGCGGGTCGCGGCGGGTCGGCGTAGCCGTCTGGGTGTTAGCCGGTCTCGTCCTGCTCGGCGTCTGGATCGCCCGTCAAGTCGGATCGGCCGACCTTGAGACGCCGTCCCGGTCGGGCGGGTCGATGACGGGAGCCGCCCCGACCGTGCCGCGGCCTGGGGCGGGGGGCGAATGAACGACGCCGCTCACCGGGCACACGCACGGGCGGGTGAAGGCCCGCGTCCGGCCCTAGTCTACTCCCTGTTCTTCCTGTCGGGTGTCGCCACGCTGGTCTACGAGGCGTCGTGGTCCCGACTTGTCGGTCTGGCGGCCGGCCAGACGGCGGAGGCGGCGGCAATCGTGCTGGCCGCCTGCTTCACCGGGATGGCGGTCGGTCAGTTCCTCGGGGCGCGGCTCGTCTCGCGGGTGTCTCCCCTGCTCGGCTACGGCGTGGCGGAACTGCTCGCGGCGGCGTGGGCGTGCCTCGTTCCTGCCATCTTGGGTTGGGTCGGCTCGCCCGCCGGTCCGGGAGAGATGGAAACGTTTCGCGGCTCGGCCGTCGGGCGGGCGGCGTGGTGTTTCTTGACCCTGCTCCCGGCCACTATCCCGCTGGGGGCGACCTTGCCGCTGGTGGTGGAATACCTGGTGACCCGAGGCGATACCCGGCCGCACGGTCCACTCGCCTACGGACTCAACACCGCCGGCGGGCTAATCGGGATCGTTACGGCCTCGACGTTTCTTATGGTCGTCGTCGGGGTGCGGGCCAGCGGCTTCCTGGCCGCTGCCCTTTCGGCGGCGTGCGGGTTGGTCGCTTGCTTGGCGGCACCCACACGGCGTCAGGCGAACACACCTGGAAAGGCGGCAGATGTCAGTGCGAACCGAACTGGCGGATCGTCGGAGTGGCTGACAGTCGCGGCGATCTCTGGGTTCGGCATTCTCGGCCTAGAGGTGCTGTACACCCGGATGTTCTCGCTCGTCTTTCACAACAGTGTCTACACGTTCGGGGCCGTCGTTGCCGCCTTCCTCCTCGCCCTCAGCGTCGGGGCGATCCTAGCCGGCCGGCTCGCGCGGCGGTACTCGACCCGGCGGATCGCCGCGGCGTCCTTCTCGTTAGGCGGCTTCGCCCTGGCCGTGTCCGTCGCCGCCTTTCCCCGGGCGACCGGACTGAGCTACTTCTCGTTCGGGGAGACGTTCGCCGGCTACCTCACCGGGGTGTTCGGTCTGGTGGCGGTCTTCGTACTGCCCCCCGTCTTACTCCTGGGCATGACCCTCCCGGCTGCCATCGAGGAGGCGGGCGGCGGCCGGGCGGTCGGGCGGGTGACGGCGATAAACACCCTGGCGGGGGCCGCGGGTGCGATCACGGCCGGCTTTGTTCTGCCGCCGCTCGTCGGACTGTGGCCGGCGTTCGGGGTGTTCGTCGTCCTCTTCATGGTCGCCGGAACGGTTCTCCTCGTTCGAGGCTTGAGCGTGAAGCTTGCCGCCGGCGTAGCTGCGATGACGAGCGGGCTGACCGCGCTGATTCTTGCGGGTCCGCCGGATCAGGACGCCGGCGTCGAACTGGTGCGGCGGTGGGAGAGTGCCTACGGGTGGGTCGATGTCGTCCGCGCGCGCCAGACGGGGTCGCTCGCCGTGCGCCAAAACCTGCACTACCGGCACGGCTCGACTGCGTTTGCGGCGCGGGAATACCGGCAGGGCCGGTTGCCACTACTCCTCCACACCCGGCCCGCCGAGATCGCCTTCCTCGGACTCGGGACGGGGCTGACGGCGGCACCTGCGGTCGCGGACCCGGACGTGGAGCGGGCGGTCGTCGTCGAGTTGATTCCCGAAGTGGTGGAGGCGGCCCGGCTGCTGACGGCGGCTAACCTCGGCGTGGTCGGTCACCCCAAGGTCGAAGTCCACACCGACGACGCCCGGCATTACCTGCTCCGCACGAACCGGCAGTTCGACGTGATCGTCTCCGACCTGTTCGTGCCCTGGGAGAGCCGGACGGGCTACCTCTACACCGCCGAGTTCTACGAGACCGTGCGACGCCGGCTGAAACCCGGCGGGCTGTTCTGCCAGTGGCTCGCCCTGTACCAACTCGGCCCCGCGGAGTTCGAGCTGATCGCGGACAGCTTCGCGTCCGCCTTCCCGCACACGACGATCTGGTGGGGTCAGTACGACGCCAAGTACCCCATCGTTGCGCTCGTCGGCAGCGAGCAACCGCTCGCCTTCAATCCAGTTCGCCTCGAATCGCGGATGGCCGCACTTGACGGCATGCCCGGCGGCCCAGACCCCGACCTGCGAACTCGTTCGGACCTGCCAGCTTTTTACCTCGGGGATTGGCCCCGCGACCCGACGCGACGGCTGAACACCGACGAACACCCCCGGCTGGAATTCGACGCCCCGGTTGCCCACCGCAGCGGTCGGACGCTCTCGGGGACGGGGCTTCGGGAATACTTCGACCGGGTGCTGGCCCGGCTGCCGTCGGGCGGAGTTTGGTTCGGCGCGGATGCCGATGCGTTCGTGCGAGACGGCCAGCGGCGTCGGGCCGTTCAGCGGCTGAGCCTGTTCGGCGAGGTCAAGCCGTGACACTGCCCGTGTTCATGCCACCCAGGTCTGGTCGTCGTGATAGGGTCGCGCGAGCGGACACCACCCGCCGCAGGCGACAAGCCGCAGGCCGACTGCTTCGGGTGCGGTCCGTCCACTTGCAACATTCTGGAGTAGCGCATGGAACAACTCTCCGTCACCGCCAAGAACCGCCGGTCGCTGTGGGTCGTCTTCGGCCTCACGTTCACCTACTTCCTCGTCGAGGTGGTCGGCGGGCTTGCGACGAATAGCCTTGCGCTCTTGGCCGACGCCGCCCACATGCTGACTGACGTGGGCGGGTTAGGGCTAGCGCTCTTCGCCGCCTGGATGTCCACCAAGTCGGCGACCCCGCAGAAAACCTACGGGTACTACCGGATCGAAATCCTCGCGGCTCTGGCAAACGCTGTGGTGTTGTTCCTGATGGCGTTCTTCATCCTGTTCGAGGCTTACCGCCGTTTCCGCGAGCCGCCGGAGGTGTCCAGCCTGCCCATGATGGCCGTCGCCGCGGTCGGTCTGATAGTGAACCTGATCGGCATCTGGCTGCTGCGACGCTCATCCGGGGAGAGCTTGAACATGAAGGGGGCGTACCTCGAAGTGGTCAGCGACCTGCTCGGGTCGGTTGGCGTCTTGGTCGCGGGCGTGGTCATGCTGACGACCGAGTGGTACTACGCCGACCCGCTGTTTAGCGTGGGAATCGGCCTGTTCATCCTCCCCCGCACCTGGAGCCTCCTCTCCGATGCCGTCGGCGTCCTCCTCGAAGGGACGCCGGCGGGCATCGACCTGGCGGCCGTCCGCGACACCATCGGCCGCGTGCCCGAGGTCGCCGGGGTCCACGACCTGCACGTCTGGGCGATCACCTCCGGCGTGAACGCCTTGAGCGTCCACGTCGCGATGGCCGCCGGGGGCGACCTCGGCCGCGTCCTCACCCAAGTCCGCGAGGCGGTGACGGGCACCTTCCCGATCTCGCACGTCACGGTGCAGGCCGAGCCGCCCGGCTTCGTCGAGCAGGAGACGCACCTATGAGCCGTCACTTCGGGAACGGGTCGGCCTCCCGGAACTTATACAGCGCGTCCTCCGCCCCACCCCAGTCCCCGCTCCGGGCCTTCTCGATACACTCCTTGACCGTCTTGTGGCAGCGCTCGGACACAAGCCCGTCGGCGAGCCGCTTGTCCCAGAGGGCCGCGTCCTTGTCCAATTGCTTGCGGCTCTTCACCGTCACTGCCGTCAGCACCGCATCGACCACCCGGCGGTTCTGCCTGGCGTCTTCAGACGGATTGCCGCATCCAGCTAGAGCGAGCGAGATGCAGGCGGCTACAGTTGCCGCCACCCGGCGGCGGAAGCCCGCCGGGCGGGGCGCGTCAGTAGTCCTCACTGATCACCTCCCCCCCGCTTCGGCTGCACAGGACCTGGAACACGGAGAACCGGGCGTTGTCCCGGTAGAAGCGGACGGAGCCGTCGCCCATGAGGACGTTGCACCCGCCGGTGTGCTGGGAGTGCATCTGGTCGGTGTGCCCGCCCGGCCAGTTCGGGGGGTGGATGATCTGCGGGTCTTCGTAGATCGACGGCCCGCTGTTCGCCCCGACGTAGCTGCCGGCGTTGTCGTAGTTGATGCCGGTGCCGCCCGTGCCGGAACTTGCGAACTCGTTGTACGAGTAGTGCTTGGCCCCTGGGACGACGCCGGCCCACACCGCGTCGGCCAGGTACGGCGTCCGCTCGCCAGCGAAAACGGTGTTGGACAGGCCGTCGGTCACGTCCGCCTGCCGCACCTTGGAGTTGCGATACATGACCCCGTTGCACCCCTTGACCGGGTCTTCGTAGTTCGTCGTCGCTGGCGACGACCAGATGTCGTTCCAGCCGATGTTGTGGACGTAGTTCGCGCGGGCGAAGACGGCGTTGTTCAGGGTGTTCATGTTGATGTCGGTCACGCCCACCGTCGGGGTGTTCCCGGTCGCCGACGGGCACAGGAAGATCGACACCGGCACCTTCACCTGCGCCGCGTTCGCCGCGTCCCAGCACGGCAAGTCCCAGCGGAGCGACTGGTGCAGGTTGCCCTGCTCGACGTAGGGCAGGAGGATGGCGAGCCACCCCCACCCCGGCCCCCAGTCGCCCGTCTGCGTGTCCTGGTAGCCGACGCCCGGCGTGCTGAGGTAGCCCGCCGGGTAGCGGCCGTTCGCCCCCTCGTAGTTGTGAAGCGCCAGGCCGATCTGCTTGAGGTTGTTCTGGCACTTCATCCGGCTGGCCGCCTCGCGGACCTTCTGGACGGCGGGCAGGAGCAGGCCGATGAGGATGGCGATGATGGCGATCACCACCAGCAACTCGATCAGCGTGAACCCCGCACGCTTGCGGCAGAGAAACTGAGACTGCTTCATGATTCGCCCCTCGGGAGGAGAGCGTGTGCTGCTCGACTGTGCCGCCACGCACGGGGCGGTTAATTAGTCGAGACTAAGTAATTAGAGTAGTCTCGACTAATTAACTGTCAACAGCCCACCCCCCGGTCGGCGAGATTTTCTGCCGCAATCGGTAGTGCCACGAACTGGAGCCGCAAATGAACCCGTCTTCCGCCCCCCTCAGCTTCCGAATCCGCGGCATGGACTGCGCCGAGGAGGTGGCCGTCCTCAAACGGGAGGTCGGCCCGGTCGTCGGGGGTGAGGCGAACCTGTCGTTCGACGTGCTAAACGCCAAGATGACCGTCGCCGCCAGCGTCGGCCTTCCCGGCGAACAGATTCAGGCCGCCGTCGCCCGCACCGGGATGACGGCCGAGCCGTGGCGGGACGAGAGGTCAGCGCTCGCCGACGAGGGGTTCTGGGAGCGGAACCGGCGGACCGTGCTTACCGCCGGCAGCGGCGGATTCCTGCTCGCCGGGGCCGCGACGCACGCCGCCGTCGCCGGGGTGCGGGCCGCATTCCTTGAAGACACGGCCGCACCCCCGCCCGTCGCCGCCATCGCCCTTTACCTCGCGAGCATGGCGGCCGGCGTGTGGACGGTACTCCCGAAGGCGTGGGTGGCACTCAAGCGTCTCCGCCCGGACATGAACCTGCTGATGGTTGTCGCAGTCATCGGCGCGATCAGCATCGGCCAGTGGCTGGAGGCGGCGACCGTCGCCTTCCTGTTCGCCCTCTCGCTCGCCCTCGAAGCGTGGAGCGTCGTCCGGGCACGCCGGGCGGTCGCCGCCCTCATGGCCCTCTCCCCGCCCGAGGCCCGGCTCCTCGGCCCGGACGGGTCCGAGACGAGCGTCCCCCCCGACCGGGTGCCGGTCGGGGGGCGGTTCCGCGTCCGCCCCGGCGACCGCGTCCCGCTCGACGGGCGGGTGGTGGACGGCCGCGGCGGGGTGGACCAGTCGCCCATCACCGGGGAGAGCGTGCCGGTCGAGAAGTCGCCTGGGGACGAGGTGTTCGCCGGGACCATCAACGCCGACGGGTCGCTCACCGTCGAGTCCACCAAGCCGTCGGGCGACACGACACTCGCACGCATCACCCGCATGGTCGGCGAGGCCCAGTCCCGCCGCGCCCCGTCCGAGCAATGGGTGGAGGCGTTCGCCAAGTACTACACCCCGGCCGTAATGGCGTTCGCCGTGGCCGTCCTGCTCGTCCCCCCGCTCGCCTTCGGGGGCTCCTGGGGGCTCTGGTTCTATCGGGCGCTGGTGCTGCTCGTCATCGCCTGTCCGTGCGCGCTCGTCATCTCCACCCCCGTCAGCATCGTCGCGGCCCTCGCCGCCGCCGCCAGAAACGGGGTGCTCATTAAAGGCGGTGTCTACGTCGAGGCTCCGGCCCGCCTGAAAGCAATCGCGATGGACAAGACCGGGACGCTCACCCTGGGCAAACCCGCGGTGGTGGAAGTCGTCCCCTTGAGCGAACACACCGAGCAGGAACTGTTGGAGCGGGTGGCCGCGCTCGAAGCCCACAGCACACACCCTCTCGCCCACGCCATCCTCGCGTACACCAAGGAGCGTGGCGTCACCGTGCCGGAAGCGGACGAGTTCAGGAACCTCCCCGGCAAGGGCGCGAGCGGGCGGGTGAACAGTACGGTCTACTGGGTCGGCTCTCACCGCTACCTGGAGGAGCGGGGGCAGGAGACGCCGGACGTTCACGAGCGGCTCGACGCCCTGTCGAAGTCCGGCCGGGCCGTGGTGGTCGTCGGGAACGACCGGCACGTCTGCGGGTTCATCGCACTGGCGGACACCGTGCGACCGGAAGCCAAACAAGCGGTGGCAGACCTGCGGGCGGCCGGCATCGAACACGTCGTCATGCTCACCGGCGACAACCGGGGGACGGCCGAGGCCATCGCGCGGGAGACCGGGGTGGACGAGGTCCACGCCGAGTTACTCCCCGGGGACAAGGTGACGAAGGTGGAGGAGTTGGTCGGGAAGTACGGGGCGGTCGCGATGGTCGGGGACGGGGTAAACGACGCCCCGGCGATGGGCCGGGCGACGGTGGCGCTCGCGATGGGAGCCATCGGCACGGACGCGGCCATCGAGACGGCCGACATCGCCCTGATGTCCGACGACCTCGGGAAACTCCCCTGGCTCGTCCGCCACTCCCGGCGGGCGCTCGGCGTCATCCGCCAGAACATCGTCTTTGCCCTCGCGGTGAAGGCGGTGTTCGTCGTCCTCACCCTCGCCGGCTACTCGTCTATGTGGGCGGCCGTCGCAGCCGACTCCGGGGCGACCCTACTTGTCGTGTTCAACGCGCTGCGGTTGCTTCGGGATTGACACCAGGGGGTCTCGGCCGGGGGCGAGGAAGGTCGGCAGGATTGCGAGCCGCGGCCGGATGGCATACCCTGCGATTTATGGATAAGCCCCGCTCCCCCCTCCTCACGTTTCAGTTCCTCGCGTCCTCGCTCGTCGGCTCGCTGGTCATGGCCCTGGTCAGCGTGTTCGCCCCGCCCCCCGCCCAGGTCGCGGTGCTGGGGGCGTTCGTCAGCATTATGGGCGGGCTATTCCTGGCCTACATGGGACAAGAGGCGGAGCGGGAGCGGCGGCGGGCGGAGCAGATCGACCGGCTGTCCGTCCCCCTCACGCTCGCCCCCGATCACGAGCTGTTCGAGCAGTACTTGGCCGTCTGCCAGGCGCTCACCGAACTGGCCGCCCAGTCCGACCCGATCCTCAAGGAGTTCGCCGGCCTGAAGCTCGCCTCCCTCGCCGAGCAGATTCGGGGGCTGGCCGGCGGGGAGATCGAGTTCGCCGGGACCGAGACGTGGCGGACGGTGTACGACAAGCTGCTCCGGAGCGCGGACCTCCGCGAGTACCGATCGGTCGCGTGGGTGCGGGCGGCAGGCTACTGGCAGGACCAGCCGGGCCGTCAGAGCATGGCGGCCAACTTCGAGGCGGCCCACCGCGGGGTACTCGTCGAGCGGGTGATCGTCCTCCGCGACGACCTGTGGCCGCCGACCGACCCCCTTCCGACCGACGCCATTCGCCCGTGGATCGAGGAGCAGCACAACCACGGGCTGTGGGTCGCCCTCGTCCGCGAGTCCGACCTGGCGGCCGAGCCGGGGGTGCTGAGCGACTTCGGGCTTTACGGCGGCCGTGCGGTCGGCGTGCAGGAACTCGACGAGCGGGCGCGGACCGTCCGGTTCACCCTGTCGTTCGACCGGCAAGCGGTCCGGCTCGCCCGCGACCGGTGGGACCGGCTCTACCTGTTCGCCACCCCCTACCGGACGCTACTGGACCGCGCGACCACCGGTTGATACGATCTGTACGGCTGTCAACTGGAGGGTCGCGTGTCCGAGGTGCTCTACCTCGACACGGCTCGGCTCGGGCGGATGTCGGTGGGTGCCCGGCGGGCCGTTCACGCCTTCACCGATCTCGTCGGGGAAGAAGGTGGGTCGCTGTACTCCGACCGGTTCCTACGGCACGGCCTAGCCGCCTGCCCCCCCTCGTTCGGCGACCGGTATCCCGGACTGGCCGGCTGGGGCGGGGTCGGCGAACTCAAAGCGGCCCTCCGCTCGTTGGCCGGCATCCCTCCCGGCCTGCCAGTCCTCCTGGCCCACCGGTCGGCCGAACTCATGCGGCTCGCCGCCCGGCTCTTGTTCCACCCGTGCCGGAACGTCCTCGTCACCGACCTGGGGTGGCCGGGGTATCACGACATCCTGGCCGACGTGGCTCGCCGAACGGGACGCCGGGTGACGGTGGTGGCGTTGCGGGATCGAGCGCTCGCCGGGACGGCCGACGCGGCGGCAGCCGTCGAGGAAGTCCGGCAGGCGTACGCCGGAATGGAATGCGACGGGCTGTTCCTGCCGGCGGTTAGCAACCTCGGGGTCCGGCTGCCCGTTCGGGCAATGGTGCGGGCGGCCGAGGCGGTCGGCGAGGTGCGGTTCGTGGTCGTCGATGGGGCGCAAGACTTCTGCCACGCGGGGGCGGACATCGCTGGCGAGACGTGCGACCTGTACCTCGCCGGTTGCCACAAGTGGCTGGAGGCGTACCACCCGCTCGGTCTTGCTTTCTACGGCCGCCGGCCAAGTGCCGCGGTGATCGAGACCACCCTCGCTCACATGATTGCGGCTGGCGAGATTGGCGACCCCCTCCTCCGGTTCGTCCCTCACCTGGAGACCGGCCGGGCGGACCCGCCCCTTGAAACCGTCGCTGTCCTCCCGCTCCTCGCCTGCGGTGGGGCGGTCCACGAGCGGGCCGAACCGGACATCAAGGCTCGTCTGGGGAGCCGCCTCCGGAACCTCGCGGTTGCGGGGGAAATACTCCGGGCGACCGGGTGGTCCCCTCTCCTCCCCGACCCGGCCTTACGCTCCGGCATTCTGCTCCTACGGGCCGAACGGGAGGCCGTCCGGGGTCAACCCGCGGAGGGGCTACGGTCAGCGTTCCACGCCGCCGGGGTGACCCTTACCGCCTACCCGGCCGGGCACGTCCGGCTGTCGATGCCCGACCGGCCCTGGCGTGAGGACGAACTGGAACGGCTCGTCGCCGCGTTTCACGCCAACGCATAGACCCGCGGCGTCATCCGGTCACGCCGCGGCTTCCCGCGACTTCGTCGGTTGCTGGGCGTTCGTCGTCCGCGTCCGCGAACGGCTTCACCGGCCGCCGCTTGAGCCAGATGCACTCCTTCGGCACCAGGGGGAGGCCGGCGGCCTTACGGCGACGGTTGACGGATCGGAGGATGTGGAACTCCTGCTGCCGAACGAGGTAGTACGGCTCGAACGGCAACTCGTAGAACGCCTTCGCCAACTCCTCGATCCCCCTCCGTGTGGCACGGTCCTCGAACCACGCCTTGAGTTCCCGGTATCGGGGCCGGTCGATCCGCACCTGGACGTGCCCCCCGCGGAACCCGACCGCGTAGCCGCCGTGCTTGATCGACCGCCGCCGCACGTCCCGCACGTTCGCCCCCTCCGCCTCGAAGAACGGGTGTTCCCCGTGGGTGGCCAGCAGAACGAAAAACCGTCCGTGCCGGAGGTACTGCACGTTCGCCCGGCCGGCCTGCTTCCGCCGCGCCCGCGCCCACTGCGAGATGCCGATCTCGTACCGCTCGACCAGCTTCTCATCGACCCGCTCCGGGTCTTTCGACGCGGGGATCTCCCCGGTGACGTAAAACAGGTAGCCGCGGCTGACGTAGGCCACCGCCAGTTGTTGGACGAACCCCTCCACCGACACCGCTTCGCACCGATACTTCATGTTCCCCCGGCGGATACTCTCGCCCTGAAAGACGGGGTGTGTTCACGGCACACACCCCACAAGCCGTTCGTAACCCTGGCCGCGACGCTTCCTGCTTCGCCCGAGACGCTGCTCCCCGCCACCAGCACGGCTCCGCCGTGCTGTATTCAGGGAGTTGCAACGTCCCAATTCGTAGGAGTAGCGGCGCACGAACCTGAACGACGCCCGAGACAAAGCTCGGGCGTACGTCGTCAATTCGTCGCCTGGGCGACCGCTCACCCAAGAGCGTTCGCCCAGACCGCCGTTCCTCCCGCCAGGGAAACCGCGAGCGAGTCCGAGGACTTGCCCGCGAACGCACACCATCGGCTTCACAGCCCGTCGGCCCTTTCGTCGAAGGTTTCGTTCGGCACCACCCGGAACGAACAAACCGCCCCACCACTGCCTTGCAGTGGGTCGGCCCGGCTCCCGCCGGCTCCTACTCAGGCCACTCTCCCACCCGACCGCATTTCGATCACCCGCGCACCACGCGCGGGCACCGGAGCGCGACTCCGGCCGCGATCGGGCTTCCCAGGTTCGTCGTGGACTCCGTCCGACCCGTCACGTCGGTAGTGGGTTGCCCCACGGGCCGACCATCGCACGTCCGCCCCTCCCGGGGCGGCGCAGTTTCCGCCGGGCCGCCAAGGCCCGGACGATTTCGGGGGACCGAATACAGAAGCGTCCCCCTACCCACCGATGACTGACTTGTTCCCGGTTCGGCACCGTCCCGGGTCGGACTCACTGGCAAGGGCTTTCGCCCCTCTCGTGGTTGAGCTGTTCGCCGCCGGGTGCTTCGCCCGGACGCCGGCTTCGGTCGCAAGCCGGTCCCGCCTGTTGCCAGGCCGGGAACTCCCCACGCCAGCGAGGTTGAACGGGCGTAACGGCTCTCACCGCGTTAGCCCAAACCCCCTCGACGGGATTCGCACGACGGAGTCGTGCCCACCCGCTTTGAACCGCAACGGCCCCGAAGGAACGTCCTTCGGGGTGTTCCCCTGTCGCCCGCACTCACACTGAAATGACTCGCAATCGGATAGAAGATCGAGATTACTCCGTCGCGGCGCGTCTTCCTTACGAGGGAAGTCCGGGCCGCGAGACGGGATTACTTCGATCAGCCTCCGTCGAACCGGACGAGCGCCTATCGACGCATCCGGCTCTACGGGCGTGACGCGACGGGGTGCGACCCCATCCCCTTAGCTCGGTGGTAGCCGAGTTTACCGGATGTCACCGCCGATCCGATGAGCGCCATGAACAACGTTTGTCGTTCCTGACGACCGCCGTGGACAAACCACAGCGGGGCTAGGACTAGCACGGTCGCCCCGCGAACGCACCCACCTGCCGGCCGAACGGTCTCGTGCGGTCGGTGGCGATTCGGGTATCGAGGTAAGGAGGCCCACTGTCGGGCGTGTCGCTCGCGTTCCGCCCGACCGCCCCGCGGCGTGTCGCTCGCGTTCCGGTTGAGGCCCGGCAGCGTGTCGCTCGCGTTCCGCTGGCAGACCGAATTGCCAGTGGCAACTTCCGGTTAAGCCCTTGGGAACGCTTCCCCTTCCGCACCTGTCGCTGCCACGCAGTCGGGCGTCAAAGGAATCCGGATCAAAGATCACTGGAAACAAAGGGGAAGGATCTGCTTTTGAATGCGAGTTACGGTTTCCGGCGGAGGATGTCGGCGAGCGTCGGAATGGGATGAGCCGCGACCGCGTGCCCGTGCGCGGGCCGCGCGAACGCGGCGTCCGCGATGCGGCGCAGGACGGCCGCCGACTCGTCGGGCCGAACCGACTTCCCCGTTCCGGCGGCCAGCCCTCCGGCCCGCGACGAAGTGCCGGCTCGCTCTCGTCGCCGCAGTTCCTGCCACCAGTCGGGCGGCGTGCGGCCGGCGGTCGCGGCGTGGCGGAGGTTGTCCACCAGGAACGCTTGCGGGCTGCGGGTGAAGAACGACCGGCCGAACCGCTCGCGGGCGGCGGCGGTGATGTCGATCCACTCCCGCACCAGGGGCCGCGGATACCTTTTCAGCAACCGCCGGGCGGCGTCCGCATCGAAACCCAGGGCCGCCAACCCGTCCGCGAGCGGCGAGTCCGCCGGTGCCCGCGCCGGGGGGGGAGCCGCGCGGAGGAACCTCGGGCCGCGGGTGAGGACGACCGCCCCGCCGTCGGCGACCCGGTCTCCGGCCCGCGGTTCGAACGCCGGGACGTCGGCCAGGACGCCGGCGGCGACGAGGGTAGCGATGACCCGCTGGAGTTTCTGCCGCCGGTGCCGGGGGGCCAGGGTGGGGGAGAAGCCGAGCACGTCAACGGCCAGGTGATCGACCGTGAACCGGGGCGTGGTGTCCCGCCGGTCGAAGATTTTACTCACCAGGAGAAACAGCCGCCGGGCGGCCGGGTCGAGTTCCCGGAAGGTGTCCAGGTCGAACCGGAACCGGCCGCCGAGCGGCCGCACCAGGTCGAAGAAGATCGGGTCCCAGGCGATCCGCCAGGCCCGCGAACTCCCCGGATCGAGCGGCAGGCTGTAGCTCAGGAAGCCGAACCGCACCCGCCGGTGTTCGCCGCGAGCCGGGTCGTAGAAGGCGTCGCTCGCGTAGCTCACCTGGGCGAGCCGGTCGAGGGCGGCGGCGAACTGCTGATACTGCCGGCCGCCACGGTTGGCGTGCGGGTCGATGAGCCCCAGGCGTCGCAGGCAGAAGTGCGGGGTCGCGTGGAACTCGGTGTCGGCCGCGCCGTCCCGGCCGGCGGCGGCTAAGTCCGCGAAGGTGAGGGCGAGTAGCCCCCAGAGGTAGAACTCGTCGGCCGGCGACAGGCCGCCGGGGCAGGTGACCCGGACGCTCGCCTTCCGCCGGTGGCGGTTGCGGTCGGAGTAGAAGTAGCCGGTCTCGAACACGAGGTTGTCCCGCAGCGACCGACCGGTGTCGAGCGGGCAAAGGGCGTGTTCGACCAGCGTCAACTGCCCGAGGCCGACCGCGGACGATCTGACCCGGTCCACGCGAGTCTTCGTGTTCGTGTCGGGAGGCGGTGTCGGGGCCATGCGGTGCCAGCGTCCGGTTCGTGTTTCGTCGTGAGAGCGAGGTAACACATCGGCGGGAATTTCGCACCCGCCGAGTGCCGGGCGGCTCGCGGTTTTCCTTGACGGGTTACACCGCCCCGTGGGAGCGTTCGTCCAGTCGAACCCGCGGGTTGGCCGAGAATTGCCAGTGGCAATCCGACCCCGCGAAATCACCGGAGGAACATGCCCACGACGACGGTCTGCTTCATCAACCAGAAGGGCGGGTGCGGGAAGTCCAGCTCGACCTACCACCTCGGCGGGGCGCTCGCCGCGTCAGGCTGCCGCACGCTGCTCGTCGATTGCGACCCGCAGGGGTCGCTCAGCCAAGCGTTCTTCGGGTCGGCCGCAATCGAAAACCTGCCCGCGCGGGACACGCTGGCGGCCGTGTTCGACCCCGCCGCCGTGCTCGACCGTCCGGCGCGGCTGGCCGTGCCGACCGGGTTCGAGCGGTTGAGCATTGTCCGGGCGAACCAGACGTTGGCCCCCCACAACCGCCCTGTGCCGGACCGCGAGGGGCTGAACCAGTTCCTGCTCCGCGACGCCCTGGCCGACTTCATCGACTACGAGCTGATTCTGATCGACTGCCCGCCGAACCTCTACCTGGCCAGTTGGAACGCCATGCTGGCGTCCGACCACGTCGTCATCCCGGTGCCGCCCGAGGACTTCGGGGCGCAGGGCTTGCGGGTCGTCCACCAGGCCATCGCCCACGCCGGCCGGCTGAACCCGCGGCTCCGGCTCGCCGGGCATTTGGTGACCCGCTACGACGGTCGGCTCGTCGTCCACCGCGCCTACGAGCAGAAGTTGCGGGCGCTCTACCGTGGCACGGTGTTCGACGCGGTCGTGCCCGAGGCGTCGGCCTTCAAGGTGGCGCTCGCCTGTCGCACCCCGGTGTCGCACCACGCGCCGGGGACGAAGGCGGCGCGGATCATGGTCGCGGCCGGCGAGGAACTGCTGGCCCGGACGGCGGGGGGCGGGGCTGAGACGGACGGAATCAAGCAAACGAGTGTGGGGTAGCGATGGCCAGTGTCGGAAGCATTCTCGAACGGGTCGGTGGTCATCTCGACGAGTCGATGGGGGTCCGCGCCACCGACCTCCGCCCGACCCTCTCTCCGGTGCCCGACCCGAGGGACGTCGGCCGCCGGCCGCTCCGCAGCCTCGGCCGGGTGGACGTGAACCAGGTGGTGCCCGACCCCGATCAGCCGCGGGCCGAGTTCTCGGACGAGGCCCTCGACCGGCTGGCCGCGAGCATCCGCGACCACGGGCAGCTCGCCCCCATCCGGGTCCGCTGGGCCGCCGACCTTAGCAAGTGGGTGATCGTCGTCGGCGAGCGCCGCTGGCGGGCGACCCGCCGGGCCGGGCTGGCGGCCATCGACTGCGTGTTCGTGGACGGCGATCTCTCCCGCGGCGAACTCCTCTCCCAGCAGTTGATCGAGAACCTGCTCCGCGAGGACTTGCGACCGGTCGAGGAGGCGAAGGCGTTCCGCGAGTTGATCGACTTGAACGGGTGGACCGGGAAACAGCTCGCCGACGCGCTCCGAGTGCCGCCGTCGAAGGTCTCCCGCACGCTCGCCCTGTTGGACCTGCCGGACGACTTGCAGGAGCGGGTCGAGAACGGCGACCTGCCGGCCCGGGCGGCGTACGAGATCTCCAAACTCGCGGACAACGCCCAGCGCCGCACCCTGGCGGACGCGGTCCAAGACCGCGGGCTGACGGTCGAAGACACCCGCGCCGCGGTTTGTCGCCGCCGGGGCAAGTCCGCCCCGCGGACGCGGGGCACTCGCGTGAGCGTGCCCGCACCGGGCGGGGTGCGGGTCGTCGTGTCGGCCGGTCGCACGCTGTCCGAGGTCGAAATCGAGTCCGCCCTCCGGCACGCGGCCGAGGTCATCCGTTCTCGCACGGCACCGGCGTCTACGGGCGACTGAACAAGCCCGTGCCACAATCCCGCTTTTGCCGCCGCACGGTTTTTTCGGCCGGTGGTCGCCCCGATTGTTCGGCCGACCGCCTTCGTTCGCCGGGAGTCGCCAGGGCCGGCGAATTGTGCTACACCGTTTCGCGCGAGACGAACCACGGACTTCATCCATTGGGGCCGTTCACCCGCGTCATTCCTCTCCGTCGGTCGTGGCCGCCCGTGCGGTCGGCCAGGATCGACGCTCGCGCGAGCGACAGGTTTTTTGCCGCCACCCCCGCCGTGGGACCGCCCAGGGCGGGGGCGGCGGCCGATCTCGGGACTCACCCCGACGGCCGCTACCCCCATTCCGAACCGGAGGGGTTGCGATGGACGACGTGGACCTGATGATCGTCGGGCTGAAGGCCCGCCGGCCGGAGGAGCGCCGGCGGGCCGCCGTCCGGCTGGCGACCGCCGGGGGCGGGGCGAAGAAGGCGCTGGTCGCGCTGCTGAACGCCCTGGCCGACCCGGACGGGGAGGTGCGGCACCACGCCGGCGAAGCCTTGCGGGCGGCCGGTCCGGCCGTCAAACCGGTGCTGCCGATGCTGATCGAGTCGTTCGGTGGGGGCGAACCGCAAGCGCGAAAGGTGGCCGCCCACGCCCTCAAGAAGATCGGGCCGGCGGCGGTGAAGGCGGTGCCGGTTCTCCTGGCGGGTCTGGCCGACGCGGACCCGGAGATCCGTCGGCTCGCCGCCGCAGCGTTGGCCGGTGTCGGGGCGAAGGCGGACAAGGCGGTGCCCGCCCTCATCGGGTTGCTGGCGGACGCCGATGTCGATGTCCGCTGGGCCGCCTGCCACGCCCTCGGTGCCATCGGGCCGAAGGCGGCGAAGGCCTTGCCGGGGCTGACCAAGTTGGTCGAGGACGCGCACCCGGACCTTCGGACCGTCGCCCGTGACGCCGTGAAGAAGGTGCAGAAGGCGGCCGGGTGAGAGCCGCCCCAGGGTTTTCCTCCGCGCGAGCGAAGACCCACCCCGCCTTCCCGTCCCGTAGGGGCGAGTGGGGAAAGGCACCAACCCGCATTCTTCGAGGGTGTCCAGGTCGCCCGGCCGAACCCGCCTCGTCCGCGAAGAGTTCCGCCGCCCCACCTCCAAGACCACGCGAGTGACGCCCTCCGGGCGGGCCGTCCTGCGGCTCCCCCACCTGTCCGCTCCGCGGTGTCGCCTCAAGCACCAGTCGCTCCGCTCCTTCTCCAGCTTGACCCGCCTCCGCTCCGCCCGCCCCACGCCAACCCTGCGGGCCGGCGTCACCCGCCTCCGGCCGACCCGCCCGGAGGTCGCCGTGTTTCCCCCGCCCCGCGGGGAGTTCCACCCCACCCCCGCCGGGCTCACGCCCGGCCCACCGGCGGACTCGGCCCGCCTCCGCCGCCCTCCGGCCCCACCTGTTCGCTCCGCTCCGTCGCCTCAAGGTCCGGACGCTCCGCTCCCTCTCCACCTTGACCCGCCTCCGCTCCGCCCACCCAACCCCGCCGGCCTGCGGTCGGCCCCGGCGGTCCTCGGCGACGACTCGTTTCGGGCGGAGGAGCGGTTCGCCCCGTTGGGACTCATGAACCGCCCCTCCTCCCGAAACGATGTCTGGGGATAAGGGGCATTAACCCGGTCCCGGGCCGACGCTCGGGGCCACGACACACAGAGGCGCATGACACACGACGAGAAACCCACCTACAACGGCTGGTCCAACTACGAAACCTGGGCCGTCAACCTGTGGCTCTCCAACGAGGAGGGGAGCTACCGCTACTGGACGGACCGCACCCGCGAACTGATCGCCGAATGCGCGGACGAGGACGCCGACCGCTCGGCGTTGGCGCGGCTCGCTGAGGAACTCAAGGAGTCGGTCCACGAGTCCTGCACGATCGAAAAAGCCAGCCTGGCCGCCGACCTGATGAACGCCGCCCTCGGCGAGGTCGATTGGTGTGAAATCGCCCGGTCGATGATCGACGAAACCCCGCCCGACCCGAAGTTGTCGCCGCTGTTCCCGCTCGGGCGGGTGGTGACCACGCCGGGGGCGCTCGTCCAACTGACAGACGACGACCGCCGCGACGCACTCGCCCGGCACGCCCGCGGCGACTGGGGCGACACCGGCCCCGTGGACGGGGCGGAGAACGAACTGTCGCTGAAAGAGGGGTTCCGGCTGATGTCCGTCTACCGCACGCCCGCCGGCGTCACCTTCTGGGTCATCACCGAGGCCGACCGCAGCAGCACCGCGATCCTCTTGCCGACCGAATACTAACCGACCACGCGGACCCGGCGACCGCGAGGGCGGGCCGGGCCGCAACTTTGGAGACCGCACACATGGAAACAATACTCAACCCACTCTCAAGGGAGTCCGCCGTCCTCGTCACCGGCTACCCGCTGACCCGCGAGGAACTCCGCATCCTGGCCGCCCACTGGGCGACCGTCTACATCGAAGTATCCGCCGAAGCCACCCTGATGAACTCGGTCGGCAGCACCGACCTGCGGCTGTTCGAATACGTCGTCGCACGGCACCGCCTGATGGAGCCGATCCTGGGCGACGAGGCGATGACCGAGGCCGTCCGCGAGGCCGAGGCCCGCGTGCGGGGCCGCATCGGGGACACACTTTATGCCGCGTATCTGAAGGGGGAGTCGCCCCTCGGAGACCTGACGGAGTCTGGGGAGGCCGAACGCGAGCCGGGACCGCGTCCGGTCTTCCCGTGCGTGGTGTGCGGCGAGGACGTGGCCGCGGACGACGAGGAACCGACGTTTTGCGGCGGTGTGCATGCCCGTTGCCTGCCCGACCATGTGCGGGAGTGCGGCGTCTGCCGGCCCCACCCGCCGCTCGCCCGGAAAGCCGGTCTCGCCGGCCGGACCTAGCGGAGGGCAGTGGTCGGGCGGCGGACGCCGTTCGGCCTCGACCCGGCCGTGTGGGGAAAAATGCCGACGCGGCCTGACGGCCGCGTTTCGGTTCGCCATCCGGAAGGGGATGACCGGGCTGCACGGGAATCGGTGGACGACGGCCGCGGGCGGTTGCCGGCGGTCGTCGGGTGTGTCAGAAAGGGACAGGCGGAACCGGAGCCGTTCCGGTTCCACCTGTCGTTTGGGGTCTGTTACATGCGGAACAGGTCAAGGAAACTCCTCAACCCGTCGATCAGCAACTCGATGCCGCAGAGCAGCAAGCAGCCGATCACCACATGCAGCAGATCCCGGCCTTCGGGCCACCCTTTCGGAATGTCCCGGAGGCGGAACGGGGGCTTCGGGTTCATGAGCACCTCGGCCATGTGCTCACCGCTGTGGGCCTCCCCCGTGAAGAGCGCGATCGCGTCCGGCAGCTTCTTTTCCGTCAGGGTGTAAAGCCTGCCGTCCACCGCCTGGATGGCGATGGAATGAATCCGCCGGGTCAAGACCCGCCCGTTCTCGTAGTGCGTCACCTTGCAATACCACTTGTCCTTGTCGGCTTGTAGGGCCATCGTCTTTTCCTTCATGAACCGGCTTGCAGCCGGTGTGGTTGTCGAATCCGGCGTCTTGCCGAACCCGATTTCAACGGTCGCACGGACCGCTCAAGTCGAAACCACGCGATGGGGGCACCACGGGAAAAACAAGAGACCCGCACGGGGTCTCTTGCGACGCAAAAAGCACGAACGACGTTTTCAGCGGACTCGTTCTTGCCACCCCGGATGCCGTGAAACACGTTCCGGTTCGGGGTGCGCTCGCGTCTGTCGCCTTGGGTTGCACTTCCAGGCGGCGGGAAGGAACAGAGGGTGTAAAGCCTCAGCCACCGGTTGTTTTTTTACATTTCAGGGTTGGTTTGAAATGAGACGACGGGGTCGCGGGTCGGAGGCACCTCGTTTCTCGCCCGGCCCGCGAGTGTGTTGGGGAAGTCGGTTCGGGACGCTCGGGGAGGCGGCCCCGACACGTCCTAAAATACCGCGACCCCGCCGGCCGGCGGGGTCGAAGTTGGGGCGATTCTCGGACGGGTGCGGTTACTTGCTGAGCAGCCCTTCCTCGACCAGGACCGGGCCGAGTTCGATGAGTAGGTCTTGCACCTTCTGGATCTTCTCCTGCTGGGCCGTGGACCACCAGTCCGTATACGCCGGGAGGACCAGCCGTGGCCGCACGTCGTCGGCCTTGCTGCCGGTGATGTCCGCCAGCTCGCCGAGGCCGTGGATGGTCTGCTCCAACGCCCCGACCTCCTGGAGGCGGCTGAACGACACCGGCTGTTTCTTGGCCGTCCGCTCGATGCCGAGCGCGCCCGCCTTGTAGCGGAACGGCTGGTGGTAGCCGGGGGTCAGGAGCGGGGCCAGAGTCTGCTTGACCTCCGGCGTCTGGATCTTCTTCAACTGCCGCTCCCGTTCGAGTTTCGCTTTCTCCGCGGCCACCGCGTCCTTGCCCTTCTCCTTCGTGATGTCGGCGTCGGTCTGGATGCGGCCGGCCTCGGCCAGCCGGGTCGAGCGGAGTTTGTCCAGTTTCGCCTCCTCGACCTTGCGTTCGAGTTCGGCGGCCTCCCGGACCTGTTTCTCTTTCATCTCCGCCCGCACCTTGGCCCGCTCCTTCTCGGTGGCCGTCGCCAGGGCGAGGGCCTCCGCCTCGGAGTCGGCCCGCACCGCCAGGTCGAGCGACTGCGTCGCGGCCGGCTGTCGGCCCCGCTTGGCGTCCGCCACGACGGCCTCGACCGTCCGCCGGTCCTGCTCCCAGACCCGCTTCAGTCCGGCCAGTTGCGTCGCCAGCCGGTCGAGTTCGCCCGCCACCTGGTCGCTCGGGGCCGAGGCGTCCTTGGAGTTCGCCTGCGACGCCCGCACCGGGGCGACCAGGTCGCCGGCGGCGCGGCGCATACGTTCGGCCGCGTCCTTTCCCGGGCGGTCCTTCTCGTAGACCGCCCGGAACCGGCCCAACTGGACCGGGTCGCCGGCCACCTTCTTGCCGTCGTCGTTGGCCAGGAGCGGCTGCACCGTCGCGTCGAACGTCGCGATCTCGGCCAGGCACTCGTCGGCCAGTCGGGTCACGTCGTCCGCCCGTGCGACGGCCAGGGCTTGCCGCGCCTTGGCGAACGCCAGCGCCTGCTGCTCGATGCCGCGGTCGGTCGCCAGCCGCACGTCCGGCGATACGGCCGGGCCGGCCTTCGCCGCCCCGCCGTCCCGCGCCGCCGGCGCGTCCCACGGCTCGACCGCCGACGGCTGAGCGGTCGGTTTCGAGGGTCCTTACTTCGAAGACCTGGGTGCGACGTAGCCCAGGAACAGGATGCTGACGAGGGCACCCCACTGTTTCAAGTTCTCGAAGAAGTCCCTCGCCGGGGCGGGAGGGCGGCGTGCCCCCGCCCGCCGTTCGCGTTCAACATGGGTTCGTCCTCCGGATCGCGGATGAAAAAGAATCGGCCGATGAAGGCACGGTTACAGGTTATCGTTGCGGAACCGCTCGTCCCGGTCCGTGCCGCCGGGCGGCGCAGGGGAGCGGCTTCTGGTCGGTCGGCTTGGCCGGCAGAGCGGGCGGCGTCGGGTCGTCCGGCAGGGTCGGCCACGGGGCGATCGCCCGCAGCAAGCACGTCTCGCGGTCGATGGGGAAGAGGACCGGATGACGGTCGTTCTTCCCGCGAACTGAGTATACCCGCTGCCGAACGTGAAGCGAATGAAACTCGATGCCGGGTCCGAACTCGCCGCCAGGATGACGTTCTTGGGGAGTGCGTCGCCGAGGGTTTCGCTGATCTGGAGCATCCCTTCGACCGCCTGCGACGGGTCGATCTCCCCGTCCCCCTCGGTCATGTCCTGGGTCCACGAGAACGTGTGATACGTCTGCACCCCGGACATCTCCCCGATCCGCTTCATGTCCGCGGGTCCGACGCCCGCAGGACGTGCTTGACCGCCGTGTTCGAGTCCACCGTGTCGATCAGGTCCGCCTCGCTGGTCGAGTTGGCCGAGCGTCTGGTGGACCGGGACCAGGGTCACCCCGAGGCCGCGGATCATCGAGAAGAGTGGCTTGATGTTCTCCGCGATGATCTGCTGGAACTCGTCGATGAACAGGTAGACGCGGTTCCCTTTGACCCGGTTGTGGGCGGCGCACGAGAAGAGGGACCACAGGAACATCCGGGCGACGGTGGCCGCCGACAGCGGCTCCTGCGGGGAACTCAAGTTGAAGTAGACGACCTGCTTCCGCCGCAGCACGTCGGCCGCCTCGATCCGGCGGCCCGCCCCGGCCGGCAACTCGGCGTTCAGCGGGGCGATGGTCATCAGCCGGCTGGCGATCGCCCGCAGGTGGCCCGCGTCCTTCAGTTCCCGCACCGACAGGATGCCGCCGCCCCCGGGGTCGTTCAACAGGTCGAACAGGGCGGCCGCCGACTTCAGGTTCAGCTTCCGCATGAGCGCCTTGAGCGACATCTCGTTCTGCGAGGTGAAGTAGGCCCGCCCGTAGTCCACCCCGTAGTCGAGGGACATGCCCTGGAGCAGCGTTTCCGACTCCTGCTCGGGCGTCACGGCGGCGTGGTAGGACTGCTCGAACGGGTTGAACACCCAACTCGACCGGCCCCGCTCGGTGGTGAACCAGGAGAACGGCAACCCCGCCCGTTGGGCCTCGACCCGGCACGTCTCGAACAGGAGCGATGTCCCCCTTGAGGTCGAGCACCACCACCGAGCAGTCGTTGCGGGCCATCAACTGGGCGGCGAGCGGGCCGGCGACGAGCGACGTCTTCATCGACCCGGTGTCGCCCGTCAGGTGGTAGTGCTGGTCGAGGATCGTTTTGTGCAGCAACACCGGGTAGTCGCCGAACAGGCTGAACCCGACGAGCAGGTGCTCCCGTTCGAGGACGTGTTGGGAATCGACCAGCCGGCTGACGTACACGTCCCATTCGCTGTCGGTCGTCCGCGCCCGCCCGCCCGGCGCTTCGAGGGCGAGGTAGAAGCCAACGAGCAGTTCGCCGACGGTCGCCCAGGCGACGACCGCGGTCAGGAACACGACCCCGAGCGGGACCGCCACCAGCACCGTGACGACCCGCCGGGGGATCGACTCCCACCGCTCCTGTTCCAGACGTTCGATGTCGTCCTCCGTGACCGTCCGACTCCGGACGAGCGCCGCGGCCTCGTGCCGCGCTTCGCCGGGCGGGAGTTGCGAGAGGTAGTCGCGCTCGTGCGGGAGGAGTTGGCCTTGCACGGGCCGGGCCGTCACGGCCGGCGGCCAAACGGGCGGCACGACGACGGCCGCCGCCAGCCCGGCCACGAGCAGTGCGATCAGGAGGAAGTGCTTGCGGGCGTCCACATCGACGAGCCGGCGGAGGGGGAAGCGGAACACCCCGGCGGCCGGCGTGCGGTGCCGGTTGTAGCTGGCGAAGACGACGAGCAGTTCCCACAACACCCGGGCCGTCAGCCCGAGCGAGAACCCCTCGTCCCGCGCGAACACCCGCCGCACCAGGATGATCAGTCCGAGGAAGAGGACGAACCCGACGCCGGCCAGCGGCGGGGCGAGCGGGTTGCGGCCCTCGAACCCGAGTTGAACGACGACGAGGACGCCGAACAGATACGCCGCGAGCAGGAAGACCGGGGCCAGCACCGTCGCCCGCGCCGCCGGCAGTTGTTCGCATACCGCCCACCGGCCGGGGTGCGGGAAGTAACCCTGCCACTCCCGGCCCACGTCGCCGTAGACCTTCGGGTTCGCCGCCATCCAGGCGACGACCTGCCGGGCGTAGACGAGGGCCAGTCCGGCGAGGGCAGCGACGGCACACGGAAAGGCGACAAGGTAGCCGGCGAGGTGGGGCGGGACGGTCGCGTGCAGGGCGACGCACCCGACCAGCACGGCGGAGAGCCAGAGGCGGAATTCGCCCGTCCGGCTCGGGGCGTCCGCATCGGGCCGGGTGGCGTCGGGGACGACCCACCAGACCATCCCGAACAGGGCGACGGCCGCGTAGCCGAGGTAGTCGGGGACCAGGAACCGGACCGTGATGGCGGCCACGACAGAGACGCCGACGGCGAACGTCAGGGCGTCCCGGGTGAAGCGGATTTCGGTCTCGACATCCGGGCGGGTGCGGTAGTTGAGTTCGGTGCCGTCGGTCGGCGGCAGGGACGCGGCGTCGAGGGTGTCGTTCGTCTCCGAGGTGGGAATCCGCATGCGTCAACCGCCCGTGAGCAACTCTCCCAGTTCCGGCACCACGGCGACCCGCACCCGCACCGGCCCGCGGTGGCTGGCCCGAACGGCCGTTTCCAGTTCGAGACACTTCTCAGTATACCCGGTGAGAATGACGAGTTGGAAGCGGCCGGCCAGGATGAGGTCACGGAACGCCGGCAGCCGATACCGCTGCGAGATCACCTTGCGGACCTTCGCCGCCATCCGCTTCGGCGCGGTCGCCCGGTCGAACAGGAACATGCCGAGCGTGAACCGCCCCTCGACCTCCTCTTTGAAATAGTTCGACCGGCACTGCCCCGGCTTGCACAGGTCCGGGTGGCCGGCCTGGAACTTGGCCGCCGTGTAGCGTTTCACCCCGCGGGCGACGCAGAAGCACGCGGCCCCGACAGCCCCCGGGAACGACTGCTCGGTGAACGGCACCGGCTCCCGCACCTTCGCCCCGACCAGCCGGCACGCCCGCGGGGCCAGGACGTAGTAGGCCGCCTTCGGGTTGAGTCGGAACTTCCGCAGGTAGTTGAGTTGGACGAGCCGGAACGTGACCTTGCGGACCGCCCGCAGGTCGGCCACGTCCGGGAAGAAGACCCGTCGGAACAATTCGTCCGTGCCGAGGCGGTATTGGCCGACGAACCCCAGGAGTTGGCGGTCGCGTTCGGACAGGTCGTGTTTGCGCTTGGCCATCGCGGTCACCACAGTTCGTAGGGGAGGGATTTCTCGGCACACGCCGCGTGGAAGTCCCGCAGCCGTTCGTCGCGATACGCTCCGCCGAAATCGACCGCCCGGACCAGCCTGCCGCCGGCGTCGCACAGCACCGCGTCGGGGATTTTCGTCCACCCCCAGCGGGCGGCGACGGCGTCCTCGCCGACCCACTGCCCCCGCCAGTTCAGTCCACAGTCGCGGTAGCGGAGGAAGATTTCGCCGACGTGCAGGTCGTGCGTCGTCTGGCAGGCGTTCTTCACGACGCCCGGCGTCGAGCCGCCGAACACGTCGAGCGCCCGCCGCCCGGCCACCGCGACCTCGGTCTGCACGGCCGGGCAGTCCCACCGCTCCCGGCACCAGTCTTCGAGCAGCGAATAGTCCGGCTCGGCCTCGCCCGGTGCCCACACGAAAATCGGCCCCGATAATTCGAGCAGCGGGCGGGCCAGGACCGTGACCGGGGTCAGCCACTTCGCCTGGGCGAGCCGGTTCACGTCCGCCCGCGCCCGCCAGCGGGCGTCCCGGTTGGGCGGCCACCACCCGCGGGCGACCTGGTCGATCGACAGAATTCGCAGGTGGTGGCAGAGGACGACGCAGAGTTCTTTTTCCCGGCGGGTCATGGGGAACCCTCCGGGCCTTTCGGCGGCCGGCCGCGCTTGCGGGCTTCGAGCGACTCTCCGGTCGGCGACGGGAGGTGCGGGCGGGGCGGGAGCGACGGCGGGCGGGCGACGGTGACGGCGGGCGGCGGGGGCGGTGACGCCGGCGGCTCCGGCGGGCCGGCGATTTTCGCCACGAACAGTTCCGCTGCCTGGGACGGGTCGTGCGCCCCCGGGGATTCGAGGAGTTCCAGGGCGTCGTAAATGCCGGCGAGAGCCGCGTCCCGCGCCAGCCGCCGCACGTATTCGGAGAACGAGAACATGATTTTCCTCCGCGTGCCCGGTGCCCCTTGTGGCACCGGGTCACACGGGCCAAGATAAAATTGTCCGCATCGGTTCCTCAGCCGAGCCTGGGGGGAATCTCGGGCGGGTTTCGGGCCGTTCGGTTGGCCGATTCTTGGCCGCTGTCGCGGACCGACATGGTGCGGTGTCCCGGTCCGCTTGCGGTTGCCCAGAGCCATTCCCGATCGGGAGTTGCGGCAATGGGTGGTCCCGCGGTAAGCCTGCCCACTCCGGGACGAAAAAATGCCCGCGGATATTCCGCCGCGAATTACGGCGGGCGGCTACTTCGGCGAGGGATGACTCGGTGGGACGGCCCGACGAAATTCGCTGCCGCGGTCGGTGCTACCCGGTCATGGACGATGTCCGAGTCGGCGGCCGGGTCTATTTCGTCGTCGAAAACTTGGGCCGGGGGACGGCCCGCAAGGTGTTCGACCCACGGGCCAGCATCGGGGGCGATTTTCGCGTGCTGCACACGCTCCCGCGTTCCCCGGCCACCGCCCAACGTCTCGAAACGCTCCGCCGGGCGGCGGAGAAAAACCTCAACCTGCCGAAAATCCGCGAGAGCCATTCCGAGCGAAATCGCATTTCGGTGCTGACGGATTGGGTGTGGGGAATTCCCCTCGACCGGTACTTGGCCGACGTGCGGGCGAGAAAGCAGCCGCGGCCGAGCGGCTCGGAAACCGTCCGGCTGCTGCGGGGGTTATTTCACGGCGTCGGTCACTTCCACCACGACGCCCACTCCGTCCACGGCGACATTAAACCGGCGAACGTCGTCCTCGAACCGCGGCCGACGAAATTCACCCTGATCGATTTCGGCTCGGCCTGGCCGGTCGAACGGACGGCGCGGCGAGACCCCGGCGACGGCGTTTCCGCGCCATACGCCGCCCCCGAACAATTCGTGGAAAATGGCCCGGTCGATTTCCGGGCCGACTATTTTTCACTCGGCGTTCTCGGCTACGAACTGCTCGCCCTGGAAATTCCGTTCGACGGCGTCGGCGGCCGGGCCGGCTTGCCGAAATTGCGGGACGCCTTCGCCGGAAAATACCAGCCGCCCTCGACCCGGATGCCCGACCGCGACCGAATTCCCCGCGCCGCCGTCACCTCGCTCGACCGATTTTTCGCCCGCTGTCTGGCACTCGACCCGGACGAGCGGTTCGACAACCGGGCCGCGTGCCTGGCCGCGGTGGATGGACTCGCCCGCGAGTTCCGGCCTGGGCCGCGGATCGGGTCGCTCGGACGGGTATTTTTGTCCTTGCTCGACCGCATCCGCGGCCGACGCCCGCCGGGTTAGCGGTTGACACCGGCGACCCGGGTGCGGGGGCGACTCGTTGGAGAAGTGAAATGTTCCGTCGTGACTTCTTGGCCGGCATGCTCGCCGGGCTGTTTCCCGTCGTCGCAGGCTGCGCCAAGACCACCCCGCCGCCGGCCACTGACGCCGATGCGCCTTCGACGGGCGAGAAGCCTAAGCCGAAGAACCCGTTCCGGAACGACGGTGCGGCCGGCGCCTCGACCACGGCCGAGGCGGACACCGTCGAGCAGAAATGCACGGCCTGCGGCGGCGGGGGGAAGGTGACAGGCCGTTGCGACGCATGTAATGGCACGGGGCTGTGCCAAAAGTGCTCCGGGTCCGGCGGACAGAGATGCACGGCGTGCGACGGCAAGGGCCAGATCCCCGGCCGAATTCGGAACCCGGACTGTTCCTACTGCAACGGCCGGGGCGAGGTGGCCTGCACGAAGTGTGACGGGAAGCGGGTATGCGGCCGGTGCGAGGGGAAGGACGTGCAGGTGCGGTGCGACGTGTGCCGGGGGAGTGGCACCGTTCGCGTGCCAAAGCGGTAGCCGCTCACCCCAGCCGGACGAGGCGCCGCCGGACCGCGTCGTCGTGCGGCGGCGTCCAGGCGAACCGATCCCCGCACTCGCAGTGGTATGTCCGACCGTCCGGCCCGGTGACGGGGTGCAGTTTTCGCCCGAGTGCTGCCTCGTTCCGGTCCGCCGCGGTCATCACGCGCGGCCGTCCGAGCGGACAGCCGGCGCATACCTTCGGGTTGGTCGGGGACGGTGCCGGGAGACCCAGCTTTTCCAAGTCGAGACCGCGTCGGAGTTCGTCCAGTTTCGCGATCACCGCCGCCGCCGGAAGGACGGGCACCGCGACCCCGCAATAGCTCCCGCCAAACAGCACGACGGCGTACGGCGTCTGGCCGCCTTCGCAAGCGGCCAAGAGCAAGGTGTAGGCCGCGAGCCGGACCCGATGCTGCTCGTACACCCAGTACCGCCCCGCGTGGTAGTTGTCGGCCGGCAACCGGATGACCGGAATCCGCAGCGACCCCTTCTTCAACACCCGCCACGGCTTGCCGGCGAGGGCCAACTCCTCGTCGTAGAGCGGTTCGAGATACGGGACCGACTCGAAGCCGGCCTTGAGCAGTTCCCACCAGCGAACCGGCGTGTCGTCCGTCAGGTCCGCCGGCGGCTCGGTCGGCGTCGCCGCCAGCGCCTCCCGCCGCCGGTCGCCGAGTGTCATCACCGCCGAGAGCGCTTGCAACGACTTCCAGAGGCAGAGAACCGCAGGCACGGCAATGGCGAGGGGCACCACCGGCGGCAGTTCGTTCCACACGGCCACGACGACCAGGAACAACCCGCCCGCCGCCCACGCGGCCCAGCGGGCGAGCCGCCGCAACTGGACGGCGAGTTGCTCCTCGATCAGGGCCAGGCTGTATTCGGGGAGGAAATTCAAGTTCATCCGCTCGTCGGTCGGTTCGTCGTCTTCGTCCGCGGAGGCGTGCGACAGCAGTCCCGCCCGTGGACAGAAGACGAACTCGCCGAGCGTCCGCACCCGCACCCTCGACAACCCCACGGCAGCCCCTCCAAGGACCGGGGAACCCGTCACCACTTCTTGAGCACCTTGAGGACCACCGCGACCGACTCCGGGCGGTCACTCTTCGGCAAAGCCAGACACGAGGTCAGCACCGTCCGAACGCCGGCCGGTAATGCCGAGTTCCGAACCGCATCCGCGTCGGCACCCGGTTCCGGCAGGTGTCCCAGCAGGCAGTGGGCGAATACCCGGCCCCAACTGTAAAGGTCGGCCCGCCCGTCCACCGTCCCCCGGCTGACGACCTCTTCGGCCAGGTACGGGTCGTCCGGCCAACCGCCCGTCGGCGACACCGTCGGAACGCCGTCGAGCAACTTCGCCAACTCGAAATCGGTCAGCACCGGCGTCCGGTCTTTCGTCCGCAGCAGCACGAACCGCGGGGACAGTTCCCGACGGACCACCTGCGCTCGGTGCAGTGCGTCGAGACCAGCCGCGATGCCGGTCATCACCGTCTTGAGCGAAGTTCCTTCGAGCGGGCCTTCGGCCAGTCGTTCCGCGAGCGTTGTCCCGTCCTCGAACCGATCCAGCACCCACCACAGGCCGCCCTTCTCGACGAACGTGGCGGTGACGTTCTCCGCGACGTTCGGGTGCCGGCCGACCCGCTCGCACACCTCCGCGTGCCGCCGCAACTGCCCGTCGAGCCGCTGCCGTTCGGCCACGGCCAGGTGCCGCAGTTCGTAACACTTGCCCCGCGCGAACCGGGACGGCAGGAAGCGGTGCCGTAGCCGGGCGACATGATACTGGAGGCCGTTCGCCGTCTTCTCCCACGCCGTCAGGCGGGCCTCGACCTGCCACTCCTGGACCGTCTCGCCCGAGACCGTCACCGCCGGATCGACGCCCAGCGCGACCAGTTCGTCCGGGTGCAGCAGTTCCAGGTGGTCGGTGATGCCGAACACCTTCGCCGCGATCGCCAGCGTGGTGAGCGTGACCGGCGTCCCCTTGAACAGCTTCCGGGCCGTCGCCTTGTCGAGACCCGACTTGCCGCAGAACTGCTCCACGGTGAGCGCGAACTGGGCGCGGAGCCGCTTCAACTTCAGTTCGTCCGCCCGGTACTCCCGCTTCTCGCGCTCCACCGGCCACCTCACAAACGGATTCGCCCCAGAACCGCCCCACACCCCGCTGGGGATGCGTTGGCAACACGGGTTCAATGCGTTCGTCCGAGTCGAGAGCTACCGGAGAACTGCATGACCGATACTGGCCTGCCTCCGCCGTATTACGAGCGCGGCGGCGTTACTATCTACCACGCCGACTGTCGCGTCGTGCTGCCGATCTTTGGGGACGAGTCGTTCGACTTCGTCCTCACCGACCCGCCGTACTTGGTCAACTATCAGGGGCGGTGGGACGGGGGCTGCGAACCCATCGTCGGCGACAACACCGACGACTGGCTGCACCCGACCTACGCCGAACTCTGGCGGGTGCTCAAGCCCGACACCTTCTGCGTGTCATTCTACGGCTGGCCCCAGTGCGACCGGTTCGTCGGCGTCTGGAAGCACCTCGGCTTCCGGCTCGTCAGCCACCTGGCGTTCGTCAAGAACGTCTGGGGTCTCGGCCGGTTCACCCGCGGCAAGCACGAGACCGCGTTCTTGCTCGCCAAGGGTCGCCCGCCTCGGCCGGCAAAGGGCATCGCCGACGTGATCGAGTGGGAACGGGAGAACGACGCCTTCCACCCCAACCAGAAACCCGTCCACGCCCTCTACCCGCTGCTCGCCGCGTTCGCCCCGACGGATGGTACCGTCCTCGACCCGTTCATGGGAAGCGGCAGCACGCTCCGAGCCGCGAAGGACATGGGCCTGCGGGCCGTCGGCATCGAGGTCGAAGACCGCTACTGCCGCCGGGCCGCCGTCCGGCTCGCCCAGGACATCCTGTTCCCGCTCACCCTTGACGCACCCGCCGGAGGAGAACGCCATGACGACCACGAATGACGAACTCCTCACCCGTCTGACCAAGATCGAGACGCTGCTGACCAGCCTCGTCGAGCAACGGACCGTCAAGGAGTGGTACTCGACCGCCGAGGTGGCGACCCTGCTCGGCAAGGCCGAGTTCACCGTCCGCGAGTGGTGCCGCCTCGGCCGCGTCCACGCCGAGAAGAAGAAGTGCGGCCGGGGGCCGGCGAGCGAGTGGATCGTCAGCCATGCGGAACTCACCCGCGTTCGGAACGAGGGACTGCTTCCCGACCCGCGGCTGTGACCGCGGTCCGTGCTTCCTCTTCGATTTCGTCGCGGACTCATTCTTCTGAATCGATTACATCACGGAGAACGACTTGATGCAGGTGTTCCTCGTTCCCTTCGGGGTGCCGACCAGTTCCGGCTCTGGCCGGTCGGAGTTGACAAGGCACCGACGCCTGGTCCAAAATACCTCCAGAATTAGATTAGTGGAGGTGTTTTGAATATGACCACCGAAGCCGCAATCCCCGACACCGCGCCAGAACGGAAAGCCCGCGCCGCGTTCCGAAAGGGCGGCGGCGTGCTGCGAATGGCCGACGCCCTCCGCGCCGGCATCCACAGGCGGACGCTCTACTCCATGCGGGACGCCGGGGAGGTCGAATCCCTCGCTCGCGGCCTCTACCGCCTCGTTGACACGGCACCGCTCGCACACCCCGACCTCGTCACCGTCGCGGCCAGGGTGCCGCACGGGGTCGTCTACCTCGTCTCGGCACTCGCCTACCACGACCTGACCACCCAGGTGCCGCACGAGGTCTGGCTCGCCGTGCCCCGGAACAGCGAACCCCCGCGGCTCGACTACCCTCCGGTCCGAGTGGTCCGGCTCAGCCCCGCCCCGTACGCGGCCGGGATCGAGACGCACCAACTCGACGGGGTGAGCGTGAAGGTCTACAGCCGCGAAAAGACGCTCGCCGACTGCTTCAAGCACCGGAACGAAATCGGCCTCGACACCGTGCTCGAAGCGGTCCGCCGCTACAAGGGCCAAGGCCGGGTCGATGCCGACGCGCTCCTCCGCTACGCCGCGGTCTGCCGCGTGGCCCGGGTCGCACGGCCGTACCTGGAGGCGCTGCTGTGACCAAGAACCTGCCCGCGTCCGTCCGCCAGCGGCTGACCAATAAGGCGAAGGAGACCGACCGGCCGTTCCAGGAGGTGCTCCAGTACTTCGCGATGGAGCGGTTCCTCTACCGGCTCTCGCGGTCGCGGCACGCGGACCGGTTCGTTCTAAAAGGGGCGCTGATGTTTACGGCGTGGGGGGCACCGGCGTCGCGGCCGACGAAAGACATCGACCTGCTCGCCCGCATGGACAACGCCGTCGGAGCGGTCACGGCGGTGATGGCCGAGGTCTGCGGCGAAACGGTTGACGCCGACGGGCTGGTGTTCGACGTGGGGAGCGTCGCCGGGCAGGCCATCAAGGAGGACGCCGACTACTCGGGCGTCCGGGTCACGTTCCTCGTCACCCTCCAGACCGCCCGGGTGTCAATGCAGATCGACGTCGGCTTCGGCGACGTGGTGACGCCGACCGCGACGATGACCGACTACCCGGTGCTGCTCGACTTCGCGGCCCCGCACCTCCTGGGCTACCCCCGCGAGACGGTGGTGGCCGAGAAGCTCGAGGCGATGACCAAACTCGGGCTGCTCAACAGCCGGATGAAGGACTTCTACGACCTGTGGCTCTTGTCCCGGCAGTTCGACTTCGACGGGCCGACCCTGGCGACCGCCGTCCGGCGGACGTTCGAGAACCGCAAGACCGCCGTCACGTCCCTCCCCACCGCGCTGACGCCGACGTTCGGCGGCGATACCGGGAAACAGGCGCAGTGGCAGGGGTTCGTCCGGAAGTCGAAACTGAGCGACGCACCGACCGCACTCCAAGCCGTCGTGGACGCGCTGGTGCCCTTCCTCTCCCCGGTGGCCGGGGCGGTGGAACGTGGTTCGCCGTTTGATGCGCGCTGGGTGGCACCGGGACCGTGGCAGCGTTTGGGGTAGGAGAGGAAGCCGTTTCGCCTTCGGTCGTGTCCACGCCGAGAAGAACTGCGGACAGGGCTGTCGAGCGAGTGGACCGTCCGCCACCACGAACTCACCCGCATCCGGAACGAGGGCTTGGTGCCCGACCAGCGGACGGTGCTTCGGGTATAAACCGTCGTGGCTCTTATCTGGCCGCTCCGCCACTGTGTCTCGGCACGGGCCCGGATGGTAGAATTCGGTCAGCGTCCGAAGGTCTCTCGATCCGACACGTTCTTCTCGTGCCGCCCGTCAATTCGCTGGCCGGTGCCTCGAAGGGAGTTCCATGCCCAAGGCCGACATCGCCATCGTAACGGTCATCCCGGAGGAATATTCCGCCGTCATCTCGCGTCTCGGGCAAGAAGGATGTGAGGTTCGACACGACCCCGGTTCCGCAAAGCAGCCCAATCAGTATGGGTGGGTCACTGGAGAACTCACCGACCAAATCGGGCGACCTTACCTGGTTGTCGTCGCCGCCGCTATCTCACCCGGCCCTACGCAAATGGCGAACGCCATTGCGGCAACACTGGCCCGATTCAGGCCGCGTCACGTTCTCTTGGTGGGAATCGCCGGTGGGTTTCCGCTTGATGGACAGGGCCGCGGTGACGTGGCGATATCGAGCGTCATCTACGACTACGAGTACGGGAAGGTGGCGGACGAGTTCCACCCCCGCCACGACTTCACCTATCAAATCGATGGCGCTCTCCTCCGAAGTGCCGTCACGCTCCACGCCCGCGACTCGGAATGGGCGGACCTCGACGGACATCTCCGGCCCGAAGCCGCTGGGCGACCGAAACTTCTGCCCGGTGTCATTGCGTCGGGCAGTAAGGTGGTCGATAACGCTGACAACGCTTTTTTCGCCAGCGTCCATGCCTCCTGGCCGAAAATCCTCGCGGTCGAAATGGAGGGGGCAGGTGCGGTCGCCACCGTGAATACGGCGATCTCGGGGGGACAACAGGTCGGCTTCCTCATGATTCGGGGCATCTCAGACATGCCGAAGGGTGGCGTAGGAGGCGAGCCGCTGCCTACGACTGGAAGCCCGGAAGGTAACAAAGCGGAGCGGGACACCTGGAAAAAGTACGCCGCGGCCGTCGCTGCCAACTTCACGGTCCACTGGATTAAACGCGGTTGGCCCGTGCCCCCTGCCCGTCGTGCCGGTCGCGCCCCAGCTACCAAGCCACCCGCCGACGACGGCGACCCGCCTCCATCGACCGCCATCGCCAGAGTCGATGCGAACGCTGTCGAGTTCGATCCTTTCGCCACAACGGCCGATTCGAGCGTCTGGCTGGGGTTCTTGCGGTCGCTCGCACCGGGCGGGGACGGTTCGCCGGGTGCGTCCCGGGGCGGTTCACCGGCTTGGGGGGCCGTACTCCGAGCGATCACCGAACGGTTGGACGGAGCAGCCCCGCCAGCGTCCACCGTTGACACGGAACTCGAACTCATCAAGACGCACCTTGACCGGCATGAGACTGAGGTGGCGGAGACGAAACTCAAGGAGTTGGAATCCCGGTCGGCCGACCGTCTGACGCCGCTCCAGTGGTATCAGTTGAAGGCCCTCCGCTCCCGCATCTTCTCCGGCCGCTGGCAGTGGGAGCAGGCCGGGCGGGAGTTGCTCGACGCCAAGCGACACACGCCGACGGCCGAACGGGCCAGGATAAACGAAGCACTCGGCTACGAGCTACTCGGCGAGAGAGAGAAGGCTCACGAACTGGCGACGGCACTCCGGGCCGAGTTTACGCATTCTGTCCGCCTCCTCACCATCTGGATTCGTACAGCACCCGCATCGATGACGTTCGACACGTTGGCTGCGGCCGCAGCTTCATCCGTCAAAGAGGACGAGGAGTTGAACCTCGCCCTCGCTCACCGTGCCTTCCTTGAAAGTCGTTTCAGCGAGGCCATTCCGTTCGCTCAGCGGGCCACCGAACTCGACCCGGCCTCCCCTCACGCTTGGTTCTTACTCGGGGAAGCCAAACACGCAACCGGGTTCAATCTCGTCAAGGACAGCTATACGCCGCTCCTCCGCGAAGCGGCGGAACACTATGATCGAGCCGTCACGTTGGCGCAGGCGGAGAAACTCTCCGGGCTTGAGGCCGCCATCCGGTTCAACCGTGGCAAGGTTCGGCACCTGCTCGGTGACTCGCGTGCCGAGGCTGACTACCAACGGGCAGTCGAACTCGCTCGACCGGACCAGAGGATGCGGACCGAGTACGCCGGCTTCCTCGTCCAGGTGGGTCGCCCCACTGATGCCCTCCGCGAGTTGGAGGCCGAGACGGGCGAGCCGAAGGGTGAGCGGCTGTTCTTCGAAGCCGCGGCCCGATACGAACGGAATATCGGGGACGACCGGCTTCGCGCGCAGGCCCTTCTGGAGGCGTTGGTTGCCGAGGAAGCATCCGATCGCTGGGACGATGCACACGTCCTGATCGTCCAGTGGGCCGTCGAGGGCAAGGGCCAGGAAGCGGCACGCCGAGTGATTACTGGGAGCCGACTAGAGGCGGTCAACCCCCTCGTCTTCTGGACCCTGAGTGGTTGGCTGTCGGCTTCCGAGGGACACAAGGACGTCGCTCGGGCCGCGTTCCACAAGGCGCTCGACGTCCTCACAGCGGCCGCCCGTCGCGACCACATCTTTCTCCTCGCACAAGCCCTAGTCTCCGTGGACGACGACGCCCTCGCGCTCCCCCTCCTTGAACGGTGCTACCGACCAGGCGTGTTGAACTACGAGTGCAAGAAACTCCTCGACACTGCACGCCGCCTCGAACGGCACGATGTCTCAAGCCGGGTCTGTCGAGAACTTCGGGAGGCAGGATCGGCCGACCCGCGGGCCATCGAGACGGAGATCGGCATCCTCCAGATGTACGACCCGAACGAGGCCCTGAGAGTCGCACGCGATCACCTTGTCAGGCATCCCGGAGATCGTCACGTTGCCCTTTGGCAGTCGGCGTTAGCCCTTCGGCTCGACCGGTCCGAGTTGATCATTGCCGATTTGTCCCGGCTGCCCGCAGTCAGCGACCTGACGCCGCAAGGTAGCGGGATGGTGGTCGGCATTCTCGCCGAAACCGGACAACACGCAGCCGCACTTCGCTACGCTTACGACGCTCTCCGCGCGCACTTCGAGAGTGAATTTGCTCACGGCCAATACCTCGCCTACTTCTTCAAACTGAACGAACACTGCCCTGACCTGCGCGTCGGCGGCCGTGCCGAGCCGGGGGCCGCCGTGTGCTACCGCGAGGAGCGTGATGAGACGGACCGCTGGGCAGTCATCGAGGACGGTCCCAAACCGGATTTGGCTCGCGATGAGTACGCGCCCGACCACCCGCTCAGCAAAGCCCTGTCCGGTCATTCGGTCGGAGACACAGTCGTTCTATCCCACTCTGGTCTTCAGCCGCGTTCCGCCGTCATCCGCCAGGCGTTTTCCAAGTTCATCCACCGTTTCCATGACTGCCGAGATCGATACCAACTTCGCTTCCCTGGCGGCACCGCGATTCAGATGATTCACGTCGGTAGCGGTGACGAGTTCGATCCGTCACCAATCATCCAGAGCCTAGAGCAGCGGAAGCAGCACATCGAGCGACTGGACAGGACGTACCGCAACGAGCCGATGCCGTTCTCCATGTACGTGGAGTTGGCTGGCCGTAACGAAATCGATGCCTGGGCACACATGGCTTCAAACCCGGACTTGGGCATCCGCTGTGGCAGCGGCGATGATCGCGAATTGCGGGCCGCGATCGACTTGGTGAAAAGATGCAAAACACTTGTCCTGGACCTGACCGCCTTGATCACGCTAGCCCGCCTCGATCTGCTACGCCTCGTCGGTGGCGGATCGAGGAAGTGGGTTGCCGCCAGAACCATGTACGAGCGGGTGCTGCACCTTCACGAACAAGCTGACGAGGACCGAGGGTCCGCAGGGTCTGTTGTCCTGACAGACGGCGGCGAACTCGCGCGGGTGGAAATCACTACTGAACAGCGGGAACGGCGTGCCGAGTTCCTCGCCAGCATGCGTAACGCGATTCAGGACCGTTGCGACATTCAGCCGTGTCCGCAGGCCGCGGCTCTCGACCCCACCCGACGTGAACAACTCGTGCAAGCAATCGGCCGGCAGAGCCTCGACTCGATCCTGCTTGCTGCCCACCCCGACGCGGTACTCTGGACCGACGACCTCGTTCTCGGGCTGATCGGCCGGACGGACTTTCAGACGAGTCGCGTCTGGACTCAAGCCGTCCTTTTTGTCCTTCGGCAAGAGGGCACCATTTCTCAGCAAGAATTCGATCAAGCCGTCGCCAAGTTGGTCGGTTGGCACTACCAGGGGGTGGTGCTGAACGAGGAGACCCTCATCGCCGCGGCCGAGGTCGCCGAGTGGCGCATGGATCACTGGCCAGTGCCGCCGGTCATGAGGACGCTCGCGAACACGGCGGCGGACCCGATCATGCGGCTGAGAATTGCGGCCCAGGCGATCCGCCTGACTTGGCGACGTGACGCGCCGTATCACGCTCGTCAAAGTTTCTTGTTCGCGGTGCTGGCGGGGCTGAACAGTGTGCGACTAGTGCGGCGACTGCACCAAGCAGTCCCGTTAGTCTTTTCGGTCGATGTTCTTTCCGCCGACGAGGTCAGAGACTGCATCGCGGTGTGGTTGCGGCACCCGACTGGATTGGTTTTGCCTTGAGCAGCTTTCAGGAGCGTTCCATCGACCTGCTCACTGGTGGGTGGCAAATAGGGGGCAGGCTTGGCCACCCGAAGCCAGTGTGAGTACAATTTTAGTTCAGCCTAGTCAGTGGTGAATGGCCGGGATTTGCAGCCGTTTCGATGCAAACACGGGGTAGGTGCGACGAAGTCCCAACCCGCCAAGGGTAGCTTCGAATCCCTCCCTCTCCGCTGACTGATCGGCCCCGGTGACACAAGTCGGTGTGACCGGGGCCGTTGCATTTCCGGACGCGCCTCGTCCGACCCGATTTGTGGCACCGTTTGTGGCAGTTTGTGGCGGGAGGGTTCTCCGAGGCCGCCATGGCGTCCACATCCTCCTTCCGGGTCGGACAAGTTCAGGGGTATCTGCGGGGCCGGGTCTGGTACCTGTGCTACCACGAGCACGGCAAACGTCGCCGGCCCCGGGTCGGCCCCGACCGCCAGGCCGCCCGCCGGCTGGCCGCCCAGGTCAACGGCCAGCTGGCCGCCGACGCCCCGACCACCTTCAGCTACGAGCCGATTGGGATCCCCGACCTGCGGGACCAGTGGCTCGACCACCACGAGCACGTCCGCCGGTCGTCCGTCCGCACCGTCGGCCGGTACCGCACCGCCACCGCCCATCTGGTCCGGTTCCTGGACGCCCGGCCGGTCCGCCACGCCGCCCAGTTCACCCCCGCCCACGCGGCCGAGTTCGCTCGCCACCTGCGGGCCGCCCGGGTGTCCCCGAACGGCCACCCGCACACCCCCGTCCGGCCGCTCCTGGACAAGGGGGTGCGGTTCATCCTGGAGTGCTGCCGGGCCCTGTTCCACTTCGCCGCCCGGCGGCGGCACCTGCCGCCGTACGCCGCCAACCCGTTCACCGCCATCGACGTCGACCGGCTGGCGGTCGACACCCGCCGGCCGGTCGTCCTCTTGACTGCCGGCCAAGAGGCGGAGCTGCTCGGGGCGTGCGACCGGTGGCAGCTGCCGGTGTTCGCCTCCCTGCTGCTGACCGGGGTGCGGCCGGGCGAGCTGTGCCACCTGCTGCTGCCGGGCGACCTGGACCTGGCGGCCGGCGTACTCCGGGTGCGGAACAAGCCGGCCGTCGGGTGGCAGGTGAAGACCCGGGCCGAGCGGGACGTGCCCCTGCTGCCGGAGCTGGCCGGGCTGCTGGCCGCCCACCTGGGCGGCCGGGCGGCCGGGCCGGTGTTCGCCCGCCGGGGGTGGCCGGCCGGGGGCGGGTGGACGGCCCGGGAGCTGGAGCAGGACCTGGCCCGCCGGGTCGCCGCCCGCGAGGCGGAGACGGGGCGGCCGGTCGACCGGGCGGGCCGGCTGCGGCTGGCGGCGGCGGCGTGGCGGGCGGCCGGGGCGGTCCGGGAGGAGCGGGTCCGGGTCGAGCTCCTGCGGGCCGCCCGGGCCGCCGGGCTGGGGGCGTCGTTGAGCCCGAAGACGCTGCGGCACCAGTTCGCCACGGCCCTGCAGGAGGGGCGGGTGGACCCGCTGGTGCGGAACCTGGTGATGGGGCACGCGGCGGCCGGGGAGCGGACGGCCGGGCACGGGCTGGGGATGACAGCCGTGTACACCCACACCCGGCCGGAGACGGTCCGGGAGCAACTGGTCGCCGCCCTGGCCGGCCGGCCGGCGGTGGCCGCCGTTCGCGACCGGCTGACCGGCTTCGTGGGGCGGACGTCGACCGACTGAGCACCAGCCCCAGCCTTCCGACCGGCGTGGCGTCCCGCTCACCAGGACGCCCGCAAGGCGATTCGGCTCCGGTGACCGCCGCCCCGTTCCCGATGCAGAATCCCGGGGAGCGGGGACAGCCGTGAGCCGTGGCTCGACAGACCCCGACTAATGGCCTGCGTCACCGGGAACGGCGGCCGGTCGGTCTGTCCACGTCGATCGGGGTGAGATCAAGCCCATCTGCCACGAACCAGTCGGCCGCCATCCGGGCGACTGGCGAGGCCGCCGACCGCACGGCGACCGGGGCGGCCTCCGGCTCGCGAACGGGGGCCGCCGAAGACGGGCGGGGCTGGGCGGGATCAGTCGAGACCGGGGCGATCAGCCCGGCGAGTCCGAACGGGGCGACGGTCGCGGCGGGGGCGGATTCCACGAGGGAGGACGCCAGCGGTGGGTCGGCGATGTCCTGCGGGTTGGTGTTGCCCGGGGCCAGGGCAAACGTCGCAACGGCGGTCTGGCTGCCGGACGTCCGGCCGACCGCCGCCGCGTACTGGTACACCCGGTCTGTGCCGTTGTCCACGACCCAGATGTCGTTCGGGGCGGCCGGGTTGATCGTCAGCCCGGTCGGGTGGGCGTTCGCCGGGTCGATCGCCCAACTACCGAGTAGACCGCCGGTCAGGGTGTACTTGAACACCTTGTCGGTGCTCGTGCCGTCGTCCACCACCCAGAACGAGGAGCCGTCGGTGACGATGCCTTTCGGATTCGTATCGGCGCCGGTCAGCCCGAAGCTGCTCGCCGCGGTCTGGCTCCCTGACAGCCGGCCGGCTGCGTTGGAGTACTTGTAGACCTTGTCCTTGGTCGTGTTGCCGACGAGCACCCACACGTCCGTGCCGTTGGTGGCCAGCCCCTCGACCGAGGCGTTGTTCGGCAGACCGCCGGCCGCCCAAGACCCGAGCAGCGCCCCGGCGGCCGAGTACACGTACACTGTCTTGTTGGCGTCCGCCACCCACACCCGGTCCCCGGCGGCGGTGGTCGCCATCCCCCGCGGGGCGGTGTCCCCGGCGGCCAGGGCGGTGGTCGTCTGGCCGTTCCCGGGCGCGCCGTACCGGTACATCTGGTCCGGGCTACCGTCGTTGACCACGAAGAACTTGGTGAAGTCGTCGTCGGTGACGGTGACCACTCCCTGCCCGTCGGCGATCACCGCCCCGGTCGCGTTCGACAGGTTGACCGTAAAGCTCTCGTCGGCCTCTGCGGTCGTGTCGTTCAGGAGCGGGATTCGGACGGTGGCCGTCGTGAACCCCGGCATGACGGTGACGGTCCCGGCCGTGGCCACATAGTCACTCCCGGCGACGGCCGAGCCGTCGGCGGTGGCGTATGCGACCGTCAGCGGGGACGAACTGGTCGACGAGACCGAGACCGTCAGGACCACTTCGTTCTCGGTCCCGTACCGGTAGATCTGGCCGCTCGTGTCCAACGCCGTGACGTACACGTCCCCGTCCGGGCCGAAGGCCAGGCGGTGGGGGCTGGTCAGCCCACCGCTACCGGCCGGCATGTAGTCGTCGACATAGCCGCCGGCCGTGGTGAACCGCTCGACGCGGCTGTTGTTGGCGCTGACGACGTACAGGAGGCCGTCCGGGCCGAACTTCACGTCCTTGGGGCCGCTCAGGGCCGGGTTGGTGATGGCCCCCAGGTACGCCCCGCTCACCGCGTTGTACTTCTGGATCTGGTTGCTACCGGTACTCGCCACGTAGGCCACCCCGTCCGCGCCGACGGTCAGGCTCTCGGGGTAGCTCAGCGCGCCGGCCCCCGTGGTGTTGAGGGCGCCGAGCGGTTGGCCGGTGGCGCCGTCGTAGCGGACGACGTTGAAGCTGTTCCGCCCGGTGACGTACAGCTCGGGCACGCCGGCCCCGTTCACGTCCGGCCCGAAGGCCAGCCCGTGGGGGCCGTCGATGCCGCCGCTGCCGGCCGTCACGAACGCCCCCATAAAGGTGCCGGCCGCGTCGAACCGCAGCACCTCGTCGGTGTACTCGGCCCCGATGTACCAGAACCCGTTCCGGAACACCTTGTCCCGCACCCCGCTGATCTGGCCGGCGGCGATGAAGTGGTCGACGAACGCCCCGGTGGTCGCGTCGTACCGGTCGACCGGCCCGTTGGTCTGCGGGCCGGGGGAGGTGTACAGGTAGCCGCCCTGGAACGTCAGCCCCAGGAACTGGTGGCCGGGAACCCCGAGCGCGAACGGCCCGCGGTAGTGCGGCCGGTGATCGCCCTCGACGCCCGCGGCGTCGGCGATGGCGATCTGGCGGGCCGCTTCGTCGTCCGCGATGGTCACCGTCGCGGTGCCGGCTGCGACGGCCGCCCCGCCCGAGGGGTTGCTCAGTTGGACGGTGAACGCCTCGTTCCCCTCGACGAGTGTGTCGTCGGAAGTGGCCAGCAGCACCAGCCGCGACGTTTGGCCCGGGGCGAAGGTGACGGTGCCGGTTTGGGCCGTGTAGTCGCTGCCGGCGGCGGCGGTGCCGTCGGCCGTCGCGTAGTCCACGCTGACCGGCGTCGGGCTGGCCGCCGACAGGGCGACCGCCACCCCGCCGGCGTAGCGGCCGACGGCGTTAGAATCCCGGCTGCTGAACAGTAGCGCCCCCTGCGAATCAACGATCAGGCCGACCGGGCCGAGCAGTGTGGCCCCCGCCGCAACGACCGGGTCGTCGAGGTACTGGCCCTGGCGGTCGTATCGGTGGATGGCACCCGTCCCGTTGTCGGCCACGTACAGCCGGCCGTCCTGGTCGAACGCCAGGCCGCGGGGGTTCGAGAGGCCGCCGGTGCCCACGGGCACGACGGTCGTGAGGTACGCCCCCGTCGCCCCGTCGAACTTGAACACCCCCACACCGCCGCTGGCGACGTCCAGGTTGCCGTCCGGGCCGAAGACCAGGTCGTGAGGCTGCTGTAGGCCGCCGCTCGCCGTCGGGACGAACGTGGCCGCGGTCTGGCCGGCGGCGGGCAGCGGGCTGCCCGGCGACGCCCCGAGCGGCCCCTGGTAGCGAAGGATCGATGCCGAACCGATGCTCGACACGTACAGGTTGCCGTCCGGGCCGAACGCCAGGCCCCTGGAGCCGTTGAGCCCGCCCGACCCGGCCGGGACGAACGCATTCAGGAAGGCGCCAGTGGTGCCGCTGTAACGGTTGATGGAATTGGTCCCGTTGCTCCCAACGTACAGGTTGCCGTCCGGACCGAACGCCAGGCCGAACGGGGCGGCCAGCCCGCCGGAGTTCGGCGTCACGAAGGTGCTGATGAGTTGGCCGGTGACGGCGTTGTACCGCAGGACGGTGTTTGCGCTTGAGGTGACGTACAGACTGCCGTCCGGCCCGAGGGTGAGATCCTTCGGGGCGGTGAGGCCGGGGCTACCGGCACTGACCAGGGCGGTGGCGGTGCCGACCTCGCCCAGGGTCGCGCTAGCGACCGACAGGGTGGCCGGCACCTCGCGGGCTTCCAGGTGTTCGACGGCCGGGCGGCAGCGGGGCGACGGCCGGGCAGGTCGGGCGGCTTTGTTCGACGCGGACGGCCGGAACCAGTTGCGGACGGTCATGAGACACCCTTGGGCTTGGGTCGGGCGCGGGAAGCGGTTTCCTCTTCACACCTCTCATGCGTAATTCGGCCGCCGAACGGCTCACCGAATTTGATTCCTTCCCCGAAGTGGTGGGCCGGACCGAAGCGACGCCGCCCGTTCCGCTGAGGACCGCTGGGCGGTTGTGGGACCGAGTTCGCCCCCGAACCCCATGCGGAATCCGCGCGGGCGAAGGCTCACAACATCCCGAAAAAAACGTCGGGCAGAGGGCTGAAGCGGCGTAGGCCCACGAACCGGCCTGCCGGGGTTGCGGACTCCCCGGGCCGGTAGCGTGAATGACTGCGTTGTCACCTCTTTAGATCGGTCTCGTCCGACAGGGGAACGCCGGACACCGTGTCACCGCCGGCGCCGTGCAACTCGGGTCAGTGGGCAGGCCAGAGTCGCACGGTGCCGTCGTGCAGGGCGGCGGCGAGAACGGTGCCGTCGGGGGAGAAGGCCAGGGAATGGACCCAGGCCGGGATCTCCTGGAAGGCCAGGAGTTGCCGCCCGGTGGCCGCCTGCCAGAGCCTCACGATCCCGTCCTTGCCGGCCGACGCCAGGGTCTTGCCGTCCGGCGAATATGCCAGCGCCCAGACCTCATCCGTGTGGCCGCCCAGGCGTGCCCGGGCGACCCCGGTCGCCACGTCCCAGAGGCCCAGTTCGCCGGTCATATCGGCGGTGGCCAGCGTCCGGCCGTCCGGCGCGAACGCGAATGCCCGCAGCCGCTCGGCATCGGCGATCGAAAGGACCAGCTTGCCGGTGGCCGTCTCGTGGACGCAGACCCGGCCGTCCCGGGGCACGGCGAATGTGGCGCCATCAGGGGCGAACGCCACATAGGAGACCCAATCGTCGCCTTCCGGAAGGGAGTATTTCTCCGACCGGGTCGCGACGTCCCAGAGTTTGAGCGTCCGGTCCTGTGAGCCGGTCGCCAGCGTCCGCCCGTCCGGCGAGACGGCGAGGCACCGGACCGCGTCCGTGTGCCCTTCGAGCGTGGCCCTCGGCCGGCCGTCCTCGGTGTCCCAGAGTTTGACGGTGCGGTCGTGGCTCGCCGACGCCAGGGTACGGCCGTCGGGGGCGAACGCCACCCCGAAGGCCATGCCGCCGTGGCCCGGGAGGGTGGCCTTCACGCGGCCCGTGCGGACGTCCCACAGTTGGAGGACGGCCTGGTCGTGCCCCTTCTCGTCGTCGTAGCCGACCGCCAGGGTGCGACCGTCGGGGGCAAAGGCGACGGACCAGGCTTCGCGGAGCGACGGGGACGGCAAGACCCGGTACTCGGGGTTCGCCTGCCAGTCCCAGAGGCACAAGGTTCCGTCCGCCCCCCCCGCCGCCACGGTACGACCGTCGGGGCTGACCGCGAGCCCGCTCCGCCGTTTTGCGCCCGCGGCCGGGCGGGCAGTCGTAATCACCCTTAACGGGTCGAGGAGAAGTTTGCCGGCCGCCGCGTCCGCTCGCGTAATCTGTCCCACCCTCCCCTCACTGTGCCCGGTTGCCACGGCCAATTGTTTCCCATCGGGAGCAAAGGTCACCCCTTGGACCGTCCCGTTCAGATTCGGCAAGGTGTGGCGACACAGACCGGCTCTGGCGTCCCAAATCTTGACGAGGCCGTCCCACCCGCCGGAGGCGAGCGTCCGCCCGTCCGGCGTGAACGCGAGCGAAAAGATGAAGCTGCGATGGCCCATTAGGGCGGGAAACCGCTCCCGGCCCGTGGCCACGTCTCGTACCTCGATGGCGAGGTCAACTTCGGCGGGTGCCGACTGGTTGAAGGCGATGGCCAGGCTCGTCGCGTCGGGGGAGAACTCCAGGGCGGTCACGCCGATGTCCGCGGCCGGGCGGACGACCCGCTCCCGTCCCGAGGCCAAGTCCCGGAGCCGGACTTCGAGGGGGGACGTGCGGTCGGCACCGACCGCGAAGGCCACCAGCCGGCCGTCCGGCGACAGTGTCAGCGGGCCGGTGTGTCCCAGCGGGTTCGCCCAGGTCGCGACGGTTCGCCCCGTGGCCACCTCCCACACCTTAAACTCCAGCCCGCCGGCCGGTGAGCGCGCGACCGAGGCGGCTCGCATCCCGCCGGGTGTCCGGTCGTCGTCGCTGACCGAGTCAACCTGCTCGCCGTTGCGATCCTGGCCGCGGCCGGTCGCCAACTCCCACGTCCGAAACGTCCCGCCCTCGTCGGCGGCGATGCACGCCTTGCCGCCGCTCATAAATCTCGCCAGGTGGACCGACGACCGGGACGCGTCGAGCAGGCGGACCGGGTCGGCGTGCCGGCGGAGGAAATGCCACTCGAAGCCGCGAACGTCGGCCTGGCCAGCCGACGGTCGGTCCCGGTCGAGGAGGGGTGGCAGGTCGGCGAGCCGCCGCTCCCGCCAGGCGACCGCGGCCCGTTGGACGGCGTCCGCGTAACCCAGCCGGCGGCCGAGCAGGGCCAGCTCTTCCGATTCGGCCCGCTGCCCGTCCGCCGCGTCGGCCCGCCGGCGGAGTTCGTCCGAGGTCGCCGACGCGTCCGCGAGCAGCCGCAGGCCGCCCGCCAGGGCGAGCCCGGCCGCGAAGCAGACCGCGACCCCCGCGACGGTCACCGGCCGCCGGCGGACCCACCTGGCCGCCCGCTCCCAGGAGCGGGCCGGCCGCGCCCGGATCGGGTCGTCGGCGAGGTACGCCTGCACGTCATCGGCCAACAGGGCGGCGGTCGCGTACCGCCGGCTCGGCGGCTTCTCCAGGCACTTCAGGCAGATCGTCTCCAGGTCGCCCCGCAGGGACCGGGACAGCTTTCGCCCGTCGACCGCCCGTCGGGCGGAAACGGTCGACAGGTGCTCCGCCCCGAGGGTGTTCACCCGGTCGCTCGGCCGCGGCGGCTCCTCCTCCCGGATGATCCGTCGCAGTTCGTCGTACCCGGCCGTCCGCAGCCGCCCCTGGTCGAACGGGGTGACGCCGGTGAGCAGCTCGTACATCAGCACCCCCAGGCTGTACACGTCGCTCCGGGTGTCCACCCCCAGCTCGTTGAACTCGGCCTGCTCGGGGCTCATGTACAGCGGGGTGCCGACCATCTGACTGAACGCGGTATACACTGTCCGGTCGGTCAGGGGCGGGCCGACCGCCTTGGCGACGCCGAAGTCGATCACCTTCGGCACGGCCACCCCGTCGTGGCAGGTGACGAGTACGTTGGACGGCTTCAGGTCGCGGTGGATCACCCCCTTGGTGTGGGCGTGCTGGACCGCCCGGCACACCTGAGCGAACAGCTCTAGCCGGGCCCGGACTGTCAGCCGGGCCTGGTCGCAGTGGTCAGTGACCGGGATGCCGCGGACCAGCTCCATGGCGAAGAACGGCCGGCCGGCGTCGGTCGTCCCGGCGTCCAGCACTTTGGCGATGTGCGGGTGGTCCATCAGGGCCAGCGCCTGCCGCTCGGCCTCGAACCGGGCGACCACCTGCTCGGAGTCCATCCCCGGCTTGATCAGCTTGAGGGCGACCGCCCGCCGGATCGGTTCGGTCTGCTCGGCCACGTACACCACCCCCATCCCGCCCTCGCCGATCTGTTCCAGCAGCCGGTACGGGCCGACCCGGGTGCCGGGCAGCAGGTCGAGTGCCGGGGGGACGACCGTCTCCAGGTGGGGCGGGTGGTCCAGGAAGGAGCCGGCCCGGAAGTGCTTGTCGACCAGCCCCCCGCGGCCCCACCCGGCCCGCCCGCCCCGGGGCGCCGCCGCACGCCCGCTCGACGAACGCCCGGCGGTCGGCCGGCGCGGCGATCTCCACCGCGTCGGCCAGGATGCTCTCGACGGTCGGGGCGGGGCGGGTCACGGGGGAGCCCTCGGGCCGGAGGTCGTCACCCCTCTATGCGGAATCGGCGCCCGGGACGGCTCACCGGACCCCCCGATTTCGTCATGCCGGGCGGCTCACCCGGGGTCCAGCTTGTCGTACAGCCAGGCCCGGGCGTACACCCAGTACCGCTTGGCGGTGGCCGGGGAGAGGTCGAGCAGCCGTGCCGTCTCGTCCAGGGAGGTGCCGACGAAGTACCGGAGCTTGACCAGCCGGGCCTTGACCGGGTCTTCGGCCTCCAACTGGCGAAGCGCCTCGTCCAGGGCCAGCAGGTCGTCCGCCGACTCGCCGTCCGCGGCCGGGAGGGGGCCGGCGTCGTCGAGCGACACCCGCCGCCGTTTGCCGCCCCCCTTGAGGCTCTGTTTGTGCCGGGCCTGGTCGACCAGGATGCGGCGCATGGCCTCGGCGGCGGCGGCGAAGAAGTGCCGCCGGCTGTCCCACCGCTGGGCGGCGTCCGGCCCGGCCACCCGCAGGTACGCCTCGTGGACCAAGGCGGTCGCCTGCAGCGTCTGGCCCGGCTTCTCGGCCGCCAGGTGAATGGCCGCTAGCTTCCGGAGTTCGGCGTACACGAGCGGCAACAGGTCGGCTGCGGCCCGGGGATCGCCGGCGGCGGCTGCGTCCAGGAGCTGGGTGACGGTGATCACGCGCCGAGTTTACCCGCCCCGGACCTCACTTCAAGAGCCCGATCGCCATGTCTCGGACGGTTGGTCCGGGAGCCGGTCAGCCGCGAGGCCAACCGGCACCTCGCTCCCCGGGCGGCATCGTGACCGGTAGACGGGCTGGGGCACGCATCAGTCCGCTGATCTTCAGCCCCGTACGGCATGAGAGCGGTGGAAAGGGCAGGTCCGAGGCCGAAGGTCAGGACGTCCGCAACGCCGAACGCAGACCGCTCGGCGTCACTAAAAACCGACGGCCGGCTGGCCACAACCGATGACCCGGGCGGTTCGCCCGCCCGGGTCGTCTTTCACCCCTGTGGAGTGTGGCCATGGCACTGCTGTTCGACGAGACGACGCGGACGACCGAACCGGGCGGGAGCGTTACAGCCCAGAGGGCCGAGACCATCCGCCCGCCGGCTGTGACGGCGGCCGCCGGCGGGGCCTCCCTGTTGAGGGCCATCTCCCGGGCCCGGACCAAGCTCGGCCGCCATACCCGAGTGCGGCGGGGGGTGGGGGTCGGCCTGCTGGTCGATCCGGGCAAGCGGTACGACCCCCGGCTGGCCCCGCTCGCCACGTCCGCCGGGGCGACCGACCTGGGCCTCCTGCTGCCCGCCCCGTGGGTGTCCGCGGTGGTCGCTGTCGACCGGCCGAGCGACGCCCGGCCGGTCCTGGCGTACGCCGCCCGGGCGACCACCGTCGGCCCGGACGGCCCCGCCTTCTTCCCCCTCCCGGTGGAGCACGGCAACGCCCTGGCCGGCGGGTTCGGCCGGGACGCCGGGCGGTCGGTGGTGGACGTGGTCGGGCGGCTGGACGCGGCCCTGGCCCGGGCGGCCGCTCGCCGGTGCCCCCGGTGGCGGGCGGCCCTGGCCGGGCGGTACGACTGGGCGGCCGAGGCGGCCGCCGACGAGGTCGACCCGGGCGACTGGCGGCCGGTCGGCTATGCGGCCGTCCCGGCCGGGCACCCGGCCCTGGCCGGCCTCACGTCCCCGGCCGTCGACCCGGCCCGCGGGCTGGTGGGCACCGGGCCGGACGGCTGGTCCACCTCCGCCCGCCGGCCGTCGCCCACTTCCGCCGGTGGGTGCTCGCCGGGGCCCCGGTCGACTGCCCGGTGACCGGGACGGTCGTGGCCATCCGCCCGGTGTTCCGGTTCGGCCGGGCGGGTCAGGCGGTGATCCTCCGGCCAGCGGCCGGCGGGCCGGACGTGGCCGTGACGGTGTCCCCCCACTTCTCCGCCGAGCCGGGCCGGGCGGCGGTCGGCTTCGGTGCGGGTTGGCGACCAACTCGGGCGGGACCGACCGTCGGCCGGGGTGGCCGGCCGGCTCGGGCGGGGGCCGGTGGGCGGGCTGACCGGGCGGGCCGGGGACGATCTGGGGTTCCGGGTGCGGGCCTGGATGGAGCGGGCCGGGCTGGCCCTGGTGGGCGGGTTCGTACACCTGCCGAAGGTGCTATTGTCCGGCCGCCCCGGGGGGCTCCCGCCGACCGACCCGGCCCTCGGGGTGTGGCTGGTGCCGGCGGCCGCCGACGCGTTCCCGGCCGGGGCCGACGGGGACGTGCCCGGGTACGCCTTCCCGGCCGTCGACCCGCTCCCGGCCGCCCAGGCCGGCGGCCGGGCCGGGGTGTTCGCCGACGGGACGGAGCTGGTCCTGGACGGCGACCTGGTGATCTCGCTGCCGCCGACGGCCTGATGATCGTTCCTGGGCCAGGTCGCCGGTCCGCCGTGATGTCAGGCGGTTCGATGGGAACCGCGACGGACCGGCGGGCCGGGATTACCCGTTCGACGGGGACGAGGAGAAGGGCACCGGGTCGGGCGACTCCGCCGCCCCGGCGGACTGAAACTTGGCGACCAGGACCGCGACGACCGGGGCCCACGGGCCGGCGGCCAGCCGGTCGAACCACCCCCGCATGCCGGCCAGGTGGGTGTACGCCACCACCGCCTCCCGCCCGGGGGCGTGCCCCAGCCAGTACTTCCGGTACCCGTCCGGCACCCCGGCGTCGGCCAGGGCGGTGGCGAACAGGTGGCGGAAGTCCTTCAGGGTGGCCGCCGCCGGCCACCCCAGCCGGCCCGCCACCCGGCCGAACGCCCGACCGATGTCGTCGTACGTCAGCCCGCCGGCGTCCCGGAGCACCCCGTCCCGCACCCGCACCCGGGCCGCCCGGCCGGCCCCGGCCGGCAGCCGCCCGACCCGGGCCCGGTACTCGGCCGCCAGGTCGGCCAGCGACGCCCCGGCCAGGGGCGGCCGGTCCGCCCCCTCCGCCACGGCCCGGCGGACGAACAGCAGCCCGTGCGGCCCCCCGGCCCGGAGGGCCGCCCACACCGGGCCGAGGGCGGCCGGCAGGGGGAACCGCTTGTCCCGCCGCCCCTTGGTCGTGTAGTCCAGCTCGGGCAGGTTGGGCACGGCCAGCTCGGCCGCGGTCAGGTGCTCCCGGGCCAGCAGCCGGGGCTCGGCCGCCCGCAGCCCGAACAGCACCCCGGGGGCGAACAGCCGGGCCTCGTACTGGTCGCAGGCGGCCAGGAAGGCGGCCGCCATCGGCAGGGGTGATGTCGGGGGCGGCCAGCGGGTCCCCGCGGAACACCCCGGCCGGCCCGCCGGCCCGGACGAACGGGCTGTGGAACCCGTCCGGCAGGAGGCCGCCGCGGTCCGGTCGGCCGCCCAGGCGAACGCCGCCCGGACGGCCGCCAGGATGTACCCGGGGACCGCAGCGGCCGCGGAGCAGCCCCGGCCGGCCGTTCCCGGTGACCGCCCGGCCGGCCAGGAAGGCGGCCAGCCCGAGCCGGAACTCCCGCCCCGCCCGGGCGGCCGTCGGGGCCAGCCGGCGGGCGTCCGGCCGGTCGCAGTAGGCCAGGTAGTGGGCCAGGGCGGCCCGGTACCGGGCGACCGTCCGGCGGCCACCTCCCCGGCGTCGGCCCGGCGGCCGAGGTCGGCCAGGTAGCGGGCGACCAGGTCGGCGTGGCCGACCCGGCCGGCCGCCCCCAGCCCGGCGGTGCGGCCGGCCGTCACCCGGTCGTCCAGCTGCCGGGCCCGGGCGAGGGCGGCCAGCAGGTCCCCGTCCACCCGCTCGCTCCGGTTCTTGCCGGCGGCCGGGTCCCACCAGTTGAGCAGGTACCGGCCGCACCGCCGGTACACCCGGACCTTCCTGGGCGGGGTCAGGCCGGCCGGGAAGTCGGCCAGCCGGACCCACCGGTGGCGGACCCCGTACCGATCCGCCCAGGACCGGTCGGCCGGGCGGGTGGGGGCGGCCCGGAGGGCGGCCGGCGGGGGGTCGGGGGGACGCACGCGTGGGCCTCGGGGTAGGCCGGGACGGTTTCTCCGTCCCGTCCCACTACGATCCCCCGCGGTGCCGACGGGGCGCTCACACCGGGCGGCCCGGGGTGAGAGAGTTCGCCCGCGTCGGATCCCGCCGCACTCCGGGAGGACGGACATGGACCCGATCGAGGCGGCGGTGCGGCGGTATCAGGTAATCATGCCCGACCCCAGGGTCGCCGGCGGCGACCTGCCGGTCGACGCCCTCTCGGACTGGCTGACCGGGGACGTCGGGCGGGTGGTGGCCTGCTACGCCCGCCGACCCCGGTTCCGGGAGTACGCCGGCTGGTCGGTCTGTGCTCTGACGCCCGGAAGTCCGGGCGACGCCCGCCAGCGGGTGGACGCGGTCGCCGTGGCGGCCGTCCGGCACGCCCGACTGATTACGGCCGTCCTCCGGACCCCGCTCGGCCGGGCGGCCCGCCGGCTCGTGCCGAACCAGCCGGTCGGCTGGGAGGTGCAGACCGAGAGCGGTCCGGTGTGGCAGCCGGACCCCACGGACGCCGACTTCGACCAGCAGGTGTGGTTCGTCCGGCATGTGAGCCGTGCCGGCCGCCCGGTCTGGGCCGACCTCGTCGACCCCGCGGACTACTTCGGGCCGGTCGCCGCCTGGCCGCTGTGGAAGCCCGTTCACCAGGGCGCGGGAACGATCCCGTTCCGGGTGTGCCTGAACCCGCAGCGCCATGTGGTCGGGGACTTCGTCTCCGGCGGGCTCCTCCGCCGGGTCGACGCACTGGTCACGTGGCTCGGGGTCGTCCGGCTCGCGCTCTTCCTGGCGTCCGGCGGGCAACCGCCGACGGCCGAGCAGCGGGCGATGATGGCGGATGTCATCGGGTTCGACGAGGACGTGGAGCGGCTGACGAAGGTCTGCCACGACCCGGTCTCGCATCCGCTCCGGGTCGCCTGCGTCACCCTGACCCAGGCGTACGTCGGCTTCCACCCGGCGCCGGACGTCGACTGGCTCGGCCTGCCCGCCGCCGTGGTCGAGAACGGCCGGTGGGGACTCCAGACCCAGCTGAAACACGCCCGCTCGGTCGATCCGGTCGTCGGCGTACGGCCGCCCTCGGGCAGCTCGGGCGGCTGTACGCCGACGACCAGCAGATGTCGGCCCGCGAGGAGGCGATCGCCGCCGGCGGAGCTGGTGTTCACGGCGAACCCGCCGGCGGCGTGCTGGGAGGGCCGCCCGCTGCCGGTCGAGTGGGGGCGGCACCGCCGCGCTGGGAGATGCTCCGCACCCTCGCCCGGAGGGGCCGCCGGGGGCAGGCGGTGGGCGAGCCCGACCTGTTCCCGGACGGGTGCGAGCTGTCGGCCATGCCGACCCTGTTCGGCCGGCTGAAGCGGCTCCTCCCGGCCACCCTGTGGCGGGAAATCGTCCCCGGCCCGTGTCGCCGCACCTACCGGCTGACGCTCCCCTCCGACCACATCTTCCTGGCCGACTGACCGGGCCTTCCGGCCCGGCGTCTGGTCGTCCCCCACTCACACCACACTGACAGGCGGTGTGGAGTGGGGCCGTGAGCAGGCCTTGACCCCCTCCCGCGACCAGTCAGTGCCACGTCGCGGGAGAGCCCGCAGACGCCGATACCCCGCAGCCGTGCCGAGGTCGGCGGTCATCCGGCACACCCCGGCCGGCCGGGGTACGTGCCGGTCGACCGACCGGTCGCCACCGACCGGCCTTCCGATCCACGACGGAAGACGGCCCGTCCGCCCCGGCGGAGCCGCCCGGCGAGGCCCGCCGCCGCTCCCGCCGGTCACCGGGTCTGACCGCCCGCCGGGTCGCCGGCGGGTCACCGCGGTCAGGCCGGCCCGTTCGGGCCGACTCTCTCACCCGCTCGCGGGCCGCGTGAGCGTGGCGTGAGGGCCCCCGTCTACCTTCCCACCCGCGTCGCGGCGGTGCCGCGTCGCGGGTGCCCGACCCGTTCGGTCCGCCCGGCGGACCCGACCGCACCCCACCCCCGCCGCGCCCGGGTCTGGCCCGGCGGGCGAACGCCCGAGGAGATTGTTGATGTCGACCCGACCGATCCCCCGCGACCGGCGGGCCCGCGAGCTGCGGGGCACCCCGCCCGAGCCGGCCGTTCTGGAGCTGGCGACGACGTATCTGGAGGAGCAGGCCCGGCTGTGGCCGGCCGCCGTCGGCACCCTCCTCCCCCCGCCCACCCCGGCCGCGGCGGCCGAGCTGGCCGAGCGGTTCCGGGCCGCCGGCCTCCCGGACCCCGCGGCCGCGGACCTCGCCGTGCCCGCCGGCGCGGGCGAGGTGGCGGCCGCTTATCTTCGCTATTCGTCCGACCACTCCAACCCCCGGTCCCTCGACCAGCAGCTGCGGAACGTGCTCGTGCGGGCGGCCGCCGACCGGGCGGCCGCCGACCGGGCGTTCGTCCCGTGGGCGTTCGTGTTCGCCGACGCCGCCGTCACCGGCACCACCGCCGCCCGCCGCGGGTACCAGCAGGCCAAGGCGGCCGTCCGGGGGCCGGCCGCCGGGCCGGCCCGGCTGTACCTGGACGAGCTCGGCCGGGCCAGCCGGGACGCGGTCGAGGCCCTCCGCCTCGGCCGGCTGGTCGACCGGGTCGGCAAGCGGCTGGTCGGGGTGACCGACGGGTTCGACTCGGCCCTCCCCCAGTCGAAGATGATGCTCGCCCTGTTTGCCATGCTGCACGAGTGGTTCGTCGACCAGCTGCGGGCGAAGGTGCGGCGGGGGATGGCGGACGCGTTCGGCCAGGGGCGGACGGTCACCGCCCCGGCGGTCGGCTACCGGATGGTGGCGGTCGCCGGCCCGGACGGCACGCCGGCCGTCACCGCCACCGGCCGCCCCGTCCGGGCGCGGGCGATCGACCCGGCCGGGGCCGGGCACGTGCGGGAGGCGTTCCGGCTGTACGCCGACGAGGGGTGGAGCCCCGGCCGGGTGGCCCGGCAGTTCAACCAGCGGCAGGTGGCCGGCCGGACCTCGTGGAACCGGACGAACGTGGTCCAGCTGCTCACCCGCCAGACGTACGCCGGGGTGGAGTGGTACAACCGGACCACCCAGCACCGGGACCCGGACACCGGCACGGTGACCACCCGGACGCGGCCCCGGGACGAGTGGCTCCGCCGGGAGGTGCCCGACCTGCGGATCGTCCCGGACGACCTGTGGGCCCGGGCCCAGGCCCGGCTCGCCGCCGTCCGGGACGCCCACCGGGCCCGGGCGGGGGGGCCGACCGCCCCGGCCCGCACCGCCGTCTACCCGTCCGTGCTGGTCCGCCCGGTGTGCGGGTACTGCCGGGTGCCCCTGTGGGTCGGGCGGTCCGGCAAGTACCCGGCCCTGCACTGCCACCGCGGCCGGGACCGGCG